>OZ241993.1:0-1816663 GCA_965204575.1 uncultured candidatus Poriferisulfidus sp.
ACGAAAACTTCAGGTCAAACACCATGCCTAAATACATCATCGAACGCGAGATTCCCGGCGCCGGCAACCTGTCGGCCGAAGACCTGCACGGCATTTCCCAAAAGTCCTGCAGCATCCTCGATGCCATGGGCCCGCAGATCCAGTGGGTCGAAAGCTACGTGACCGACGACAAGGTCTACTGCACCTACATCGCCCCCAACGAGGCGGCCATCCGCGAGCACGCCGAACAGGGCGGATTCCCGGCCAACCGCATCTCCGAAGTGCGGGCGGTCATCGATCCCACGACCGGCGAATAAGCGGCAGAGCCGAAATGAGCGCATTGGACCGGATCCGCGAGCAGGTCGCCGGCAACCCGGTGATCCTGTACATGAAGGGCACGCCGCAGATGCCGCAGTGCGGCTTCTCCAGCCGCACCGCGCAGGCGTTGATGGAATGCGGCGAGGAATTCGCCTACGTCAACGTCCTGATGGACCCGGAAATCTTCCAGGACCTGCCGAAGTTCGCCGACTGGCCGACCTTTCCGCAGTTGTACATCAGCGGCGAATTGGTCGGCGGCTGCGACATCACGCTGGAGCTTCACGAGAAAGGCGAGCTTCAGCAGATGGTGCACGAGGCGCGCGGCGGCAGCGCCGAGTCAGTCGGCTGATTTCTCTTCCGCCTGCATGCGGCGGGCCTCGTCGGCCAGCCTCCGGTATTCGTCCTGCCAGCGGTTGACGATGCTGCAGAACACGCGCGCCGTCATGCAGGCATCGTAGCGGGCGCTGTGCGCCCGGTCCTCGTCCCAGCCCAAGCCCGCCTGTTCCGCAATCCGTGACAGCACCGTCTGCCCGAATGCCACGGCCCCCAGGCTGACCGTATCCAGCGTACTGAACGGGTGGAACGGATTCCGTTTGATCCGGCAGCGTTCACAGGCCGCGTTCACGACCGCCAAGTCGAAGGCCGCGTTGTGACCGAGCAGCACAGCTCGCTGGCAGTGATGTTCGCGAACGGCTAGGCGAATCGCCTTAAACACGGTCTCCAGCGCTTCTTTCTCGGACACGGCTTCGCGTTCCGGGTCATGCGGGTCGATGCCGATCAGCTTGAGCGAGGCCGGATCGATGCGTGCCCCTTCGAACGGGCGAACCGCCAAGGCAAGCGGTTCCTCCGGAAACAGGTTGCCCTCGGCGTCCATGCGCAACAGCACGGCCGAGATCTCCAGCAGCGCATCGGTCTCCGGGACCAGGCCTCCCGTCTCCACGTCCACGGCGACCGGAAGAAATCCGCGAAACCGGTTCTCCAGGCTGATTCCGGTCATTTCCCTCCCCCGCATCAAGGCCCAACACCTATAATAGGGAACTGATATGGATTTGATCTGTCGTTAGTTATAGTAACATTCTGCATAAGGTTGTAGTCCGCACACTGAGCCCAGGGCGCGGGAGGATCATACGGCGACGGTCTATCACTCTGATATCCGTGGGTTGGGTACCACCTGACCTGTCTCCGTCGTGGAGCTTCCTCTGTCTATATTCGTGGGTCGGCATGCTGGAGAGATTGCTCCCTGGCATGCACCACAAATTCCCGCCGAGGATTCTCCGGACCGGCCTCCCGCGCCCTGGGCTCAATGTGCGGCTCATGATGCGTGTCCGGCCGGATCAGTTGACCGCCCGCATGGCATAGGGCCTGCCGTTCACTTCGCAGGCGACCGCCCACAGGAACCCGACCATGTGGTTCCAGACGAAGCGGCAGGCCCCGGCGGTGCCGTGCAGTTGCCGGTTCTTTCTTGCAGAACCCGGATGCAGGCGGTAGCGGACGGTGCGGTGGACCTTCATGTAGTGATTATGATGGGATGGTTTTTCCCTGTCAAATAATCTCGATAACTCCCCATATAATATAGTTTTTGTAGGCACCCTGCCGGATTCCGCCACCATGCCTCAATACCAAAAAGTCGTGCTCGCCTATTCGGGCGGCCTGGACACTTCGATTATCCTGAAATGGCTGCAGGAGCGCTACGACTGCGAGGTCGTGACGTACACCGCCGACCTTGGCCAGCAGGAAGACCTTGAGCCGGCCCGGCAGCGGGCCCAGGCGCTGGGTGTCCAGGATATCCGGATTGAGGACCTGCGCGAGACTTTCGCCCGCGACTACATCTTCCCGATGCTGCGTGCCAATCCCTTGTACGAGGGACAGTACCTGCTCGGCACTGCCATTGCCCGGCCCTTGATTACGGCTGGAATGGTGAAGGCGGCTCAGGAATCGGGTGCCGACGCGATCGCTCACGGTGCGACCGGGAAGGGAAACGACCAAGTGCGCTTCGAACTGTCCGCACGGGCACTGAATCCCGATCTGGCGGTCATTGCCCCTTGGCGGGAATGGGACCTCAACTCCCGGGCCGACCTGCTCGCGTACGCCCAGGAGCACGGGATCGAAGTGGAGAAGAATCCGGACGGCGGCAGCCCTTACTCGATGGATGCCAACCTGCTGCACGTCTCCTACGAGGGAGGCGTGCTGGAAGACCCGGATGCCGCTCCGCCCGCCGGCATGTGGCGCTGGACCACGGACCCGCAGCAGGCACCGGACGAACCCCAGACCCTGCGGATCGCATTCGAGAACGGCGACCCGGTTGCCGTCGACGGCGAGGCGCTGGGCCCCGCTGCGCTAATGGAAGCCGTCAATGCGGCCGCTGCCCGCCACGGCATCGGCCGGGTCGACATGGTCGAGAACCGGTACCTGGGCCTCAAGTCTCGGGGATGCTACGAAACCCCGGGCGGGACCGTGCTGATGGCTGCGCACCGGGCGGTCGAGTCGCTGACCCTGGACCGCGAAGTCGCGCACCTCAAGGAGGCGCTGATGCCGCAGTACGCGGCCCTGGTCTACAACGGCTACTGGTTCAGTCCGGAACGCGAGGCGTTGCAGCAATTGATCGACCACTCCCAGAGCGAGGTCTGCGGAGAGGCCCGGCTGCGCCTGTACAAGGGCGCGGTCACCGTGGAAGGCCGGCAGTCCCCCAACAGCCGGTACGACCCGGCCCAGGCGACCTTCGAGGACGACCGGGGCCGGTTCAACCAAGCCGACGCCGCCGGATTCATCCGGCTGTCCGGCCTGCGCCTGCGGCCTCCGGGAAAAGGTTGAGTGGTCAACCAAGCGATTCCAGGCGGGCGGTCCGCGCTGGACAACCTGTTGGGCAGGCAAGGTATAATAGGCATGCTTCCGCTATAGCCCGCGTACAAGTATCCATGCCCCAACGCTCCCGCCGTTCCGCGATCGCTTTAATTTGCCTGCTGGCATTCTCCGGCTCCGCGCTGGCGGACAACCATGGAGCTGGCGATCCGCGCGACCCCTGGGAGGGCTACAACCGGGCGGTTTATGGATTCAACAAGGGCTTCGATTCGATCTTCTTGAGACCGGCCGCTGACGCCTACAACGCGATAGCTCCGGAAGCGGTGAGCCAAGGCGTCACCAACTTTTTCTCCAATATCGGCGATGTCCGGAACTGCTTCAACAACTTCCTGCAGGGCAAGCCGGGTGAAGCCGCCAACTCCCTTGCCCGCCTGGTCATCAACAGCACGGCCGGGTTGCTGGGATTCGTCGACGTCGCCACGGAAATCGGGATCAAGAAATCGGAAGAGGATTTCGGCCAGACCCTGGGTGCCGGGGGGGCCGAGCCCGGACCCTATTTCGTGCTGCCGTTCCTGGGGCCCAGCACGGTCCGCGACACGATCGCCAAGCCGGTCGACTTTGCCTTGAATCCTTTCACCTGGGCGGATGACAGCGAAGTCCGGGTGGCGGCTCTCGGTCTCCGGGCCATCGACTACCGTGCCGACCTGTTGGACACCGAGGAAGCCGTGGAAGGCATCACCGAGGACGAATACGCGCTGGTGCGCAATGCGTACCTGGACCAACGCCAGTTTGAAGTGAGCGACGGCGCGGTCGCCGGCACCTACGAAATCGAAGAATAAAAGCCTGCCCTGCCGGGCAGGCGTCACATCAGAAAGTTTTGTCGCGGCTCAGCCGCCGAACAGTCTTTTCAGCCAGCCGCAAATTCCGCCACCGCCCTGACTGCTAGAGCTGGAATCGGAACTGGAACTGGATGCGGCAGGCGCGCTGTCTCCGCCACCCCGACTCATCATTTGTTCGTGATGACGTTTGAGAACAGAATCCGTGGGTGCGCTCATTCTTGTCGGCCCTCATGCCGTTTATTGTCTCGCCATTGTACATAATTCTCTGACAGACCTTTCTTATGATCCTATTCCCCGGTTGTTCGGCGAACAACCGGCCTAACTACACATACTGAAAAGTATTTTCAATGTATCCGAACCGATTGATTCTATTGTGATAAAGGGGGCATATTAGGAGTTTCTGATTTGAATCCGCCGGCGCGAGAATGGCGGGCCTGCTTTTGTCCGGAGGTCCGACATACACACCGGGAGACTGATTTTCTCTCGCGTTTTGCCTCACCCCCCCTATATTATTTCTAATTGCTTTGGCCCTGGCGGCGGCCCCGTTCGCAGCCCAAGCCGAAACATGGAACATATACGGCTGGCAGAACTATTCCTGGGAGTTCGTGGACGAAAAAAACAGTGGTCGCAGTTACGATCGAATTTCCGGAAACGCGGCCAACATCGGCTTCAGTGCCAACGTGGACACCGGCATGAACGGCATCCACGTCACTCTCCAGTGCGAGTCATGGACGCTCCACAATCACTGGGATGGTCAGGGTGGCTGGTGCACCCGCAACTCCAAGATCGGCCTGTCTCATCCCCAGATGGGCGAGATCATGTTTGCCACCTGGCTGCTGCCCTACAACGAGGGCGTGGCGCAGTGGATCGACCCGTTCTACGACGCGGGCGGGGACTCGCATACCAGCATCATGGGTTCGGTCGGTGGCTCTACCTGGTATCATTCTCCTGGCGACTGGAACAATCGTTCCGACCCGGACCGACATCCCGACTATGCTACCGGTGTAGACACCGGCTTCAACCGTCGTCAGCAGGAGATCATCCAGTATTGGTCGCCGAACTGGAACGGCTTCGTGTTCCGCTTTGCCTGGACTGCAGGATATGAAGATGAACAGCCGTGGGGAAGGAATAATGCCAAACTGGACCCGGTGATTCGCTCGTCCAGCCTGGCATACACCAACGGCCCATTGTGGTTGGCGGTGGCCTGGCAGGATCACGAGGACTGGACCGCTAGTCGGCAAAAAATTCGCGGAAAAATGGACGGTTCGGACGCGGAGAGCCTGCGCGTGGCGGGCCGCTACATCATGGACATGGGTGATGGCATGAGCGTTCAGATCTCGGCGATGTGGGAGACCCTGGAGTACGAGTTCAACGGCGTGACCAGCGTCGATGAAGTAATGGGAGCTTTCTATCTTGGTTCTTTCACCTCCACCTACGACCTGTATCACGACGGGAGCAAGATTGTCGGGACTCCGGCGGTTCCGGGTACTCCGGCTATGCAGGCCGAGGTCGACGAGAACGACGTCAAGGCTCAGAAGACCCTTGATCTTGTGCGTAAGTTGTTCTACAACCCAGACGCTACCAGCGAGGCCGCTCCTTATACACTCAAAACCGGTGTCGAGGGAACCGCGTGGGGTGATGTCACTACCCTTCTAGCGGCGGCCGGCTTTGCTCCGGCGGACGATCCCTTGACGGCGGCGGACGAAAGCAAGGCCGCGGGCAGTTGTGCTGCCACTACTCCCTCGACGTGTACTGACCTTAATCTCAACGTCTTGGCGGATACTGATACCGCTACTGCCGGGCAGCAGAATGTGCTTAAGGCTGCGATCGAGGCTCTGAACAACGCCCGCGACACGGTTCCGGATGACAATAACGATGCGACAACCGAGGACGCAGGCATACAGCCTCCGAACTTGGACGTGGCTGTCGGCCAAACTGGCGCTGGCACTGTAGCTCAGAGAAACGCCCAGGCCCAATACGACCTTTTGGTCGAGATGGCTACAGCGGCTGCTGAGAAAAAAGCCGGGATGACAGAGGCTGTACCGGCCAAACCCGCAGTCAGCGCAGCTGCTAACAGAGCTGCAATGACTATGGGCGAGAACGTCAAGATCGAGCGCGACGCCTGGATGGTGTCCGGCAAGATCAAGTTCGGCGGTCCCATCGACTTCCGCTTCTCCTACATGGACGCGGACGATCTTGAGGTCTCCTGCGCATCCTGCTCGGGCGACTGGGACGAGACCGCGGCCGACGCCTTCAACGTGGGCATCTTCTACACCATGCCGGCCGGCACGGAACTGCGCCTGACCTACTCCGAAGTCAACAACGACGACAACGGCGCTTACGGTCAGGGTGTCACCGGTACCGGGATCGCCTCACCGGGCAATGAAATCGAAATGTTCGCAGTGGGCATCGTGCACTGGTTCGACTAAGACAGTCCAACTGAGGCACACCAAACAAAGCAGGCGCCCTTCGGGGCGCCTGTTTTTCTGGAAAATAGCGGAGATCAAAACTTGGTCAATACAGTGTGAGCCCTATGGACTTACAGGTCGTGCAGAAACTGCGCATGGTACAGGGGCCAGGTCTGTATCACGCCATCACCTTTCCCGCCAACGTTTCCGACCAGCTTGACCGCACAGCGGGGACGGTATTGTTCAAGATAGGTACGCAGGCTGCGCGCACGGGTGCGCGCCCCACTCTTGACTTCTACAGGGATTATGTCGCCACGGCGCCCATGGTGCAGAAATTCAATTTCTGCCCGGGTACCCTGCCAACCGTAAGTGTGACGCCCGACATGGGTATGAATCTCGTTCTGCACGAAGTTCTCAGCGACGAAACCCTTAAAGCAGGTATCCTGTCGATGTTGGGCTGCATAGTCCAGATTCAGCATGTGGCCGAGCAGGCCAACATCGGATAGGTATAGCCTGAAGGCATTCTGTTTGGATTGCGGCAGCAGGGGCATCTGGGGCCTGCCGGAAATCAGGTGGCATTTCTGAGCCAACTGGGCCGCCACCAGCCAGTCGATGGGACTCTGAAGATCTGCGTAACGGCGTTTTTTCTCAATGACGTCCCGGAACCGATAGCGTTGCACGGATCCGTCCCGGCTCGCAGCAAGTTGCCGCGGGATGTCGGTGAAGACGGCATCAATGTGTTGGGCGTGAATGCGCCCGGCAGACTTGCCGAAATCATTTCGGAATCCGTCGATCATACGTCGCTGAATCTCCCGGACGCTCCGAATTCGAGCCACGATCTTCCCAGAAGTGCCAAACCAGTGGCTAACGGCCCCCGGCATGCCTCCTACGAAATAGTAGTCCAAAAGCAATTCCCACAGTTGATCGTGAACCACGGGGGAGCGGTCCCGCTCCCGGAATGCCGCAAGCAACCGGTCACGGCCGGACGCCATCACGAACTCCTCAAAACATAGTGGAGGCAGGGTCAGCCAGTGAACCTTGCCGACCGGGAAGGAATCCAGCAGCCCAAGATTGGAACCAGATGCACAGACGAAAGCCCTGGGCAGTCTTTCGGCAAAGTATTTCAGCGAATCAACGGCAGGCTGGCATTCTCCGACTTCATCGAAGAAGATAAGATTCTGCTCGGGGTCAATGTCCGAGCCGAGATGCGTGGCCAAGTTCTTCAGAACGGTTTCCGGGGCAAGTCCCTGTGCGAACAGTCGGGCAAGTTTTGGTTGTTCGCGGAAATCCAGGTGAATGACCCTGCGAAACCACTTCGGTCCGAAGATCTTGGTGATGAGGAAGGTCTTGCCGACCTGACGTGCACCGTCCAGAAGCACAGGCTCGCGCTCTGGCAATTGCCGCCATTCCTCTAAGTTGCTCTCAATGAGGCGAGACAGCATGTTTCAGCACCTTTGCAAAGAACGCACGCGTAGTGTAGCAAAGAATCAATCCAAACACTTACACTTTTATCACCATATAAATATTATTTTTTACATTTCTATCACCATAAAAGTGGACATTTAGAGTGCTTGATAGGCATGCTGTTCCCAACACGGTCTAACCGAATGGCAGACCAAACAAGCAGACACCCTTCGGGCATCTGTTTTTTTCGAGCCACATCAATAATTTGCACGATTGCAGCAGACTTCTGTTGACAGGATGCGCCACCACTCTCACAATGGACGCACGACCTGCATGGATTCGGAATGACTCAGGCACGAACGCTGAAGCCGGAAGAGTATACGGTTGAAAAAGAACCCTACTACGAGCCAATCGGCTCAGAAATTGAGGTATTCGAGGCCGCTTGGAAAAACCAGCTGCCGGTCCTCCTCAAGGGGCCAACCGGTTGCGGGAAGACCCGCTTCATGGAATACATGGCGTGGCGGCTCAAGCGTCCGCTGATCACGGTATCCTGCCACGATGACCTGACTTCCTCGGATCTGGTCGGGCGCTACCTGATCTCAGGTGGCGAAACAGTCTGGGTAGACGGGCCGCTGGCCCGAGCCGTGCGCTCCGGCAGCATCTGCTACCTCGACGAAGTGGTGGAAGCACGCAAGGACACCACGGTCGTCATCCATCCTCTGTGCGACGATCGCCGGGTCCTCCCGATGGAAAAACATGGCGAGTTATTGGAGGCCCCGGACGAGTTCTGCATGGCGATTTCCTACAATCCGGGCTACCAGAGCGTCCTCAAGGATATCAAGCAGAGCACCCGGCAGCGGTTTGTTGCACTGGAGTTCGACTACCCCAAAGCGGAAATCGAACAGAAGATCGTAATTCGAGAAACTTCAGTAGATGCCGAGACCGCCAGACTTTTGGTCAAGTTTGCTGAAATGACCCGCAACCTCAAAGGCAACGGCCTGGACGAAGGTGCCAGCACACGGCTTCTGGTCCATGCAGGGAAACTCATTCAGTCGGGAGTGGACCCGGTGGCGGCCTGCACCAGCGCAGTCTCCCAAGCACTGACCGACGACCCGGAGATGCTCCAAGCCGTCAACGAGTTGGGATCGTCAGTGTTCTGACGGCGTAAGCGTCATTGTGGCCAGAGCAGGCCCCGGCAGAAACGGGGTCGGCTTTCCTTCCAGCCAGTCGTTGTGCCCAGCGTTGTAGAACGGCGACAAGGGGTGGCCCGACTGCCCGGTGGGCATGTTCATGATTCCTTCTTCTTCTCGGCCGGGAGAAACAACCGTGCGATGTGAGGCCCCAAATGCCCGGTGTTCGACACGTGGAAGATTGAGGTCGCCAGACAAGGGGGATGATGGCGCATCCAGTAATCCTCCGAGAAACGGGAGGGCATGGGATAACGGGTGGCGGATCCGGGCGTAGTTGCGTGCCCCCCAAGTCGCATCGGCCATGTCTCGTCCTCCCATTGTCATGTCTTCGATGGTCAGTTTCAGCGCAAGTGCCAGAAATTCATCCCAATTCTGCATGCCCTTGGGCAGGAAATTCTGAGCCCCGCTGTCCAAGATGCGGGTCAAAGGACCGTCCAATTGCCACCGCAGGTGCCGGGTATGTCGGTCCGGGAACAAACCCAACCGGATCTGGAGTGCCAGCAGGAAGAGTTCGTGGGCGCGCTTCCGGAAGGTCCGAATAATCCGATAACCAACACTGTCGGCATTGCTGTGTCCATCCCATTCGGCAAGCCATTCGCGGATGCGGTGACGCTCCACCAGAGAAGCGATGCTGGCCTCGTTCATTGCCCGCTCCAGCCGGGGTCGCCATTCATCTAGGTAGTCGGCCCGATTGTCGCGCTGCAAAGCCAATAAGTCAGATTCGTTGAACGCGGTTTTTTCTCTCAAGCGATTTCGAATCTGCTGGGCCCGCATTCCAGAAGTGTAGCGGCCATCACCCAGCAACCCATACTGTTCGCCACCGATGTGGCGGCTGTTGGCCGACCAGAGACGCTGGCCGGGAGGGTTGAGGACTACAGGGTATTCATCCGGAGACAGCCACTGGGGGGCATGGCTTTCGAGCACATCGCTCTTGATCGGGGCCCGGCCGCTATAGCCTTTGCGTTTGGGCAAGGTCCCGGCAATGGTCCAGCCGATATTGCCTTCACGATCAGCGAGGAGAACATTTTGCCAAGGGATCGCGGATTGCTGGAACAAGGTCATTGCAGAGCGTAGGTCTTGTGCGACTTCGACTTGGCTGAAATTGATATGATCCCCTGTCAGCCAGTAAGAAGCCCAGCGCAAAGCACGCTTCCGGTTTTGGGAGTCCTCACTGACTACAGGTCCCCAATCAGAGACTTCGTATGCAAACTTCTCGTCCACTCCCAGGAGGACTTCCAGCACCTCCTCGACCATAGTCAGCGAAGGCTCCTCGGGGTCCAACACGATCAAGTCCTGGCTGTCCACATTGCTGTTGGTGAACCCCCAAGCGATTTGCCCGTTGCTGCCGGCAATCAGCCATGGGAGCCCCGGGAGGGTAAGGCCGCTGGCCATATGCTCCTTTCCGGCATCGCTCCATTGCCAATGCATCCGGTACCAGATATTTGGCACCAGCAGAACCAGATGCATGTCGTTGGCAAGCAGGGCACTGCCGTGAGAGGTCAGTTCGCCGCTGACAGCGAAGGCGTTGCTACCGGGGTTTTCCCAGGACATCCGGACGTCTTTGAGATGTTCCGGATCTAGGGAAGTATCGCTCAGGTCTATTTCATGCGATTCGGGCACATGCGAGGCAAAAAGCGGTATCGGGGTGTCATCCAGCGGGGCATCGTAGTGAGTTCCGACCGGTGCCAGGAAGTTTGCGACATCGGCTCCAAAGGTTTCATGCAGAAACCCCACTACGGAGTCGTATTTCCAGTGCCCGCCCTGGAGGACTAGGTGCATGGCAAAAAGTGACAGAATGCTGTCTTCCGGCTTCCACGGGTCGGGTCGGGATAGGAACAGGACATAGGGAAACGGCGAGACAGGAAGTGCGTCCAGCCCCTGGTTGACCCCTTCGGTATAGGCTTGCAGGATGGCATGTTCGGTTTCGGAGAGCCCGGCGACGATTTTCCGTGCCTGCTCGCGAAAACGATGAGGTCGGATTTCACGATCCTCTTCCAGAACAAAGGGTCCAAGCAAAGCGGCTAACTCGCCTGCGGCGAGCCGGCGGCGGGTATCCATGGATAGGAAGCGTTCCTGAGCATGGACGAATCCCGCTACCCGGGCAAGATCCAGTCGGGATTGAGCCTGGACCGTGGTATGTCCGATGGAGTCACGGGACACGGAAACTGGGAAATCCAGCCCTGAGATTGCGGCTGCGCCGGAAATCTGCGGGCGACTCAAATAAAGGGCCGCCGTCAAAGCTGAAATAAGGATGAGGATGGTAGCCAGCGCGACCCCCAGTGCCACACGCAACCGCTTGCGTCTTGCCATCAGTGCAGGGCGGGAGAATTCAATTCGTCCGGATTATGAATCTCTTCTTCGGTCGCGTCCCGTACCTTCAGAATATTGAGGAAAAACTTCAGAGTTTTTCCCGCGAGGGGGTGATTGCCGTCCAAAGTCAGTTGGTCTCCGTCGATGGAAATCACCCGGAATCGATGGATTTCCCCTACCTCGTTCTCGAAATCTGCTTCGGCACCCACATGGTGAAACTCCTCCGGGACATCGGACAGGCTCTGCGTCAACTGCAAGTCCGGGTCCAGGTCGCCAAAAGCGTCCTCGGGTTCAATCATGACTTCAACGGTATCGCCTGCCCGCCGGTTTTCCATCGCCGTTTCTATCCGTTGCCACAGGCCGCACTCGCTGCCGTGAACATAGGAGACAGGCAAATCGATTTGTTCCAGGACCTGCCCGCTTTCATCCATGATGCGGTAGGTGAATTCGACCAGTTTGTTTGGGCGAATGGGTTCGCCAGAAATGTAAGAGGTCATAGGCAATGCAACTAGGAGGGGGTTTTATAGATAGCAGACACCGCGAATATATCGCTTGAGTAATGAAAAAGTTTTTAGCATGTGGCCATTTTACCTAATTGAATCACTACCGTCCCGTTAAAGTATTTTCAATGCGAATCAAAATTAAAGAATGTGGCATTCTTTGGCACTCATCTACTCCCGCTTTTATGATGATCAAAATGTGAGAAATTGCATATATAGGGTCATAAAAGTGTGGCTTTAAAATTAAGAACGGCAGCTTTTTCTTAAAAATTTCCATATTTTATGTGTGTTTAATATGGAAAAATACAATTTTTACCTACATAAAAGTTGCAGAAAAACAATCTTTATGTCAATATGTCTAGGTGTTACACGATGATTTTCCTATCTTTATTTCCATGTTGTCGCGAAAAATAACAGATCGCCTGAAGGAATGGAAAAGTCGGTCAAAACGCGACCCTCTGTTGCTTGACGGCGCACGGCAGGTCGGGAAAACCTATACGGTCAAACACCTGTTTGGCCCAGAACATTTCCGCCGGGTCTGGCATTTCGATTTTCAAAACGACCCTGAATTGTCGAAATCATTTGAAAGGGGCTTGACCCCCATGACCATACTTGAATCTCTGGAGGCAAATTTCGATGCAAGTGTCGACATCGAGAAAGACCTGATTTTTTTTGACGAGATTGGGGACTGCCAGCCTGCCCTTGACTCCCTCAAGTACTTTTCCGAACTTCTCCCCGAGGCGTTTGTGTGCGCTTCCGGTTCCAATATTGGCCTGTTGAAGTCATTCCCAGTCGGCAAGGTTGAGATGTTGAGCGTGTTTCCGTTGTGCTTCGAGGAATTCTTGATGGCAAGCGGACAGTCCAGGCTTCTGGAGGCATTTCAAAATCGTCGATTTTCCCCGGGGATCCACAGAAAGTTCTGGGATATTCTTCTGGACTATTACTTCGTCGGCGGCATGCCCAAAGCGGTCGACAGTTGGTTTGATGACAGTGTTCGCACCTCCGACCGCATAAAAAGGGTCAAGCAAATTCATCATGATTTGGTCGAGGGCTACCGGCTGGATTTTGGAAAGTATGCGGGAAAGCTGAACGCGCAGCATATCAATGCGATTTTCTCTAACGTGCCGCGCCAACTGGCATCGGATCATGACGATTCCGTAAAACGCTACAGGTTCAAGGATGTGATTGAGAAGAAATCAAGTTATCGGGATCTGCGCGGCCCGATCGATTGGTTGGAAACAGCGAAACTGGTGCGCAAATGCTATCCCGTCTCGGGAAGACCAGAGATACCGCTTGTGATACAGGCCCGGCAAAACATTTTCAGGCTGTTTCTGTTTGATGTCGGCATATTGGGCCATATGCTAGATCTGAACTATGCCGATCAGAGGAGACAGGATTTCAGGTTCAAGGGTTTCATTGCGGAGAATTTCGTCCAGACTGAATTGAATTACGTTTGTGGGGAATATCCGACTTACGGGTGGGAAGAGGGTCAGGCCGAGGTAGAGTTTCTTCATCGCTGCCAAGACGGAGAGATTATCCCGGTGGAAGTCAAGAGCGGCTCCCGTTCCCGCGCCCGTAGTCTGCGTTCGTACCTGAGCCGGTACAACCCAACGCGAGCGATCAAGCTGGTGGGAAGTGCTGGAGGTGAGAATGATGGTGCCGTGCAGACTTGGCCTTTGTACAGTGCACAGTTTCTTCGCGACTTGTAGATCACTCCCAACTCTTCAAGTATTCACCCCATGAAAAAACAGGCGCCCCGGAGGGCGCCTGCTTTGTAAGGTGTGCCTTGGCTGACTGGATTAGTCGAACCAGTGCACGATGCCCACTGCGAACATTTCAATTTCTAAACCTGCCTTTCCAAGCCCAGTGCCAGAAATGCCCTGACCGTAGGTTCCGTTGTCGTCGTTGTTGACTTCGGAGTAGGTCAGGCGCAGTTCCGTGCCGGCCGGCATGGTGTAGAAGATGCCCACGTTGAAGGCGTCGGCCGCAGTCTCGTCCCAGTCGCCCGAGCAGGATGCGCAGGAGACCTCGAGGTCGTCCGCGTCCATGTAGGAGAAGCGGAAGTCGATGGGACCGCCCATCTTGATCTTGCCGGACACCATCCAGGCGTCGCGCTCGATCTTGACGTTCTGGCCCATAGTCATTGCAGCTCTGTTAGCAGCTGCGCTGACTGCGGGTTTGGCCGCTACGACCGGTGTCTTCCCAGCTTTGGCCTCAGCAGCATCTGTAGCTGCAGCGACCAGCGCCAGGTACGCGACGTGAGCGTCTCTCTCATCCTGAGAACCGCCTGCAGTACCGTCACCGACAGCCGCAGTCAGATCCGGCGGCTGTACGCCTGCGTCTTCAGTTGTCGCATCGTTGTTGTCATCATCAACCGTGTCACGGGCATTATTCAACGCCGTGATCGAAGCCATGAGAGCTGTGCCGGTAGCACCTTCAGTGAGCACACTTGTGCCCCCGTTGCCTGCAACCGGATTGCCTTCAGCGTCTACGCCTTCATCCGCTTCGGTAGCAGGGTTGTCAGAGGTCGGTGGGACATAGTTAGGCAAAGATGTGAGACCAGTAGGACATCCATTGGCATTATCGCCAGTCACGGCAGAGTTGTCATCGTCCCAACAGTTGGGGAACACCGTTCTCAGCAGGTCGATGGTCTTCTGCGCCTTGACGTCGTCCTCGTCAACCGGGACCTGCTCGCCTCCGCTCGCCGGAACCGCCGGAGTCATGCCGATGACTTCACCCGCACTATCCAGCAAGCTGTAGGAGGAACCGAAGTTGGAGTAGCCGAACGCAGTCATGGCCGCATCGACGTTGGTCACGCCGTTGAACTCGTACTCCAGGGTCTCCCACATCGCCGAGATCTGAACGCTCATGCCGCCGCCCATGTCCATGATGTAGCGGCCGGCCACGCGCAGGCTCTCCGCGTCCGAGGTCTCCATCTGGCCGACGGAAGCCGCGGTCCAGTCCTCGTGGTCCTGCCAGGTCACCGCCGCCCACACTGGGCCGTTGGTGTAGGCCAGGCTTGAGGAGCGGATCACCGGATCAGTGTCCTTGCCTGAGTCTGCCCCATACGAGGTTCCACCGTCATCGCGGTTACCGACGGTCCACGCGAAGCGGAACACGAAGCCGTTCCAGTTCGGCGACCAGTACTGGACGATGCCTTCCTGGCGACGATTGAAGCCCGTGTCGTCGCCTGCCCCCGCGTAGTTGAACTCATCCCCAGCATAACCGGTGCCCGGCCCCGAGGCGGATGCCTGGAAGTCGAAGTCGCCGGTGTTGTAGAAGATGGTGCGGGCGCCGACCGAGCCCATGATGCTGGTATGCGATTCCGAGCCCGCGTCGTAGAACGGGTCCACCCACTGCGCCACGCCCTCGTTGTAGGGCAACAGCCAGGTGGCCAGCATGATCTCGCCCATCTGCGGATGGGACAGGCCGATCTTGGAGTTGCGGTTGCACCAGCCGGTGCCGCCCGCGAAGTGGTTCACGTACATGAACTGCTCGCACTGGACGTTGACCGAGAGGTCGTTGAAGCCGGTGGGCACGCTTGCGCGGAAGCCGATGTGGGCGGCCGCTCCCTCTATGCGGTCGTAACTGCGGTCAAAACCCGCCGCCTGCTCATCCACGAATTGCCATGAATGGTTCTGCCAACCATAAATGTTCCATGTTTCGGCTTGTGCGGCAAACGGTGCTACAATCAAAGCCAAAGCAATTAGAAATGGTTTTTTTTACTTTCGACAGTCTTGAAAACCCTTCGAAAAGGCTCTGGCGGTCCCGTATACTGGACTTCCAGCCGGGATGGTCTGCTGTCGCTCTGTGTCTGACCCCGCACACCTTATAAAGTTCAGTCGAGCACGATTGAGCGGCCGGCAGATTTCGGAACTGTTGGGATTGTGCAAGGGTCTGATCGCCGACGGGCGAATCACCCAGAGTGAAGCGGAATCGCTTTACGCTTGGTTGATAGATCAGGAACAATCAGGGCTCCCTCTTGTCCAGACCTTGCAGGCGCGGGTCGGGCAAATGCTCGGAGACGGTGTTCTGGATGCCGATGAAAGTGCGGAGCTGATGCGGTTGATTCGCGCCCTGATCGACCACCGCGCGGAAGCGGGAATCCCTTTGAGCCGTCGCGGCATGCGGACCAACAGGTTGGACGATTACCAGGTTTCTGCGTTGCTGGGGCTATGCCGGGGTCTGATCGCCGACGGCAAAATCAATCAGAGCGAGGCGGATGCGCTCCACACTTGGCTGGCGGCCCACGAAGAGACGGCAGAGAATCCGGTGATGGCGACGTTTAAGGAGAAATTGAAGGATTTTTCCCACGAAGAGACTAAAAACAGCAGTAAAAACATAGAGCTGTTGAAGCTGCTCGATGGGCTGGTTGGAGGCAAGACGGAAGTCGGGGAATGCCTTCGTGCCACAACCTTATGGCTGGACGACCCACCGCCGGAAGTCCAGTTCGAAGATCGAAAGTTCTGCCTGACCGGCAAGTTTTCCCACGGCAGGCGCCGGCAGTGCGAGGATGAAATTCGAGCCCGCGGGGGAAGCTGCCAGCAATCCCCGGCAAAGACGACGGACTACTTGGTGATCGGATCCTACGCCGAAGGCACCTGGATTCAGTCCGCGTACGGGCGCAAGATCGAAAAGGCCGTGGCGCTGCGTGCCAGCGGTCTGCCCGTTCGGATCATCTCCGAGACACACTGGCTTGCAGGCCTGCGGCAATAATCTTGGGATCTGTACAGGTTCACAGAATACGAGACAGGACCAGGTCTTGTTCGACATACAACGGATTTCGCCAAGCCACCGTGGCTCCCTCAATCATCACTCGTTAAAAATCGCGAGAATTATGTAGCAAAATCCCCAAGCGCGGATATAGGCAGCTTATTTCCAAACATTAAAAGCAAGGATTCCCAAACCGATTACAGTCGCAATTACCCAAGCCCCGATCTTTATCAAGGTATCTTTAACCCACTCTCTTATAGCCGTATGTTTGGCGTTTTCTTCCAGAACACCGACCCGTTCATGTATGTCTTTTTTTCTGGCGTATTCTGAAACGCCTTGGCGTTTTTCCCGCGGAGCCATAATCAGTCAAGCCAATCCCACAACTTGCCGTCAAAGAAGCCGTAATAGGTATGGTTTATCTTGATTACAACGCCGTTCTTGGGGTTGTCGCTATCAAGGATACCTAGTTTCAACGCGACTATTTCAGCCACCAATTCCGTGCGGACCAGCAAGGTTTCCTTGCCGAGCCGGTAGCTGTCCTCAAACAATTCCTCGGCCACAGATTGAACATCTGTGTCCACAGAATAAACGACGTAAACCCGCTTTTCTGCTTCATCTGGCATAGTGCAATCTTATCATGTCGACCTGTCAATTTCCTTGCGGATTTTGCTACATAATCCCCAAAATCGCAGGGCAGTCCAGATCTATGTCATGGTTAACCGTTAATTTCCACTTGGGATTATCTATGTACGGTCTGGGATGAATTTCATCAAACCAGGAAACGGGAGGCCTGAGGAGCTTTACTGATCTTGCCTCTTTGGCAAAAGGCTCCAGCACCTCGGCTTGGCGTGCGTGCCCAACGAAATCCAGTAGGTAGCCGAGCCGGCGCACTGTGGAATTTTCGTAGTTTGAAGCGACATCCGCCAACTTCTTGGGTTCAGCCTTCATGCCCATGTCTTGGATGATTTGGGCCAAATTGTCAAAGCCGGCAACTTTTCGGAGATAACGGGCTCAATCCAGCAAGGTCACTTCTACGCCGCTCGCTTTGGCTTTTTCGCCCAAGCGACCTTGAACCGGCATGAGCCAATCCGGTCGATTTGTTTTCTCGAACATCGATGGAGCCTGAAAGACGAACCGGACCTGGTTTCCATCGATGTCGAAGTCCCGCAGCTGCTTTGGCACGATGATCTGAAAGACCATGGGTGCCTGATGCGAAGCTCCGTGACAGCTGGCTGCGCCGAGCAAGCCAATCCGGTAATCCAGGCCTATATGCTTCATAAGCGGGTCGACCCAGTCGAGCACATGAGGAACTTGACCTCTGTCTTCCGGGCGTAGGATCAGGTAGAAACCACGGCGGGGAGACGCCAATCGACGCTTTTTGAGCAACCGACCCGCCGCCGCGATAAACGCCGAGGATTTCATGTCCAGCACTTTCAATGCCTCTTTCTTTGAGAAAAAAGCATGCCCTTGTGCTAGACGATCATCAAGGTATTGGCTCAATGCGGCCATCCCCCAATCATATACGAAAATAAGGGAATGTAGCGAAATCCGCAAGGGTGGTTAGTTGGGGGGCAAGGCTAATGAGAAGTCAATTCGATTCCAAGATAGCTTTCGACAATCCGCACTTTTTCTGGTGAATACATTCCGTTTTAATCGGGGTCTGGCACCTGTATCACACGGTGATTTTCATTTTGCCAGAAGGTGGCAGTTTCCGTTCTCTCTTCTGATTTTTTGTAACCCATAGCTGCCACCTTCTGATGTAGTTCTTCCTTCGACATCCAGCGATCATAGGTCATGCTGGCACCAGACAAAATTCTTTATCTGACAAAACAAAAGAATCCTCTCTGATTTCTTGCTCGACCGTAGAATGATCCTCGGCCATGTGTGCCAGAAAATCATCCAGGGAAATAGCGGTTTCCACATTAAATTCACGTCCGGTCTTGATTTTCAGTATTTTTTTTATCGACGGAACCAGTTGACGATAAACTGTTGCTGCGTCTTCATTGGCCACCAGCAGCCCGTCGAGATCATCGGAAGTGAATATGTGATGATCGTGCTCGAAGCGGTAAAGCACCTTTATCACCGCAACGGTTGATGACGACATTTTCTCTCTCCTGTCAATTAACGCCGAACACGCCGCACTGCAAAGCGACCTGGTAAGCGGTTGAATGGCATGGTCTTTGTCCCGATTAATAAGGGACAATTCATGTTATCACAGGGCGGAAAAATTGAACAAGCGACGGCGGCTGGTGACGGCGGCTGGCCAGGAAATAGTCAGCCAGACCTTGCAGATTTTGCTACATATTCCCAAGATATCTGCATATGATCGGGGAAGGAGCAATAAGCTTAAGCTTTATTTGCACCTAGAACCGGGCGCAGAAATCAGGATACCCCAACCCTTTGCAACAGCAGACCATCCAAGACTCGGGTTGGTTACCGATGCGGTCTGTAGGAGTCGCGGAGTCAAGCCTTTGTCTAATTGCATGGATCACGATGCCAGACATGCCGCTTGGGCGTGAACGGCTTCGCACCGATGTAGAAATGCCAAGGGTTCTCCGACAGACTGGAGCATCCTGGTTTCTGCGGCCGGACTTTCAATCAAGTAATCAAGCCTCCTGCGTTACGCGGCTGATGCGGGATTTCTCATGGCAAACGATGTCCCAGACAAATCCCGTCAATTCCCGTGCGATCGCGACGCAAACCACTTTCTGGTTCTTGCCTTCCGCGATTAGTTTCCGATACCGCCCGCACAGTCGTTTTTGCGCCTTCCACGCGATGGCCTGGGCATAGGCGGAAGCGCCTTCCGCCTTGCGGTTCATGTAGGCGGTCTGGCGGGCTGGAAACCGGTAGCACCAGGCCGACTCGACCAGCACCTGCCGGGCGTGGCGGTTCCCTGCCTGCGTGACGCCGCCGGTACGGCGGTGTGCTCCGGAACTGTAGACACAAGGCACCAGCCCCAGATAACCCATCAACTGGTTGGGAGACCCGAAGCGGCTGATGTCGCCCAGTTCGGACAGCAGCGTGACCGCGGACAACTGGTCGAACCCGCGCAACGCCATCAGGCTGTTGGCCAGCGGCGCCCAGGACCAACCCCGCAGGACCTGGCTCAGTTTTTCATCCAGGTCGATCATGCGCGAGGACGAAAGACGCACGGCCGCAATGTACTCGTCTCGGACTTCGGCCTGATAATCATATGAAAAATCAAGGCTTTCCAGCCATTCGAGATGTTTCTGCGTCCAGCGCTTCCGGTTGGTCGGCCAATGATGCCCGTGGCGCAGCACGAAGGCATTGAGCTGCTGGCGCAACTTCTGCTGTTGCGCCTTGAAGTCGGCGCGACAGCGGCACAGGTCGCGGACCGCTTCCTGTTCCTGGTCCGGCACCCAGACCTCGACCAACTCCCCGGCGCGCAGAAGCCGTGCCAGGCGCAACGCGTCCCTGCGGTCGGTCTTGATCTTTTCATTGCGCGGCGGGGCCACGACCTGGCAGTCCATGCCCATCGCGGTCAGGCTCTGGTACAGGGTGTACCCGCAAGGCCCGGCCTCGTAGCAAAGCAGGAAGGTTTCTTTTTCCGAATACAGCCGGTCGACGAGTTTGGCGACCGCTTTTTTCGTATTCGGTATGGTGCCCCAGGACTCGGGGGCTTCCCGACCCGCGTAGGCGACGGCGACGGCGATGCTGTCCTTGTGGACATCGAGTCCGACGTAGCCTGCGTAGGGTTTGGCGTGAGCCGAGTGGTCGGAAGGAGGGGTTCCGGCGGTTTCGGGGGGCTGTTGTTCCATTGTTATCTCTCCTTGAAATCGGGGTGTATGAATAAACACTGGGAGCGGGTCCGAGTGCAGTAGTCTGGGCCACGATGAGAGACAACTCTCACGAAATGTTGATGGTCGTCTTCGGTTTATGGCCAACACATGATTTAGTCCTATTTCAAAGAGGTCAGTTCAGGGGAAATCGGAAAGAGGGGCAAGAGTTGACTTCCATTCAGACTAGTCGTATAATCTAGTCTAAATTTTGAGGGGAGGCAACAATGAAAACGATCGGAGCCTATGAAGCCAAGACGCATCTGCCCAGGCTGCTTGACCGTGTGGCGCACGGCGAGCATCTGACTATCACCAAACACGGCAAACCCGTTGCCCAACTGGTGCCTGTCACCACAAGGGAAGAGCGCGCACAGGAAGCGATTGACCGCATCACCGAACTTCGCCGGCACATCAAGTTGGCGCCATTGGCAGAATTGATGGCCATGACTCACGAAGGGCACCGCTATTGATCGTCGTAGATAACTCCGTTTTCCTCGCCTGGTGCGTGGGCGAGGAAGAGGAAAGTGGCTTGGTTGCGGCCGAGACGGTCCTGCGCGTTGCCAATGAAGGCGGCGTCGCGCCGCACATATGGTGGTATGAATTCCGCAATGCGCTTCTGATGAATGAGCGCCGTGGACGCATTTCATCCGAGCAGACGTCAAGAATCCTGGCTGCCGGCCTTGCACTGAACGTAGAGGTTGACGAAAACCACGATGAAACACAACTCCTCGATTTGGCCCGCCGGTTCGACTTGACTGTCTATGATGCCGCATACTTGGAGGTTGCCTTCCGGCGTAGCCTGCCTCTGGCGACTTTTGACCGCCGCCTGAGCAAGGCGGCAGAAGCCGTCGGGGTTGCTGCAGTCCACCACGAGGTTTAAGAGTTCCGAGAGGTGAAAAAAAGCCATTTCTAATCGCCACGGCTTGGGTTTCGGTTCCGCTCGGGGTCCCAGTTGGGGTGGTTGTCATGAGCCGTTGTTTTTTAGAAACGGAAAAGGCTGGGCATCGGATTTCCCGTTGATTCTCTGTAGTTGTAAAAAAACAACATTGGGAAGATTTGACAATTCTGCAAAGGCATAGACAATTCGCACTTGAATATGGCAGTTTTGCCACATTCCCGTGGGGAATGATCACCCTGCGGAATTAGTAATATTTTTAGGAGTCCTAAAAAATGAAAAAACCATTTCTAATCGCCATGGCTTTGATTGTAGCACCGTTCGGTGCGCAAGCAGAGACGTGGAACATTTATGGTTGGCAGAATCATTCTTGGGAGTTTGTGGATATCGACGGCGGACGCAGCTTCGACCGGATCCAGTCCAACGCGGGCAACATCGGATTCGCGGCGAGCGTGCCCACCGGCTTCAACGACCTCTCGGTCAACGTCCAGTGCGAGCAGTTCATGTACGTGAACCACTTCGCGGGCGGCACCGGCTGGTGCAACCGCAACTCCAAGATCGGCCTGTCTCACCCGCAGATGGGTGAGCTGATGCTGGCCACCTGGCTGCTCCCTTACAACGAGGGCGTGGCGCAGTGGGTCGACCCGTTCTATGACGCTGGCGCGGACTCGCATACCAGCATCATGGGATCGGTCGGTGCCAATACCATCTTCTACAACACTGGTGACTTCGACTTCCAGGCATCCGGCTCGAGTCCGGGCTCTGCTCAGACCGAGTTCAACTACCAGGTTGGCGGCTACGACACGGGCTTCAACCGTCGTCAGGAGAACATCATCCAGTACTGGTCTCCGAACTGGAACGGCTTCGTGTTCCGCTTCGCGTGGACCGCTGGCAA
This sequence comes from uncultured candidatus Poriferisulfidus sp., assembly GCA_965204575.1. Lineage (GTDB taxonomy): Bacteria > Pseudomonadota > Gammaproteobacteria > Poriferisulfidales > Poriferisulfidaceae > Poriferisulfidus. The sequence goes on from OZ241993.1 coordinate 22,048, forward strand.
CCGCGATGAGACCCCTCACATGGGAGGGGAAATCGACCCGGTAATCCGTTCCTCAAGCCTGGCCTACACCAACGGCCCAGTGTGGGCGGCGGTGACCTGGCAGGACCACGAGGACTGGACCGCGGCTTCCGTCGGCCAGATGGAGACCTCGGACGCGGAGAGCCTGCGCGTGGCCGGCCGCTACATCATGGACATGGGCGGCGGCATGAGCGTTCAGATCTCGGCGATGTGGGAGACCCTGGAGTACGAGTTCAACGGCGTGACCAACGTCGATGCGGCCATGACTGCGTTCGGCTACTCCAACTTCGGTTCCTCCTACAGCTTGCTGGATAGTGCGGGTGAAGTCATCGGCATGACTCCGGCGGTTCCGGCGAGCGGAGGCGAGCAGGTCCCGGTTGACGACGACGACGTCAAGGCGCAGAAGACCATCGACCTGCTGAGAACGGTGTTCCCCAACTGTTGGGACGATGACAACTCTGCCGTGACTGGCGATAATGCCAATGGATGTCCTACTGGTCTCACATCTTTGCCTAACTATGTCCCACCGACCTCTGACAACCCTGCTACCGAAGCGGATGAAGGCGTAGACGCTGAAGGCAATCCGGTTGCAGGCAACGGGGGCACAAGTGTGCTCACTGAAGGTGCTACCGGCACAGCTCTCATGGCTTCGATCACGGCGTTGAATAATGCCCGTGACACGGTTGATGATGACAACAACGATGCGACAACTGAAGACGCAGGCGTACAGCCGCCGGATCTGACTGCGGCTGTCGGTGACGGTACTGCAGGCGGTTCTCAGGATGAGAGAGACGCTCACGTCGCGTACCTGGCGCTGGTCGCTGCAGCTACAGATGCTGCTGAGGCCAAAGCTGGGAAGACACCGGTCGTAGCGGCCAAACCCGCAGTCAGCGCAGCTGCTAACAGAGCTGCAATGACTATGGGCCAGAACGTCAAGATCGAGCGCGACGCCTGGATGGTGTCCGGCAAGATCAAGATGGGCGGTCCCATCGACTTCCGCTTCTCCTACATGGACGCGGACGACCTCGAGGTCTCCTGCGCATCCTGCTCGGGCGACTGGGACGAGACTGCGGCCGACGCCTTCAACGTGGGCATCTTCTACACCATGCCGGCCGGCACGGAACTGCGCCTGACCTACTCCGAAGTCAACAACGACGACAACGGAACCTACGGTCAGGGCATCTCCGGTACCGGACTGGGTTCGCCTGGTGTGGAGATCGAGATGTTCGCAGTCGGTATCGTGCACTGGTTCGACTAAGACAGTCTAGCCAAGGCACACCTTGCAAAGCAGGCGCCCTCCGGGGCGCCTGTTTTTTTGCAGATGAAGCAGTCATCCAACTGGCGAGGAGGAGGCTGACAGACAGTGTATGATGCCCGGTATCATTGAGAAAATGTTATGGATCGCCGAGTGGTTACTTCTCCGATTCCGGTGGTACCAGCGAATCAAGCAATACCAATAATTGAAGGAGTCCTTATCGATGTCAAACCAAAACTGAATTTCCCGTTTCTGTGAGTGTGAATAAAAGAAGAGCCGTCGTACAATAATCCCCAGAAAATCTCTGGAAAGATTCTGGTCCGTCAAACTCACCGACAAGCGGTTTTTTTAGTACCCCCATGAAAGAAGACCAGCACATCGAATGGAAGGCATCCTGGCGTGATGAATACCTGAAATGGTTGTGCGGTTTTGCCAATGCACAGGGCGGCGTGCTGGAAGTTGGCCGCAATGATAAGGGAAAGGTGGTGGGCCTTGAAGATGCCACTCGGCTGATGGAGGAATTGCCGAACAGGTTGCGCGATCTGCTTGGGATCGTAGCGGACATTGATCTCCAGAAGGAGAGCGGAAAACCGTATTTACGGATTTCTATTGCACCGTATCCGATACCGATCAGTTACAAGGGCGAATATCACTATCGCAGTGGCAGCACCAAGCAGGTTCTCAAGGGTGTAGCCCTGAGCCGCTTCCTCCTGAACAAGATGGGCAAATGCTGGGATTCGGTGCCAGTGCCGAACGCCGGTTTTGATGATTTGGACACCAAAGCTCTGGACAATTTCCGTAGGCGAGCGATACGCGCCAAGCGTTTGGAAATGGTATGAAAGCCGCCTGGCCTTGGCGACCGGATTACTGGGAGAGGGTGAATCCTCCAGTGAGTCCGGACGGCATCTAGGGTGCCAAAGGTGGACAATAGGCGACTTCAACGAGCCAGACTGGAGGATTCGAGATGGAGTATAGCAATAAACCGGTGGTCGGCGTGGATACCGCGAAGCACGTGTTCCAACTGCACTGGGTGGAGGCCGGCGGCGAACTGGTCGATCTGAAGCTGTCGCGGCAGAAGTTCGTCGAGCACTTTGCCAACCGGGCGCCCTGCCGGATCGGGTTGGAAGCCTGCGGCGGTTCGCAGGAGTGGGCGCGCCGGTTCCGGCAGATGGGACACGAGGTGACCGTGTTGCCGGCGCAGTCGGTGCGGGCGTTCGTCACCGGCAACAAGAGCGACGTGCAGGATGCGCGGGCGATCTGGACGGCGGTGCAGCATCCGCGGTCGAAGTCGGTGGCGATCAAGGACGAGGAGCAGCAGATGATTCTGGGGCTGCACCGCCTGCGGCAGCAGCAGGTGAAGTTCCGCACGGCGACGATCAATAGCCTGCGCGGCCTGCTGGGCGAATACGGGGAGGTGATGCCGCAAGGACGGGCCGGGCTGAGCCGGGAGATCGAAGGCGTGCTGGACCGGCTGGCTGGGCGAGTCCCGGAGATGGGTCGGGAAGAGTTATCCGCGCAGTGGCGTCGCGTCCACGAGCACGACGAGGCGATTGCGCGGGTCGAGCGGAAGCTGGAGGCATGGTGCACAAGCCATGAGGCTTGCCGGCGACTGCGGGAGGTGCCGGGCATCGGCCTGCTGACCGCGACCGCCCTGGTCGCCGCCGCGGGAGACGCGCGGGCGTTCCGCAACGCTCGGGAGTTCGCGGCCTGGCTGGGGCTGGTGCCGCGCCACAGCGGCACTGGCGGGAAGACCCGCATTCTCGGCATCAGCAAGCGGGGCGACCGCTACCTGCGCACGCTGCTGATCCATGGCGCCCGGTCACTGCTGGCCAACGGCCGGGAGCTGCCCGAGTGGGTCGAGAAGATCAAGCGGAACAAGCCGTTCAACGTCGCCGCGGTGGCAGTCGCCAACCGGCAGGCGAGAATCGCCTGGGCCTTGCTGGCCCATGGCCGCAAGTACCAGAAAGATTACGTCTGTCCGCCGCGCGGCTGACGGCTCCCGACACTGACTTCACCAGAGGAGGTGGCACGAAACAGGTTGCGCAAGGCATTCCCGATTGTGATGGCAAGCAGGACCAGACCTGACGACCCGTCAGCCTGGCAGTCTCTTTGAGCTACGAGCTCGTTTTGGAAATGAGGACCGGGTCGGCAGATTCCATCAGGGCCAGTGGGCGAAGCTTCGGCGGGACCCGCATCAACAGGTCGAATATAAAACTGCAATCTGGCCGCCCCCAACACGGTCTGGAGAGTAACTTGCGTTACAGGCGGCCTTCATATAAAGAGCATGCGCTTGAGGATAATGACCTCGATTTGGTGAAACAGTTGAAACTGGTCGATGACCCATACCTCAAACGTTCCGCCATCCTCCTGTTTCATCCCGAGCCTGATCGTTTCTTCACAGGTGCGAGAGTCAAGATTGGCTACTTTGAGAGCGAGGCCGAAGTGCTTTATCACGACGAAGTGGATGGCGATTTGCTCTCCCAGGTCCGCAGGACAATGGATTTGTTGCTGACCAAATACCTGAAAGCGGTGATCAGTTACGAGGGCATCCAGCGTATTGAAACCTACCCGGTACCTGATGATGCATTACGGGAAGCCGTGCTGAATGCTGTCATCCACCGAAATTACGGAGTGCCAGCACCGATTCAGATCCGAGTCTACGCTGATCGGTTGTGGATATGGAATCCAGGTGAGTTGCCCGCAGATTGGTCTTTGGAGACTCTGCTTAGCCCGCATTCTTCGCAACCTTTCAATCCAGATATTGCCAGCGTTTTTTTCTGGGCAGGTGAGATCGAGTCTTGGGGACGCGGGATTCAGCGTATTTTCGATGCCTGTCGACAGGAAAGGATGCCGGATCCACACCTGGAGGTGGCTCCGGGAGGATTGTGGGTCAAGTTTCAATTTTCGAACACTTACCTTCGCGCCCTTCACCTTATCCCGAAAGAAACCACACAAGAAGATGCACAAAAAACGGTGCAGGAAAATATCCTTGCCCAATTACGCAAAAACCCAGGAATAGCCCAAAAGGTGTTGGCAGACCACCTCGGGATCTCCTATGGAAGCGTCAGGTATCATATTGGAAAACTTAAAGAATATGGACACATTCGTCGTGTCGGTTCAGAAAGGAAAGGTCTCTGGGAAGTCGTTGATGGAAAATCGGAAGGAGGGCTTAAAAAACAGGCAGAAAACAGGCAGAAAGAAATTCTTTCCTTGCTATGCAGGAACCCGGAAATGACTCAAAAAGCGTTGGCAGAGCATGTTGGGATCACCTATGGAAGCGCTAGGTATCATATTGAAAAACTTAAAGAATACGGATACATTCGTCGTGTGGGCTCAGAGAGGAAAGGTCTCTGGGAAGTCGTTGATGATAAATCGGAAGGAGGGCTTAAAAAACAGGCAGAAAACAGGCAGAAAAAATCCGCCCAAGAAAACAACCCAGAAACAACCCAGAGGGAATTCTGCCGCATGAAACCTAAGCATCATCCCGGAAACCTGTAGCAGGAACTCAGGACATTACTGTCCACCACTCAAGATATAATGTGTTCGGTTCCGCGAGGCCCGTGTACGGGAGCCAATTGAAAGTAGGCAGCCCACCTGCTTGACGGTTTTTCCCGCGATTGAGCAACGGAGATCACCCAAATGAAACACCACTTCAAACCACTCACCCTTCATGTTTTCCTGGCCATGGCGCTCGTTGCGTGTGGCGGCGGTGGCGGCGGTGGCGGCGTGACGGCTTCCCCGGTTCCGGACGACCTGTCCGACATCGCCTGGGCCATTGATGCGGCGGCAGCGCGCCAAGCGGTGGCAGGCAGCCAGGCATTGACGATCACACTCGCCCAAGCCGCTGAACAGATCACAGCGATCGAGAACAATCTGGACGCCACAAGTGTCGGCGACGTATTGGTCTATCGGGGAACAGGGAACCCGGTTCGTATTCCTGGCACATGTTCGGGATTAAGTTGCACGTTCACTCTTGGTGAAACCAGTTCGACGGTTAACTTTGGCGTGCCTGCGTCGGAAACGGGAACCAGTGAAAGCCAATTGATTATGGCTCACAACGGGGTGTCCCTGGGACAAACTCGCCATAGGGATGGAAAGGGCACGGCAAATCAAGTTGAATTTCTCGTATATGGCGGCTGGCTCACGCATAGCGCCTTCGAAATCGGGGTGATTGCGTCTCCAAGCATCGCAAGATCACAAGTTTCGGCAGCCCTGACTCTAAGTTATGGAGACGGCGTCGAAACGAATCCTTCCGAGAGCGCCGGCATGACCGCCACCTGGACAGGCGTGATGGCCGGCATGGACGTGAGCGCGGCCAATCGGGAAAACTTCATTCATGGCGAAGCGACGGCAACGGTCGATTTCGTCAACTCCGACATGGACCTGGCTTTCTCGAACCTGGTAGACCTGAATGACGCGAACCGCAACAGCGACCTGAACGATATGGACTGGACCTGGGAGAATCTGAGTCTGGCCAATGGCGCCTTCCAATCCGGCTCAGGCACAAACCAGGTCGAAGGCCAGTTCTACGGGTCGAACCACGAGGAAGTGGGCGGAACGTTCGAACGCAATCAGGTGCTCGGCGCATTCGGTGCCGCCCGTCAGGAGGACCAATAAGCCGGTTCCAAAGGATTCAAGGCTGGTAGAGACTGCCCAGAGCGAGGCTTCAGGACCGGCAGCCTCGCTTTCATGGCGGATGTTTCCTTCGCGCGCAGGTAGGACGCTGGAGGGTTCACCCCCTCATCCAATCATGCAGGTCGGGCAGCCTTCATACTATTTATAATGGGGTCGTGCGGGAAGGCCTGCACCGCGAACTAGCCCCCAACGCCAGAATGAAACCAGCTGCCGTCGACCAGCTTTTGCCGAAAATGGTGGAAACCATCGTGACCGAGGTTGACCCGGAACAAGTGATCCTGTTCGGTTCGCATGCGCGAGGCGACGCTTCGGAGGATTCGGATATCGACTTGATCGTTGTGGAAACGGAGCCGTTTGACCAGAATCGCGACCGGGGCGCCGAAGCCGTACGCCTCTGGCGGGCGCTCGCCGGATTTTCAGTCTCCAAAGACATCCTGGTCTATAGCCGCGACGAAGTGGAATACTGGCGTGATTCCTTGAACCACGTCCTCGCGCGCGCATTGAGAGAAGGCCGGGTGCTCTATGAGCGACCTTAAGCTCGCCCGCGTACTTCCTGCTGCGGCAGAACGGGACATCACCGCCCGTCGCGGCATGGCAGACACAGATGTTTTTGCTGGCGAGATCTTCGGTTTCCATGTGCGGCAAGCTGCCGAGAAGCTCCTCAAGGCCAGCCTCTCTTTGCTGGAAGACCCCTATCCGGCAACCCACGACTTGACGCGACTTCTGGAGTGGCTTAAAGCCCACCAGCCGGAAGCGGGAAGCCGTTTCGGCGACCGGGTCGCGTATAACCCTTACGCCGTTCAACTTCGCTATAGTGTTGGCGACCCTGGTCTGGCTCCACCGGACCGAAAGGCTGCCACACAAGTCCCCCAGGTTTTTTCCGCACGGAGCCGGAAGAACGTAGCAGAAAATTAATTCCCGCCAAACCTTTGCCACTGAAATGTCTCCCGACCCAGCCGCCATGCCCGGCGGCCCGCCCAGCATGGCCCTGAATCAGATTCGCGCACTGGTCGCTGACGACCTCGCCGCGGTAGACCGCCTGTTGCGCGAACAGTCGCGCTCCGAGGTCAGCCTGGCGAACCAGGTCGCCCAATACATCATCGAGGCCGGCGGCAAACGCCTTCGGGCCGTCCTCGTGCTCCTGTGCGGCCGCGCGCTGGGTGGACTGCGCTGCCCGGATTCCACCATCATGCTGGCGGCGGTCATCGAATTCATCCATACCGCCACCCTGCTGCACGACGACGTGGTGGACGACTCGGAAATCCGGCGGGGCCGGAAGACGGCGAACAAGGTCTGGGGCAACGAGGCCAGCGTGCTCGGCGGAGATTTCTTCTATTCCCGCGCCTTCGGCATGATCTCCGAGATCGACCAGTCCGAAGTCACCCGGACCCTGGCCCACGCCTCCAATGCGATCGCAGAAGGCGAACTGCTGGAACTGATGCATGCCGGCCACGTCGAACTGGACGAAGAGCAGTACCTGACCATCATCGAAGGAAAAACAGCCAAGCTGTTCGAAGCCTCCTGCGAAGCGGCCGCCCGCATCGAGGAAGCGAGCGATGAACGTACCCGGGAACTGGCCCACTTCGGCCGTCTGCTTGGCGCGGCCTTCCAGATTGCGGATGATGCCATCGATTACATGGAGGACAACCCGGAAGCGGACAAGAGCGTCGGCGATGACCTCGCCGGCGGACGCCTGACCCTGCCCTACATCTACGCCCTTCGCGAAGCCCCGGAAGAAGATCGGGAATTCCTTTGCCGCGTAATCCAGTCGGGCAAACGCGAACACATCGGGGAAGTCTGCGAAATTATGCGCCGGTCCGGAGCAATCGACTATGCCCGGAAACGGGCCTGGGAATTCGCGCAGCGAGCCCAAAGCCACCTGGACACCCTGGATCCCTCTCCATGGCGGGATGCGCTGGAAGGCGTGACTGAATTTTCAGTCTCCCGAAAGTATTAAGGCGAGGGTCCACACCCCCTACCCGTCATTTCTTCCCTAGTGTTCGGCGGGATTAATTTGCCGTATCGGCCCGGGGTAATTCGCGGCGATTCTATCCGTGGTCAAAAGAGTCAGCCCTTCGGCTTGAGCCTGTGCCACCAAAACTCGATCAAATGGGTCCTTATGTATTGGAGGAAGCGCACTCACTGCAGCCGCATGGTTGCCCGCTACAACCAATTCCAGATAATCGTTCTCCAACAAATGCCGACGCAATAGGAAAGGGTCTACTTTGAAGTCCGTACGCTCCTTGCTGCTTTTGATCGCAACCTCCCAAATGGATGCCGCACTGAAGAACACCTGGTTGTCCTGATCCTCAATCAGCGCACGTACGGAAGCTGGCAGCGATTTCGACTCTCCCGCTGCCACCCAAAGCAGGACATGGGTATCCAGAAGCAGTTTCACTTGCTGCCGTCCTCGCCCTCGAACAGGGCTACGATTTCTTCAGAATACATGCGGTCGAAATCATCCGGGATCTCAATCTGCCCGCTCATGAAACCGACCCTGCGCTTCGCCTTGGACTCCGGGGCCGTCACTGCCGTAACCCTGACCATGGGCGTGCCCGAAATCGCAATAATGAAAGGCTCACCATCTACCGCGGCCTTGACGAGACGCGAAAGATGGGTTTTTGCTTCGTGCATGTTGACCGTGCGCATGTCATACTCTCAAACTTGGTTTAGTTAGTTTAGTCTATTTTTCAGGGATTGTGAAATCTGCGCTGAGCCTGGTATTTTCAAAGTCCCATACTAATTCACTGTTAAAGTAGGCAACATGGCTTATAAGAAAGACTTAATCCAGCGCTATAACTGTCGCGAAATCTCGCAATTGCAGTTCAACCTGCGGGTCGTCATGCAGGGGGCGGACAAGAGCACGCCGGTACTGGAGCGCCTGCGCTTCCTGTGCATCGCCAGCCGCAACCTGGACGAGTTCTTCGAGGTCCGGGTCGCCGCCCTGCACCAGCTGGTCAAGTACGGCACCGAGGCGCAAAGCGGCGAAGGCCTGACCGCCCAGGAGATCCTCGCCGAAATCTCCAGGCAGGCCCACGCCATCGTCAAGCTCCAGTACCGCCTGCTGCAGAGAAGCGTATTGACCGCGCTGCGCAAACGCGACATCTGCTTCCTGCGCCGCCACGAATGGGACAAGGCCCAGCGGCAGTGGATCCGCCAGTACTTCCGCCGCAACATCCTGCCCATCCTCTCCCCGCTCGGACTGGACAGCCGCCACCCGTTCCCGCGCGTGCAGAACAAGAGCCTCAACTTCATGGTCAAGCTCGCCGGCAAGGACGCCTACGGCCGAAGCACCGAATACGCGGTCGTCACCGCGCCGCGCTCCCTGCCCCGCATCGTGCGCCTGCCGGACGAGGTCGGCAACAAGCGCGACAGCTACGTCTTCCTCTCCTCGATCATCCACGACAACCTTGAGGACCTGTTCCCCGGCCTCAAGATCAAGGGCTGCCACCAGTTCCGCGTCACCATGGACAGCAACCTGTTCTACGACGAGGAAGAGGTGGAGAGCCTGCGCGACGTCCTCGCCGGCGTGCTGCCGGAGCGCCAGTACGGCGAAGCCGTGCGCCTGGAAGTCGTCAACGACTGCCCGCGCGACATCATCCGCTTCCTGCGCGAGCAGTACCGGCTCGACGCCGGCAGCGTCTACGAAGTCAACGGGCCGGTCAACCTGTACCGCCTGATGAACTTCCCGGAATTGATCGACCGCCCCGACCTGCGCTACCCGCCCTACCGCCCGAAGACACCCAAGGCGTTCCAGGGCCTGCCGCCCTCGGGAAACCTGTTCGACTTGCTCGACCGGCAGGATGTCCTGCTGCATCACCCGTTCAATTCGTTCAAGTGGACGATCCGGTTCCTGCGCGAAGCCGCGGCGGACCCCAAGGTGGTCGCCATCAAGCAGACGATCTACCGGACCGGGCTGGAGTCCGACCTGACGGATATCCTGGAGTCGGCGGCCCGGTCAGGCAAGGAAGTCACCGTGATCATCGAACTGAGCGCGCGTTTCGACGAGGAAGCCAACATCCAGTTGGCCCAGCGGCTGGAACAGGCCGGGGCCCAGGTGCTGTACGGCGTGGTCGGCCACAAGACCCATGCCAAGATGATGCTGGTGGTCCGCCAGGACCAAGACGGCCTGCGCCGCTACGCACACCTCGGCACGGGCAACTACCACCCGGTCACGACCCGCCTGTACACCGACTACGCCCTGCTGACATCCAACCAGGACCTGTGCGAGGACGTGCACAAGATCTTCCTCCAGGTGGCCAGCCTCGGGCGCGCGCCCAAGCTCAGCCTGATGTACCAGTCGCCGCTGACCCTGGGCAAGGGAATCATCCGGAAGATCCTGGCGGCCGCCGAGCAGGCCCGCAAGGGGGAAACGGCGATCATCTACGCCAAGATGAATGCGCTGACCGAATACGGCGTCGTCGACGCCCTCTACGAGGCTTCCCAGGCCGGGGTCACCATCGACCTCCTGGTGCGCGGCGAATGCCGGCTGCGCCCCGGCGTCAAGGGCCTCTCGGAAAACATCCGCGTCCGCTCCATCGTCGGGCGCTTCCTGGAGCACACCCGGGTGTTCTACTTCCGTTCCGGAGAGGACGAGGAAATGTACCTCTCCAGCGCCGACTGGATGACCCGGAACATCCACCGCCGCGTGGAAACCATGTTCCCGGTACTGGACGAGGGCATCAAGAAGCGGGTCATGCGGGAGATTTTCGAGACTTACTCTGCGGACAACTGCCAGAGTTGGCAACTGGAGCCTGACGGCACCTACACCAAGACCCCCATCGGCCGCGGGCACAAGCGGTTCGCCGCGCAGGAAGCGCTGATGGCCATGCACGGAGAGATAGATGACACCCACGTATAGCGTTCTGGATCTCGGATCCAACAGCTTCCACATGATCTATGCCCGCGTCGAGGAGGACGGGAAAATCGCTATTCTCGACAAGTTCAAGCAGTACGTCTCGCTCGGGGCCGGCCTCAAGCAAAACGGCGAGATCCGGGAGCGCTACCAGCATGCCGCCGTCAACTGCCTCCGGGAAGCCGCCAAGGTGATCCGCCGGCAGCAACCCGACTATTTCTCCGCAGTCGCGACCAATGCCTTCCGTTGCCAGAAGGACGACTATTTCAAGAATCTGTGCGAACGCGCGCTGGGACGCCCGATCCGCGTCCTGAGCAGCGAGGAGGAAGGCGATTACATCTACCGGGGCGTGGTGCAGACCACCCCCCTGTCCGGTCAAGACCACTGCATTCTCGACATCGGCGGCAGCAGCACCGAATTCATCCTCGGCAGCGGTGCCCGCGCCAGCTGCATCCTCAGCTGGCAACTCGGCAGCGCCATTCTGACCGAACGCTTTTTCGACACCCGCACACTGCGCCCCGCCAACTGGCAGGCTGCGGTCGATTACGCGGATGAAACCATGACGCTGGCCGGCAAGGGCCGCATCCACCTGCCCGGCATTGAGACGATGTATGGTGCTTCCGGAGCCATCCGCGCCATCAGCAACACCATGATCAAACTGGGCATCAACGACACCGGGACCATTGATGCAGGGGCAGTGGAAGAGCTGGTCCAAAGCCTGCTGAACATCCGCATCGGCTCTCACTTCAAACACCTGGACCGTTACCGCGTACAGGTTTTCCTGGGCGGGCTCGCGATCCTGCACGCCATTTTCGAACTGCTGGACGTCCACGACTTGAAGCCGGCCCGAGGGGCGATTCGGGAAGGCGTGCTGCTAGAAATGCACCAGCAGGCCCTGACTACCGCAAAAGCCGCATAGTTCTACAGATGGACCGGTCTCCGTAGCCGAGCTCCGGATCACAGGCTTAATTCACTGTGAGAGCCCAAGCGGGCCAATTGCAAAGTCTCCGGGTTAGGCTTTCGATAGATGAGTACCAGGTCAGGCATTAGATGACAATCTCGATGACCCTGCCACTGCCCCGCCAAAGCATGATCGCGGTAACGCTCATCCAGGGCCTGGTCATTAGCAAGCAGGAACAGTGCTTCAGTCAGAGCGGTGTCAAGCACAGCACGATGCCGACCTTTACGTTCCCGCTTGTAGTCCAGTTTGAATTTCTTGGCGCGTTCAATCCGGCGCATTCAGGTCTTCCATTAACGCCTCGATACTTTTGAAAGACTCCACTTTGCCTTGTAGAACATCACGCATAGCGGCAATAGTCTCCGCATTGGGCACCAATGGATCAAACGGCAACGCTTTTTCAACCGCCACACGGGTCAACATCATCCGGAAAGCATCAGAAACCGTCAGGCCCATGCTGGCCAATACGATTACGGCCTCATTCTTGATCTCCTCGTTGATGCGAGCGCGAACAACAGCATTTGCAGACATGGCCTATTCCTCTCTCGCCAAATATGTGGCTATATTGTAGCCCAAAAAATCAGAATTGCAATGAAAATACTCCGGGTTACTTCTGGGCGGAAGCGGGCCGCAAGGTAAACTATATGCTGCTGGTACAGAGGCAGACATGAAGCTTACTATCGCCGTCGATAACGAGATTCTTGAACGAGTCCGTGCTCGGGCGAATCGAGAGAATACGTCCGTGAATATGCTGATCCAAAAATATCTGGAAGAATACGGTGGATCTGGCCAACATCGTGCTGAAACTTGCGAACGATTGTTGGCCTTGTCGCGGTCCAGCCAGTCGCGACGCGGCAATAACAAGTGGACGAGAGAAGAACTTTACGAGCGTTGAGCCAAAGCTAATATAGAAATTAGTTCGACGAAAACAAAAAAATCCACGACACTCTAGTCTTTATAATCAGCAGCGCAACAAAGCTGCCCACTCCGAATCCAACATGCCCCGCCTGCCGCGCCCGCATTCCAGCGTGATCGTCGACGGACTGGAACGGGCTCCTGCCCGCTCCATGCTTCGTGCCGTTGGTTTCAGCGACGGCGACTTCCGCCGCCCCCAGATCGGCATCGCTTCCACCTGGAGCGAAGTGACGCCTTGCAACATGCACATCGACCGGCTGGCCCGCCAAGCGGCCGCAGGTGCCAACCAGGCTGGCGGCAAGTCCGTCACCTTCAACACCATCACCATATCCGATGGCATCTCCATGGGCACCGAGGGCATGAAATATTCCCTGGTCTCCCGGGAACTGATCGCCGACAGCATCGAAGCGGTAACCGCCGGAGAAGGTTTCGACGCACTGGTGGCGATCGGCGGCTGCGACAAGAACATGCCGGGCTGTCTGATGGCGATCGCGCGACTCAATCGTCCGGCCGTGTTCGTTTATGGCGGGACTATCGCCCCCGGACGGCACCATGGAAAGAACATCGACATCGTCTCGGTATTCGAAGCAGTCGGGGAACGCGCCAAGGGCAAGATTTCCGGGAAGGAATTGACCTCGATTGAATCCTGCGCCATTCCCGGGGCTGGTTCGTGCGGTGGCATGTACACCGCCAACACCATGGCCTCGGCAATCGAAGCGCTGGGCATGAGCCTGCCCGGCAGTTCGGCACAGATGGCAACCTCCAAGGCCAAGCGCGAAGACTGCCGCCAGGCTGGCGAAATGGCAGTCCAGTTGCTGAAACTCGGTGTCACTCCGCGCGACATCATGACGCGCAAGGCCTTCCTCAACGCCATCGCCGTAGCAACCGCTCTGGGCGGCTCCACCAATGTCGTCCTGCATCTGCTGGCCATGGCCCGCTCCATGGGCGTGCGGCTTTCACTGGACGATTTCGCGCGGGTCGGCCGCAAGGTGCCCGTGGTCGCGGACCTGCGCCCGTCCGGCCGCTACATGATGTCGGAACTGGTCCGGATTGGAGGGATTCGCCCCCTGATGAAACGCCTACTGGACGCCGGGCTCCTGCACGGAGACTGTCGGACGGTCACCGGGCGCACCATGGCCGAAGATCTCGACAAAACGCCGGACTACCCGGAAAACCAGAAGATCATCCTCCCGTTTTCCGACCCGATCAAGCCGGACGGCCACCTGGTCATCCTGCGCGGAAACCTGGCGCCCGAGGGCGCCGTGGCCAAGATCTCCGGCAAGGAGGGTTCCACCTTCGCCGGACGAGCCCGCGTGTTCGACTCCGAGGAACGGGCCCTGCGCGCCATCCTTGACGGCTCCATCCGTGCCGGCGACATAGTGGTGATCCGCTACGAAGGCCCCCGCGGCGGACCTGGCATGCGCGAGATGCTCGCCCCGACTTCCGCCATCATGGGTCGCGGGCTCGGCAGCGACGTGGCCCTGATTACCGATGGACGCTTTTCCGGCGGTTCACACGGATTTGTGATCGGGCACATCACTCCAGAGGCTGCCGTCGGTGGCCCATTAGCCCTAGTGAAAAACGGTGACCGCATCGCCATCGACGCCACGCGCCGGGAAATCACGCTGAAGGTGCCGAAAAGGGAACTCGACCGACGCCGGAAAGCCTTGAAGCCGCGCCGCCCACGCTACCGCACCGGTGTGCTCGCAAAATACGCGCGCAGCGTACGTTCAGCCTCGGAAGGCGCAGTCACCGACGTGCCGGACTGAATTCCCTCCTGATTCTCACCCGGTCCTCCAATACTGACTTTAAATCAGTCGGTAGTTTGAATTTAAATTGGTCGGAAATGGTTTCCTGGATATTCGTTCTGCAGTCCAGAATCTGTACATGCCTGAGTAAAATCATCTTATATCATTGTTAAAAAAGTAATTTACTAGATTTATCTCCAACATGACTCCTGCAAATAAATCCCTTGGCTCCATACGGAAAACTCGTTTATATTCTTCGCTGAAATGAGCAAATGCAAGCCAGAATTTAAATTAGCCAATACCTTTACATAATATTCCAGACTGCCCCCCTTTACGAAGTAACTCAATATTATTTCTAATCGCCATGGCTTTGATTGTAGCACCGTTCGGTGCGCAAGCAGAGACGTGGAACATTTGGGTCTTCACGGAATTGTGTGGAACGGAGGTCTCGGATACAGGTCGAGTCCGCCCAAGTGAAAGTAGATGGCTTCACGGAAGCGCTCGCGGCTGCGGTAGCCGCAGGCTTGGCGTTTGATCCACTGCACTTTCGCGTTGATGGATTCCGACAGGGCATTGCTGATGCCCAGCACGGCGGCGTTCAGGATCTCTTCCACATGCTTCCAGATCGTCTCCGCCGCCTTGATCACCGGGGCCAGCCGCGAGCGTTTCGCCGCCTGATGCCAGGCTTCCCAGGCGTAGTAGGCCAGGGTCCGGTCGCGCAACGCCCAGATCTCCGCCGCCCGTTCCTTCAGGATCCAGGCCCGGGCCACCTTCAGGTCCTCCTTGCGTAACGCTTCCAGACGCTGGCGCCGGGCCGGGCCCATCCGCTCCTCGGTCATCAGCCAGTCGAAACGGGTGCCCGCCAGGCGGGCATCGCCTTGCGCCAGCAACCTCTTGTGCTCCGCCCGGCGCACCTGGTCCACCGCCTGGTTGAGCAGGCTCACCACATGGAAGCGGTCGATGCAGATGTCGGCCTGGGTGTACTTCAGGGTCGCCGCGATGTAGGCCGGCGCCAGATCCATCGCGGCCGTCTCAACCTGCGCGCAGGCGGCGTCGCCCAACTCTCTGAAAAACGGCTCCACCGCTGCCTGATCCTTGCGGTCTCCCACATACAGCACCACCCCCTTGCGCCCGGACGCCGGCTTCTGATCGACCACGATCGAGACATATTCATGCCGCTTCTGGAACGAGGTCTCGTCGATGCCGATCCGCTTCGGTGCCTGCGGCCCGCGTCGCGCCAATCCGCGCCGCACCGCCCGCGAGCGGATGCCGTCCGCCTGATGCCAGCTCAGCCCCCACTTCTGCGCCACCGCCCGCAGCGGCATCGCCAGCAGGTCCTCGATCACCTCCGTCTCGAAGCGCATCGTGAAACGACCGTGGGACTCCGCCCACGGCACCGCGATCTGCCGAATCCCGTGCTCCGGGCAGTTCGCCCGCGGCACCTCGGCCCGCAAGGTCGTGCGCCAACCCATCAAATCCAGGTCCCGCCACTCCCGCGCCTTCGTGTCGTGCCGCTTGCACAAGGTCCCGCATTCCGGACACGGCACCAGGCTCTTCGCCTGATAGGCCAACTCGATCGTGACGCGCCCCGGGCTGCGATCCTCGCCTCCTTCCCGACAGGACACCGAGACCACCTCCCACGGCGGATGCAGAAACATCAGCATCTCGCAAAACTTGTTCACTGCTTCCATCAGACCACACTCCAGACTAAAACGCGGAAGCATTATCCCTGACCCTCTATTCCACACAAAACCGTGATGCGCCGAACATTTATGGTTGGCAGAATCATTCTTGGGAGTTTGTGGATATCGACGGCGGACGCAGCTTCGACCGGATCCAGTCCAACGCGGGCAACATCGGATTCGCGGCGAGCGTGCCCACCGGCTTCAACGACCTCTCGGTCAACGTCCAGTGCGAGCAGTTCATGTACGTGAACCACTTCGCGGGCGGCACCGGCTGGTGCAACCGCAACTCCAAGATCGGCCTGTCTCACCCGCAGATGGGTGAGCTGATGCTGGCCACCTGGCTGCTCCCTTACAACGAGGGCGTGGCGCAGTGGGTCGACCCGTTCTATGACGCTGGCGCGGACTCGCATACCAGCATCATGGGATCGGTCGGTGCCAATACCATCTTCTACAACACTGGTGACTTCGACTTCCAGGCATCCGGCTCGAGTCCGGGCTCTGCTCAGACCGAGTTCAACTACCAGGTTGGCGGCTACGACACGGGCTTCAACCGTCGTCAGGAGAACATCATCCAGTACTGGTCTCCGAACTGGAACGGCTTCGTGTTCCGCTTCGCGTGGACCGCTGGCAACCGCGATGAGACCCCTCACATGGGAGGGGAAATCGACCCGGTAATCCGTTCCTCAAGCCTGGCCTACACCAACGGCCCAGTGTGGGCGGCGGTGACCTGGCAGGACCACGAGGACTGGACCGCGGCTTCCGTCGGCCAGATGGAGACCTCGGACGCGGAGAGCCTGCGCGTGGCCGGCCGCTACATCATGGACATGGGCGGCGGCATGAGCGTTCAGGTCTCGGCGATGTGGGAGACCCTGGAGTACGAGTTCAACGGCGTGACCAACGTCGATGCGGCCATGACTGCGTTCGGGTACTCCAACTTCGGCACCTACGACCTGTATCACGACGAGAGCAAGATCGGAGCGACTGAGGCGAGTGGAAGGGCTCCTATGCCGATCGAGCCAACCGAAGACCAAGTCCAAGTCAAGGCTGAGATGACCCTTGAACTTTTCTGGGATCTGTTCACCGATGGCGAAGATACCCCGGCGATAAACACTCTCGTCGCTGACTCCGACGGCGCTGCAATCACTGTCCCTGCCCTTCTGTCACCTGCGGCAGACAATCCTCTAACGGCCGCGGATGAAAGCAAGACGACCGGTTGTAGTGCTGCCACGGCCGCTGTGGAAATGTGTAATGGCGGTCTCAACGTCTTGGCGGAGCCTGGCGGCACCAACGCACTGAGGACTGCGGTCGAAGATCTGAACAATGCCCGTGATATGGATAGCACGACGGATGGTATTCAAGCGCCAGACCTGACAGTGGGTGCAGATGCTGGTACCGTTGCCGAGGGTGATAGAGTCGGCGGCACTGTGGCTCAGAGAAACGCCCAGGTCCAGTACCGGCTGCTGGTCGACGCAGCCACAGCCGCTGCTAAGGCAAAGCTTGGAATGACGGAAGATACCCGTATGCCAGCACGCACTGAAGCAGAGAACAGAGCTGCGATGACTATGGGCCAGAACGTCAAGATCGAGCGCGACGCCTGGATGGTGTCGGGCAAGATCAAGTTCGGCGGCCCCATCGACTTCCGCTTCTCCTACATGGACGCGGACGACCTCGAGGTCTCCTGCGCATCCTGCTCGGGCGACTGGGACGAAACCGCGGCCGACGCCTTCAACGTGGGCATCTTCTACACCATGCCGGCCGGCACGGAACTGCGCCTGACCTACTCCGAAGTCAACAACGACGACAACGGAACCTACGGTCAGGGCATCTCCGGTACCGGACTGGGTTCGCCTGGTGTGGAGATCGAGATGTTCGCAGTCGGTATCGTGCACTGGTTCGACTAATCCAGTCAGCCAAGGCACACCTTACAAAGCAGGCGCCCTCCGGGGCGCCTGTTTTTTTGCAGATGAAGCAGTCATCCAACTGGCGAGGAGGAGGCTGACAGACAGTGTATGATGCCCGGTATCATTGAGAAAATGTTATGGATCGCCGCCAGCTTCCGATTGGAATTCAGGACTTCCGAGTCCTCCGCGAAGAGAGACATTACTATGTGGACAAGACTGCCTTCATCCGGCAGTTAGTGGAGGGGGGGCGCCATTATTTCCTGTCGCGGCCGCGGCGCTTCGGCAAGAGCCTGCTGATCGACACCCTGCAGGAACTGTTCGAAGGTAACGAGCCCCTGTTCCAGGGGCTGGCTATCCACGGGCACTGGGACTGGTCGGTCCGGCATCCGGTGCTGCGGCTGAGCTTTGGCGGGAAATACACCGAACCGGGAGACCTGGAAGCGAACATCCAGGACAAGCTGAACGGAATCGAGGAAGGTTTAGGGCTCGATCCGGAGCCTCGGGCCTTGCTCGGCCCGGAACGCCTGCAATCGCTTCTGCGCCGCCTGCACCGGACCACCGGTCGACAAGTGGTGGTGCTGATCGACGAATACGACAAGCCAATCCTGGACGTGTTGAAGAATCCAGAACTGGCGGAAGCAAACCGAGACTACCTGCGCGGCTTCTACGGGATCATCAAGGACAGCGCGAAACATGTGCGCTTCGTGTTCGTGACTGGGGTGAGCATGTTCTCGAAGGCGAGCCTGTTCTCGGGGCTCAACAACCTGAAGGATATCAGCCTGGATCCGCGCTATGCCGCGATCTGCGGCTATACCGATCGCGACATCGATACCGTGTTCGCCCCGGAGTTGCCGGGGCTCGACCGGGAGGAGATCCGGGCCTGGTACAACGGCTACGGCTGGCGCGGCGAGGAGAAGCTCTACAACCCGTATGGCGTTTTGCTGCTGTTCGACAGCCGGGAGTTCCAACCACACTGGTTCGAGACCGCGACCCCGACTTTTCTGTACCAACTGATGCGGGAACGGAGCGTGAATCCTCTGGAGCTGGAGAGCCGGCGGGTTGATGTGGCGCGCCTGTCGAAGCTGGATGTGAGCGACATGGACCTGCATGCGCTGATGTTTCAGACGGGCTACCTGACAATCGCGGGGGAGGAGCGCATCGGGACGGAGACCTTCTACCGGCTGGAATACCCGAACCTAGAGGTTCGGCAGAGTTTCAGTAAGGGTCTGATGGTGGATCTGGGCCGGGAAAGCGAAGAGGTCACGATGCAGGCACATGCCCTGCTGGGGCTGCTGGAGTCGAACGACTTCGAGGGATTTGCCCGACACCTCCAGTCCTATCTGGCTGGGGTTCCGCACCCGTGGTGGGAGGGGGCGGGAGAATTAGGCCGGTACGAGTCGCATTATGCGGCGATGCTGTACATGACGCTGCGTGCGGTGGGGGCGGAGGTTCATGCGGAAGAATCTTCCAGCCACGGTCGTTCGGACCTAGTGATCCGGCAGGGAGGCCAGGTTTTCGTGCTGGAACTCAAGGTCGCGGAGGGAGAGGACGAGGCGGAAAGTACGCTGGATGCGGCACTGGACCAGATTCAGGATCGGGGCTATGCGGAGAAGTACCGATCTGAGGGCGAGCCGGTGTACCTTCTGGGGCTGGTGTTCGGGAAGGAGGAGCGAACGTTACTTGGAATGTGAGCCGAGCGGTCATCCTGCCAACCATAGTTTGTCCGGCAACACCACAAAAGTCACGGATGACAAACAAATCTTCGGCAAGATCCTCATTCTCATACAAGATCATGACGTCAAAGAGATCACGCGGATGTTGCCGGTCAAGTGCTGCATGCAGTTTGCCACTGTAGAGGTCTTCAAACGCAAGGATATTCATTTCGGCGAAACCGAAATGCTCTGTCACCACGTCCGAGACCCTCATCGTCGGCGGCGGATACACGGTTTCGCGAGTCACCGCGGAGGTTTCGATCTTTATTGGCAATGGTCTCCGTAATCCGGCTGAGCGTCATGTCGATATCATTCAACGCAACCGCGCGGTCAGTGACTGGCAAGTAAGCAAGGTCTATGTCTATGGAAAGGCGCGGCATGTCCCGGTAGAACAGATTGATGGCTGTCCCGCCCTTAAGGGCGAAGGCTTCCTCGGCAGCGATATCCGGCAGTACGCCCAAGAGCAGGCGGACTTGTTCGGCATAGCGATCAAGCATTGGCTTTGGCCTCTTCCCCGTCGACAAGATTTTCCGGCACGTAGATCCGATATGCCGAGTGGACCCTGCCGCCCTTCACCAAGGCACGCGGCCCGGAACCGAAATCGATTTTCGATGCATCGAGATGCTTGCGCCACGGATGTCGATGCCTGTCCGAGAAAACGAAGAACAGCCGGCGCACTTTCACGCTCCGGCAACGCATAAGCAGCGCCATCAATTGCTTGGGCCGCAGGGTTACGAGTCCCTCGAAGATCTTGTCCAGGTTGTCGAAACCCGCATGGTGTGGCAGATCATCAAGTGCTTCGAGGATGGCGCGCTCTGGAGACGATGCCTTGACAGGCCAATGCCACACGCTCACCGTACGGCTGATTCCCTCCACGACAGTCTAGCTAAGGCACACCACACAAAGCAGGCGCCCTTCGGGGCGTCTGTCTTTTAGACATATAATATTGGCGAAAGACGCGAGTTGGTTCGCCACAGTAGAACATCAGATATTTATGGAGGATTAGTCATGCAAAAAGTCACATCTACTGAATATGAGAAAAACTTGGATTATTTTCATACTAAGGCAATCAAGTCTCCATTATCAGTTACCCGCCATGAGGGAAGCGCATTGGTAATTTTGTCTGCCAAGGAGTATGAACGCCTTATATGCCGCGACCGTCGAGCATTTGCCATAGAGGAATTGTCTGATGAAGAAGTCGAGGCGATTCTAAAGGCTGAACCACCAGAAGAAGCCAAGCAATACGACCATGAATTAGTCTAGCGACGTGGCACTCCCTGAACCAGTACCGGGACTTGTCATTCGCTACGATTACCTTTGGCGACATGAAGCCGAACAAGGACGAATAGAAGCATCCAAATATCGACCCAGTGTGGTTGTTCTATCAATAACCGGCAAAGAAACTGACAAGAAAGTTGTGTGGGTTGCGCCAATTACTCGTCGCCAGCCTCATGATGCATCAGCCGCAATCGAGATACCAAATCAAGTAAAACAACGCCTTGGTCTGGACGCAGAGAAGTCGTGGATCATCATTTCCGAGGTAAATAGGTTCATATGGCCGGGACCGGATATCCGTCCGGTCAGCCAAGGGCAGTGGGCGTACGGTGTGTTACCACATCGTCTATTTCAAGCAATCCTTGATAGGCTGAAAATTTATCGCGATCAACGCCAGACAAAGCAGGTTCAACGTGATTAATCCCCACTTGCTGAATATTGACCAATTAAAAATTTCTAATATTTTTTGCCTTGGCGGCGATTCCATTCGCAGCCCAGGCCGAAACATGGAATATTTATGGTTGGCAGAATCATTCTTGGGAGTTTGTGGATATCGACGGCGGACGCAGCTTCGACCGGATCCAGTTCAACGCGGGCAACATCGGATTCGCGGCAAGCGTGCCCACCGGCATGAACGACATCTCGGTTAACGTGCAGTGCGAACAGTTTACGTACTACAACCAACTCGGTGGAAAAACCGGCTGGTGTAACCGTAACTCCAAGATCGGCCTGTCTCACCCGCAGATGGGTGAGGTCATGCTGGCTACCTGGCTGCTCCCTTACAACGAGGGCGTGGCACAGTGGGTCGACCCGTTCTATGACGCTGGCGCGGACTCGCATACCAGCATCATGGGTTCGGTCGGTGCCAATACCATCTTCTACAACACCGGCGAGTTCGGCGCGTTCGACTACACTGTGGCCGGAGCCTACGACACCGGCTTCAATCGTCGCCAGGACAACATCATCCAGTACTGGTCGCCGAACTGGAACGGCTTCGTGTTCCGCTTCGCGTGGACCGCCGGCAACCGGGATGAGACAAAAGCCCGGAACGACCACGAGATCGATCCGGTGATTCGTTCCTCAAGCCTGGCCTACACCAACGGCCCGCTGTGGGCGGCGGTGACCTGGCAGGACCACGAGGACTGGACCGCGGCTTCCGTCGGCCAGATGGAGGCCTCGGACGCGGAGAGCCTGCGCGTGGCCGGCCGCTACATCATGGATATGGGCGACGGCATGAGCGTTCAGATCTCGGCGATGTGGGAGACCCTGGAGTACGAGTTCAACAACGTGAGCAATGTCGATGCGGCCATGGCTGCGTTCGGCTACAGCAACTTCGGCACCTACGACTTGTTCCACAACGGGAACAAGATTGTAGGGACTGATGCGGTTGCGGCAAAAAAAGCGGTCTACACGACCTATGACGGCCAGACCGACGAAGAGAAGGAAAATGCGGTCAAGGCACAGAAGACCCTTGAACTTGTGCGTAGTTTGTTCTACGACGAAGCCACTGACGGCGGCGGACGAAAGTGCGACCGGTTGCGCTGCCGCTACTCCCCCGACGTGTACTGATCTCAGTCTCAACGTCTTGGCGGATACTAATACCGCTACTGACGGGCAGCAGACTGTACTTAAGGCTGCGATCGATGCTCTGAACAATGCCCGCGACACTGATGCCTCCACGGATGGCGTACAGGCGCCGGACTTGTCTGACGCGGATAGTGGTACTACGGCCCAGAGAGACGCCGAGACGCAATACCAGCTACTGGTCGAGGCGGCTACGAAAGCAGCGATGGAGGCATTCGAGCCTGAACTGGTCACGGCTGCCGTAGATGCAGTCGCGGCCAAGACGGCGGCAGAAAACAGAGCTGCAATGACTATGAACCAAAACGTCAAGATCGAGCGTGACGCCTGGATGGTGTCCGGCAAGATCAAGATGGGCGGTCCCATCGACTTCCGCTTCTCCTACATGGACGCGGATGACCTTGAGGTCTCCTGCGGCTCTTGCTCGTGTGACTGGGACGAAACCGCGGCCGACGCATGGAACGTGGGCATCTTCTACACCATGCCGGCCGGCACGGAACTGCGTCTGACCTACTCCGAAGTCTCCAACGACAAAAACGGAACCTACGGCCAGGGCATCTCCGGTACCGGACTGGGTACTGCTGGTGCGGAGATCGAGATGTTCGCAGTCGGTATCGTGCACTGGTTCGACTAAGACAGTCCAACTGAGGCACACCTTACAAAGCAGGGCCCTTCGGGGCGCCTGTTTTTTTATGGGACACTAGTGAAATAAGAAAACGGCATTGGCAGTACATTTCAGACAGGAAGAAAACCGGAAATTGGACGGCATACTTAGCATACAATCAGACGGAATAGTAACCGTAAATTATCCGATAGGTTAGTGTGCAATAAGTCGGAGAAGTTGAGTCAAGTCGATCGGCCTCCTATGGGTCCTTCCCTTTCTCTGTTTCCTAGACTAGTCGAGCCGGCTATCCGCACAGCCTTGGCGGACACTCCCGTCGTATGTGTCGTCGGTCCCCGGCAAAGTGGGGAGCCGGCTGCAAAAACTCAGTAGCCCCCCTTGCGGCGGCTTTCGGGCAACCCGGAAATACGCCCTCCCTGCTTGCTCGGATCTCCGGGAAACAGGTCATAGAGGGTCTTGGCGTTGATCTTTTCATTCCAGAGCCTGCTCAGGTGTTTCACCAGGTTGCGGGTGTTCGGCTGGTTCCCGGCGTTCTGGAAAAATTCCTCGCGAAGATGCTTGATGACATCCCAGTGCCGCGATGTCAGTTCCAGGTCCTCGGATTTTGCGATTTGCTCGGCCAAGCCTTCGCTCCAATCGTCCGCATTGACCAGGTAGCCGCTCGGCGTAGTCTCTATCGTCTGTCCGTCAAATTCAATGCCCATGCAGTCCTCCGTGAATTTTTGAAAGATCGAGAAATGTATGCAGAAATTATAGTGCTACCTGAAGTCACTTGTGCGCAATCAAGTCCATGGAGAGGGTTCGAGACATGAAAAAAGGTCGTAGAGGTCTTTCATTCCGCTATTGCCGAGACGCAGCGACCGTTTCGAGGTAAGGTTGAAGGACTGACCAGATGCGGGTCTTGTAGGCATATTGGGCGATTTCCGCAGGCTTCGCCTGGCCTGACTCCATAACGTTATGCAGGGCTTCAAGTGCGACGTCGAGACCCACGGCTTTCCTGAACCTGAAACAATCCACGACTGTCTTGGCAGGACTGAAAACGGGAACGGGCACGCCATCAATGGAGTGAACCTGCACACCAAGAGAAAATGCCGCCTCCCCGAACCTTGCAACACGTATCGGAGGGTATTCGACCTTGGGTTTCCGTGCTTTTGAATGTATGGCCACCCAGACCTGGCGCGGCAGTTGCAGGGTAAGCTCATGGAACTGTAGAGCGGAAACGAGGCAGATGATTCCTTTGGGGACGAGTTTCGCCACTTCGGCAAGACCGTGTTGTGCCGAAATATCGGCATCAGCAGACTGGTACAGGCCGCGGACGTCGCGAGTGATGGTGCCCTCCTTGACCAGCCGGGAGAGTGTTTCGGGATGGATACCCGCACGGATGAGTTCGGCACAACGCAGGATGCCGTGTTTTTCGATGAGCTTGACTGCCCGGTCCCCTTGCGACATATCCGTAGGGAAGGTAAGTGAATAATTGTCTATAGAAATATTCTATCTATTATCATTATATCACAAACAATTACTTTATTTTCGGGCTTTAACCCAGACAGGCAACCGTATGCGAGACGCTATATCGTCGCCATGTCCTTTGCGCGACAACGCACCTGCATACGAATAGCCTCACCGCGTTCAACCAACTCTTTTGACAGTTCATGCACCTTTTGGGCATTCAACCAAAACTCTGGAGTCTGCTCGAAAAATGCAGCGAGTGCGATTGCCGTCTCCGCGCTGACGCCGCGACGTTCATATGCGATCTCATACAGACGGGTTGCTGGCAACCCTATGGCTCGGGCAACGCCATGTACGGTTAATCCCATTTCCTCAATCTGCCCGAGCAATAGCGCTCCGGGATGCGTGGCGACTCGTTGCGTGGGAATTAAGGTCATTTCCGTGCCTCATGCCTCGGAATTAAGGATGGTTCCAAATTCTGACCACCTAGATAAAACAAAGGGTCTCGGAAAGTTTTCCCAAGACTCTGTGGCCCGCCAACGAAATGACGAGGGTGGTAGATGAAAAGTTTAACAGAAATTGGCAATGTCTAACCTACCCCTTAGGGGATATAATGACAAGTTCCCGGCTTACCCCATAGTGAAATTTATATCTGCTTCAAAATCATTTATCCTACGCACTGGCCACGTGTTTGACAGGAGGACCGTGAACCATGACAGACGAACAGCATAAAACGCCGATGCTGGACGACCTGGAGCAAGGGCCCTGGCCCAGCTTCATCTCCGGCATCAAGCGGCTCCGCGACCAACATCCCGACCAACGGATCAACGGCGTCGCGAACGACCTTCTCGGGCAACTGGAGCATTCCTACGAAACCCGAAAGGGCTACTGGAAGGGAGGCACGGTCAGCGTCTACGGATACGGCAGCGGCATCATCCCGCGTTTCTCCGAAGTCGGCGCCACCTTCCCCGCCTCCAAAGAATTCCACACCCTGCGCGTGCAGCCGCCCGCAGGCAACTACTACACCACCGATGTTCTCCGCCAGCTCGGCAACAGCTGGGAACGCTGGGGTTCCGGCCTGGTGACCTTCCACGGCCAGACCGGCAACATCATGTTCATCGGCGCCAGCACGGAGAACACCCAGCACTTCTTCGACGAGATCAACGACTACGGGTTCGACCTCGGCGGGGCCGGCCCCTGCGTGCGAACCGGCATGTCCTGTGTCGGCGCGGCCCGCTGCGAGCAGTCCAACACCGACGAGATGCGGGTCCACCGGACATTGCTCAATAACTTCACCGACGACGTGCATCGCCCGGCCCTGCCGTACAAGTTCAAGTTCAAGGTGTCCGGTTGCGGCAACGACTGCATGAATTCGATCGAGCGTTCCGACTTCTCCATCATCGGAACCTGGCGCGACGACATGAAGGTCGACCAGGAAGCCATCGCCGGCTACCTCAAGACCAAGGGTCGCCAGTACCTGATCGACAACGTGGTCGCACGCTGTCCGACCAACGCCCTGTCCCTGTCGGACGACGACGAGTTGCTGGTCGACAACCGCAACTGCGTACGCTGCATGCATTGCCTGAACGTGCTGCCCAAGGCCCTGTCCCCGGGAGACGACAAGGGGGTGTCGATCCTGATCGGCGGCAAGCGCACGCTGAAGATCGGCGACCTGATGGGCACCATGATCGTGCCGTTCATGAAGCTCGAGACCGAGGAGGACTACGAGCGCCTGGTCGAACTCGCCGAGGAAACCATCGACTTCTGGGCCGAGAACGGGCTGGAGCACGAGCGCTGCGGCGAGATGATCGAGCGCATCGGCTTGGTCAACTTCCTGGAAGGCATCGGCGTGGAGGTGGATCCCAACATGATCAACGAACCGCGCACGAGTTCCTATGTCCGCATGGACGACTGGGAGGAAGAGGCCGAGAAGTGGTTCCAGCGCAAGTCGGAAGAAACCCAGGCCGCGGCCTGAGCGCGGAGGGACTGATCCATGGCCACTGAACATCGCTCGCCGGTCGAATCCGGTTGCCCGGACGGCTTCCAGTACCTGCACCCGTTGATGCGCAAGCATTACGGGAACTGGGCCTACCACGAAGACCCGCGCCCCGGCGTGTTGCGCCATGTCGCGCACAACGGGGAATCCATCTGGACCGTGCGCGCCGGCACCCAGCGCATCCTGGACGTGTTCACCCTGCGCAAGCTGTGCGACATCGGCGACGAGTTCGGCGACGGCTACGTCCGCTTCACCATCCGCAGCAACATCGAGTACATGGTGGCGGACCAGGAGAAGGTCGTACCGCTGATCGATGCGCTGGAAGACTCCGGCTTCATCGTCGGCGGCACCAAGAACTCGGTGGCGATGATCTCGCACACCCAGGGCTGGCTGCACTGCGACATCCCCGGTACCGACGCCTCCGGCGTGGTCAAGGCGATGATGGACGAACTGATCGACGAGTTCCGCGGCTGGAACATGCCCAACCGGGTGCACATCACCACGTCCTGCTGCCAGATCAACTGCGGCGGCCAGGGCGACATCGCGATCAACGTCCAGCACACCAAGCCGCCCAAGATCAACCACGACCTGGTCTCCAACGTCTGCGAGCGCCCGTCCGTGGTGGCACGCTGCCCGGTGGCGGCCATCCGCCCGGCCCTGGTCAACAACAAGCCTTCGCTTGAGGTCGACGAGAAGAAGTGCATCTGCTGCGGCGCCTGCTACCCGCCCTGCCCGCCCATGCAGATCAACGACCCGGAGCACACCAAGCTCGCCATCTGGGTCGGCGGCAACCACTCCAACGCCCGCGGCAAGCCGACCTTCCAGAAACTGGTTGCGGCCGGCATCCCAAACAATCCGCCGCGCTGGCCGGAGGCCACCGCCGTGGTCAAGCGCATCCTGCGCGCCTACCGCGACGATGCCCGGGACTGGGAGCGCATGAACGACTGGATCGAGCGGATCGGCTGGCCCCAGTTCTTCGAACGCAGCGGCCTGCCGTTCACCAAGTTCCATATCAACAACTGGCGCGGTTCCCGAGCCAGCTTGAACGCCTCGGCGCACATCCGCTTCTGAGCCTTGACTCCTGGGAAGTGCCGCCGTGAAATTCGGAATCCTGGTCAACGAGGGTCCTTACCAGCACCAAGCCTCTGATAGCGCCTATCAGTTCGCCCAGGCGGCGCTGGCCGCCGGGCACGAAATCTTTCGGATCTTCTTCTACCACGACGGGGTCAACAACGGCACCCGGCTGACCGTGCCGCCGCAGGACGACCGCAACGTCGTGGACCGCTGGTCGGAACTGGCCCAGGAACACGAACTGGACCTGGTCCTCTGCGTGGCCGCCGCGCAGCGCCGCGGCCTGCTCGACGCCGACGAGGCCCAGCGCCACGGCAAGGACGCCGACAACATCGCCCCGGGCTTCCGCATCTCGGGACTCGGGCAGCTGATCGAAGCCGCCATCCAGTCGGACCGGCTGGTGACGTTCGGAGACTGAGGATGAGCGAAGAAGGCATCGTCAAGAAACTCATGTACGTCAACCGCAAGGCGCCGTACGGCACGATCTATGCACTGGAATCCCTGGAAGTCGTCCTGATCGGCGCGGCATTCGACCAGCAGGTCAGCCTGGCCTTCGTCGACGACGGCGTGTACCAGTTGACCCGGAGCCAGAACACCGACGGCATCGGCATGAAGAACTTCTCTCCGACCTACGCCGCGCTCGGCGACTACGACGTCCGCCACATCTACGTGGAACGCGAGTCGCTGGAGGCGCGCGGGCTGACGGTCGAGGACCTGATGCCGCTCACCTACGAAGACGAAGACGACGACTGGGCGGAGAAGGAATCTCTGCGAATCGTCGACAGCAGCGAACTGGCCGCGGTGATGAGCGAACAGGACGTCGTGCTGAGTTTCTGACCATGAGCCTGCTGCACACCGTCAACAAGTCTCCGTTCGAGCGCAACTCGCTCGAGTCCTGCCTGCGGCTGGCCGAAGACGGCCACGCGGTGCTGCTGATCGAGGACGCCGCCGTGGCGGCCCTGGACGGCACCGCACACATGGAAACGATCAAGAACGCAACCGGGCGCCTGTCCATGTACGTGCTGGGCCCCGACCTTGACGCGCGCGGTCTTTCGAGGGACCGCGTCATCGACGGCATTGAAGTCGTCGATTACGACCGATTCGTGACGCTCGCGTGCGAACACGACAGCGTCCAATCATGGCTATAAATTTTAAAACAGTCTCAACGAGACGGGAGTCACATCATGCCCCTTGAAGTGAACGGCAAAAGCTACGAAACCGACGAAGAAGGCTACCTGGCCAACATCAACGAATGGGAGCCCGGACTGGCGGACGCCATGGCCGAGGCGGACGGCACCAGCCTGGGTGACAACCACTGGGAAGTCATCAACTTTCTTCGCGAGTACTACGAGGAATACCAGATCGCCCCGGCGGTCCGCGTCCTGACCAAGGCGATCGGCAAGAAGCTGGGCAAGGACAAGGGCAACAGCAAGTACCTGTACGAGCTTTTCCCCTACGGCCCGGCCAAACAAGCCTGTAAGTACGCGGGCCTGCCGAAACCGACCGGTTGCGTCTGACCGGCGCGCGGCCGCCCGCCGGCGGCCCCGACGCACGTTGACATGGATGCAGCAAGCCTGGCTTTGACCTTCCTCTTTTACGGCGCCACCCTGGTGCTGGTGCTGGGTGTCGCCCTGCGCATCCGCCGGTACGCCACGGTTCCGGCCCCCCTCAAGATCCCGACCACGCCGGCTCCGACCAGCCGCACCGGCGTCGCCCTGCGCATGCTCCGGGAACTGACCCTGTTCGAGAGCCTGTTCAAGTCGAACAAGTGGATCTGGCTGTTCGGCTGGATGTTCCACTTCGGCCTGCTGCTGGTGCTGCTTCGCCACCTGCGCTACTTCACCGATCCCGTCTGGGGCTGGGTGGCGTTCCTGCAACCGTACGGGAAGTACGCCTCCCTGATGATGGTGATCGGGCTGCTGGGGCTCTGGTTCCGGCGCGTGGCGGTCGACCGGGTGCGCTACATCTCCGCACTGTCCGACCACCTGATGCTGGCCCTGCTGATCGCCATCGGCGCCACCGGCATCGCCATGACCTTCGCCGTCGGCACGGACGTGGTTGCCGTCAAGGCATTCTTCCTCGGGCTGATGTGGTTCGACTGGCAGCCGCTGCCGGCCGACCCGCTCCTCTACCTGCACCTGGTACTCGTCGCCCTGCTGATGCTGGTGTTCCCGTTCAGCAAGCTGCTGCACGCCCCCGGCGTGTTCTTCAGCCCCACCCGCAATCAGGCCGACAACCCCCGGGAACACCGCCACGTCTCCGCCTGGGCGCTGAAACTCGAGAAAGGAAATGGCTGAACAACCCGCCTTCGATGTCCCGGAACTCAAGCCGTACCCGGTCATCCCGAAGCTGGTCGAGGATACGATGGCGCACAGCCAGCCGTTCGTCGCCAAGCCCGACTTCCAGGAACCGCTCGGCTTCCCGGGTGAACTGGTCGACGACTGGCAGGACGTCGCGATCAAGAAGATGGGCGAGTTGACGGACCGTTACCGCTCGCTGCAGGTGTTCCTCGATTCCTGCGTCAAGTGCGGCGCCTGCACCGACAAGTGCCACTACTATCTCGGCACCACCGACCCCAAGAACATGCCGGTCGCCCGCCAGGACCTGTTCCGCAAGGTGTACCGGCGCCACTACACGTTCGCCGGCAAGTACCTCCCGTGGCTGGTCGGCGCCGAGGACCTGACCGAAGAGGTGCTCGACGACTGGTACAAGTACTTCCACCAGTGCTCGCAGTGCCGCCGCTGCTCGGTCTACTGCCCCTACGGCATCGACACCGCGGAGATCTCGATGGCGGCGCGCGAGGTCATGGATGCGATCGGCAAGGGCCAGAAGTACTGCAACGAGATCATCGGCAAGGTGCACACCATCGGCAACAACCTGGGCCTGCCGGAACCGGCCCTGCTGGACACCCTGGAAGGCCTGGAGGAAGAAGTCGAGGAAGATACCGGCGTTGCGGTCAAGTTCCCGCTGGACCAGAAAGGCGCCGACATCCTGCTGGTGACCCCCTCGGCCGATTTCTTCGCCGAACCCCACGTCGACGGCCTGATCGGGTACGCCAAGGTCCTGCACGAGGCCGGGCTGTCCTGGACCCTGAGCTCGCACGCTTCGGAAGCCGCCAACTTCGGCATGTTCATCGGCAGCTACGAAAACATGCGCAAGGTCGCCCTGCGCATCCGGGAGGCGGCGCTGGACCTCGGCGTGAAGCGCATCGTGTTCGGCGAATGCGGCCACGCCTGGCGGGTCGCGTACAGCTTCCTCAACACGCTGGCCGGCCCCTTCGACTTCCTGGACCCCCGATACCCGGTCCCCCAGCACATCTGCGAAGTCACCCATGGCCTGATCCAGGAAGGCAAGCTCCGGCTCAACAAGTCGGAAAACGACCACATGGTGCTGACCTACCACGATTCCTGCAACGTGGCCCGCGCCTCGCGCATGGGCGACATCCCGGGCGGACAGTTCGAGATCCCGCGCGCCATCATCCGCGCCAGCTGCAACCATTTCTACGACATGCCGGCCGATACCGTCCGCGAAGCGACCTACTGCTGCGGCGGCGGCGGCGGGCTTCTGACCGACGACCTGATCGAGTTGCGCGTCAAGGGCGCCCTGCCCCGCATGGAGGCCCTCAAACAGGTTGTCGAGGACCACGGCGTCACCCACATGGCCGCCATCTGCGCCATCTGCAAGAGCCAGTTCGCCAAGGTCCTGACCTACTACGGATTCCAGATGGACCAGATCGTCAGCGTTCACCAGTTGGTGAGCGAGGCCGTCATCCTGACCGGAAGCGAACAAGAGAAAGAGGCCGAGATGAGCGAGGCCGCTTGAAGACCACTCCCAGGAGAACCCCATGAGCAGTTCAAACGAGTCCCCAATGGAACAGAAACTCACCTTCCGTCGTTTTGAGGACGACGACTATCAGTGGTCCAGGCCGGGAGACTCGATCTTCGAGGCGGATCATTCGCACAAGTGCCCCACCTACGTGCACCGCACGCCGCCGTGCCAGGGCAGTTGCCCGTCCGGCGAGGACATCCGCGGCTGGCTGGACATCGTGCGCGGCATCGAGACCCCGCCGGAAGGCATGAGCATGCAGGAGTACGCCTTCCGCCGCTCGACCGACGCCAACCCGTTCCCGTCCATGATGGGCCGGGTCTGCCCGGCCCCGTGCCAGGACGGCTGCAACCGCAACCACGTCGAGGATTTCGTCGGCATCAATTCGGTCGAGCAGTACATCGGCGACTCGGCCTACGACGAGGGCTTCACGTTCGAACGCCCCGAGCAGACCAGCGGCAAGCGGGTCGCCGTCATCGGCGGAGGCCCGGCGGGCCTGGCGGGCGCCTACCAGTTGCGCCGCCGCGGCCATGCCAGCACCGTCTTCGAGAGCCAGGAGGAACTCGGCGGCATGATGCGCTACGGCATCCCCGGCTACCGCACGCCCCGCGCCTACCTGGACCGCGAGATCGAGCGCATCCTGGAGATGGGCGACATCGAGGTGCGCAACAACACCAAGGTCGGGACCGACGTCACCATCGAGGAGCTGGAGAAGGAATTCGACGCCATCCTCTGGGCGGTCGGCTGCCAGACCGGACGCAAGTTGCCGGTCCCCAACAGCGACGCCCCGAACTGCATCTCCGGTGTCGCCTTCCTCGAAGCCTTCAACAAGGGCCACCTGCAGGTGACCGCCAACCGCGTCATCTGCGTCGGCGGCGGCGACACCTCCATCGACGTGGTCTCCGTGGCACGACGCCTCGGCAAGATCCAGAGCATGGACGAAAAACTGCGCCCCGAGCACGTCGTCGGCGGATACGTGGCGCACGATTCCGCAATGGCCGCGGCCCGCGAAGGGGCCGACGTGACGCTCACTTCCCTGTTTCCCAAGGAAGAGATGACCGCGGCCGAGCACGAGGTGCACGATGCCCTGCACGAAGGCGTCACCATCCGCGATGGCGTCATGCCGGTCGAGGTGCTGCTGGACGACACCGGCCGCGCCCGCGCCCTGAAAATGGCGGAATGCACCATAGAGGAAGGCCGTCCAAGCCCCGTGGAAGGCACGGAATTCGAGATCGAGGCCGACCTGATCGTGTCCGCCATCGGCCAGGGCGGCGACCTCGGCGCAGGCCTGGCGGAACTCGACAACGGCCGCGGCCTGATCGACGCCAGCAAGTTCTTCGAGGTCGAAGGCCGGCCCGGGCATTTCGTGGCGGGCGACATCATCCGCCCGCACCTGCTGACCACCGCCATCGGGCAGGCATCCATCGCCGCCGAAGGCATCGACCAGTACCTGAAGCAGGCCGAACTGCGCAAGCGCCCGAAGGTGGACGTGCATCACTTCGACCTGCTGGCAAAACTGAGCGAGGCCGGGCTGGACCCCACGCCCTACGAGGTCGGCGAGACCCGGGGCACCTGCGACAGCGACTTCTCGGTTCACAACTACGAGGACCGCTCCAGCCAGGAGATCATCACCCACGAGAAGCTGTTCCTCGCCCACTTCCCCTATCAGTCCCGCACCCTGCGAGGCGAATCCGGGCCCGACAGCGAGGCCGTGCTGGGTCACTTCGAGGAACGCGTGATCGGCCTGAACGAAGAGGAGGCGGTCGCCGAGGCCGGACGCTGCATGAGCTGCGGCATGTGTTTCGAGTGCGACAACTGCGTCGTGTTCTGCCCTCAGGATGCCGTGTTCCGGGTCAAGAAGGACGAGCATACGACCGGACGCTACGTTGACACCGACTACGACAAGTGCATCGGCTGCCATATCTGCGCCGACGTCTGCCCGACCGGCTACATCGACATGGCTCTGGGAGAGCATTAATTCTGAACTCTGGGGTGATCTTCGCGCCATGCGAGCAATCTTGCTCATGCTGTCAGTTGTCGCACTGACAGCGTTTACGGACGCTTCGGCTGAAGGGTTGGGGCCGTTTATCCCCAAGGCCAAGGGCGAACAATGCGTCGAACCCACCCAGGTGATGCGCGAGCGGCACTGGGAATTCATCCTGCACCAGCGCGACGAGACCGTGCACAAGGGCATCCGCACCACCCGCCACTCCCTGAAGAACTGCCTGGAATGCCACGTGCAGGCGGACGAGGAAGGACGCTTTCCACGGAGTACCGAGCCGGCCCACTTCTGCACCAACTGCCATGTCTTCGCCGGCATCCGCATCGACTGCTTCGAATGCCACGCCGACCGTCCGCATGAGGCCTACGGCGCAATCCCCCGCCACTCCCGGCTGAGCCTGAACGACCTGTTCCGCAGGAGGGTCGTCCGATGAGCCTGGATTTCACCCGGCGCGAATTCCTGCAGGGGGCCGGCGCGGCCGGCGCCCTGACCCTCGCCCCCGGCGTGTTCCTGTACGCCAAGGACCCGGAAGCCCCGGTGACCGATGCCGTGCGCTGGGGACTGCTGGTGGACACCCGGCTGTGCCAGGAAGACTGCGATGCCTGCGTGACGGCCTGCAACGAGGAGCACAACCTGGAGGATCTCGGCCGTCCCGAGACCGATGCGCAATGGATCCGGAAACTGACCGTCCGCGACCCGCTCGGGGGGCGGACGATCTCGCTACCGATGATGTGCCAGCACTGCGAGCATCCCCCCTGCGTGGATGTCTGCCCGACGGGCGCCTCGTTCCGCCGCGAGGACGGCATCGTGCTGGTCGACAAGCACACCTGCATCGGCTGCCGCTACTGCATGATGGCCTGCCCCTACAAGGCGCGCTCGTTCATCCATGAAAACCTGACCGAACAGCTGCCCGACGCGCCGCGCGGCAAGGGCTGCGTCGAAAGCTGCACGATGTGCGTGCACAAGGTCGATGCCGGGGAGAACACGACCGCCTGCGCGGAAGCCTGCCACAAGGACGGGCACCAGGCCATCCTGTTCGGCGACCTGAACGACCCGGGCAGCGAGATCTCCAAGCGCATCCGGGAGTTCGGCGCGACCCAGATCCGGGCCGACCTCGGGCTCAACACCGGCGTACGCTACCAGAACCTATGAGCATCGCCTCGACCCGCTACGCTACCCTGGATGCCGGCCGCAGCTACTGGGGCCTGCTCGCCGTGCTGGCGGGGGTGACTCTGGCCGGGCTGGCCGGATTCCTCCACCTGGAGCACGAGGGCCATTGGATCACCGGCATGAACAACCAGGTCGTGTGGGGCATCCCGCACGTCTTCGCCGTGTTCCTGATCGTCGCCGCTTCCGGTGCCCTGAACGTCGCGTCCATCGCCTCCGTATTCGGCCAAGTTACCTACAAGCCATTGGCCCGCCTGTCCGGGCTGCTGGCCGCAGGCCTCCTGATCGGCGGCCTGGCCATCCTGGTGCTGGATCTCGGCCGACCGGACCGGCTGATCGTGGCCATGACCTACTACAACTTCAAGTCCATCTTCGCCTGGAACATCTTCCTGTACACCGGGCTGCTGGCCGTGATCGCCATTTACATGTTCGTGCTGTTCCAGCCTGCGTTCGCCCGCTGGACCCGGGCCGCCGGCATCCTGGCCTTGCTGTGGCGCTTGATCCTGACCACTGGTACCGGCGCCATCTTCGGTTTTCTGGTCGCCCGCCAGGGATACGACGCGGCCATCATGGCACCCCTGTTCATCATCATGTCGTTCTCGTTCGGCACGGCCGTGTTCCTGCTGGTCCTGGCCGCGGCCTGCCACGGTTCCGGACGCGTCCTCGGTGACGCCCTGCTGTTCCGCCTGAAGAACCTGCTCGCCGTATTCGTCTCCGCGGTGCTTTACTTCGTCCTGGCCTACCATCTCACCAACCTCTATGCCACCGAGCACCATGGCTATGAGGCATTCATCCTGAATTTCGAGAGCCTGTACTCGAAGCTGTTCTGGCTTGGACAGGTCGGCCTCGGTTCTCTCTTGCCGCTGGCCCTGTTCTACTCCCCGAAGACCCGGCACTGCCGCGTCAGCACGCTTGTCGGCGCAAGCCTGGTTATCCTCGGCGGCCTGATCCAGATGTACGTCATCATCATCGCCGGGCAGGCGTACCCGCTAGTCCTGTTCCCCGGCATGGAGGAAAGCAGTTCGTTCTATGACGGCGTAGTCGCCTCTTACATCCCGAGCATCTGGGAGTTCCTGCTGGGCTTCACCGGCGTCGCCATCAGCCTGATCGTTGTGGTCGCGGGTTTGGGCGCGTTGGGCATTCTCCCCGAAAACCTGTCGGATCCCGAGCCGACCGCCTAGGCTTTGCCCATGCCCGGCCAGAACCGCCGGCTTTACCTGTCGGCAAGCCGGAAGTCCAGCGGAAAGACCTGTCTCTCCATTGGCCTCCTGCACACGCTCGGCCAACAAGGAATCACTGCCCAACCTTTCAAGAAAGGGCCCGACTACATTGATCCGATGTGGCTGTCCCGCGCCGCCGGGCAGCCCTGCTACAACCTGGACTTCAACACGCAAAGCCATCAGGAGATCCTCGACACCGCTGCCCGCGATTCCGCTACCGGCTGCACCCTAATTGAGGGTAACTTGGGGCTGTTCGATGGCATGGCAGAGGATGGC
Organism: uncultured candidatus Poriferisulfidus sp.; assembly: GCA_965204575.1. Lineage (GTDB taxonomy): Bacteria > Pseudomonadota > Gammaproteobacteria > Poriferisulfidales > Poriferisulfidaceae > Poriferisulfidus. The sequence continues at coordinate 58,214 of OZ241993.1, forward strand.
TCTGATAGCAATGCGGCTCTCGCGAAGCTGCTGCAGGCGCCCGTTGCGCTCGTGTTGGACTGCGAGGGCATGACCCGGGGCATTGCGCCGCTGGTCCTCGGCTACCAGCAGTTCGACCCCGAACTGCAATGGACCGGCGTGATTCTCAATCGAACCGCCGGCAGCCGGCATGAATCCAAACTCCTCCATGCCGTGGAGCAGCACACCGACCTGTCCGTGCTTGGGGCTGTTGGGAGATCCCCAGACATGGAACTGACCGAGCGCCACCTCGGGCTCATCACTCGTACGGAGCAAGTCGATGCGGATCAGCGCATTGAAAAGATGGGCCGAGTCGTAACCGAGAACATCGATATCGAAAGACTGTTCAGTCTGGCGAACGGCCCGGACACAGCTCCAGTGACAGGAGCCCCGATATCTACGCCCGAGCCGAATTTACGCATTGGCTATGCCCAGGATGCCGCGTTCGGGTTCTACTACGCGGACGACCTGGAACGGTTCGCCCAGTTGGGTGCAGAGTTGGTGCCGTTTGACACGCTGCACGACACCAAACTCCCCGAGATGGACGGCCTGTGGCTCGGCGGCGGGTTTCCGGAAACCCAAGCTGAAGCCCTCTCAGCCAACACCCCCATGAAGGAAGCCCTGTGTGAGCGTATCGCGGCCGGATTGCCGACCTACGCCGAGTGCGGCGGCCTCATGTACCTGTCCAGGAAAATCTCCTGGGAAGGCCAGACTCACGAGATGGTGGGCGTCGTCCCCGGCGATTGCGTGATGGATTCACGCCCGCAAGGACGAGGGCTGGTGGAACTGGAGGCCACGGGTGACTTCCCCTGGCCCGATGTGCCCTCGGAGCTGCAGGTGCCCGCACACGAATTTCATTACTCGCGCCTTGAAAATCTGGATGGCGGCCTGCGCTGGGGCTGGCGGGTCCGGCGCGGCACCGGCACGGCCGAGGAAATGGACGGCCTGATCCTAGGCAACCTGTTTGCCAGTTATTGTCACCTGCGTCATACGGAGCGCTTCGAGTGGATTCGGTATTTTCTTGAATTTGTGCGGAAATGTGAGGACATGTAACTCTCAAAATATTTAAATGTAATTCACTAAAAATAATGCCTTGATTTATTCTATAAGTAAGGATATACTTATAAAAGTAATGACACCTTTATTAATCAATGCTTGAATCAACCATTACCTCCAAGGGGCAGACCACGCTGCCAAAGCCTGTACGGGAAGCACTCGGGGCTTCTCCGGGAGACCGTGTACGCTACGTCATCCTTGATGACGGCATTCGAATCCTGCCTCTGCGATCAATCAAAACATTGTTCGGGGCATTCAAATCTCACTATAGTGGGCCGCCGGCAACGCTGGAAGACATGGATCGCGCCATCGCGAAAGGGGCATGCGAAGAATGATCGCGCTTGATACGAACGTATTGGTTCGTCATCTACTTGACGACGATGAACACCAAGCCAAGGCAGCGCGGAATCTGCTTTCGGAATTAACTCCCGAGCAGCCGGGCTTTATTTGTCGCGAAGTGACCGTCGAACTTGCTTGGGTTCTCCAAAATACCTATGGATTCTCCCGTGACCTAATCTCAGAAGCACTGGAAGACCTTATTGCCACTAAGGAACTCAAGTTTGAGGCTGCCGACGATGTTGTGTCCGCCATCAATCATTACAGAGAAGGCGGAGCTAGCTTGCCAGACCGGATGATTGTTGCAGCGTCAAAGCGGCGCGGAGCACATTCCCTTTTTACTTTCGATCAAAAGTTGGCGCGTCTTGAAGGGGTCTCTCTGCTGGGAGAGCCAGCTTGAAGATACTGTAAACGAAAGCCTACTTCATTAAATCATCGACACTGCGCCAATGAATCAATCCCTCTCCTGTCTGAGCTTGGCGAATGGCTTCACGAGTCTCCTCATTAGGGATATTCACCGGAAAAGGTAGACCTTGGCACAGAGCGACCTGTTTGTAGAACAATGTAATTGCTTCGGCCGCGGATAAACCGAGGGTCGAAAAGGCTTCTTCGGCGTCACGTTTGACGTCAGGATCTACGCGAGCTCGAATTGTTACAGTCTTGGCCATGAAGTCCCTACTCCATCAGGTTAACCGCCACTCCTTTTTCTTGCAGGTGCTCCGCCCGCACTTGAATGTAACGCTGGAATTCGTCGTATTCTAAATACGCTCCCGAAGCCACATAGTCCAGGATGGACTGCACGTGAAAGGCCTTGACATAGCCTTCGTTCCGGAAAACTTCCTTACCTTCCGGATCGAACATTACTTGCGTCGGGACGACCTTGACTCCCAGGTGCATCGCCCAGTTCAAGGAGTCCGTCTCTTTCCCTGAGGGGGTTGTCAGCGGTGCTCTCTCGCGGATATCCAATACTGCGATCTCGAATTTCTCAAGAACGTCCCGCGTTTCCGGCCGGCGAAAAATATCCTGATGCAGTTCGTCACAGCCCAAGCACTCTTTTTGTTCGAACATGACTAACAGGGGCTTGTCAGGATCGCGCTTTGTCAGATCAAACGGCGGCCCGGACACAGTCGAAGACTCGACATGGAGAGTTCCGCTCCCGGCCTGCTTGTCCTGGCTTCCGTAGTACTCGACGAACCGCTCGCTCGTATAGCGTCGTTCCGAGATGAAACGCATCACAGCCCGGAACCGGGGCGGCGTGTAGTAGCCGTTCATGCGAAAGATGACCAAACCGTCCTCGCCAAAAACCAAAAGGGTCGGAGTAAACATCACCCGGACCTTCATTGCGAATTCGCTCTCGGGCAGAACCTCTCCATCCACATCGGTCACTTCCAGGGAGCCGAACATGTTGATTGCCACGATGTCGAAGTGCTGCTGGGCATATTCGGCAATGTCGTACTGGCCCAAGTCATTCTCAATGAACATCTTGCAGTACGGACAACCATCCTGATAGAAATACAACATCAGGTGGCGGTCTTCCGCAGAGGCTTCCTCAATATCCTCGTTCAGGTCCAGAAACGACTGCTTGAACCACTCCGGATGGGGCACGTAGCCCGGATTGGTCATGTCCGAACCCAATGCGGGGTCAGACTCGGCCCAAGCCGCAGGCCAAGCCAGCGTACAGATCAAAAGAGCGGCAAACAGCCTGCGCATAACTCCGGTTACTCTTCGAATTCCAGGTCGCTCATGACCTCATCGATCCCGGCTTGGGCGCAGACCTCGTCAATTTCCCCGGTCGCGCCGGAAACCCCCACACCCCCGTAGAACTGGCCTCCCGCCTCGATCGGCAGTCCGCCGCGCAAACGAGTCAATTTCTTGCTGGCACGCGCCAGGGGTTTTGGAACTTCCATGCTTGCCAGGCGCATGTTCGCTGAAGTCTTGGCCTTTTTCTTGGCGATTTTGACCGTGACCGGCGAAGCGAGCGCATGGCGTAACAACGCCTGGATCCGCCCATCGCGCGCCACCACTGCGGCCGTGACCTGGTAGCCTTCCTTGGCGCAATGCTCCAAGGCGGTCACCACGATCCGCTGGGCAATGTCCGCGGTGATCAACTTGACCGTGACCGTATTGCCTGCGACGACAGGCGCCGCAAGGCAAAACAGCAATAAACCTGTAGCGATTCGTTTCATGAATTCCTCCTTTTGAAGTTTCAGAGCCCAATCCCTGGGTTGTTTTCAACGTTCAGCAGGCGCGGCTGGTTGAGCGTCGCAAGATTGACTTCCTTTCGCGAGAGCAGCCAATTCTTCACTATATCCCAAACCGGCGGCCCCGGCGCCACCGAGCCGACCACTCCCCAGCCCGTCACCTTGTAGCGGCGCTTCGGATCCAGCGCTGCGCCGTCACGGGTGCGCAGGTCCCGGAGCCTTTCCCCGATCGGGGCCATCGGGTCCAGGCTGTATTCGACCCCAGCCACGCGCACCATGTCCCCTCCCTGCTGCTGGTAGGGATCCAGGTTGAAGAGGTTGTCCGCCACATCCTCCAGAATCAGCTTGATCTGCTCCCCGCTCATCTCGTTCATGTACGTTTCCGGGTACGTGATGGCCGTCTGGGCCAGGACGTGCTCCATGGTCAGGGTTTTACCCGGCAATACGCTCGTCCCCCAGCGGAAGCCCGGAGACAGGGCGATTTCGGCATCGTAGTGCTCCAGAAGCGCCTCGCAGATGACCTGGTCGAAAGTCCCGTTGAAATTGCCCCGGCGGTACAGGGTCTGCCCCGCCACAGCAAGCGGCTGGTTCAGGGTTTCCAGGTGCGGGAACCGCGCCTGATCGATCCAGTTCTGCATTTCAGGATCCGGCGGAAGCAGCGAGGAGAATACCGGGAGCAAACGATAGCGAGCTTCGGCCATGCGACCCTGCTTCACTTGAAAATCCATGACGCCCAGGAATTTGCCATTCGACCCCGCATTGGTCACCAGCGTCATCCCTCCGGAATTCTTGACTTCGATCGCCGCCGGCACCCCGTCGTGGGTATGCCCGCCGAAAATCGCATCCAGCCCCGACACCCGGGAAGCAAGTTTGAGATCCACGTCCATGCCGTTGTGCGACAACAGCAGGACAAGGCCCGGATTGTGGCGTGCGCGAATTTCTCCGACCAACGCCTGCAGGGCGGCCTCCTGGATACCGTAACTCCAGTCGGGAACGAATCGCCTGGGATTCGCAACCGGCGTGTACGGGAACGCCTGCCCGATCACAGCCACCTGCACACCCCCGACATCGCGCAGGGTGTAGGGCTGGAAGGCATGCCCGGTCTCCTCGTCGAATGCCGGACGTTCATCGAACAGGGCCTCTTCCGTCAGGAAAACGTTCTGGGCAACGAATTCGGCTTCCGACTGCGCCAGATTGGCACGCAGCGCTTCCTCTCCGTACGTGAATTCCCAGTGTCCGGTCATCACATCCACGCCCAAGCGGTTGCACGCTTCCACCATGTCCGCGCCCTTGCTCCACATGGCGGTCGCCGACCCCTGCCAAGTGTCGCCACCGTCCAGCAGCAAGGTATTCCCTGCGCCCGCAGCCTCCCTCAGGCGCGAAATCAAGGTCGATAGATGCGCAAAGCCTCCCACCTTGCCGTATTTTTCCGCCAAAGACGGAAAATCGAGATAGGTCAGCGCATGCGCTTCCGCACTGCCTGCACTCAGGCCGAAGTGATCCAGGAAAGCTTGCCCGACCAAGTGGGGCGGTCTCCCCTGCGCCGGCCCGAACCCCAGATTGGTGGACGGCTCGCGAAAGTAGACCGGCAGCAACTGCGCGTGGCAGTCGGTGAAGTGCAGGATTCTGACGTTGCCGAAAGATGGGAGGTCGTACAGGGCATCCGCAGCCCGCGCACCGCGGTACGGCAGGATCCCTGCCGCTGAAGCCGCCACCATCACCGACAGAAATTCGCGTCGGTTCAGGTGCATGGGAATTTTATTGCAGGAAAGGATCGAGTCCGACTTTGCCAGCCTGCGAAGTCATTTGCTCGTAGCCCCGGTGTCCCTGGTGCTCCGCTTTCTTCGCCAACTTGATGGCCCCTTCGAAATCGCCTTCCTCAGCCTTTTTCTTGGCCTCTTTCAGCATCTTTGCGGTATCGCGCCATTCGCCGCTGACCGAAGCCGCTTTCTGCTGCGCAGCGACCGCTGCCTCGTATGCCTTGTCGAAGCCCGCCTGATCGGCCGCCAACGCAACCGTCGAACCCAGGCACAAGGCCAAGACCACAAGAACTGGCATTCTCGATTTCATAATCGCCTCACTTTCGTGCTGCCGGCCCGTTCAGGGGCAAACCGTTGCTCATATGGGTATGGAAGTATTCCAGGTTCCGGTACTCCTCGCCCTGGGCCTCGAACGGCTTGGCGCGAACTTGCTTGTTGCAACCGGTGTAGCGGCGGTGCAGGGTGCCGGTCGCGCCCCACTTCGACCGGTAGACCGGCCAGCCGGTCGCCTGGCCCAGCGCCGGGCTTAGGGGCTCGGTCCGAAGCGTGCGCCCCGCCATGCTGAAATGGCAGTGCGCGCAAGCGAAATTCAATTGGCCGCGGCGCGTGAAATAGAACTCGCGCCCCTTCTTGTACGCCTCCAGCGCACCGGGGTCGTCCTCGGGCACCACCACATCGATGATCTGGCCCCGCGATTCGTACGCCATGTAGGCCAGAAGATCCACGATCGGGCCTTTCTTGTACTCCAGCGGTTCTTCGCCATGGGCCTCGCGGCACTGGTTGATCGCAAGTGCCAAGGTGACAACCTGCCCTTGCTCCCTGTCCCACCGCGGGTAGTGGTGCTGAACGCCCGGCTCTCCGAAGCAGTCCGCATAAGACTTCCCGTTGGCGAACGGGGTGTTCCACATTTCTTCGCCATTGGCGACCGCGATTTCATAGGGTGGAAATTCTTCGATCAACAGCCAGTTCTCATACCAGGCCTTGTTCAAGGCGTATGTACCATTGGCGAAGTCTTCCCAAGCGATCTCGGGAAACTTTTCCGTGAAGAATTTCTGGATCGCCTCCAGATCCTTCTTTGGACTCACATCGGCATCCAGGCTTTCCGCGCCCGCATTGGCCACCAGCCCCACCAGCAGCAGGGAAGCCGACCAAGCCAGGACTTTTCTAGAGATCATTTGACCTCGGCCTCCAGAGAATCAGAATTGCCCTGATTGTCCGTCCAGCTCAGGATCACGATGTCGCCCTTGGCGCCCTTGTATTTGAATGACAGATACGGATTCTTGGAGACACCGGTCCCCCAGTTCGCGGTAAAGACGACCTTGTCGCCAACCGTCGCAGTGACTTCCTGGATAAAGTGCGCCGGAATGATGTTTCCGTCACCGTCCTTGCGCAGGCCCGTCTCCATCGGATGGGTAATCAGGGCCTTTACGGTCACGACACCGCCTTTTTCCTTAGCCCGTACACGCATGCTTCCTGCCATGATTTTGCCTCCTCGTTCAGCCGCCGCAGCCGCCGATGGTTACTTTGACTTCCCGCACGCCGGAATACGACTTGCCGCCCGCTTCGACCAGTGCCACGACGTTGGATGTCCTGAGCATCTTCACCCGGGTCGAGACATACGGAACCGAATCGGCGGTCAGATCGTACGTGGACGTCAACGGCAGAGGATTCTGCTCGACCACGATGCTGATCCGGGTCACACCTTCCAGCGTCGTGGAAACCGAAATCGGGACCACTGCGCCGTTTTCCGCAATGTCGGGGGCGGTAATGGTGATCGCGTCGCTGGGTGCCGGCTCGCTGCTTGCCAACATGTCGATCAGTGCGCCGGACTCTTGGGCCTCGAACGCCTCTTTGGGCCAAGCGGCCTGCACGGAACCCGCCACGCATAGCGTCCCCAGGCCTAGACCCGCTGTCAGAAAAGTTCTTCGATCCATGGTTTTGTTCTGGGAATTACTAACATAACTTGACAGACTCGCGTCTGCCATATTCTGCAATTATTTGACGCTTCCCAGGCCGACTGTGGCGGGAGACCCCGCCGGTGTCGCCACCTCCACGTCCAGCCGCCCCATTCCCGAAGGCCAAAATGTTCAATGCGGCGTTCACATCCGCATCGTCCGCATGCCCGCAAGCGGTGCACTTGAAGTCTGTTCCATTTCTGTTTCTCTCATCGACGTGCCCGCATGAATGGCAGGTCTGGCTGGTGTACGCCGGAGGCACATGGCGCACCTCCATCTTGTAGTCCAGGCAGAGCTCCAGCGTGCCCCATGCGCTGGCCAGTATCTTCCGGTTCAGAGCCGCCTTCGCCTTCACGTTCCTGCCGGGTTTCTGTTTCGTGCCCCTGGCCGATTTCGTCATGCCCTTGATGTTCAGCTTCTCGACATAGGCCACGTCGTATTCTGACGCAATTCCCTTGCTGACGTGGTGCGCCCAGTTCAACCGGGCGAAGCGTTCCGCATGGAATGCCCTCTGCAATCGAACTTTGGTGATCTTCCTGCGATTGCTTCCCTTCGCCTGCCGCGCCATCTTGCGCTGGTAGCGCCTGCGCTTGGCCTCTTTCCACGCTAAGTCAGGCCCCGGGTGCTTCGTGCCATCCGACAATACCGCCCACCCGTCCGCGTTCACGTTGCGGTCGATGCCCACTTCCTTGATCGTGTGAGGAAGACTGGCTTCCGTCTGGACTTCATAGGTCAGGTAGGCGTACCAGTTGCCACATTCGTACTTGATCTGGCCGGACTTGAACTCGCCGTCCAAGTAAGGGTTGTTGCCGACTATCTTCATCCAGCCGACCTTCTGCACATACAGGCTTTCTCCTGCTACCTTGGAACAATAGCGGTCTAATGGAAACGAAGGCTCGGCCGTCCACTTGCCGTGGAACTGGGGAAGTTTCCGGTTCAATTTTCCTCCTGTCTTGCAGTCCTTGAAATATTCACGGTAAGCCGTCTCGATGGGTTGCAGGGAACTCTTCACCACATACGCCGAATAATCCTGCAACCACTTGTAACTGTGCCTTCTCAAAACGGTGAATACCTTGCCCAACGAGAAATAAGTCCATTCCGGCTTGATTCCGAATTCGTATTCGTCCCTGAGCTTCCCGACCATGTGGTTCCAGACGAAGCGGCAGGCCCCGGCGGTGCCGTGCAGTTGCCGGTTCTTTCTTGCAGAACCCGGATGCAGGCGGTAGCGGACGGTGCGATGGACTTTCATGGGAAGATTCTGATGCCGGGTTTAGAGTCTGTCAAGTTATGTTAGTAATCCCCTTTATTCTCTCCCGGCTACAGAGTGTGTATGAATTCGACAATCTTGTCGATTTCCTCTTCCGTCAGAATCTGGTGCTTGCCGAACGGCGGCATCATGGCGTGCGGCCGGAACTGGGTCTGATCCCAGACATTCTGCCGCAAGACTTCCTTGTCGGGGAAACGTGCCTGCATCGCGACCAGCGGCACGGAAATGGTGCCCGGAACTTCGCCCCCCGCGATCGAATGGCAGGAGAGGCAGTTCCCCTTCTTACTGTCGAAGGCGATTTGCCGCCCTTCTTCGATCATTGCGTCGTCCGCCTGCGCCAATGGCGCGAAGCCTACGCATGCGACGACGAGCAGCAGCGACAAGCTAGAGAATTTCACGTTTAACGCCTTGAAAATTCGCAACGGCGAAACATTATACCTAAAGAAAATAGGGGTTTTTTGACAGAAATTTGACGGGAAACACCTTAAAATATTGGAGAAACTCATCGCGGCTGGTAGACTGTTTTGCGGATGGGCGATTAGCTCAGGGGGAGAGCGCTGCCTTCACACGGCAGAGGTCGCTGGTTCAATCCCAGCATCGCCCACCACTCCCGACCGCACCTCGCTCCGGCGACTTAAAACATGTCGCCGCCTGCTAGAATTTCTAATGTGTTCCGCCCCCATCGGTTAAGCGGATAAACCACGGGATTCCTAATCCCGGACTGGTGGTTCGAATCCACCTGGGGGCGCCACCCCCTCAGATCGGACAGACGATCTCGCCGAGGTGCTTGCTCAGGCGCATGTTCTCGTTATAGTCGATCGGCACCACGATCAGGGACGGCCCTTCTTCCTCGAACGCCGCCTCCAGCGTCGCCTCGAGATCCCGGCTGGCCGTGACCACGTGCCCGTACCAGCCGAACGCCCGGGCCAGGTTCAGCCAATCCGGATTCGTGAACTCCAGTTCCGTGTGACGGTCGAATTGCTGCTCCTGCTTCCAGGAAATCAACCCATAGCCGCCATCCTCCCACACCATCACGACAATGGGCACGCCCAAGCGGCGGGCGGTCTCCATCTCCTGCACGTTCATCAGGAACCCGCCGTCGCCACAGATCGCCAGGATTCTGCGGGTCGGATGCACGAGACTCGCCGAAATTGCTCCGGGCAACGCAAACCCCATCGAGCAAAATCCGTTAGGAATCAAGCAGGTATTGGGTTCATGGCAGTGATAGTGGCGGGCGATCCACATCTTGTGCGCGCCAACGTCGGACAGCAGGATATCCGACGGGCCCATGACCTTGCGCACGTCCCAGAGCACTTTCTGGGGGCGTAATTTTCCTTCCGCATCGTCATCCTTGTAGGTGGCGAATTCGCCCAGCATCTCTTCCCGGACCCTTTTCTCCCGGGACAAGTCCCAATCCATCTGCCCGTTCGTCCGCGCCCGCTCGTTGAGCATGGCCAGAGTCTGGGCTAGATCGCCGACCAGTTCCACCTCGGGATGGTAGTGGAAGTCGATCTCGGCTGGTTGGAAATCTGCATGGATGATGGTTTTGAGACCCTCCGGATTCCACAGATGCGGGTGATACTCGACCATGTCGTATCCGAGCGCCAGCACCACATCCGCCGCATCGATCGCGCAAGCCACCAGGTCCTTGGCCCCCAGGCCAATCGTGAACAGGCAGTAGTCCTCGTCCATGTCCACACAACCCTTCGCCATGAACGTGCTGATCACGCCGATGTTGTTCTGCTCGCAGAACATGCGCAACTGCTGGCTGGCCCGGGTGCGGATGCAGCCATTTCCGGCAAGAATCACCGGACGCCGCGCCCGGCACAGCATTTCGAAGGCCCGGTCGACTTGCTCCTCGGCTGGAATCGGTCGACGGAAGCGGACCGGGGAGATCGGCTCCACGTCAGTGTCGTGTTTCGCAATGTCCTCCGGCAACTCAAGGTGGACGGCGCCAGGCTTTTCACTGCGCGCGATGCGAATCGCCTTGCGCACGATTTCCGGAAGACTATTCGGCTGGATAATGCTGGTCGACCATTTCGTCACCGCCTGGAACATGCTCACGGCATCCATGATCTGGTGGGATTCCTTGTGCTGGCGGGCGGTGGAGCCCTGGCCAGTCAATACCAGCATCGGCGACCGGTCCATGTTGGCGTTCGCCACGCCCGTCACCAGGTTGGTGGCGCCCGGACCCAAGGTGCCCAGGCAGCCTGCCGGCTGCCCGGTCAATCGGCCGTACACATCGGCCATGAATGCCGCCCCCTGTTCGTGCCGGGTCAGGATGAATTCAATCTTGTCCGACTTCGACAGGGACATGACGAAGTCCGCATTCTCTTCTCCGGGAACGCCGAATACGTACTCGATGCCCTCGGCCTCAAGGCAACGGACAAACAGGTCAGACGCTTTCATTACGAAGGGTTTGCCCGCCCATTTTAGACTTAATGCTTGCGTGCCAAAGTCAGGCCGTCTCCGATCGGCACCAGGCTGGCCATGACCCGGGAATCTTTCGCCAGCGCCCGGTTGAATTCCCGGATGGCAACCGTGTCGGATTCCTGTTCGGCAGGATCCGCCACCCGGCCGGACCACAAGGTGTTGTCCACCGCGATCACCCCGCCAGGCCGAATCAAATCCAGCAGGTGTTCGTAGTAAGCCTGATAATTCCCCTTGTCGGCATCGATGAAGGCGAAATCGAAGCGTCCGGCCTCTCCGGCCTCGCGCATCTCCGCCAAGGTTTCAAGCGCCGGGGCCAGCCGCAGGTCGATGCGCTCCGCCACTTTGGCCTGCTCCCAGAACTCCCGCCCGATCGCGGTCCATTCCTCGCTGATGTCGCAGCATACGACTCGCCCGCGAGCCCCGACCGCCTGCGCCATGCACAAAGCGCTGTAACCGGTATAGGTGCCGACCTCGATGACCTGCTGCGCATTCATCAGTTTGAGCAGCAGCTTGAAGAATTGCCCTTGTTCAGGGCTGATCTGCATGTAGTGCTCTTCCAGCGTGGCCGTCCGGGCACGCAGGGCGCAAGCCACCGGATCCTCGTCGACCGACACATCCAGCAGGTACTGATGCAGCGTGTCGTCCAGGCCGAGGGTTCGCGTGCTCATGATCCTTCCCGCAAGACGGTATGCACAGTCCGGTTACCGAGCGGCTGCACGGGCCGGGCATTCTGCCCTCTTTGTTGTTCCAGCCAACGCTGCTCTGCCGGCCCCAGAGCCATCGGCTCCATCGCCAGCAGCCAATTCACCCCCTCGGTGCACGGCGGCATCGTCAAGGACCCTCGATAACCCAAAAAACTGCTCTGCCGGGGAATCAGTCCGGTCGGGTCGAAAGTCAGCGGCTCACCGGTCTTGGCGGCCTGCAGCCAATCCCAGAAAGAGTCTGGAAAAGCCTGCGCCGCATCGGGGCGCAACGGGACTCCAAGCACGGCGATTTCTCCCGAATCGGTCGTATGCACCAGGTGAAGTTCTCCCGCCTCCGCGCCATTCGGCCACAAGTGTTCGCTCGGAGTATGGAAGTGGAATTGCCTCAAGGAAAAGGCCCGGTCCCCGAGGAGCAACCGGGAGCCCGGCTCCATATCCACCCGCACGGCATGCGCGTTGTCGCTCAGTCGCCCGGTCGTCGGCTGATAGTGGAGCGCAAGACGTTCGGCCGTCGGCTCTGCTTCTTCCTCTGACAAGACAATTGGGGACTGTTCCCGGCCCTCGGCGCATGCTCTCCAGTCCGGATGCAGATGTCCCCATCGCTCCGGACCTCCGTCCCCATCGTAGCTCCAACAGGGAAGCTCCTGATGTTTGCACGAAGTCACGGCAAGAGCCCTACCGGCCCCGAGAGACAGTCCAAAACATGCGATCGAACCTAGGAATTTCCGTCGATTCCACGCCATAACAGATCCCGATTGTTGAGCAGGACACGCGAGTCACTTCTGAAGTTGAGTTTGCAGGTCATTGTACCTGCCTGTCTGCACTCCGAGGCAAATCCTTCAAGTGTTAAAGTATGCGTGCCCGAGGGTTCGCCATGCCTCTTTCCGACCAGATTGCCCCGTCCATCCTGTCCGCGAATTTCGCACGTCTCGGTGCGGAAGTGGATGCGGTTGTCGAAGCCGGGGCTGACATGATTCACTTTGACGTGATGGACTACCATTACGTTCCCAACCTCACCATCGGGCCGCTGGTCTGCGAGGCCCTGCGCAAGCACGGCGTCACCGTACCCATTGATGTTCACTTGATGGTGACCCCGGTGGACGGGCTGATCCATGATTTCGCCAAGGCGGGAGCCAGTTCCATTACGTTCCACCCGGAAGCGACCCAGCATGTTGACCGCAGCCTGCAGTTGGCCCGCGATCTCGGTTGCAAGAACGGATTGGTGCTCAACCCGGCCACGCCTTTGAGCGCCTTGGATCATGTTCTGGACAAAATCGACATGGTCCTGCTGATGTCCGTCAATCCCGGGTTCGGGGGGCAGTCCTTTATCCCGCAAACTCTGGAAAAGATTCGCCAGGTTCGCGCCCGGCTCGACACCTGCGACCAGCCGGTACGCCTGGAGGTCGACGGCGGCATCAAGGTGGACAATATCGCCAGCGTGAAAGAGGCCGGAGCAGATACGTTCGTCTGTGGCTCTGCTGTCTTCGGCAGCGACGATTACACAGCTACGATGGCTGCGCTGCGCTCAGAACTGGACCGAATCTGACCGGTCGATTAGATCTGAAGGGAAAATAATCGCTGGGTATATGCGGGCTATGCTTGCCAACCGATTGCGGGGAAGCAGGTGCGACGATCGTGTGCTGATCTGAAGGTAAAACGACCATGAGGAAACTCCCGAAACGCACGTTCCCCAAAGCGGCATTGGTTGCGGCAGAAAGTTTATTGTCCAAGCGCGATGGCCCGGAGGACCACGTCCGGCAAAACATCGGCCGGCTTCTCGACGCGCTCGGAATTGATAACGAGTTGACCTATCGGACCGCCGAAGGACCAGCCGACATTTATCTGCCTCGTCGCCGGATCTTCATTGAAGCGAAATCAATTGGCCTAGCCGACGATCCCAACAAACCCCAAGCAAGAGACAATGACGAATCGCCCCGCCAGCAAATGGAACGTTATCTCTTGAGCGAATTACGGGAAGAGTGCGATCTCCCTCTCGAAAGCGCCCACGACAGGCCGTGGACCGGAATTGTCACCGACGGACATGTCTGGCATGTCTGGCTCTATGACGCGGCATCCGGCAGGGTCATACAACATCTTCTTGACGGGTTCCGGCCGTCCAGCGCAAAAGAATTGCTCGGCACAATATGGCCCTTGGTCGAGAGCAATCCGATCGGCAAGCCATGGATCTTCGCCGACCCCCGGCCGCTGTTCGAGCCCCTGCGCGAAGAGCTTCAGAAAATTTTCGAAGGCCTGCGCGAACAACACCGGGCGGAAACTGCCACGAAACAACAACTCTGGCTAGACATGCTCCGGACCTCCAACATGGAGCCGGAGAATGATGCGGCCACACAACGACTGTTCGTGACACATTCTTTTCTCGTTGCGCTGGCTCGCGGCGTCATCCACACGTTGGCACGGCCGCGCGAGAAGCCCGACCCGCGCAAGATACTGGCGGACGGTTTCGTCGCATGGATTACGGCCACGGTCGCAGGCCGTCAGTGGGCACAGGGGTTTTTGGAGAAGATTCATTCGTATGAATGGCGGCGGCGGCGCGGTGATGTACTCCGCCCGCTTTACGAACGTTTTGTAGATGTCCATGACAGACAAGACTTCGGGGAATACTACACGCCAGACTGGCTGGCAGAAATCATAGTCCACGAAGTATTGGATGACGACTGGTGTGAACACGCCGTTGAAGCCGCGCTTGCCGCCGACCGGAACCCCGAATTCCTCTATGGCCGAGGGGTGCTTGATCCCACTTGTGGTTCGGGCACGTTCCTCTACCATGCGGCCCGGCGAATACTAGGGTCTGACGCACTTGCGAGACAGCAACTGGATTCGGTCGGACGCGCACGGGTCGTTGCCGGGCTTGTCAACGGGGTTGACGTACATCCCGTGGCCGCAGAGATTGCCCGCGCCACACTCCTGCGCGCCTTGCCCTCAGAGCCCCCAGGGGGAAGCGCCGCAATCCGGATTTACGAAGGCGATGCTTTGCTTGTCCGATCCCATGACGAAAGTTCATTGTTCCGTCCAACGAACGGCGAATTCCGATTCGAAACTCCGGCCGGGCGGGCGGTGCTGCTTCCCCGCTCCTTCGTCAATCTGGCAGGATTTGCGGATCTGCTTCGACGCCTTATCGACGCTGCGATGAAAGACCAGCCTGTCCCCACTGATGTTGGCACCAGCATCCCGAAAGAAGACCGGGACGCACTGGTGAAGGCCCGCGACAGTCTCGTGGAAATCATCCAGAACGAAGGCAATTCGGTTTGGACTTGGTTCATCACCAACATTACTGGCCCTTTCAGACTGATGGAGCAGAAAATCGACCGGATCGTTGCCAACCCCCCGTGGGTTTCGATGGCTGGAATTCAGGCCATATCAAGAAAGCGAGCGCTGGAAGAGTTTTCGAAAGACCCGTGCGACCTTTGGACCGGCGGCAGAAATGCGCCGCATTTCGATATCGCCCAACTGTTTGTCAGGCGCTGTCGGGAGATTTATCTTGCGGACCCGGACAACGATCCAGCTGGCTGGTTGGTCAAGCGCGCCGCACTGAAGTCCGAAAACTGGAGCCGATTTCGGCTGTGGCATGAAAAAATTCTTGCCCAGTCGATCGACCTGCTAGAAATCCAGCCTTTTGGCGGTGGGGATGCCCGCCGCTGTTGCATTCTGTTCGACCACCGACCTGCGTCGACAGCTTTGACGCGAGTGCGGGGACGAGAACTTCGGGCGCGAATCCTAGGGCGGGAGCGTCCGGAACAGGATATGCCACGCGCAGCAGCGCTGGAGCTGATGGAATTCGCTCCTGTAGAGGCTCCGTTCCCCAAACAGGCTTCCGCCTATTGCAACGAAAAGGGCAAGCCCTGGTTCCGGCAAGGAGCCACGGTGACCCCGATGGTCCTCGCTGTAGCCGCCATCGTCAGGCGCGAAAAAACAGGGCCGGAACACTTGCTGACCGTAACAACCGCCAAATCAAGCAAAGAGCCATGGTCCCGGATTGATTCCCAAGTGGGCGAGTTCCCCGAGAACTGGGTGCGTCATCTGCTGACTTCGAACGACTTTTATCCTTTCGCGACTGCACACCATCTGCAACAGGCAATTATTCCCGTAAATCAAAAAGGCCAATTACTTCCGGACCCCGGTGCTGTGTCCGATTCATGGCAAGAATTCGACGAAATATACAGGGAGCACAAAGGGCGCGGACAGAATACGCCTGTCACCCTTATTGGCCGGATAGACTACGGCAAAGGACTTTCCTCTCAACTCTCGTTGACTGGCACAAAAAAGACACTGGTTCTGCACCCCACGTCAGGCGACATCATGCGTGCCGCGCGGGTTGTCCCTGGTTCAGTCATCGTCGGTCACACACTTCACTGGTATCCCGCCGCAACCGAAGCGGAGGCCGCCTATCTGATCGGGGTACTGAATACCCCCGCGCTCAATCCTGCGTTTGTCGACGCGCGAACCGGTGGAAGGCATTTTGTCAACCATCCATGGCGCGCAATTCCCATCCCCCGGTATGATTCCAGTCAGAAGCTTCACCGAGAGATTGCGCGGCTGACAAGGCGCGCGGAAAAGATTGTTGACCGCTGGTATTCAGAGAATCCAAGTCCGAGCGGGCAAGTGAAGATATCCAAACGAATCCGCAGTCTGCTGGAAGACCGCGGAATTTTTGATGTGCTCAATGCCTCTGTGTACCAGTTACTGCCACATCATGTGCGTAGGAAATAGATTGAACTGTGACACGCTTTTATCCCAGTCCACAATCCAAGGCTTGGCTTCCCGGTGACAAGACTGGCTTCAAGCCGCAACGAAATGTTCGACTGAGATCTTCTCAGCGCGGTCTTGAGCCTGCCATAAGTCATACGCCATCTGCATCCCGAGCCAAGTCTCAGGAGTCGAACCAAATGCCTTCGACAGGCGGACCGCCATATCAATGGAAATGCCTGTACGCTCGTTCACAAGTTTGGAAAGTGCTTGTCGCGTGACTCCCAAGCCTTGAGCGGCCCGGGTGACGGAAAGTCCCAGAGGCTCAAGGCATTGCCTCTTCACGATTCCACCTGGATGTGGAGGGTTTTTCATAGGCACCAAATGTTACCGTGCAACGCATCAATTGACAATTGGTAATGGCAAGTATGGGGCCAAGATACTCGCTCAAATAAGGTACAATGCCGACATTCACATTGGCTGAGAAATAGGCTATGGGCGGCATCAGCATCTGGCAGATTCTTATCATTCTGGCCATCGTGCTGTTGCTGTTCGGCACCAAGCGCCTGCGCAACATAGGCGGCGATCTGGGCGAGGCCATCAAGGGTTTCAAGCAGTCCATGCAGTCTGCCTCACAGACTGACAAGTCTGACACCGACGATTCCACCGAATCCAAGAAAGATAGTCCGGGCAGTTAACGCCTGATCGGCGGCTACCTGCCGCCTCAACCTCTGTTTGACAATAAGTCGGCAAGCACCTGCCCTTGCTTCAATATTGGCCTATGCAGAGGAAAAAGTCACAATGAGAATGGCCGGATTCCCAAGTATTTCCACTCCAATAGAGACTTAATTCAATAATATTTATATTGCATGATAATCTTGCATTATTTATAATGCAATTTATATCAGCTGGAGGAAATGCCATGTCTCGGCATCTGATTGGGCAAAGAATCAAGGCACTGAGGAAGGAAAGGGGGTTGACACAAGATGGCCTCACGGAACTGTTGGGCTTCAACGACCGGCAAACCGTTTCCGCCATCGAAACCGGGACGCGCCGCGTCACCGCGGATGAACTGGTGCTGGTCGCCGAGAAATTCGGCGAGTCGCTCGACTACTTCACTGATCCCTTCCGGCTTGTCGGCGAAGGACGTTTTTCCTGGCGTCAGGCAGGCGCAAAACCTGAGCAGCTGAATGTTTATGAACAACTTGCGGGAAGTTGGATTGCCGCGTATCGCACTTTGAGTGCCCAAATCGGATATGAACGGCCGCTTCTACGGCGCGCGCTCAGCCTCGACCGCCATGCACATTGCGAGGATTCGATGCAGGCAGGAGAACGTTTTGCCAGCCAATTCAGCCTCGGAAAAGCACCCGCATTGCGACTTGCCGAGGTGATGGAGAACGATCTGGGCATTTCCGTGCTTATGGTCGATGCGCCTGACAGCATTTCCGGCGCGGCCTGTCGATTGCCGGATCTGGATGTTGTACTGATTGCGCGTCACGAAGTGGCTGCACGGCGCCACTTCAATCTTGCCCACGAACTTTTCCATCTGCTTACCTGGGAAGCCATGCCGCCCAAGCATATAGAAGAGGTAGAAGGCAAAACCGGAAACCGTGTCGAGCAACTCGCCAATAGTTTCGCAGCAGCAGTACTCATGCCGTCGGAAGTCCTGGATCAATTTGGCGAATGGTCCGGTTTTGACGAAAAAGAGCTAATCGCCCACTTGAACCTCGCGGCGGATGAATTGCATGTGACATCTTCGGCGTTGAAATGGCGTCTGGTCGCGCTTGGAAAACTAAAAAAAGCAGTTGCGAATTCATTGCCTCAAGTCGAATTGCGGAATAACGGCCGCGACTCTGTCGCGGAACAAGATCCTCCTCCCCTGTTCTCCCCATCCTTCATGAAAGTTATCGGCAACGCGATTGAAGACGGAAAGGTTTCAGTCCGGCGTTTGGCACAGTTATTTGACATGTCTGTCGACGATCTTCCAGATCTGTTCACGGCACAGGGCCTGGAAAACCCTATTTCCCTGTGAAGTGCCATGACCCGACCCGAAAGGTCGGACACAAGCAACCTCGGCATGCGCGACACGAGTGATTACCCTGCGACTTGCCCCACCTGCGCGTAAAATGCGTTCACCAAACAACGGATTTCACCGTGGACGACCGCCCAACCCTGAGTCAGGCTCAATTCGAGCGCTACCGTTCCGAAGGCTGCACGCATGTCCCGCTGGTGGCCACGCTGCCGGCAGGCCAGCGCAAGGCCTCAACCCTGTACGCGCCGATGGCGGATCAGCCGGGCAGCTACCTGCTGGAATCCGGAGAAATTGATACGCACGCCGGGCGGTACTCGATCATCGGCATGCCCACCGCGGTTGAACTGATATACCAGGATGGCCAATTTCGTGTCGTGGAAGGCGGCGAAACCCAAAGTGCCCAGGAGACCGACGACCCGTTGTCCTGCGTGGAAGACTACCTGCACAGTCATAAAGTCGCCCCCCTGACGGAAGCTCTGCGCTTCGGAGGCGGCTTGGTCGGGTATTTCGGCTATGACCTGATCCGAACCATCGAGCCGGTTCTCGCCGGGAGCCGGCCGGACGACCTGCTCGGCCTGCCGGACCTGTGGCTGCTTCGCTCGACCGAGTTAATCATGCTGGATAACCAGACTGGGCAGATCCTGCTGATCGTCAACCAACCGGTAGATGTTCCGGAAGCCTATGCGGCAGGATGCCGACGGCTGCAGGAATTGCGCACCCAAGTCGAAGAGACTCCAGAGCCGGAACCACTGATGGAAACACCGGACCAGGAATCCTCGTTTACATCGGGGTTTACCGAGGCCGGGTTCTGCAAAGCAGTTCAGACGGCCCGCGAATACATCATCGCGGGTGATCTGATGCAAGTCGTGCTCTCGCAGCGGCTCAGCCGGCCCTACCAGGGCGATCCGTTTCACATGTACCGCGGCCTGCACGCGCTCAACCCTTCTCCCTACATGTACTTCCTGAATCTCGGCCCGGTCCAAGTGGTCGGCTCCAGCCCGGAAATCCTGGTGCGCCGCGAGGACGATGACGTCACGGTGCGCCCGATCGCCGGAACCCGCTGGCGCGGCGAGACGGAAGAAGAAGACCAGAGGCTGGAAGCGGAACTTCTGGCCGACCCGAAAGAATGCGCCGAACACCTGATGCTGATCGACCTCGGCCGCAACGATATCGGCCGGGTCTGCCAGCCGGGCACGGTCCGACTGACCGAACAGATGGTGATCGAGCGCTACTCCCATGTCATGCACATGGTCTCGAACGTGGAGGGAAAGCTGTCGCCGGGCATCTCGACCCAAGACGTACTGCGGGCGACTTTCCCGGCCGGTACGGTCAGCGGTGCCCCCAAAATACGGGCCATGGAGATCATCGACGAACTGGAACCGTCAAGCCGCGGGATTTATTCCGGGGCCATCGGCTACTTCGGATGGGACCGGAACCTCGACACCGCTATCGCCATCCGAACCGCAATCGTTCACAATGGGCAGATTCATGTACAGGCCGGAGCCGGGATCGTTTACGATTCAATTCCGGAGCGAGAATGGCATGAAACCATGCACAAGGCGCAAGCCCTGCTCCAGGTTGCCGACCGGTACTGCTGAACACGGGTTACCATCATGTTGCTCCTGATTGACAACTACGACTCGTTTACCTACAACCTGGTGCAGTATTTCGGCGAACTCGGTGTCGAGGTCAAGGTGGCGCGTAATGACCAGATCAGCCTGGAGACGATTCGCGCCATGGCGCCACGGCACCTGGTAATTTCTCCCGGCCCCTGCACCCCGAACGAGGCCGGCATCTCGGTCGCGGCAGTTCAGGAATTTTCAGGACAGATTCCCTTGCTCGGCGTCTGCCTGGGGCACCAGAGCATCGCGCAGGCGTTCGGCGGCACGATCGTCCGTGCAACCCACATCATGCACGGGAAGACTTCCACCATCCGGCACCAAGGAGAGGCATTGTTCGAGAATCTGCCGCAACCCCTAACGGCCACTCGCTACCATTCACTGGTGGTGCGCCAGGACGACATCCCCTCGTGCCTCAAGATCACCGCCTGGACCGACGACGAAGACAACGAGATCATGGGGCTGCAGCATGAAACCTATCCGGTGTTCGGCGTTCAGTTCCATCCGGAATCGATACTGACCGAAAGCGGCCACACGCTGCTGCAGAACTTCCTCGACCAGACATGACCCCGGACCACGCCCTCGAGATCGCCCAAGCCGGCTCCGACCTCGACGCCGCACAGATGGAGGCGTTGATGCGCTCGATCATGGCAGGCGAAGTGGAGCCCGAGAAACTCAAGGCCCTGCTGATCGCCTGGCGCGACAAGGGCGAGGCGGTTTCGGAAATCGTCGGGGCCGCAAGGGCTATGCGCACCTGTTCCGTACGCATCGACATCCATGCGCCACTGATTCTCGATACCTGCGGCACCGGAGGCGATGGCCTGGGAACTTTCAATGTTTCCACCGCCGTGGCAATCGTTGCTGCAACAGCGGGCGTTACCGTGGCGAAACACGGCAATCGCGCAGTCAGTTCCAGCAGCGGCAGCGCCGATGTGCTCGCCGCGGCCGGCCTTGCGATCGACCTTCAGCCAGAGTCGGTGCGCCACTGCATCGAAGAAGCCGGAATCGGTTTCCTGTTCGCCCCCTCCCACCACCCGGCAATGCGGCACGCCGCGCCGGTCCGCAAGGAAATCGGGACCCGGACGCTGTTCAACCTGCTGGGCCCCCTGACCAATCCGGCTGGCGCGACCCATCAGTTGATCGGGCTGTTCGACGCCCGCTGGCTGCGCCCCTACGCTGAAACCCTGGCGGAACTGGGCAGCACGCGCGCCATGGTGGTGCACTCGCGGGACGGCATGGATGAAGTCTCGCTGAATGCGCCGACCGATTTCGCCCTGTTGGATCAGGGAGAGGTTTCCACCGGAACGCTGGATCCCAAAGCGTACGGATTCGATCCCGTGGACCCGGCTTTACTGCAGGCCGATTCCGCCGAGAACAGCCTCGCCATGATTCGCGAGGCGTTTGCCGGCAAGCCCTCGCCCGCGGCAGACCTGATCTGCCTGAACGCCGGCGTAGCGCTGCATACCGTCGGAAACGTCGAGGACATGAATGACAGCATCCACCAGGCTCGCACCATCCTTGAAGACGGCTCCGCCGCCGCCGAACTGGATCAACTCGCGCAAATCACCCAGCGTCTGAAGCAGGAGGAAGCCGATGCAGATGCTGGATGAGATCCTGGCGCACAAGCGCGATGAAATCAAGAAGCGAAAACTCAAGGTGACGGAAGCGGGATTCCGGGAGATGGCGCATGAGAACCCGTCGCCGGGTGGTTTCCGTGATGCTCTCCAGTCCTCCATCGAACAAGGCCGCCCGGCCGTTATCGCTGAACTCAAAAGAGCCTCTCCGAGCCAAGGCGTCATCCGCGAAGACTTCGACCCGACTGCCATAGCCGGCAGTTATCAGCGCGGCGGTGCCGCCGCCTTGTCGGTGCTGACCGATGCAAAATATTTCAAAGGCTCCGGAGTCGTCCTGGAGTTGGCCCGACGGGGCTCCACCCTGCCCATCCTGCGCAAGGATTTCATACTCGACCCTTACCAGGTCTACGAAAGCTGCGCCATGGGAGCCGCCGCCATCCTGCTGATCGTCGCGGCCCTGTCGGATGATGAACTCAAGGAGCTCCAACAACTGGCCCGAACCTTCGGGCTGGATGTGCTGGTGGAAGTGCACGATGGCGAAGAACTGGATCGCGCGGCATCGATCGGTGCGGATCTGATTGGCATCAACAACCGCGACCTGCAGGCCTTCGACGTGAGCTTGGACACAACCGTCCAGCTGGCCCCACAAGCACCTGAAAATGCCGTTGTGGTCGCGGAAAGCGGCATTCACGCCCCGGAGGACATCGCCAAGATTCGTGCCTGCGGCGTGCAGGCTTTCCTGATCGGCGAGAGCCTGATGCGCGCGGACAACCCAGGCGACCGCTTGGCCGAACTGTTGCAGGAAGCATGAAAGCGCGCGTTACTTGGCAGGAGCACCGCACATTCGTCGGAGAATCCGGCAGCGGGCATACGGTCGTCATGGACGGCGCGCCTGAGCACGGCGGGCGCAACCTCGCCGCACGCCCGATGGAAATGATGCTGCTCGGCATGGGTGGATGCAGCGCATTCGACGTAGTCGGCATGCTGGAACGTGCCCGCCAGCCTCTGGATCGGCTGGAACTGGAAATCGAGGCGGAACGGGCCGAGGACATTCCCCAGGTGTTTACCCGCATTCACGTGATCTACCGGGCATTCGGCAGCGGCCTGTCGGAGGCGCAGGTGCGCCGTGCCGTCGACCTCTCGGTCACCAAATACTGTTCCGCCTCCCTGATGCTCGGAGAGACCGCCGAAATCACCTACGACCTTGAACTGATCGAAAGCTGATGGGCACTCCGCCCGAATGGACTGCCCTGGATCCTCGCCACCTGTGGCATCCGTACGCACCTGCCCCTGACCCTCTTCCGGCGCACCCGGTCGTCGGCAGCGAGGGCATCCACCTGATATTGGCCGATGGGCGCAGATTGGTCGACGGGATGGCCTCCTGGTGGTGCGCCATCCACGGCTACCGGCACCCGGAAATGGTGCGGGCCCTGCAGGAACAGGTCGATGTCCTGCCGCATGTCATGTTCGGCGGACTAACCCATGAATCCGCCGCGCGGCTGGCAGAGAGGCTGGCCCGGCTCTCCCCTGGGGATCTTAATCGAGTCTTCTTCTGTGATTCCGGCTCTGTTTCGGTCGAAGTCGCCCTAAAACTAGCCGTGCAGTATTGGCAAGCACGCGAGTGTCCGGAGAAATGTTGTTTCCTCGCCCTTCGCGGGGGCTACCACGGCGACACTTTCGCTGCCATGTCGGTCAGCGACCCGGACAACAGCCTGCACGACCGTTTCCGCAACCTGTTGCCGCGGCAGTATTTCACTCCACAACCTCCCGACGCGGATTGCACCATATCCGAACTGGAAGACGCTTGTGCGCGGTTCGAAGCCGATCTCGTTGCCCACCAGTACGAACTTGCCGGAGTCGTGTTAGAGCCCGTGCTTCAGGGGGCTGGGGGATTCCATCCCTACCCGCCCGCATTCCTGGCACAGGTCGCCGCCTTGTGTGCCCGGCATCAAGTGCTTCTGATCGCCGACGAGATCGCCACCGGATTCGGAAGGACCGGAACCCTGTTCGCCTGTGAGCAGGCCGACGTCGTCCCGGATATCCTGTGCCTCGGCAAGGCGTTGACGGGCGGCATGCTGAGCCTGGCTGCCACGTTGACACGTGAAGAAATTGCAAAGGTGGTCAGCGAAGCCGGGCCGTTCCTGCACGGCCCCACGTTCATGGCGAATCCTGCGGCCTGCCGGGTCGCGCTGGCGAGCTTGGATCTCTTGGAATCCCGGGACTGGAAGACTGAAGTCGCTGCGATCGAAACAATCCTGCAGCGCGAGTTGCTGCCGCTGCAATCGGCCGAAGGTGTCGCAAGAGTGCGCGTGCTCGGCGCATTTGCTGTTGTCGAGACTTCTAAACCGGTGGATGCCCAGGCTTGGCAAGCCTTGGCTATCCAGCGCGGAGTCTGGCTGCGGCCGTTTCAGAATTTTGTGTACCTGATGCCACCCTTTATCATTCAGGAAGCAGAGTTAATGCAACTAGCAAGTACTATCCAATCTGGTGTATCCGAACTCCTACAAGCATAGGATTTCAAAGCATGATAGTATATACATTATATATCTTTCTGTTGAGGCAAAGCTATGGGGGCAAAATCACATGTTGCCAAATGGGGCAGTAGTTTAGCGGTTCGCATTCCCAAGCCCATTTGCGAACTGTGGGGCGTCCAAGAAGGCACTCTCATTGAACTGAGCCCTAAGGGCGACCATGTTGTCATGCGCAAGAAGACCTATCATCTTGACGACATGCTGGCCCAGATTACGTCCGAAAACCTTCACCCCGAGTGGGATACCGGTCCTACTCAAGGCAAAGAAGAATGGTGAAACGCCCGTACATTCCAGACGCGGGAGATATCGTGTGGCTCAGTTTTTCTCCACAATCCGGGCACGAGCAGGCCGGGCGCCGCCCCGCCCTTGTGCTGAGTCCCCGAGACTACAACAAAAAGGCCGAGATGGCCCTGTTTTGCCCAATCACCTCGCAAATCAAAGACTACCCCTTTGAGGTTCACCTGCCCTCGGATGGTGCTGTTACCGGCGTTATCCTAGCCGACCAAGTTAGGAGCTTGGACTGGCGGGCACGCCAGTGCCGTTTTGATTCGAAAGCCTCACCTCGGATGGTGAGCGAAACTCTGGAGAAGTTGTCGGCCCTTTTGGACCAAAATGGATAGTTAAGCCAGCGCGACGCGCAACTTTTTCATTGCGGCAGCTTCAATCTGTCGAATCCGCTCACCCGAAACACCAAACTCTTCCGCCAGTTCCTGCAAGGTCCGCTTGGGCTCGGCAAACCAACGCTGCTGCAAGATCGAACGGCTGCGCTCATCCAACTCAGCCAACGCTTCGTGCAAGCGTGCATCACGGGTCTGTGCGTAATCTTCCGCCTCCACTTGCGGAGCCGGATCGGCACCGGGAGCCGGAAGATATGCCATCGGGGAAAGTGGAGCTTCCTCGTCGTCGGAATCTATCTCAAACGGCATGTCCGGCTGATTGAGACGGGACTCCATGTCCCGGATCTCACGGGCAGTCACGCCCAAGTCCTCCGCCACCGCGTTCACTTCGTCCTCATTCATCCAACCCAGCCGCTTCTTGGCCTTGCGCAGGTTGAAGAACAGTTTGCGCTGCGCCTTGGTCGTGGCCATCTTGACGATGCGCCAGTTGCGCAGGACATATTCATGGATTTCGGCACGGATCCAGTGCACGGCGAAAGACACCAGCCGTACTCCGACCTCGGGATCGAAGCGTTTCACCGCCTTCATCAGGCCGATGCTGCCTTCCTGGATCAAGTCCGCTAGCGGCAGGCCATAGCCGCTATAGCCGCGGGCCACGTGGATCACGAAACGGAGGTTGTGCAGCACCAACTTACGCGCCGCCTCGACATCACCCTCATCGCGCAGGCGCAACGCCAGCTCGCGCTCCTCTTCAGGGCTGAGCACCGGCAAACTGTAGGCCAGCTGGATATATTGATCCAGACTGCCCGCCGCAACCGGCAGGTTTGGGGCGTAGTCCGAAACCGCTTGTGCCATTTATTTTCTCCCGGAACAGGGAAATTTCCCCTGCCCGCGACACCCTATTTTAGCAAATTGGGGTATTCTTGTCCACATTTCAAGCCCTATGCCTTTTGCCGCCCGTTTGGTCGAGGCATTTGATTTGACTGCTGATTTTACCGAAAATTCCCTCGGCCCACCGCTCCGGCATACTATTTTCGGCCCCATCGCGAATTACGCCATTACTATAATGCGCCACATGATTGACCTCCTGTATCCCCGTTTTTTCCTTCTGCTGGCGCTCGCGCTGCCCCATGCAGCGTTGGCGGAACCGCCTCCGGTGTTCACCCGAACCCTGGACAACGGCCTGAAAGTGCTGGTACAACCCGATACGCGAGCCCCGGTGGCCGTCCAGCAACTTTGGTACGGCGTCGGCGCCGCCCATGAATCCCCAGGCCAGACTGGCATCAGCCATTTGCTGGAACACATGATGTTCCGGGGCACCGAACGCTATCCCGGGGAGGCATTCAGCCACACCATCGCCTCTCTCGGCGGCCGCGACAACGCCTTCACCGGCCGCGACTACACGGCCTACTACCAGATTCTCGGCAGCGACCAGCTTGCGGTCGCGATGGAGATGGAGGCCGACCGCATGCAGAACCTGCTCCTGACCGAGGCGGATATCGAAAAGGAACTGGAGGTCGTGAAGGAGGAACGCCGGCTGCGGACCGAAGATCGGCCCGAGTCCTTGGCGTTCGAACAGCTGCAGGCGACCGCGTTCCAGAACCATCCGTACGGCCAACCGGTGATCGGATGGATGAGCGACATCGCGCAATTGGACCAGCAGCAGTTGCGTGACTGGCAACGGCGCTGGTACGCCCCCAGCAATGCACGTCTGGTGGTGGTCGGCGACGTGGATCCGGAGCAGATCTTCGAGATGGCCGAAGAGCATTTCGGGTCTGTCCCGAATCATGAAATCACACCTACCCCAAGGCGCCAGGAACCGGTGCAACGAGGCGCGCGCAATGTCTCCCTGCGCATTCCCGCCCAGACTGAATACCTGCTCATCGGCTACAAGACCCCGGTCATGGCGCAGCTGCCCAAGAAACAACGCTGGGAAGCCTATGCGCTATCCATGCTGACCTCCATACTGGACGGCGGCAATGCCTCACGGCTGGCAAAACGGCTGGTCCGAGGCCAGAAAATCGCTGCCAGCGCCAGTGCCGCCTACTCCCTGTACAGCGCTCTCAACAGCCTGCTCGTCCTGGATGCCACGCCCAACCCGGGGCACACCGCGGAAGAGATGGAACAGGCCCTACTCGCAGAAATTGCCGATCTTCAGGCCAACCCGGTCAGCGAAGCCGAACTGCAACGCGCCCGTGCGCAAGTGATCGCGCACATGGTCTACGCCCAGGACTCCCTGCGCCATCGCGCCTACATGATCGGAATGCTTGAGACGAACGGCCTCGGCTGGGAAATCGAACAGCAACTGGTCGCCGGCTACCAGGCCGTCACCGCCGCACAATTGCAGGAGGTCGCCCAGCGCTATCTGACCGACTACACCCGCACCACGGTCACGATCCACCCCATCGACATCACTGCAATCCCGGCCCCTTGACCATGCCTCGAATCCTAACTGCCAGTCTTCTGGCCCTCGCCATCGGCACGCAGGCGCAGGCCGGTCCGCGCATCGAACACTGGACCAGCGACAGCGGCACCCCGGTGTACTTCATTGCCGCCCCGCAGATTCCTATGCTGGACATCCAAGTCGTTCTGGATGCCGGCAACAGTCGCGACGGCGCGCTTCCAGGACTGTCGCAAATCACCCATGCCCTGCTCAACACCGGCGCGGGAGACCTGGATGCGGACGCCATCGCCCAGCAATTCGAGGACGTCGGCGCGGCCTACAATGCCGAAGTCTGGCTGGACCGCTCCATGCTGTCCCTGCGCACCCTGGTGGATCCCGAATGGCGGGAACAGGCCCTGCAGACTTTCGTGACGTTGATCGGCCAGCCCGGATTTCCAGAGTCGGAACTGGAACGCCGCCGGAAACAGATGGAGGTCGCGCTCAAGAAGATCGAGGAGGATCCCGGCGCCATCGCGAAACGGGCCTTCTACCAGGCCGTCTATCCGGGTCACCCTTACTCTTCGCCTACCGCGGGGACCCGTGATTCCCTCGCCGCCATCACCCGAAGCGATGTCGAGGCGTTCTACCGGACTTTCTTTTCCGCCGCCGGTGCCGTCGTCGCGATGGTCGGCGCCATAGACCGGACCGAAGCCGAAACAATCGCAAACCGTATCAGCCAAGCACTCCCGCAAGGACCGGAACCGGAGCCGCTGCCGCCGCCCTCCGCGGTGACCGAAGCGAAAACCGTGACCATCCCGCACCCGTCCGAGCAGGCGCATGTCCTGATCGGCCGGCAGGGAGTCGCCCGCGGGGAGGCACTTCACTTCCCGCTGTATCTCGGCAACTTCACCTTGGGCGGCGGCGGGTTCTCTTCGCGCCTGATGCAGGAAATCCGCAACAACCAGGGCCTCGCCTATTCCGTGTACAGTTATTTCTTCCCCATGAGACATCGCGGACCCTTCCGGCTGGGATTCCAGACACGGAAGGACCAGGTCGATCAGGCTCTGGACGCGGCCTATGCGGAGGTGCGGCGTTTTGTGGCCGACGGGCCGACCGAAGAAGAACTGGAGCACAGCCGTAACAGCCTGGTGTTGGGATTCCCGCTGCGGATCGCGGACAATGCCAGCATGATCAACTACCTCTCGATGATCGGCTACTACCGCCTGCCCCTGGACTACTTGGACACCTGGGCGGCGCGAATCAGCGCCATCAGCCATGAGCAGATCGTCACGGCGTTCCAAGACCGGCTGGACCCCGACCAAATGATCACGGTGATCGTCGGTGGCCAAGACCAGCCCTAAGAACCAACCGCCGCAACGGGTCCGCATCATCGCCGGCCTCTGGCGCGGCCGTTATCTCCAGGTTCCTTCCATTCCCTCGGTGCGGCCGACCCCCGCGCGGGTGCGCGAGACCGTGTTCAACTGGCTGGCTGGAAACGTCGAAAATGCCGAATGCGCCGACCTTTATGCCGGCAGCGGAGCCTTGGGGTTCGAAGCCGCTTCGCGCGGAGCCCGGCAGGTCACGCTGGTGGACCGCAATCGCACCATCGTGCAATGCCTGCGACAGGAAACGCAAAGATTTTCCGCCACGCAGATCGAAGTCGTGCATGCCCGGGCGCTGGCCTATATCGACTGCCTGCGCGAACCGCTTGACATCCTGTTCATCGATCCGCCATTCGCGCTGGGCACCGAACTGCTCGAAAAAACCTGCTCGCACCTTGCCGCATCCCGAGCCCTGAAAGAATCCAGCCTCGTCTACGTCGAATCCCCCGCCGATTGGATCGTGCGGATTCCTTCCCGCTGGACTTCGCTGAAATCCAAGCAGGCCGGGCAGGTCGGCTACCACTTGTTCGCGGCACGCCCCTACGTTCCATCCGACCCGGCGACGCCCTCCTCATAGTTACAATGGGGGGAGAACCATGACTCGTTGCGCAATCTACCCGGGGACTTTCGACCCCCTCACGTTCGGCCACATCGACCTGGCCCAACGCGCATTGCGCCTGTTCGACCGGCTGATCGTCGCCATCGCGACCGATGCCGGCAAACATCCCACCTTCACGGCGGAGGAACGCGTCGAAATGGCGCAACTGGCCTTCGCCGACGAGGGCGACAAGATAGAAATCTCTTCCTTCGACGGCCTGCTCGTCGATTTTGCGCGGGACATGGGGGCGCAAGCCATCATTCGGGGCCTGCGGGCCGTATCGGATTTCGAGTACGAGTTCCAGCTCGCCAGCATGAACCGAGAGTTGGCTCCGGACCTGGAGTCCATCTTCCTGACGCCCGGCAAGGAATATGCTTTCGTTTCATCGTCGCTGGTCAAGGAAGTGGCCATGCTGGGCGGCGACGTCTCGCATTTCGTGCCCAGGGAAATCGAGCAGATGCTGATTTCCAAACTTCGCTAAGCATAAGCCTTTCTTGAAATAGCCTGACTCCTGAAGGATGTTCTTGGTGAAACGGCCGGCCCTGCTGCTCTGCCTGTTCCTCCTGTCCGGCGGCCTGTCGACGGCCTCGGCCAATCCACCCGGACATGCCTTGGCGACCGCGCATCCGGCCGCAACCGAGGCTGGTCTCGAAATCCTCAATGCCGGCGGCAACGCCTTCGATGCGGCCATTGCGGTTTCGGCGGTTCTGGGTGTCGTGGAACCCTACAGCTCGGGAATCGGCGGCGGCGGTTTCTTCCTCTTGCACGACAGTGCCCGAAACCACACCACGATGCTGGACGCCCGCGAACGCGCCCCGCTGGCCGCCCACCGCGACTTGTACCTGGATGCGGACGGAAACGTGGACCGCGACCGGGCGCTGAACGGTCCCCTGGCCGCCGGCATTCCCGGAATCGCCGCCGCCTGGGGTCACCTGGCGGAGCACTATGCGCAACTGCCGCTCGCTCGCTCGCTCGAAACCGCCATCCATCACGCCCGGGACGGCGTGCCGCTCAACCCCAAACTGCGACAAGCCATGGCCGCGCGGGCAGAAGCTTTTCTGCGCTGGCCGGGTTCTTCGGTCTTCGTGCTGGACTCTCCCAATCCGCCACCCGATACGCGGATCGTCCAAGACGACCTGGCATCAACTTTGGCCCTGCTGGCCGAAAAGGGAGCGCAGGGCTTTTATCGCGGCCCGCTCGCGGAAACCTTGGTTGCGGAAGTCCAGGACGCCGGCGGCATTTGGTCGCTTGAAGACCTCGAACAGTACCGAGTCGTCGAGCGGGAACCGGTCACGGTCCACTGGCGCGGTGCCGAGATCGTGACGGCAGCGCTGCCCTCCGCAACCGGCGTCATGCTGGCGCAGGCCTTCAACATGTTGGGCGAGGACTGGCTCGACGAAAAAAGGGGCGACGTTCGCGTTCATCGCCTGATCGAGGCCTTGCGCCGGGCCTACCTGGAGCGTGCCGCACACCTGGGCGACCCCGACCACGTGGACGTTCCGGTCGAGCGACTGACCGGCGCGGAGCATGCCCGGGAACTGATGGCGGATTTCGATCCCGGGCACGCCACTTCTTCCCAAAGCCTCTACACGGCCGAACCGGAAGCCGGGAACACCACGCATTTCAGCATTCTGGACCGGGACGGCAACTGGGTCAGCGCCACTTTGTCCATCAACGGCCTGTTTGGCTCCGGGTTCATCGCGCCCGGCACCGGAGTCCTGCTGAACAACGAGATGGACGATTTCTCCGCCAAACCCGGCAGCCCGAATCTGTATGGCCTGATCGGCAGCGAGGCCAACGCCATCGCACCCGGAAAACGCATGTTGTCTTCGATGGCGCCGACTGCCGTACACCACGCCAACACGCTGGCCCTGCTCGGAACCCCCGGCGGCAGCCGGATTACCACGATGGTGATGCAGGGGATCCTGCAGTTCCTGCAAGGCGCCAATGCCGAATCCCTCGTCTCCAGCCCGCGACTGCACCACCAGGCCCTGCCGGACAAGGTCTTCATCGAGCCCGATACGGTGGTGGACCGAGAGCGGCTTGAAGCAAAAGGGCATGTGTTCGAGGTTGCAGAACCCTGGGGCAACATGCAGGTGGTGGTGTGGGATACCCACGAAGCTCGGCTGGATGCCGCATCGGACCCCCGGGGTCTCGGGTCTGCGAAAATCGAGATGCTGAATACCAATGACTAAGAGGTCATTGCCGCCGTCTTCCAAGGCTCAGGGGGGTTATACTAGTCAACCTCCAAAACCGGTCCAGGCGAACCCGGGATTCCTTCCTTACGTATGGAGTATCTGGGAGATGAGGAGCTGAATGGACGACGACGCGATCAAAGACGCTAAAGTCAAAATCCTGGTCGTCGACGACGAAGTGGATCTGGAGCAGCTGATGTTGCAACAGATGCGCAGGGAGATCCGGCGCGGGCGCTACTCTTTTGAATTCGCGCACAACGGTGCGGAAGCCTTGGAGCGCTTGCGCGAGGAGCCCGATTTCGACATCGTGCTGTCCGACATCAACATGCCCGTGATGGACGGGCTGACGATGCTGGAACAGATCCCGGACGTCAACCCCAACATCCGCGCCGTGATGGTTTCCGCCTACGGCGACATGGAAAACATCCGTACCGCGATGAATCGCGGAGCATTCGACTTCGTCACCAAGCCGATCGACTTCGGAGACCTCAAGGTGACGGTGGAGCGCACGGTTGAAAACCTGATGCTGTGGCGCGAAGCATTAAGTTCGCGCGACAAGCTCGTCGCGGTCCAGCACGAACTGGGCGTGGCGCAGTCAATGCAACAGAACATCCTTCCCCAAACTTTTCCGACGACTGAAAACTTCGACGTCTACGCCCACATGGTCGCGGCCCGTTCCGTCGGTGGCGATTTTTATGATGTCTACGACCTTGGCAACGGCCGGCTGGGCGTCGTCATCGCCGACGTGTCGGACAAGGGCGTGCCGGCAGCCATGTTCATGATGGCCAGCCGAACGCTGCTGAAAGCCTGTGCGTTTTGCTCCGTTTCCCCCTCCCAGGTTCTGGGACAGGTGAATCAGATGCTGTCCGAAAACAACGAGGCCATGACCTTCGTGACTCTCCTGTACGGCATTTACGACCCCGAAACCAGGAGTTTCACCTACTCGAATGCCGGTCACAACTTCCCTATCGTCGTCCGCCCGGGACCCTCGGTGGAACTGCTGGAATCCACTGGCGGCATTGCCCTCGGTATCGAGGGAGAATTCCCGTTCCAGGAAGAGACCACGACCCTCGAGCCGGGCTCCATGATCGTGCTGTATACCGATGGGGTATCGGAGGCGGAAAGGGAGAACGGCGAAATGTTCGAGATGGAACGATTTGGCCAGATTTTCAAAGACAATTCCTACGAGAGCGCCCAACAGGCCACGGACGCGGTATTCGATGCCGTTCATGATTTCGTTGGCGACAGCCCGCAGTCCGACGACATCACCTGCCTGGTCCTGAAGATTTCGGAATAACCGGCACGGCCGAGAAAATGGAATCCTCGCGCACCTTGATTGTCTCCAATCGCATCGAGGAAATCCGGACGATCGAGAGGTTTTTGACCGAATTCTCCGAACAGCATGACTTCCCGCCTGACGCGATGTTCCAAATCCAGCTTTCACTGGAAGAGATTTTCACCAATGTCGTCAGCTACGGGTACGACGACGATACGGAGCACGACATCGAGATCATGCTTTCCAAAAACGGGGGGGCCGTAACCATCGAGATCGCAGATGACGGCCGCCCTTTCGATCCATTGCAGGACGCGCCGGAAATGGATGCAGAAAGCGCACTCGAAGAGCGCCGGGTTGGCGGCGCGGGAATCGCATTGACGAAAACCATGATGACTGACTTGCGCTATCACCGGGACGACGGCCGAAATCACCTGATCATGGTGAAGGATCTTTAGCGACGTGCGGACATTGCGGAAGCAGATTCCAAAAAGCATGTTCGCGGCTTTTGTGGCGGCGACACTGGCCGGTGTGGCTCTCGCCCAAGACCACCAAGAATCATCCGCCGCGCCCGGAGTGTTCGAGGATCGCATCCTGTTCGGGCAGTCCGCTGCCTTCGAAGGTCCGGCTCAGGAACTCGGCCGGAGCATGCAGGCCGGCGTTCTGGCTGCATTCAAGGAAATCAATGACCAGGGGGGCGTTCATGGGCGCCGCCTCGAACTGAGATCCCTGAATGATTCCTATGAACCGGACAAGGCCATTGCCAACACCCGACAGTTAATCGAGGAAGGCGTCTTCGCGCTGATCGGCGCAGTCGGCACCCCGACTTCCAAAGCCGTGGTGCCGGTCACCGAAGAGAACCCCATTCCCTACCTGGCTCCGATGACCGGCGCAGAATTCTTGCGGGACAACGCGCACCATACCGTCATCAACCTTCGAGCCTCGTACTACCAAGAAACCGAAGAAATGGTCAAACGATTGACGGTTGACCGGAAAATCAAGCGCATCGCCATTCTGTACCAGGACGATTCATTTGGCCGCGCCGGCTTGCGGGGGGTCCTTCGCGCCCTTGAGAAACGCAAGCTTT
Source organism: uncultured candidatus Poriferisulfidus sp. (assembly GCA_965204575.1). GTDB lineage: Bacteria > Pseudomonadota > Gammaproteobacteria > Poriferisulfidales > Poriferisulfidaceae > Poriferisulfidus. The sequence continues at coordinate 91,939 of OZ241993.1, forward strand.
TCGCTATCGGCACGGGAGTGTTTTCCCGAAACACCGTTGCAGTCAAGACGGCGCTTCTGGATTTGAAGGCGGTCGAACCGGAAGCCGTCATCATCATTGGCCCGTACCAGCCGACTGCGACGTTCATCAAATGGGCGCACCGCTTCGGCATGGAGTCCGCCGTTTTTATGACACTTTCCTTTGTCGGCAGCAACGCCTTGGCGAAGGAGTTAGGCGCCGATGGGGACGGAGTCCTCGTCACGCAAGTCGTTCCCTTCCCGACAGGTGACACAGTGCCGGTTTCCGCGTTATACCGTGCCGCGCTGAAAACCTACGACCCCTCGATAACCCCCGGGTTCATCTCGTTCGAGGGCTACCTGGCTGGCCGCCTCGCCATTCATGCCCTGCAACAATGCGGTGAAAAGGTGGACCGGGACTGTATTCATTCCGCGCTGCGGAGCGGCAGCGACATTGATCTGGATGGATTCATCCTGCGGTTCGGCAAGTACGACAACCAGGGTTCGGATCGCGTATTCCTGACGGCTATCGGCCCTGATGGCCAATACATGCCGCTCACCACTTTGCCCTCTCGGCAATAGAAAGGAAATTACCCGTGTTCGGCAAATTCCCCAGAATCTGGAACCAGATCTCGACGCAGCTCCACACTAGTTTTGGGGGCGCCGTGGCGCTGATTGTCGCCATCAGCCTTCTCACCATATTCGTGCTTGACCATATCAAGACCCTCCAGTACAACATCAGCGAGCAAAGCATGCCGGACATGCAGGCCGCATTCTCCGTTGCACAACAAACGTCTACGCTCGTCGCAGCTGCCCCCCAACTTTCGACCGCAGCTACGCTGGAGCAATTCGAAGAAGTTGTCGTATCGGTAAACAGGCAGGAAAAGGCTTTCGAGGCTCGACTATCGGCCATGCTGGCTAGGCAAGAAGGCGGCGAGCATATACAGAAAATCCAGGAAGACGGGGAGGACATCATCGAGGACATCGAGCGCATCAAAGTGCTCGTCCAGGAACGGTTCGACCTCCGTCAGCGCAGTTATCTTCTCAAGGAGGAGCTCCGCTCGGTGCATGATGAGTTGATGACGGTTTTGATCAGCGAAATCGACAACCAGATGTTCTACACGATCACGGGCTACTGGTCCCTTGACGGCGCTCAATCGCCACGCCCGGACCATTTCTCCGAAGAAGAATTCCTGACTTACCGCCGTCTGGTCGAACTTCGTGAAGCAGCAACTGTGACCACCCAGTTGCTGGCGACAGCATTTACAGTTGGCGACGCTGCCCTACTGCAACCGCTGCGCGAGGAATTCAACGCGACGACCGGACTTGCCAACCGATCCCTTGAGTATCTCGAAGGCCGTCCGATACATGAGGATTTGTCCCGAGCCTTCTCGAATCTTTTTTCAATCGGCCGTCGGCAAGACAACGGCTTTGATCTGCATGGCCAAGAACTCGCCGTCGAGGCGGAATTGTCCTTCCGGCTCCAACACAGCCAAACCTTGGGAGCAGAGATCGTGTGGCTGGTGGAGGAGATCGTTGGCCAGTACAGTCTGGCTGCGCTGCAGATGACAGCGGAAGCCGCCGAGGTCACCAAGACGAGCTCAACGCTGTTGCTCATCATCAACATTATCAGCATCACCGGCGCGGTTCTGATTGGATGGCTTTTCGTGGAACGGCGCCTGATCCGGCGCTTGGGCATTGTCTCCCAGCAAATACAGCGCATCGCCGGTGGCAACCTGGAAATTCCCATCGAAGTGTCCGGCAATGATGAGATTGGAGAACTGGCCAAGGCGCTCGAGGTGTTCCGGCAAAACGCACTGGAGGTGCAACGCCTCAGCCTCGTCGAGCAACTTGCCGACGAGCTGAAAGAAATGTATCAGGATTTGGAGCAGTCGAACGAAAAACTGAAGAGTGCGCAAGATCAGATCGTGATGCAGGAAAAACTCGCCGCTCTAGGCCAACTGACGGCGGGAGTCGCACACGAAATCAAGAACCCCATGAATTTCATCATGAACTTCGCCCAAGTCTCGAAAGACCTGCTGGAAGAACTGTTGGAAGAAGTGGCCAAAACCAAGCCGGACGCAGAAGCCGAAGAAGAATACGACCCGGAACTGGTTGACGAAATCGCTGGAGACCTGACCGGGAACCTGGAACGCATCCACGAACACGGCACCCGCGCCAACCGGATCGTGATGGACATGCTCAAGATGGGTCGGCACGACTCTGGAGACTGGCAGCCGGCCGATATGGGCGTACTGCTGAACCAGCATGCCATGCTCGCGTTCCACAGCGCCCGCGCGACCGATCCTGACTTCCAGCTCGACATCCAAGAAGACTACGTGCCGGATGTCGACAAGATCATGGTGAAGCCTCAAGATCTCGGCCGGGTATTCTTGAACTTGGTCACCAATGCGTGCTACGCAACGGACGAAAAGCGGAAGGCCTTGATGGCAGAGAGTGGCAATGGCGCGACAACGTATCAGCCGACACTCAACTTAAGCACACAGTTGGCGGGAGAATTCCTTGAAGTGCATGTCCGCGACAATGGAAACGGCATCCCTGAATCCGCCTTGGAACAGATCTTCAACCCGTTCTTCACGACGAAACCACCGGACAAAGGTACGGGCCTTGGACTGTCACTGTCCAGCGACATTGTCCGAGAACACGGCGGCGAATTCCGCGTGGATACGAAAGAGGGCGAATACACCGATATGATCGTCTCCCTGCCACTCAAAACCCCAGAAGAGTTGATGGCCGCTCCAGAGAAAAACGAAGAGGACAGCGCCCCAGATGCACCGGCGCCGGACACGCCGGAAGACTCGGCGGACACTCAGGATGGGGAAACTGCTTAGAAAGGCACCTCAGCAGGTCACTGCGGAGACTGCCTCTGAAGGGGATTCGTAGACATCGATGACTTTATCTAAACCCGCCGTCTTGACCATAGAGCCAACGGCTTCCGTCAAAGAACATATCGCGAATTTCTTGCCCTTGGCGTGGAGTATCTTCGCAGTCACCAGAATTGCACGCAATCCGGCGCTACTGATATAAGCCAAGGTTGCTAGATCCAAGATGACGGCATCGCCCCCGTAAGTCCTGACCTTTTCATTCAGCCCGGCTTGAAACTCTTCTGCATTCAGACCGTCGATATGACCCGCCACATCCACCATGAGTGCGCTTTCAGTCTCGCGAATCTGAAATCCGAACTGATGATCAGAAATGGTTCTTCTCCCTAAAACAATTCCTTCCGAATCATAGCACACGGCAACCGCAAACGCGGAAGAAATTGCCGCCTAAATGTGGAACGAGAATACGCGGCACGGCACTCACTGTGTCACCGCTTCAATAGCCGAGGAACGGGACATGTAGACATCGATAATGTTGTCAAAGCCTGTCGTCTGGATGATTTCCAGGATCGTGCCCGGCAAAGAGCAGAGTGCCAGTTTTTTACCCCGACGATTCATCGCCTCGGCAACCAGAAGAATCGCGCGCAGTCCTGCACTGCTGATGTAGGACAGGTCCTCAAAATCCAGGATGATGGCAGGACCGCCGTAGCTTCGCGTTGTTTGCTCCAAGCCGCTTCGAAACTCACGCGTATTCATGCCGTCCACGCGGCCCACGATATTGATCACGAGCGTGTTCTCAAGCTCTTCGGTCTGCAAATCGAATTGGGTCTCTGAATCTGTCATGTTTCGGTGCCGGGTGGTTTCATAAGCAGACCTGAAATCCCCGTCCAGCCCCAGCGACCAGTCGGCAAAAAAGATTCCTGGGTTTATTCAACCGGTCGTCGCCGTGACCGCCACGGAGCGAGACTCATGTATGTCGATAATCTTGTCAAAACCGGTAATCTGAATGATCTCCATAATGGGATCGGGCAACGCACACATGGCAAACTTTATTTGTTTGCTCTTGAGCGTCTTGGCGATAAGCAAAATCGAGCGCAACCCGGCACTACTGATGTAGGACAGGTTCTCGAGATCCAAAACAATGGCTTGACTGTCGCTAGAACTCTCGGCCTTCTGATCCAGATTTTCCTGGAAATCTTGTGCGTTTACGCCGTCGATGCGGCCCGCCACGCTGATTACAAGGGCGCCTTGGAGTTCTTCAGTCTGTAGCTCAAACTGGTGGTCAGAAATGATCAGCCTCCAAAATGGTATAGGGTGCCATTATAACAATTATGCGCTGCTTGTAACAGTCTCAGTCTCAGTTTTGGGCGGGTCGACTCCGGAATTATCTTTGGCGTTATATTGTCCAGAGTGCTATATATGTCGTTCTATGTCCATGCGCTGGTGCAAAATACGGACTACCTCCACTGTGTTCCCTTGCATGCGGTAGAAGAGCACGTGTGAACCAACGGTGATCTTGCGGTAACCGGGGCGGATGTCATCGGCCGGTTGACCGACCCGTGAGCCATCGCTTAAAGCCTCGCATGTAGCCTGAATGTTCCGCGTATAACGTTCCGCCTGTAGATTGCTCCAATGTTTCGCGGTGTAGTGCCAGATATCCTCAACATCGGCTTGAGCCGCTGGAGATAGCGTATAGCTTGACATGCCCGCCTAGGAAGAGGTCTTACCGGCAATGAATGCATCAAAATCAAAGGGAGTTGCAGGACCGGATTGCTCACCTTCGATCAGGGCATTACGTAGGGCCTCGACTTTAGCTTCATGCTCTTCAAGCAATCGCAACCCCGCTCGTAACACCTCGCTGGTCGAACTGTAGCGTCCAGACTCGACTCGATCATCGATGAAGTCCGAGAAGTGCTCGCCGAGAGAAACCGAAGTGTTTTTGATCATAAGTGGAACCTCTTGTAGAACTATACCAAAAATTGGTAATTTTGATAACTGTGACTTTACAAAACTAGAATGCACTAATTGACTTTTTCATTTTCCTCTCCCGTGATGGAAGACACCATGTTGCACAGTATGTACGCAAGTGCCAACGCTTAGTCTCTCGCACAGGTTCGCTGTATTCCGGCACACGCCTTGCTTTGACGAAGCGTTCCCCGACGTATTCTGGAGGGACCCGGGCCGAGGCTCTCGCGGGGTCGGATCCGGCCGTGGTTGAAGAAGGTTTCGGGAGACGCCTCGTCGCCTCATGGAGGACGGGACGCGAATCTGTTCGCGACCTCTTCGGCTGCGGCGATGCCACTCACCAAGGCGCCATTCACCGAAGGAATCCGCATGTAATCGCCAGCCAGGGAAAGGTTCTCGATTTTCTGGTGGAGCAGGCGAGGAACTTCTGCCATCGACCTAAACATGCCCGGCGGAGCCATGCAGACTGCCTCCTTCCAGCGATACACGCGCGTGAACAACCCTTCATGGTCGCCGGGAAGGGAGGAGCCCGGAGGAGGATTTCGACGGGCATCACGGAGCAACTGGTGCTTGATCTCATCGTCTTCCAGAGGAAACAGTTCTTTGGCGCGTTCGCGACCGACGAGGAGATCCAGTGTGCTCTTGCCCGGAGGCACACATGCGGGAAGGTTGATGGACCGGTCCAGAAGCAACGGCGTTTCGTCTTCGGGGTACAGGGCTCCATTCCAGCCAGGGGGGAGCGGCGGACGATCCAGGCCCATCACCACCCGGCATCCGCACGAGTATTTCACCGTCTGAAGCACCCGCCGGACTTCCTCCGGCAAGTCGGGGATGAGGCGGGACACTGCCGTGGCAGGGGTGGCACAGATTACAGCATCCGCCTCGATGATACCGTCGTCCATGACCACGCCAGCCGCAGAACCCCCTTCGACGATGATGCGCCGGACGGGCGACGAGACACGAATCATGTCTCCGCAGGCATCGGCCAAAGCGTGAGTCAGGGCGCCGGCACCTTTTTCCGGCACGTAAATCTGGTTTACTTTCAGCATCATTTCCGCCAGGTAGGTCCGCATGTACGGCGCACAGGCAGTTTCGACATCCCCCATGGTCATCTCCAGAAATCCGGCCACGGTGACCTGAAGAGATTCGGGCACGCCGATTCTGTTCAGGAAGTCGCCGAAATTCTCCTCCCCGTCGATTTCGGCTAGCCGGCTGTCGCTGGAGAAACTGTGGCATTTCGGCCGGGTGCCCGAGTGCCACATCAACCGAAAGAACGCGGGCGATAAAAACCCTAATTTCCAAGCCGTCGGCAGGCCCCGGACGAAAGAGCCAATGGACCGGGGCGGCCTCGACACCATCCACTGCCCATTTCGGTACCAGCCGAGGTTCATGAAGGAACGAATCAGGGGCAGTCCAAGCTCTTCGCACAGATGGAGCGCCGCATCGTAGGAACTGCAGAAAAAGTCCGCTCCCTCATCTAGGGAAAAACCGTCCACCCTGTCTCCGCCAAGGCGTCCGCCTACGCGTGGGTTGGCTTCCAGCAAAGTGGCATCAATACCGTGCTTCTTCAGTGTCCAAGCGGCGGCCAGTCCGGCCCCCCCTCCCCCAACGATTACGACTTTCCTGCTCCCGCGATGCTGCCCCGGCTCTTCTTGGCCGCGGATTGCAGGACCATTTCCCGTGGGCGACGTCATGATTTCTTTCGGTCCAGGGCCATCAGCAGGGCAGGAAGAAGCAGGAGGTCCGCAATCAGTGCAAAGATGATCGTGATGGCGACCAAGATGCCAAGCACCCAGTTTGGCTCGTAACCGGATAAAGAGAATATCAGAAACCCAGCCGCCAGGATAGCGGTGGTGACCCACAATGCCGGACCCACGGCGCGAAAGGTGGCGCGGATGGCTTCGGGTGACGGCAATCTCTCCCGGCGAGCCTTCAGGTACCGGGCAAGAAAATGAATGGTATCGTCCACGATGATGCCGATGGCGATTGCGGTCACCACGGAGGCGCCAAGGCCGATGTTGCCGGAAAGATATCCCCACAAACCGAAGGCCATTACCGCCGGAATAAAATTGGGCACCAGACAGATCAGACCGATACGGATGCTTCGAAAGACCAGGAGCAGAATCAGAGAGATGAGTCCTGTGGCGGTGATGGTGCCCCACAGCATGCTGCTGATGTTCTCGTCCGACATGTGGGCGGAGATCATGGTGAAGCCGGAGGCCGGCCCTGCGATCTCGGGCGCGTTGGCCTGCAGCCAAGCCTGGGCGCGCGCATCAATGTCGAGATGATCCTTCGTCGAGGTGTTCTTGAGCACGACGGTCATCCGCGTGGCCGACTTGGCAATATCCATGCGATCGTTGAGATCGGCGCCAAACGGCAGTGACAATTCGTATAACAGAAGAAATTGGGCGATCAAGTCGGGGTCGTCCGGAATCCGGTAGAACGCCGGGGCGTCCCCGTGCATGTTCTTGCTCACGCGCTTCACAATGTCTGGAAACGCCTGGACGTGGTGCACTTCGGGCTGGCTGCGGTACCATTCCGCGAAGGACTCGACGGCGCGCAGGTATCCGGGGTCGACGATGCCGCCTTCCCTCCCGGAATTCAGCGAGTACTCCATCCGGTCGAGCCCGGTCAGATTTTTAACGATGAAATCTGTATCGGTGCGGAAGGTGTAGCGGTCGTCGAAGTGGTGCAGCCAGTTGTCGCTGACCTCGCTGCGGGGAATGCCGGTGGCCAGCGCCAAAACCACCAGGGGACCGGCCCAAAGAAGCAGTTTTCGGCGGGCGGTCACGAAAGCACTCAGGCGTTCGAGGTGGTTTTCCCATCCACCATGCGGGCGGGGGCGGCGCAACGGAAAAACGGAAAGCAATGCCGGAAGAAGCGTGACGGAGTAGATGAATGTGAACAACATGCCAAGCGCGACTAGATTGCCGAGGACATGAAACGGCGGTGAACTCGATGTGTTCAGACTGAGGAATCCGATTGCGGTAGTGATGGAGGTCAGGAATACCGGATACAGGTTCTCGCGCAGGGATTGCGCCAGTGCCGCATGCCGATCAAGACCCTGACGCAGGCCAGACAGCGCGATGGTGACAATGTGGATCGCATGGGCCACTCCCACGGCCATGATGATGATCGGCATGCTGGCGCTGACCGGCGTGAGCCTTGTGCCGAACCAACCCGCGACTCCCACGGTGCTCAGGACGATGAAGGCAATCAGAACCGCGATGGCAAGGGTGGCGTACACCGAACGCAGGAGGAGGCCCGCGATGGTCAGGATGACAAGGAACACGATCGGGACCAAACCCTCGCCCTCCTTCCCGGCATCGTTGAAGGTTTGGTTGAGGATTACATTGCCGGTCAGGTAGTAGGAAAGGTCCGGATGGGCGATCCGGGCTTGGTCGAGCAGGTTCCCGAGATGACTCGAAATCTCTGCCCATTGGGGTTCTTCCGGCTCGGACAGTGCGAAACTGATGATCATCCCGGCCACACGCCCGTCGCCAGAGACCAGTTGCCCGACGATCTCCGGTTCGTTCAAGGCAATGGTCCGGACGCGGTCCAGTTCCGCATCGCTGAACGATGCCGCGCCGTCCACCAAGGGCGCGACCCTCAGGTCGTCCCCGGTCGCTTCACTATGGAAATAGTTGGTGAGCGAATCGACCCGGAGCGAGTGCGGGGTCTGCCACGCGGTCTCGGTCAGCTCTTCGATTGCGGCGAGGGTTTCGCGGGTGAACACCGATCCCTCCCGGGGCGTGATGGCGATCAACGCGGATCTTGATGCGGAATAGGTGTCCTGCAGTTCGTCGAAGGCGAGGAGGTGCGGATTGTCCTTTCCAAACAGTACGCGATAGCTACCGGAAACCGTGAGTCCGGGCGCTCCCGCCGCCAGCGCCAGCATGACCAGTGCAGCAAGCGCAAGAATCAGCCATCGCTGGCGCAGAATGAAAGTCGGATAGCGGTCCAGCAGCCTAGCAATCATCGCTGAATATCCTCGTGGCATAGAGCAACGGATCGTTCCCGGGACTGAACGCAAGCCGCCATTTCCGGGGCAAGCGGTGAACCCTCTTGCGCCGAGCCGGCACATTGCTGGGTTCCCGCCATCGAATCGGCCTCGTTAATTTTCGTGCCTGACATTCGGCACCAAGCCGCGAAAGCGATGGACATCATCACCGCAGATTCAGGACCAAGGCGCATCGCACTCTCACTGCCAAGATTATACTGCCCCAATCAGGCTTGTCGTGCTGCTCTGCCGTGCACAGAAAGACTGAAAGCCGTCTATGGGGACACGCATTCTTGTAGTGGGAGTTGAATCAGTTGTGTTTCATCTCATCTTACCAACAAACATCATTTTGCATTATCCAAATTACCGCTCATGCAGTTGGGGCCTGACCAGTTGGCACTCTTTTTCCTATCAACCTCTCTGGCTTGGAAATCAGGGCATGCGTAAATTCTGCGCAAGTTCATGTGCATGCATGCATAGGTTCATAAACATTGCTGTGCTAGAATTTCGGTGCCCAGTTCCTTGACGAAATCATTCGGAGGAATCGACAGTGTCAGGGACGGGCGTGCCGCAAACGAGCCTACCTGCCTTTGTTGACCCCCCCCCCCCCTCAAATTGCATTCACTATAAGGAAACAGCCTTTCCAAGGGCTTGGTTGCCCTTCAGGTCGATTTTCCTTCACATTCTGAACTTACGCAGTCGAGCGGCCGGGAAACCCTCTCGCGACGAAGGGACCTTCGCTACAATCATGCCGAGGGCGAGACCGGACAGTAAAATAAATACAACTCACCCAGCATCGGAAATGCCATTCTCCAATTTCAAGGTTCGCGAAGTTTCATGAGTATTTCAATGCCTTCCGCATATGTCGCCCAGTATGCTTCAGCCCAGAAGCATAACAAGGTGGAAGTTGATAATTACATCAGGCATACGACCATAGGCGACCCCGAGTTGGACCCGATAATGGAAGAGTTGACTGCCTCAGTATCGCCTGAGGACTTGCATCAATTCATCAAGGCCGGCATAGAAGGCGAGAAGGACGGCCTGCACAAGGCGCCACAAGCCCTGCGTGATTTTTTCGACAAAATCGAGATTCCTCCCCCTTGGCTTGATTACGACGCTTTTCACTCCGGGGTCCGCAGTTTCAACGTCAATGTGGATCTTATGCTTGCCGCATTCGTTGCCGGGGTTCTAGTGGAAGGCTTTGCAACATTAATCGCCAAATCTTTCAACATCACGGGTCGAGTGGCCACCACCACAAGGCGCCTGCAACAAAACAACCGCCACCTGATGGAAATTTTCTTCCCCGATGGCTTGCAGAGGGACAACGATGGATGGAAACTGTCGGTTCGAATTCGTTTCATCCATGCCCGCGTCAGATGCCTGTTGGCTCATTCCGAACAGTGGGATCACGAAGCATGGGGCACGCCATTGAGCGCCGCGAACCTGGGTTTTGCCATCTCCGTCTTTTCCAAGCGCCTACTGGATTATGCGGCACTAGTCGGCGCGAAATTTACCGAGGAGGAAAAAACAAGTGTGATCGACGTGTGGAGATACACCGGCTACCTGATGGGTATCCCCGAGACCATTCTCTACCGCAACCGGGATGAGGCGGAAGCCATCTACCAGATCGCCCACCTGTGCGAACCCCCCCCGGATGCCGACTCGGTTCACATGGCAAACACCTTGATTCAGTCCATCCCCGAAGTCGCGGGAATAGAAAAGCCGTCCGAACGGGAAAAAACCACCGTCTTAGCTTACCGGATTTCACGCGCACTTATCGGCAACAAGCTCGCGGATTCGTTCGAATATCCAAAATCTTCCACCACGGGGACATTGTTCGCCTTCAGGCTGAAGCAGCACCTCCAGAGAGGGCTTCGAGGTTCGCAGTTGATCAGGCTCAACAACTTCACCCAACTTCTGCAGATTTCAATGTACGATAGAGGGGGAGTGAGCTACCGGATGCCCGACCATGTCCTTCAGTCAAAATCGCACGACTGGTGAGGGTTCTCCACGCCTCACCCCCATCCCCCGCCCCCACTCAGTCACACAGAACACGTCAAGGCGGTAAAATCCCTCTCCAGCCACCCGGTTATTACTTTTCGAGCGTGCAACGCCATCAGCCCCCACCTTCTCATGAAAACGATTGACCACTGCCTCGGGCGACGTGTATTTTCCCTGCCGCTCGCGTTTTGCATGAGCCTCCTGCTCGGCTGGAGTCTCTCAATACCCGCCCATGCGGAATCCGCCGAAGAAAAAGGGCTGAGAATTGCGCGTGATGCCGATGCGAGGGACCACGGCTTCGGCAACTACACTGCCCAGCAAACCATGGTGCTGCGCAACAAGCATGGGCAAGAAAGCCGCCGGAAACTTCGGGCGAAGGTTCTGGAAGTGCCGGAAGACGGCGACAAGAGCCTGTTTGTCTTCGACAATCCGCGAGATGTCCAGGGAACCGCTTTTCTGGTTCATTCCCACAAAAAGGGCTCCGACGACCAGTGGCTCTATCTGCCCGCCCTGAAGCGAGTCAAGCGCATCAGTTCGTCAAATCGCTCCGGCTCCTTCATGGGAAGCGAATTCGCCTACGAAGACATGACCGCCCAAGACGTCGACAAATTCACCTACCAGTATCTTCGCGATGAACCTTGCGGCGACCTGACATGCTTCGTGGTGGAACGCGTCCCCACCGACAAGGACTCGGGCTATCGGCGGCAGCTGGTTTGGTTCGACCAGGACGAATTACGTGCCCAGCAGATACATTTCTATGACCGAAAAGACACGCATATGAAGACGCTTACCTTTGAAGAATACGCTCAGTATCTGGACAAGTTCTGGCGCTCCGGCCTGATGACGATGGTCAATCACGTCACCGGGAAAAGCACGACCATGATGTGGAAAGATTTTCAGTTCCAAACCAAGCTGAGCGATCGCGATTTTACCAAGACAGGATTGAAACGAGTGCGTTGATGCTGCGCCGCAACGTGCTTTCCCACATCGCGCCTGTTGCGGTTCTGATTTCAGGTATCGTCCTCGGTAGCGGAGTCCGCGCGGAATCCGATATTTATTTTGATTTTTCGGGGAAAATCAGCATCGAAAACCGATGGTTCCCGCAAACGAACCTCTATAAAGATCAATCCCGCCATGCAACCGGGTTCGTTTTCGAACCCGAATTTTATCTCGAAGGCGCCGAGGGCTGGAGTTTCACCCTGGTCCCCTTCTTTCGCTACGACAGCGCCGATTCACGCCGTACCCACGGCGACCTCCGGGAAGCCTATTTTCTGTTGTTCGGCGAACTCGGGGAAGACGAGTGGGAGTTGCGCGTCGGCATCGACCGGATATTTTGGGGTGTCATCGAATCGAATCATCTGGTCGACATCATCAATCAAGTCGATGTCATCGAGCACCCCGATCAAGAAGTCGAATTGGGGCAGTTGATGGCGCATCTCACCTTGTCGGGGGAGTGGGGGATCGCAGAGTTGTTCATCCTGCCGCACCACCGGGAGCGCACGTTCCCCGGTCGTGACGGTCGCCTGCGCAGCGGGCTGATCGTGGACGAAGACCACCCGACTTATGAGAGTTCGGCCGAACAATGGCATACGGACTTCGCACTTCGGTACAGCCATAACTTCGGGCCCTTTGATGTCGGCATCAGCGTGTTCGACGGCACCAGCCGGGAAGCGCTTCTGCTGCCACGCCTTGGACCGGATGGCACGATAGAGGGGTTGGTTCCGCACTATGAGCAGATCCGCCAATTTGGCCTGGATGCGCAAATGACGTTGGAAGACTGGATATGGAAACTGGAAGCCATTCATCGGTCCGGCGCGCAAAACCTCAGTTACGAGGAAGATGACTATGCCGCGCTCGTCATGGGAGCGGAATACACGTTTTACTCCATATTCGACTCTCCCGCGGACTTCAGCCTAGTCTGGGAATGGAATTACGACGAACGCGGAGAGGATGCGGCCACCATATTCGACGATGATCTGTTTTTTGCGATCCGCTACGCCCTCAATGACATTCAGGATACGACTTTCTTCTTCAGCATGATGCAAGACAGGGAACACGCGACAAATGTTCTTTTCCTTGAATTTAATCGGAGACTGACCGATCAATGGTCGATGGTTGCGGAAGGATTTCATCTGCTCAATTCGGATGAAAAAGATGTGCAAGCCCATCCGATACGCCGCGACAGCTTTCTGGAGCTGCGGCTAAACTATAATTTTTGATCCCCCTCCCCGAAACCCGTTCCAACGTTCCAAAGTGACTCTGGCTACAGAACTTGCCCCATTGCGACAACGGATCATCGATCGGTTGGAGGAGGTCCTGCCGGGACCTGAAGTCGCGCCCGAGCATCTGCATGCAGCCATGCGGCATGGGGCGCTGGTCCCGGGCAAGTGCGTGCGGGGATGCCTTGTTTATGCTTCCGGACGGGCTTTAGGAATAGAAGTCGAGCGTCTCGACCGTTTTGCCTGTGCCCTGGAACTGGTTCATGCCTACTCTTTGGTGCACGACGACCTGCCGTGCATGGACGACGACGATATCCGGCGGGGGCGCCCCTCCTGCCACGCAGCGTATGGTGAAGCAACGGCCCTGCTGGCGGGCAACGCCCTGCTGCTGTGTGCCATTGCCGAAGTGTCAGGCGACAGGGAATCGTCAGGAGAACAGCGCAGTGCGAGTATCGACCGGTTGTGCCAGGCGGCGGGTTCGTTCGGCATGATGGGAGGCCAGCAGCTGGATATCGAGTTGGAAGACGCTGAAGAGTGCCAAATCGACTTGCTTAATGAAGTGTATCGGCTCAAGACCGGGTGCCTGTTCCATGCCTCGGTCATGCTGCCGACGGAACTGGTGCAGGCCAGCCCAGGGCAAAGAGACGCGCTGGACACGTATGCGAGAAAAATTGGCCTGGCCTTTCAAGTGCGCGACGATCTCGAGGATATGGAGCAGGATGCCCAGCTTGCCGGCGACGGGACGCGCCCGACTTATCCGGTCCTTCTCGGCGTCGAGGCAAGCCGCGAGAAGCTCTCCGGTCTCGGTGCGGAGGCGCTGGCGGCACTCGACATGTTCGGAGACCGCGCCGACTTGCTGCGTTCGCTTGGGCGATGGCTGACCTCAGGCTCTGCGGATGAACAGTTGGATTAAGATGAGGTTTCACGGATTTGTTTGGAATCCGTGCTAGAGTAAATCATCATGCACCGAGCCTCCCGCTACCGTCTGTATCCGAACCAGACGCATGAGCGGCAGTTCACTCGGCTGTGCGGGGCCGGCCGATTCGTCTACAACGAATTGCTGGCCAGCCAAATCCAAGAGTACAAGCGTTTCGAGGCCGGCGAGAGAGAAAGGCCGGGCACCTCCGAGTTTGACTTCGGAAGGCGGTATGCACGCCTGAAAGCACAGGAAGGTCACGAGTGGCTGCGGGAGCTGTCAGCCGTGGTCGTGCGCGGCACGGGGGCTTTCCCGCTGGGGTCGGCGTTCGCGCATTTCTCCCGTCGGATCCGGGAGAGCAAGTGCGGCAAGCAGGCCGGATTCCCCCGCTTCAAGGTCAAGGGCAAGAGCCGGGAGTCGTTTACGATCCCGGAGGACGTGAAGATCCGGAGCAAGCGGCTTTGGGTACCGAAGGTGGGCTGGATCCGGATGAACCGCAAGGCGCAATCGCGCACGCAGGGAGCCGACCCTTGGGACAGCGGCGAAGCCAAGACCGCGGTGGTGTACCGGGAGCTGGACAAATGGTACGTGTCGGTGCTGTGGGAGGTGCCAGACCCGGACTGGCGTTGGCACGGCGGGGTCTGCGGGATCGACCGCAACTCGGAGAACATCGCAGGGGCCTGGAGCGGCGGGCGGAGGCTGATCGAGATTCCGTATGAGCGAATCGGGAAGTACGAGGCGCGGGCCCGACACTACCAGTGGCGGGCGAGCCACCGGGAGCGGACCGAACTGAAGGATTCTGACGGAGAACCGGTGCGCACGAAGTCGGGCAAGAAGATCAAGGTGGCCTCGAACCGACGCCAGCGCTTGCAGTTGCGTGCGGCGAAGGCGAAGCGCAAGGCGGCGGAGATCCGCAAGGACTTCAGCCACCAGGCCTCGGCCGACCTGGCTCGGAACTTCCAGCACCTCGTGCTGGAGGACCTGGACGTGCAGGCGATGCGGCGCTCGGTGCGGGGGACGAAGGAAAAGCCAGGGCGGCGCGTGAAGGCGAAGACGGCGCTGAACCGGAAGATGGTGCAGTTCTCTTGCATGGGAATGGTGGACCGCTTTCTCCAGTACAAGGCGGCAGATCTCATCCGGGTGCCGGCGCGGAACACCAGCCAGGCCTGCGCGGAGTGCGGGCACACCGAACAAGGCAACCGGAAGGAGCAGGCGCACTTCAAGTGCCTGGCCTGCGGGCACACGGACAATGCGGACATCAATGCCGCACGAAACATCCTGGACCTGGGATTGAACAGGCTCCTGGCCGGAGGCGCTCCGGTGACGGGACGGGGAGGGGACAACGAAGCGGGGGCATTCTTCTATGAGTGCCTAGTGGACACCGCCGATGATCCGTCAACGATGCAGTGGAACTACCGGGGCTCGCCCCCCGACTTCCACACAGAATCGTGAAGCGCCGTTAAGATGCCGTAAACCGGACGACGGTACACAACGAGCGGGGTTCTGGTTCACATGCCTACTTCAATCTCGAAGAGTCTGCAAGACTGTGACAGCGACCTCGCCTATCAGGACGCTATTTTGCAAGGTGTTTCCCGCACCTTTGCTCTCACGATCCCCCGGCTTCCCGATGCATTGCGCGACGTGGTGGGCAATGCCTATCTCCTGTGCCGGATTACAGACACCATCGAAGATGAACCAAGCCTGCCCTCGGAACAAAAACAAATATTCTCGGAGCGCTTCATCGATGTCGTCGCCGGCCGTGAAAGCGTAGAACCCTTCGCACGGGAACTCGGTTCCTCGCTGTCCGCATCGACCACCGAGGACGAACATGATCTGATCGCCAATACCGACCGGGTTATCCGGATTACTCATGGATTCCGCCCCAACCAGCGGAAGATCCTTGAGCGTTGCGTGGAAACCATGGCGCGGGGAATGTCCGAATTCCAGCGGAACGCAACTTCCGACGGCCTGGAAGACCTGTCCCACCTTGATCGCTATTGCTACTATGTCGCCGGGGTCGTCGGCGAGATGCTGACGGAACTCTTTTGTGACTACTCCGCAGAGATAAATGAACGGCGCGAGGAGCTTCTCGCGTTGTCGGTCTCGTTCGGGCAAGGGTTGCAGATGACGAACATCCTCAAGGACATGTGGGAAGACCGACGCCGTGGAGCCTGTTGGTTGCCGCGTGATGTCTTCCAGGCCGCGGGGTACGATTTGAGTGCCATGTCCGCTGGGGAAACCAATCCCGCTTTCGCCAAGGGATTGTCCGAACTCGTGGCGGTCGCCCGCTGCCACCTGGAAAACGCACTCCGGTTCATTACCCTTATCCCTCGCCACGAAACCGGCATTCGCCTGCACTGCCTGTGGGCATTGGGAATGGCCGTTCTGACCCTGCGCCGCATTCATGCAACCCCCGCTTTCCATAGCGGGCAGGAGGTGAAAATCTCGCGCCGCAGCGTGCGCGCCGTTGTCGCCGTCACCAACGCATCGGTCCGCTCCAACCTGGCTTTGAAGGCACTCTTCGGGGCACTGGCCTCCAGGCTTCCGCGCAGTCAGGTGGACTGCCTCCCGCAAGCGCAACCGTGACGAGCTGCCGCGTTTGGTACAAATCTGGCACAATGTAACTCTGAAAGCGGGGACTCACCACAAACATGATGAAGGTAATCCTGGCTCAACCACGCGGTTTTTGTGCCGGTGTTGATCGCGCCATCACCATCGTTGAGAAGGCGCTGGAGCTTCATGCCTCTCCCATTTACGTGCGGCATGAAATTGTCCATAACCGTAGGGTTGTAGAGAATCTGGAGGCGAAAGGCGTCGAGTTCGTGGACGAAATCGAACAAATCCCGGATGAGGCGGTAGCCGTGTTCAGTGCCCATGGCGTGTCGCAGAAAGTGGAGCAGGATGCCTCGCGGCGGAACCTTCGATCCATCGACGCCACGTGCCCTCTGGTTTCGAAAGTTCACAAGGAAGGGCAGCGTTATGCTGCGCAAGGCTACGACATCATCCTGATCGGACATGAAAACCACCCCGAGGTGGAGGGCACTCTCGGTCGGATCTCGGGACCCGTTTTCTTGGTCAGCACCGTAGAGGATGTCGAAACTCTTGAAGTGCAAAACCCGGAGAAAGTCGCCTATATCACCCAAACCACTTTGTCGGTCGACGATACGCGGGAGATCATCGAGGCATTGCGCAAACGTTTCCCGGATATTGCCGGGCCGGACGTCAAGGACATTTGCTACGCCACCCAGAATCGCCAGGCCGCCGTGCGTGCACTTGCCGAGCAGGTGGATCTGATTCTCGTGGTCGGGGCGAAGAACAGTTCCAATTCCAATCGCTTGTGCGAAGTTGCGTCCGACATCGGGGTCTCCAGTTACCTGATCGAAGATCCCTCGATGATTGATCCTGAATGGCTGCGCGGGAAAGAGGCGGTCGGGATTACCGCCGGGGCCTCGACCCCCGAGGAGTTGGTGCAAGACGTCATTGAAACGTTGCGGAAACACGCCGAACTGGAAGTCTCCACAATGGACGGAATCGAGGAAAACGTACGTTTCCCTCTCCCCCCTTCTTTACATCAGGCAGCCAAGAGAAAAGCAGGTTCGACCGGGAAAGTGACATAAGGCGGCAAATACGCCGGCCGGATTTCCCAATATTCCTTCCCCGAATTTTTTATCGGCTTCATGCCGGGCGGGCATTTCATTTTCGGCCTGCGCGGGAGGAATGCCGGTCACCGCTGACATCGCCGGCAGTAAAAACTTGAGCGTTGCCCGATTACCCGGCTGCGCACCGGCTCCCCGCACCGGGGGCATGCCTCGCCGGCCCGCCCGTATACCTGGAGTTCCTGTGCAAAATAGCCCGGTTCCCCTTCCGCCTTCGTAAAATCCCTCAACGTCGTCCCGCCCGCTTTTATCGCCTGAGTCAGGACCGCCCTTGCGGCCTCGGCCAGCCGTCGGTAGCGATTCAGGCCAACCCGTCCGGCAGCGCGAACCGGCGAGATTCCTGCTTCGAACAATGCCTCGCTGGCATAGATGTTGCCCAGACCCACCACGATTTTCGAATCCATCAGGAAGTTCTTGACGGCACCGGAACGTCCCCGCGACCGGGCATACAGCCATTCCCCGCTGAATTCTTCTCCCAGGGGTTCCGGGCCGAGGTTCCTCAGCAATCGATGCCGCAGCGGATCGGCACGGGTCCAATGCAGGCTGCCAAACCGCCGCGGATCCCGGAATCGCAACGTGGCGCCCTTCTTCAGGCAGACATCGACATGGTCGTGCGTGCCCGGCGGAGGAGGATTCTTGAGGACCCGAAACGAGCCCGACATTCCCAAGTGCCAGATCAGGTGTCCGTCGTCCAGTTCAATCAACAAATACTTGGCCCGGCGATCGACTGCATGGACACGCTGGTTTGTTGCCACGCCCGGAAGCGTCCGACTGATCGGCCAGCGTAACTGCCGTTGCCGGATGACCATCCGGTCGATGACTTCTCCAACCAGGTGCGGCGCAATTCCGCGGCGCACCGTTTCGACTTCCGGCAGTTCCGGCATCAGCAGCCCACCGGGATCGTCGCGAAGGTGGCCATCAAGTGGCGGGCCTGCTTCTCATTGAGCCATTGTTCGTGCCGGGTCTGCCAGACCGGCACCTCGCCAAGACGGCTTTCGAGGACGGGGAGATTCCCGAAATCCCCGGTACCCGGTCTTATTTGGTTGAGAATGACGCCCGCCAGCTGGCAGTGCGACTTCTGCACCGCTTCGCAGGTCAACAGAACCTGATTGATCGCACCCAGCCGATCCTCGGCCACGACCAGGACCGGCAATCCCAGCTCCGAAGCGAGCGCCTGGACGTCCCCGTCCTCTGCCAAGGGCGTCCTCCATCCCCCTGCCCCCTCGACGACCAGCAGCCCTTCCCGGCGGCAGAAGTCGACCAGGTCCTGCAACCGATATTCCACCCCCTCCTGCCGTGCCGCCAGCATCGGCGCAATCGGGGTGCGCAACTTGTAACGCACCACCGGCTCCGTCTTCGCCAATCGCGCTGCCTCGCGCAGAGCCTCTGCATCCTGCGCCCGCAATTCCTCGCCGGAAGCCCCATCGATTGCCACGCACCCGGATTCCACGGGCTTCAGGGGGCGAACCTCCGGCACCTGCCCGTGCAAATCCCGGATCAAATGGGCCGCAGCCCATGTTTTCCCCACCCCGGTATCGGTTCCCGTCACGAAAATACCGCGCAAATCGGAACACATCACATATAATTCAAGTTTGACCTGAAGGTCGATCAATTTTACGCCTGTCTTCATGAACGAGCCGGATTCCATGTTCTCCCCCCGCCGAAAATCCGTTGCAGTACGGATTGGCTCGGTCACGCTCGGTGCCGGCCATCCCATTGCCGTGCAATCCATGACCGACACTCCCACCGCCGATGTCGCCGCGACGGTGGCGCAAGTCGAGGCCTTGACGCGTGCGGGCTCCGAACTGGTCCGGTTGACGGTCAATGACCGTGACGCGGCGGCGGCCGTCCCCCAGGTTCGCGAACAACTGGACAAGCGTGGGGTTGCCGTCCCCCTGATCGGGGATTTCCACTACAACGGGCACAAGCTCCTGGCAGAATTCCCGGAATGCGCTGAAACCCTGGACAAGTACCGCGTAAATCCAGGAAATGTCGGGCGCGGCAGTTCGCGCGACCCGCACTTCACGCAATTCATCGAACTCGCCTGCCGCCATCAGAAACCCGTGCGGATCGGCGTCAATTGGGGAAGCCTTGATGCAGCATTGCTGACCGAGCTGATGGACGAGAATGCCAAGCTCGATTCCCCTCTGGATGCCGAAGCGGTCCAGCGCGAGGCGATGGTTCAGTCGGCATTGCGAAGCGCTGCCCGAGCCGAGGAGATCGGCCTGCCGCACGACGCGATCGTGCTGTCCTGCAAGATGAGCCGGGTCCCCTTGGTGGTCCAGGTGTACACCGAGCTCGCCCAGCGCTGCGACTATCCGTTGCATCTGGGATTGACCGAAGCCGGCATGGGCACTCGCGCGGTCGTCTCGACCAGCGCGGCACTGGCCCTGCTCCTGCAGCGCGGAATCGGGGACACGCTGCGGGTATCGCTGACGCCGGAACCGGGCGGAGAGAGAACCGCAGAAGTCCGAGTCGCCTGCGACCTGCTGCAGAGCATGAACCTGCGCCACTTCATGCCGGCCGTGACGGCCTGCCCCGGCTGCGGCCGGACCAGCAGCGACTATTTCCAGCGGTTGGCTCAAGACATCGAACGCTACATCGCCAAGCAGATGCCCGTGTGGAAGAAACAGTACCCGGGGGTCGAGAACCTGAACGTGGCGGTGATGGGCTGTGTCGTCAACGGTCCAGGCGAAAGCCGCCATGCCGACATCGGAATCAGTCTGCCCGGCTCCAATGAGAACCCCAGTGCGCCCGTTTACATCGACGGCGAACGGGTCTGCACCCTGAGCGGAGAGCGCATCGCGGAAGAATTCCAGGAAATGCTTCTGGACTACGTGGAAAAGAGATACGCGTCCGTATAATCTTGGAAACTGAGCACATACCGCTTGCCCTTTCATGAGCGTCCGAACTTTCGAGGACCACGCGCCCCGCATCGCCAATTCTGCCTACGTGGATGAACACGCGCTGGTCATCGGCGACGTGCACCTGGGCGAGGACAGCTCGGTCTGGCCGATGTCGGTCGTTCGCGGCGACGTCAACTCGATCCGAATCGGAGCGCGGACCAACATCCAGGATGGCAGCGTCGTGCATGTCACGCATGACTGCGAATATTCCCCGGGCGGCTATGCCGTCACCATTGGAGACGACGTGACGGTGGGCCACCGGGTCATCGCCCACGCCTGTGAAATCGGTGATCGCTGCCTGATCGGGATGGGCTCCATAATCCTGGATGGCGCCGTCATCGAGCCCGACAGCATGATCGGCGCCGGTTGCCTGGTGCCTCCCGGGAAACGCCTTGAAGGCGGCTGCCTCTGGATTGGCAGCCCGGCCCGGAAGCTTCGCGAACTGAGTCCCGAAGAACTTGAATTCCTGCGATATTCCGCGGCTCACTACGTCGACAACAAGAACCGTCACAAAGCTGAATGCTCCTGAAAGGACCTGAAACATGAGCGAAACCAAGCCTCAAGGCCTGCACACCCGGGCCATTCATGCCGGCGCCTCGCCGGATCCGACCACCGGTGCCCGGGTCACCCCGATCCACCAGTCCGTCGCTTTCGTCTTTCGGGATGTCGAGCATGCGGCCAATCTGTTCAACCTGGACGAGGCCGGATTCATTTATTCACGCCTGACCAATCCGACGGTCAATGCCCTGCAGGATCGCATGGCCGACCTGGAAGGCGGAGTGGGCGCGGTCTGCACGGCCTCCGGCCACGCGGCGCAGATGCTGGCCTTGTTCGGCCTGATGAAGGCTGGCGACGAATTCGTCGCCTCCAACAAGCTTTACGGCGGTTCCATCACCCAGTTCGGGCATGCCTTCACCCGCTTCGGCTGGAAAGTCGTGTTCGTCGACCCGGATGATCCGGACAACGTGCGCCGGGCCTGCAACGAACGCACCCGCGCCGTGTTCAGCGAGAGCCTGGCCAACCCCGGTGGCACGATGTGCGACGTACAGGGGCTTGCCGATGCCGCGCACGAGAACGGCGTCCCGCTCATCATCGACAACACGCTGGCCACGCCCGTGCTGTGCAACCCGATCGAGTACGGTGCCGACCTGGTGGTGCACTCCACCACCAAGTTCCTGTCCGGCCACGGCAATGCAATCGGCGGCGTGGTCATTGATTCCGGCAAGTTCGACTGGTCCACCAGCGATCACTACTCTCACCTGACGGACCCCAACCCGGCCTACCACGGGATGTCGTTCGTCGACAAGTTCGGGGACCTCGCCTATACGGTGTATTCCATCGCCGTCAGCCTGCGCGATCTTGGCCCGACCATGTCGCCGATGAATGCCTATCTCACGCTGAACGGAATCGAAACCCTGCCGCTTCGGATGCGCCAGCACAGCGACAACTCCCTGGCCGTCGCCCAGTGGCTGGAACAGAACCCGAAAGTTGAATGGGTGTCCTACGCGGGCCTGCCGTCCAGCCCCTACTACGAATTGGCTCAGCGCTATTGCCCCGAAGGAGCAGGCTCGGTCTTCACTTTTGGGGTGCGGGGCGGCTACGAAAGCGGCGTGAAAGTGGTCGAGAGCGTGAAACTGTTCTCGCACCTGGCCAACATCGGCGACACTCGTTCGCTGATTGTGCACCCCGCTTCGACCACACACCGCCAGCTCAGCGACGAACAGAAAGCCGCCGCCAGCGCTGGCCCGGAAGTCATCCGCCTGTCCATCGGGATCGAAGATGCCGACGACATCATCGCCGACCTGGATCAGGCACTGGAAATCGCAGTTGGAGAATAAAAATGAATCCGAATGAAGTCATCGAAGCTTATTTCGCGGCTTGGGACGCGCATGACGGGCAGGCCGTGATCGACCTGTACGCCGAAGACGGCACGTACCAGGATCCGGCCACCGAAGGCCCGCTTTCAGGACAAGCAATCGGCGATTACGCCGAGGCCCTGTTCGCGGCCTTTCCCGACTTGAAGCTGGAACTGATCTCCCAGACGGATACCAGCATCGGCCAGATTGCCGTGCCCTGGCTACTGTTCGGCACGCACCAGGGACCGCTCGGCGAAATGGAGGCGACCGGAAAATCCGTGGCGATCCGGGGCTGCGACTACATCGTGGTCGAGGACGGCAAGCTGAAGACCGTTTACGGTACGTTCAGCCTTCAGGAACTGATGGAGCAATTGTCCTAGTTCATGCGCGTTACCGTCAACGGAGAAGCCCATACCCTCCCCGATGAGGCGACAGTCGAGGACCTGGCCCGGCATTTGCATGTAGAGGGCCGTATCGCGCTGGAAATCAACCACGAAGTCGTTCCACGATCCCGCTGGACCGGCCATGCCTTGCGCGAAGGCGACACCGTTGAAATCGTCCGGGCCATCGGAGGGGGCTGACATGTCCGACGACGATCCGCTGGTCATCGCAGGGCGATCCTACACGTCCCGCCTGCTGGTCGGCACCGGGAAATACCGGGATCTGGAGCAGACCCGCGATGCGGTCGCCGCCTCCGGGGCGGAAATCGTGACCGTGGCCCTGCGCCGCACCAACATCGGCCAAGACCCGGACGCGCCAAACCTTCTGGATGTGTTGCCGCCGGACGAATACACCATCCTGCCGAACACCGCGGGCTGCTACAACGCCGAGGACGCCATCCGCACCTGCCGCCTGGCCCGCGAACTGCTGGGCGATCACCGGCTGGTCAAGCTGGAGGTGCTGGGCGACCCGCGCACCCTGTACCCGGATGTCGCGCAAACCATCGTTGCAGCCGAGACGCTGGTCGTGGAAGGCTTCGAGGTGATGGTGTACACCAACGACGATCCGGTCGTCGCGCGTCGCCTGGCGGAAATCGGCTGCGTTGCCGTGATGCCTTTGGCGGCACCGATCGGGTCGGGGCAAGGCATCCGCAACCCGGGCAACCTGAGGGTCATCCTGGAGGAAGCCACGACGCCCATACTGGTGGATGCCGGCGTCGGCATTGCTTCCGATGCAGCCATCGCGATGGAACTCGGGTGCGACGGCGTGCTGATGAATACGGCGATTGCCGAAGCCGGAGACCCCGTGCGGATGGCCCAGGCGATGCGCCTGGCCGTGGAAGCGGGCCGGGTCGCCTGGCGGGCTGGACGCATGCCGGAGCGTCGCTTCGCTTCAAGCTCCAGCCCGACCGAGGGCACCCTGACGTGAGCCGGGCCGCCGCCGAATTGCGGCGTCCGATCCGCTCCTTCGTCCACCGCGCCCGCAGCCTCACGAAGGCTCGGAAACAGGAATTCGAAGCCCTGTGGGAACGCTACGGAAGGGCGATTCCAGAGCAAGGATTCCAGCCGGAGGCCCTGTTCTCCCGAACCGGGCCGATTACGCTTGAGATCGGCTTCGGGCATGGCGAAGTGCTGCTGCACGAGGCCCAAACGTTCCCGCAACACAACGTGCTCGGTATCGAAGTGTACCGGCCGGTGTTGTTTTCCGTCCTGCGAAAAGCGGAACAACTGGGGATCGACAATGTGCGCGTGCTCTCCGGAGACGCAGCCCTGTTGCTGCCGAGGTTTCCGGACCACTGCCTGCAACAGATCCGGATCCTGTTTCCGGATCCCTGGCCCAAACGCCGCCACTGGAAGCGCCGCCTGCTTCAGGATCGATTCATCACCGAATGCGCCCGCTGCCTCGTGCCCGGCGGTCTCCTTCACCTGGCGACCGACTGGCCGGACTACGCAAAACAGATCGAGCAGGTCGTAGAAAACGCCGGCTGCTGGCACCCTCGACCCGATGTGCCGAACCGACCCGAAACGCATTTCGAGCAGCGCGGCCTGCAGTTAGGGCATAAGGTCTGGGAGCGCGTCCTGGAACTCAAATCTCCCAATGCCGGGCAGGACTGAAATCTGACCGGGAAGCCTTAGGGATTCTCGCGCATCTTGTACCACGCCCATCCGGCCAGAGCCATCAGCACCAGCCAGCCCACCGGATAGGTGAGCACACCGGACAGGAACAGCCCGATCGTGGTGCACCATGCCAGCACCAACGCCACGAATGCGATCCGCCAGTGATTTTTCTGCATCGCCATATTCTGCGCTCCCGCCCCGATCATTGCTACAATAGCATGCCGTCTAACCGCAACCTCATGCCATGAGCACGAAACAGGACAAAATTGAAAAGTTGCTGGAGATGCAACGCCGCTTCATCGCCCTTGACCGTGAAAGGGGCGTCAGCATGGACGAGTATTTTGTGCCGGACGAAGATTCGGACCTGCACAACTACCGGCAGGACTACATGGAGTGCGCCATGGATGTCGTGAAACTCGCGCACGAAGAAAAAGGTTCCAAGAACTGAATCTCCGTAGCCACTACGGCTTCTTCTTTTTCGCCTTGAACTGGTAGGCTGGCGGCGGGCCCGGCGGCAACGGCGGACCTTGATAATCATCCGGCTCGGAGCCGGGCGGCAATTCCCCCGCCGGGGGCGTCAGATCCTTGTAGTCGAATTCCGACAGCAGGTGGTGGATGCAGTTCAGGCGTGCCAGCTTCTTACTGTTTCCATCGATCACGGTCCAAGGCGCCCGCTCGGTGTGGCAGTGCGCAAACATCTGGTCTCGTGCACGCGTGTAGTCCGTCCAGCGCGACCGGGCCTCCAGATCCATCGAGCTGAGCTTCCAACGTTTGAGCAAATCGTCCCGGCGTGCCTGAAAACGCCGCTCCTGCTCTTCGCGGCTGATCGCGAACCAGTACTTGATCAGCTTGATCCCGGAGTTGATCAGCATCTCCTCGAATTTCGGGCAACTGATGAAGAATTCCTGCACTTCGGCTTCCGAGCAGAACCCCATCACCGACTCCACGCCCGCCCGGTTGTACCAGCTGCGGTCGAACAGCACCATCTCGCCCACTCGGGGCAGGTGCGTAACATAGCGCTGGAAGTACCACTGCCCCCGTTCGCGTTCGGTCGGCTTCGGCAACGCCACCAGGCGCACGATGCGCGGATTCGTGTATTGCATGATGCGGCGGACCACTCCGCCTTTCCCGGCCGCGTCGCGTCCTTCGAACAGCACGATCACGCGCAGATTCTGGGATTGAATCCAGTACTGGAGCTTGATCAGTTCGGATTGCAGGCGCAGCAGTTCCCGCTCATAACCCTGTTCGTCGATCAGCTTCGGTTCAGACATCGGCCCACATCCGCAACAGCCGCGAATAAATCCAGTCCAGCCTCTTCAGATCCTCGTCCGCCGGATCCTGTTCCATCTTTCGAGATCTCACGGCATCCAGGGCCTGCAGGACTTCACGCTGCTGTTCGTCCCGCACCTGGCTCTGGATCCACAGTACCGCGACCCATCGTTCACCCGAACCCACTTCATCGACCCGGTGCAGGCGACCCGCGGGATACAGGACCGCATCTCCGGCCGGATATCGCGCAGCCTGTTCGCCACAAGGAGTTTCCACGATCAGCGCACCGCCTTCATACTCCGAAGGATCGCTCAGAAATACGGTGACCGCAAGATCCGAGCGGTAACCGCCCTCGCCCATGACGGCGTCATCCGTATGCCAGCCATAGTGCATCCCGGGCCGGTAACGGGAAAAAATCGGGTGGCTGATCCGCAACGGCAATGCGTAACGCTGCACCAGGGGATGGCGCTGCAGCGCCTGCGCGACACAGAGTTCCAGAGGCTCGCGCTCGGAGCGGGATGCCTGAAATTCTTCATTCTGCTTGACTTCGCCGGCCAATCGGCCCGCGCTGGCGCGGCCGTCCGCAAAAGCGCCCTGACGCAGACCCGTGCGGATTTTTTCCAGTTCCTCAGGGGTCAGAACTTCAGGGAGATGGAGCAGCATGGCGGGGAAATCCGGCTTCCCTCATTATAATGAGGCGATGGCACGGATATGCGTCCTGGGGGGAACCGGATTTGTCGGTCAGGCGCTGGTCAGCCGCCTGGTCGCACAAGGCCATGAAGTCCGAGTGCTGACCCGGCAGCGCTTTCGCCATCGCTCCCTGCTGGTACTCCCTACACTGGACCTGGTGCAGGCGAACGTTCACAAAGAGCGGTCGCTGATGCGCCATACCGAAGGCATGGACGTCATCATCAACCTGGTCGGCATCCTCAACGAATCGCGCATGCGCGGACAGTCCTTCAAGAAAACGCATGTCCGACTGGCACAGAAACTGGTGTCTGCCTGCCACACGCACAAGATTCCGAGATTGCTGCAGATGAGCGCGCTCGGCGCCAACCGCAATACGCGCAGCCAATACCTGCGAAGCAAGGCCGAGGCGGAAGCGGCATTGCTCCAGTTCAGCGGAGTGACCCAGGTCACGTGTTTTCGCCCTTCCCTGATCTTCGGCCCCGGCGACCATCTCATTGGCCGTTTTACCGCACTGCTGCGTCTTTCGCCGTATTTCTTCCCCCTCGGCTGCCCCGACACCCGCTTCGCCCCGGTTTATGTCGGCGATGTCGCCACCCGGATGTGCGATTCCCTGGATGATCGGCAGACCTATTCGCAGTCGATCAGCCTGTGCGGCCCGGACATCTATACCCTGCAGGAACTGGTGGAACTGATTGCGAAAACGGCCGGCCTGAAACGCCGGGTCGCTCGTTTGTCTCCAGGCCTGTTCCGGATGCAGGCGCGTATCCTGGGGCACGTGCCCGGCAAACCCATCACCATGGACAATTACTACAGCCTGCAGGTCGACAGCGTGTGCCCCGATGCGGACCCCTGCCCCACCCATCTGGAGCCGGTCATGCGGGAGATCCTTGCGGGAAACTGACTTTCTCCGCTATCGGAAAACTTTTTTCAACTGCGTCTCCTGCGCACCTTCCCATGCCTGTGGCAAGTCATCGTTGGCTTCCAATGCTTGGTAAATCTCCCTGATCTTTTCAGAATCAATCATTTTGGCTGCTCGCATCTTGTGCAACAGTTCGTAACCGTGCCACACCGATATCTCAAATTCTTCCGCCAATTGGTGCATTCCCAAGTCATCCGTCACCACTACCGCCTCCCGGACTTGACCGAAGGCCAGCATTCGACAATCTGTTTTGGAGGGTGGTGAGCGTCTGTTCTCTATAAACCGGGCTGCATGAATTTGCACATATTCGTGTAAGGCTTCAGTAATGTCGCTCAACTTCTTCTTTTCTTCGGGAGACATTCTCACTCCTTTGGAAACTCGCTCTTGAGTGAGATTCGGATTATCAAACCATGGGTAATGGAAACGCAATCGGCGACTCTTGTGAACTTCTCTTTCTACATCCCTTAGTACGGTTAGACAATATTGCTTATGCCCGAACTTAACTCCCAACATCGGTTTGATGCGCTTCGCCAGACGGAGATATGCATTGGTATCAAGCAAAACCAGCATTCGCGATCAATCCTTCATGAAGCGCCCTCGCATCATGGACGGAACTATCGATTACCTGCTGGATATATGCATATCCCGTACCATGCTCTTGAATCATGCGCTTTAAACCCTTGAAGAAATCTGATCGGAAAACATCTTCACAAAGCTTGACATATTCCTCCGGACCGGGTGTCCCGGATCCGAAAAGGAGGCGGCTAACCAATTCTCCGGAATCCCGGTTTCGCAAGGCATGGATATCTTTCTCTTTGATCGGAATTCCAGACTGTTTCTCTAGTTCAGCATAGATTTGGACTTGTTTGAAAACCGTGTACGGAGAAATATCGTGTTGTTTGGCATGACTCTGCAGAACACGCAACTTGCCGCGATCGTGAGCCTGCATTGTCTCCGCATATACCGTCTCAGCGCAAACCCTGGGAAACAGCAAGGCTCCCGCAAAAGCATCAGCAAAATCTTCCCCTTGCTCAGTTCCAGCCCACTGTGGCGTGTAAATATGCGCAAGTTCATGCGCCATCCAGAATCCGAAATCCTCAATTCGAGTATCCAGATTCAGGAAGACAAATGTCACATTTTCTTTAGGCAGCCCGATGTGCAGCGCATTTTCATGCCTTTTCTTCTCTCCCCAAAGCACTGGCACCAGTATGGTCCCTGACCTTTTGAACTCTTTTATCAAGTCCTCATAGCGCAAAGGCTTCTGTTGGCCGACACCCAATCGCTTGCGAGCCTCTGTCGCATATGCTTGTACTTTCACAGGGTCGGTTGAGGGCGATGCGATCTGCGTGCGCAACTCTGGCACCGCTTTCAAATACGGAACTAGCGGCCTCAGAAGCCTACCGATGCCAACAGCTTTGCGGATGTGTGCCTCGACTGTCTTGGCGCCCCCTTTCCTGCGAAAGGCTATCACCGGCTCTATTTCTTCTTCATCGACAACGAGTTTCTCATACCGCAACCCCAGGACTGCAACCAGTTTAAGAATGACGGCAGGACGCGGAAAATTTTCACCTCGAAGCCAGTGAGTCACCGCCTGGCTGGTCACGCCGACCTCTTCGGCCAGGCGTGCTTGAGTCCACCCCCGCTCCCGAAGGGATTCTTTTATAATTTGAGAATTGATGGCCTGCCCCATGCCGATTTTTAATGTATCTTAAGCCGCCAAAAAAATCAAGTTTTGCAGCTGATAATGGCTGTGGGAATCTATAAAAAATATTATTTCTATCAAATAGTTAGTGAGAAAGTAACCGGGCCGTCGTTGATCAGGTGAACCTGCATGTCGGCTCCGAATTCCCCGGTTTCCACCGAGCCATGCCGTTCCCGGCATTCTGCGCACAGTTTTTCAAAAAGCATGCGTCCGGTCTCCGGCGGCGCGGCAGAACTGAAACTTGCGCGCATTCCCCGGTCGGTCTCGGCTGCAAGGGTGAATTGCGGCACCAGCAGCAGCGCGCCGTCCGTATCCACCAAGGAACGGTTCATTCTCCCTTCTTCATCAGCGAACAAGCGATAGCCCAGGATTCGCTCCGCCATGCGCTCGATCCGTGCCGGCGCATCATCCTTGTGGAAACCGACCAAAGCCAGGATTCCGGGGCCAATGGCCGCCACGGTGCGCCCATCGATATCGACGCGGGCTTCAATTGCACGTTGGAGCAGAGCGATCATGGTAGCTAATTTGGTCGAGTCATGGCGAAAGCACTATAATCCAATTCTACGCGCCCGTGGCTCAGTGGATAGAGCACTGGCCTCCGGAGCCAGAGGTCGCAGGTTCGAATCCTGCCGGGCGCGCCAATTCGTTGTTTTTTGATAATTTCAAACCCGCATCGAACATAGTAAAATGACCGGGCCAGCAGTGGCTCCACCCCGTTCCCTCCCATGAGCGCCCGCACCGCCTGTATCCAGCGCGATACCCGTGAAACCCAGATCGAGGTCGAAGTTGACCTCGACGGCAAGGGTTGCGCGGAACTCGAGACCGGCCTGCCCTTTCTGGAGCACATGCTGGACCAGGTCGCACGGCACGGCATGCTGGACCTCCGCGTGAAGGCCACAGGAGACCTTTCCGTCGACGCGCATCACACCGTCGAAGACATCGGCATCGTTCTGGGCCAGGCCATACGCCAGGCGCTGGGCGACAAAAAGGCGATCCGCCGCTATGGCCACGCCTACGTCCCGCTGGACGAGGCACTATCGCGGGTCGTCATCGACTTCTCCGGCCGCCCCGGCCTGGATTACCAGGTCGAGTACCCGCGCGCCCGGATACAGGATTTCGACGTTGACCTGGTGAATGAATTTTTCCAGGGCTTTGTCAACCACGCCATGGCCACGTTGCACATCGACGGCTTGCGCGGAAACAATGCCCACCATATCGCCGAGACGGTGTTCAAGGCTTTCGGCCGTGCCGTTCGCATGGCCGTGGAGCAGGATCCGCGGGAGACCGGCACCCCTTCAACTAAAGGCGTTCTATAGCTCCATTCCATTCTGCTTCGCGATGCAGACCGTCGCCATTGTTGACTTCAGTTTCGGCAACCTGCGTTCCGTGCACAATGCCTTGCGCAGCCTGGCGGAGCCTGGGACCGACATTCGGATTGCAACCGAGCCTGCGGACATAGAACAGGCAGACCGGATCGTATTTCCGGGCCAAGGTGCGGCACGCCACTGCATGCTCGCTCTGCGCCAGAAAAGCCTGGCCGACGCGGTCCTCGATGCAGCCCGAAGCCGGCCCTTCCTCGGAATCTGCATGGGCATGCAGGTCCTGATGGAATACAGCGAAGAGAACGACGGGGTCGATTGCCTGGGGCTATTCTCCGGGAAAGTCCGGGCTTTCGCACCGCATGTCGAGCGCGGCAGCGGATTCAAGATCCCGCACATGGGCTGGAGCCGCATTGAACAGACAGCTCATCCATTGTGGGAGAATATCCCGGATCAAAGTCGTTTTTATTTCGTGCACAGTTACTACACGGCTCCTCGTGACGAGGAGGCCATCGCCGGACGCACCGATTACGTCCTGCCTTTCGCTTCGGTCATTGCGAAGGATCAGGTATTCGCCATGCAGAGCCACCCCGAGAAGAGCGGAGAGCACGGCTTGACGCTATTGCGGAATTTCCTGAACTGGGACGGACAGTGTTGAGCCGGGAGCCTGCCCTATCATGCTGATTATTCCTGCCATCGACATCAAGGACGGGCGGTGCGTGCGCCTGCGCCAGGGCCGGATGGACGACGAAACCGTTTTTTCGGATGATCCG
Source organism: uncultured candidatus Poriferisulfidus sp. (assembly GCA_965204575.1). Taxonomy (GTDB): domain Bacteria; phylum Pseudomonadota; class Gammaproteobacteria; order Poriferisulfidales; family Poriferisulfidaceae; genus Poriferisulfidus. The sequence goes on from OZ241993.1 coordinate 123,026, forward strand.
GTCAGCGTGGCCCAGCGCTGGATCGACCAAGGCGCGCAACGACTGCACATCGTGGATCTGGATGGCGCCCGCACGGGCAAGCCGGCCAACCTTTTGATCATCGAGCAGATCACGCAAAATCACCCGAAAATTCCAATCCAGGTCGGCGGCGGTATCCGAAGCGAGGAAACCATCCAGACCTACCTGGACGTCGGGGTGCGCTACACCGTCATCGGCACCCGCGCCGTGCGCGAGCCGCACTTCGTGGAGGAACTGTGTCTGGAATTCCCCGGCCACATCATCGTCGGCCTGGATGCCAAGGACGGCAAGGTGGCGACCGACGGGTGGTCCAAGCTGTCCCACCACGACGCCATCGACCTGGCCCAACACTTTGTCCAGGAAGGGGTCGCCTCCATCATCTTTACCGACATCAGCCGCGACGGCATGATGCAGGGCGTCAACGTGGACTCGACGGTCGAGTTGGCTCAGGCATTGCCCATCCCCATCATCGCCTCCGGCGGCGTCAGTACGCTGGAAGACATCAAGGCCCTTCAAGCCGTTGCCGACGAAGGCATCAGCGGCGCCATCATCGGGCGAGCCCTGTACGAAGGCAGTATCGACCTCCAGCAGGCCCTGGCGCTGACTTCTGACTGATGGGCCTCGCCAAACGCATCATCCCGTGCCTGGATGTTGACGGGGGCCGGGTTGTCAAAGGCGTGAAGTTCGTTGATATCCGGGATGCCGGGGACCCGGTCGAAATCGCCCATCGTTACGATCAGGAGGGCGCGGACGAAATCACGTTCCTGGACATCACGGCAAGCCACCACGACCGCGACACCACGGTCCACATGGTAGAAGCCGTGGCGGAGCAGGTCTTCATTCCCTTGACTGTCGGCGGAGGCATCCGGACCGTCGAGAACATCCGGACCCTGCTGTGTGCCGGTGCCGACAAGGTCGGCATCAACACGGCCGCCGTCACCAATCCGGAATTCGTACGGAAAGCCAGTGACACGGTCGGCAACCAGTGCATCGTCGTCGCCATCGACGCCAAGCGGGTCAGTGCGCCAGACGAACCGCCGCGCTGGGACATCTTCACCCACGGCGGGCGCAAGGACACGGATATCGACGCTCTAGAATGGGCACAAAAGATGGAAGCCTACGGAGCCGGCGAAATTCTCCTCACCAGCATGGACCGGGACGGGACCCGCGAGGGGTTCGATCTGGAACTGACCCGGGCCATGAGCGATGCGGTCGGCATCCCCGTCATCGCATCGGGCGGAGTCGGGAACCTGCAGCACCTGGTGGACGGCGTGACCGAAGGCGGGGCCGACGCGGTGCTCGCGGCCAGCATCTTTCACTTCCAGGAGTACACGATTGGCGAAGCCAAGCAGTACATGCAGCAGAATGGGATCGAGGTCCGCTTATAACCCCATGGACGAGAACACGCGCATCCTTGAACAACTGATGGACGTACTCCGGCAGCGCCGGGACGCCGATCCGGACCGTTCCTACGTCGCCTCGCTGTACCGCGACGGGATTCCCGCCATTACGGCCAAGATTGCCGAAGAAGCGGCCGAAACGGTGGAAGCGGCAGAGGACGATCCCGAGCACCTGGTGCACGAAGTCGCGGACCTGTGGTTCCACAGCCTGGTTCTTCTGGCACTGCGCGATCTCGATGCCCGCGACGTCCTTGAAGAGTTGCGGCGCCGATTCGGGACTTCGGGACTGGAAGAAAAAGCTAACCGAAAATCATGACGCCATCCGCACTGCGGAATCTGGCCGGCGGCCTCGCCGTCCTGGTTCTGGGATTGGCCGGCACGATGCCGCCAGCAACCGCATCCGCCGCCCAGGACGATATTCCCCGCATTGCCGTCGTGTCCGCCTACACGCCGGAAATGGTAGTTCTGAAAGGCGAACTTGAGAACGCCGCCGTACACTCGCTGAACGGCGTTGATTTCTCTACCGGCCAGTTGCAAGGGCATGAAGTCGTACTGTTTCTGAGCGGCATCAGTATCGTCAATGCGGCGATGACCGTGCAACTCGCCTTGGATTACTTCAATATCAAGCAGATCGTGTTCTCCGGCATTGCCGGCGGGGTCGATCCGGAACTGAACCTCGGCGATGTCGTGATTGCCGACCGTTGGGGGCAATACCTGGAATCGCTTTACGCCCGAAAAACCGAGGATGGCTGGGACAAGCCGGGATTTTTCGAATACCCGTATTCGAACTTCGGCATGATGTTCCCGAGATCCGTCACCGTGCAGCGAGCCGGAGCCGACGCACCGGAGACCCGGTTCTGGTTCGAGGTCGATGAATCCCTGCTCGCTTACGCCCGCCAAGCGGTTGCAGACGTGTCACTCAAACACTGCACGGTGGAAAATACCTGCCTGGAGCAGGCGCCGAAAATCGTCATCGGCGGATCCGGGGTGTCGGGCGGTGCTTTCATCGACAACGCGGAATTTCGCGATTACACCTTCAAGACCTTCGACGCACGCGTCCTGGACATGGAAAGTGCGGCCGTCGCCCATGTCGCTTACGCGAACGATGTCCCGTTCATCGCCATCCGAAGCCTGTCCGACCTGGCGGGCGGCGGCAAAGGCAAGAACGAGGCAGACATCTTCTACGCCCTCGCGGCGGACAATGCGGCCGAAGTCGTCAAGGCGCTGCTGCGAGCCATCCCCGAATAGCCGAACGATCGGCCGGACGCGTTTGTCCGGCGATTTCGACCGCGGAGCCTGCGATAATAGGCGTGAAGCGATCTGGGTCGCTGATTCCGTAATTCCGGGCCCTCGGCCATGTTTGATTTTGGATTCTGGGAACTGATTCTGATCATGATCGTCGGCTTGGTCGTGATCGGGCCGAAGCGCCTGCCGAAGGTCGCTGCCCAAGTCGGCGGATGGGTGGGACACATGCGCCACCTGGTCCACCAGTTCCGCCAAAGCGTCCAACAGGAGCTGCAGGCCGAAGAACTCAAGGAAATCCTGCACCAGCAGCAAAACGAGATTCAAGAACTGCGCGACATCGTCCAAGATCAGGTCGATCCCGATGCCCCCCTTGTCGAAGCCATAGAAAAGCAACTTGAAGAACGCCCGGACGCCGAACCGGACGCTCCCGCTGGCGAACCCACCCAAAAACGTGAACAGAGTTGACCCGGAACGCCCGTTCCTCAGTCACTTGGTCGAGTTACGCGACCGGCTGTTGCGTGTTCTTATCGTCGTCGGCATCGTCCTGGTCGCGCTTCTGCCGTTCGCCAATACGCTGTACACCTTACTGGCTACTCCCCTGTTGAACAGCCTTCCGGAAGGTCACTCGATGGTCGCCATCGACGTGGCTTCGCCTTTTCTGGCCCCGTTCAAGCTGACCCTGCTCCTGGCACTGACGATCACAGTGCCGTATACCCTGTACCAGGCTTGGTCTTTCGCTGCACCGGGTCTGTACGGGCACGAAAAACGCCTGGCCGGGCCGGTACTCCTGTCCAGCGTAGTCCTGTTCTATCTCGGCATGGTATTCGCCTACTTCGTGGTGTTTCCGCTGGTATTCGGGTTCTTCGTCAGTACGGCACCGGAAGGTGTGGCGGTCATGACCGACATCAACCGTTTTCTGGACTTCGTGGTGAAGATCTTCCTGGCTTTCGGAGTGGCATTCGAGGTTCCAATCGTCACGGTCGCCATGGTCTCTATGGGAGTTACGACGCCTGCCCGTCTGCGCGAAATCCGTCCTTACGTGATCGTGGCTGCGTTCATCGTCGGCATGCTGCTGACACCGCCGGATGTTATTTCCCAGACCCTGCTCGCCGTTCCGGTCTGGCTGCTGTACGAGATCGGCATTCTTTTCTCCAAGATGGTGACCCCGAAACAGGACGAGGCAGAGGAAACGAAAGAAACCCGGTTCCGCCCCATGAGCGAAGAGGAGATGGACGCCGAACTCGACGCGATGGAGTCCACAGAAACCCCGGAGCCGGCTTCTCCCGACAAGAAGACCGATGAGTGAGGGTCGGCTGTTCATCGTGACGGCGCCATCCGGGGCCGGAAAGACTTCCCTGCTCCGGGAACTCCTGGGCCGGGAGGAGCGCCTTGCGGTCAGCATCTCGCACACGACGCGACCGATGCGCAAGGGCGAAGAAGACGGTGTGGACTATTACTTTGTTTCTCCTGAAGAATTTGAGCAAATTAATGGGCAGGACGGGTTTCTGGAACGTGCGGAAGTGTTCGGCAACCTGTACGGTACTTCGCGTGCGGAGGTGAAACGATTGCAGAGCGAAGGGCTCGACGTAATCCTGGAGATTGACTGGCAGGGCGCACAACTGGTGCGACAGAAAATACCGGAAGTGGTCGGGATTTTCATCCTTCCACCTTCGCTTGCCGTGCTGGAAGCGCGTCTGCGAGACCGCGGCACGGACAATGACGATGTGATCTCGCAACGACTGGATCAAGCCCGATCAGACATTCTGCACTGTGAAGATTTCGAACATTGCGTAATCAACGACGACTTTGAAGAAGCGGTAAAGCAGTTGTGCTCCCTGATTCAGAATCCGGATCAGGCCGATGAAGACCCCCGACCCTGTTACGAACGGGTACTGGGAGCATCCTGACCCCAAAACCACCTCACTCAAGACATTCCGGGTATGGGTCGGCCTGCTAAAGAAAATTAGATCCGCATATCCAGAGTGATTTCGGAATACAGGGTGCGCGGCGCAACTCTACCCTTCTGGCCCTTCTCCAGACGCACGAGACCGTACTGCTCCAAGGTATGCAGTGTTCTTGAAAGATTTGATTTGGCGCGTCCCGAGATTTCGGCAAGCTCGGCAAGTGATTCCGGTTGTTCCTCCGCAATCTCTTTCAAGAGCCTTCGGTTTCTATCAGACAAAATCTTGGCAAAACTCTCGATGGAAGTGAACCACACTTTCGGTTCGCCACGTTTTGGTTTGTATTCACCGCGAGCAATAGCGAGGCTACGAGCCTTCATTTCCTCGTAACTGGCAATTCCTACTTTCAGAGTCTTCATGGTATTACTCCTCTCTCTTTGAGTGTGGCATCGACTTCGGCCCAAAAATCTACAAGCAATGTAGCAGCATCCTGATATTCATAAGGTCGAATCGTGCGGTGGCGATGCTTATGGTCATACGACTTTTGGCGCCGGCCACTTGGCCCCGACTTAAGGCGGACAGGATGGGCATTGTCAAAGCCGACAAGCCGAGTGCCTTCGTCTCCATGCAGTGTCAGAGAATATTCGATCCCATGCGGCTTTTCCTGAGTTGGAGGCACACGCTTTACGCGAAATCGTACCCAATGCTGTCCTGCTCGGTCAACCACAAAAGTCTCCCCATCCAAATCCAGCAATGCGTCTAAGCTTGGATCGCGTAGTGGTTGCGCCATCAGTTTATGTTATCACACGGTGATAACTATATCAACTTGCCACCTTTAATGCCTGAATCTCCTTCCCGGACAGCCAGCGGACCTTTCCCGCTGGGTGGCCCCGATCCAATGAAATCGGCCCGTAACCGATCCGAATCAATCGGCTGACCTCCAGACCGACAGCTTGCCATATCCTCCGCACTTCGCGATTGCGTCCTTCGCGCAACGCGACTTCGTACCAGCGATTGCTTCCCTTGCCTCGCTTCTCGCGTATGTACTCGAACTTCGCCATCCCGTCTTCCAAATCCACTCCTGCTGTCAAGCGTTCCAACTGCTCCCGGTTCGGCGTGCCGCGAATCCGCGCCATATAGCGGCGTTGCACCTGCCCGCTCGGATGCATCAGGCGGTTCGCCAACTGTCCATCCGTAGTCAGCAGCAATAAGCCTGAAGTTTGGAAATCCAGCCGTCCGACCGCGATCCAACGCCCGTGCGAGAGTTCCGGCAGGTTATCGAAAACCGTCGGGCGCCCCTGTTCGTCCGAGCGGCTGGTAATCTGCCCCGCGGGCTTGTGATAGGCCACAACCTGACAGACTTCTGCGCTTTCCGGGAGGGGGCGTCCGTCGACCGTGACGACATCGTCCGGAGCCGCCCGATCCCCAAGCTTGGCGGGTTGGCCATTGACCTGGACCCGCCCCGCCTCGATCCATGTCTCGGCCTGGCGGCGCGAAGCAAGGCCCGCTTGGGCGATCAGTTTCTGGAGGCGTTGCGGCGTGTCGTCCGCCATTCAGACTGCTTCTTCCGGCAAGTCGGGCGGCATCTCTTCTTCTGAAGGCCCGGGGGCCTCGGCATCGGCGGCCGGCCTCGCAAGCGATTCGGGTTCGGACATGCCTTGGATCTTCAACTGCGGGTCCACTTCTTCCTGGGCGCGCGGTTCGGGAAGCGGCGGCAATTCCTTCAGGCTCTTCAACCCGAAATAATCCAGGAACTCCTTCGTCGTTCCGTACAGTGCCGGGCGACCCGGGACCTGCTTGTAGCCCAGCACGCGCACCCAGTTGCGCTCGGTCAGCGTCTGCATGATGCTGGTACTGGGTGCGACGCCGCGCACCTGTTCGATCTCGCCCCGCGTGATCGGCTGGCGGTAGACGATCAATGCCAGTGTCTCCAGCAAAGCCTGAGAATAACGCGGCGGGCGTTGCTCCCAGAGGCGCCCGATGACCGCGGCGTAGTCCTGATCGATCTGGTAGCGCCAGCCGCTGGCCACCCGGACCAGCGAGAAACTCCTCCCCTCACATTCCTCCGCGAGCCCCGCCAGGATATCCGACACTTCCTTGCGCGACGGACGGTCACTGGCGCCAAACAGCTTCAACAAGGCATCCACGGACAACGGGTCCTCTGCAGCCATCAACGCGGCCTGAACCGTATCCCGGATTGCATTCTCAGGCATGGGCCGGCTCCTCGTCCGTTCCGTGGACACGCCGGAAGATCGTGATCGGGCCGGCGAATTCTTCCTGGCGGCAGTCGATCATGCCGAGTTTGAGCAGCTCCAGGATGGCCAGCATGGAAACCGCCATGCCCTGGCGCCCTTCCTGTGACGTAAACAAGTCGGTGAACAGGCAGCTCTCCTTGGAGACGATCCGGTCCAGGATGTCGGACATTCGGTCCTGTACCGACAGCGATTCGGTTTCAATCTCGTGCGCCAGATTGTATTGAGCCCGCAGCAACATGGCCTCCAGGGCCATCATGAGATCCTGCATGCCGACCTTGGGCAGCGGGCGGGGCACCGACAGGTCTCGGGTATCCAAGGCGAATTCGAATACATCCCGCTCCAGCCTCGGCAGGCCGTTGAGATCTTCCGCGGCAACCTTGAAACGTTCGTATTCCTGCAAGCGTCGCACCAGTTCGGCGCGCGGATCCTCCTCATCGCCCTCTTCTTCTTGCGCAGGAAGAAGCAAACGGGACTTGATCTCGGCCAGCATCGCCGCCATCACCAGGTATTCGGAAGCCAATTCCAGCTGCAACTCCTCCATCAGGGAAATGTGGTGCAGGTACTGGTTGGTGATCTCCACCAGCGGCAGGTCGAGAATGTCGAGGTTCTGTCGGCGGATCAGGTAGAGCAGCAGGTCCAAGGGGCCTTCGAAGGCATCCAGGTAGATTTCCAGGGCCTCGGGGGGGATGTACAGGTCTTCCGGCAAGTCGACCATCGGCTCGCCATGCAGCATGGCCAGCGGCATTTCACGCTGCACCGGAGGAGGGGTGCGCCTCGGGTCAGGCATAGTCGAGCCCCATGGCCTCGCTGACATCTTCCAGCGTGTCGCGGGCGACATCGCGGGCGGCTTCGCAGCCCTCGTGAATCAGGGCGTTCACTCCCGCCCGGTCCGACAGGTATTCGGCCGCACTGGCACGGACCGGGTCCAGTTCCGCCACCATGGCATCCAGCAGCCGGCGTTTGCAGTCCGTGCAGCCGATGCCGGCACTCCGGCAACCTTCTTCCACCCATTCGAGCGTTTTGGGGTCGGAATAGATCTTGTGCAGGTCCCAGACCGGGCATTTTTCGGGGTCGCCCGGGTCGCTGCGCCGCTTGCGGGCCGGATCCGTCATCATGCCCATCAGTTTTTTCTGGATGACGTCCGGCTCCTCGCGCAAACCCAGAGTGTTGTTGTAGGACTTGGACATCTTGCGCCCGTCCACGCCAGGCACCTTGGGCGCGGTCGTCAGGTATTCCGCCGGTTCCGGGAGGATCATGCGCCATTCCCCTTCCAGGTAACCGTCCAAACGCTGCAAATCGCCCAGCGAAATGCTCTGCTGGCCGCGAAGCATCTCGCGCGCCACTTCCAGGGCCTGCGAGTCGCCCTGCTCCTGAAAGCGGCGGCGGTATTCCCGGTACAGGCGCGCCTCGTTCCGTCCCAAACGGTCGACCAGGCTCTCTGCCCGCTTCGCGAAACCTTCCTCTTGTCCGTACAGATGATTGAAGCGGCGGGCAACCTCCCGCGTGAACTCGACGTGCGCCGCCTGGTCCTCGCCCACCGGAACCAGTTGCGCCTTGTACATCAGGATGTCGGCAGCCTGCAGCAAGGGATAGCCCAGAAAACCGTAGGTTGCCAGATCGCGATCCGTCTGCTCCTGCATCTCCTTGTAACTCGGCACCCGCTCAAGCCAACTCAACGGCGTGAACATGGACAGCAGCAGGTGCAACTCCGCATGTTCCGGGACCTGCGACTGCACGAACAGGGTCGAGGCGCCCGGGCTGACGCCGCAGGCCAGCCAGTCCACCACCATCTCCCAGACATGGTCTTCCAGTCCGTCCGTCTCGCTGTAGTGGGTCGTCAGCGCATGCCAGTCGGCCACGAAAAAAAAGCATTCCTGGCTGTGCTGGAGTTTCACCCAGTTCTTGATGACGCCGTGGTAGTGACCCAGGTGCAACCGCCCGGTCGGGCGCATGCCGGACACCACCCGTTGACCGGCGGGTATGTCGCTTTCCATTAAGAGATCGTCCAGGGAAGTCCGAAGAATTGATGCGCGGCGCCGATGAATGCGAGCAGCGGTATTCCGATTAATCCGTACATGGACCCGAGCAGGAACAAGGCCAAGACCACGATCAGGCCGTAACGTCCGAATTCCATCCATTTCCGGGCTAATTCCGGCGGCATCCACCGGGCGACCACGACCGATCCGTCCAAGGGAGGGATGGGAAGCAGGTTGAGCAGCATCAGGACCGAGTTGATCACAATTCCGGCCTGTCCCACGACAAACAGGATGACGCCGAATTCAGACTCCAGTGCCACGCCCAGTCGGGCAATCAAGGCCCAGGCAACCAGCATCAGCACGTTGGCGGCAGGGCCGGCCGCCGCTACCCAAGCCATTTGCTCGCGAGGCCGGCGCAACCGGGAAGCATCAACCGGGACCGGCTTGGCCCAGCCCATCGCCACGCCAAGAGAGGCGACCATGGCCAAGGGCAACACAAGCGTCCCCAGCCAATCGACATGCGGGAAAGGGTTGAGCGTCAGGCGGCCGGCTTCGGCGGCCGTCGGGTCTCCAAGGCGATACGCAACCCAACCGTGCGCGACTTCATGCACGGTGATGGCCAGCAGGACGGGAACCGCCCAGATTGCTAACGTCTGCGCTAATGACATGGTAGGCAGAACAGGCGCCAACCGGCGGGAATCGGGAGGTTGGACACGATGCCCGAATTATAGCAAGGGGAAGCTTCCACCGCCTTGGCGCACCACCTCCGGCACCTCGCCCATCAGATCGACCACGGTGGTCGGAATGCTGGGGCAAAACCCGCTGTCGATGATCAGCGAAACCTGGCCCTTCAGGCGGTCGTACAGGTCGCCGGGCTCCACCGGCGGGTCTTCCAGATCCGGCAGCATCAGGGTGCAACTCATCAGGGGGGCGTCGTATATTTCCAGCAAAGCCTGGACAACCCGGTGGTCGGGGATGCGCAACCCGATGGTGCGGCGCTTCGGCTCCATCAGGCGTCGCGGGACTTCGCGGGTCGCCTCCAGGAGGAACGTGTAGGGCCCCGGGGTATGGGCCTTCAGGATCCGGTATGCCGTATTGTCGATCCGCGCGTACGAGGCCAGTTCCGAAAGGTCCCGGCACACCAGGGTGAACGGGTGCTTTTCGTCCAGGTCGCGCAGGCGTCTGATCTGTTCCATCGACGCCTTGTCCCCGACCGCGCAACCGAACGCATAGCAGGAATCGGTCGGGTAGACGAGCAGGCCGCCGGCGTGGAGCATTTCCGCGGCCTGGCGGACCAGGCGCGGCTGGGGGTTGTCCGGGTGGATCGAAAAACGCTGGGTCATGTCTCTTTATAATTTAACCGCATGAAATTGTTCATTGAATTGTTGCCCATCACGATCTTCGTGGTGGCGTATTTCTTTTATCCCGACCTGCCCGCCGCATGGGTCGTTGCGTTCTCCGACGCGACCTACCTGGAATTGACCGCAGGGGAGTCTGGAGACCGAATCTACTTTGCCACATTCGTACTGATTGTGGCCATGGTGATTCAGTGCGGGATTCTGTGGATGATACGGGAACTGGGCGGCACGCATCTTGCCGCGCTGGCCGTGGTCTTGGTCGCCGGCGGGCTGACCCTGCTCCTGAAGGATCCCCTGTTCATCAAATGGAAGCCGACCGTGTTTTACTGGGCGTTGGCGATAGCGTTCTTGGGATCCAGCCTGATTGGCTCCCGTACGCTGGTGGAGCGGATGTTCAGCAAGGCCTTCTCCCTGAATGATGCGCGGCTATGGCGCCAGTTGAACATCGCATGGGTCGGGTTTTTCCTGGTTTGCGGCGCACTTAATCTCTACGTCGCATATGGATTTTCGGAAGAGTTCTGGGTGCAGTTCAAACTGTTCGGCCTTGCCTTGGGACTGCCTGTTCTGTTCCTGCTGGCCCAGGGAATCTACCTCGCACCCCGGTTGAAAGACTGACCTTCGCAAGACGAAAAAACCGGATTCTGCCGTCCCGTTGTCGCCCGCTGCCTCTTCGTTGCATCGGGCATAAAAAAATATTTCCTTATTTATCAATGGTATAGACGGGTGCTAGATTTGGGGCTTGACTTATATAAAAATATCCTTATATTATGAAGTACTGGATGGCTGCGGATTTGGCCGTCGCGAAACACTACCGGAGATACTCATGGACATTATCGCTCTTGATCTCATTGCCGCCCTGGTGATTTGGACTGCGGTTTTCGCCGTAGCTCGCCTGGGTTACCTGGACTAAAAATCTTCCTCCAGTGAGGCTAGTGCCGGGCTGGATGTCCGGCCCAAGGTCGACACGGATGTCGGCCGCTCACACTACAACACCCGGCCGCACCCCTCCTTCGTGGCCGGGTTTTTTTCAGAACTCAATTGCCACGATGCTGACGGTGCCGGCCTTTTCGTTGGCCGTCGCCACGTAGCGCGCCCCATCCTGCTCGAACGTCACGACTCCTTCCGGCGCCAGCTTGCCATCCCCCTCGCGGCGCAGGGGCAATAGCGCCCGCACCTGCGGCGCGCCTGGATCCTCAAGATCGACCAGCACCAACGCATCCGCGCGCTCCAGCGCCACGACAGCCCAGGCCTTGCCTTCCGCTTCGAACGCGACCACGCCTTCCGGCTCCGAACCCTTGTTGTCGCTTCGCCCGTCCGGGTAGATCCCCGCGGCGTGGGCCGCTTCATCCAGCTGGTTGGCCGTATCGCCAATCACTTTCCCGGTTTCCAGATCCACGACGCTGAGCGTGCGGCCGCCACCCGCCGGGCCGTTCCGGGATTTCGAGGCTTTCGGGTCGGTATCCCCTTCATCTGCCGTCACCAGGTACCGTCCGTCCGGCGTCACCGCGACCTGATCCGGTTCCCGAAAAGCCAGTAACATGTCAGTAAACGAAACCCGGTCGTCGTCTTCGAGGTCCGCTGCATGCTCGGTTGTCCCGAGGGCAATGATGCCGCGGACGGCCGCGCTCGCCACGTCGATGACCGCGACTCCATTGTTTTCCTGCAAGCTGACGTAAGCCGTTGTCCCATCCGGGGCGAAAACCGCGTATTCCGGCTCCAAGTGGATCGGATCGCTGGAATCCAGCGGAATCTCCACTTCCTCGCCATCCACCTCGCGCTCCAGGAATCGGCCTGCCTCCAAGGCGGTCAGCCCGTGCCCCCCGGGGAGCGCCTCGAGACGGACTTGCCGCACGACGCCCTCCAGCAACCCCGCGGTCAGGTCGACCAGCGTCACGCTGCCTGGATTCGAGCGCCATTGCCCATTTTCAACCCAGTACTCTTCAGCCTCGTTCGCTGCCACCAGACGGTCCCCGGACGGGCTGAAATGAACGTCGTCCGGGCCGTATCCGGCCGCATAGTGCGCCAGCGTCTTCCCGTGCAGATCGATCAGCCGGATCTCACCGGTCTCCCTGGCCGGCCCAGTGACGGCCACCGCCAGCACCTCCCGGTCCGGATGAAAAGCGATCGAATTGATGGCATGCCCGTCCGGCAGCGCCAGGTCCAGCGTGCGGAGGTTCATCGGGAGGTTCGGCCTTAGCAAAGACACCAGATCGATTTTACCGGTTTCGCTGTTGCTCACCGCGAGCATGCGGGTGCTGGGTTGGTAGGAAAGGATTTCCGTGCCTTCCGGCTCGCTTGAGACCCAAGTCGCGACTAAAGACAGTTGCGGCTGGGCTGCATGGGCAGCAGTGGATATTGCGAGCCATAGAGCCGGAATTAAAATTCGGGAGGTCATGGTGGAAAAATATAATGGAGCGTTAGGGACAAGCTAACAATATTGTCCTTTTTTGTAGGAATTATGAATTACGCTTAAAATTCTTCACATAAGTTGACCGAAGAAGGCAGACATGGAAAAACCCCTGATTATCCGAAGAGGTCAGTCCATTGCCGACCGGGTCCCCCGCACTGTTGACAAGTCGGGCAATCCCGACTGGGCAGCAGGCTACCAGAAAATGATGGACCGATTGGAGAAAGGTGCTTCGCTTGGGGGTCTGAGAATCAAACGAGAAGAACTCTATGACGGGTAAAAACCGTTTTCCACTTGATGGCAATTAAAACGAAAGAGTGCCGCGAAGGGTCAGGCCGCCGTCATTGAGCGCCCGAAAGTCTTCCCCGTTGCCTTCCACGTAATCCAGTTCCAGAGCCAGCGTGGAATCCGCACGCCAGTGGATTCCGAGCAGCATGGAATCCGAACTCTTCGCCAGGCTTTCGGCCCGGTTGTCGAGGTTCGCGTAGCGCACCACCAACTCCCAGATCCCTTCCTCGTCGCGCGGTTCGATGTGTGCCAGCAATCCGGGCGCGTAACGGCTTTGCGTCTGTTCGCCCGTAATTCTCCAGGCCCCGCGAATGTGGAAGCCATCCACGTTCGACTTGGCGCGGTCATGAAATGCCTGACTTTCCCTCCGGTCTCTGGATTTCAGGTATTGGGCCTGGATCGCGTAGGACTCCTGCGAATAGCCGATGTCGAAGGCCAGATACCGGCCGGAACCCTGCGATTCCCTCTCCTCGCCTGCCAGCATGTCGAGGCCCGCATCCTCTCCCCAATTGCTGAACGACTGGAACGACAGTCCGACGTGCAGGAAGCTCCCGTCCTCGAAGCGCGGCGCCACCATCAACTTCGCCTGCACTTCCGTAGAATCCGCCAAGGCTGCATTTTCATCGTATCCCCGGACTTGAAATGAGCCATACCAGGGAATTTCCTCTCCGTGCACGAATCCGACCACCACGGGGATTTGGGCATCCGAGTCGTCTCCATTCGGAGATGTGGCAAAACGGCCCAATACGCCTTGTTCAATGGTCCGGAACCAGCGCTCGCGCAATGAGCCGCCCAGCATGGCCGAGGTCGAGGCCCATGAAGAAGGATTGGCCAAACCACCACCGCTGCTTTGACCTGGAGTTTCTGATACGCCGCTTTCCGGCAACCCGGACTGATGCAGCTGGCTCTGCATGCGCATCATCAGTTCCTTCATGCGCGACCCTTCGTCCACCAGGCTGTCGATCTCGTTCTCCGACAATGCCTGCGCCGGAGCGGCCAACAGCAAACTCAGGCTCACGCAAGTGAGCTGAAAGGCAAAGCGCGGGGAAAGGCAAGCGGGCCAGCGGCTTTCCTTGGCCAAGCAACCCGGCGAGACTGGGGAATGCAATTTGTCCAGAACCCACCTCCTGATCTGGAGTCCGTCCGAAAACGGATGCTTCTCGCGATGGATTCGAGTTTATCACACAAAACTGATTTGGCGACAGGATCTGGATCGTTTTGACAACAGAAGACAAGCCCATAAAAAATCCGCCGCCCGGTTTCCCAGGCGGCGGATTTCAAGGAGTCCCGTCAGGATTCTAGGAACCCTAACATCGGAGACTGATCAGAACACGTACTGGCCTCGCAGCGAGAATGCCTGACCATCGTCTTCTTTGCACGCCCCACCGTCACTGAAGCTGTACGTGCCATCCTGCACTGTCGTCTCCCCGTCCGTGTATTCCTTGGGCGCTCCAGAGCAACCATCGATTTCCGAATCCACGTAGTTCAGCATGAACTTGACGTTCTTGTTGACGTACCAGTTCACACCTAGAACCATGCGTTCCAGATCGGCACTCAGGCTTCTGCCGGGAATTTCCACTTCCGCGTCTTCGTAACGCGCAACCACTTCCCAGGCACCGCCTTCGTTTTTCGGCTTGATCGCGGCAAATGCGCCAGAGCCGGCCTTGTAACCGCGGGTCTCGCCCGTGAGGGTGTATGCAGCCTGCACGTAGAAGCCGTCCATCTCAATATCGCAAGTATCCGAGAATTCATCTTCAAATGCTTCTTTCACTGCATCTTTTGCTGCAATCACCCGCGTGATTTCTCGCTCCCGGACAATGAAGTCTCCTTCAACAGTCGAATCCACAGTCGAACCAGCATCTACGGTTCCATCATTGTCAGTATCAGTAACAGCGCCAAATGACTGCCCGGCCTCATAACCGGCCAGATCTTCCTGCGATACCCCTAAGTCAACTTCCACTTCCATGACAGACTGATCTGTGGCTGTTTCGTCTTCATCCGTAGCGGGATCGTCTGTCTCGATATTCGGATTACCCGTAGCGACCTCCATCACCAAGTATTTCTCCATTCCGAGGGGATCGCCATCCTCGCCCACCGTCACTGTCTGTTCTGGAACTGCAGCCTTACTAGGCGTATACTCACCAGTTGCACTACAAGCAGCGTTGTCGGTCCCGTCAGACTCCACGTTCATGAATTCGCCCTGAAGCGAGAACGGACCATTGACGTATGCAAGCTCAACACCAAACTGGTCGACGTCGTCGGACGCATGACTGTCGGAATTGAACGGACGTCCCGTAGTATGTACGCCCATGCGGGTGCGCATGCGATGGTTGTTACCCTTGTAGTCTACGGTGTAGAACGAAGCACCTGCGTGTATGAAAGAGTTGTCGCCTAACTTCGGCATGATGGAGAAGCGGGCACCGATGCCATAGACATCACCGCCGTCATCTTCCTCAACCTCGTCATCGTAGACGCCAATCGCACCACTCATCGGCATGTCGCCCTTGGTCGCAAAACCGACCGAGATACCGCCGAAATCAGGTTTGCCGATAACAGCACCCGACAGTTCATTGACGATTGACCGCTCAATCGTTGAGATCCACTTGGAACTGGTGCGCTCTTCGAGCATGCCCGGACGCTTGTATTTACCCAGCATCGCGTACATCGGCTTGCTGGAGTATTTCAGATAGCCGGTATCAACGTTCGCCTCGGAATCCTCGTGGTCGATGTTGGTCGTGAACTTGTAGGACCAGTGCTTGCCGGACTTACCGCTCAAGGTGATGCGCGACCGACGAATCTCGTTTTCTTCCGCGTCTTCGCCATCCCAGAATTCATCATAGGAATCAAAGTCATACATCAGCCGGCCACCAATCTTGAACTGGTTGCCTTTGCTGGACTTGACCTTGATACCCCCACCGGTCGTGGAAATAGTAATGTCTTCCTTCTTGGACTTGACCATGCCGCCTTTTTTCTGGTCGGCGCCTTCAGCCGCCTTTCTGGCCTGCTGCTCCATGGCATTGATCTTCATCATGACTTCCTGCAACTGCTCCTGCATCTGCATCAGCATCTGCTTCATCTCGGCATTCTCCTGTTTGAGGTGGTTGATTTCCCCATCCGATGCCAAAACAGATGCCGGCAATGCAATGGCCAGCGTTAGCGCAGCAGGAACTGCGAATTTTGATTTCCACATAACGTGGGAGCCTCCTGAGTGTTAAGGTTTGGGCAAACCTCGCAATTACGTTGATGCGTACTCTAGGCAAAAAATATGACAAAAATATTGGCGAAAAACCCACAGTTTGTTGTTTTTCCTTGCCAAACCGCCCCTGCCTTCGCTCATGTCCGTGGTGCCCGCCACTGCAGAAATTCAGCGCAAGGATTAACGTGTAACCTGACAAATCAACTACTTATACATTTACTCCGGCTCGCTGTTTTCCTGGTCCGTCGCCGATGTCCGGCTCCCCCAGCCATGCTCGACCGCAAGCACCGCCGCCGCGACCCGGGAAGTCACCCCCAGTTTTCGCAGAATCGCCTTGACATGGACCTTGACCGTGCCCTCGGAAATGCCCAGGTTGTCTCCAATTCCACGATTGCTCAGGCCTTCGGCAAGCAAGGCCAGAATCTCTTTCTCCCGAGGAGTCAAGACATCAAACGGACTCTCATCGCTTTCCGGGGGTTCCGGCTCCCGGCCCTGGACCACGCGGGCCAGCGCCGGTGTCAGGCTCGGCGCCACCACGGTCTCGCCCGCCTCGATGGAGCGCAATGCCACCACCAAGGCGTCCGGCTCCATGTCTTTCAGCAAATACCCGCTGGCTCCGGAACGTAGCGCTTCGACCAGATCCTTCTCCTCGTCACTCGTGGTCAGCATCACCACCGGCGGGCATTCCTCGCTTTCACGCAACTTCCGGAGGATTTCGAGCCCGTCGGTCTGCGGCAAGCGCAAGTCCAGCAACACGATGTCCGGACGGCGCCTGGCGATCGCCGCATAACCGGACTCGGCATCCCCCACCGAATCCAACACTTTCAACCCGTGACGCTCCAGCAAGCCCTGCAGGCCTTCCCGAAACAGGGTATGGTCATCGATGACGGTAACAGTTAACGTCATGCCGCCTTGGCCCTCTCCGGCATCGCCTTGAACTCAAGCAATATTCGCACACCCTCCTCCGGCTCGCTCTCCACCCGCAGCCTTCCTCCCAGGCGCATCGCCCGGTCCTGCAACAGGCTCAACCCGATATGGGTTCCCTGCCCTTCCCGCGGCGGGTCCGCGAACCCCACCCCGTCGTCTTCCACCAACACCCGGCAGTTCCCGCCCTCCGCATCGCCTGAAATCAGGACGCGCACCGTGCTGGCCTGCGCATGCTTGCGCGCATTGGCCAGGGCTTCCTGCACAATGCGCACGATTTGCAACTCGTGCTCGGCCGGCAGTTTCAAATCCTCCCACCGAGTCTGCAGCAGCACGCGAACGTCTGGACAATCCCGCCGAAAGCGCTCCACCGTCCTCTCAATGGCCGGCAACAGCCCCGCTTCGCTGATCGGCACACGGAAATGCGCGATCAGTTCTCGCAACTCGATGTTGGCTTCCTCCAGGCTCTCCTCGATCCTTTCGAGTTCCTCCCAGGTTCGTTCTTCGTCTCCTTGATGCAAGGTTTCGTCCAGCACTCGCACTTGCATCTTGATTCCGGCCAGAGTCTGCGCCAAGGAATCATGCAACTCCCCGGACAACCGGGTGCGTTCCTTCATGGCGGTATAGTTGCTGAATTCCTGCAACTGCTCTTCCGTGTCCCGCGACAGGGTCTGAACCATTTCGGCAAGCACGTTCAGGTCGGTCGCAAGTTCTGCGAAATCGCCTTTCGGCGGCACCGGTACTCTCGCCGACAGTTCACCCCCGCGCATGCGGAATACCCATTGCCGGATGGCTTCGTAAGGAGCCATCCTTTGCCGGTACACCCAAATCAAGAATGCGGCGGCGGCTCCCAGAAGCAGACCGAATACGATAAATCCTGGCGTACCCAATCCAAGCATTACTCTTTCGGCGGCACGTAAGCGGGATCATTCGGGTTGAGAAAGATGAACTGCTTCTGGCCCGGCTCAAGTTCCACGAAATCCACGGTCAGCCCCCGCGTCAAGGCCAGACTGTCGGCTCCAACCACCACCGGGATCTTGCGCAGGCTGAACCTTTGATCACCCTCGTGGCTCTCCACGTCAAACCCCATCGCATACTGGAAACTGCCGTCTTCAAGCTTGCGCACGGCCAAACGCAAGGCCACGCCTTCCTCGTTTTCCGGCAATTGCTCACGGATTTGGTCTGCCGCCGGTTCCGTCAAGGTCAAAAAGTCGGGCACATCGCTCTCCAGCACCTATATAGAGCCTTCATGATACAAGGGAATCGCTTTCCTAATCCAACCGCATCGCATCACTACTTGTTTCCAGCACCCGGGCAACTGGCAATTCGGGAAGTTGACTCTACAAACTTGACGCACGGCAGGATTCGTCCATAATTGGAGTCGGCGATTGAGGCGGCCGCTGTCTAGGTGTGGCGGCGTGGTCCTGATGGCCAGCGAATATAACTAAAAATCCATGAGGAAACTTATGAGAAAAACTACTTTTTGCACGGGGCTGGCAATGGCAGCTGCGATGGCGTGGACCGTTCCGGCACTTGCGGATGAAACCTGCATGTCGCCGTACATTGCCAAGATTCAAGGCCAGGAAGATTACGTCTATGTCTGGACCTTGGGCGTGGAAGGCATGGGGGACGAGCAGGACAAGCTGGTCACCATCGACACCAACCCCGAATCCAAAACCTATGGCCAAGTGGTCAGCGTACTGTCCGTCGGTGGGCGCAACGAAGCGCACCATTCCGGACTGTCTGACGATCGCCATTACCTGTGGGCCGGCGGACTGGACTCCAGCAAGGTCTTCGTGTTCGACATCCACAGCAACCCGCGGCAGCCTAAACTGCACAAGGTCATCACCGACTTCGTCGAGAAGTCCGGCGGACTGGTTGGCCCGCACACCTTCTATGCCCTACCCGGGCGGATGATGATTACGGCGCTGTCCAACAACGCCGATCACGGCGGACGCACCGGCGTGGCTGAATACAACAACGATGGCGAATTCGTGGCGTCCCACTGGATGCCGACGGACGAAGACCTTCGCGGCGCGGTCAAGACCGGCCAGCACGCCGACGGCTACGGCTACGACCTTCGGGTCAAGGCTGAAAGCAACGTGATGCTGACCTCGTCCTTCACCGGCTGGTCCAACTACATGATGGACTTCGGCCAGATGCTGCAGGACAGTGCTGCCATGCAGCGCTTCGGCAACACCATGGTGGTGTGGGACATGCATGCCCGCAAGCCGCTCAAGGTGCTGGACGTGCCGGGGGCTCCACTGGAGATCCGCTGCGCCTGGGACCCGGATCACCGCTACTGCTTCACCACGACGGCGCTGACCTCCCAGGTCTGGCTCCTGTACGAGGATGAAGCCGGCGAATGGCACGGCAAGGCCGTCGCCGATGTCGGGGTTCCTTCCGAAATCCCCCTGCCGGTGGACATTTCCATCACGGCCGACGACACGGGATTGTGGATCAACACCTTCATGGACGGCAAGACCCGCTACTTCGACATTTCCGACCCGAATGCGCCCAAGCAGGTCTTCGAGGAAGTGATCGGAAGCCAGGTCAACATGGTCTCCCAGAGCTGGGACGGCGACCGCGTTTACTTCTCCAGTTCCCTGCTGAACAACTGGGACAAGACGGGTGAAGCAGACGAGCAGTACGTCAAGCTCTACCACTGGGATGGCGAAGCACTCGCACACCAGTGGACGGTTGATTTCTATGCCGAGCAGTTGGGCCGTTCGCACCAGATGCGTTTCGGCGCCTATGCCCTGTACGGCAAGCGCCCAGATGCTGACACCCGGACCGCGATGGCCGAATAACCTGTCACGGCCTTCGGGCCAAGCGCAAGTGGAAAGCCGCCCTGCCTGTCAGGGCGGTTTTTTTAGCAGAAAAGCCGAACTTTTGAACTTTAGAACACTCTTATAGAATACCGATTATGAATCGTTTGAACCGTATCCGTACCCTAGCCGGGTTGGCTGCCCTGAGCCTGATCTCAGGGGGATTCGAGGCTGTCGCAGAAGATGAAATTCTCGCGCCCGGATGGAAAAACCTGAGCTACGAACCGCCTGCTGTAGGCAGTTACCAACTGCCTCCCATCACCCACGCCTCCGACGGGGCCGTACTCCTCGAAGACGGCCAGGAGTCTCAGCTGTTCGACCTGATGGGTGACCGTCTCGTGCTGTTCAGCTTCATCTACACTCGATGCAACGACATCAACGGCTGCCCTCTCGCCAACGCGGTCTTTCACAAGCTCCAGGCGAAACTGCAGGAGCGCCCGGATGTCGCCCAGGCCACACGGCTTCTATCGATATCGTTCGACCCGGAGCGCGACACCCCCGAAGTCATGCGGGAATTCGGGCAGGGGCTTGGCGGCGACGGAGTGGACTGGCAGTTCCTCACCACGCAGGACCGCGGAACCCTGGAGCCGATCCTCGACGATTACGGCCAGTACACCATACGCGAATACGATGAAAGCGGAGAATACACCGGCGATTTCGCTCATATGCTGCGGGTGTTCCTGATCGACCGAGAGTTGCGCGTCCGCAACATCTACAGCGTCGCATTCCTGCATGCCGACATCCTGATCAACGACCTGGAGACTCTCCTCCTGGAGTCTCCCCCTAGCTGATTCCCGTCATGTACAACCCGGCACGGATGCGTTTTCGCACCCTTGCCGTAGCCCTTGCCGTTACGAGTCTTTGCGTTGCGGCCTTTGCCGAGACCAGCGGCGAACTGGATGCCCCGGAGAAGTTCGACACCAGCCAAACGCAAGGACCCGGAGACGTCAAGGAAGGCTATGAAAGCAGGGACTACGAGACTCGCTCGCGAAGCCTGCTGAAGCGCCGTGGCGTCAAGAAAGACCTGATTCGTTTCGCGCAAAACCCGCCGTTGGGCCTGCCGCCCGTACCCATCCCGGCTGAAAACCCGCTGACCCGCGCCAAGATCGATCTCGGCCGAAAACTGTTCTTCGACCGTCGCCTGTCGATCAACGACACCTTCGCCTGCGCGACTTGCCACATCCCGGAACAGGGCTTCACCAACAACGAAATGCGCACCGCAGTCGGCGTGGAGGGCCGCTCGGTACTGCGCAACTCCCCCACCCTCTACAACGTTGCCTACCTGGCACGGCTGTTCTTGGACGGCCGCGAAATCAGCCTGGAAAACCAGATCTGGCAGCCGATGACCGCACACAACGAGATGGCGGCACCCTCGATCGGCTGGATCATCAACAAGATCCGCCGCATGCGCGACTACGACGGGTTGTTCGAGAAGGCCTTCGGCGGCTCAGGCCCGGACATCCTCACGGTCGGCCAGGCGCTGGCCAGCTATCAACGCACCCTGCTGGCGGCCAACTCGCCATTCGACCGATGGTATTTCGGGAATCAGACCGATGCGGTCGATGAGTCCGTCAAGCGGGGCTTCGGGGTCTTCTCCGGAAAGGGCCAGTGCATCGTGTGCCACACCATGCAGAAGGAACACGCCCTGTTCACCGACCAGAAATTCCACAACACGGGACTGGGCTACATGATCTCGTTCAGCAAGGGCTCCAAGGACGCACCCAAGACCACCCGCGTCCAACTCGCGCCTGGCGTGTTCGTGGACGTGTCGAACGAGAAAATCGAAGCGGTCTCGCAACAGAAACTGCCAAACGATCTCGGCCTCTACCGGGTCACCGAAAACCCGAACGACCGCTGGCGGTTCCGGACCCAGAGCCTGCGCAATGTCGAGTTGACCGCGCCCTACATGCACAACGGCAAATTCGACACCCTTCGCGAAGTGATCGACTTCTACGACCAGGGCGGCATCCCAAATGAGCTGTTGTCCCCCTTTATCTCTCCCCTCAACCTCAGCGAACAGGAAAAACAGGACTTGGAAGCGTTCCTGCTTTCCTTGACCGGCAGCACCATCCCGGAAATCGTGGCCGATGCCTTTGCCGCACCGATCGGCGACCTGAGCCTGGAAGACCCCAACTGGGCACACGAAGAAACGCTGGGATACTGACATGAGCCGTTTCATCGCCCTGCTGCTCGGCGGCGCGCTTGCCCTGGGCACGATCAGTTGCAGCGACGAACCCGAATTGATGGAGCAGGCATCCGGGAAGCAAGCCCCCGACTTCGTGCTTCCAGATCTGGACGGCCAATCCTGGCAACTGAGCCAGGCTCGCGGCCAGACCCTGCTAATCAACTTCTGGGCCACCTGGTGTGAACCATGCCGGCTCGAGATGCCCGCGTTGAGCCGACTCCATGAGGCCATGGCCGGCAAAGACTTCCAGGTCATCGGCATCCATGTCGGCCCCAGCAAGGAAATCGACCGTTTCCTCGAAGAAGCCCCCGTCGGTTTTCCGATCCTGATCGATGCGGAGCTGGCTCTGGCGGACTGGAACGTTCCGGTGCTGCCCGCAACCTTCCTGATTGATGCAGAAGGATATGCCCGCTACTGGGCGTTTGGAGAACGAGAATGGGATTCGCCGGAAGCTGTGGAATTCTTCACCGCGGTTCTGGACTGAACCGCAATACTGCCTGCAAATCCACGCGACGGTCAGTCGCCCTCTTCTGCCAACAAGGCCTGCGTCAGATCCAAAGCCTGCCGGTTCTGCCACACGTCGTGTACCCGGAAGATGCGCGCTCCCGCGCAGAGCCCCCAGCCCGTCGTCACCACGGTCGCCGGGACCCTCTGGCCCGGATCGGAAGCACCGGAGATTTCGCCCATGAACCGCTTGCGTGAAGTGCCGAGCAGCACCGGGTAACCCAACTCGACGATCTTGTCCAACTGCGCGATCAGTTGCAGGTTGTGTTCCGTCCGCTTCCCGAACCCGATGCCCGGGTCGACGATGATCTTTCCGGATTCCACGCCCGCCTGTTGCGCCGCCTCGGCTCGTTCCGCCAAAAATTCCCGCACTTCCTTGACGACATCGGAGTACTGGGGATCATCCTGCATCGTCTTGGGCGTCCCCTGCATGTGCATCAGGCAGTACGGCACGCCCCGCTCGGCCACCAGCGAAAGTATTTCCGGGTCGTCGCGCCCAGCGGAGACATCGTTGACCATGCCGGCCCCCGCATCAAGCGCTGCACCGGCGACTTCACTCAGCGTGGTATCCACGCTGACGAGCACTTCCTCCGAAACCGCCTTGCCCACCTGCTCCACGACATCCAGAATGCGTCGCTTCTGTTCGGCTGCATCCACTCGGTCTGCGCCCGGCCGGGTGGACTCGCCACCGATATCGATCAGCGTCGCGCCCTCCTCCACCATCTCCAGCGCCCGCGCCAAGGCCCGGTCGGTGGAAGGATAGGCCCCGCCATCGGAGAAACTGTCCGGCGTCACGTTGAGAATCCCCATGATTCGGGGGGTCTGAAAGAAATCACTCATCAGTCGATATTACCGTTCGCGTGCGTGTGGCGTAGTATCGCAAAACATCTCACTCGCAGGAAATCAACCCTCAATCTCTATGCGCGACCGAAACCAACTGGCCAGTTCGCTTTCGCTGATTCCGCCTCCCACAACCTCTTCCATAGTCCTGACAGCGTCGAAAGGATCGAATTCGAGGTTCTGGTCATTGTCAGCCAGAAACACGCACGCCGTAACCCAGGCCGTGCGCTTTTTCCCGTCGGCAACGCCATGATTCCGGGCCAAGCCGAAAGCGTAAGCCGCAGCCAGTTCGGCAATGTCGGGATCACCATTTGCGGAAAGATTCGTCGGATGCGCTAACGCGGATTTGAGCATACCCAAGTCGCGGACATCGGATGTGCCGCCATGCTCCGCGACTTGGCGGTCATGGACCGCGAGAACGACGGGCAGGGCAACCCAACGCCATGGACTGGAAATCTCTGCGCTCACTTGGCCAAAGCCCGCAATACCTCTCGGTCATCATGCATCACTTTCTCCGCATGAACCATCTGGCGTTCAAACTCAGGGTCGTACGGAGTCAACCGATAGCTGCCATCCGGCGCCTCGGTCATGTATAGCGTGTCACCCTTCTCGACCCCGAGACGTGCCATCGCCTCTTTGGTCAAAATGATACCGGCGGAAGAACCCACCGTGGTTACTTTGAAAGACAGCATAATAAAACCCCCGATCTTTATTATAATGAATATTATATAGAAAAAGCAGGCTTATTTTGTGCTATTGTGAGCAAGTAGGCTAATTGTTTTGCGGGGGCGGTTGCGTGTCCGAGTTTTATCCTCCCTAAATCGGTATCTTCCGTCCCCGCCTACTACACACCTGAAACACATGACCGGGATCACGGCATCGCAGGCGTGCCGGTGCCCGCAATGCTCATACGATATTGTTGATCCCCCGCTTTTCCGGTCGGGCGGTGGTGGGCCATCAGGGACTCGAACCCCGAACCTGCTGATTAAGAGTCAGTTGCTCTACCAATTGAGCTAATGGCCCATCCTAGGATGGGGTGAGCGACGGGATTTGAACCCGCGACCTCAGGAGCCACAATCCTGTGCTCTACCGACTGAGCTACGCTCACCGCCGATCGACTGGCGCGCCCGGCAGGACTCGAACCTGCGACCCTCGGTTTAGAAGACCGATGCTCTAATCCACTGAGCTACGGGCGCGATTCATCCTTGAGTCGAGACTCCGGACACCGTCTGCTGGTCGGGGCAGCGGGATTTGAACCCACGACCCCCTGCTCCCAAAGCAGGTGCGCTACCAGACTGCGCCATGCCCCGCCGTGCGCAGTTTATCAGATGGAGGCCCCGTGCAGCACCTAAAAGAGTGGCAAGATTTCCTCGGCACAGGCACCACGTTTGTTGGTCAAGTTGCTTGGGAGGACTATAGCCAATTATCGACAACGAGGTCGGGTACGCGCGAGAATTCGCGTACGTTGTTGGTCACGAGGGGCAGCCCCAAGGCGAAGAATGTGCGGCGACCCAAGTGTCGTGATGCCTTATTCTCTGCCGCTGGTTTTCAGGTGCGCACGCACATGGGCATAAGTCTCTACGATGTGCTCGTCAATGGGGGCGACCCGCACCATACTCAAAAAATCGACCAAAGCTTGTCGGTTCCGGTCGCGGTTCGATTCATGAGACTTGGCCACGCCAGTGTGCAATTCGCCCGCGACTATCGCAGAGATCATGCAGTCGTTCATGGGTGCCTTGGGGACGACTTGCGACGAGCCCTTGATGAGGTACACGCAGTGGTCCGTGTCGAGCATGCACTGCATCAGTCAAAACTTTCGCGCTCTTCAACGGGCAGGTCATTGGCGCGAAGTGCCAGCACCGTCTCCGCAAAATCCTTTTCAGGCCGGGCCGAGTTCGCCCAGTAGTCTCCCAATCGGCGAAACGAGGACTCAAAATCAAATGCCGCCCCACCTAGCGAATCGCCACCTCATCGCATCCTTCGGGAAAGCGAAACCTTTTGGGTAACCGTACGGCTTGGGAGCGCCCGGACATGAAAACCTTTGCGCTGTCTTGTTGCGTTGATGCGGCCATGACAGGGCCTCCAGAATCTGAATGACCTTATTATGCCGTAAAGATATATCAAAAAGATATTCTTAGTGGCGGTGCCGGCTTGGGACACACGGGAGCCCGTTGATTCCGGTCACGCCTTTCTCAAGCGCCAGCCGTACATCGCCCGCCCGTAAAGGTTGGACACGAGGGAACAAAAGGGTGACAATGCTGTCAATAGTCCAAGGGATTTATCCCCCCTCTGTTAATCAACCTAAGGCAAACATGAAAAAATCACACTCTCTGGCATCCAGCCTGATCGTGCTGGCACTCGGCTCCGGCCTGGCTTCTACTTCCGCGCTGGCGGTTCCCGATGCCCCCAAGAACTGGGAGAAATGCACGGGCATCTCCAAGGCCGGAATGAACGACTGCGGCGCGACGGATGGCGCGCACCGATGTGCTGGCGCAGCTCCGGAAGACGGCATGGAAACCGAATGGATCTATGTTCCGGAAGGCACCTGCGAGAAGATCGTGGGCGGGGCCATATACGCAGTCAAGCCGGCAAAATAACCCTTCGATGCCTGCCGCCGATACGGCGACTCCACTCACGGGAATGGGGGTCGGTTTACGCGGCCCCCACGTCCCGGACATCCTGCAGCAGAGCCCTGCGGTTCCCTGGTTCGAGCTTCTGACCGACAACCATTTGTGCGCAGGAGGCGCCCTCAGGTTCCAGGCCGAAGCCATCGCCGAGCAATATCCGGTGGCCCTGCACGGCGTCAACCTTTCTCTCGGCGGCGTTGACCCGCTGGATCGCGAATATCTTGGCCGGGTTCGGGCTCTCGCCAAAAACACCGCAGCCCGCCATGTCTCGGAACATCTTGCTTTCACGGCCTGCAACGGCATCCACAGCCATGACCTCCTTCCATTGCCATGGACCGAGGAAGCCCTGCGACACGTCGCCGGCCGGATCTCCGAGGTCCAGGATTTTCTCGGCCATGACATCCTGGTCGAGAACATTTCCACTTACCTGGAATACGAACATTCCACTCTGAGCGAAGGCGATTTCCTGCTGGAACTCTGCACACGGACCGGTTGCAAACTTCTCCTGGACATCAACAATGTCTACGTCAACTCGGTCAACCACAGCCACGATCCACACGACCTGTTGGACGCCATGCCCTGGGCACATGTGCGCGAGGTTCATCTGGCGGGTCACGAGGAACGCGATGGGCTTTTGATCGATACGCACGGGGGATGCGTCTGTGATGAGGTTCTGAACCTTTTCCTGGACGTGGTGCCACGCATCCCGGAGGTTCCGGTCCTGTTCGAGTGGGACACTTCGCTGCCTCCATGGCCTGTCGTCTGGCAGGAAACCCAGCGGCTTGACAAGGCCTATCAGGCCGCGTGCGCATGAATCTTTCGGAACTCCAGACCAAGATGCTGGAAGCGGTAACCCGAACGGGAAGCGCAGACCCCGGGCTCGACTCCTTGATCCCCCCGGCCCGCGGCATCCGCCCGGAAATGCGGCTGGACGCCTACCGGACCAACGTCAGAGGAGCGCACTTGGAAGCACTGGATGCCGCTTATCCGGTGACCCGGGAGGTCTTGGGGCCCCGGTACTGGCGGCAACTTCTAACGCAGGAAATCCCGGCATTCGGATCCCGGTCTCCCGATCTGCATGAATACGGCGATTTCCTACCCGAACTGCTCGGCCGGGTGCAGGAAAGTCGCAAGGAATTGGCCGATCTCGATTATCTCGGTGAACTCGCGCAACTCGAATGGCAAGTCCACCTGGCACAATTCAAGGCACCGGATCCGGATTTTGACTGGGTCGCCTTTCAAGCCCTGGAATCGGATCACCAGATGCGGGTTCAGTTCACTCTGAGCCATGCATTGCACTTGATGCGGTTCTCCCAGCCCGTCGACGCGCTCTGGCATTCTCATCAGGAAAACGGCCTGGTTCTCCCACCCCAGTCTCCGGTAACCTGCTGCGTGCACAGGCAAAAATCGTTCGATGTGACCGTCACCCGGCTATCCGACAGCGATCAAAAGTTGCTGGAAGCGCTGGGCGAAGGTCAGTGTCTCGAAGCCTTGCCTGCCGGCGATTCGCAAACAACAGTCCAGGTATTGTTCGACTGGATTCAACTCGGGTGGATCAGCGGCTTCTCGCAGGGGCCGGGTCACCTGTCGTAACGCGACTCAAGACGCCAATTTCTTGTAGAGCGAGCCAAACCGAGCGTGACTCGTCCGATAGGCGCGCACTGCCTGAGGCCGCACTTTCCCCTGATGCCGGTCTTCAAGAAGATGCTCAAAGGCTTCTTCGGTAATCGCCTGGATCTGACGCCCTTCCCCTTTCGCCAAAGCACGCACTTTGTCGAGCAGCTTGCGATCTATTTGCGTTGTGAAATTGACGCGAGAGGGCGACAGGGGTTTCTCCGGAACTTTCGTTTGGATTCGTGTCATTTTCCTCTGTAGGTTTCGATCTGGGGCCGGTACATCCTGGATGCCCAGTCGGGGATGGGGTCCGCCAGTCGGGTGATCCTTCCCTTGGCCAGAGTCATCACGGACTGGTACGTTATACCTGAGTGGCAGGATTGGCGGGAGTTGTCCCAAACATAGGTGAAATCAGCGACCATGCTCGCTTTTTGGATGTGGGTCACGGTGCGGCTGTAACGCGAGAGGATCTTGTCTTTGTGCACGTCGTGGCCACCGGAGCCGACTCGATCCCGAACCCGCTTGTAAGCCAGTTCTGCGGGATAGACATGGATGTGGTTCAGCACGACTTCGAACCCGGCGTGTTGGGCATCTTCAACCAGCTGGTTCTTCGACTCATGCGAGAAAACCGTTTCAGTGACGAAAGACTGTCTCACCTTTATATACTGGGCACGAATTCCAGCAGCCAGCTTGCCCATTTCGAGACTATGTTTTCCGACCTCGTTGGGAAATCTGGCTTGCTCCATTTCGTCAGCATTGACGAATGGGTACTCGCACCCGGACTTGTCCAGGAGGGGCTTGGCCCGTTGATAGTAAAACGTGGTTTTTCCAGCGCCATTGATGCCGCAGATAAGGATTAAGACGGGCTTCTCAATCGCCATGATTGGTTGGCTGTCCCGAGCACGGCCAGCAATTACGACCGGCCGTAGCCGCAGAGATGTGTTGCGCCCGGAAAAGTCATGGTTTACTCAAGACGTTGCCATCAACATCGCAGCGGGTACCATCGGCCAGTACGCCGATAATCTTGCCGCCTTCTTCGCCCCAGCTAATGCGGCCGGCGGCAGAGAATTCTTTCGCGTCCTGAATCGCAGTCTCCGTGACAATTCCAGCTTCCGCATCTTCGACAAGGGTATCCATGACATTGCCGACAAGTTCCTGATCCATCAGTTTCGCCGGGTTTGCTCGAAACACAGCATCGATCAAAACGCCCAGTTGGGCAGGCTGGCTGCGCTTCTCCCGGTCCGCAAGCATTCGGAGCTTGGCGAGAGAGTCACGGTCGATTTTGACTGTCGTCATGTTGGTCGAAGCCATAGAAAAATCTCCTGAATGATCCAGAATCCATCCGTGAGTATACCAAAGGTAGACAGGAGTGTCTACGAAAGGTAGCCGAAAGGCTGGGATTATTCAATGGCCCATGAGAAAAACAACCTGAAACCGGGCTGCCGAACGTTAATCCGGCTTGGAAAACGCCTGGAAACGCGACGCTTACCCAGAGTGGCATGTAATGGAGGGAGTTGCCACTTGAAGTAACAAGTCTTAGAAACTTACCGGGCTAACTTTTAGTCAAGCTCACCCGCGCCACGCGTCGGCGTCCGACCTGCAATACAACCGGGTCGTCAAAAGGCAACTCGCATTTGGGATCACTGATTTTCTCCCCATCCATCCGAACCGCACCCGCCTCCATCATTCGCCGCGCATCCGAAGTCGAGGGGCACAGCCCTGCCTGTTGAAGGGCATTCGGCAGCGGCAGCGCCTCTTTCGCCTTCAGCTTGATCTCTTCCATGTCTTCCGGCAACTGGTGGTCGCGGAAGCGCGCCGTAAAATCTTCCTGCGCCCGTTCGGCCGTCGCCTCGTCATGGAATCGGGCAACGAGTTCCCGCGCCAATTCCAGTTTTGCATCGCGCGGATTCGCGCCATCCTCGACCTGTTGCCGCAAATCTTCGAGTTCCGAATCCGGCCGCAAACTCAGCAGATCGAAATACCGCCACATCATCGGATCCGACAGCGACATCAACTTGCCGAACATCTGTTCGGGCTCTTCCTGAATCCCGATGGCATTGTCGTAGGTCTTGGACATTTTCCTCACCCCGTCGGTCCCTTCCAGAAGCGGCAGGGTCATCACAACCTGCGGCGGTTGTCCTCGCCGTTTCTGCAATTCCCGCCCGACCAGCAGGTTGAACGTCTGGTCCGTCCCGCCCAGCTCCACATCCGCCTCCAGCATGACCGAGTCATAGCCCTGGATCAGGGGATACAGGAATTCGTGGATCGAAATCGGCTGGTTCTCGCCGTGACGCTTGGCGAAATCGTCCCGCTCCAACATGCGCGCCACCGTGTGTTCGGAAGCCAGACGGATCAGGTCGTCCGGCGTCATCTGGTCCATCCACTCCGAATTGAAGCGCACCTCGGTCTTCTCGCGGTCCAGTACCTTGAACGCCTGCTCCAGATAGGTCTTCTGGTTGTCCTGCAACTCCTTCGCGGTCAGGATCGGGCGCGTGGCATTGCGGCCGGACGGATCCCCGATGCGCCCCGTGAAGTCCCCGACCAGGAAAATCACCTGGTGCCCAAGATCTTGAAACTGCCGCATTTTATGCATCAGCACCGTGTGGCCCAGATGCAGGTCCGGTGCGGTGGGGTCAAACCCGACCTTGACCCGGAGCGGCCGTCCGCCTTCCAGACGTTCAGCCAAATCCTCCTTGTGGAGAACCTGTTCAGTTCCACGGAGAAGTGCGGTGAGTTCGGTGTTCAAAAGCGGAGAAAACAGGTGGATAATTTGGGGAATGGAACGGCTGGCCTAACCTGAACGCCGCCTCCAAAACCTTCCAGGACAAAGCTTCGCATGCAGCAAACGGGCTTCACGCATTATAAATGTTCGTCTCGACATTCCCATGCCTTATATACTGACACTTCTCGGTCAGGCTCAAACACGAAATCCCGGTTTTCGGAAGGTTGACGAAATACAATAAATTCGATAGAGTTCCTGCTAACTTTCCCAATACTTGCCTGTTTCGGCATGTTTTCACTGTCATTTTTCTGGGCCAGTTTTTCGCCAAGGCCAAGTTGGCGGCATGCGTGGGCGATCTTTATCTCCCTGGGCCTGCTCGCGGTCGTTCTATCCTTTGTCCCGAAGCCCAACGCAACCCACGCCTCCATCACGGCGGCGCCACAGCAACCACCTCCGCATGCGGTCGCTCAACCCGCCTCACACGCCAAACAAACCAGCCTGCCCGCCGCTTCCCTAAGACAAGACATCAAGATCCCGAATTCTCTCCCCGCCCCACGTAAATGGGATGCGGAAGTCACGATCCGTTCCGGCGATACCTTGAGCGGGATCTTCAAGCGACTGGGCTTGAGCCGCTCTATCCCCGCCCTGCTGCGGCTCAACAACGCTGGCAAGTCACTGCATCGGCTGCGTCCCGGCCAAACCCTGCATCTCAACCAGGACGACCAGGGACTGCGCCGTCTGATGTACCGGACAGCCCTCAACAAAGAAGCCCACTATTGGCGCATGCCGGGCGGCACTTACACCGTGGGCGAGATCAGCCTGCCGATGAAACTCAAGCGCCGAACGGTCAGCGGCATGATCGACCGCACCCTGTTCGATGCTGGAAACGATGCGGGCCTCAGCCACGCCATGATCCTGGAACTTGCATACATCTTCGGCTGGGATATCGATTTCGCCCTGGAAATCCGAAAAGGCGACCGGTTCAAGTTGGTCTGGGACGAACACTGGATTGAAGGTCAACATGCTAAAGACGGCCCGATCCTTGCTGCTGAATTCGTCAACCAAGGCCGAACGTATCGGGCACTGCGCTACATCGGGAAGGATGGTCGCGCCGATTACTACACGCCGGACGGGAAGTACCTGCGCAAGCAGTTCTTGCGCACCCCCGTGGACTTCACCCGCATCAGTTCCCATTTCAACCCGCGCCGATTGCATCCGATACTCAAACGAGTCCGGCCACACCGCGGCGTCGACTACGCCGCACCCACAGGGACTCCCGTTTATGCGGCCGGCGACGGAAAGGTCATACACCGCGGCTGGAAAGGCGGCTACGGCCGAGCAATCTTCATTCGGCACGGCACCCGTTACACCACCGTCTATGCGCACCTCTCAAGGTATGCCCGCGGTCTCCGGGTCGGCAGCAAGGTAACCCAGGGACAGATCATCGGCCGGGTCGGAAGATCCGGCATGGCCACCGGCCCCCACCTGCATTATGAATTCCGGGTCGACGGCGTTCACCGCAACCCCGTCAAGGTCAAACTTCCTCCTCTCAGACCTCTGCTGTATGTTGAACAGGCCGACTTCCGCCAGCAGACATGGCCCATGCTGGTTGCCCTGAGGGTGCCTGACGATCTCCAGACGGCCGACATCCATGCCCGATGAGTACGCTGTATCTGGGTGCCTTGTCCGGCACCAGCATGAATTCCATTGACGCCGCACTCTTTGACTTCGCCTCCGAACAGCCAAAACCTCTCGCCCGTCACGCCGCGTCTTTCCCCGACCTCCTCCGGGAAAAACTGCAACACCTGATCCTCAACCCGCACTCCCTTCAAGAGTACGCGTTGGCCGAATATGCGCTCAGCCAGAGTTTCGCCCAATGTATCCAGGCCCTGCTCGAAAGCAGCAACGTAACGCCAGACCAAATCGCGGCAGCCGGCATCCATGGTCAGACCCTTCTCCACCAGTCCGGCGCCGAACCTCTGCTGACCCTGCAACTCCTCAATCCAAACCAGATCAGCGCGCAATGCGGAATTCCGGTCATCAGCGACTTTCGCCGGCGTGACCAGGCCGAAGGCGGGGAAGGGGCCCCTCTTGCGCCACTCGCTCATCAGCGCCTGTTTCATTCCGTGACCGAAAACCGGGCCGTCGTCAACATTGGTGGCATCGCCAACATCACTTGGCTGCCGGCCGATGGGACGGCGCAGGGTCATGACAGCGGACCGGGAGGCGGCCTGCTGGATGAATGGAGCCAGTTGCACCTGAGCGAAGACTACGATCAGGATGGCCAGTGGGGAAGAACCGGAACGGTACAGGAAGAACTGCTGGAGACGATGTTGCGCGACCCTTACTTTGCGCAACCTCCACCCAAGAGCACGAGCCGCGAGTATTTCTGCCGTTCTTGGCTTGAGGGTCTGATTACGGACCATCCGGCCAGCCCCGAAGATGTCCAAGCCACTCTGACTGAACTCACCGCCCGCAGCATTGCCATGGCGCTACAAGCCGGCTCGCCGGCGGCGCAGAGAATCCTGCTATGCGGCGGCGGGGCTCGGAACACCTATCTCAGGGAACGCCTCGCGACCCTATTGCCCGTGCCCGTCGAACTCACCGACGAATACGGCCTGGAAGCCGAATGGGTGGAATGCTTTCTGTTCGCGCTGCTCGCTTGCCTGCACGATCGCAAGGAGGCCGTCGACCTGACGGCAATTACGGGCAGCCGAAAAGCTGCCGTGCTGGGTGCGGCCTGGCCGGCCTAAGGATCCGTTTTACGGGGAAAACGAGGAACCGCAGCCACAGGTGGTCGTGGCGTTGGGATTCCGGATTACGAACTGCGCACCTTCCAGGCCCTCGGTGTAGTCGATCTCAGACCCAACCAGGTACTGGAAACTCATCGGATCAATCAGAAGGGTCACCCCGTCATTCTCGACCTGGGTGTCGCCGTCCTGGATCTCCTCATCGAACGTGAATCCATACTGAAACCCGGAACAACCGCCGCCACTGACGAAGACACGCAGCTTCAGCGCGTCGTTCCTCTCTTCCTCGATCAACTGCTTCACTTTCTGCGCAGCCGAATCGGTAAAAATCAAGGGCGCAGCCGAATCCATCTCGGGGGCGGGCATTGCTTCGCTCATGCAACTGTCCTCGAAGTCCGTTGTCAGCCTTTAATCATAGCATAAAATTCAGACTCGGCCTAGCCCAAATCAAGATAACTGATTGTCTTTGCTAGGAATTTTATGCATCTCTCAGCCGGGATTCGACATCGCCCCGCGCCAGCTGAAGCTTTTGTTGATCGCCCCCAGTTTTTTGTCGTTCGGAGACACCTCGACCTCAACCCGTTCGACTTCAAACCTTTCGGGCAGTTGGAACTCCCCGTTCAGGGCGACGAAGTGGCGGAACGAGAAAGACTGCTGATCCCCGTTCTCACCAAGTTTCGAGAGCCGGTACTGCCCCGGGCTTCCCTCCACGTGGCCATGCAGGACAAGGTCGTAACGGCCTTCCGCGATTTTGGAGAAATCGCCCTGGTAAAGAACCAACCGGTAGCCCCAGTGCCCGCCTTCACCGACGATAAACATCTTGAGCGTATGAATGGAGAGTTTTTCCTCCCGGTTCGGCCCCGTGATCTTGCGGAACAACTCAAGCTCTTCGCCCGTCTTCCTCAATTCGGCCTCGCTGGTCTGCAGCATGTCCCGAAGATAGTCCAGCGTCTGGTTGCTGACTTTCAGGCGCCGCTCTGCCATGGTCCGGTCCACCATCAGCACCTCGTTGCGCCGCATTAATTCCTGGATCTCTGCTTCTTGCCGTGCATTCACGATTTCCAGTTCTTGTGCGGATGTCCCCAAGACATAGACGCCAACGAAATAGGTCAAGGCGCCGGACAGCACCATCAGGAGAACGATCAGCGGCCAAGCGTCTGTTGACGGCAAACGAAAAAACTTCATGCCGGCAGTGCGATCTGCGGCAGGCCGGCCTGCTCCGACAAACCGAACATCAGGTTCATGTTCTGGATCGCCTGCCCCGCTGCCCCCTTGATCAGGTTGTCGATAGCGGAAAGAACGACCAGCGGCTCCCCCTCGCCGGGATGCAGGGCGATCCGGCAAACATTCGATCCGCGCACGTTCTTGGTCTGCGGCAGGCTTTCCGGCGGCATCACGTCCACGAAGGGCTCGGCGTCATAGCGTTGTTCATACAGTTCTTGAATCGCCTCCCCGGACAGTTCGGTCCATGCGTACAGGGTCGCCAGGATCCCCCGAATCATCGGTGCCACGTGCGGCGTGAACGTCAACCGCACCGCTTCTCCGGCCATCTGGCCCAAGGCTTGGGCAATCTCCGGTCCATGCCGATGCCGATGGACGCCGTATGCCCGGAAGTTCTCCATCGCCTCGCTCATCAGCAGGGGCGTACTGGCTTGACGCCCGGCTCCGCTGATGCCGGACTTGGCATCCGCGACCAGGTGATCCAAGTCGACGGCAGCCGACTCCAACAGCGGCAGGAGCCCCAGAACCACCGCTGTCGGGTAGCAACCCGGGTTCGCCACCAGCCGCGCTTGACTCACCTGCGCCCGGTTCAGTTCCGGCAACCCGTAAACCGCTTCCTCCAGCAGTTCCGGGCAAGCATGCGGCATCTGGTAGTACGACTCCCAGACCTGAGGATCCCGCAGCCGGAAATCCGCCGCGAGATCAATCACCCGCCGACCCTGCTCCAGGAGTGCCGGGACCTGCTGCATCGCGGTACCGTTCGGCGCCGCGAAGAACACCACCGCACATTCGGTTTCGTACAGCTGCTGATGGGGAATGTAGGCAAGATCCACCCCGGCCCGCAGGTGCGGGTGCACGTCGGCCACGGGCCGGCCGGCCTCGGAATCCGAACTGACCGCGACCACCTCGACTTCGGGATGGCCGCTGAGCAAGCGCAGCAATTCCACGCCGGTATAGCCGGTCGCCCCTACGATGCCTGCCTGGATCATTTGTACGCCTCTATCATGCGAGCGTTCATCATATCTGATTGGCGGCCTGTTCTATACTTGCGCCATGCTCTGGCTCAAGGCCCTGCACCTGATTTTCATGGTGACCTGGTTCGCCGGCCTGTTCTATCTGCCCCGCCTGTTCGTCTATCACGCGATGAGCGACGACGAGATCAGCCGCCAGCGTTTTTGCGTCATGGAGCGAAAACTGCTGTGGGGCATCGCCACCCCGGGCGGCGTATTGACTCTCTTGTTCGGGTTCTGGCTCCTAGCCTACCGGCCCGACCTGCTCTTCGTCGGCTGGATGCAACTCAAACTGGCCTTGATCGGCATCCTGATCGGCTACCACGCATGGTGCATCGTCCTGCAACGCCGGTTCGCGTGCGGAGACAACCGCCACGGTCATGTCTGGTACCGGTGGTTCAACGAAGCCCCTGTCGTGATCCTGATCGCTGTCGTCGTTCTGGCCGTGTTGCGCCCGGAGGTGTTCTAGGCCCGCTCATTCCCCGCTTTTTCCGGCGAGTTTCATGTAGTACGGGTGGTTCCGCAGGAAATGGGCAAATTCGTAATATCCGACCCTTCCGTCGCCGTTCTGATCAACCTGGTGAAAGACTTTGTGCAACCCCTTTGCCGTGGGCGCCTTCGCTTCCTTCTCGGAAATGAACTCGTTGCGATCCAGGTCCGTCCCCCAGAAAGCCCCTGCCAGATAGCCTTTTCCGGCTCCACCTCCGCCGTCCAGCGCCAGAGCCGCGCCCCCCATCCAGAAGACGGCACCAATCAGGCATAATGTTCGCGCCATCCGGATGCGAAATCGTCTCCTCATCATTCTCGCAACCTCCCGGCTCCCATCCTATCGCATCCCACCGCCCGCCACATGAACGCGACCGTTCTCTACGATCTGGATCATACGCTGATCGGCTGTGACAGCGACTACGAATGGGGCCAATTCCTGGCGGACTCGGGGGACATCGACGGCGACGCCTACCGTGCCCGCAACCAAGCTTTCTATGACGACTACCGCCATGGGAGATTGGACCCGGTCGCGTACCTGGAGTTCGTCTTGGCCCCTCTCGGGCAAATCAACGGGCAGAGGCTGGAAGAACTTCGCGCGCAGTTCCTGGAGACCCGGATCCTTCCGGTCCTGCGCCCCCGCGCCCGGCAATTGATCTCGGAACACCGGCAGCGCGGGCTGCGGCAGGTGGTCGTGACCTCGACCAATGCCTTTATCGCCGAACCCATCGTGCAGGCATTGGGAATCCCCACCCTGATCGCGCCCCGGCCCGAGATGCAGGCGGGACGGTACACCGGAAAACTGCTGGATTCCTCCTGTTTCGCCGCCGACAAGCCGGAGCGAGTCCGAGCCTGGGCAGAACAGGAAGGAATACGGCTCGGCGAGACCTGGGGGTACTCCGATTCGTTCAACGACATTCCGCTTCTGGAATTCGTCGATCACCCGGTGGCGGTAGACCCGGACCCGGCCCTGCGCGCCCATGCGCAGGAACGAGGCTGGGAAATCATCAGCTTGTGCGAGGACTACTCCGGGGAATAGCCAAACTCTTCCCTGAAACGTTCCGTCAGTTCGGCCAGGGTCATGGTGTGGTTTTGCGCACCCTGATGCTTGATCTTGCAGGCCCCCATCAGCGAGCCGAGACGCCCACAGGTCTCCCAATCCATGTCGTTCAGGATGCCGTACAGAAGCCCGGCCCGATAAGCGTCGCCGCATCCGGTCGGGTCCACGTCCTCCTCCACCGGCACCGCCGGGATCTCCAGCATTGCACGGCCTTTGGGATAGATGCAGGATCCTCGCTCGGAATGCGTCACGACCACGGCTTCGAGCCGTTCCGCCAACTGTTCGATCGTCAGTTCACTTTTTTTCTGCATCAGCTCCGCCTCGAAACCGTTGAATGCCGCCCAGGTCGCCTGCTCCACAAAACGCAGGAAGTCCTCTTTCTGGAACATCGGCATCCCTTGCCCCGGGTCGAACAGGAACGGGGTCCCGGCCTCCGCCATCTGTTGCGCGTGTTCGATCATGCCGGTCCGGCCTTCGGGGGAAATCAGACCCAGGCGGATATCAGTCGGATCCACTTCCTGCTCATGACAGAGGTCCATTGCGCCCGGGTGGAAGAGCGTGATCTGGTTGTCGTCGAGGTCGGTCGAAATGAACGCCTGGGAAGTGAACCGGTCTCCCAGTTCCTTGACCCGGCTGCGCGAAATCCCCTTTTCATCCATCCACGCGGCATAATCCTGAAAATCGCGGCCGACCGTCGCCATCGGATACCCGGTCACGTCCAATAAGCCCAGGTTGTAGGCGATGTTTCCGGCGCATCCCCCGAATTCCCGGCGCATGTGTGAGGCCAGGAATGAAACGTTCAGATGGTCGGCTGCGTCCGGGAGAATGTTCTCCCTGAAACGGCCGTCGAACCGCATGATGACGTCGTAGGCCAAGGAGCCGCAAATCAGTACCGACATGGGAAGAGAGAGCTTCGAGGAACTTGAGGATGTCCTTATAGTTTATCGGTTCCGTTCCCGTCCGCGCCGAAGGTGGGCCGGCTTTCGTTGGGCAGCAGCGGCAATCCAGCCTTCTGCTTCCCCTCGACTTCCTCGATGGCTTCTTCCATGGCGAGGAAACGCTTGGCCGTCGACGGATGAGTCGTCCCCTCCAGGTTGATCGCTCGGGGATTCTCGGCAGCCATGCGCCGCCAGAACTTCATGGCGTTCCGGACATCGTAGCCTGCGCGGGCGGCATGATAGACCCCGACATAGTCCGCTTCGGCCTCGAACTCCTGGCTGTATGCCTGGGCACCGATGGCGCGGCCCGTCTCCGCCATGTCGACCCCGATGGCCACTCCCACGAGGGCTCCTAGAAGAATTCCGATGAATTCATTGCCCCGCTTGGATTCGATGTGCCCGCGGGTATTGTGCGCCAGCTCGTGTCCGATCACGGCAGCCAGTTCATCGTCGTCCTCGACGAAACGCAGGAACCCCGTGGTCACGTAGATGCTGCTGCCATCGGCAAAGGCGTTGACTTCGTCGCTGAGCCCCCAATGGACCGGGAATGCGCAGACTCGGTCCGGCCGCACGGCCACCGTACGTGCCCGGCCGTCCCGAATAATGCCAAGCCGGACCTCCTTTCCGCCCGATTCATCCAGTATTTCAACCAAGTCCTCCATGGCATCCTCGCCGTCGTCCAAGGTCTCTTCGTCCACCGCAGCGATCTTGTCTCCGACCCGGATGTCCGCACGCTCACCCGAGGAACCCGGCGTCACGTTGACGACGGTCAGGGCATTCCCGATTCCGAATTCCTCTTTCGCGATGTCGCGGTATTCCTCATCCATCTGTTCCGTCGTCCAGCCGCTGATGCCGAGACTGTAGGTGATATCGGTGCCGCATAGTGCGGCATTGTGGAACAGAACGGGATAGGCGACCCGGGCGACGCGCGCTTCGGTATCGAGGGCATTCTGTATGACCGCAACGCGCTGCTTTCGGGCTTCCTCCGCAGCGGCCTTGTCATCGATCTCCGGGAAGTCCGCCGTCGGGGCACAAGCGGCCAGGAAAAAAACGGCCGCAATGCCAGCAACCGCGTGTCTCGATGCAATCATCAAGGAAACCACATACAAGATGATTTTGAGGCTACCATCGGCCCTAGGCTATCGTGCCTTATGTGCGAGGTCGGTCGATTAGGTCTGTGGTTCCTGCGGGCGACCCAAAAAGCCTTGCAGTAAGCCCTCCACTCGGCCTACGCGCTCGCGCAGGTCGGCTATTTCTTTACGTAGGCCGCCAATTTCCCGGTGCAAGCTCCAGAGGAAACCGATAATCGCGACAACTGAAACAATCTGAATTGTCGTGCTATCCATAATGACTCCGTGTCTCGGCCGGGCAGCCTTTTATATTCCGGCCTTCAATGTGATTGAAGCCTCTCGTCAATTCCATTTTCAGAGAGGGCAGAATGCTCCGAGTATAGCACGGGGATTCTCCTCAAAACGGGGTGCGATAAGCCCTCTTCAATAGCTCGGCAAACCTCTTGGAACAAACCCTCCGCCATGCTCGATCCGCCAGCTGTAATACCCGAGCGTCAGGCTGCGCGCGATCATAAAACCGGTCAGCGCGAGCCACAGCCCATGGTTTCCCAGGCTCTCCGTGACAAACCAAATTGCCAGGTAGGCCCCGATCGACAGGACCATGCTGTTGCGCATCTCGCGGGTGCGAGTCGTGCCGATGAACAACCCGTCCATCAGGAAAGGCAGCAAGCAGAACACGGGCAACGCGATAAGCCAGGGCAGGTAGGTCGATGCCGCGCCCTGGACCTCGGGCAGCGAAGTAAGCCAGCCGATGATGAGAGTCCCGACCCCCGCGAAGAAGGCGATCAGCAAAATCCCGATCAGCATGCACCAGAAAAGCGCGGAGGCGACGACGCGCTCGAACAGTTGCCGGTCCCGCATTCCGACCGCCCGCCCGCACAGCACTTCCAGGCCATGGGCAAAACCGTCCATGCCATAGGCCGTGATGTAGAAGAAATTGATCAGCACGGCATTGGCAGCCAATACGACCGCCCCAAAATCCGCACCCTGCGCCATGAAGAAGGCAAACGAAAACAGCAACAGGATCGTGCGCACGAACAGATGGTGGTTGACCGCGAACAGGTTCTTCCACGCCGGTGCGTCCCACAGTCCATGCACCGTCATCCGCGGCATGGGCCGGAGCATGCGCCGCAGAATCCAGACTCCCAGCAGGAGGCCGCTGTAGTTCGCCACTAGGAAGGCGTACGCCACTCCCCGTGTCTGCAGGCCGAAGTAGAACACCAGCACGACGTCCAGCACCATGTTGACCACGTTGATCCAAAGCGCCAGGTACAAGGGAGTCCGGGCGTTCTGCATGCCCAGGCACCACCCCCAGATCACCATGTTCAGCAATACGGCCGGCATGCTCCAGATGCAGATCTCGAAATACAACTGGGAGTGCAGGTTGATTTCCTGCTCCAAGGCCAGAAGTGTGTAGCTGATGTGCTGCAGCGGTTCTCTCAGAAGCACCACCACCGTCGAAATTAATACGGCGGACACCAGGCTGCGCAGTAAGACCAGCCGAGTCTTGTTGGAATCATGGGATGCCTGCGCAGCCAATGCGGTCGTACTCATGCGCAGGAACCCGACGCCCCAGAACAAAAACTGGATCAATGTCGATCCAACCGCCACCGCGCCCAGGTAGTACGCTGCTTCCAGGTGCCCCATCACGAACGTATCGACCATTCCCAACAGAGGTGTGGCCAGACCGGTCAGCGTCATCGGCCCGGCGATCCGCCACAGGCGCCGATGATCCTCCCATGTCGGCAGGCGACTTCGAAGCGATGCCAGAGGATTCATGACATTCGGCTACCTTAGCTGCTTCTAAAGGGGCTCCGAGGTTTTGTGTGGAAAGCCGTGATAGAGTACACGATCATGCACCGAGCCTCCCGCTACCGTCTGTATCCGAACCAGACGCAGGAGCGGCAGTTCGCTCGGCTGTGCGGGGCCGGGCGGTTCGTCTACAACGAGTTGCTGGCTGACCAGATCCGGGAATACGAGCGTTTCGAGGCCGGCGAGAGAGACAGGCCGGGTGCCTCCGAGTTTGATTTCGGGAGGCGGTATGCGCGCCTGAAAACACAGGAAGGCTACGAGTGGCTGCGGGAGTTGTCGGCTGTGGTCGTCCGCGGCACGGGCGCCTTTCCCCTGGGATCAGCCTTCGCGCATTTCTCCCGTCGGATCCGGGAGGGCCAGTGCGGCAAGCCGACCGGGTTCCCCCGTTTCAAGGTCAAGGGCGTCAGCCGGGAGTCGTTCACGATCCCGGAGGCCGTGAAGATCCGGAGCAAGCGATTTTGGGTGCCGAAGATCGGCTGGGTCCGGATGAACCGCAAGGCGCAATCGCGCGCGCGGGGGGCCGACCCCTGGGACGGCGGCGAAGCCAAGACCGCGGTGGTGTACCGGGAACTGGGCAAGTGGTATGTGTCGGTGCTTTGGGAGGTGGAAGATCCGGACTGGCGCTGGCATGGCGGGGTCTGCGGCATCGACCGCAACTCGGAAAACCTCGCGGGGGCCTGGAGCGGAGGGCGGAGGCTGATCGAGATTCCGTACGAGCGGATCGGGAAGTACGAGGCGCGAGCCCGGCACTACCAGTGGTGGGCGAGCCGCCGGGAGCGGATCGAGCTGAAGGACTCCGACGGGGAGCCGGTGCGCACGAAGTCGGGCAAGAAGATCAAGGTGGCCTCGAACCGGCGCCAGCGGTTGCAGTTGCGCGCGGCGAAGGCGAAGCGCAAGGCGGCGGAGATCCGCCGGGACTTCAGTCACCAGGCCTCGGCGGACCTGGCTCGGAACTTCCAGCACATCGTGCTGGAGGAGCTGGACGTACAGGCGATGCGGCGCTCGGCGCGGGGGACAAGGGAGAGACCGGGGAGAAACGTCAAGGCGAAGTCCGCGCTGAACCGGAAGATGGCGCAGTCCTCCTGCATGGGGATGGTGGACCGTTTTCTGAAGTACAAGGCTTGGGACCTGATCCGGGTGCCAGCACGAAACACCAGTCGGGCGTGCGCGGAATGCGGGCACACCGAACAGGACAACCGAAAGGAGCAGGCGCACTTCCAGTGTCGGGCCTGCGGGCACACGGACCATGCGGACCTCAATGCCGCGCGAAATATTCTGAATTTGGGCTTGGAAAAGCTCTTGGCCGGAGGCGCTCCGGTGACGGGACGGGGAGGGGACAACGAAGCGGGGGCATTCTTCTTTGAGTGCCTAGTGGAGACCGCCGACGATCCGTCAACGATGCAGTGGAATTACCGGGGCTCGCCCCCTGATTTCCACACTTAATCGCGAAGCGCCCTTCTAAAATACGGGGTCATGTGTTCACCGGCACCCCATCCCTGGCCTGTCCCCCGAAGTTCATCGAATTCATGGCTTTCCATCTGCACGGATTGTACGCGCTGACCCCGGACGATTGCTCTTCCCTGGCGGATGCCGTGGAAGCGGCCATCGCGGGCGGTGCCCGCATGATCCAGTACCGGGACAAGACCGCCAGCACGACGAAACGCGAAGCGCGCGCAAAAACTCTGCTCGCACTGTGCCGATCGCAGGGTGTCCCGCTGATCATCAACGACGATCTTGACTTGGCGTTGGCCCTTGGCGCCGACGGCGTGCACCTGGGCGAAGACGACTGCTCCATCGCCAAAGCCCGGGAACGGTTTCCAGAAGGATTGATCGGTGCCTCTTGCTACAATGATTTTGCACGTGCCCAAGCCGCCATTCGCTCAGGCGCCTCCTACGTGGCTTTCGGAAGTTTCTACGCCAGCCCCACCCGGCCCGACACCGTCACCGCCCAACCCGACCTCCTGATGCGCGCACGTCGCGAACTGTCTGTCCCGGTCTGCGCCATCGGTGGGATCAACGCGGATAATGCGGCACCCCTGATCCAGGCCGGAGCCAACCTGCTGGCGGTCTGCAGTGGAATCTTCGCGCAGCCGGACATCACTTCCTCCACCCGGGCAATCACTCGCCAGTTCCAAGAAAATGGCTGATTCCAACTGGTTTGACGCGGCCTGCCGCAGGATTCCCGGGGGCGTCAACTCTCCGGTTCGCGCTTTCGGGGCGGTTGGTGGGACCCCGGTATTCATGCAGCGCGGCGAAGGAGCCTATCTCCATGATGTGGAGGGGCGCTCCTATATCGACTATGTCGGCGCCTGGGGACCGATGGTTGTCGGACATGCCCACCCTGCCGTGCTTGAAAGAATCAAAAGCACGGTGGATCAAGGCATCTGTTTCGGCACGCCGCATCCGCTGGAGACCGAGATGGCGGAAAAACTGTGCCAGCGGGTCCCATCGCTCGAAAAAGTGCGCCTGGTCAACTCCGGGACGGAAGCGGCCATGAGTGTCATCCGGCTTGCACGCGGCGTCACTGCCCGCGACCGGATCATCAAGTTCGCGGGCTGCTACCACGGCCACGCCGACGCCCTGCTGGTACAGGCCGGTTCCGGGGCCTTGACCCATGGCGTCCCCTCCTCGCCCGGCGTTCCCGCGGGCACCGTCGAACACACCGAGATCGCGCAGTACAACGATGCCGAGGAGGTACGGACAATCTTCGCCGACTGCGGCGATCAGATCGCCGCGGTCATCGTCGAACCCATCGCCGGGAATATGGGTTGCGTACTGCCGGAACCGGGCTTTCTCGAAACCTTGCGCGATTGTTGCGACCGCTACGGCAGCCTGCTGATTTTCGACGAGGTCATGACCGGGTTCCGGGTCGGACCCGGCGGCGCACAGCAGCGCCTCGACATCCGGACTGACCTGACCGTGCTGGGCAAAGTCATCGGTGGCGGCCTACCAGTCGGGGCTTTCGGGGGCCGTGCTGAACTGATGGATCAACTGGCTCCGCTCGGACCGGTGTACCAAGCCGGAACCCTGTCCGGAAATCCAGTCACCATGGCGGCAGGCCTGGCGACACTGGAACTGACAGAGCAAGAAGGCTTCTACGAAGCACTCGGCGATTGCGCGGCACATCTGGTGCAGGGTCTGCGCGAACAGGCGAGCACATGCGGAATTCCGTTCGAGGCGGTCGAAGCGACTGGCATGTTCGGCATTTTCTTCACGTCCGGCGGACCGGTCCGATGCTATGCCGACGTCCAATCCTGCCAGGCCGAAAACTATCGACGCTTTTTCCACCACATGCTGAAACAGGGCATCTATCTCGCGCCTTCCAGTTACGAGGCAGGATTTCTGTCCAGCGCGCATACCCAAGGGGACATCGACCGA
Organism: uncultured candidatus Poriferisulfidus sp.; assembly: GCA_965204575.1. Classification (GTDB taxonomy): domain Bacteria; phylum Pseudomonadota; class Gammaproteobacteria; order Poriferisulfidales; family Poriferisulfidaceae; genus Poriferisulfidus. The sequence goes on from OZ241993.1 coordinate 167,039, forward strand.
ACCATAGAGGCCGCCGGAGTCGCATTCGACGCCATGCGCCGGGAAGACCCCTGAAAACGCAGGAATTCCGGCCGGCCGACGATAACTGCGTATTGAATACTAACTTAATATATGTTAGTATTCATAACTATGTTCAAATCACAGTTGGAGCAATATGCGCACCTCAAGGACTACCTTGAGGCAGCTCTCCACATCCATGTCGAACTCCGGGATTGGCAAAACGCGAAGGACCTTCCGCTGTTCCTCTCCAAAAATTTTTGTTGCCGAACAGGCCGTGTCTTTGGACAGGACATCCTCTTCGCTTTCGCCGACCCGAGCGGCAAACACACTCCGCTTGAGTTCGCCGAACAGTCCCGGAGTATCGCCGAGCGCTACGGCGGTGTCGTCGTCCTCGTCCTGGACAGACTCTCCTCGCACAATCGTTCACGCCTGATTCATCGTGCCGTGCCTTTCGTCGTCCCGGGCAACCAGCTTTACATGCCGAATCTGGCGCTGGACCTGCGGGAAAATTTCCGTTCGCGCCTGCCTGCGCCTGTGAAACACCTTACCCCTTCCGCCCAAACCGTCATCTTCTACTGCCTTCTCGACCCGAATTTTGAAAAAGCGACCCCTACGGACCTCGCGAAAGTGCTCGGATATTCCACCATGAGCATCGGGCGAGCTTTCGAGCAACTTTGGTCTTTAGGCGTCGCTGAGTTGAAACCGCGCGGGCGGAAGAAGTTTCTATCCCTCGGCATGAGCCGGCGCGAAACCCTGAAACGCATCGAACCGGTCATGCGGCCACCCGTGAGAAAATCCCACTTCGTTCAGGGAAAACCGCCGGAAGATTCCTTGCTGGCTGGCGGAGAAACCGCACTTTCGGCCCTGACTTCGCTCGCTCCGCCGCGCCTAAGATGCTTCGCGGCCAGCGATGCCGAATGGAAGACCTTGTCTCGAACCTGCGGCGAGATCGTCGATGAGAAAATCGAAGCCGACTTCCAAATCGACGTCTGGAGTTACGACCCGAAACGATTGTCCCAGGGAACCCTTGTGGATCCGCTGTCGCTCCGTGCGCAATTCCTCAACCATCCGGACGAGCGCGTGACCCGGTCGACGGAAGACTTGTTGGAACAACTGACATGGTAGCCGGGCTGGACCGGTTCCGGAAACATTTTTCCGGGCATGAAGACCACTACGCCCTGATCGGCGGTGCCGCATCGTTGAAGGAATTCACGTGCTTGACGAACGGCTCCTGATCCCATTCAAGGCGAGGGCATTTCTGGATTTGTCCCGGCAACATCGAGAGGGAGATGCGCATGTCAAAAAGAGCGATATCCGGAAACACCGAAACGACGTTTTCCGCCTGCTCCAACTTCTGCCCGCCGGAACACGAGTGGATATCTCTGATCCCATGTGCCAAGACATCATGGCATATATCGACGCAGTTCGTTCGACAGAGGGTTTTGACCCTCGTGCCTTCCAAGTGGACATTGGGAAAACAGAAGGGTTGGACCTGCTTGCCCGGATTTACGACATCACATCTTGAATTTTTTGGGACTTTCGCTCGCCGGGCGTCCTTCCGGCCTCGCGGCAACGCCAGCCCCGCGACGCATTCGGCTGCGTGTCAACGCGCCACGGCTGCTAGCGATGCTGCCCCGCGTACAACTTGGAGTACAGGCCGTCCTGATCCATCAGCTGCTGCGGGCCGCCTTGCTCGATGATCTTCCCGTCCTCCATCACGTAAACATGGTCGGCATGCCGCACGGCGCTTAATCGGTGCGCCACGATCAGCGTCGTGCGTCCTTCGAAGCGGGCAAACAGCTCACGATGCAGACGGTCTTCAATCTGGGTATCCAGCATGGATGTGGCCTCGTCCAGGATCAGGATCTCCGGATCCATCAGCACGGTCCGGGCAATCGAGAGGCGTTGCCTCTGGCCTCCCGAAAGCCGAACCCCGTCCACTCCGAGCTGGGTCTCCAGTTTCTGCGGCAAGGCCTGCGCCCATTCCCCAAGCTGGGAAACCCGCAGGGCTTCCCACAGCGCATCGTCGGACAGGGATTGCCCCAGCGTCAGGTTCGATCGAAGCGTATCGTTGAACAGGGTCGGGTGCTGGAGCACGATCGCGACATTTTCCCGCACCATCTCGAAGCCGACCTCCCGTACGGACCGCCCCCCGAACCGGATCTCGCCCGAATCGGCCGGATACAGGCCGAGCAGGACCTGCATGAGGGTCGATTTCCCGGCTCCGCTGGCTCCCACGAACGCCACCCTCTCTCCCGCCGCCACCCGCAGGGTAATACCGTTCAATGTCGGCTGCTCGGGGGTGAAAGAAAAATGCACGTCTTCAAGTTCCAGGGACGTGGTGGGAACGGCGTCGAACGGGTCGTGAACATGAGGATATTGAGGCTCTTCCTGGAACTTCAGAATCCGGTTGACCCGGCTCAACGCGGCAGACGCCGCGTAGTAGGCGTACTGCACGCCGAGCAATTCCTGCACGGGTGCGATCATGAACCACAGGTAGCCGAACACCGCCATCATCTCCCCGATGCTGAGATCGGAAAACACCACCATCAGCATGCTGACCGCACGGAAGATATCGAAACCGAGCAGGAACACGGTGCCCGAGGCCCGATTCGCCATCTCGCTCTTCCAGAAGTAGGCCGTGGACCAGTCGCGGACGCCCCGCGCCTCATCCATCACGCGAAGAATGTAATGGCGTTCCCGGTTGTGTGCCCGGATCTGGTGGATTCCATCCAAAGTTTCGGTCAGGGACTGCTGGAAGTGTTCAATTGCAGAATTCTCTCGTTTTTTCAACTCCTTGACTCGCCGCCCCAGTACAATCGTGAAATAGATCACCAACGGGTTCATGCACAGAATGAACAGTGCCAGGCCCCAGTGCAGCCACAGCAGTACGGCCGCCGTCCCCACGATGGTGAGGCCGGCCACCACGAACTTGCCCACGGTGATGGCCACGAAGTCGTCGATGGTCTGCAGGTCCGTGACCAAGTGGGCCGAGACCGTGCCGCTGCCCAGGGTTTCGTATTCGGACAGGCTGGTCCGCTCAAGCCGTTGCAGCAACTGGCAACGCAACCGGTACACCATGTCCTTGGAGATGGTCGCCAGTTCCCGCACCTGGAACGCATGCAACAGGATCGATGTGAGCCGCAGAAAGATTGCCACGAGCAGGATCACGCCGACGTACAGGATCGGGCCGTGCCATGACTCGGGCGACCACGCCTGGATCAAGGGGACCAGGAATGCCGGCTGCTCCAGCAGAACCTCGTCCACCAGTAAGGGCATAAGCAACGGCAGCGGGACACTTGCGGCCGTCGCGGCGATCGCCACCAAGTGCGCATCAATCAACTGCCGGCGATGGTGCCGGATCAGGTAGACCAGATAGCGAAGGGTGTATTCCTTAGGTGGCTTGCCTTCGACAACCTGCGCCGTTGCGGTCATGAAGCGGAACGTTCTCTGATTTGATCGTGAATCGGTTTCATATCCAGTGCTTTCGCCTTCTGCACCAAGTCTTCCAGTTGGGCGATGGACAGCGCGCCCGGCTGCGCAAACAGTTGAATCTGCTCGCGGAACAGCATCAAGGTGGGAATCGAGCGAATCTGAAACGCCTGGGCCAATTCCGCCTGCTCTTCGGTATCGATCTTGCCAAAAACAATGTCCGGGTGATTCCCCGACACCGTTTCGAACACGGGCGCGAAACTCTTGCACGGCCCGCACCATTCGGCCCAGAAATCCACCACCACGATGTCGTTGTTGTCGACGGTATCGTTGAAATTCTCCTTGGTCAGTTCAATGACGCTCATTTGAGTCTCCTATGCTCCAAGCGCCATCACAGACGCGATTCCAGATGTTGACAAATGTCCGACCCTGCACGATTGCTCATGACCAGGACGACACCGCCGGATACGAGTTGCTCACGAATCTGCGCCTCCAGAGTGGCCAGATCGGTCGTGACGCTAACCTGCCCGTGAGCCTGCCCCCATTCCGCGGCATCCCACTGCATCTCCTGCGACACGTGCAACCAGTTCCGGTCCGCCTCCTGCAAGGCTTCGGCAAGGGAATCCCGGTGTACGCCCAGCCGCATACTGTTCGAGGCCGGCTCGACCACCGCAAGAATTGGCTGATCCGGATGTCGTTCTCTCACGGCTTCGATGCTCGCACGTATTTCGGTCGGATGATGGGCAAAATCATCATACAGGTAGACTCCCCCGTTGCGGGTAGGGCGCTGTGTCAGCCGACGCAGAACACCTTCGAAAGATGCCAGCGCATCGGCTGCCGTCTGCACCGGGATGCCGGCATGTACCGCCGCCGCCACGGCGGCCGTGGCATTCAATGCATTGTGCCTCCCCAAAGGTTGATGACCTCGCGCCACGTAGGTCGCTCCGTCATACTGGACCGCCAACTCCTGCCCGGGTTGCCACTGGCAGCCCCAGTCACTGTCTTCCTCGAAACCGAACGTCTCCACCGGAGTCCAGCATCCCATGTCCAAGACTTTCTGCAAGTTCGGGTCGCCTGCCCGACACAGGATGCGGCCTTCGCTCGGGACCGTGCGCAGCAGATGATGAAACTGGCGCTGGATGGCCTCGAGGTCGTCAAAAATGTCCGCGTGGTCGTATTCCAGGTTGGTCAGGACCAGCGTCCGCGGACGGTAGTGGACAAATTTCGACCGCTTGTCGAAAAATGCCGTGTCGTATTCATCGGCCTCGATCACAAAATGCGGCGGTTGCCCGGCCTGGGCGCTCTTCTGCGTCCGTGCCGCCACCCCTCCGATCAGGTATCCCGGAGACCCGCCCGCTTCGATCAGGATGTGCGCCAGCATCGCGCTGGTCGTGGTCTTGCCGTGCGTGCCCGCGACCGCCAGCACCCAGCGCTCACGCAGCAGGTGATCCCGAAGCCATTGGGGACCCGAGACGTACGGGATCGAACTGTTCAACAACTGCTCGACGATCGCATGGCCCCGGCTCATCACGTTGCCCACGACCACGCAATCCGGAGGCGGTTCCAGGTGCGACCACTCGTAACCGACACGGCACTCCACCCCGGCCTGTTCCAGCTGGGTGCTCATGGGAGGATAAAGCGCCGCGTCGGATCCGGTGACCCGATGCCCACACTCGGAGGCGATCCGGGCAATACCGGCCATGAAGCTTCCGGCTACGCCCAAGATGTGGAGATGCACGCCGACTGGATTGCGCCGCCTATCTGGCGAACACCCACTCCGTTTCCGTCGACATCTCCGGAGAATACCGGTAACCCCCGTCGGTGAATCCGGTAATCGCATCCACCTTGGTCAGGCGGTTCTTGATGATGTGGCGGGTCATCATGCCCCGCGCCTTCTTGGCAAATAATCCGATAACTCGGTACTGGCGGCCTTTTCGCTCCTTGAACACCGGAGTGATGACCGGCACATCGAGCCCTTCCGGATGAACCGCCTTGAAATACTCCTGGGAAGCCAAGTTGACCAGCACCGGGCCCTTCTGGCCGGACAGTGCCTCGCAGAGACCCTCGGTGATCCGGTTGCCCCAGAATTGATACAGGTTGTCGCCGCGCGAAGTCCCCAGCCGGGTGCCCATTTCCAGCCGATACGGCTGGATCAGATCAAGCGGACGCAGCAGGCCGTAAAGGCCGGACAGGATGCGCAAGTGCTTCTGCGCGAAATTCAGGTCGTGCCGGGTGAAGTCCCCCGCGCCCAATCCCGTGTAGACGTCTCCTTTGAACGTCAATGCGGCCGGACGGGCGTTGTCCGAGGTAAACGGGGTCTTCCATTGATGGTAGCGGTCGAAGTTCAGGTTGGCGATCTTCATGCTCACGCGCATCAGTTCCGCGATGTCGTCCGGCGACAACTCGCGAAGGCAGCGTATCAACTGGCGGGATTCCTTCAGGTAATCCGGTTGCGTGCAGATCGCGGCATCCGCGCACGCCTCGGAATCCAATGTCTTGGAGGGAGAAAGGACAACTAGCATGGTTGGGTGATGGGTAGTCCCGAAACCTAGGATTATACCGACCTGCGCCGCATGCCGGGTCGAAGAAAAGCGCAATGCCCGCGCTTGCTTGGCTCTGACAACCAAGTCTTGAGATAAGCCACCTCTTCGCCGGTCCCCTGCAACTCTTCCGCCTTGCCTCCCCCGCGTAACACGCGCCAAGCCGCCTCCAACTCACGGTAGCTCTCTTCCTCAATTCCAGCCCGCTTCAAGCCGATTCGATTCAGGCCGTAGTGCACGGTCGGATTGCGACCCAGCAAGTGGAACGGCAGGACATCCCTCTCTACCGCCGTCAAGGCCGCGATTATGCTAAGCCTTCCAATGCGGGCAAACTGATGGACCAAGACATAGGCGCTGAGGAACGCCCTCGTTCCAGCCTGTGCGTGGCCGGCCAGTGCCGTGTGGTTGGCCATGGTCACCTGGTCTCCCACTACGCAGTCATGTCCAACATGCGAGCTGACCATGAACAAGCAAGCAGAACCAATCCGGGTGGGCTTGTCTTCTCGGGTGGACCGATGCACCGTGGCAAATTCGCGGAACCGATTATCCGCCCCGATCTCGACGCCGCTGGGACGGTCCGGATCGAACGCCATGTCCTGCGGCGGCCCGCCCAGCACGACATGCTCGGAAACCTGGTTGCCCTCGCCCATTGAAACGCCCGGGTGCACCGTGCTGAACGCGCCGATCCGGCAACGCTCCCCGATGCGGGTACGCTCGTGAATCACCGCGTAGGGGCCGATCTGAACGTCGGCACCCAACTCGGCGTCCGGGTGCACGACCGCCGTGGGATGAACGTCACTCATTCAGTAGTTCTCCGAGTTCGGCTTCCCCGAGAATCGGGATATTCAGGGCATTTGCCCGGTCGATCTTCGCACGGCCCGGCTTCTCCCCCGCGATCACGGCGCTTGTACTGGCGCTGACGGTGGTCGCGACTTTTGCGCCACGTGCTTCTAGATCCTTTCTGGCCCGAGCCCGTTCGATTTTGGAGAAAGTCCCGGTCAGCACGTAGACTCGCCCCTCCAAGGTCGCCACACCGGCATCCGGTGCCTGCACTTTCAACTCTTCCAGCAGGCGGTCGATGACCCGGCGGTTGGCAGGCTGGGCAAAGAACTCCACGATGTTCTCCGCGATCACCGGCCCGATATCCGGGATCTCGAGTAGCTGCTCGGCATCCGCTCGCAGGAGCTGTTCCATGTTGCCGAATACCCGTGCCAGACCCACCGCCGTGACGCGCCCCACCCCCCGGATGCCCAAGGCGTAGATCAGGCGGCCTAGCTCCACGTTTCGGCTGCGGTTAATGTTGCCGATGATCTTCCTCGGCAGCTCCAGTTTCGTTTTCTGTCCTTCGGCCAAGCCCACGAACAGGATCCTGATCTGGGATCGAGGCACGGGCATCCGGGCAAAGAACTTTTGCACCGCATCGGCGGTTTTCGAACTGCAGGAAGAGGGGGCGGACAAGTCTTCTCGATCCGCACCCCGCAGCGCTTCGGGAGATGGAAAGCTCCCTGCCAATGCCGTTGCCGCTTTCGGCCCGACTCCCGGGATGCGCTTAATCAGGTTCTCCAAGAGGGTTCGCTGGAAATGCTCTACACCGAGAGAGCCTTCCAGAAATGTACCGATCGACTGCCGGGCCGCCTTGTTCAGGCCCGCCGCATTCAGCTCCTCGGAAGTCGCCTCTCGCAGAGCATCGAGCGAAGCGAACCCGGCTGCTAGCTTGTTGACTTGCGCACCCGAAACGTGAGGGATTTCCATGGCCATCAACAGCACGGGCAGTTCCGGGGTTTCGTCGCGTTGGAGGGTTTCCCAGGCATTGAGCCAGGCCTTGATCTTCTTCCGGCTCAGATTCCTGCGCTGTTTTCTCGCCTTTTTCCGGAAAAGACTTTCGATGTCGGATTCTTTCAGTTGGTAGAAATCATCCACATGCCGCAACTTCCCTTCCTCAACGAACATCGCGATGTGCTCTTCTCCCAAGTCCTCGATGTCCATGGCGTCGCGGGAGACGAAATGCATCAGCGTGGACCGGACTTGCGCCGGGCATTCCAGCCCGCCGGTGCAGTACAGGATGTCTTCCTCGCGGATAACCTCCGAGCCGCAAACCGGGCAGGCGGAAGGCGGTGTCACGGCCTGGGACTTCTTGGCGGCAGCAGGCTCGCGAACGGAGACGATTTCCGGAATGACGTCCCCGGCACGGCGCACCTCGATGGTGTCCCCGATGTTCAATCCCTTCTCCCGGATGAACTTGAGGTTATGCAGGGTAGCCCGCCGCACCGTCACCCCTCCCACCCGTACGGGAGACAGATGCGCCACCGGAGTCACGACCCCGGTGCGCCCGACCTGGAAACTGACAGCCTCCAGGACAGCCGATGCCGTTTCAGCCGGGAACTTGTGCGCGACGGCCCAATGTGGTGTCCTCGCATCCTGGCCTAGGCGTCCCTGCAGTTCCAGATCGTTAACCTTGTAGACCACTCCGTCGGTTTCGTAGGCGAGGTCGGCCCGTTCGGCATGGATCTCGCGATAGTAATCCCAGCAGCCCCCGATCCCGGTCACCACTCGTGCCCGATCGCAGACCCTGAAGCCCCAACCCCGCAAGCGTGTGAGGAGATCGCCCTGCAGTTTCAAGTCCGGGCCTGCTTCCATGGCACCGAGGGCATAGCAATAGATGTCCAGCTCCCGCTCGGCGGTGATGCGTGGGTCCTTTTGCCGCAGGCTCCCGGCCGCCGCATTGCGCGGGTTGACGAACCGTCGATAACCCGAAGATGACCCCTCCGATGCCAACGCCTTCTCTGCCTGCTCGTTGAGCCGGTGAAATCCTTCCCGAGAAATATAGACTTCGCCCCGCACCTCCAGGAGACGGGGCGGGCTTTCGTCGAGAATCCGTAAGGGGACGGAACGGATCGTGCGGACGTTCTCGGTGACGTCGTCGCCCACCGTCCCATCTCCTCGAGTTGCCGCCCGCACCAGGCGGCCCTCTTCGTAACGCAAATTGACGGCCAATCCGTCAAATTTCGGCTCAGCCAGAAAATCCAGCGGCGGATCCTCTTCCAAGCCCACTCGCTTCAGCAGACGTTCGTGAAACTTTCCCAGCTCGGGTGGAAGGCTTTCCAGCGATTCCTCCGGCGGCATGATGTTGGCCAGAGACAGCATCGCCTGTTCATGCCGGGACGGCGGGAAACCGCCCTCCACGGGAGCCCCCACCCGTTGGGTCGGAGAATCCCGAGCCGTCAGGCCGTATTCCGCCTCCAGTCCCTGCAACTCTCGAAACAGGTGGTCGTATTCTTCGTCTTCGATCTCAGGGGCATCCAGAACATAGTAGCGGTGCGCGTGATAGCGCAATTGATGACGCAGGTCCTCGACTCGCTTTGCCGCTTCCGCTGCTGTCATGCCCATCAATGCGCAAGCACCGGATTCAGGTCCGAGTGGCTCGCCACGAAAGTTTCCACTTTTCGCGCCAGGGCCTCGGCGGCTTCGCTGGTCAAGGGAGCCTGTTCCTCGTCCTGAAGAATGCCCCCGAACTTGTCGCAGACCTCCCGCGCGACCCTCAGCATGCCGTTGAACACGTGCAGGCCATTCACGGGCAGCGGCAACTGTGTGAAGAACGTGATGCGGTGCAGGGCTTCGATCTGCCGCTCCTGTTGAGTAAAGCTCCCTGTCTGGCTGTGACTCGCCACAAAATAAATGGGGACGGAGTGGCCCTGACGCTCCTGCGTCTTCCTGTACAACCCATCCTCGGCAATCTCCAACCCTGCCTGGCTCAGAAGCCCGTGCAACGCTTCTCCCGAACAGGGCTCGGAAAATGCGGCATGCAGGACCAGCAGCAGGCTCTCGCCCGGCGCCCGCAACAGGATCTCCATTTGCTGCGGCCGGCTGAATGTCAGCGACTCGCTCGGCAGTTCAACATCTTCGATCCGGTAGGTCTGTAGCCCGGCTTCGCGACTCATCTCCTCCAATTCCACATAATCCGGTTCGTCTCCGGTGCGGCTCGCATACAGGGACTTCACCGGCGCCGCGCTTTCCCGCCCGCCCGAGACCGGCCGGGAGGGTCGACGCCCCTGCTGGCCGTGAATCCAGATCACCAGGAGGATGCCAAGACCGGCCAGGATGAGCACACCGTAGGCTTCAAGCATGGCCGACCTCCGCCTGCTCGACCATTTCCATCGCCTGGGCCACGTTCACGGTGACCAGCCGGGATACGCCGGGCTCGTTCATCGTCACTCCGATCAACTGGTCGACATGCTCCATGGTGATCTTGTTGTGCGTGACGATGATGAACTGAACCTGTTCGCCCATCTCGTTCAGAATCTGGCAGAAGCGCATCAGGTTGTCATCGGACAGGGGGGCGTCCACCTCGTCCAGGATGCAGAACGGCGCCGGGTTCAGCATGAACAGCGACAGCACCAGCGCCACGGCGACCATCGCCTGCTCCCCGCCGGACAGCATGTGCATGTTGCGGTAGCGTTTCCCGGGAGGCCGCGCACGGACTTCGATGCCGGTGCTGAGGAGATTCTGCTCGGTCATCACCAGGTTGGCCTCGCCACCCTCACCGATGATGCGCGGGAACATCTGCTTCAGGTTTTCATTGACCTGGCTGAACGTCCGGCGAAAACGCTCGCGTGTCTCACGATCAATTCTCTCCATGGCATGGTTCAGTTTTTCAAGTGCCGCCTGAATGTCGTTCATCCGCTCTTCTTCCTTGTTCTTCTGCTCCAGCAACTCATCGTATTCCCGCGCTGCCGCCATGTTGACCGGCGGCATTCTCTCCAGTCGGCGAAGAACCCGGGACGCCTTCTCTTCCCACTGGTCCGCATCGGCGTCCTCCGGCAGGGCCTGCAGAATCTGCTCGGGTTCGCATTCGTGCTCGCGCAGCAGGCTGAGCAACTGCTCGCAGGCGTTCTCAATTTCCTGCCGCTTCAAGTCCTTGTCGTGCAGGTCCTTCCCCAGTTCCGTATATCTTTGGTTGGACTCCCAGCGCTTGCGATCCAACTCGTTCGACTCCGAGTTCAACTGGTCGGATGCGGCCCGTTCCCGGCGCAAGTGTTCTTCCGCTTCCCGCTCCTTTTCCCGCTTTTCCTTCAACCGCCGCTCCAGGTCTTCGTCTTCCTGAACCGCAGCCAGACCCTGCGACAGTTGATCCCGGCGTATGCGATGCCGCTGCAGCGTGTTCTGTTCCCGGGACCATTGCTGCTGCCGGGTCTCGATCCTCATCTGCGCCGTATTGACCTCTAATTGAAACCGGTTCAGTTCTTCGGACTGTCGCCGGACCGCCTCGTCGCTTTTGCGCAGGACTTCCTCCGCATCGGCATGGGCCACATTCGCGCGGACGCTGTCTTGATCCAAGTCCTCGATCTGCTGCTCGCATCGCTGCAGCCTGTTTTGGGATTGCCGGATATCCCGTTGCAGCTTTTCCAGCCGCTGAGCCTGGTTTTCGAGCCCCTGCAGTTGAGCCTTGCTGGCGGCGAACCCCTCGAATGCCTGATCGTATTCGGCCTGCAGGGCGGAACGACGCTCTTCCTGCTGCCTCAATTCCTGTTCCGCGGCCTGCTTGCATTGTCCCGTTTCCCCGGATTCGGATTCCAACTGCTTCAGTTTTTCTCCCAGCGCCTCGATTTCACGCCGCCGTTCCAGCGCCCCTTCCGCCTGGCCTTCCGCGGCCGGCAGACGGATCCAGCCCGGGCCCAGCCAAACCCCGCTCTGAGTGATGATCGACTGATGCGGCAGCAATGAATCACGCACGGCGCAAGCCTGCTCCAGAGTCTCCGCAGCCAGCACGCCGCCCAGCTGGGACTCCAGCGAGAACGGGCTCTTGACCCGGCTTGCCAGCGACATGCGGTCAGGCTCGCGCGCCCCGGACGACCGGCGATCCAGCAACATCAGCGGGCTGGTCCCCGGCACCCGCGTTTCGTCGACCGTCTCTGGCAGCCCTTCCACGCAAAACGCTTCCAGGTTTTCCGCCAACACGGTTTCCACTGCGAATTCCCAACCGCTTTCCACTTCGATGTGGTTCATCAAGCGTTCTCCCTGCAGGCGCATCTCCTGCAAGGCCTTCGCATGCGCTTCCGAATCACTCGTCAGGCCTGCTTGTTGCAGGGCTTCCAGCGAAGCCAGACGCCCCTGTGCCTGGGTCTTCTGCTCCTGCGCCGCCGCCAGTGCTTTCTCGTGCTGCTTCAGGTCCAGACGGGCCTGCTGAATCTGATCCCAGTTCTGCTCCAGCTGCTCCTTGCACTGCTGCCAGGAAAGCCTCGCCGCATCGCATTTCTCTTTCAACGCGGTCCGCGGGTCTCCGCTTGCTTCCACCGCTCCCCCCGTCTCCCGCAGATGCTGCAATTCGTTCTTGTATTGCTGTAATTGCGTCTGCTCCCGGGTTCGTTCTTCGCGGATGGAGCCGCCCTGCTCGCGGATCGTGTCGATTTTTTCCTGGCACTGCCGGAGAGCCTCGGCCTGCTCCGTTCTCAAGGTTTCCGTCTTTTCCTGTTCGGCCTGAATTCTGGCCAGTTCCTGGCTATTCTGGTCATGCTGCTGACCAAGGCGCTGCAAATCCTCCTGAACTTTCCCTCCGCTCTCCTCCAATTCCGCGATCTCCACATCCAGCCGCTCGATTTCCTGGATCGCCTGCCCTTTCCGTTCGCGTTGCAGGCGGATCCGCTGATCGATGGAGCCCGCATCCGCCAGGAGTTGCTGGTGGAGCGCCACCGCTTCATCCATTGACCGTCGGTTCAGATCGCATTCGCTGCGTTTCTTCTCGAAATCCTCGTTCAGGGTCTGAAGTTTGTTCCCTTCCTGAATACGTTTTTTCTCGACGCCTGCGTATTCCTTCTCCCGGTCTCCCAAGATCTTGCGCCGCTCCCGGAGTTGCAGGCTGACCCATTCGTTTTCACGTGCACGATGTTCTTTCTGCAGGGATTCAAGCTTGCTCGCCTGCCCTTTTTGCTGTTTCAGATGGCGCAAGCGTTGCTCGTGCTCTTGCAGTATGTCCTGCAATCGGTCGAGATTCTCTTCGGTGCGGCGTATCCGGTTCTCGGTGTCCCGGCGACGTTCCCGGTACAGGGAAATCCCGGCGGCTTCCTCGATGTATTTGCGCATCTCGTCAGGTTTCGCCTCGATCAGCCCCTGCACCATGCCCTGGGCGATGATGGCGTAATTGCCCCGGCCGAGTCCGGTGCCCTGGAACAGGTCGGAGACATCCTTGCGGCGGACGTGAGTGCCGTTGATGTAGTAGCGGGACTGGTGCTCCGCTTCGCGGGAGACTTCGCGGCGGATCCTGATTTCGCTGAAATTCGCGTATTCGCCCCCGATCCGCCCGAGGCTGTTGTCGATGACGACTTCGATCGAAGCCTGATCCAACCGCTTCCGGGCCTCCGAGCCGTCGAAGATGATGTCGTCGAGGGTTTCGCCGCGGATGTTGCGGGCGCTTTCGCCGAGAACCCAGCGGATGGCATCGATGATATTGGACTTGCCGCAACCGTTGGGACCGACCACGCCGGTCAGCGGCAGATCGAAGATAACCCGGGTCGGCTCCACAAAAGACTTGAAGCCGGACATCTGGATGCTGGTCAAGCGCATGTCAGGTCGCCCTGTATTAGAATGGCGGCATCGTCAACCGGGGCAGAAAACTGACCTGAAAGCGGCTACTCCATGACTGCCCAGCCATCCAAAACACTTGAGACGTTTGATAATCCTGAACCTGCACGGGATTATACTATTCGCCTGGAAATTCCGGAGTTCACTTGCCTGTGTCCGTTGACCGGACAGCCTGATTTTGCGGCATTAACTCTCGAATATGTCCCGGACGCCCTGTGCGTCGAACTCAAGTCCCTCAAGCTGTATATCGGGTCCTTCCGGGACGAAGGGGCGTTCCATGAGGCCGTCAGCAACCAGATTCTCAATGATCTCGTGAAGCTTTTGGCTCCCCGCTTCATGCGGCTGACCGCAGCATTCCGGGTGCGGGGCGGCATCGCCACCACGGTTACGGTCGAACGCCGGAAAGAAGGCTGGGTCTCGCCCGAGTCCGTCGCCCTCCCCCCGGCGCGTTGAAAGACTTCCTGATCGGCTTCGGGTATCCCTGGCGTGGACTGGGCGTCCTGTTCCAGCCGCGCCTGCGCGCGTTGGCGTGGTGGCCCATCATCATCAATGTCGTACTGTTCTCCGTTGGCTTTTATCTCCTGATCGTAGAAATCAACAATTGGATATCCGGTCTCTTGCCCGATTGGCTGGCATGGCTGGAGTGGCTGCTGTGGCCGCTGTTCATGCTGATCGCGCTGGCCGCCACGCTGTTCAGCTTCGCCCGTATTGCCAATTTGATCGCCGTGCCGTTCAATGCCCGGCTCTGCCGGGCGCTGATGCGGATGCGACCGGACGATCCGCTGACGCAGGCCGCGGAAAAACAGACGTGGCGCAATGATTTGCGCCTGATCGGCCACGAGGTCCTGAAACTTGCCGTCTATCTCGCGTGGTTTCTCCCTTTGCTTGCCATGTCTTTCATCCCTTTTATCGGTTTCCTTGCCCAGATCGTGCTCCTGTACTACGGAATGTACTGGTGCGCCCTGGAGTACCTGGACTACCCGCTCAGCGAGGCAGGGACCCCGATGCGACAGATCCGGACCCGGCTTCGCGAACAGAGGTTCCTGACCCTGGGGTTCGGGGCGGGCCAGCTTTTGCTGTCCCTGACCCCGGTGTTCAACCTGATGTCCGTCCCTGCCGGGGTCGTTGCCGCCACTCGGCTGTGTCAGGAAAAGCCGGTTGATTTTCCGCTTCCTGGCCGGAACCTCGAATGAGAACCCCAAAACTATCGGCATTTGCTTTGCCAAAGTGACCCCGTCCGATCAGCGAGGCAGGTTGACGTGCTTCACCGCCGCAGGAATGGCCGCAACGTCTTGGTGTGGGGTTACTATCTCGGCACGAGCCGGGCTTCGTATTCCGCTCTTCCGAGGTCTATCAGGAAATCCCTGATCTCTTTGGGATTCCGCGACTGGATGTAGTGCCTTGCTTCCGATGTGCTTGGGCAATTCCGGCGCGTGACGTTGAGCGCGCCGCTCCCGAAATCTTCGCCATCCCCGAGAATAACAACCGTGACTTCAATGTCACCTTCTTCCCGCGGTGACGAGAGTGACTCTCCCTTCATGTACTGGCAGAACCTCGCGATATTCGAGACACTGTTGTGGGCGCTTGGAGAAGTGGGGCTGGACGCGAAATACCCCTCGTTGGAGAAGCCGTCCGAAAAGTATATGAACTTCTTTCGGACCTCGGAGCTGAAATCCGCCGGCACACCCTCGGTTATCCCCCTGCCGTCGCTCGCCGAATGCCACACATCCCTCCAATTGGGATGCAGGGCCCGGTAGCCCCATGCGAAGCCCTCATCCGCGGCGGTCTGATAGATGCCGCTGTATCCACCGATATGGCGAAGCAGTTCCCGTCTGGAGTTCGAGGCCACCAGCATCGGCTGGCCGCATCCGGGATATGCGCTGACCGCATAGTCCCAGTCACCCGGATAATCCTTCGCAAACTGGACCGTGTACACGGATCGATCCAGACGCAAATAATCAATCGCCCGAATGTCCGCCGGCGCAAGACCCCTTTCTCCCTGACCTTGGGACAACTTCAGGTCCTTCGGCGGGTTCCTGCCACGTGTTTTGCAGGGGCATTGTCCATATACTCTTTCGTCACTTTCACAGGTTGTGCGTCTTTCGCATGACGCATCGCCCTCTCCCATGAGCAGATCAAATCCCCTCCGTTGCGACCGGGGCGGGTTCTCCAGAAGATCCGCGTACGCCGCAGACAACCCCTCTCCCGCCGCCATGGGCAGCCAGTCCGTGTTGCCGGCATTCGACTTGCGGGCGACGCAGGCGCCTCCCCGCGCCGCCTCCGGCCCCCTGGAGTCAAGAAAGTTGGAATAGCCCTTCTCTCTGGCGACCAGGCTGGCGACCCGGTTGCCCCCGCGGGTCGCCTGTCTTCCCCGGTAGCGCGGGATCGTCTGCGATTCCGGGGTAATCAGTTCGTCCGCATAACGGGCCCCGATATTGACGTTATCGCTGAACTCCACGATACTGACCCAGACGTCAGAACTGGTCTCGTCCGAACCGAAAAGGTTGTTCACGAACCCCCGCAAGCCGTCCCGGACATTCTCGATCGAGTTGTAATTCTGCATCGAGGCGGATGCGTCCAGAACCAGCGCATATTCGGTCTTGATGCGCCGCCGTTCGGCCCTGAATCTATTTTCCGCGGTAATTGCGGTGTCTTCGACTTCGGTAATCTTCGCCTTCAACAATGGCGCATAGATTGCTTCGTACGGCAGGGTTGCGGATGCATTGGAGAACGACGTTTCCTCATCGCCGGAACCTTCTCCATCGTCGGCGTCGGATCCGAGCACGATTTTTTCCGGCTCCCCGGACCCGAGCACGCTCCCGGTATTGAAACGGACAAGCCTCTCCTGAACGGACTGCAATTCCCCCGCTGCCGCGGCGGGCCCTTCTTTCGCGCCAAAGACGGCATTGACGGCCACGGCCCGGCCGAGGCGGAGGTCAACCGAGTGGTAGTGGATCGCCTCGAAGGCGAGCAGTCCGGACCCGAGCATGGGAATGACCAGCAGGGCTCCGGTGAGAGCGATGGCCCCCTTCCCCGACAGCAGGAAACCACGCGCCTCGACATTTGTCCGCAACAGTTTCATCGGTTCAAGTCCCTCCTCAAGGCAACGAAACGGCTTTCGACCCATTCGGGCAATACGAAAGTGGACAGGCTCGGATGGGGTGCCCGGTACCGGTAGCAGACGCGGACCACCAGGTAGATCGGCCTCGCGAAGTTGCGAGCCGTCACGACACCTGGAGCTGGAAAGAGTTCTTCGGTGAACGCGGAGACCACGTCCACATCGCCGGGGCATTCCTCGCCGACCTCCCACGGCAGATAGAACCTGCCTCGTCCACGATCGACGGAATACCAGACCGCTTCGATGCCGATTCCGCCAACGTCTCCGTCATTGTCCACCATCATATCGACCAACCGCAACCAATGCTCCTGGCTCAGATCGATGGCGTTGTAGACCGCGCCCAATAGGGCCGCAACCCGGTTGTCTGGGTCGGGCACCACGGGACGCTCATCGACCACGACTTCGGCGAACGAAGCGGTCGCCCTGTGGACGGCGGCGCGGACAAGCAGGTATCGACCGACATCGAATGCACCGTAGAGCAGGATCAGCAGGACGGGAATGATCAGGGCGGTCTCGACCGCGACGTCGCCGCGCGAACCGGCGCCCGGCCGGTCACGTCGCCTGCCCGCCTCACCGGAAAGCGGGCTCATTCCGTCTAATCTCCACGAATTCGAGATCCACCGGCTCCCACGCCCGTTCGCCGAGGTTGCCAAAGAACGAATAGGCGTAACGCATCTCGTAGCGGACGACGTCGCCCGCGCCTCCGAGACCGGCCGTCGTGCTGTCGGCGATGCCAGAAACCCCGCTCGATGAGAATGCCTCGACCTCCAGTTCTTCCGGATCGATCAGCTGGACTTCGAATGCCTCCGCAAGCGCTTTCGCGTTCGCCTCAAGGTCGCGGTTTTCACCGAGCTTCGCCTGCCAAATCACCTGCTCGAGGACATCCTGCAACTGAATATTGACGTAGAAAAACCTGGTGACCTCGAAAACGAAAAGCGCCAGCGTGAGAAACGCCGGAAACACAA
Source organism: uncultured candidatus Poriferisulfidus sp. (assembly GCA_965204575.1). Taxonomy (GTDB): domain Bacteria; phylum Pseudomonadota; class Gammaproteobacteria; order Poriferisulfidales; family Poriferisulfidaceae; genus Poriferisulfidus. Next base: position 184,669 of record OZ241993.1, read on the forward strand.
GCGCGAACTGGACGGACGTGAAACCCCGCTCCGATTTCACGGACATCACTTCACCCGGGAGAGCAGCCGCTCGGCTTCGCCGTCCGAGACCACCGACGACAACAATGCCTTCGCCTCGCTTCTCCGGCCGCCCTTGGCCAGACCCAGAGCCTCCAGAATGATGATCGACCGCTCCGATATGTCGTCATCAACGGCATCCGCCCGGATTCCCTCGAGAATCTCGAGGCTCTGGTCGGTCTGCCCGGACAGTAGCAACGAGAGCGCAAGATTGTAGGAGACTTTCTGGCTGGGCTGGACCGACAGCGCCTTCCGGTAGGCCGACTGCGCCCCGGGGCGGTCGCCGAGATTGTCCAGAGCGACCCCCTGCATATTGAGCATTTCGACATCGTCCGGATGCTGCTCTTCGTGACGCCGGGCAAGACCGAGCACCTTGTCGAATTTCCGACATTGGAGGTAGCTTTTGGCCAACAACCTGGTATGCTCGTTGCCTCCTCCCTCTCCCTGCGCCAAGCTTGCGCTCCGACGCAGGACCGGGATCGCTTTTCCACACTCGCGCAATTCGACGAGCAGCCTGCCATAGGCGACATGCGCGGAGAAATCGTCCGGATTCTCTTCGACATGCCGCTGGGCGATCAGCACCGCAAACCCGGGATTGCCGCTCTTGCGCGCCGCATCAATCAGCCGCGCCCGTTCATCGACGGCGGGGGTGAGCGACGGCGCCACGCATGCGGCGAGGACAGGAGCGAAAGCAAAGACATGCAGGCCACCGCGCACAGACTGCCGCACGCGCAAGCCGCTCATGCTCCAATGCCCTGCAGGGTGCGGACAAGGTTCACGATGGCCGGTGCGCCAAGCAATGCAACCACCGGGAACAGGATGAACACGATCAGCGGGACGCTCATCCGCGCGGGTGCCGCGCCGGCGCGTTCCTTTATGTCGTCGAGTTGCACCAGGCGGCTCTGGTCGGCGGTCGTCCGCAACGCATCGACGAGCGGCGTTCCGTAGCGCATCGACTGCAACAGGGTCTGTGCCACCGTTTGCAACTCTTTGACGTCCAGGTGCCGGCTGAACCGTGTGAGCACCGCTTCCCGGTCTTCGTTAATTGTGAGTTCCGAGCACAGCTTGTCGAACTCAACCGCGAGTTCAGGCGCGACGGGATTGATTTCGTCCGCGACCAGTTTCAGGGCCTTCTCGAAGGTGAGGCCGGAGCCCACGCAGATCGTCAACAGTTCCAGTGCTTCGGAAATTCGGCGCCGGACTCTGGCGGTGCGGGTCTTGACCCGGTCGTTCAGCCACCACTCGCTCAGGCGCGACGCCAGAAAGGTCGCCACCATTTGCGTGAACAGGGCTCCGGGCGTGGCCAGCGCGGCCAGATCTTCCGGTGCGATGAAAAATATGGATGCCAGCCAGAAGACCGCGAGCAATGCGACCCGGCCGAACAGGAAGAAATCGACCGCCTCGTCCCGGAAAAACCCCGCCCGCTGAAGCCGGGCGGCAATTCGTTCGCGTTCGCTCCTCGTCGACAGGAATCGCCCGAACGACAGGAAAAAGCGGAACTCTCCGGCGAACCTGCCCCCGCCCTGAAGCGACAGCGTGCGCCGGATGCGCACATTCAGCCGGTTCTGCGCCACCACGCCTTCCGCCACCAGATAGGCGAGAAGGCAAATCGCAAGGATTCCGCCAAGAAAGACAGCCTGCTGCATCCCGGCTCCTATTCGAACCGCGTCATGCGCCTGACGATCGCCAGGCCGAGCACGATGCTCACCACCGCATAGGCCAGCACCATCCTGCCGTCGGGATCGTTGAACAGGAAATGAAACCCGGCCGGATTGACGGCTGCCTGTATGCCGATCAGGGCCAGCGGGATGACCGCGACCACCTTCGCGCTTGTGCGCGGCTCCGCCGTCAGAATCTCCAGTTCGCGACTGGCGTTTGACCGCGCCCTGATGCCGCGACTCAGCTGGGCCAGAACGTCGGAGATGTGGCCGCCGGTCTCGCGGTTGATGACCAGCACGGTGCAGAAGAACTCCAGTTCAGGGATGTCTATGTCGGCCGAAAGTTTTCTCATGACGGTACCGAATGGCACACCCAACTCCAGCTGATCCTTCATCTCCTCGAAACGCCCCCGGACCGGCTCGGAGAAATACTGCCCCATCTCGCCCAAGGCCACTTCGACCGACACGCCCACCACGACCAGGCGCGCCAGACCATCCACCGCCTCGGGAAAATCAGTGAGAAACTGTTTCCTGATCGCCCGTTTCCGCATGATGCCACGGTAATAGACGACCGCGCCTGCCACGACCGCGGCACCCGGCGGGACAAGCCACCACTCATGTGTGAATAGCCAGATGGCAGCGGCGGCGGCGAGAAAAACGCCGACAGCGACCCATTTGCTGCTGCGGTCCCGCAGCCAGGCCGGTGTTCGATGGTAAAGCCAAAAATGGTCGGCGAGACTTGAGAGGATCTTCCGGAGAGACCCATGTTTGGCGTCCGCATGCCGTCGAATCCGCCGATTCAGTGCGGCATTCCGCTTCTCGACACGGTAGAGCAGCCCCGCGAGGCACAGGATGGCGAAAAAAACCGCCGCATCAGCACCCATGGTCCAGCAGCTCCGCCAATTGGTCGAACAGTCCGTATCTCCTGAACTTGTCGAGCGCACGGCTGACCTCGCCGACGCGCACGAACGCGCCGATGCCGTCGTCACCCACCCGGTATCGAAAGACCGGCCGGGTGACCGCAAAGCCGTTTTCGAAATGAAGTTCGTTGATGTACGACACCCGGCGCTGGCCGTCGATGCCCCGCTCAACCTGAACCACCCAGTCCACCGCGTTTGCGATCTGGTGTGACGTATGTGCCATGTCGAGACCCGCCGACGCCATCTGAAGCATGTCCTGCAGACGCGCGAGCGCATCGTCCGGGCTGTTGGCATGCAATGTCGAAAGCGATCCGTCGTGGCCGGTGTTCATCGCCTGGAGCATGTCGAACGCCTCTTCGCCCCGGACTTCACCGAGAATGATCCGCTCGGGGCGCATTCTCAGCGCGTTCCGGACCAGGTCCCTCTGCGTGACCCGGCCTTGTCCCTCGACCCCTTCGGTCCGGACTTCCAGGCTGATGACGTGGGACTGCCATAATTCGAGTTCGGCGACATCTTCGATCGTGATGACACGCTCGTCGGCCCCGATATGCGCCGACATCGCATTGAGGAGCGTGGTTTTGCCCGCACCGGTTCCACCGGAGATGATCATGTTCATCCGCGCCTCGACCCCGAGTCGAAGCAGGCGCGCCATTTCGTCGCTCATGCTTCCGATCTCGACGAGTTCGTCAAGATGCAGTTTCCGACGCACGAACCTGCGGATTGAGATGCAGGGCCCGCTGAGGGAGAGCGGCGGAATGACGATATTGACCCGGCTGCCGTCGGGCAGGCGGGCATCGACCATCGGCGAGGATACATCCACGCGACGCGACACCGAATTGGCGATTCGCTGCGCCATGTTGAGCACGTGGCCGTCGTCGCGGAACCGCACCCCGCTCAACTCCAACTTGCCTTCTCGCTCGATATAGACCTGATCGGCACCATTGACCAGTATGTCCGAAATCTCGGCATCGTCGATCAGCGGCTGCAGCGGTCCCAACCGCACCATGTCATTCAGGATTTCCTGGGAAATCGCAAGTTGCTCCTGCCGGTTGAGCAGGTAGGAACTTTCCGACACGGCCTGTTCGACCAACTCGGCGATTTCTTTCTCGAGTTCCCGAGGGTTCAGGTCGAGTGCGGCCTGTGCATCAATGTGGGCGGCGACGTAATCCTGGATCCGGTCGAAAACGACCCGGTCGTCGGCGTGCGGGGTCATCGCCGGGGCCTCCACCCCCTGGCCGGCCGATGCTGCGGGCCCAGTCGGGCGGCAATCTTTCGGATATGCCGGTGAAGCCTCGACCGTCGGCTGCCGGGCGGAATCCCGTCGAGAAGCTGGGCCTTCAGGCGCCTGACCTTCGGGATGGCGATCACGTCTTCGCTCTGCAGCAACGAGCGGAATTTCGCAACCCGGATGTCGGATTCGGCATAAGGATCGTTGATGACGACGGTCGGCCGCTGGCCGCTCTCGCTGCACGACGCGATCATGTCGTTGACCGCCCGCAAGGACGGCAGGCCGCGATCCGACACCAGAACCACATGATCGGCGTGACGCAGCACATGGCTGCTGAACTCCGGGTTCCCCTTGTCGGTCTTCCAGATCGTGCAGGCATCGTTCGCGCTGATTACATCAAAAAACTTCGCCGCATCGGCCGGGACGAACCGGCTGCCTCCCGTAATGTCGTAGCCGCCGTAATAGCGGATCTCCTTGTTGAGCCGGAGTGCGATCTGGTTCGTCATCAGTTCGTCAATCCGGTCGCCGTGACCGCACAGCCGGTGCAACTCGCCGGTCCGGTCCTCGCCCAGCCAGTAATTGACCGTCGGGTGGGTCCAGTTCATGTCGACGATCTCGACGCTTCGCGTGCCGGAGAGGAACTGCGCCAAGCCGGCCGATATGAGTGAAGCACCGATCCCCAGCTTGACGCCGTGGACCACGATATCGCCCGGCCGGTCCGCCTTGTCCTGGCCGACGATGTAGTCGACCGCCATGGGCAGTTCCTGGTCGATAACGAAATATTCGTCACAGCCGGCCCGTTTTGCGCGCCGGTAGAATTCGAGGGTCGAATCGTCGCCGAGCCCGATGATTCGCGTCCCGTTCGCCCGACCGCGCAACGCACGCAGTTCGGCTTCGACGGAGGCGTCGCGCAAATCCACGACGATCTCGCCGATTCGCGAAAGGTTGGCCTCCCGGTCGATGCCCCCAAGCGCCGACAGCGGCTTGGTCAAGGTCGTGCCCGCCCGGGATTCGAGCCGGGACATCAGTGCATGCGGCAGAGTGCTGCTATCCGTGTAGACGACGATATCGTGCGCAGTCTCGTCCGCAGGATGCCGCCAGGGTGTCATCTTACCTCCCCCCTCCCGAAGCGCCGACCTCGACCGAAGGCTCACGCAAGGGCTCGACTTCTCCCTTGCGGTAGCGCAGGACCCCGCTCACCGCGATGATGCTGTCCGTCCCCGCCACAGCAGCGGGTTCATGCGACGTGTTCTGCACCGCGGCATTGTGCGCGGTCGCGCAGCCGAAATGAAGGCCCACGGCTCCATCCCGCCACCACATCGGCCGGCGGCTGATGGGGACTGCGCAACGATGCGCCATACCGGACCGTCCAGCGGACGCTTCCGGCATCTCGACCTGTGCGGACATTCCCACCTGCCGATCAATGGGCTGATTCAGGGAAGTGTGGCACGCCGAAAGGACAAGGATCGACAGTACTATCAGGCTGTGTTCTTTCATGCTTGAATCCTCAGTACATAAAGCCTTGGGGAACCGCGCTCTTCGGCACGTACGTGTGGCCGAGAAAGAGGCGCGCGATCGGCCCCTCCAACTCAATGTTTTCATTGGGGATAGCCAAAATCTCGTTCGTCGGCCCGGCGATCGACGCGGTGGCGATGATCACGAGTTCGGAATCGCCGCGCTTGAATTCGGACGACCTCACCAGAGCACCGATGAGCGGGATATCGCCGAGAAACGGAAACTTGGACACCGTGTCCGTCAAATCCGCCTTCAGAAGGCCGGCAAGCGCGAAGGATTGTCCGGAGGCGAGCTCCACGGTCGTGTCCGCACGGCGGATCGAGAGCCCGGGATAGGTTAAACCGCCGATCGTGACTCCGTTGGCGGCCGAGGGTTCGCTGACTTCCGGCCGGATGCGGAGGCTGATCCGGTTGTCCGCCAGCACGGTCGGCGTCACATCAAGCAACACGCCGAAGGGTCTGAATTCGATATTGGGGGACCCGTCCGCATAAGTGGGGAATGGTATTTCGCCGCCCGAGAGAAAGCTTGCCGTTTCTCCAGAAGCAACCGACAGGTTCGGCTCGGCCAGAACGGAGACGAAGTTCTCCTGCGCCAATACGTCAATCAGGCCCGCGAGGTCGCTCGGACTGGTCGGCTTATTCGCCTTCCCCGGTAGCAAATCAGCGGGTACCGTGCCGAAAATCGGAGATTGCTGGAAGCCGAACTCGGTGGAGTCGACGCTGAACCGGAGGTTCTGCCACTGTAGGCCGAGTCTTTCGATGATTTCGCGTTTGACTTCGGCGAACCGCACCTTGATGCTGACCTGTCCGCCGCCGGTTACGACCAGCCGGTTCACGACCCGGCCAAACCTCTCGCCGACGACACCCTCGCCCTCGCCTGCGCTACGCTCGTCCCCGCCTGCCTGCTGACTCCCATCCGCGCCCTGCTGGTCTCCGTCTGCACCTGCGTCCGTTTGCCGCTGCTCACGAGCGAGGAACGCCTCGACCAGTCCGATGACGTCGGTCGCCGTCACCGCGTCCGGCACGGAACCACTCAGGACGACGTTGCCGTTCGCCGCCGCCTCGACCGCAATATCGAACTCGGGGTATTCGTCCTCCAGGGCGCGCTTCACCTTCGACAGGTCCGGGACGACTTCGAGCTTCGCGCTCCAGATCGTCTTGCCGAAGTCGTCCATGACGAAAACTGCCGTCCTGCCCAGCTTCTGGCCGAAGACGATCATTTCCCGTTCTGTGATGACCTGGTACCCGGCCACTTTCGGCGAAGAGATGAACGCCGTCTTCATGGGCGACGCGAGTTTGACCTTGACGGCGGCACCGATCTTCAGTTCCAGCACTTCATCCGCGTCCTCGATCGTGGCCCGCGGCTGGGCGTCGGACAACAACCCCAACCACAAACCGGCCGCCAGAAGAAAGAGGAATGCCCTCATTGCGCATACCGGTCGTAGTACCGGTCGTCCGCCTCGGCGATCTTCCGTCTTTGCTCGGTCCCGATGAATTCGACAATTTCGACATTCTTCTTCGGTGCGGGAAATTCCCGGACGACGTCATGCGACCGCACGGCCCTTCCGGCCGTGGACGGCGAAGTCTCGCGGGCCGCCCGCTCGAAATTGCTCCTCAGGCTCAGCGAAAGCGTTCCCATTCGCCACGCAACAGTGATGATTTCCGCCTGTCGCGGCGTGACCTCCAGCGTGGCCGTGCTTCTTTTCGGCGAGGGCGACTTGGCATCGGGCGACCCCTCTTCCTCCTCGGGGATGAGATAGGCGATCTTCCGATCTATGGCGATCACGCGCATGTCCTCAAGAATCGTCTTGGCGATGAATCCGCTTTTCCCGTCGGCCCGCACGTCGTCGTTCAGATCGGTGAACAGGATCAGATCGACCCGGTCACCCGGCTGGACCAGGCCCGAGTTCCCGGTGACCGCACCAATCTCGATCGAGATCGCGCGTTTTCCGGGTTCGAGCACGGAGGCGAGGAACCGGCTCTCCTGAGGCAGCAGGAACATCCTGCGGTTGACAAAATCGCCCCGGTCCGCGTCGTTCATCACCAAGGCGCCATCGAAGTCTTCGAGTTGCTGGCCGGTGCGCAGCATGGCGTAGGATGGAATGCTTGTCTTTTCCGGATCGAAGTTCGCCCATTTAAGGTCTTCCGTGCGAATGAAGTCGCCCTTGGATACCGACCGGTCGAACATGAGATATTCGGGCAACGGCGATGCAATGGCGGCAACAGGCTCCTCCTCGACGGTGATAGCAATATCCGCAGCCTTATCGCCAAGGCGTCCGTAGAGGACGAAACCCAGAATGGCAATGACGAGCAGGGCGATCAGCGTGATTCTCATGGCAGCGCGTCCAGGTTAGGCTTGCAGAACGACGCTCGCGAGAACGATGGCGATCCCGTAAGGAACGCCCCTGTCAGGGCGTTCGCCGTCTCGTCTTTGCAATACGCGGAGCACGAGATACGGCAACGTAACCGCCACACCGATGAGCGACATGCAGAGGGCGAACGCGGCCACCTCGCCGACGTGCCACAAGGACAGGCCGAAAAACAACTTCGCGTCGCCGGCCCCGACGAGGTTCAGTTGCCAGACCAGATAGCCGACCGCCAGGACTGCCACGGACTGTTTCAGCGCGGGCATCATCGCGGACCCGGACAGGTGCAGCACGATCAGGCCCGCCACCACCAGGTAGACGACGACCCAGTTATCGATCCGTCGATGACGCCAGTCCGTGTAGCAGACCCACAACCAGACCGGAGCCAGCAGGTACCAGTGCACATTCGCCAATTATTCTTCGGGCGTAGCCTCGGTCGGAACAGCCTCCACCACAGCCTCGAAAATATCGTTGAGCGCAACCCTGAATGCGCCTTCTTCGGCAACTATCGCGGCGATCGCCACCGCAAGGCCCGCGGCCAGGATGCCGTATTCGATGGACGTAACCCCGTCCCTTCTTTTGAGGAAATTGGAAAAAGTTTTCATAGTGTCCCTCCATAATCCGACCCGCATTTTATCAAAATAATAATAATAATACAAGTGATAATGATTATTAATTGTATTCTATGTTATACTTCGGGTGAGTAAATGTTGAGACTGTGGGGCCTTGCCGTACTTGCCACGGTCCGACCCTAGAAAATTCGGGGACTATGCCAGCCTACCTCGTCATTCAGGAGAACGGGAGGAAATTCCATGAGTCATGCCGCTGAAGACCTGAACGGTTCCGCCGAGGAACTGAAAACACGCTATCAACGGCTGAAGAAAGAGCAGCCGAAGATTCGCGCCCGCGACGCCGCGCGCGAACTGGGCGTCTCGGAAGGCAGCCTGCTGGCCTCCCGCGTCGGAGAAGATGCGACCCGCCTGGCCGACAGCGCCAACGACATCCTGATGGACATCCGGCCACTCGGAGAGGTGATGGCGCTGACCCGCAACGAGTCCTGCGTGCACGAGCGCAAGGGCGTTTACGACAACGGCCAGTTCTACAACCACGGCAGCATGGCGATGGGCCTGTTCGTCAACCCGGACATCGACCTGCGCCTGTTCATGAACCACTGGAAGTACAACTTCGCCGCCATTGAGCAGACCCGCGGCGACCCCCGCAAGAGCCTCCAGTTCTTCGACAAGGAGGGCCAAGCCATCCACAAGGTCTACCTCACCGACAAGTCCGACGAGGCTGCCTATGACGCGCTCGTCGACAAGCACCGGCACTCCCGCCAGGACACGGCCATCAAGATCGACGCCTACGCCGAGAAAGCGCCTGACGCGCCGGACGACCAAGTGGACTGGGCCGCCTTCCGCACCGCCTGGGAGAGTCTCAAGGACACCCATGACTTCTACCCGATGCTCCGCAAGTTCAAGGTCGGGCGGGAACAGGCGCTCATCCGCATCGGCCGGGATTTCGCCTACCCGGTCGGAAACGATTCGGCCCGCCGTATTCTCGACCAAGTCCGCGACCGGCAATGCGAAATGATGGTGTTTGTCGGGAACCGCGGCTGCATCCAGATCCATACCGGGCCGGTCAAGAAACTGGCCGAATACGGGCCTTGGTACAACGTGCTCGACCCGATGTTCAACCTGCACCTGCGGGAAGACCGCATCGCGCGCACCTGGGTGACGAGGAAGCCGACCGAGGACGGCATCGTCACCGCCCTGGAAATCTTCGACGGAGACGGCGAACTCATTGCAACCTTTTTCGGCAAGCGCAAGCCCGGCATCCCGGAGCTGGAACTGTGGCGGGAAATTATCGCCGGGATTCCGGCCAGCGTCGAAGATGTCCATGCCGTCTAAGTGGCCTGCCCGCTGGATTTTTGATGGGGGTTGCCGCCAGCGGCCTGATCGCGGTGCTCTCCCAGTGCCTGCAATCCCGTATCTTGGCTGATCTTCCACCGGGGGACATCGAATGCCCCCGACCTCCTGATGCGAAACGAAATCGAATCATGAGAACCATCCTGACCTGCTTGACCCTGTTCCTCGCCTTGCCGGCCCAAGCGGAGGCACCGCAACGGGTCGTCACGATCGGCGGCGCGCTGACCGAAACCGTGTATGCACTGGAGGCGAAAGACCTGATTGTCGGCAGCGACACGACCAGTTATTACCCCCCGGCAGCAGATAAACTGCCCAAGGTCGGCTACCAGCGCACCCTGTCCACGGAAGGTATCCTGTCACTTAATCCCGACCTAGTCATCCTCACTGAAGAGGCCGGACCGCCTTCGGTCCTGCGCCAATTGGAATCGGCAGGGGCCGAACTTCTCATCTTGAAGGCCGGACGCTCCCTGGAGGACGTCAAGACCAACACCCTGAAAATCGCTCAGGCACTGAACCGCGAGGAAACGGGCGCGGCCCTGATTCGGAAGATCGATGTTGAAAGCCGGGAACTGGCCCATGCAGTCGCAGGCCTGAAGCATCGGAAACGAGTGATGTTCATCCTGCAGCATGGCGGCGGGGCACCGATGGTGGCAGGAAAAGGTACTGCAGCCGACAGCATCATCGCACTTTCCGGAGCCGTCAACGTCGTCCAGGACTACGACGGCTACAAGCCGCTCTCTCCGGAAGCCGCGGTAGCGTTGAGGCCGGATGTCATCCTCATCACCAAGCGGGGACTGGAGCAGGCAGGCGGGAAAGACTCGCTGCTCAAGACGCCCGGCCTGTCGCTCACGCCCGCGGCACGGCAAGGCCATGTCGTTGCGATGGATGCCCTGCTGATGCTGGGGTTTGGCCCACGCACGGTGCAGGCGGCTTCAGAGCTTAGCCAGGCATATGAGGGTCCATAACCTGCTGGCAAAGCGAGCGCATGCGCCATTGCCGCATTTGCGGCTGAAAACCCCGGCCCTGCTGGTATTGAGCGGCCTCTTGTGCGGGACGCTAGTCATCGCCGCATCCATCGGCGCCCTTCCGGTTCCGGTTCTGTCTCTGCTGAACGGCGAACTTGCCGAGCAACAGGAGACGGTGCTTTTCTTCATCCGGATTCCGCGCGTCCTTCTGGCCGCGTTTGTCGGTGCCGCGCTGGCGGTGTCGGGAGCCGCCATGCAAGGACTGTTCCGTAACCCGCTGGCCGACCCCGGGCTGATCGGCATTTCGAGCGGCGCGGCCTTGGCGGTCGCCGTGGTGATTGTCTTGGCTGGACCGCTCACGGGAGCCTTGGGACTGTACAGCTTGAGTGTTGCCGCCTTCGCCGGCGGGCTCGCCACCTGCCTGCTGATCTTCCGTTTCGCACAACTTACCGGAACTTTTTCCGTCACCTACATGCTGCTTGCGGGAATCGCCATCAATGCGCTGGCCGGAGCCGGGGTTGGCTTCCTGACCTACCTGAGCGACGACCAGCAGTTACGATCCCTGACGTTCTGGACGATGGGCAGCCTTGGAGGAGCACTCTGGCTGGCCGTGGGAGTGGCCGCAACAATCATCCTGCCCACCCTGTTCTTCCTGATCCGCAACGCCCGGAAACTCAATATCCTGCTCCTCGGGGAGCATGAGGCGCGGCACCTCGGCGTGGACAGCGAGCGGCTGAAACGCGTCATCATCGTCTGCACGGCGCTCTCGGTCGGGGCGGCCGTCGCCGTGAGCGGCATCATTGGTTTCATCGGGCTGGTCGTCCCACATCTGATGCGCCTGACCATCGGACCCGACCACCGGCTGTTGCTTCCGGCCTCGGCGCTGTTCGGAGCCTTCCTGCTGCTGGTGGCCGACACGTTCGCCCGAACCGTGGTGTCCCCTGCGGAAATGCCAGTCGGCATTCTGACCAGCCTGATCGGCGGGCCTTTCTTCCTTTGGCTGCTCATCCGGGAATACGGTCGGAGGTTCGGTTCGTGATCGAAGCAAAAAACCTTTCGTATCACGCTGGGAACACCCTGATCCTGAAAAGCGTGGACGTCACCGTCAAGCCGGGAGACATCACGGCGATCATCGGCCCGAACGGCGCGGGAAAATCTACGCTCATGAAATGCCTTGCCGCTTCCTGCCAGCCGGACCGCGGCGTCGTTCTTCTCGAAGGCCGTTCCCTTGCCGACTATTCACTGGATGCCCTTTCCAGAAAGCGGGCCATGCTGTCGCAGTCCAATTCCATCAGTTTCCCTTTCACCGTGCTTGAGATCGTGATGATGGGACGCAATCCCTACGTGATCGGGGGGAGCCCAGTCGAAGATGTCGAGGTGGTGAAAAAAGCACTCGAAAGCATGGATGCCTGGCACCTGAAAGACCGCATTTTCCCGACCCTCTCCGGCGGCGAACAGCAACGCGTCCATCTCGCCCGAGTATTGGCGCAACTGTGGGAACAGGAAAACGCCTACCTGTTTCTTGATGAACCGACCTCGGCCGTGGATATGAAGCACCAATATCAGGTTTTCGATTTAGCCCGCAGGATGGCCAGGGAAAGAAACCTGGCGGTTTGCGTAATCCTGCACGATCTGAATCTTGTCCTGCGCTATGCCATGCATTCCATTCTCATGAAAGAAGGTCGAATCTATGCATCGGGAAGGACGCGTGATGTCCTTACGCCCGAAAACGTCATGGACGTATTTGAAGTGCCGCCCGAATTCTTTTCTGATTCAAAGACGCGGAAGACGCGTCCCGATTGGACCGAAGCCCTATATCCGTTGCCGTGAAAACTCTTTCAAACAGGAGTTCACGAAATAGGCAGATTTTCATTGACCGTCTCGTTCGGTCCGAAAGCACACCTACATATCAGGTTCATTGACGGGGCTTTCGACAGGTTAGCGCGACCGGAATGCCCGGCAGACGATGCACTTGGCGAAATCGATTGGCCAGATAGCGGCGATAGGTCTGTGGCATCAGTTCAAGGCGTGATCCGTGTAAGACAAGCCGCAACGGATGGTTGCCGCCCTGATGGCCGTACCGGACCTGGATTCTGCCCCCGCGCACACGGGGAGGAGGATTTTGCTGTACGGCTCGCCGTAGAAAATTGTTGATCTCGGGCGTAGAGAAACCTCGCTCCGCCGCGTCATGCAGCAAGACTGCCTCCCGCAGTAGGCGTCCAAGCCCCGAACCCCGAACCCCAGACGTGCGTACGACTGGAAGGTAGGAAGCAAACTGAAGTCGGCGACCCAAACGCTGTTCAGCCCATGCCTGTTGTTCCGGATCCAGCAAGTCGCACTTGTTGAAGGCCACTATGACGGCGCGACCGGCATCCAAGGCCAATGCGATCAATGCCGCGTCCTGCTCCGCCACTCCCTGTTCGGAATCAATCACCACCATCGCTACTTGTGCACGCTGAATCGAGCGCAATGCCTGCGCCACACTGAAGCCTTCAAGCGAATCAGGTTCGACTCGGCTCTTGCGGCGGATTCCAGCCGTATCCACCAGCGTCATTTTCCGGTCTCGGAACTCTAATTGCACGTCAATGCTGTCTCGGGTCGTTCCCGGTTCCGGGGACACGACTAGCCGATCGCTTTGCAGAAGGCGATTGATCAGAGATGACTTGCCTGCGTTAGGTCGCCCGATCACGGCAATCCGAATCCGGCCTTGATCCGGTTCCGGTTCCACTGATTCGGCTTGGGCCGGAATCGCGGATTCCAGCAATGCCAAAACTCCCGAACCCCGTTTCGCACTGATTCCAAACAATGCGTCCGTGCCAAGTTCGGCAAACTCCGCCACTGCCGCATGCGGGTCGCGTCCGTCTACCTTGTTGACTGCGACCAGAAGCGGCTTGCCGCATGTGCGCAGGCGCGCGTGAAGCTCTTGATCGCTGGCTACGCAACCCTCCTGCGCATCCAGTACAAGCACCAGTATGTCGGCCTCTGCAATCGCCTGTTCGGTTTGCCGCATCAGCCCTTGTTCCATCTCGGTATGGGCTTCGGTCATGCCGCCGGTGTCGACCACGACGAACGTACGGCCATCATGATCCGCCAGCCGGTAGCGCCGATCCCGGGTCACCCCGGGAACGTCGGCGACCAAAGCGTCCCGACTGCCGGTCAGGCGGTTAAAAAGAGTGGACTTGCCGACATTGGGCCGGCCGAGCAAGGCGACGACGGGAACCATGGCCGCAAACCCGAATCATGATTCGCCCGCGGCTGTCCCCAGCAACGGCACAAATTGATAGGCCGCAAATCGGCCATTGAGGTGCAGCAGGTAAATCCGGTCCAGCCGCACTTGCGGGGGGGCTTGCAGAGGGCCGTCAACCTTGTGGCGTGCGACGATTTCACCATCGGTAATCTGGAACCAGTGCAGATAGCCTTCGAAATCCACGGCAATGACATGCAGGCCGGTCGGTGCAGGTGCGCTGAGACCCCGGTATGCGAGTTCATCCTGCTCCCAGTACACGCCACCATTCTTTCGATTCAGCGACCACAGAGTGCTTTGGAGATCGGTCACGTACACGGCCACTTCATCGACCCCCGGGGCATGGAGAGCTTTTATTTCTTTCGCCCACAGCAGGTTGCCTTCCACTGTCTCCACCGCACCAACCTGGTTGCTCAGCGCGGCGGCATAGGCTACTCCCTCCATTAGTCGCACCGGCCCGTCTATGTCTACGACTCGTTCCAGTTCGGTTCGACCGGTTGGAATCGCCAACCGCACCTCCCAGTGCTGCAATCCGCTCTCGGAATCAAATGCAATCAGTCGCCCGTCGTCGAATCCGGCTATCAGCCGATCCTCCTGCGCTGCCGGTTCACCTGCACCGCGCAGGGTCAGGCTGGGGCTACTGTGAACATGGCTCCACAGCAAAGTCCCATCCTCGGCTTTCAGCACGCTCAGGCGGCCATCGTTGCTGTGAACAGCCAAGTAACCGTCCGGCAGGGCCTTCAGGCTCAACACTTCACTGGGGATGGTCTGCTTCCAGATCTGGGCACCGGTCTCTCGATTCAAGGCGAACACTTCCTGCTCCCAAGTCCCCACGTAGACCTGATGGTCGTCGGCCGCAACACCCGCCAAGATTGTTCCTTCGACACTGGCTTCCCAGATCCTCGCACCCGTCGAAGCATTCAGTGCGACGACTTCACCGTCATTGGCGGCCAGTAGCACATGCTCGCGGTCAATCCACGGTGCCACGTGGCTGTCCGGGTCGCTGTACTCGGAACCGACCGAATAATCCCACAGCGGAGTCAACGCAATTCGGTTGATTACCGGCTGCAGCTCGGCAATGCGCGACGGCTCTTTCTCCCAAAGTTCCTGAATGTCGCCGAGTGGATCGATATCGGCACAGGCCGACAGTCCCACCGCGCAGGCGAGCAGCAGGACCGTCGAATCAATTGGCTTCACTCTGCTCTCCGAGTTCGGCAAGCTTCAATTCGAGAAACTTGCTGCTGTTCCCCTTCTCAAGTGCCTGGACATATTCGTGGCGGGCTTCCTGAGCCCGACCGGACTGCCGGTACAGGTCACCGCGGATCTCGTGCACCAAGCCTTCGTAGCCTTCCAGCGACACGTTCGACAAAACCGCCAGTCCTTCTTCCCATTGCTGCCGTGCCGCGTACAGCCTCGCGAGGCGCAATGCCGCCACCGGTGCGATCAGCAGGTCGTCCGAGTTTTCGTATGCCCATCGCAACAGGCGAATCGCCTCTTCCGGCTGTTGGTCTTCCTGGTGCAGTCGGGCGGAAATCAGGCTGGCCATCGAGGCGTACACGGTGCCGCCATATTCTTGCCGCAGACGCGCTCCCATTTCGTGGGCCTGCTGCGCCTGTTCACTCTCCAGATGGACCCGGTACTGCTGGTACAAGACGGCCGCTCCTGTCGCTTCCCGCTCCTGCCAGTAGTCCCAGCCCTTATAGCCTCCAACCCCCCCGAGCGCCAGTCCCGCGCCCAGCAATACCCATACGAGATTGGCCTTCCACCAATTCCGGAATTCTTCAAGTTGCTGCTGTTCTTCAGGGCTTAAAGCCATGATTCCTATCCAGTCGGGGCAAAGTGTTCGGCGAGAACGGACCCAGTATTATCCAACAAAATCGTCTGCTGTTCTTCCGGACCCCGCAGGAATTTGAGGACCACGCTTTTCTGGTTCAACTCTTCCTCACCCATTATCAGGACGGCCCGCGCACCGCTTTTGTCGGCGCGGCGCAACTGTGCCTTCATGCTGCCTGCTTCCATATTCATGCGGATCCGAAGGCCCGGCATCTGCTCCCTCAACTGCATCCCCAGGGAGCACATGCGCACAGTCGCAGCTTCCCCCAGAGCGACGAGGTAGACATCGACCGCCGCAGCTTCCGCTGCCTCCAAGCATTCGCGAATTCGTTCCAGCCCGAGCGCAAATCCAGCCGCCGGAGTAGCCCGTCCCCCCAATTGCTCGACTAAGCGGTCATAGCGTCCACCGCCGCCAAGCGCAGACTGGGCTCCCAAACCGTCCTCCACCCACTCGAACACGGTGAGGTCGTAGTAATCCAGCCCCCGGACCAGCCTCGGGGCGACGGTGTAGTCGACCCCATGGGCATCCAGTGTTTCCCTCAAGCCGTCGAAATGCGTCCGGGATTCTGTCCCCAGTAAATCCTCCAACCGGGGGGCTTCCTCCAGCAAGCCCTGAATAGATTTCGACTTGCTGTCCAACAATCGCAACGGGTTGGTTTTTAGTCTTCGGCGGTCATCTTCCTCCAATTGCGATTCAAACTGCGAGAAATACTCCACCAGCTGCTTCCGCCAAGCTAGACGCTCATCCAGATTCCCCAACGTATTCAAAATCAGGCGAGGAGACAGGCCGAGCCGCTGCCAACCCTGCTGGCCCAGCAGGAGAATTTCAGCATCAATGTCCGGTCCGCACATGCCAAAGGTTTCCACTCCGAACTGGTCGAATTGGCGCAGGCGGCCTTTCTGTGGGCGCTCATGCCGGAAAAACGAACCCAAGTACCACAAGCGCTGCTGCCGGTTGGGGGTCAGTCCATGTTGGATCGCCGCGCGCACGCAACCCGCCGTCCCCTCCGGTCGCAGGCTCAAAGACTCTCCATTGCGGTCTTCGAAGGTATACATCTCTTTTTCGACAATGTCGGTCGTCTCTCCGATGGATCGCTGGAATAGCGCGGTAGACTCCACCAATGGGAAGCGGATTTCCTCATATCCGAATCCACGTGCCGCGTCGATCCACACTTGCTCGATCCGGCGCCGGATCTGAGCTTCGTCCGGTAGGACATCGTGCATCCCGCGCACCGATTGCAGACGACTCATGCCATCGCTCCTGAAGCTGCTGTCTGTGACCCATGCACCGGAATGGCGCGATTAATCCACGGCCTGTGTCCGCGGGACCTTTGAATATTGCCCGCCAATTGGCCGCAGGCCGCCGCAATGTCATCGCCCCGGGGGCGGCGGGTGGTCGCCACCATGCCTTCTTCGCACAGGATCTCGCGGAATCGGCTGCGTACAGGTTCGGGCGATGCAGCATAGCCGCTACCCGGAAAGGCATTGAATGGAATCAGGTTGACCTTGCAGGGCAGGCCACGGAGCCTCTGCGCCAAAGCCTGCGCGCATTCAGGGTGATCATTGACGCCATCCAGTAGTACGTACTCAATGATGATCTTGTGCTTGCGTGCACGCCCCGAGGCGTAACGCTGGCAAGCCGCCAACAGGTCGTCAATCGGGTAGCGGGCATTGATTGGCATCAGTTGCGTGCGCAATGCATCATCCGGGGCATGCAGTGATACCGCGAGGCTGACGTCGGCGACCCGCCGAAGGCGGTCGATGCCTGGAACCAGCCCGGCAGTGCTGACCGTGACCTGGCGACGCCCCAAAGAATGAGCATGGCTGTCCCGAAACAAGTCCGCCGCACTGGCAACCGCATCAAGATTCGCCAGCGGTTCTCCCATACCCATAAACACGACATGCGTGACCGGGATATCCGGCTGCAGACGATGCCGGACTAGCCACAACTGGGAGACGATTTCGTGTGCCGAAAGATTGCGTTCAAACCCGCTGCGTGCGGTTCGGCAAAACGTGCAACCGAGCGCACAGCCAGCCTGCGAGGATAGGCACAGGGTGGCACGCCCCCGTGCAGGAATCAGTACCATTTCGATGACGTTGCCACAAGTCAGGCGTAGCAACCATTTGCGCGTCCCGTCCCGGGCACGGTTGGACTCAACGACATCCGGCAATGTGCATTCGGTCCGCCCGCGCAAGGCGGAACGTACAGTCTGGGGAATCGAATCTATCCGTTCCGGATCCACTTTCCCATCGCGATGAATCCCACGAATCAGGGATCCTGCGTGAACCGGCGAACAGCCCCGGTCCGTCAGCCAGTCCGCCCACTGCTTCCGACTCCACCCGAGTAGGGGGATTTGACCGGGCGCGGAGTTCATCGCGATCGAGGACAAATCTCCTCGGGACTGAAGAAAAAGTCGATTTCCGTGCGCGCGGTGTCCGGACCGTCCGAGCCGTGTACGGCATTTTCATCAACCTGGGACGCAAAGTCGGCTCGAATCGTACCCGGAGCAGCCTGGGCCGGGTCGGTTGCACCCATCACTTCCCGGTTACATGTAATCGCATTCTCTCCCTCTAGAACCTGCACCATGACGGGGCCGGAGGTCATGAATTCGACCAGATCAGCATAAAACGGGCGCTCCCGGTGCACTGCATAAAACGCCTCGGCCTGTTCCCGGGAAAGGTGCATCATGCGGGCAGCGACGATACGCAGTCCCGCTGCCTCGAAACGCTGATAGATAGAGCCGATGTGGTTGTTGCCGACCGCGTCCGGCTTGACGATGGAGAGGGTCTGTTCTACGGCCATGGTCCTTCCTTGACCCGGGATGCCCGGAATCGTGATTAATCTTGAATTTGTGAGCAGATAACTAAACGGATTATTGTAACGAATTCGTATTTTGGCTTCACAGCGTGTTCGCTAAGATCAGCTTCTACCTTGGATCGAAATCCGGCAAAAAGAAGGGCCCCGAAAAACGGGGCCCCTCGAATACAACGGTGCAACCGTGTGATTACATCATGCCGCCCATGTCGGGTACGCCGTGCGAGTGCGAGTGGGCCGGCTCCTCTTCCTTGGGAAGCTCCGCCACCATGGCTTCGGTCGTAATCATCAGGCTTGCCACCGACGCGGCATTCTGCAGTGCCGACCGGGTTACCTTGGCTGGATCCAGGATACCCATCTCCAGCATGTCACCGTACTCGGCCGTGGCCGCGTTATAACCATGGTTGCCCTCGGCCTTGAGCACATCGGCGATTACAACCGACGGCTCGCGGTCTCCGGCATTGGCGACAATCTGGCGCAGAGGCTCGGCCAGCGCATGGTTGAGAATCTCCACGCCACGCTGCTGGTCGTTATTGTCGCCCTTGAGCTTCTCAAGCACAGCACGGGTCCGAAGCAATGCAACGCCGCCACCTGGCACGATACCTTCCTCGACCGCGGCCCGGGTTGAATGCAGAGCATCCTCGACGCGCGCTTTCTTTTCTTTCATCTCGACTTCCGTCGCGGCCCCGACCTTGATTACAGCCACACCACCGGCCAGCTTGGCCATGCGTTCCTGCAATTTTTCCTTGTCGTAGTCGGAGGTCGTCTCCTCGATCTGCTGGCGAATCTGATCCACGCGCGCCTTGATGTCGGCCGCTTGGCCTGCCCCGTCAATGACGGTTGTGTTCTCTTTGGACAGAGATACACGTTTGGCCGTGCCCAGATCGTCAAGAGTCGCTTTTTCCAGAGACAAGCCCACCTCTTCGGAAATCACGGTGCCGCCGGTCAGAATGGCGATGTCCTCGAGCATGGCCTTGCGCCGATCACCGAAGCCAGGAGCCTTGACTGCGGCAACCTTGACGATGCCGCGGATGGTGTTAACCACTAGGGTTGCCAAAGCCTCACCTTCGACATCTTCGGCGATTACGAGCAGCGAATTACCCGACTTGGCCACCGACTCCAGTAGCGGGAGGAGTTCCCGGATGTTGGAGATCTTCTTGTCATGCAGCAGGATGAACGGATTCTCGAGATCCGCCGTCATGCTGTCTTGGTTGTTGATGAAATACGGTGAGAGGTAGCCTCGATCGAACTGCATCCCCTCGACCACTTCCAGCTCGTTATCCAGCGAGTTGCCTTCTTCGACGGTGATGACGCCCTCTTTGCCGACCTTGTCCATTGCATCGGCAATGATCTCGCCGACTGCCGGATCCGAATTGGCCGAGATACTGCCGACCTGGGCGATCTCCTTGCTGTCCGTGCAGGGGCGCGACAGTGCATTCAGTGCTTCCACCACCGCTGTCACTGCCTTGTCAATGCCACGCTTGAGATCCATCGGGTTCATGCCGGCAGCTACTGCCTTGGCGCCTTCGTGAACGATTGCCTGAGCCAATACGGTCGCCGTAGTCGTTCCATCGCCTGCGACATCCGAGGTCTGCGACGCAACCTCTTTAACCATCTGGGCACCCATGTTTTCGAACTTGTCCTGCAATTCGATCTCCTTGGCGACCGACACGCCGTCCTTGGTAACGGTGGGCGCGCCAAACGATTTATCTAGCACGACATTGCGTCCTTTCGGTCCCAGAGTCGATTTCACGGCGTTGGCCAGCAGATTGACGCCCTTGAGCATTCTCTGCCGGGCGTCCTCGCCGAAATTAACCTCTTTTGCTGCCATTTTCAATTCCTCTTGAGGATTTCTCTGTTAAAAAATTTAGAAATTAGGATTCAATTGTCGGATGGACGAATCAGTCCTCGATCACAGCCATGATGTCGTCTTCACGCATCACCACCAGTTCATCGCCGTCCAACTTGCATTCGGTTCCAGAGTACTTGCCGAACAGGACACTGTCGCCAACCTTGACGCCCATCGCCTGAGTCTCTCCATTGTCAAGAACCTTCCCGGGACCCACCGCGAGCACTTCGCCGCGAACTGGTTTTTCCGCAGCACTATCCGGGATGACAATACCTCCGGGACTGGTGCGCTCTTCTTCAAGTCGCTTGATCACGACACGGTCATGTAAGGGTCGAAGTTTCATCGAAAACTCCTAATCATTCAATTAATCAATTATTTATGTGGTCATGACGGCAGTGAAACCTGTTCTTTGCCGCCTTTATCACCACCCATATATGGGGGCGCAAAATTATACAACAAGGGGCAAACCTAATAGAATACGTTCTTTCAATTCGAGTACCTTTTCTTCGGCTATGCACTCCGCCGATTCTCTACCCATTCGTCGCGCACTCCTGAGCGTTTCGGACAAAACCGGCATTGCCGACCTTGCCCGAGCATTGGCCAAGAATGGCGTTGAACTGATCTCCACTGGCGGCACGGCTGCGATACTTCGCGAATCGGGTTTGACGATTCGTGAGGTCTCCGAATTGACCGGCTTCCCGGAGATCATGGACGGGCGGGTCAAGACTCTCCACCCCAAAGTGCACGGAGCCTTGTTGGCACGAGGCGAACAGGACCTTGATGTGTGCGCCCTGCATGGCATTGAGCCTATTGATCTTCTGGTGGTCAACCTTTATCCATTTGCGCAAACGGTCGCGAAGCCGGATTGCGACTTCCAGGAAGCGATCGAAAATATTGATATCGGCGGCCCCGCCATGTTGCGCGGCGCGGCCAAAAACCATGCGCATTGCTGCGTCGTGATTGACCCTTCCGACTATGCCGGCATTGCCGAGATCGTGAGCGCCGGAGAAGGTGTTAGCGAAGAGACCCGATTTGAGCTTGCCGTCAAGGCCTTTTCGCATGTCGCAGCCTACGATTCCGACATTACGTATTACCTCGGGCATCAACTTGAGCCGGACAATTTTTTCGGGCAGGACATGCATCTGTCTCTGAAACGTCAATCCATACTGCGATATGGCGAGAATCCGCATCAACAAGCGGCACTCTACAGTTTTGAGAATCCTCCACCAGGCTCCCTGACCGCTGCCACGCTTCACCAGGGGCAAGAACTCTCATACAACAATCTTCTTGATACGGATGCAGCTTGGGAATGTGTTCAGGCATTCGAAAAACCCGCCTGCGTCATCGTCAAGCACGCCAACCCCTGTGGCGTAGCGGAAGCGCGCAATATTGAGGCCGCCTACGAAGGTGCTTACCGTACTGACCCGACTTCGGCATTTGGCGGGATTATCGCGTTCAATCGGACCGTATCCGGCCCCCTCGCCCAGACCATCATCGAACGGCAATTCGTGGAAGTGCTGATCGCGCCCAGTTTCCGGAAAAATGCATTGCAGGTCCTGGCCAAGAAACCTAAAGTGCGGGTACTTTCCGCAGGTACCCCCCAGTCGGGTAAGCAGTGTGCAACCGTGCGTAGCATCAGTGGCGGGCTACTTGGGCAAACCCCGGACCACGCGCTTCTTGACGCTAAGGCGCTGCGCGTGGTGACCAAACGCCCTCCAACCGAAAATGAACACCAAGACCTTCTGTTTGCCTGGAAAGTCGCCAAGTTTGTCAAGTCCAACGCCATTGTCTACGCACGCGACCGATGCACCGTCGGAGTTGGTGCGGGACAGATGAGCCGGATCTATTCTGCGCGAATCGCTACCATCAAGGCTGCCGATGAAAACCTTTCGCTAGATGGCGCCGTGATGGCTTCGGATGCATTCTTCCCGTTTCGAGATGGGGTTGATGCCGCCCACGAAGCCGGCATTACGGCAGTTATCCAGCCAGGCGGCAGCATGAGAGACGATGAAGTCATTGCCGCGGCCGATGAACACGACATGGCAATGATGTTCACAGGAATGCGTCATTTCCGGCACTAGTCTCGCTAGTACCACATAGTCCAAAAAACACTCAGGACAGAACGTCCGTCACTGGATAGCCTGAAAACTCCTTAGCGATTGAACGGCAACTTGGCCAGCATCATGGCCATCCCGCAGGAACCGGTGGCGCCGGAAAACAGTAGGCCTGCTCCGATGAAGCCGGACAATCCGAAAAATCCGGGGTGAACCCATACTCCCAGAATGACGCCCAGTAGAACCAGGCTGCCCGCCACAATCTGGACCTGGCGCATGATTTCGATCGGGGCCCCGGAATCCGAAGCAACCGGATAACCCGCTTTCTTCCAGGCCACAATGCCCCCTTTCAGGACATACGTCTCGGGGTAGCCGACGGCTGCAAGTTGGTCCGCATGAACTTGCGTGCGGCGACCGCTGCGGCAATGGAAAATCCCGATTTTCTGATGCGGCTCGGCTTTCAGACCCGCTTCCAGCCCGGTCAAAGGGATCCACCGCGCCTCCGGAATCCTCATCTGGCCCCGCTCTCCGGAATCTCGGATATCAATCAACTCGGCACGGCCTTCATCCAGCCAGCGCCGGGCTTCGCTTGCCTTGATTTCCTGAACTTCCACTATCTGCCTCCTGCACAGGAGTCTTGTAATTCTACACCTCTTGAACCGCAGGTTCCCGGGCTCCCAGTTAGGCAGCACCGCCTTGGTCGCGGCTCGCTTTCAATCCCGAGTCAAAAGTCACTCCCTCTCATAAATGCATCATGACACCCAATATTCCCGCGAGCGAAGTGACACACACCCCTCCTCCGATCAGGAGATATCGATAAAGCTGGGAAAATTGGTTGGCTATTTTGGCGTCTAAATCCTTTATATCCGTTTTCAACTCTACCTTCAATTCAGCCATATCTGTTTTTAGTTCTGCCTTCAACTTGGCCATCTCTTCCCTCAACTCCGCTTTCAGTGCAGCCGTGGTGGAAAGTAGGCTTGCCTCCGTGGCAAGTTCACGTTGCGCATCGCGTACCACTCCAACGATGGCACTCGCCGGCCTTCGCTCGATGCCCGCTTTCGTCAGCGTATTCACAGCAGCCATCGTATCAAATCCAGGCGGCGATGCCGGCTTCTTTGCCGCAGCCGAAGCCGCCTTGGCATGGGGTTCCTTCATGAATTCCTCCTCATTTCAAAAAAACGATTGCGATCCGAAACCAGCCTTTCGATCGGAGATCGAATTCGCGTTCTTGGCTCGGAGGACGCCCGGCTCTCTGCAACCGTATCTCCTCTTTTGGGGTCCCGAAACCAGATCGCATGCGTCTTTCATGCCGTCCAAACCTATGTCAGCGTTTCATGTTCCGCGCCATTCCCAAGGCACTGACTCGACCGGCATTTCCGACACCCGTCGGGTCCGAGGAAGGCCCCAGAGCGTCCAGCCCGCGCATGGCGGCATTCCCTGCCGCATAGATCACCCACAACATCCCCAGAGGCAGTAGCATGTGCAACGCCATCGTGCCGTAACCGAGCGCGATTCGGTCCACTTCCCAGCGTCCGGCGTCCCCAAGTTTCATGCCAGGATACATCGCGTCAATCAACGCATCGTCGAGAAAGTTCGATATTCCAAACATCATTGAGAACAACCGAACTGCCACGATCATGACCATGATCCGAAGGGCTGCCGTCAGGCTGTAAAACGTCAGGAACAAGTACGCCCCCAGCAGCATGTATAGCACCATCAATATCAAACTTTGTGCCATCGGTGCAATGCGCCGCATGATGTGCAACCGGGCGTACAGCCCCAAGGCCTCGGATCCGACGAAAGCCGTCGCGCCGACCGCGGTCGACAATGTAAATGCCGCCAAACTTCCGCTTGCCGCCCAAGCGGCGAGGCCACTGGCAATTCCGGAACCCGCCGCGAATGCTGCCAGGCCCGCCAATATTTCGTTATCTGGCCCACCGATGCCGTAGCGGCGCGGACCATTGAGAATGGTATTGCGGACCATTTGCTCTTCGATGAAATCCCGGCTGTAGGTTCCTTTCGTGAAATTCGCAATCCCGTCCATGTCCGGCACAAAACGCACGAGAAGCTTCATCAATCCTTCATTCCGGTTGTTGCCAAGCCACCAGTCCCGGCAAACTGGCAGCTGACGGTCCCCTTTCCAGCGCTTGACTTCAGTGCGGGGCCTGGGGTAGGGATCAAACGAACAGGGGCCCTGCTCCGCGACTGCACTGCACAACGCGTAATAGCCGGGCTTTTCCAGGAAATAGCGGTTCCCCGGATACTCGGCATCTTTGCGCGACACGATTTCTTCTGAAGGCTGGAAAATTTCGTACTTCCGCCAAGCCGGCACGAAGCATTGGCTGGCAAAATGGTCGAACTCCTGGCGGATGCCGGGATCCTTGATGAAAGCATGGCGAGTACGGAACGCGAGACCAGAATAATCCTGAAAACACGGTAGATGCCCTAGCACGGCTTGAGTGATGCCGCCACTAATCGACAGCACGACGGCCCAGAACATCGGGATCCTGGGGTGCTCTTCGTGGAAACGTGCCAGCCGGGTGGTGTCGTATGTGGTGTCGGTGTCCCCGTACGTATGGGTCGCATCCCCAAGCTGACAGACCGGCGTGTATTCGATGGAATTCGGTTCAACCTTGACGTAAGGCACCACCATGAAAATGAAGACCACCAATGCAACCGGGAGGTCTACCCGCATCTGGCTGACGGACCCACCGCTATTGGGGAAAATATTTTCGGTGCTAAGTGGAACGATGAAATTGCGAACGATGACGACCAGGAACGGAATCAGCAACAGGTTCAGATCATCGGCCAACTCGAACAACAATTCGTACATGCTCCACCCGAACATGGTCAGGTAGACTTCGATATAACTGAATGTCGGAATTGTCGCGTACATGCCAGTCAATCCAGATTGCGCAACATCAGCAGGACCTCGTAAGTCGCGCATACCGTGACAACAGCGAACGTCAACTGGCGTCGCTCAAGAAGAGAGAGCGGCATATGCCCGCGCCCGGCCCGTTTTCGATTAAGCCAATTGATCAATTGCGGCCAGCGCAGGATCAGGTACAGGTAGGTGGCGCCATGCAAGCCGAGATGAAGCCAGAAGCCGTAACGTTCAAGAAATTCCCGCCACCGTGCCAGATACGCCGCCGTGCGGTTCAGGTGCTCAGGCGTTGCGGCAGCCAACTGCTGCGCGGCATAGATGAGCGCGATGCCCAACGCGAGGATGGCTAACAACCCTCCGAGTATTCGGCGCGACCGGGAACCGGTCATTGGGGGGAATCCTCAGACAATGGAAACCCACCGTCGATCAGCCGTGAATCAGTATCCTCGGGTGGGGTCAATCGAATCGGCTTGAGGGCGTCTCCGAGCATTTCATATTCAATAAAGGTCCGGATCGTTTCGGAAGCCAAGCGATGCGACGCCCGAACTTCGTTCAACACGAAATCCACCTCGCGGTTGACGCGCTCGAATGCCGTGTTCAGAGCCTTGCGGGCCGGAGCCAATGCCGCGACATTGGGTTCCTGGCGCCCTGCCATCAACGCCGCCCGGGCCAGGAACGTCTTTTCCACGATACGCGCGGTCGCCAGTTCCGAAGCCAAACGCTGAATACGCCAGTCTGCGTCCGGACGAGCCTGCAGACCGTCGATCACTTCGCGACGCACTACGAGGTTCCGGCTGGAGATGTCGGCCAGGTCTTCTTCCCGCAATTCCACCGGGTCCGTCCTGACCAACCGCTCCAACACTTCTTCGATGCGTTTTCGCTCAGGTTCGATCAGGGGCAAAAGACCGTGTCCGGGAACAGTCGGGCTCGGAGCACCATCCACGAGGCTGATGGCCTGTTCTCCAGCAATATCGACCAGCCAGTTTGCTGCCTCTTCCGGAGTCTTGAACAGTGTCGCGATTTCGGTTGCGCGTTCTGTCTTCTGGCACACGGCCGGCTCACCGTTGAGCAGGCACCATCCGGCGCGAGCGCTGTCGTATACCGGACGGATCATGTCCTGCCCGGCGCCGCCTGCACGCCGACCGCCTACCCAGGCCAGCCCTTTCTCAGGGGCGCTCTCCGCCTCTTCCTGCGCTTCCAGCACATTGCTTTCCTCGTGCGCTTGATGCCCCCATTCCAGCGACTTGGCAATCTTCGTCCAGGCCCCGGCTGGTCCTCGGTCAGCAATGCTTTTCTCCATCTCCTGGCAGGAACCCAGAGCCAATTTATAGGCTTCGCCCGCACGAATGGTGTAGTACTGCATCAGTTGGCAGGCACCTGGAAACGCCCGGCAGAACAGACCGCCCGGCAATGCCAAAAGAATTTGTTCTGGAAGCGATTTCAGGGTAGTCAACTGGTCTTCCAGCCGTTTCAGGATGTCTTGAACCTGGAAACGGAAATCGAATTTCCCGCAACTGTACGTGGCTCCGACCTGGATATCCGGGAGCAGCTTGATGCGCAACGTCTCCCCGGGAGCCGTCGGAACCGCACGCGATCCTCCGAGCGTGTAATACAAGCCCAGTTCCTCGCTGCTCGGCAGTTTGATCTGCGCGTCGGACGCTGCCGGCAGTACTGATAGCGTCAAGCACCAAACACAGGCGCGGGTCCGGAAGATCATGATTCCTGCCCCCGGCGCTGATTCCGAATCGACTCGCTGATTCGATGAACCGCCTCAAGTTCCGAGCAACCGTGCTGACGCATGAGGCTCGCCCGATGAGCCTTTTCGTTCTTTTCCGTCTGGCTCAGGGCCAGCGAAAGAGCAGGCACGACATTGCGGAAAGGCGCGACCAGCTTGCTCGAAAGAACCACGCTTTCCGTGTATTTTCCGGGTTCCTTTCGAGCGGAGAGGATCATCGCCTTCTGCTCTTCGTCGAGCCTGCGGAAGCGCCCAATCATCTCCACCTCGTCCCGCTCCATGGCCATGCAGACCCACCATTCCGGCTGGTTTAGCAACTCGCGTGCAGTTTCCGGAATCTGCCGCAGGTTTTGGGTGGCGATCCACAGCCAGGCACCATATGTACGCCACATCGCGGAAACCGATAGGATGTAGGGGGAGATCAAAGGATTTTTCAGGAACAGGTGCGCCTCGTCCAAGACCACCACGGTCTGTCGGGCCGAGTACTGCTGATCCTGTACCTGATCGTTGATACGCGACAGCAGCCCGCTCATCGCCACGGCCAGCCATGCCTCATTGCGCCGATGCGCCAATGCACCCAACTCCACCACCGTCACATCGGATTCGACCCAGGTTTCGCCTGGGCGGTTGAATATCTGCCCCGCCCGCCCAGTGCAAAATAGTTCGATGGCATTGGCCATACGGCTCAAACTGCGTCGTTGATCCTCGCTCAATCGATCATCTCGCAGGCGACCGGATTCAGCCGCCTGATGCATCAAAGTGGACAGGTCTTCAGTCAGCACCGGCTCGTCCGGATGAGCCGTCGCCGCCTGAGCGACTGCAAGCAGGGACTTCCGAATCAGGTTCAGGTCCTCGCGCACCAAGCGTTGTTCTTCTTTTGGATCTCCTCCCGTAATCATTAGCCTCGCCTGTATCTCCATTTCCCCCAGAAGGTCACGTCCGGTCTCAGGGTTCATTTCGTCGCCTTCGGATGCTCGCCCGGTCTCCAAAAGCAACCGTGCATCGGCAAACGGCGGAATGGAAGTTTGATCCCCGTTGACGTGGTTGACTGACAGGCCTTTCGACTGAAAGTGTTGCGCGAGGAGGCCAAACGTCGGCAACGCCGTGATCAGGTACAGCCGGGGACGGTGCACGGCGACCGTATGCAGCAATGTATTGATGAGAAAGGCGGTTTTCCCAGATCCGGTCGGTCCAAATACGAACAGATGCGCATTTTTAGTTCGATCCACCGAATTGAGCGGGTCAAACGACAGAGGTTCCGCACCGCGATTCCAAGCCAGTAGACCCGGGTGCTTCGTTCCGGCCGTGCGCCCGTACACTGGAAGGCATCTCACTATGTGATCCATGAACCACAAGCGGGAACGGCGCACATAGAAGCGCCGGTCCTGAGCTGGATCGAAGTTGAATGGCAGCGCACGAACATAGGAATCCTGCGCCAAGGGATCGTCCCGGGGGGGAATCAACGCAATACCGTGAGCCATTAAGGTGGCGGACAGCTCGCGAACCCGCTGCTCCAAGGTGGGGCCGTCCACAGCCGAAACGAATACTCCACCGAACACAGGCAAGATCGGGTTCCCGTCAGACACCTGGCGCACTGCCTCCTCTGCCAAGGTCCGGATCGCCATCGCCTGTGGGTCGCCACCGACCGCATTGCGCTTGACACGCGCGACGTGCTCCAGGATTTCGTCCTGCGTGGCAAACACCACAGCCATCATCCAGACCGTTCCTTCCGGCATCTGATCCCATAATGTCTGCTGACGGTCGCCAATTCCCCGCTCCGCAGTCAAGTGACCCACCCGGGGTTCTCCCAAAATCGCGTTGACTGTAAGGAAGCGGTGCGGCCGACCATGGAAATGCCAGCAACCATCCTTAGTCGAGGACCACGGGGCACCATGTCGCAAGGCCCGATGTGCCAGGTCTCCCAGGGCCGTTCCCTTGAGCAGGGCGAGCGGCGTTGCGACCAACGGCATCTTGGGGGAATCCGAAGCTTCCCGAGTCGGCCCGAACCAGTCACCAAGCCAACGGCAGAGATCGTCGCCGTCCAAGGGAGTCAGGCGAATGCCCACCTGGGCCAATGAATGGGCCAAACGCTCACACAGGTCGTCCAGGTGCTGTCCGTCCGGGATGCTCCCCGGCTCTTCAATGCGCCAGACACACAACCGGATGTGGCGAACTTTCCCTTTCCATGACATTTGGCTAGCGGGATCGAAGAAAAAGCCATTCTCATCGCAGGCATCCCCGTAATGTTCGCGCAACACCTCCATCCAGTGCTTCGAGTAAACCGAGTCCCGGGCTTCCGGGTTGAGATATTCCTCGATCGTTTTGAGGTCATCACCCAAATGGTGGCGGTCATACACGAAGAATTGCGCAATCCAAGGTCGATTCTGGTTTTGCGGAAAAACATCGCGCAGCAAGGGCACGAGGCGCCGATGCAAGTCTTCGATAACGCGATCCGGTCTTCCCTCGGTCTGTGCGGGGGACACATCGAACAAACGTCCGACGCTGCAGAGATCCTTCATCAGGATCATCCCTGATCCGAGTTCGGCTTTTGGGAACAGCAGATCTGCAAAGGACTCTGAAGCCCGAATCTCCTGCAACCCCGACCGGCTGCCCGAAATCGGCCGCTTGAACTGCGCCCGGGTCAGTGGGCGACGACCCTTTCCACTCCAGCAATGGGCTTCCGGATCCGGCGCATGTGCCGGATCCGCTGGCAACGCCGGGCGGAGCCCGGCGAGCCAGCGGTCGAACGCATTGCGTCTGCGCTCACTCACCGCAGTCCTGCAACACATCATCCAGGGTCCGAACCAAACCCTCCCGCAATTCCTGAATGCGAACATAGTAGGAATCGTCTTCGTCACGTTCTCCTTCATCAATCTCCATCCTCATGTCGCCCAGCAGGTTGTCGATCGGTATCAGCGATACGTACAGGCGCTTGGCGACCGGCTGCTCCATGATGCGCTCCAAAGTGACTTTCTTTTTTGATTTTTTCTTTTTGTTTTTGCCCACGATGGTTCCTCCTCAGAAAGTTTTGTGGCCAATGAATTTCCCTTTGCCCGGGGCGCAACATTCGTAGGGACGCCACAGGTTCCAGGCATAACTCCCGTCTTCACTGGTCTTGTCGAGCGACCAGTTGTGGGGAGATCCGAAGGTTTCGCAATGCGACTGAGTACGCGGGCTGATCATCTGCCAACGTGCATTGCGCTCGTTAATCGGGGGCAGCCAAGCCCACTGATCCTGCCGACGGCAGCGCCCGGGCTGTGCGTGCGATGGCGGCGGACCGGGAATGACACATTCCGACAGTTTCGCCCCCGGCGTACAGTGGACGGGCTTCGGGCCCAGCGAATTGGACTCCCACGACCCGCCCGATCGCTCGCAGGATTCACGATTGGCGGCATCGGGGTTGCCGTGTGCCACCCGGCGATGGCCCTCGTAACCAAACGGCACATAGACACGGGCCTGATTCGGCTGGGTCACGATATCGGCGGCCCGCTGCACGACGACGGCAGCCGCCTTTGCGTCTTCGGCCTGCAACACGAAGCCAGAACGCGGAAAGACCGATCCCCATGAATGTCGGGGCCAGTCACCGATTTCGCGCAGACCGGGCGTCAAGCTTTCTGGGCGCGTGGATTCCAACCCGCCCCGCCACTCCGCGTGATCCAGCGCGGAAATGAAATACGGAAACATCGGCTTGGCCTGCGAACGGCACAGATAAACCACATCGAAAATCTTCCGTCGTAGCGGGAATGGATGCCCGACCGCATCGACCTCCTTGAAACGCAGGGAATGGCCGTCTGCGGTCTCCGTCGTGGGGAACGACCCGCCCTGCAAGAGATTCTTCAAAACGGACTCCAAAGGCAACAAGGCGCGAAGTTCCTTCCAGGGAGGAGAACCAGTGTGGTCGTATGCCGTGAAGACCAGGTCCGGCAAGTAGTGGCGTACCCGCGGCGTCGTGTTGATTCGGCAACGCCCGTATTTGCAATGCAGCCACAGGCACACCCCAACGATCTTCCAGTCCAGGCAGTTGGACTGAAGTGAACGCCGCGCCACATCCGCCGTGGTAAAGGTTTCCGCCATGGCCGGGGAAAAACTGGACAGCAGTATGCAGGCCAGAACCGGGAGGCGCATCAATCCGCTCCAGAATCCAGTCCGGCCACTTGGCGCAGGCGGTGGCAAAGCCACAAATACACGTTGCGACCCACACGTCCCCTCAAAGGACGTCGGCCCAGCGCGGCATCATGAGAGCATTCCACCCGATCCCGGATCTCGGTCGTCAAGCCATCCACATCGAAGAAACGGCGCGTTAGCAGGCGGTCGAGACCGCGGACCGATACCTGCATGAGTTGCATGTATTTCGCGATCATGATCAGGCATAGCCCGAGAGCCAAAAGGTGGAACATGCGAATACTCAGCACGGTGCCCTCCCCGCGGTGTATGCAGCAAACCGGATTTGCTGCAGGCGGTTGAGATCACCATCCAACCCAGCGAGTTTTTGATCCCTTGTGCATGGGAAAACGTGGTTGTTCATGGCCTGTGTCCGTTATATTTAGGAAAAGGTTCAGCGCACGACTTCCAAGACGGGGCCGCGCTCGAACACGTAAAACCAGGTGGCATAGCCGGGGACCGGCGCTCCGGCGGCCGTGAGGTGCGGATAGACATAAAGGACCAATCTCGGGTTGGCCAAGATCCTGAAGTCGCGACGCAACTGTCGGTCCATCTTTGCCGTAAAGGAATCGCGTCCCGCCGAGTCGGCCGACATTGGACGGGTCGCGAGGGCCGGTGCCCCGGGAAGCATGGCTTGCCGATACCACTCGCGCACCGTGCCGTCGGCTTTCGGGAGTTCGGCCGGAGGGGCGCAAGCACTAATCCAAACCGCCAAAAGCCACGGCCGGAAAGGGAACCGGGTCGTCATAGATCCTCCGGGTGGGAGAGTGAATGATGGGAATCGCGTCCGTGACATGGATGTCCACTTCGCGCCCTGCCGGCACTACGACCGCATCCCAGGTGTCGTTGGCGAATCGCAACAGGTAATCCCCGTAGGTAGAAGCTGCACCCTGGACTGTTTCGCCAAGCAAGTAACTGAACGCATCTCCTTCTACATGAGCGGTCTCGGTCCCTGCAGAAGCGCTGCGCCGCACCTGCGACTCGGCGAAGGCTCCCCCCATACCGGCCAGGACGCTGGCCAGCAGATGCGTCCCCATGCTCTCGGGGGCGGTGGTGTGAATCTCTCCCTGCAGACAGGGATTGCCGAACTTGTCGGCCAGATAGCCGAAGCCTTCCTGCTCCGGTGCTTTCGCCACATGGAATGTGCCGTCGTCGAACACGTACACCAGACTGCGGACAGAAGCGCTCGCACAAGACAACACTGCGTCACCGCGCACGACTCCCCGCCACAGGATGCCGCGTAATCCGGGGAGGCGCATGCCGTTCGCCGTCAGGTTGTCGCCTTTGCTGATCGCCACAAATGGCCACGGATCCTGCACCGCCCCTCCACGCGGGATGCGTCCAACCAACGCCGTCAAAGACAACCCGGAGAGGATGGCGGGCGGGATATAGAATCTTGGAGATTCACCGACTCCGGCACTTGCGGCCAAGTCAGTCGACACCGCTTTCACGCTCTGGTGAAATGCCCCACCACTATCGACCGGCTCCACCCAGACTAGAGGCTGGGTGGACGGGATTTCCACGAAATCAGTCGTTGCGTCGGTCGGAAGGTCCTGTGTCAGGGTGTCAAGGTTAAACGCCTCACCACCCTGCACTGAACCGTCCGGCAGGGAGCGAGGCGGCGCGGCCGCCGAACTTTCCTCCTGCCTCTGCTGATGCTGCGCCAACTGTTCGACGCGGTGGCCCATCTGGGCAAACGATTCGCCAAGTTCACGAATCTGTACCGCCTGATCCGATATCTTTTGCTCCAAGCGACGCATGCCGGTCGCCACAGCACGGACTTCCTCAGCAGCCTCATCCAATTCCCGGCTGGCGGGAACCGGAATCCCTGATTCGTCGGGAGGCGGGGAAGTGGATAGGAACGTCACCGACGATAGCAGCAGCAGGGCCACTCCTGCCAGCAATGCGAGCAGAGAACGTCGCGTATTCATTGAGTCTGCCCGAATGGAATACGGGAAATCAGTACGACCGTGGTGGTATCCCGGATGCTTCCGGCCGCTTCAAGGTAGGGATGCACGATAGTGGACGCCACAAACCGGCCGCGGATGTCGCGAGGGTCAAGCTCTAAAGGTTCAGGCAGGCGATTCCGGACCGTGACTGCAGTCACGTAATAGGGCTGCACTTCCCATGCAGCATGGGGAATGGACTCGACCGCATCTCCGCATGCGGAGGGATAGGCGTCCCGGCAGCGGAACAGGGCGACGGGCTGCCCATCGACCGGAGCCTGCCTGATTCCACGAACCGGCTCCTCGCGATGGTCTGGCATGTACAACGCCTGAATGACGTAACGCGCCAGAGCCACGTAATTTGGCGACTTCCCAAGCGACGGTGCAGGTGAATTCTTGGGGTTGCTCAAATCTACCGCGATGCTCAACGGTTCCGCCGATGCCTGCGGGTCGGTCCGGATAACCAGCACCAACAACCCGGTTTCGGTCTCGAGGTACACGCGCTGCGGGAACAGGGTGTCCCGGGCGGTTAACCAGACATGGGGGCCCGCACTTTCAACGGCCAGGTGTTTTCTCAGCGACTCGGACAACCCGACACGAATTTCCCGCGCACCCCTGATCTCAATCCGCCGTTCCTTCCCGACCGGCAGCAGTACCGGAAGCGGGTCGCCGACATAAACCAGAGAAGACACCCCCAGAGCCGATAGCGACATCAGGCATAGCGACAATGCAAGAAGTCGTTTCATTCGAGAGTAGACAAGTGGGAGCGCAAACGCTCGGGAGGACGGTGCTGTCGGTTGAGAACCAGACCCCATTCGTTGGTCTCAGGGTCGGAATCCAGCAATGCGACTTCCAAGAAGTAGCGGACATCAATGTCCTTGTAGAGCTGATTCTCCAGATAGTCCCTCAAGCGAACATCGAGAACGATTCGCCAGGTATCTTTGCCGATCGGTTGCACGGACGCGT
This sequence comes from uncultured candidatus Poriferisulfidus sp., assembly GCA_965204575.1. Classification (GTDB taxonomy): domain Bacteria; phylum Pseudomonadota; class Gammaproteobacteria; order Poriferisulfidales; family Poriferisulfidaceae; genus Poriferisulfidus. Next base: position 218,789 of record OZ241993.1, read on the forward strand.
TGCCATAACTTCCCAATACCGGGCTGACGCTGCGCTGCCGGTTTCGAAACTGGGCTTCGTGGCGCTGGTGCTCCCGCGTTAGCCAATAGCGATAGTCTGGGCTGAGAAATGCTGACAGACGCTGGATATTTTTCAGATTGTCAAAGGCGCCGTTGTCGGTCCAATTGTTGATTTGCTGGTGAATGTAGCCAGCAAAGACATACACTTCCCACGGCTGAACCTCTCCACTGCGAAGAGTCGCGCCGTAGCGCAACTGGGGCGGTAAACTCAGGCGCTGCGTCCCGGAAGCATGCCACCATCCGGCATACGCCACCAGTTGAGATACGGCCAGAAATAGAAGCCCGACCTGCAATACCCGGACATACCGGCGGCGATTCAGTTCCTCATCGCGGAAGCCGTGAACTGTCACCGTTCTATCCTCCAGGGCCCTTCTCGCCAAATGATGTCTGCTCGTCGTCCGAAGTGGCGTGCCAAACTCTGCAAGTACCAGTTGGCCGGGCGATTTCGCTTAAGGTGTCGCAGCACCGTGCCAGCAAGTAGAACCGTGGCAAAAGCATTCAGTACCAGCACCGGGAGAATCCATAACAGGGAACCGACCCACAGACAGAGCGGGCCCGCTATTACCATGCCCGGAACCATCGACAACCCAATCGTTGCGGTCAGTTCGGTACCACTAAGCCCTCGGAACATGGGTGGCTCGAAACCGAGGGACGAGGCTGGTTGCGTCATTCGAAATCGGACAAGATCTGTCCGCCCATGTAGCCCATCAGGGCAATGATGATCACCACCAGCAAACCGGTTCCCAAGTAAATCCCGAGGCTACCCCAGTCCCCCTTGACGCGCGCCTGATTGAGCTTTGCAATCAGCCCGCCGCCGTAGCCGAGAAATGCGCCGACGACCAGGAAGCCGAACACCAAGGCCATGCCTGTGATTGCAACGGACTTGATGAATGAGAAAGGATCGGTCGCATCGGCGGCGACACCATCGAAAACAGGCAAATCCAGTGTGTTGACAGCCGTGCCCAGATTCGGATGGGACATCAGGGCACAGACCAGGAGAAAGCCGAATTTTTTCATGAGTTCACTCCACAAAAGCGATCAGGGCAACAACCATGCAGAACACCAGGCCCCCCCAAAGGATCCGGGACGCGACATCCCCAACCGCCATGGTTTCATCGCGCAGTTGTCGCAGACTGGAGAGGGCCACCCAAGAAACCCAAAGGGTTACGACCAGCAGGCAGGCGGCAGCCGTCACTTCTGCCAGCGTTTCGCCTGAAATGCCAGAAGTAACCTCGAATTGGCCCAGCATGGAATCACTCATAAAGCTGGTAGTCTCCGGTGATGTCGAGGCGGTCGCGCGGCGCCGTCTCTGTGACTGTCAGGGTGCGTCGCAAACCTGTTATGATCCGGTCGAATTCGTCGGCCAAGCGTGCGTAATCCACCCGCACCCTGGCACGCTCGTCACGGCGGGCGTAGGCGTCATCAATCAAGTACCGGACCAGTTGTAATTCGTGCAGTAACTGTCCGAGTACTTGTCGCTCGCCGGTGTCCGGGCGGACCAAATAATCGGGGGTTGGCATCGGAAATGCCGAATGGTCGATCGGCCTCGAACGTGGAGTGCCGCCTGATTCCCGAAACTGCGAAACCGGAACCGCGTGATGCAGCATCTCGCATCCCGTCACCAGCAGTGCTACGGTCGTGCCAATCAGCCATTCAGCATGTTTCATCAATCACCTCCTGGGCGAGAGAGGGTCGCCCAAAGGCTAGACGACCCTACGGCCCCCAATCCCTGAGGTTGACGCCGCCCACGCAGTCTCCAACAGCTATTCCCAAAAATCAAGAAACAATGGTCGGATTTTTTAGACCATTTTTTTGACCACCTAAAATATTGATAATAAATATATTTCGTTATAAAAATTTGTGAAATGTAAAGTTTTATTGATTATGTAAAGTTATGGGGCCTTTTCGTCTGAAAATCTTGCCAATTCTTCGCGATAGAGTTTTTCGAACTCCATCGTCCGCCGATAAAAGTCAAGCATGAAGCGAGCGTTTTCTTTCGCGAACCGCCGCCGTTGCTCTGGATCGTCCGTGTAAATACCCAGAACTTCGTAAGGAGTCATTTCGGCCAGGGGTTTACCGACCAGAGCACGCCACGTCTGATACCGTTGCCATTCCTCTTCACTCAATCCCAGCCAACTGTGCGCATGCAACTCGGTCTCCTGCCATTGGCTTGACTCTTCTCGCGCCGCCTGAACGTCGTAGACCAGACAGGCTATTGCTCCGGTCAACACTGCAGGTGCAACCAACCACGCAGCTCTCCGATGCCACACTCTGTTCATGTCATTGCACCTCCAGAACCTGTTCTTTCATGCCATCGCCGATGTGCAATTTTCGTCCATCTCGATCAATGGCACGGACTCTCCATCCCAGCCGCGATTCTCCTTCCCGCACTGGCATGATCCGCCCTTCATGCTCAAGCAATGCATAGACCTGGCCATGCCATATCTCGATTCCACGAAAAACAAACATCGGCTCCACGGGGGGCTCAAGTGTTTCATCTTCGAGAGTGTTCAGCAGTTGGTTTATCCCGTTCTCGATCAAGTTCAATCTTTGGTTCAGATCTGCCAACCTCGAGGATTGCATTTTGATCTTGTCGCCCAGTTCTTCTTTCCATTCCTCGATCAACTGTGTCTGCATTAGCCGGCTTTCCTCCAGTTCCTCACGGCTACGGTGAACCGGCTGATCGAGGTGGCGGCTCAAGGCCTGCGCCAGAGATTCCGACAACTGCTCCACATCAATTTCTGGAGCAACATTCACCGCAGGAACAAACTCTTCCAGATGCGACGAGCGAACGCCTAGACTGGACAATGGGAGGATTTCGCCAAGGCTTCGCGCCGCGCCGTAGATGGAAGCCACCAATAGCAGAAGAAGCAGTCCACTCACCAGCCACACCCACCGACGTACTCCAGTTTCTTTGGAATTCATCAATTTTTCCTCAAAAGAATTACGAAGAGTTTGGTTCTACCTCAAAACCCTTGAGAAAGGTGCAAAAAATGGTCGGATTTTTTAGACCATTTTTTCTCTTTATAGATCAAATATTTACAGACGAGTTTGCCGGCTAGGTTGACTTGAATTTGCTTATTTCTTCTCTTTTGACCTTCGAACTCGACCCCGCGCGGAAAATCAGCGCCTTTCCAGCCAGATTAAGGTCGCCATGCGGCCAGTTGTTCGGTCTCGGCGGTGCGAATAAAAAAGTCGCTCGTCTTGAAAAGTGCACCAACTCCCACCGAAACAGCCCGCAACCCCAGCCCGCTCCAGTTGCCATGCGGCGGCGGAAGCCAGATCCAACAACCAGTGCCTCGTCCGATCGGATGGACGCAATGCTACCGATGAAAGTCCTTCGCCCAACGCCTCTCTCACCGGTTCATCCACTTCGTAGAATCCTGCGCTAATGGCCGGACCCAGCCATGCCAAGAGGTCCGCTGGTAATCCAGGATAGGCACGAACCGTCGCTTCCAAAACCTTCGCGGCGATACCTTTCCAGCCGGCATGCACAGCAGCCACCCAATCCCCCTCACGGGAACACAGCAGGACCGGCAGGCAATCTGCCGTCTGCACGACGCAAACCGGCCCCGCAAATGTTGTGTGGCTTGCATCCGCCGAAGCAGCTTCGGATATGGTCCGTGCCTCCCGGACTCCGGCGCCATGTCGCTGATCCAGCCAATCGGGTTCGCTTGGCAATTGAAGAGCCTGCATCAAGATTTTTCGATTTTCCACAACGTCTTCAAGTCGATCACCCACATGCGCGGCCAGATTCAATCCGGCATAGGCACCGCGGCTGATGCCTCCGACTCGGGTACTTGCGACCGCCCGCACATGGCTGGGAGCCGGCCAATCAGGACAAATAAACTCCAGTTCAGCCACAATTTTCTTCCAGTTTCACCAGCAAACCCAGAAAATCCTCAGGCAGATCCACCTTCCAATCGAGCAAGGTTTCTCGGATCGGATGCTGGAGTCGAAGGCTGCAGGCATGCAATGCCTGCCGCCCGAACCCCCGGACTGCATCGCGCACGGAAGCGGGTACTCCAGCCGGACTCCGCGCACGGCCACCATAAACAGGATCCCCGACTACCGGGTACCCCAAGTGAGCCAGATGCACCCGAATCTGGTGCGTACGGCCAGTCTCGAGCTGAATATCAAGAAGAGTCAAGCCACTGAATTTTCGATGCACCCGGTAGTGCGTTATGGCTTCTCTGCCGCCCGCGCGTACACACATGCGCTGGCGTTGACGAGGATGCCGTCCAATCGGCTCCTCAATGGTTCCGCCTGCGACCAAATCGCCCTGGACCAAGGCCTGGTACCGTCGTCGGATTTCACGTGTTTGAAGTTGTCGGGTCAATGCCGTGCAGGATTCCGGATTATGCGCTACTGCCACAAGTCCGGTCGTGTCCCGATCCAGCCGGTGCACGATCCCCGCCCGCGGCACTTTGGCGGTGGCTGGAAAGTGGTACAGGAGAGCGTTCTGGACCGTCCCGTCCGGATGTCCGGGAGCCGGGTGCATGACTTGCCCGGCCGACTTGTTCAAGATGATCAGGTCTTCGTCGGCATAAACAACAGCCAATGGCAGGTCCTGTGGCTCGCACTGTGAGGATGTCGGAGCCTGCGGCCAGACCTCGACCCGTTCGCAACCTTGCACCGGATCTCGAGGGCGAGCGGTTTCTCCTTCTATCAATACGCGCCCTGCCCGAATCCAATCCTGAAGCTGCCGGCGGGAAAACTGTTCGAGCATCTGCGCCAACGCGACGTCCAGGCGCTTCCCAGCCAAGTCCTCCGGCACTTCCCGAACCAGCGGCAAACCGTCCAATTGCCTAATCCGACTGACACAAAACACCCATACTATCACTGCGTTATATAATTCAGAGGGCAGCCCCGATCCTTTGTGATGCGTCTTTTACCCGCTGTTCTTTTGCTCGCGTCGTCACTGATGATGACCGGTTGCGGGCTATTGCCGGATGCGCCAGAAACCGAATACGAGGGCAAATCCGCAGCGCAGTTGTACGCCATGGGCCTTTCCTACCGTCGCGGTGGCGATTTCACCAAGGCGATCGAAGCTTTCGAGTATCTGGAATCCGGGTATCCCTTTGATCCGTACGCCCAGCAAGGCTTGCTGGAAATGGCGTATTCCAAATACCGGCAAGAGGAATACACCGAGGCCATCGTCATACTCGACCGCTTCATCGAACAAAATCCGTTACACACGCATGTCGCGTACGCGCATTACATGCATGGCGTCGCCTATCTGGATTACGGTCGGACCCTGTTGCACTATGTTCTTCCCTACATCCGGCATAACAAGGACCCGACTCCATGGCTGCTCGCGTTCAAGAGTTTTTCCCTGATCGTGACGAAATACCCGGAATCGCGATATGCGACGGATGCTCGCCAGCACACTATCTTCCTGCGCAACCTGCTGGCACGTTATGAACTGCACGTCGCGGATTTCTATCTGCGCCGCAAAGCTTATGTCGCGGTTGTCAACCGATGCAAGCAGGCGCTGGCCCGCTATCACGGTGCGCCAAATATGGATGACATGTTGTGGTACCTGGAACAAGGGTACCGGCATCTGGAGATGCACCAGCTCGCGGATGATACGCGGAGCGTTCGAGATCTCAACTTCCCGGACTACGAAGCCCGCATGGTTGCCGAGGAAGAAGAACCGACTTGGCTATCAAACACGGGTGAATGGATCAGCGATACGGTCGACAGCGCCGCCATCATGGTCGGGTTCGACATCGAGGAATTCCCGCCACCCGATTTCAGCGGCGAATACCAGAGGGTCGTTCTCAACCTCGGCGAGGCCGAGGAGTTCGTCGCTTCGCATGAACCGGACAAGGTCGTAGTCAGTGAGGTTACGAGCGGCCACATCCCGGATTCGGATATCGATTCCCAAGGCCTTTGGTACCAGTTACGGCGATTGTTCAGTTCGTCGGACGACGAGGAATTGCCAAGTGCCCCGGGCGACACCCCGGAGCCTGTCGTCAGTTCAGAGGCTCCTGAAACGCCGGCGGAAGAAAGCGCACCGACCCCGGCACCATCGAACTGATCCAGGCAATCACGCTTTATATCCGGACGTGATCGGGTAACGCCGGTCCCTTCCAAATGCCCGCTCTGTCGTCTTCACTCCCGGCGGCGCCTGTCGACGTTTGTACTCACTCTTGAGCACCTGGGCAACCACGTCGCGAACCAGGTCAGAATCAAACCCCTGCTCGACAATCTCCGAAGGCGAACGATCCTCCTCAATGAACAGGCGCAACACGGCGTCCAGCACGGCGTAGTCCGGCAGCGAATCAGAGTCTTTCTGGTCCGGCTTCAGCTCCGCCGACGGGGGGCGGGTCAGGATTCGCTCCGGAATGATTTCCCGGTCACGGTTGCAGTGGCGGGCCAACTGGTAGACCCGGGTCTTGAAGATGTCCTTGAGCGGTGCAAATCCCCCCGCCATATCACCGTACAGGGTCGCATAGCCGACCGCCATCTCGCTTTTGTTTCCAGTCGTCAGCAACAATTTGCCACTGTGATTCGAGCGGGCCATCAGCAGCAAGCCGCGGATACGCGCCTGCAGGTTCTGGCAAACCAGATCGTCCTGCTCGGCTTCCGGCCCCAAGGTTTCAAGCATGGACTGGAAGGCAGGTTCAATTGACAGATTCAGGAACGAAATGCCCAGACGCTCGCACAACAGCATAGCGTCCTCAATGCTGGCCCCCGATGTGTACCGCGAGGGCATCAACACCGCCTCCAGCCGTTCCGCCCCCAAGGCATCCGCCGCAATGACCAGCGTCAAGGCCGAATCGATTCCGCCAGACAGACCCACCAGCGCGCCAGAGGCACGGTGCTTGTCCACATAGTCGCGCACGCCCAGTACCAGCGCCTGGTATAGGGTCGCATCCTCATCCAGGTCTTCGACATCCTGCCGGGAACTGATCCAGCCCGAATCTTTGGGCGTCAGTTCCAGTTCAGCCTCGACGAACGAAGGAAGTTGCGCGATCCGCTGCCCGGAAGCATCCAGGACAAAACTTGCGCCATCGAAAACCAACTCGTCCTGCCCGCCGACCTGGTTGACGTACCAGACCGGGCAATCGGTTTCCCGCGCACGTGCACGTGCGACTTCCAAGCGCTTGGACGCCTTGCGCAGGTCGAACGGGGAAGCGTTCAGACAGACCAGAACTTCGGCCCCGGCCGCCGCCAGGTCTGCAGCCGGTTCCGGCTGCCATAAATCCTCGCAGATCAGCAACCCCAACCGCCGCCCGGCCTCGATGACGAAAGGCTTCGAACCCGGAACGAAGTAGCGCTGCTCGTCAAAGACATCGTAATGCGGTAGAAGCTTCTTGCACGCGAAACCCGCCTGTCGGCCCTGATGCAGGACGCAGGCCGCGTTGTACAAGGCACCGTTTTCGCGTACGGGAGCCCCCACGATCACCCAGTGTTCACCAACTTGATGCGCCAATTCTTCCAGGGCAGAAGCGATCTGGTCGATGAAATCATCCCGCAGCAGAAGATCTTCCGGGGGATAGCCGCACAACGCAAGTTCCGGAAAAACCCAGATCGAAGGTTCTTCCCAAGTTTCCAGCCACGCTTGGATGCGGACCCGGTTGCCATCAATGTCGCCGACCAGTGGGTTGAACTGGACAAGTCGAACAGACAGAAGATTAGTCATGACGAGAGTGGCAAATATTCATCTATTTATAGGGGGCTCATATACAATAATCCGCAAGCAGACCTTGTATATCCATTGACAGATCATCGGGGTCGCTTGACCGAACCGTGCCCGAAGGCCCGGCCCGGACAGAGGCGAACGCCCCTCCCTGTCCAGCCGCGCCAGTCCCCAACGCCAATATATTGAACGCGGCATTGATGTCCGCATTCCCCGCGTATCCGCAGGATACGCATTCGAATCTCTCTCGCCGACGGTTCGCCTCCGCCACATGCCCGCATCGGTGACAACGCTGGCTCGTGTACGCCGGGTCGACCGTCTCCACCCGGTGCGCCTTGTACTCCAGCATGAAGCGCAATCGGCCCCAGCCGCTTTCCGCAATGCTCCGGTTCAAGGTGGATTTCGCCTTGACGTGCTTGCCGGGTTTCTCCACCGTGCCTCTGGCTGACTTCATCATGTTCCTGATCTTCAGACCCTCCACGCAGACCGTCCCGAACCGGTCCGCCAAGTCATGGCTGACATGGTGCTTCCAGTTGTCCCGGATATAGGCGATCCTCCGGTGCAGTTTCGCCACGATTCTCCGCTCCTTCTCGCGGCGGTGCGAATTCACCATGATGGCTTTGCCTTGTCGAGTCACCCTCGGCCCCCCGTCCGCATCCAGCAAAGGCACGCGCTTGCGCCTCTGCATCTTCCGTTGGTGCCGCTTCAGCCGGGTCTCAAGGCGGGACACGTCCGGCATGAAAATCCGCTCCGGCTCCGTGGTCGCCACGTTCCACTTCCCTAGGTCCAGCCCGACCGCCTCGCCGTTGTCCGCCAGTTCCGCATCCGGCACTTCCCAGAACACCGACACATACCACTTCCCGTTGGGATGCTTGGCCACCACCGCCTGCTTCGCCTTGCCGTAGGCCCACGGGTCGCCGCCCTGACGGTGGATCGGCACCCAGCCCACCTTGGTCACGTAGAGTTTGCCGTCCGCAATCCGCACGTTCTGCGGAATCGTGAACGAATCGCCGGCTTCCTTGTGCTTGAACTTCGGAAAGCCACGTTGGCCCTTCCGGGCCTCTCTCATCGCATCCGCATACCTTTTCAGCGCGTACCGCACTTCCGTATACGGCAACGCCTTCAGCCATTCGTGGCCTTCGCTGTTGCGCAGCCTCGTGAATGCCAGGCTTAGAGTGAAGAAAGTCGGCGAGGGTTTCTCTCCTTGCCCTTCTTTATAGGCTTTCATCGCATCCCGGTTCTGTCCGACCGCCCAGTTCCAGACGTAGCGGTTCGCCCCGGCGATGCCGGACAGCAGCTGTCCCCGGCGCAGGGTGCCGGGATACAGGCGATAGACGGATGAACGGATCATGAAAGGATTATGCCATGCCGGAAACCGATTCGACAAAAACAAGATAAGGTATTGAATATATACGAATTATCGTGGGTTTTGCGGATTATCGTATACAATTCCCATTTATAGCCTATTGGGTGTTTGAAATTACTTGGGAAATGCGATTCCAAAATCCTCTCGAAACCTGTCGATCTGGTGCATGCGCTCATGCAAAATCGTAACAATGCCAATATCTCCATTTCTGAGCTTTTTCCAGTAGACGTAGTGTCTCTCGTATCGACAAAAATAACCATCCACTCCAAACTCTGCCGGAATCGGGCGGGACAGAATGCAATCCGCCTCAATCGCGGTGAACACCTCAAACAACCCTATTATGTAAGCATCAGCCTGATTAATCCCCCACTTGTCGCGAGAGTATTGATAAATCTCATCAATACGGAGAGAAGCCGCTTCCTGAACGCGGACTGATGCCATGCACAAGCCTACGTCTTGTTCCGTTCAATGACATCCGAAGCCGAAAGAGGATGAAATGAACTGTCTGGTGCGGCAAAAGCATGTTTCAGTTCAGCCTTAAGGCGTTCAAAAGCCTCCTGCTCCGCCCGTTCTTTATCACGTCGAATCAAGTCGCGAACATACTCGCTGACATTCTCGTACGACCCAGCCTCGCTGACATTCGCTGAAACGAAATCACTGAGTGCACCACTGAGGCGAACCGTCATTGTTGTTGTACGTGCCATAACAATTTAATCACAAAAGATGTAATTAATATACTTAATATTAATTACATATGCAACCCTTATCATCGCTCCCTTATCAACTTAGCTTTCGGGAATCAATCGTAGCAGTTGCCCGTCCGCATCGTCCGTCAGCAAGTAAATCAGGCCATCCTCCAGTACTCGAATGTCACGAATTCGGTGGCCTTGGGGCTCCGGCAGAACCTGCTCGTGCACTCCGCCGTCCTGTCTTAGCTGCACTCGGTATACACTGCGGAACTTCAGCGCGCCGACCAACATCTGCCCGCGCCATGCGGCGAAAGGTTTTCCGTCGTAGACCGCGAACCCTGAAGGGGCAATTGACGGCGTCCAGTGCCACACAGGCGGCTCGATGCCCGGCGCATGAGTCTGTTCGCTGATGAGTCCACCGGTGTACTCGCGTCCATGCGTCACCCGGGGCCAGCCGTAGTTGGCCCCCGCCTGAATCCGGTTCAATTCATCCCCGCCCTTGGGCCCATGTTCGTGTAACCAGAGTTTGCCGTCGAAAGGATTCCACGCTAATCCCTGCGGATTGCGGTGGCCGTAAGAGTACACCTCCGGCAGAACATCGGCGTTCCCGACAAACGGATTGTCCTCTGGAACCCTCCCATCCGCATGTAAGCGAATCAGTTTGCCCCAATGGCTGTTCAGTTCTTGCGCGTTCTCGCGCTCGCCTCGGTCTCCCACGGCCAGGAACAGGTATCCCTCGGCATCGAATGCCAACCGGCCTGCAAAATGCCAAGTCAATCCTCCGCATGGATGCGCTTCGAACAGCAACTGGCCGTCCTCAAGGCGATGGTTCTGCAGGCGGTAGCGACTCAACACCGTGGTGAAGCCCGTCGCACAGACTCTGCTATAGCTGAGATAGATCCAGCGGTTGTCCGCTCGCCCGTATTCCGGGTGCAGAACCACATCCAGAAGCCCTCCTTGCCCAACCCGGTCCACTTTCGGCACGCCTTCGATGGAGTGGCGGCTTGAAAAGTCAGCGCTCAGGTGCAACAGGCGTCCGGGCTTTTCCGTAACCAGCAAGGAGCCGTCCGGCAACTGTGCCAAGCTCCAGGGATATTCCAACCCCTCTTGCAGCACCTCTACTCGGTATCCCACCTCGTCCGATTCTGCCACCGCGGCCTCCAGCGCAAAAACGCCTCCCGCGAGCGCGGGCATCACAGCAAAAAACAACAGCGGAAATCCTCTTGGAATTGCAGGGCGGAAGAGGTTTCCCTCTTGGGCACGAGTTCCCAACTTCCGATGACGCGAAACCTTCACTGCCCCACTCCCCTCACGGAGTAATCGCAATTCACTAACCCCTACAATACACTAGGAGTATCCGGTCGCATCAATGCCGCATTCCGAAGTTTTCTGGCTCTGCGCCGCATTCGTGGCCGGAACTGCCGCAGGCAGTTTTCTGAACGTGCTGGTACACCGCCTCCCCGTCATGGCGCGCGGAGAAAACCCCGAATTGACCTTGTGGTCTCCGCGTTCACACTGTCCCCATTGCGGCCAAACGATCCGTTTGCGCCATCTGGTCCCGATCCTCGGCTACCTCGCCCTGCGGGGCCGGTGCGCCTTCTGCAGAGCCCCCATCTCCTTGCGCTACCCCGTGCTGGAACTAACGGCGGGATTGCTTGCCGTCGGCATAGTCGCGAACGCGGACAGCTTGCTCGAAGCCGGTGCCTACGCCGTGCTGGGCTGGGGACTTCTGGCGCTTGCCCTCATCGACTGGCAGGCGCAACTGTTACCGGACTTGCTTGTCTACCCGCTCCTGTGGCTGGGACTGCTGGTGAATACATCCGGGTTGTTCGCGCCGCTGCATGAGGCGGTCATCGGAGCCGTTACAGGCTACTTGTCGTTGTGGCTTCTGAACCACTTGTTCTACCTCTTGAGGAAAGAACCCGGCATGGGTTATGGTGACTTCAAGATGTTTGCCGTATGCGGAGCCTGGCTGGGCTGGATGATGCTGCCCTGGGCCGCTTTTGCCGCTTCGATACTGACGCTCCTGCTGTGGCTTGCCCGGCGCATGTGGAATCACGCCGAGCGTGCTCTGCCTTTCGGCCCTGCCCTGGCCTTGGCGTTGTTCGGGTTTTTGATCTGGCGGGATTCCGCCCGAGCGCTGATTGGCGGGTCCGGATTTTGAGGAGAGGCGCGTGATCAAGATCGGCATGACGGGGGGCATCGCCTGCGGCAAATCGCAGGCCGCCCGGTACTTCGAAGAGCGAGGCGCCCCGGTCATCGATGCCGACGAGGTGGTGCGCGAACTGACGGCCCCGGGTGGCCCGTTCCTCGAAGCCATCGTCGAACGGGCCGGTCCAGACGTGCTGGAAAGCGATGGCAGCTTGGACCGAACGCTGCTGCGTACGCGTCTTTTCCTCGATTCGGCCCTGCGCCGTGATCTTGAAGCCTTGTTGCATCCCCCGGTGCGGGCTGCCATCCGCAATTGGTTTACACAGCAGGAAAGGCCCTATGCCATCGCGACAGTTCCCTTGCTGATCGAGGCTGGCTGGCAGGACGACATGGACCGAATCCTGGTCGTGAATTGCCCCGAGGACCTGCAGCGCCAGCGACTGCGGGAGCGCTTCCCGAAAATGGATAATAAGCAAGCCGATGCCATCCTGGCAACTCAATTGTCGGCGGACGAGCGTCTGCGACACGCCGATGACGTGATCGAGAATGCAGGAAGCATGGACGCCCTGGCCGAGGCCGTGGACGAGCTGCATCAAAAATACCTGGCGGCATGAACGAAGCTCCCCCCACCATAATCTACGAGCAGGCCGTCAACGAACGCATGCGCACGTTCTTGCGGATCGACTTCCTGGCGCGACAGTTCGAGTATCACTATGCCCAGCCCTCGCTGTGGGAGACCCGGGCCACGGTCGCGACTCTTCTGGAATTCGTCAGCCTGATCAGTCGGCACAACATCAAGATCGAACTGATACGGGAGCTGGATCAGCGGCTGGCCTGGCTGGAAATGCTGAGTTCGTCCGACAATGCAGACTTGGACCTCCTGAAAGAAATCGTCGAACTGCACCAGAACCTGCGCCATGATGCGCATGACCTTCAGTACCCGGTGCACCAGCATCTGACTCAGCATGACATGCTCAACACGATCAGCCAGCGCATTCGCATGCCCGGCTGTACCAGCGAGACCGACATTCCGCTGTACCACAACTGGCTGACCAGCCAGCGAGCCGACCATGCCGCCCAGTTGAAGCAATGGTACGAACCATTCGCACCGATTATCCAGATCGCGCAAACCGTATTGGAAATGGTTCGAAACAGCGCCACATTCGCCCCCGAAACCGCCAAGGACGGTTGGTTCGAACAGGGACTGGATCCCGGCCGGATCCACCAGATGATCCGGATTCGGATGCCTGCGGAGTCAGAGTTCTACCCGGAAATCAGCATCGGAAAACGTTCTTTCAGCATCGTGTTTCGCGAGGACGGCGATCTGGACCAGCGGCCCGTCCAGACCGACCAGGAAGTCAAGTTCGAGTTGGCCTGCTGCCTGTTCTAGGGCGTCACCGGGCTCCGGAGTATCAGACCGAACCCAGGCTCCGGGAATCTCCGAGCCAGCGTTCCATGATCGGTTCCACTGCCTCCGGATCTTTCTGGATGAAGTCCTGGGCGATCCGCTGCACCCGTTTCAATTGCTGTTCATCCCGGGAAAGGTCCGCCACCCGGAACACCATTTCCCCGGCCTGACGGACTCCGAGCAATTGGCCCGGCCCGCGCAGATGCAGGTCCCGTTGCGCAATTTCAAACCCGTCGGTTGTCTCCCGCATGATCTGGATGCGGGTTCGGGCATTTTCCGATAGCGGCGACTTGTACAGCAACACGCAACTGCTTTGCTCGGAGCTACGCCCAACCCGACCGCGGAGTTGGTGTAATTGCGCAAGTCCCAGGCGCTCTGCATTCTCGACTACCATCAGTGAAGCATTCGGGACATCGACGCCCACCTCGATGACCGTGGTCGCCACCAGAAGCTGAACCTCTCCACTTTTGAAACGCTGCATGACCCGGTCCTTGTCCGGCGCCTTCATCCGTCCATGCACCAGACCCACCTCAAGCTCAGGCAGCGCCTGGCAGAGCCGCTGCCAAGTACTTTCCGCAGCCTCGCATTGCAACGCCTCGGATTCTTCCACCAGCGTACAAACCCAGTATGCCTGCCGCCCTTCCCGGCAAGCCTCCCGAATCCGTTCCATCAGTTCATCCCGCCGGTCTTCCGCCATAACAGCCGTCTTGACCGGTTTTCGTCCCGGGGGCATTTCATCCAGAATCGAAGCGTCCAGATCGGCATAGAACGTCATGGCCAGGCTGCGCGGAATCGGGGTGGCCGTCATGATCAGCTGGTGGGGGTGCGTTTCTTTCCCCTCGCCCTTGCGCCGCAAGGCCAGGCGCTGGTGAACCCCGAACCGGTGTTGTTCGTCGATGATCAGCAATCCCAGCCGGTCGAAGTTTACGTCTTCCTGGATCAGGGCATGCGTCCCGATCACAATACGGGCCTGATGGCTCCGGATGCGCGCCTTCTCCTCCGCTCTCTGCTTGCTTGTCTGGCTGCTCGACAGGAATGCCACCGGAATATTCAACGGAAACAGCCACTCCCAAAAACTGCGGTAGTGCTGTTCCGCCAACAACTCGATCGGAGCCATCACCGCCACTTGCGCATCCGAGGCGGTAACGCACAAGGCGGCAACCAGCGCGACGATGGTCTTGCCGGAGCCCACGTCGCCCTGCAGCAAGCGCATCATGGGGTGGTTGCGGGCCAGATCCTGCCGAATCTCCTCGATGACCCGCTCCTGTGCTTGGGTCAGGCGAAAAGGCAGGCGTTCCAGGAACTGGCTAATTAATTCGTCGCCTTCCGGGAACGAATCCGCCTGCCGCTGCTCGGCCCGATCGCGCAGACGGATGAAACTCAAATGGTATGCGGCCAACTCTTCCACGATCAGCCGTTGCCGGGCCGGGTCGGATTCCGAAAGCAGGGTCTCCATATCCAGCCCCACCTCCGGTTCGTGCAGGCGGCGAAGCGCTTCGGTAAAGCCGGGCAGGCCCTGCTTCCTGAACAGGTCTTCCCAAGCCGGATGCTCAAGTTGTGCCGGATGGGTTTCGGCCCACTCCAGCGCACGACGAATCAGCTTGCGCAGGGAAATCTGCGCAAGTCCCTCCGTCGCCGGATATACCGGGGTCAGGCTGGCGGCAGCGTGTTCGGAAGCGCCAGCCGAGACAGGTTCGTATTCCGGATGAAACATCCGGAACGTCCGACGCCATAGCTTGACTTCCCCGAAGCAACGCACCCGCGTGCCCGGGACCAGTTGTTCCTGCTGAAACGGGCTGAAGCGCATAAAGCACAGCTCCAACGTGCCTGGAGAATCATCAGCCAACTTGACCCGTAGCCTGCGCCCCCTGTAGAGCTCGACACGGGCATCCTGCACGATGCCCTCGACCATGCAGCGAACGTTCGGACGCAACGCGTCCAGGGAAACCACGCGGGTCCGGTCCTCGTAGGCCCGGGGCAGGTGCAGCAACAGGTGGTCGATTCGGAAAATGCCCAAACGGGCGAGTTTCTCGCACACCCGGGGGCCAACGCCGGGCAGTGCGCGAAGTGCCGCCTCTGCCGGGTCGGAAGCGGGTGGGTCAGTCCGGGTCATCCGGGCCGGTGTCAGGCACGTAGATTCAGGATCGCATCCATTTCGACCGCCGCGCCCTTCGGGAGCGCTGCCACGCCCACCGCTGCGCGCGCCGGATACGGCTCTGAGAAATACTCGGCCATCACTTCGTTGACCAGAGGGAAATGACTCAGATCGGTCAGGTACACCGTCAGCTTGATGCAGTTCGCCAGACTGCCGCCGCTGGCACCGGCGACCGCACTGAGATTGTCGAACACCCTGCGGATTTGCGTCTGCATGTCTCCTTCGACCATTTGCATGGTCTGGGGATCCAGGGGAATCTGGCCGGACAGGAACACCCAATCCCCGCTGCGGACCGCCTGGGAATAAGTGCCGATGGCATCGGGCGCGTCGGATGTGTGGACGGGTTCGAGAGGCATGTGCGAAGAAAACGGCGGATGCGCCAGAATTATACGCAAGAAACAGTCCGCGATTGTCTTCAGACGCTTACAGTTTGACGATCAAGGCGACCGCACCCACGATAAGGCCAGACATCATCAACATCCGCACCGTCAGGCGCGTTTCAAGGGCTGCCAGTTCGATTTTAGTTGGGTAGTTTTCTAACGCGGTCTTCAATTCAGCTTTCAGTTCGGCCTTGGTCGGGTAATTTCCCAGTGCAGCCTTCAGTTCGGCCTTTAGCTCGGCTTTCGTCACCATGTTCTGGGAGATGGAACTGAACGCGGAGACCACCGCCTCGGCCTGCGGTCCAGAAAATCCGCCTTTCTTCAGGTTGCGGGCCACTTGGAGGGTGTCGAACATGGGGCGCTGCCTAGATTCCCGAATGCCCGAGCACTTGGAAGTCTGGGCAGATGCGGTCGGGAGTTCGGATGTGGCTTCCTCCGGGATTCGGTGAGCTTGGGTCACAATGATAGCACCTCAGAAATGAAATGGAAAAGTGCTGTTGTAACTGAAGCCTATCTTTATTGCAAGGGAAAATGGTCGGTTTTTTCAGACCATTTATTCCCTCACACAAATATTTGATAATTATGTAATTTTTTCGTAATGTTCTAGAGAATGTAAAGTTTTGGGTTTATATTGCTAAGTGCCGGTGACATTGGCAGGCCAGATTCCTCGCCGGCCACAACTGGAAATTGCTAACTTGGAATGTTTTCAGCATTGATCTGGGCCTTCATCGGCACCGCTCCTTGAATTCCTGCACCACTCGCCTAGAACTTTATTCATGGGCTGAGTACGAACTCTACAAAAGTTTGGAGAACCCTATCACGATCGGCTAACAACTAGAAGAAGATTTGCTGGCTTTCAGAGTGTATTGCGTGAAACAATCCACCTCAATATGAATCTAGCAAATGAAAGTACTGGCGCAATAATTCCAAATACTATTGCGACTCCTGTGTAGCCCATATAGACTGCACCACCAGCCACAGTTATCAGCAGCACTCCAAATAAAATAGCCCCAAAGATAATTACGCGCTCGTTTGCCCTGAATGCTCTAGTATCCGTTGCCCTGATCTCCTGTTCCTTCTCCGCCATTTCCAAGATTCTAAGTGCTGCGCCTGGCACTATCTGGTTGTATTCACGAAAGGCTTCTGTTGTCGGAAGGGGTCCTTGATGGACGAACAAATATTCAGTTATCTCCTGTTTCTTCTCATCCGGAAGGTCGGCAAGCAGTTGTTCTAATTTGTCCTCCCGCTTCTCTGGGAGTGGTGTATCTTTTTCACCCATCTGTGTGCCGCGCACCTTCTATCATCACTTTGGATACTGCGGTCTCGAAATACCCGCGAATGGCGAGTGCATCCGCATGTAGCCCCTCACCACGTTTCAAGGGAGGGCGGAGAGTCATAACCCCAGGATGCAAGTACACCAAAGAAGCAGAATCAATGAGCTCGTTTTGATGTTTGGTTATTAGTTTATTTATTGACAAAGTATGCTCCAAATTAAAAGGTTGTCCATATGATAATGATAACAAATCATCCGGTTGAAGCAATCCCTAAAGTGGCGCATCACGGTTTTGTGTGGAATAGAGGGTCAGGGATAATGCTTCCGCGTTTTAGTCTGGAGTGTGGTCTGATGGAAGCAGTGAACAAGTTTTGCGAGATGCTGATGTTTCTGCATCCGCCGTGGGAGGTGGTCTCGGTGTCCTGTCGGGAAGGAGGCGAGGATCGCAGCCCGGGGCGCGTCACGATCGAGTTGGCCTATCAGGCGAAGAGCCTGGTGCCGTGTCCGGAATGCGGGACCTTGTGCAAGCGGCACGACACGAAGGCGCGGGAGTGGCGGGACCTGGATTTGATGGGTTGGCGCACGACCTTGCGGGCCGAGGTGCCGCGGGCGAACTGCCCGGAGCACGGGATTCGGCAGATCGCGGTGCCGTGGGCGGAGTCCCACGGTCGTTTCACGATGCGCTTCGAGACGGAGGTGATCGAGGACCTGCTGGCGATGCCGCTGCGGGCGGTGGCGCAGAAGTGGGGGCTGAGCTGGCATCAGGCGGACGGCATCCGCTCGCGGGCGGTGCGGCGCGGATTGGCGCGACGCGGGCCGCAGGCACCGAAGCGGATCGGCATCGACGAGACCTCGTTCCAGAAGCGGCATGAATATGTCTCGATCGTGGTCGATCAGAAGCCGGCGTCCGGGCGCAAGGGGGTGGTGCTGTATGTGGGAGACCGCAAGGATCAGGCAGCGGTGGAGCCGTTTTTCAGAGAGTTGGGCGACGCCGCCTGCGCGCAGGTTGAGACGGCCGCGATGGATCTGGCGCCGGCCTACATCGCGGCGACCCTGAAGTACACCCAGGCCGACATCTGCATCGACCGCTTCCATGTGGTGAGCCTGCTCAACCAGGCGGTGGACCAGGTGCGCCGGGCGGAGCACAAGAGGTTGCTGGCGCAAGGCGATGCCCGCCTGGCGGGCACCCGTTTCGACTGGCTGATGACCGAGGAGCGGATGGGCCCGGCCCGGCGCCAGCGTCTGGAAGCGTTACGCAAGGAGGACCTGAAGGTGGCCCGGGCCTGGATCCTGAAGGAACGGGCGGCGGAGATCTGGGCGTTGCGCGACCGGACCCTGGCCTACTACGCCTGGGAAGCCTGGCATCAGGCGGCGAAACGCTCGCGGCTGGCCCCGGTGATCAAGGCGGCGGAGACGATCTGGAAGCATGTGGAAGAGATCCTGAACGCCGCCGTGCTGGGCATCAGCAATGCCCTGTCGGAATCCATCAACGCGAAAGTGCAGTGGATCAAACGCCAAGCCTGCGGCTACCGCAGCCGCGAGCGCTTCCGTGAAGCCATCTACTTTCACTTGGGCGGACTCGACCTGTATCCGAGACCTCCGTTCCACACAATTCCGTGAAGACCCCCTAAAGTTTGATGCGGCGAGCCTGCCTGAACTGCTGCTACTAGATTCTCCTACTCACCCTTAGCCCGACAGGCGAACGACCTTGCGCACATCCGGCAACCGTCGGACCGCCTTGATGATCGCAGCCAGATGAATCCGGTCGCGGACGTTCAGGATGAATCCCATATTGATATGGGCGGATCCCTTCGCCTCTTCCAGGTTGACTCCCTCGATATTGCAGCCTTCCTCGGCAATGGCGGCGGCAATACGGGCCAAGAGCCCGCGGCGGTTCTTGGTGGAAACCCGGATCGAGACCGGGTATTCGCCGTCCACCGTTTCCGCCCATTCGCAGGGAATCCACTGCTCCGGAGATTTGCGGAACCGTTTCAGGTTGGGGCAGTTGCTCCGGTGGATGACCAGCCCGTGTCCAGCCGACGCGATGCCGGTGACCGTGTCGCCCGGAATCGGCCGGCAGCACTTGGCGAATGTGACCGCCATGCCTTCCGTGCCCTGCAACGCGACCGGCTGGTCCTGCTTCCGCCTCAACATGCGATCCAGCCAGCTGGCCGAACTGCGAGGCAACGCCTCTGCCCCCATCAATTGATGTGCCACGATCGGTGCCATCAGGCGGCCTAGCCCGATGTCTCGAAACAACTGCTGTGCATTCTCCACCTTCATGGCTTCCAGAGTCTTCGAGACCTGCTCGCCCGGCAGATCCGTAAAAGTCTTCCCGGACCGGGCCAGCGCCTTGTCCAGCAATCGCATGCCCAATTCCTCCGCCTGTTCCTCTTTCAGACCTTTCAGGTACTGGCGGATGGACGAACGGGCCTTGGCGGTCACCACGAAGTCCAGCCAGGCCGGAGAAGGTTTGCCATGCGAAGCCGTCAGGATCTCGACCGTCTGGCCGCTACTCAGTTCCGTGCTCAGGGGAGAGGCGATGCGGTCGATTTTGACCCCGACGCAGGCATTGCCGATTCCGGAGTGAATCGCATACGCGTAATCCAGCGCGGTGGAGCCCTGCGGCAGGCGCAGAATGTCCCCCGCCGGCGTAAACACGTAGACCTCGTGCGGGAAGAGATCCACTTTGACGTGCTCCAGAAACTCTACGGAATCCGGAGCAAGACGCCGGATGTCCAGAATGTTCTGCATCCAGGTCTTGGCGTGCGCCGGCAAGTAGAGGCTCGCGCCGGACTTGTAGTTCCAGTGCGCCGCGACCCCGCCCTCGGCCACCAGTTCCATTTCCTGCGTACGGACCTGGATTTCCAGCGGCACCGCGTCCGGGCCCTGCAAGGCCGTGTGCAGCGACTGGTAGCCATTGGCCTTCGGGATCGCGATGTAATCCTTGAATTTGCCCGGCAGCGGCTTGTACAGGCTATGGACGACTCCCAGCACCCGGTAGCACTGATCCGCCGTGTCCACGATCACCCGGAACCCGTAGACATCGAAGACCTCGTTGAACGACAGGTGCTTGTCCCGCATCTTGCAATAAACGCTGTAGACGCTTTTCTCGCGCCCCTCGATCTGCGCCTTGATCCCGCGCTCCTCGATATGCTGAATCAGGTTCTCGCGGACTTTCTCGACCCGGTCGTGCTGGCGCCCCCGGTGCGCCTGGATGGATTCCTCAAGGACACGGCTGCGCATCGGATAGAGCGTTTTGAAGGCACGTTCCTCCAGTTCCAGACAAAGTGCATTCATCCCCAGACGGCGCGTGATCGGCACATAGACCTCGAGGGTTTCGCGGGCGATTCGTTGCTGCTTTTCTCTCGGCAATACATCCAGCGTACGCATGTTGTGCAGGCGATCGGCCAGCTTGACCAGCATCACCCGGATGTCTCGTACCGTCGCCAGCATCATCTTGCTGAAATTGGCCGCCTGTGCCTCGCTGCGCGAGACCCCGTCCAAATGCGTCAGCTTGCTGACCCCGTCAACCAGGTGGGCCACATCCTCGCCGAATTCTTCCCGGATCTGATCGCGGGCAGTCGGTGTGTCCTCGATTACATCGTGCAGCAGGGCCGCAACAATCGTGTCCGCGTCCAGATGCAGGCCGGCCAACGTACAGGCAACCGACAGGGGATGAGTTATGTAGGGCTCACCGGACAACCGGTACTGCTCGGCGTGCCGCTCGGCACTGAATATATACGCCCGGTAGACCCGCCGGACCTGTTCCAGTTCCAGGTACTGGTCGAGCTGATCGCAGAGGCTGTGGAAGCGAACCGGGTTCGGCGAGAGGCTGTCAACCGGCGTGGAAACCGATTCTATCGCCGCGGGCATGGCTCAGAAAGACAGGGGTCAGGCTCCCTTCGCAGGTTCTTCGCCTGGCTTCGGTTCATCGGAAACCTTCGCATCCTCGGCCCCTTGGTCCTCCGATGATGCCGTGCTGGCAGAAAGCTCCGTATCTTCATCCTCAGCCACGTCGAACTCGTCGTCGAAGTCCTCATCGTCGTCATGTGCGGCCGAGACATCCTCGACCACCATTTCCGCCGCCTGTTTGTGGATGGTTTCCAGATCCGAAGGGTCGATCTCGTCGTCCGGCTCCTGCATCGGCTGATCCAGGATGTCGGGCGTCACTTTTCCAGCGGCGATTTCCCGCAGGGCAAGCACGGCGGGTTTGTCGTTGTCCCAAGGCAGAAATTCGGATGCCCCTTTCTTGAGCATGTGGGCACGGCGGGCCGCCACCAGCACCAAGTCAAAACGGTTGTCGATCCGCTCCAGACAATCTTCGACAGTAATGCGCGCCATTCCTGCAAACCTAAAAGAAAAAGGGACGGACAATTATACCCGAGATGGAGGTCCGGAAAGTTCGTGCGGCGGTTTCTTTCCGCGAAATACCGTCTTCCGGCAACCCGGCAGAATTCTGCCCAATGATACAATGTGAATCGGCTGGCACTTGGCCGACTACCTGCTTCTCGGAACAACCCGCCAACATCAGGAGGTTTTTTTGAACGCCAATATTATGGCTGTCAGTGATGAGAGTTTCGGCAGTGAAGTTCTCTCCGGCGATGAACCTGTACTGGTGGATTTCTGGGCTGAATGGTGCGGACCCTGCCGGATGGTCGCCCCGATCCTCGACGAACTCGCAAAGTTGTACAAGGACCGCCTCAAGGTGGCGAAACTGAACGTGGACGAAAACCCGAAGACCCCGCCGAAGTACGGCATCCGAGGGATTCCGACCCTGATCCTGTTCAAGAACGGGGAGGTGGCCGGGCAACGCGTCGGCGCGCTGTCCAAATCGCAGTTGACCGCCTTCATCGAAGAGCACCTGTAGGCCTCTGCCCTCGCGGGAAGCCGTCCGACACCGCCAACCGGATGTGCTAGACTAGGGCATCTTTCCGGGCAGGGCATTCGCCCTGCGACAACCGACAATTCCAGGGAATCCTGCCGCATGCGGAGTTTTCCCCCTATCGGTGCAGCAATCTCTGCACCAGTTTCCACAACATCCACATCCACCATTCACCGACCCTTCCACATCAATATGAATCTCACGGAACTCAAACGCACCCCTATCACGAAATTGCTTGAAATGGCCGAACAGGCCGGCCTCGAAAACGCCTCTCGCGCACGCAAGCAAGACCTCATCTTTCAACTGCTCAAGTCCCATGCCCGAAACGGAGAGGATATCTTCGGCGAAGGCGTGCTGGAGATCCTGCAGGAGGGATTCGGCTTCCTGCGCTCCCCGGACGTGTCGTACCAGGCCGGCGTCGACGACATCTACGTCTCCCCCAACCAGATCCGCCGGTTCGGCCTGCGCTCCGGCGACACGGTATCCGGGAAGATCCGCCCGCCCAAGGAAAGTGAACGCTATTTCGCTCTCCTGAAAGTCTCGGAGATCAACTACGAGGCTCCGGAAAAATCCCGCAACCGGACGCTGTTCGAGAACCTCACCCCGCTGCACCCGGACCAGTGCCTGAAACTCGAGCGCGGCAACGGCAGCACCGAGGACATCACGGCCCGAATCATCGACTTGACCGCGCCGATCGGCAGGGGCCAACGCGGCTTGATCGTCTCGCCGCCCAAGGCGGGAAAAACCATCCTGCTGCAGAACATCGCGCAGAGCATTACAGCCAATTCACCGGAGTGCTACCTGATCGTGCTGCTGATCGACGAGCGCCCGGAGGAAGTCACCGAGATGGAACGGATGGTCCAGGGCGACGTGATCTCGAGCACCTTCGATGAATCCGCGAGCCGGCACGTCCAAGTGTCCGACATGGCGATCGAGAAGGCGCGCCGCCTGGTGGAGCATCGGCGCGATGTCGTGATCCTGCTGGATTCGATCACGCGCCTGGCCCGCGCCTACAACACCGTCGCGCCCTCTTCCGGCAAGGTGCTGACCGGAGGCGTGGACGCGAATGCCCTGCAACGGCCGAAGCGCTTCTTCGGCGCCGCCCGCAATATCGAGGAAGGCGGCAGCCTGACCATCATCGCCACCGCCCTGATCGACACCGGGTCGAAGATGGACGAAGTGATCTACGAGGAATTCAAGGGAACCGGCAACATGGAAATCCACCTGGACCGGCGAATCGCCGAGAAACGGGTCTATCCGGCCATCAACATCAACCGTTCCGGAACCCGCCGCGAAGAGTTGCTGATGGACCCGGCCGAATTGCAGAAAATCTGGGTGCTGCGCAAGTTCATCCATTCCATGGACGAGATCGCGGCCATGGAATTCCTGCTCGGCAAGCTTCAGGCCACCAAGACCAACGACGAATTCTTCGAGGCTATGAAGCGCTGAGGCGAATCGTCAATCGCCTTTCCCCGAAGCCAGCACGGCCGCGCCGATGTCGCGCCGGCAGAATTTGCCCTCGAACCGGATCCTCTCCGCCGCCCGGTAGGCCCGTTCCTTGGCAAGGGCCAGGGTCTCCTCTTTCGCACAAACGCACAGCACTCTCCCGCCATTCGTCACCACCTGCCCATTGTCTGCCGTCGTCCCGGCGTGGAAGACCTTCACCCCGGCCTCTCCTTCCGCCTCGTCGAGGCCGGTGATGGGAGCACCTTTCGGATAGCGTCCCGGATAGTCCCGGATTGCCAGTACGACGCCCAGCGTGGGGCGCGGATCCCATTCCGGAACACTTTCGTTCAAGCGCCCTTCGGTGGCGGCAAGGCAATGGTCCAGCAGGTCCGAATCCAACCGGAACAGGATCGGCTGGGTCTCGGGGTCACCGAACCGGCAGTTGTATTCGAGCACTTTCGGGTTGCCCCCCGAGTCCAGCATGAGCCCGGCGTATAGAAAGCCCCGGTACCGGGTTCCTTCCGAAGCCAACCCCCGAACCGTGGGGTGGATAACCTCCTCAAGGACGCGGCGGTGCAGTTCCGGCGTGATCAGCGGCATCGGCGAGTAAGCGCCCATGCCGCCCGTGTTGGGGCCACGGTTGCCTTCGTCGCGCGCCTTGTGATCCTGCGACGTGGCCAGTGGAATGACATCCGTCCCGTCCACCAGGCAGATGAAACTGGCTTCCCGTCCTTCCAAGAACTCTTCGATCACGATGGCGCGGCCGGCTTCCTGGAACTGTGCTTCCCGCAGCATCGCCGAGGCCGCCTGCTCCGCCTCGGCAATGGAAGTCGCCACAACGACACCCTTGCCGGCCGCCAGGCCATCGGCCTTGACCACGACCGGGGCCGCCTGCCCGGCCAAGTAACGCCGAGCCTGATCGAAATCGGTGAAGCGTTCGTAGCGTGCCGTGGGAATCCCGTGGCGCGCCATGAAATCCTTGCTGAAACCCTTGGAACTTTCCAGCCGGGCCGCCTCCTTGCAGGGCCCGAGCACCCGGCAGCCTTCCGCCTCGAACCGGTCGACCAGGCCGCCCGCCAGCGGATCTTCAGGCCCGACCACGGTCAGGTCGATGCCCTCCGACTTCGCGAAATCCAGCAAGGCGCCGGTATCCGTGGCGGCAATCGCCACGTTCCGGGTCCCCGGCTCCCGCGCCGTGCCCGCGTTGCCCGGAGCGACGAAAACCTGCTCGGCATCCTTCGACTGCGCGAGCTTCCAGGCCAGCGCATGCTCCCGGCCCCCTCCCCCGATCACCAGGACCTTCATGATTCCGGCCGCTCCCGCGATTGCCGGTCGGCCTCGAACAACAGGACGCTGGAGGCGGTGGCCACATTGAGGCTCTCGACTTCGCCCTGCATCGGGATTCCGACGCAAAAATCGCACAGGCCGCGCGTGCGGACGCGGATGCCCCCGCCCTCGCCGCCCACGACAATCGCCCAAGGCAAGCGGAACGCGGTCTCCCAGAGGTTCGGGCCCGAATCCGCAGCGGCCGCATAGAGCCAGACCCCGGCCTGTTTGAGTTGCTCCAGGCTGCGCGCCAGGTTGGAAACCCGAACCAGAGGCACCCGCTCGGCTGAGCCCGAAGCCGACTTGAACGCGCTGCCCGTCAGGCGGGCCTGATGGCGGGCCGGCACGATGACGGCACAAACGCCCGCCGCTTCGGCGACGCGCAGGCAGGCCCCAAGATTGTGCGGATCCGTCACCCCATCCAATACAAGAAAGCGCGCAGAATCAATATCTTTCTTCAGCAACGCGGATAGATCGCTCTCCGACTTGGAAGCCGGGGGACGGATCCGGGCCGCCACACCCTGATGCACCGCGTCCCGAGTGTGGCGACGCAGCACGGCGGCATTGACGCGCTGAACCGGGATGCGCAGTTCCTGGGCACGGACTACCAGCGGATCGGTCGGCGAATCTTCCTTCCCGTTCTGCAGCCAAAGTTCATGAACGTCCCCGGGGCGGGCCTGCAGGGCCGCCAGCACGGCATGGCGCCCGTAAATCAACTCCGGCGCACTCATTGTCGGCCCCGGCTGCGCCCGTAGTGCCGCGCCAGTGAAATCCTGCGTTCACGGTGGTTGATTTCCCGGATGACCACCTCGATGCGATCCCCCGCCTGCCAGGCCTCCCCGGTGCGCTTTCCTTGCAGGACCTGAGGGCCCGGTTCGTAGAAATATTCGTCCCCGCCCAGCTTCCGGACATGGAGCAGGCCCTCCGTATACAGGCCGTCCATTTCCACGAACAGCCCGAACTGCGTGACCGTGCTGACGGTCCCGCCGAAATGTTTCCCCAGGTGCTTCTCCGCAAGGCGGCACTTGTAGGCCGCCTCGACGTCCCATACGGCCTCGTCGGCCCGCCGCTCCGTCATGGAGCAATGTTCTCCAAGAACCGTGATTTCGGCATGAGAGGGAGACGACCCCGATTGCTTCCCTCCCTTCAGCGTCCGGCGGATGGCCCGATGCACGGCCAGGTCCGGGTAGCGCCGGATGGGCGAGGTGAAATGGGCATAGCGTTCCAATGCCAGGCCGAAGTGGCCGATATTATCGGGCGAATACACGGACAGGCTCTGGCTGCGCAACAGAGCCCGTTCGATCAGCGCTTGATGCTCGGTGCCCCGGGCCTGCCGAAGCAGGTCGGCGCAATCGCTCGGGGTGACGGGATCACTCGACGGGAATGTCAGGCCGAGGCCTGCGACCAGGGCGCGCAGGGTTTCGAGTTTTTCCCGCTGGGGCTGATCGTGGATGCGGTAGAGGCTGTGCTGCTTGTGTTGGTGCAACCGTTCGGCCGTGGCCACGTTGGCCAGGATCATGAATTCCTCGATCAACCGGTGGGACTCGAGCCGGGTGACCGGATGGATGCTCTTGACCTGACCTTGGCCATCGAATTTGAAACGGCACTCGGTACTGCTGAAGTCTAGGGCTCCGCGACGCTCGCGCCGGGCATGAACCAGCCGGTACAGGGTCGCCAGATTCTCCAGTGCAGGCAAATGGGCGTCGAGACGCTGGCGCGCAGCGGGCTGGTCCTTGAATACGGCCTGCTCCACGCCCGAATAGGTCAACCGTGCCCGAGAGCGGATCTGTGCCGGGTAAAACCGGGCCGATTGCATCCCTCCGCGGGGCCCGAGCCGCATTTCGCAGACCAGCGTCTTGCGCTCCACGTCCGGGCGCAGGGAACACAGGTCTTCCGACAGTTCCGGCGGCAGCATCGGGATGACCCGGTTCGGGAAATAAACCGAAGTTCCCCGCTTGCGTGCCTCGGCATCCAGGGCGCTGCCCGGGCGGACATAGTGCGCGACATCCGCGATCGCCACCCACAGCGTCCAGCCGGAGCGGGTTTTGCGCGCACAAACGGCGTCGTCGAAATCCTTGGCGTCCGCACCGTCGATGGTCACGAACGGCAGGTCCGTCAAATCCCGCCGCGGCAACTCGTCCTCAAGCCCGGACAAATCGGCCAATTCCTTGCGGACCCGGCGTGCCCAGGTATACGGCAAACTGTGCGTGGCAATGGCGAGATCGACATCCATGTTCTGCTTCGGATCTCCCAGCACGCGGCTGATCTCGGCCTTGCCCGGGTGGCCCTGCTGCGGAAACACCGTGATGTCGGCCACCACCATGTCCCCGTTCTTCGCATTTGCGTGTTTCGTGGACTCGAAAGCATGCTGGATGCGCGGGTCTTCCGGGACGATGACCGACTTGCGCCGGCCCTCATTCTGGAGCCGCCCGACCACGGTCTCGTGGCTGCGCTCCAAGACTTCGTGGAACATTCCGCTGGTCTTCCCGCGCCAGCCCGGCTGGCCGGGCCAGACCGAAACGTAGTCGCCGTGCATCGCGGTGTGCATCTGCGCCTGCGGCAGGAAAATGTCTTCTCCCCCGCTGTCCGGCGTGACGAAGCCGTAGCCGTCACGGTGGGCGGCGAGGCGCCCGTGGACCGGCTTGGAAGAAGTAGACTGACGAGTGGATCGCCGGGAGGATCTGCGGCGCGGCATGGAATAAATTGCGGGGAAGCGAAAAACCTGGAAGGCACCAATTGTAGGATTTTCATTTTAACCCGGTGCGATAGATGACGCACCCAAGGGTGCTAGGATGGAATAGTATCGCTAGCCGTTCCCATGATCCTGAACATCACCATCAACGAGCAGTCCTATCCAATCCGGATTCCGGACGGGATGCCCGGGGAAGCCGCCGACATGTTCGCCCGCATGGATGCTGACATGGACCGGGGCTGGCAGATGTCCCGGGTCTGGGTCGATCGCCCGGATTCCCATCAGCGCTGCCAGATCGTCGCCGACCGGCTGCTGACGGCGATGGAAAATCAAAATCAGGAACTGGCCACGATGATGGCCGCCTACATCGTGGCACGGATGCCGGACGTCCGGGAAGTCGTCATTGACACCAGCGGAGACATGACACAGACCCAGATTGAGCGCGGAGACCAGCCGTAAGGCTGGAAAATCCTACATTACTCGTAAAACGCGGCGATGGTCTCGTCGTATTTCTCATGAAGGGCGCGACGCCGCAATTTCAGCGTCGCAGTCATCAATCCGTCCCGTTCGCTCCACGGCTCGGTCTCAATGTGCAGGCGTTTGATTCGCGCGTATCCCGGGAAGTTGTGCAACAAGTCGCCCGTGGCATCCAGTAATCGAGCCTCATCCACCGGTTCATCGACCACCACCACGGCCGACAGGAACGGCCGCCCCTCCCCGGTGACCCAGGCCTGACTGATGCGGGGGTCATTGCATAGGGCGCTTTCCAGGTCCTCCGGCGGAACTTTCTCCCCGTTGGACAGCACGATGATTTCCTTTGCCCGCCCGACGATATAGATATGGCCATCCTCGATGCGGGCCAAATCGCCCGTATGGAACCATCCCTCGCGGTCAATGGCGGCCTTCGTCGCCTCGGGATTGTCCAGATAGCCCGGCATGACTCCCTGCCCTTTCACCAGCAATTCCTGGTCATCGGCCAGTTTCACCTCCACGCCCTCGAGCGGCGGACCGACCGAACCGCGCCGGATGTCGCCGTCCCGATTGACGCTGACCACCGGGGAGGTTTCCGTCAAGCCATAGCCCTGAAGCACCTTCAGGCCAATTCCCGCGAAGAAGTCCGCAACCGAAGAATTCATCGCCGCACCGCCGGTGATGGCAAGCCGCAGGTGTCCGCCCAGGCCTTGAAGAACTTTCTTCCCGATCAGACGGCGCGGCAGCAAACCAAGAATCCGCCACAAGGACAAAGGACCTGCGCGGCCTGCTCGCCGGCCGAGCGACACTAGGAGCCGTCCGACCGGGCTATTCAGCGGGCGTCTTGAAGTCAGGGCGCGATAGATCTTTTCGTAGACGCGCGGCACCGATACCATGATGGTGGGCGGCTGCAGGCGAAGATCCTCGCGCAAGGTGGCAACAGAACGGGCAAACGCCACCGTGGATCCGTGCAACATGGGCGAGTAGTAGCCGACCGTCCGTTCGAACATGTGCGACAGCGGGAGGAAAGACAGCAGCCGGTCTTCCGATCCGATCGGGACTGCGGCAGTCGCGGCGATGGCGTTGCTCAGGATGTTGGCATGGGTCAGCTGGACGCCCTTGGGCCGGCCGGTGGTCCCCGATGTAAATACGATCGTCGCGACGGAGTCGGGATCGTTCTGCGTCACCTGGTACGGTGATGGGGCGATGTCGGAAAGTTCCAAGGGAAATGGCCTGACTTCCGTATCCGGGATCCTGATGGCACTGAAGATATGTTCGACACCGGGCATGCGGGCGCATTCGCTTTCGAGTTCCTGCCACTGCGCATGCCCGCCGATGAACAATGCGCGCATGCGGCTGCGTTCGGCCACGTAAGCGACATTGCCTCCCCGGTCCCGATGGTACAGCGGCACGGTCACAATCCCGAGGCCGGCCGCAGCCAGGTCCAGGGTGACCCAGTAAGTTCCGCCGTGTGCCATGATGCCGATCCGGTCCCCGGCTTCGAGACCGAGCGCTTTAAGCAGAAACTGGGCCCGGCCGGCCTGTTCGTGCACCGACTCCCAACTGTGCCTGAACCATTTGCCCAGCACATGGCTGTACTCGACGTAGGCCACCGCGTCCGGCGTGGCCGCGACTCGCTCTTCGAACAGTTGCCCCAGAGTGCTTTCGGGTGAAACCTGACCCAATATGCTCATGGAACCGTTTTGCGCAAGTGCTCCGAATCCCAGCCCGGCCCGGGGGCAAATCTCGGCCCGTAACGTTTCTCAAGCTCCTCCAAGCGCCGGCAGACCGCTTCTGTTCGCCGCCGCCGTACCAGGGCCAGCGGTCCCCCGGTGAAAGGCGCAAAGCCGGTTCCCAGGATCAACCCCGCATCGATCCAGTCCGCCCGTTCCACCAAGCCTTCATGCAGGCAATGCACGGCTTCGCGCACCATGCTGAGGGTGAGCCGGTCCTCGCAATCCCGTGACGGCTTCCCGCCGCGCAGGCGTTTTACTTCCCCGTTCTTCCAACGATAGAAGCCCCGCCCGGTCTTGCGCCCCAGATGACCCGCCTCGACGGTTTCGGTCAAGGTCTTCGGGATCTCCGCCCCCTGGGCCTCGGCCAGGGTCGAACCGGCTGCAAGACAGATGTCGAGCCCCACCATGTCTGCCAACTTCAACGGACCCATCGGCATGCCGAATGCCGTCGCCACATGATCGATGGTGGCCACCGACAGCCCCTCTTCCCGGAGGCGGACTGCCTCCAGAAGGTAAGGCATGAGCACACGGTTGACCAGGAATCCCGGTGAGGACTTCACGATCAGCGGCACCCGCCGGATACGTCGGACAAAGCCCGCGGCCCGACCGACCAGTGGCTGCTGCCCGGGATCGTGGGAGATGACCTCCACCAGCGGCATTTTGGAGACCGGATTGAAGAAGTGGATGCCGATCAACCGGGAGGGGTCATCCAGGGTCTGCGCAAGCCTTTCGAGGGGCAGGCTCGATGTGTTGCTCGCGAGCAGGGCGTCCGGGCGCATCCGGGACTGCAACCGGCGGTACAGTTCCTGCTTGGCTCCGAGATTCTCGAAGATCGCCTCGACCACGAGGTCTGCCGCTTCGACCCCGTACCCTTCCGGATCCGGAATCAGGCGATCCAGCACGGCTCGCGTATCTTCCGGGCGACGATCAAGCAGTCGGCGGGCGCGCCGGATGGCCGGGGCGATCTGTTCCGGCCCCATGTCCTGAAGCGTTACCCGCAACCCGTTCAGGGCACACCAGGTGGCAATGTCTCCCCCCATCACCCCGGCACCGACGACATGGACATTGGAGACTCCCTCCCTGTCCGAGGCTTGGCTGTTGAGTTCTTGGCGGAGCAGGAATACCCGTGTCAACTGGCGCGACTGCGGCGTCTCGAACAAATCCGCCACGGACTGCGCTTCGGATTCAAGTGCCGTAGCGGAATCCTCGCCCAAGTCTTGCCAATGCTTGAGCAACCGGTATGGGGCCGGATAATGTTCCTTGGGGGCAACCGATTTCATGCCACGGGCATAGGCCCATGCGACTGCCTCGCGCAGGACCGGCACACGAGGCACCCGATCGCGCCATGACAGGCGGCGCTCGGCGGGACGGCTCCGGAGCATCTCCCGTGCGGCCGGATACAACTGGCGCCGCGG
Organism: uncultured candidatus Poriferisulfidus sp.; assembly: GCA_965204575.1. Taxonomy (GTDB): domain Bacteria; phylum Pseudomonadota; class Gammaproteobacteria; order Poriferisulfidales; family Poriferisulfidaceae; genus Poriferisulfidus. Next base: position 249,889 of record OZ241993.1, read on the forward strand.
CACCACCGCATCCACCAATTTCAACTTCAAGGCCTCTGCACCGGACACGGCCTTGCCGGTCACCATCATCCGCAACGCCTTCATGTCGCCGACCAAAGCCGGCAGTCGCACGGAACCCCCGTATCCCGGATGGATGCCGAGCCGCACTTCGGGCAACCCGATCTGGACCTGAGGCCCACTTTCCGCGATCCGGTAGTCGCAGGCCAGCGCCAACTCCAGTCCGCCGCCCAGACAGTGCCCGCGGATCGCGGCGATGGTCGGGCAGTCCAAGTTCGCCCAGTCCTCGAACAGCTTCTGCCCCCGGCGCAGCATCGCCAAGGCCTGGTCCCGGTCTTCCAGTTTCGTGAATTCGGTCACATCCGCACCCATCGCAAAAGCGCGCTCAGGGTCCGAGCCGAGAATGACACCCGGAGGGGATTCGGTATACAGATGCTCCAGCACCTCTTCCAACTCGTCCAGCACTCCACTGTGCAGCACGTTCACCGAGCGGCCGGCCACCTCCAGATACAGCTCCAGGTTGCCGCCTTCACCCGTCACAAACCGCCAGTGCCGCCAATTGTTCACGACACGTGCTCCAGCAGTGCGGCACCGCCCTGCCCTCCGCCGATGCATAAGCTTGCGACGCCGAACCGCCCCTTCATGTGTTGCAGCTGCTTGAGGACATGCAGCACGATCCGTGCGCCCGTCATGCCTACCGGGTGACCAATCGCGACCGCCCCGCCATGCGGATTGAGCCGTTCCTTATCGATTGGCGCAAGGCAATCGGTCCGGCCCAGCACTTCGCGCATGTAGGTTTCGTCCTGCCAGGCCGCCAAGCATGCCAGGACCTGCACCGCAAATGCTTCGTTGATTTCGAAGCAATCGATTTCAGCAACCGTGACCTCGGCCTGGTCGAACAGATTCCGCATCGCATGCACCGGTCCAAGCCCCATCACGACCGGATCCAGCGCGGCCCAGTTGATGTGGTGCAAGATGCCGAGGATCGGAAGCCGGTATTTCTCGATCGCCTCTTCCGAGGCCAACAGCAACGCGGCCGCACCATCGCTGATTTGCGCACTGTTGCCGGCCGTCACGTTGCCGTTCGGAGAATCGAATGCCGGTCGCAGCCGGCCCAGTTGATCCAGGGAAGAATCGCGTCGCACGCCAGTATCCTGCGCATAGGCTTCACCGGTCAACCCGTCGTACAGAGGGGTGATCTCGTCATCGAAAACCCCCGCATCCTGTGCCCGTGCAGCGAGCTCGTGGCTTTCCAGCGCAAAGGTATCCATCGCCCGCCGGGAAATCCGGAAACGGTACGCCAGTTCTTCCGCGGTCTGGCCCATGTTGAGATCAACGACCGGATCGGTCAAACCGCACTTGAGAGCGCTAACTGGGTTCAGCATGCGGGGCCTGAATCCCAGCACCGCGCGTAATCGGGCCCAACGCCCTCTCGCCCGGCTGAAACGTCCGAGCCAGGACACGGCTTCCGGCCCGAGCAGCACGGGCGCGCGGCTCATTGCCTCGACTCCTCCGGCGAGGATCAAGTCCGAAGCGCCCTGCGCGATGCGTTGCGCCGCCGCATCCAGTGCCTGCATCCCGGATGCACAGTTGCGCTGGACGGTATGCGCGGGCACACTCAGGTCCAACCCCAGGCGGAGGCCGATTATCCGGGAGATGTTGGCCTCGGACTCGCTGGGCATCACGCAGCCCCAGACCAGTTCCTGTATTCCCTCTCGAACCTCCGGATGCCGCAGGATAAGGTCCCGGCTGCAGGCCACCGCCAGGTCACTCGCGGAAAACGGCCCCGGGGAGCCGGACGCCTTGAGGATCGGCGTGCGCCGGCCGTCGACGACGTAGACCGTGCGCCCGTAGTTCAGCGGCATGACTGGCGCCGGGTTGCGGCGGGTCTCGGCAGATCCTGGAGACTCATTACGTTCCGCGATCCTGCGGGCCCTTCGGCAGCACCGGTGCCGCACGCGCCCAATCTTCCGGCGCAAATGCATCCACCGCGATGATTTCGTCCACCCGGCGCTCAACCTGTCGCAACTGCTCCACCTGCTCGGCGGTTACGATCCCGGCCTCTATTGCCTGATCCAGATCGACACCGCTTTCACCAACCTCGACCTTTCCTTCCTTCACTGCGCGACGCAGCGCACGCCGGACTGGCTCCAGTTCTTTCGTTTCAATCAAGCCCTGCTCCAGCCGGATGGACGGATCATCCGGCCCCCCGCCCAGGAAAATCCCCTCGCACAGGCGGTCGCGTTCCGGCTCCGGCGCCGAGATCAGTTGGGCAACCGCGCTGTCTGCCGTGTCGGTTCGGAACTGGCCCATGCGCCCCAGCGGCAGGGTGGAAGCACGCAGCAGGGCACGCAGCCAGAAGCTATCAAGGTTGCGAATCAATTCATCCAGTGCCGTCAGGAAGTGCTGCCGACATTCCATCAGCGCCCAGTCGCGAAGTAAAACCTCTTCCGAGCGACTGCCTCGCCCCCGAAAACGGCGGATCACGCAAACGGCCATGTACTGGGCGGAAAACATGTCCGCCAGACGCGCCGACAGGCGTTCGCGGCGTTTGAGCGTCCCTCCGTAGCGGAGCAGCAGAACATCGACCACCCAGGCAAAACACGCGCTCTGCCAGACCAGAAATCGGTACGGAGCCAAAGGCGCGTCCGGGAGCGGATAACGCCCGCCGCTGAGCCCCAGCACGAATGCGCGGGCGGCGCTGCGGAAAGTGGTTTCCACATGCTGGTGCAGGATCTGATCGAACGCTTCCAGCGTCTCGTCTCCTTCTTCCATCTGCAGGCACTCCATTTCCCGCAGCAAATGGGGATGGCAACGCACCAGGCCCTGCCCGAAGATGATCATGTTGCGCGTCAGCAGGTTGGCGCCTTCCACCGTGATCGCGATCGGCACCGCCTGGTAGAGGCGGGCCACCTGGTTGCGTGGGCCTATACAGATGGCCGCACCAGCACTAATGTCCATGGCACCGTTGACGACCTGCCGCATGCGCTCGGTCAGTTGCTGTTTGGCAATCGCCGAGGCGACCGAGGAACATTCCCCGCGATCTTCCTGGTGCGCGATCTCGGTTCGCACGGCATCCATCAGGTGTGTATTGCCGCCAATTCTCCCGAGCACTTCCTCGACCCCTTCAAAGCGCGCAATCGGCAGCGAGAACTGGCGCCGCACGGCGGCATAGGCGCCCGTATGGCGAGTCGCGAGCTTGCCGGCCGCCACAGCCAGGGCGGGAAGCGAAATACCCCGGCCCTCGCCCAGGCATTCCATCAGCATCTGCCAACCGCGTCCGACTCCCTCACGTCCGCCGACGACCTGATCCATCGGGATGAGTACGTCGCGCCCGAGAATCGGTCCGTTCATAAACGGAACCTGCAGGGGCATGTGCCGTCGCCCGATCTCGACCCCCGGCGCGTCCGCCGGCACCAGTGCCAGCGTGATCCCCCGGTCGGGCGGCCCTCCCAGCAGGCCGTCCGGGTCGTGCAGGCGGAAAGCCAGACCGATCAGCGTCGCGATCGGCGCCAGGGTGATGTAGCGTTTCTCCCAGTTGAGGCGAATGCCCAGAACGGTGTCTCCATTCTCCTCCCACTGGCAGACCACGCCGGCGTCCTGGAGGGACGCCGCGTCCGACCCGGCGCGTGGCCCGGTCAGGCCGAAGCAGGGTGTCTCCTCCCCTCGGGCAAGCCGGGGAAGGTAATGATCCTTCTGTTCCTGCGTGCCGTAGCGCAGCAGGAGTTTGCCCGGGCCGAGCGAGTTGGGAACCATGACCGTGACCGCGGCCGTGACGCTGCGGCTGGCGATCTTCATGACCACTTCGGAGTGGGCAAGTGCCGAGAAACCCAGGCCACCGTATTGTTCCGGCAGCACCATTCCGAAAAACTTCTCCTCCCGAATCAATTGCCAGGCTTCCGGCGAGAGGTCGTAGTCGGCTGTCGTGATGCGCCAATCGTCCAGCAGCGCACACAGGCGCTCCACGGGCCCTTCAAGAAACTCCCGTTCCGCCTTGGTGAGCTTCGCAGGCTCGCCTTGCAGGACCTTCTCCCAGTCGGGGGAACCGGTGAACAGCGCCTCCTCCCAGCCCGCAACGCCCGCCTGCAGGGCTTCGCGCTCGGTGTCGGACAGGGGCGGCAAGGCCTTTCGCAACCGGTGCCAGGCTGGCTGGACGATGACGGATTGCCGCCAGCCCCGATGGACCCACATCAACACCGGCACCCCCCACGCCGCCACCACCAGAATCGCCCACCAGAACGGCGGCACGAACGTCAGCATCCACAGCAGCAGCGCCAACCCCGCCGCGGCCAGCCAGACCCAGAAATTCGCGGCATGAACCGTAATCAGCGCCCAGCCGACGATCAGCAGGAAGAGCCCGGCCAACTGGCAGAAAACCGCGCCTAGAAACCCACCCATCTAGGCCCTCCTCCCGTCATCATCAGGTTGGTCTTGCACATCCTCAAATTCTTCGGATTCCGGATGATCCAGTTTGACATGCATGATATTGCAATCTTCGAGACTCTCCTGGGCCTCTTCGGCCAGACCTTCCTCCGACCACGGCAGTTTCCGGTAGAACCCGATGTCGTCCCGGCCGAGCAGCGGGTACTTGATAACCGAGAAATACGGGGAATGATCGAAGTCGCGCGGCGTAATCAGGCGCGGGTTGCGCTGCACCATGCGGAACTGCCCCTCGCTCTCGACGACCAGCGGGACGACCGGGAAGCGGACCCGGCTGAACGCCCGGGCGATCATGGTCGAGCAGATCAGCCGGGTCGGATCCTGATAGTTGTGTTCGAACAGGGACGAGTGCCAGCGGCGCGGGACCACCGCCCACCACGGCACCAGGAAGCGCGCAAGGTCCAGGATCTGCCGGACGTTGTAGCCCGCCCCCAGATGCAGCAGCGCATAGGTCGTGACGCGCCGGGCATCGGTATGGCTCAGTCCTTGCGGCCGGCATAAGCGAAGATGGTGGTCGCGGTAGCGCAGGATCGAAGAAACGGTGGTACCGCAACCCAGCTCCGACTCGACAATCAGCGGCGCATCCAACTCGTCGTCCCGGAGGTAACCGCGTGCAACCGCCCGCAGGGCCGGGTCCCGGATCATGTCCAGGGTGCCGATGACCAATGCCGAATGCGTCCAGATACTCTGCGTGATGGCCCGCACCGCATGCGCCACCCGGGTGCGCCCTTCGACCAACAGCACATCGCCCATGCGCACTTCGGCCAACAGATGCTCGAAGTTGATCGGCGAGAGGACGGCTATTTTCTTCTTCTCGACCAGCAACCACGCGGTGGCCCGTTGTTCCAGCCATTCCACCATTCGCCGCCAGAGCACCAGCACCCGGCAGGCATAGACCCGGCCCCGATCTGTCCAACGCCCCGCAGCCCGCCGCCAAACCGCCGGGTCCGAAAGACGCAGAGAAGAAATCAAGCGCATCCGACTATTCTAGTCGGCGCACCCATTCCACTAGGCGAAAACGATCCAAGTGGTCGCCAAGTATTTGACGCCCTGCTCCAGGGTGACGCCCCGGTGCTGGTGGGTCCAGAACGGCGGGAACAGAACCAGCCGCCCGGCCGCCGGCTGGATCTTCACGCCCTGGTGCAGGAACTCGGTCTCGCCGCCCGGTCCCGCCACGTCGTTGAGATACCAGATCGCGACCAGTTGCCGATCCGCCAAGGCCGGGCTGTCCGCGTCCACGTGCCAGTGGTAGTACTCGCCCTCGTCGGTACGCTGCACGGCATAGCCTTGGTCCTTGAACCGTCCGCGAAAATACGGGTAGTGTCGCTGCAGCTCCCGCAGCGCGGCCGACAAGGACGTGAACAGCCAGCGGTCGACATCTTGCCACTCCGGCCCGGCCAGAGTCAGGTCGGTCGAGCGCTTGAGCTCAAGCCGCTCGCCCACATCCGCGCCGGTGCGCCCGGGCCTCTTGCCCGGATGCGCCTCGAATTGCTCGATAATGGCCTGACACTGCGCCTGCGTCAGGACGCCGTCCTGCTGCCAGATGAAACTGCCGGGGAGAACCTCGTGCAGCTCAGACAGGGATGTGCTCACAACGTCGACGCTTCAAGTACGCTTGTTATTTTTTGTGCAGGATCTTCGGTTCGGTTGCCGACACGCAGCAATCGCTTGGCAGTTTTCTCCCAATGCTCGCGGCCCCGGTCGACCGTCTTGAGCAAAACGCGTTCATCGCGCCCCTCCCGCCAGCGATCCAGGGCCTCCACCAGATCCGGGAACAACTGCCGGCGCATGGCCGTCAGGCTGGCCCGGTAGAACAGCAACGCGGCCCGGTTGCCCTCCTCCAGCAGAGCCGGCAGCGTCACCTGGCAGTCGGCCCAGTGGTCGCGCACTGCGCGCAGGCCGAGTTCCGCCGCCCCGCGGGGCAAGGCGTGCAGCAAGTCGTGCCAACCCTCACCCAACTCCCGGCCCACCTCGATTTCGCCGATTTCATGCAGGATCACGGTCTTCGCCTCGCATTCCGTCATCGCATCCAGTGCCGATTCCAGGTCCTCATCGAAGGGGTAGCAGCGCAGGGCCTCGCCCAGCACATTGTCCCGCCGGTTCCAGCGCCACTCCTGCAGGCGCTCCCACAGCATGCGGCGCAAGGACTCCCGGCGCACGAAAATAGTCTGGCCCAAGGCCATCGCCGGCGGCGCGGTCAAGTCTCGCGCGCACTCTTCCCGGGCTTCATAGATCCGATAATCCCCCCGACCCTGCTCGCCCAGCAACCGGCCCAGGAAAAAGTGCGGCACCTTGTGCAGCCCCAGGCCTGCGCTGTACACGTAACCTTCCGGCAACAGCGCCCGGTTGATGCCTTCGGTGTCGAACGGGTCGTAGGTCCGCCCCTGGATCGACACGGGTCGATACGATTCTTCTCCCAGTTCTTCCCAGCGCTCCTCCCGCTCCTGGATCCAGCGGCCCACCGCTTCGTTCGGCAGGGTCGCCGTGAAATCCAGGCCCATCTCCCAGCGAAAGTATTCGCGCATCTTGAGCAGGTACACGCACATGGTCAGGGCTCCCGCATGGCGGGCATCGGCAATGTCGCAGTTGGCCTGGACGCGCTCGCACAAGGGTTCGATCGGCGGCATGGTGTTGTCCTTCCTACCGTCGTCTAAAAATGTCGTGTTGCCAGTTTGGCTGCCATTTCCTGCTCGAACCGACGACTGTCGAACGGCTGCGGGTCGCCGCTTTCCTCGCCTTCGATCAATGCGGCACGGATCGCCTCAATGTCAGTCTGGCTTGCCTGATCGTGGCGGATCGGATCGCGGACATATTCGCTGTCATTGGCAGATTGTCCAGCTGTGACTTTCGCCTTGATCCGATTGTCTCGCTGTTCGGTAACGGTGATGGTTTTACGGGTTGTGCCCATGAGAACAGCCTCCAAGGAGTTACAAAAATACCATACTATCTGCAATTCCCTTAGAATTTCTGCCAGAGTCCCGCCATGCCCCGCCTTTCCCGACACTGGAACCAGCGCGAAACGCCGCGAAGCGCAGACCAGACGGCCAGCGCCCTGTCGGTCAATATCTGGCGGCTTGCCAGCGATGCTCTGCTGGCGCTTGAGAACGAGGGATTCGAAACCGCCGACTGGTCGCAGCGATTGGACGTCATTGCGCAGTTTGCGATTTTCGGCGTGCACTTGGTCGACCGCGAAACCCAGTCACGATTGCCCGACGAAGAGCGCGCCCGGCTGATTTCCTCGCTGGCCCGGCACTTGGCCGCGCTGATGCAGGACAACCGGTTGGAATGCGACGGCCCGGGAGAGCATGCGACCCGCTTCATCGAACAACTCGATGCGCAAGCCGAAACCTACGCCGGCTGTCAGTGGTCCGAAGAAGAGGGCCCTGGATTCGCGCTATGCCGGGAACTCGGCAATGCGGTGGCCAGCAGCATGGGAGAAAAGGACCAGGAATGGATCGCCACTTACGTCATCGACCGCGAGGCGCCGAAGTTCGCGACTGCGCTGCGGCGGACTCTCCGAGGCTTGGTCGCGGGGAAACCATGACCGCGGCGGCGAGGGCGGCGTGCGCCCCGTGGGATTCAGGATGCCTTACAGAAGCCTGCGGTAGTCGCAGTCCAGGATCTCCGCCAGTTTCCTGGCGTTCGATTTTCCCAATGCCCGCTTGTTGTTTTCGATTTCGGACAGATGGTGCTGGAGAATGTCGGTCCGACTGCCCAATTCTTCCTGCGTCAAATCCGCCCGCTGGCGGAACAGGCGCAAATAGTATCCGGAGGTCTGATAGTAATCGCCATGCCTCTGCTTGGCTTCGTCATGGACAACTTTCGCCGGAACCCGGTTTTCCACAGGCATCCGGTTTTCTGCCCGATACAAGCCCAAGGTTGAACGAATCATTTTTCCCATGGAAGTCGTTGTCTTTCACTAAGCTTTACCAGCATTAGCAAGGAGCGAGATTATACTCATGTCTAACCTTGATTTACGTCCCCCATTATATTACATACCTTACATATTTTACATGTTGGGAGGTTTCATGTATGCTCTACATCCCAACAAGACAAAGGGCAGAAAAATGGGCAAGTCCATCCTATCGACGGAGCCGATGACGGATCTCCTTTCAGAGCAGTTTCCGCCCTTGTCAAGCAGTGCGGAGAACTTTCTCCGCCAGCGCCCCCGGGATGCGCGCATGGCAGTGGCCGTGGCTCTAGAGGCCGCCGCTCTTCAATGTGAAGCACGCGCCAATGAAGCTCTTGAAAAAATGGTCGAAGGGCTTAGGCCGCTCATCGTTCACCGACCAGAGAACCAAGAAATGCTCGGCGTTTCGGCAGCAGCAGCCCGACTGAAGGTGTCGCGCCCGACAATCTATGACTGGGTGGCGAAGAAAATATTGCTTGCATGGAAATCGACCAAACGCGGATTGACGATTCCTGCCGCACAGATCCTTGCTCCCGGCAAAGTCGTCCCGGGAATCGACAAGGTCCTAGGAATCATCGAAGACCCCGAACTTGCCTGGGCGTTCCTTTCCCGGGAATGGCCGTTTGCTGGAGAGCCCAAAACACCTCTGGAAAAACTAGCGGCTGACCAAGTTGAGGAGGTTTTGGCTGCGGCACCCAGCTTCGGCACGACTTATACGTGAGCCGACTCTTGATGAACCGACCGGTCACCAAAATACGCAAAGACCCGGAGCCCACAACTCCCCGTTCTTCCAATGGCGGCAGCGAGGATGGTAAACTCGAAAGTAGAGTTACGGCCTTGGAGATCCAAATGCGATACCTTGCAACAAGAGAGGAAGTCAGGGAAATCGTGAATGAGTGTCTGGCTCCCATCAAGGAGCACTATGCCACCAAGACCTGGATTCTGGTCGGCTTCGTTCTGACCATTGCATTTGTGATCGGGACAGGAGTCACCGTCGCGAGCATGCTGACGAACCAATAGCGCCTGCCTCAATTACCGTCAAGGACCAAGTACTCCTTTTCTAGGGTGCAAGCGGGAAACTCCTAGATCCAAAGCGCGAGCGACTGCACACGGGGCCGAGACCCTAACAGAACTACGTCCAGTTCTCGAAATTACCGGTTTCCTTTTCCTGACCGTCCTCAAACCCGGCCTGGTAGGCATCAGTAATTCGCTGCTCTTCCCGCGTCGGGTGGCCCAGGTAGCCGCCTTGCCAGCCAAGAACATACTCGGGGTCGACCCCCAGTTCCTCCATGCGGGTGACCGCGTCTCGATAGGTTTGATCCATTGTTAGATGTCGTCGGTTCCTTCGCGGGGCGCCATTTTAACATCATGCGCCCCCGGCTGATCCAGTGTTTGGGGGCCGGTCTGGAAATCAACCGCAATCGCGAAACAGGGTCCCGCAGGCCGAAACCTTCTCCGTATGGCCTGCATCGAATCTGCGCACAGGCTCGTTTGGGGCGCCTGTTCTAAAATTAACCGTTTGACGCCAGCAAACCTTGCGATCCGATGTCCCGCTTCCGCTCCCTCATTTCGAATTACCTGTCCCAGGTCGTCCTGCTGACCGTGGGAGTGATGCTGGCGGCCCTGTACCTGATCCAGTTCAGCGATCCGCCCTATCCCGCACTGGTGCCGGTTGCGTTCTGGTTTTTCTACTTGGCCTACCTGAGCCTGTTCTGGCTCTTGCGGCTTCTCAGCGGCGGGGCCTCGGTCTGGCAGCAGTCCATGGCGATCGGCACCGCCGCCGCGCTCACCATTGCCCTCTACCTGGCCGGACACGTCGGCGAACAGCAGCGTGAGATCGACCTGCAGGAACGCAGCCTGAGCGACTGACCATGCTCCACCTGCACGACACCGCAACCCGCAGGAAGGTTGCCTTCGCCCCGCTCGACCCGGAGCGCGTCACCTTGTACGTCTGCGGCCCCACCGTCTACGACCACATCCATATCGGCAACGCCCGCCCGCTGGTCGTGTTCGACGTGCTGGTCCGCGTGTTGCGATCCCTCTATCCCCAGGTCATCTATGCCCGCAACCTGACCGACATCGACGACAAGATCCTGGATCGGGCCGAACAGGAGAATTGCCCGTACGACGAACTGACCGCCCGCTACATCGAGGCATTCCACGAGGTGTGCGCCGCTCTCGGAGGCCTAGAGATCGACCTGGAGCCGCGTGCAACCGAAACCATCCCGGCCATGCTGGAGATGATCCAGACCCTGTTGGATTCGGATCACGCCTATGAAGCGGACGGACACATCCTGTTCGCGGTGGACAGTTTCGACGGGTACGGCGAACTGTCCGGGCGGCGGGTGGAGGAAATGCACCCCGGGGCCCGGGTAGAAGTAGCCGAATACAAGCGCAATCCGGCGGATTTCGTGCTGTGGAAGCCTTCAACGCCGAAACAACCGGGCTGGGACAGCCCGTTCGGGCGGGGCCGGCCAGGCTGGCACCTGGAGTGCTCGTGCATGATCGCGCATCATCTCGGCCCGACCATCGACATCCACGGCGGCGGTCAGGACCTGGTGTTCCCGCACCACGAGAACGAGCGCGCGCAGAGTTGTTGCGCTCATCCCGGCGAGTCGTTCGTCCGGCTGTGGATGCATAACGGCTATGTCACGGTCGACGGCGAAAAAATGTCCAAGTCCATCGGCAATGTGCGCCAAGTCCGGGAGCTTCTCGATCACCATCCGGGCGAACTGCTGCGCCTCGCCCTGCTGCACGCGCATTACCGCAAGCCGCTGGACTGGACGGATGACCTGCTCCTTCAGGCGCGTCAGATCCTGGACCGGCTGTACCGGGCCTGGCAGGATGCGGGAAGCCCGGAACCCGACGAAACCGAGCCGGATGCGGAATTCCTGCAGGCCCTGCTTGACGACCTCAATACCCCGCTGGCCCTGCAGCACCTGCGGCACGAGGCGGCGGCCCTGGCCCATCTGCAGGGAACGCAGCGCACGGAGGCCGCCCGGCGGCTGTGCGCCGGCGCCCGGATGCTCGGCCTGTTCGGATCCGCGGCCGAAGACTGGTTCCATGCCGGCGCGACGGCCGAGAGCCTGGACGATGCCGAGATCGAAGCCCTACTGGCCGAGCGGCAAGCCGCACGGGAAAACGGGGATTACGCGGCGGCCGACCGCATCCGCGATCAGCTGTTGGAGGCTGGAATCGCGGTGGAGGACCTAGCGGACGGCAGCCACTGGCGGCGGGTACGGTAGACTGTGCGAATCAAACACTTCTCTTTGCAAAATGTCTTCGGGAGTTATGCAGACTTGATACAGCCATGAAAGTCCATCGCACCGTCCGCTACCGCCTGCATCCCGGCTCACGCCGGAAAAACCAGCAACTGCACGGCACCGCCGAAGCTTGTCGTTTCGTGTGGAACCACATGGTCGGCAAACTCAGGGACGAGTACGAGTTCGGAATCAAGCCGGATTTCCACTATTACTCGATGGGCAAGGTCTTCACCGTTCTGCGCCGTCACAGCTACAAGTGGTTGCAGGATTATTCGGCATATGTCGTCAAGAGTTCATTGCAACCCATCGAGACGGCTTACAAGGAATTCTTCAAGGACGTGAAGACGGGTGGGAAACTCAACCGGAACCCCCCGCAATTCCACGGCAAGTGGACAACCAAGCCGAGTTTTCCAATCAACTATGTGTCGGCGAAGGTGACGGGAGAGAGCCTGTACGTGCAGAGAATCGGCTGGATGAAGCTGGTCGGCAACAACCCGGACCCGGACGGCGAATTCAAGTCCGGTCGCGTCTTGCAGGAATGCGGAAACTGGTACGCCTATCTCACTTACGAAGTGCAAGCCGAAGCCAGTCTCCCTCACGCCATCAAGGAAGTGGGCATCGACCGCAATGTGAATGAAGACGGGTGGGCGGTATTATCGGACGGCACGAAGCATCCGGGGCCGGATTTGGAGAAGAAAACGGCACGGCGAAAACGCTACCAGCGCAAGATGGCGCGACAGGTGAAAGGGAGCAACCGCAGAAAGGTCACCAAGGTGAAGTTGCAGAAAGCATTCCGTGCGGAATGCTTCGCCCGGTTGAACTGGGCGCACCACGTCAGCAAGAGCATTGCGTCAGAATACGATGTGGCATACATGGAGAAACTGAACATCGGGGACATGACGAAATCCGCCAAGGGAACGGTGGAGGAACCGGGTACGAACGTAAAAGCGAAGTCCGGGCTGAACCGGAAGATCCTGGCCAGCGCATGGGGCACGCTGGAGTTGTGCCTGGACTACAAGATGGAAGTGCGCCCTGTACCTCCGGCGTATACCAGCCAGACGTGCCATTCATGCGGGCACGTCGATGAGAAAAACAGAAATGGAACAGATTTCAAGTGCACCGCTTGCGGGCACGCGGACGATGCGGACGTGAACGCCGCATTGAACATTTTGGCCTTCGGGAATGGGGCGACTGGACGTGGAGACGGCGGGGTTGCCCGGTCTGAGAAGCGTCAAGAAATGGGACAATCTGGCAGGCGAGAGTCTGCCAAGTTATCTACATAAATCCCATGTCTTCTTTATTTTCTCCTCGGGAGAGTATCAAGCAAGTCGAAGAAGGGGATCAATTGGCCCCGAAATTCGATGAAAACGGGCTGATCCCCGTGGTGACCACCGACTACGAATCCGGCGAAGTGCTGATGGTCGCGTACCAGAACGCCGAGGCGCTGGAGCGGACCATCCGGAGCGGCGAAGCCTGGTACTACAGCCGCAGCCGCCAATGCCTGTGGCACAAGGGCGCCACCAGCGGACTGGTGCAGAAAGTGCGCGAACTGCGCATCGACGACGACCAGGACACGGTCTGGATGCGCGTGACGGTCGCAGGCTCCGGCGCCAGTTGCCACGTCGGCTACCGCTCCTGCTTCTACCGCAAGGTGCCGACCGGGGATTCGGCCGGCCAAGCGCTGGAACACCTGGAACGCGACAAAACCTTCGACCCCGATGAGGTCTACGGCGACGCTGAAAATCCGACCCGCCTGTAACCCCCGCACTGCCGATGCCTTCGACCTTCCGTTTGCTGCTGACACGGCGGCTCGGCCCTTTCTTCTTCACCCAGCTGACCGGGGCCTACAACGACAACGTCTTCCGTAACGCGCTGGTCGTCCTGATCACCTACCGCATTACCGAACTGGCCGGATTCGGAAGCGAAGAACTGGTTGCCGCCTCCGCCGGGATCTTCCTGCTCCCTTTCCTGCTGTTCTCCGCCCTGGGCGGAAAACTGGCCGATCACTTTCCGCGGCACCGGCTGATCCAGCACATCAAGCTCGCGGAATGCGCCCTGATGGCACTGACCTGGATCGGTTTTGCCACCGGGTCAGTCACCTTTCTGTTCGTCATCCTGTTCTTGACCGGACTGCAGTCCGCCCTGTTCGGTCCGGTGAAGTACGCCATCCTGCCGAACCTGCTGTCCCGGGCCGAACTGCTGGCCGGCAACGCCTGGATCGCGGTCGGCACGTTCATCTCCATCCTCGCCGGAAGCCTGACCGGAACTCTCGTAATGGGTGTTCCCGACGCCGCCCTGTGGGTGCCCGGCATCCTGGTGATCAGCGCCGGGGCCGGTTACCTGGCAAGCCACCGGATTCCGGCGCAGGTTCCCGCCGGCGCCGGTCTGCGGCTCTCGTTCGAGCCGTTCAGCGAAACCGCGCGGATCGTGCGAGAAGGCCTGAGCCAGCCTCGCCTGGCCTGGCTGATGCTCGCCATCAGCTGGTTCTGGATGATCGGGGTTGGCATGCTCGTTCAGTTGCCGCTGTTCGTCCGGGACGTGCTGGCCGGCAACGAGCAGGCATTGGCGGGCGCGCTTGCGATCTTCACCGTCGGCGTCGGGCTCGGTGCCCTGTTGTGCAACCGCTGGCTCGGCGGCACGGCGCGGGCGACCCTGGCACCCATATCCGCAGCGGCCTTGGGCGCCGGCTTCGTGTTGCTCAGCCTCGTTCCCCCGGCCGATGTTCCGCTTCGCGGATTCGCCGACCTGCTGGAGGACCCGCAGGCCGTAACCGCCCTCGGCATCCTGCTGGCGCTTGCCGTGGCGGGCGGTTTCTATGTTACGCCCCTGTACACCCTGGTGCAGCAGCGGGCGCCGGAGGACCGGCGCGCGCGGGTCATCGCCTGCAACAACATCCTCAATTCCATCTTCATGGCGCTGGCCTCGGCGACGTCCATCGTCATTTTCCAGTCCGGCGGCACGATCGTCACCGTGTGGCTGGCCATGGCCGCCACCGCTCTCCTGGCCGCACTGCTGTTGCTGCATTTCACGCAGGGCAGTTTCCGCCATGTCCTTTTGTGGCCGGTCGCGTCAGTCGTACTGATCACGGAAACGCCCCCGCCCGGTTCGCTGGTATTCGCCCGGCGTGGAAGCGCCTGGGTCGCCTGGGCGCTGGCTGCCACCATCCCCGGCAAACTTGAAATCCATGTTGCTCCCGCGCTGTTGCGCCGCGCGAGCCTGCGACTGCTCGCCTGCTGGGTCCGCCTGAAACCGCTGGACCCCGCGGCCCTGGACGACCAGTGGCCAGGCAATCAGGATGAACCCGCCCGCACCGTGCTGATCCTGCCGCCTTCCGGCCCCGAGGGCGAAGCTTCGCTGCTGGAATTGATGCAGACCGCCCGGGAGCGGTCCGGCCGCCCCGTCGAAGTCGCGTCCGTCAGTGACCCGGAACTCTACATGCCCCGCTTCTACCCGCGCATCCGGGTCGGGTTCGAAAACTGTCCGCTGCCGCCCCGCGCGGCCGACGAGCCGGAAGCGCTCCGGCGCGATGCCCTCAAGATCTACGACCTGCTGTGTGAACTGGAATACCGGATGCACTGCCAGGAATGCACGGCATTGCAGTCCTTGTACGGTGCAGCCCGAAGGTTCGGGGCTGGCTATCCGATCCTGGCCGATCTGGAGCGGACCCTGACGTACCGGCAACTGCTCCAGGCGACCCACGCCGTCGCCCAGCTGCTTGAGCGGGCCCTGCCGAAGGCACAGGATACGGTCGGCATCCTGCTGCCGAACGCGACCGCCACGCCGATCACTTTTTTCGCCATGCACGCGCTTCACCGCATCCCGGTCATGCTCAACTACACCGCCGGGCCAGCCAATGTCGCCAGTGCCTGCCGCACGGCCGGACTGACCCACGTCGTGACTTCCCGCCGGTTCGTCGAGAAGGCCGACCTTGGAGGCTTGACCGACGCCCTGGCCGGAGACTACGCCCTGCTGTGGCTGGAGGATCTGAGGCCGCAACTGAGCCTCGGCATGAAACTCAAGGCCGCCTGGCGCGCCATGCGGCCGCCCCCGAAAGGTGATCCCTCGGACCCCGCCGTAGTGCTGTTCACCTCCGGGTCGGAAGGCGAACCCAAAGGCGTCGTGCTGAGCCACCGAAACCTGCAGCGCAACCGTTGCCAGGTCCGCGCGGTGCTGAACCTGACTCCCCAGGACCACCTGCTGCTGTGCCTCCCCACCTTTCACTCGTTCGCCTTGGGCGTTGGCCTGCTGCTGCCGTTGATGGCCGGGCTGCGCTGCACCCTGTACCCCAGCCCCCTCCACTACAAGCAGATCCCCGAACTGATCCGAAAGCACGATATCACCGTGTTCTTCTCCACCGACACGTTCCTGAACGGCTACGGGCAGGCGGCAAGCCCGGAAGACCTGCAAAGCCTGCGCTTGATCGTGGCCGGCGCCGAACCGCTCAAGCCGGGCACCCGGAAATTCTGGCAGGACCGTTTCGGTCTGACCGTCCACGAGGGCTACGGCGTGACCGAAACCTCACCCGCGGTCAGTGCCAACACGTTTGCGTGCAACCGACCGGGCTCGGTCGGCCGCCTGATGCCGGATATCGAAGCGCGCCTGGAACCGCTGGACGACTCCCAGGACACCATCGACACCACCCGCGGGCGATTGTTTCTGCGCGGCCCGAACGTGATGTCCGGCTACTGGATGCCGGGGGAAAGCCGGCTATTGACCCCTCCGGAGGACGGCTGGCACGATACCGGCGACGTTGCCGAATTCGACGATGACGGATTCCTGAGCCTGCATGGCCGAGCCAAGCGGTTCGCCAAGATCGGAGGCGAGATGGTGTCGCTCGCCTACGTAGAGCAGCAGGTCAGCGAAGTCTGGCCGGAATACCGTCACATCGTCTGCGCCGTCAACCACCCCACCCGAGGAGAGCAATTGGTCCTCATTACTGAGCATCCCGAGCCGGACCGGGGTCGGTTGAGACAGGCCCTGGGGGAACGGGGAGTGGGAGAGCTGGCGCGGCCCCGGCTGGTTTTGCCGGTCGAGGTTCTGCCGCTGCTTGGCAGCGGCAAACCGGACTTGCGGAAAGCACAGGAACTGGCGCTCTCGGTGCTACACTAGCTTTGGGGCTCATATACAATAATCCGCAAGCAGACCTTGTATATCCATTGACAGATCATCGGGGTCGCTTGACCGAACCGCGCCCGAAGGCCCGGCTCGGACAGCGGCGAACGCCCCTCCCTGTCCAGCCGCGCCAGTCCCCAACGCCAGTATGTTGAACGCGGCATTGATGTCCGCGTTCCCCGCGTATCCGCAGGATACGCATTCGAATCTCTCTCGCCGACGGTTCGCCTCCGCTACATGCCCGCATCGGTGGCAACGCTGGCTCGTGTACGCCGGGTCGACCGTCTCCATCCGGTACGCCTTGTAGCCTAGCATGAAGCGCAACCGGCCCCAGCCGCTTTCCGCAATGCCTCGGTTCAGGGCGGATTTCGCGTTGATATGCTTGCCCGGCTTCTCCACCGTGCCCTTGGCCGACTTCATCATGTTCCTGATCTTCAGACCCTCCACGCAGACCGTCCCGAACCGGTTCGCCAAGTCGTGGCTGACATGGTGCCGCCAGTTGTCCCGGATGTAGGCGATCCTCCGGTACAGTTTCGCCACGATCTTTCGTTCCTTCTCGCGACGGTGCGAATTCACCTGGATGGTTTTACCTTGTCTGGTTAGCCTAGGCTCTCCATCCGCGTCCAAAAGGGGCACCCGTTGGCGGCGGTCCATCTTTCGCTTATGCCGTTTCAGTTTTGTTTCAAGATCGGAGACGTCCGGCATGAAAATTCGGTCGGGCTCCGTGGTGGCCACGTTCCACTTCCCCATGTCCAGCCCGACCGCCTCGCCGTTGTCCTCCGGTTTCGTATCCGGTACTTCCCAGAACACCGACACATACCACTTCCCGTTCGGAGGCTTGACCACCACGGCCTGTTTTGCCTCGCCGTAAGCCCATGGATCACCACCCTGACGGTGGATCGGCACCCAACCCACCTTGGTCACGTAGAGTTTGCCGTCCGCGATCCGCACGTTCTGCGGAATCGTGAACGAGTCGCCGTCTTCCTTGTGCTTGAACCTCGGAAAGCTACACTTGCCCTTCCTGGCTTCCTTCATGGCATCCGCATACCGTTTCAGCACATACCGCACTTCCGCATACGGCAACTCCCTCAGCCATTCGTGGCCTTCGCCGTTGCGCAGCCTCGTGAATGCCAGGCCCAGGGTGAAGAAAGTCGGCGAAGGCTTTTCGCCTTTCCCTTCTTTATAGGCTTTCATCGCATCCCGGTTCCGTCCAATGGCCCAGTTCCAGACGTAGCGGTTCGCCCCGGCGATGCCGGACAATAACTGAGCCCGGCGCAAGGTGCCGGGATACAGGCGATAGACGGACGAACGGATCATGCAGGGATTATGCCATGCCGGAAACCGACCTGCTAAAGATGGGATAAGATATTGAATATATACGGATTATCATGAGTCTTTCGGATTATCGTATACAATTCCACTAGTTTTCGAGATATAACGGTGAATACCCGCTCCTTTGGAACACCAATTGGGAGGTGCGGATGCGAGACATAACACCAGTTCCCATGGATCTACTGCTGACCGCAGTGGACGTGCTGGCTTCGCTCTTGCTGTTCGGCATCGGGATCCTGATCCTGTTCGCGATGGTGCTCTACATCGTCGACGTCACGCAAACCCGCCACGCGGTGCGCCGCAACTATCCCGTCATCGGCCGCTTCCGGTACTGGTTCGAGCATCTGGGCGAATTCTTCCGCCAGTACTTCTTCGCCATGGACCGCGAGGAGATGCCGTTCAACCGGGCGCAGCGCTCCTGGATCTACCGCGCCAGCAAGAACCTCAGCAACACCCTGCCCTTCGGCTCCACCCGCGACCTGACGCGCCCCGGCACCGTTCTGTTCGTCAATGACCCTTACCCTGACCTCGACCAGAAGGACGTTGATCCTCCATTGCTGACCATCGGCCCGGGAACCCTGGAGCCTTACGCCACGGAACATTTCTTCCACATCTCGGCCATGAGCTACGGCGCCATCTCGAACGTCGCCGTTCAAGCGCTGTCGCACGGTGCGGCCAAGGCGGGATGCTGGCTCAATACCGGCGAGGGCGGGCTGTCGCCCTACCACCTGGAGGGAGACTGCGACCTGGTGTTCCAGATCGGCACCGCCAACTACGGCGTGCGCGACGAGCACGGCAACTTCTCGGAGACACGTCTGCAGGAATTGGCCGAAATCCCGCAAATACGCATGTTCGAGATCAAACTCTCGCAGGGTGCCAAGCCTGGCATGGGCGGGATCCTGCCGGGTGTCAAGGTGACCGAGGAAATCGCCCGCATCCGCGGCATTCCGGCCGGAAAGGCATCACTCAGCCCGCGGCGGCATCCCGGCATCGGCAACACTTCCGATTTGCTGGACAGGATTGCCCGGACCCGCGACCTGACCGGTAAGCCGGTCGGCTTCAAGACCGTGATCGGCTCCGAACAGATGCTGGATGACTGGCTGGATGAAATCCTGCGCCGCGGTCCCGAGTTCGCCCCGGACTTCATCACCGTCGATGGCTGCGATGGCGGCAGCGGTGCCGCCCCCATGCCGTTGCTCGACGCCGTCGGGCTGCCGCTGCGCGAAAGCCTGCCGATGGTGGTCGACCGCCTGGAGCAGGGGGGCCTTCGCGACCGCGTCCGCGTGATCGCGTCCGGCAAGCAGGTCAATCCGTCCGATGTGGCCTGGGCGCTGTGTCTGGGAGCGGATTTCGTCTGCTCGGCACGTGCGTTCATGTTCGCGCTCGGCTGCATCCAGGCCATGCAGTGCAACCGCAATACCTGCCCGACCGGCGTCACCACGCACAATCCCCGCCTGCAGCAGGGGTTGAATCCGAAGAACAAGGCCGTCCGGGTCGCGCACCTGGCCCGCAACATGGAGACGGAAGTCGCCATGATCGCGCACTCCTGCGGCGTGGCTCACCCGCGTGCGCTGAACCGCACCCACGCGCGCATCGTGCAACCCAACGGCCTGAGCATCTCGCTGCACAAGCTTTACCCGATGCCCGTCCGAACCGCCTGAGCCTGCCATGGACCTAGTGATTTCGATTTCGAGCCTCGCGGGCCTGCTGCTTCTGGGCCTGGTGCTGAAGCCTCTCTTCAGCCACCTGAGGTTCCCGTTCGAGGCACTGCTGCTGCTTCTGGGCTTCGCCTTCAGCAGCCTGATTATCGATGCCGACGAACTGGGCCTGCACGGCGGGATCTTGCGCGATCTGGTCTTCTACGTATTCCTCCCGGTCCTGATTTTTTCCGCCGCCTACAGCATGGACGTGCCGAGATTCGGGCGGAACCTGTTCGGCATCATCCTGCTAGCGTTGCCGCTGGCGCTCATCTCCCTGGCGTTCAGCACCGTACTGATTTACTACGGCATGGGCCATCCGGCCGGGTTCCCGTGGATCGCCGCTCTCCTGACCGGCACCATGCTGATTGCCACCCAGAGCCAAACGCTCCACCAGGTATTCACGCATCTGAACCTTCCTCCGGACCTGCGTACGCTGATCCGGGGCGAGGGCCTGCTGAACAACGCATTCGCCATCGTGCTGTTCACCCTCCTGCTGGCTTTCGCGCTGGAACCCGACCTGACTCTCGGACCCAGAGAGATCGCGCTGTACATCGTCTGGGAAGTGGTCGGCGGCGCCATCATCGGGGTGACGATCGGTTTTTTCTCCCTGATCTTCCTGCGGGTGCGCCAGCCTTCCCCGCACGAGGTGGCCCTGTTCACCTTGGTGACCGCCTATATGGCCTACCTGGTCGCGGACTACGTGCTCAATGTGTCCGGAGTCCTGTCCGTGCTGGCGGCGGCGCTGATCATGGGCCGCACCATGCACCAGGACCTGGACGCCCCCCAGGATCACTTCGTGGACGAGTTCTGGCGCCTCATGGCCACCTTGGCCGAATCCATGCTGTTCCTGATGCTCGGGCTGAGCATCTCGGTCGACATGTTCTCCGACCGCTACCTGGCCATCCTGATCGGCATCGGCGCGGTCATCCTGGCCCGCATTGCCGGGTTAACCCTTGTCATGCCGTTGCTGACCCGGACCAACAAGGCGCTGAAGAAACTGCCGGATCACAACATCCTGTATTTCAGCAGTACCCGTGGTGCCGTCACCGTGGGGCTGGCGCTGAGCGTTCCGATCGCGCTCGACTACTGGTGGACGATTGAATCCATCGGCTTCGGGGTGGTGCTGTTCTCAGTATTAGTCCAAGTGCCCCTTCTGGAACTCTGGAGGCAGAAAAAACTGAAGAGAAAGGAAGAGATTACAGAGCCTGATTGAACCTCGGGTGAAGTTATAACTCTCCGCGTGAACTGGGGTTTCTTCGAATGGATTCCCTCATGATAGAGGCCGCCAATCTTCCTCGCCATATACCAACCAGGAATCGACCCGACTTCCATCCCACCGATAACACACGTGTCGCCCCTGGACGGGAATACCGACTACATCGGGCCAGAATGCGGCAACCGCTTCGCCAGCAGGATAACGCACGCTTGGATAGACAATGCCATCGCTGGCGTGGCCGTGCCGCAATTCACGGGCCAGCGATTGCGCAGCAGTGCAATCATCTGCGTCCAAAGCAGATTTGAAAGCTTCCGCGCCACGCAAATCGTGTAGTTCCGCATCCACACTCCCGACCAACTCTCGGTAGTCCGCCGTGGACGGACCTTCGTCTGTTGACAACATGAAACGTTCGAAATGAAACACCGACTCTGCCAACGCCACCTCGAAACAATCGCCCACGTAACATACGCCATAACGTCCATCGCTGAACCGGCTTGGCCGGTCACTTGAGACGTGGCAGAACGGAGCCATCGCCCAACTCGCACCGGGTCCCGAAACGCGCCGTTCCGGAGGAATCAAGAGAATCGCGCCAACCTTCTCACGTACCCGTGGGTTGGTCTTGGATTCCGCATTGGCGATCAACTCCCAATCGGCAGGGTCAGCAATGTCCTCGAACAAATCAATCGGCGGGTAGATTGATCGAATGAGGCGGTATGTCCGCGGCCAAGCAACCCGACTGACAGGCGGAATCATCATCCCCCACGCTCAGCATCAAGATAAGTACGAACTGCCTCTAAATCAGAAATGGACCCAGCCAGCAAGCGGCTTAGTGCAGGTTGGCCCGCAAACACCCGGTTCGGCTTGCGCAGCCAATCGTAGGCACGCGCCGGCTCGGAAAACATGTAGCGCAGGCTCTTGTGGATGCCCATCAGCATGGACAGGCGATCGCGAACGTCTCGTGATATACGCGACAGGTCAACCTGCCCGGCTTTCCAACGGGCATAGGTTCGTGCCGCCGGGTCACCCAGCAGAATGCGTCCTTCCCGGTCATTCAACTTCCAGGATTTCATCAGATTGAAAAAAGCGCGCAGCATGGCGCCCGTTTCCGCGTCGCTAATGCTGGCAGACACGGGATGCGTGTCATGCAGGGCACGAGAATATTTTGCCATGCAGCATATTATAAACTATTTTTTGCCATATGGAGAATTTGCGGGGCGCCATTATTTCGTATTTCGATATGCGATATAATGCGCAGAGTGATTCGGAGTTTCCGCTGCAAAGACACGGAGCAACTTGCCAACGGCTATCAGGTACGGCGTTTCGCCGACTTTGAGCAAATTGCCCGACGTAAGCTTGCTCAACTGGATGCGGCCGCAACACTGGACTTCCTGCGGGCACCGCCTGGCAACCGTCTTGAGGTGTTGCGGGGCGGCCGCAAGGGCTTTTACAGCATCCGAATCAACAACCGGTGGCGGCTTTGTTTCCGCTTCGTCGACGGAGACGCTTACGACGTTGAGATCATCGACTACCACTGATGCCATTTGGAGAGACATTGACATGACCAGACTGAAACCGATTCACCCAGGCGAAATCCTGAAGTGCGACTTCATGAAGCCTCTCGATTTATCCGCCACGGCACTCGCGAAAGCGGTCGGCGTGACACCGGCACGAATCAGCGAGATTGTCCGCGGCCGTCGCGGTATCACCGCCGAGACCGCGTTACGCCTAGCAAAGTACTTCAACACCGACGCCCGGAGTTGGATGAACCTTCAGAATCTCTACGAACTCGAGTGTGCGGCGCGGGACAAGGCCGAAGCCCTGCGTGCCATCCGTACTCGAAAAGTGGCATAACCTGAATGTCTGGTCTGCTTCCTACGGTCCAGTGACGGAATGGACTTTACGATCTGCGGCCGGTCAAGATAGTGAGAGTTCCCAGATGTTTTGGGCCTGTGCAATTCTGCCGTGTCGGCAAGCTTCTGAGCAGATTCGGGAGACAAATCCTTATCCGCTCCCACAGGGCCTCGACAGAACTGATTAGCATGGCCTGATTGACGGCTTGATCGACAAATCGAGACAAGTCGTTCTCCCCACCCTGCATCTGGTCAAGATATTTTCGGACGTTCTGGTCGGTCTCTTCCGGGATATCAAGAGTCCAACGAATCACGGCGAGCCTCCTAGAGTTCTGCACCTAGATTGACTGCCGTAATTTTATCGTGCCGCCGCCAGGCGCTTCATGTCACACACTTTTCCGGGAACGCCTCAGCCCTGGTCTGCGGGCGCAAGACAACTTTTGAACGATGCCGCCATGTTGCGGATCAAGTCGAAATACGCCTCGGGTCCGGCTTCGTCCGCAGCACCGAGAGGGTCGAGAAGACCCGTTCGTGCCGATGTCCCTGCAATGATCGTGTCGACGAGGCGCGATTCGAACTGGACTTCCGCGAACACGCAGACCGCACCGAGTCCATGGACCTTGTCGCGGAGTTCCATGATGCGTCGGACGCCCGGTGACTGGTCCACACTGATGACGACCGAGCCGACCGCCCTCAGGCCAAAGCGCTCTTCGAAATGCCGGTAGGCATCGTGGAATACGACAAAGGGCCTGTCGCGGACCGATTCCATCTCTGCCGAAATTTCCGCGGTCAAGTCTTCCAGGCGCTGCGAGAGCGCTTCGGCATTGGCCGCGTAAGTCTCGGCACTGGCAGGGTCCGCCTCGGACAAGGTGCTGGCGATCATGCTCGCCATTGCCTTGGCATTGACCGGGTCGAGCCATATATGCGGGTCGAAAGCACCATGCTCCTCATGGCCATGGGTTTCTTCCTCATCGGAGTGTTCCTCTCCCTCGTGATGTCCATGGTGTTCGTCGGCTCCGTGATCGTGGGCTTCAAAGGCCCCTCCTTCGCGGAGTGGCCGGTGAACGAGGCCCTTCGCTTCGGACAACATGACGACGCGGGCATCGTGTGCAAGCGTGTCGACCGGACCGACCAGAGGACTCTCTATCAATTCGTCGACAAGGAAGACGACCCGGGCATTCTCGAGAACCACTGAATCGGAAGGACGCAGGCTGAAGGTATGTGGCGAAACGGCACCCCGAATGATCAGGTGAGGCTCGCCCACGCCCGCCATTACACCGCTCACCAGCGAATGCACCGGCTTGATCGAAGCGACGACTCGGTCCGCAACCCCGGTCATCGCCGTCCCAGGAAAGGCACAGACGAACAACACTGCCGCGGCAGAGATTTTCGAGCGGAAACTACTCCTCAGATCCATTCTTTTCTCCTTATCGAAAGCCTGATTTGGCCAAGCGGCAGACCGGATTCCGCCAAGATCGCCAGCAATATTAGATTGTTATAATGTAACATATTGGTCGAAGAACATACCGGCCTCAGGCGGCACAACGCCTCGCTAAATCCACGCGTGGACGGGGTCGACTGCTAGCCGGAAACCGCGGCAGGATTGTCGGTGCAATCCTCCAGTTCGATCTGCACGGTGACGTGACCGATGTTGAAACGTTCTTCCAGGCGGGCCCGAATGGCGACGATGGCCGAATCCGGGTTGGCGCCTCCGGCAATGCGCGCGTGCAGGGTCAGCAGCGAGTACTCCTGCGACAAGGACCAGGCGTGCACGTGATGAACATCCTCGACAGCCGGGATATGCGCAATCAGGTCCGGACCAATCTCTTGCACGTTCAACTGCTTGGGAACGCCCTCAAGTAGCACGTGTGCCGATTCCTTCAGCAGGAACCAGGCGCTGCGCAACACCAGCAGGCAGACCAGGATGGAAAGGATCGGATCGATCAGCATCCAGCCAGTCGTCATGATAACCAGTGCCGCACCGACCGCCGCAACCGAGCCGAGCATGTCGCTGACCACATGGAGCAGGGCGCCGCGGACATTCAGGTTGTCGCGGTTCGCTCCGCGAAACAGTGCAAACGCACCGACATTGACGATCAGGCCGAGCCCCGCCACCGCGAGCATGGGGACGGCGAGCACTTCGGTTGGATTGATGAACCGGCCAACCGCCTCGGCAAAGATCCAGCCGACGATGAACACCAGGCTGACGCCGTTGGCGAAGGCGGCGAGAACCGGAAAACGATGGTAGCCATAAGTCCGCATCCGATCCTCCGGGCGACGGCTCAGCCTGAAGGCGATCCAGGCAAACAGCAAAGACACCGTGTCGACCAGCATGTGGGCGGCATCGGCGAGCAACGCCAGAGAGCCTGAGATCACGCCGCCGGCGACCTCGGCGAACATGAAGCCCCCGATCAGCAAAAAAGCCCAAAAGACGCGGCGGGCATCATTGTCATGACTACTGTGGGCCTGCCTGTGCCCGCGTGCGTCATGATTGCCAGACATCATTGCTCCTCTTGAAACCCCCGCCAGGTAACTTAACAGACAAGCCGCCACCCCCCACCGCAGGCATGCCGAGGCGCTCCCCTATTCTTCGGGTGCCGGACATCGAATCGCGTGTCCGGGAAGACCGTATTTCACAAAAAATCCCGTAGCGGCAGTTCCCGAACGAGGACAGGACATCCTATGGGCGATATATAATACGGGTCTGATTTTCGCCCATTGACCGAAACGCCCTCGAATCCAGACACATGTCGGAAGAAATCCGTCGGATGTTACCGAATTTAAAAGCCCTGCTGAATCCCCAGCGCCTCGTCGCAGTCGCGTTCCTGTTGCCTTTCGCGGGCGCCGCGCAGGCCGGCTGGGACACCCTCAACATGCCGGTCGGCGTCACCGAGGTCAGCCGAATCGTCTACGACCTGCACATGCTGATCTTCTGGATCTGCGTGGTCATCGGTATCATCGTGTTCGGCGCCATGTTCTATTCCATCCTGGTGCACCGGAAGTCCCGCGGATACACGGCCTCGACTTTCCACGAGAGCACGACCGTGGAAGTGATCTGGACGGTCATCCCCTTCATCATCCTGGTCGCCATGGCGGTCCCCGCCACGGCCACCCTGATCAAGATGGAAGACTCCGGCGAATCCGAGATGACGATCAAGATCACCGGCTACCAGTGGCTGTGGCGTTACGACTACCTGGACCACGATTTCGGCTTCTACTCGTTCCTTTCGACTTCGCGCGACGCGATCCGCGACCGGGCGGAAAAGGGCGAACACTACCTGCTGGAAGTCGACCGACCCCTGGTCATCCCGACCAACACGAAAATCCGTTTGCTGATTACCGCCAACGACGTGATCCATGCCTGGTGGGTGCCGGATCTCGCCCTCAAGCGGGACGCCATACCGGGCTTCATCAACGAACTGTGGACCCAGATCGATGATCCCGGCGTCTACCGGGGCCAATGCGCCGAACTATGCGGCCGCGACCACGGCTTTATGCCGATAGAGGTCCATGCCGTGCCGCCTGACGAATACCGCGCCTGGGTCGAGAAGCAGACCGCCGGCGCCGCCGAATAACCTATGGAGCCGACATGAGCGAAACCGCCGCCGCGCACGACGACCATCACGATCATCACCCCAGCGGCCTGTGGCGCTGGGTCACCACGACCAATCACAAGGACATCGGCACGCTGTACCTGTGGCTGGCCATGATCATGTTCTTCATCGGCGGCGCGATGGCGCTGGTGATCCGCACCGAACTGTTCTCGCCGGGCCTGCAGTTCGTCGATCCCCAGTTCTTCAACTCGATGACCACGCTGCACGCGCTGGTCATGATCTTCGGCGTGGTGATGCCCGCCTTCACGGGACTGGCCAACTGGCAGATCCCCCTGATGGTCGGTGCCACCGACATGGCCCTGCCGCGCCTCAACAACTGGAGCTTCTGGATCCTGCCGTTCGCATTCGCCATGCTGCTGTCGACCATGTTCATGGACGGCGGCGGCCCGGCCGGAGGCTGGACCCTGTATCCCCCGCTCACCCTGCAGACCGGCAATGCCCTGCCGTTCGTCATCTTCTCGATCCACTTCATGGGCATGTCCTCCATCATGGGTGCGATCAACGTCATCGCCACCATCATCAACATGCGCGCGCCGGGCATGCACATGATGAAGATGCCCTTGTTCGTCTGGACCTGGTTGATCACCGCCTTCCTGCTGATCGCCGTGATGCCGGTGCTGGCGGGCGGCGTCACCATGCTGCTGACCGACAAGTTCTTCGGCACCAGTTTCTTCAACGCGGCCGGCGGCGGCGACCCGGTCATGTTCCAGCATATCTTCTGGTTCTTCGGCCATCCGGAGGTCTACATCCTGATCCTGCCTTCGTTCGGGGTGGTGTCCAGCATCCTGCCGACTTTCTCCCGCAAGCCGCTGTTCGGTTACAGCTCGATGGTCTACGCGACCGCTTCGATCGCCTTCCTGTCGTTCGTCGTATGGGCGCACCACATGTTCACGGTCGGCATGCCGCTGGCTGGCGAACTGTTCTTTATGTTCGCCACCATGCTGATCGCCGTGCCGACCGGCGTCAAGGTCTTCAACTGGGTCGCCACCATGTGGCGAGGTTCGATGACGTTCGAGACCCCGATGCTGTTCGCCATCGGCTTCATCATCATGTTCACCATCGGCGGGTTGTCCGGGTTGATGCTGGCGATCGTGCCGGCGGACTTCCAGTACCACGATTCCTATTTCGTGGTTGCACACTTCCACTACGTCCTGGTCCCCGGATCGATTTTCGCGATCATGGCGGCGGTCTACTACTGGCTGCCCAAATGGACCGGAAACCACTACCCGGAACGCCTGGGCAAATGGCACTTCTGGCTGTCCACCATCTTCGTCAACCTGACTTTCTTCCCGATGCATTTCGTCGGCCTCGCCGGCATGCCGCGACGGATCCCCGACTATGCGCTTCAGTTCGCCGACTACAACATGCTGGCCTCGATCGGCGCATTCGGCTTCGGCTTCGCGCAGTTGCTGTTCCTGTACATCGTGGTGGTGACGATCCGGGGAGGAGAGAAAGCCACGGACCAGGTCTGGGAAGGTGCGGAAGGGCTGGAGTGGACCCTGCCGTCCCCGCCCCCCTACCATAGCTTCACCACCCCGCCGGCGATTCGATGACCCAGCCCCGGACGCCCGAGCGCCGAGCCGCGATACGGACCGCCTGGATCGTAGCAATTGTCGCCATGACGATCTATGTCGGCTTCTACTTCCTGGTGGGAACCGCAGGATGAAACGTCCGCCCCGTCGAACGGCGGTCCGGCTGGCAGCAGTCTGCGTGCTGATGCTGGGCTTCTCTTATGCACTGGTTCCGCTTTACGATGCCCTGTGCGACCTCACCGGACTGTCCGGGTCGACCAGCAACCTGACCCAGGCGACGCCCGCCACGCCTGAAGCCGAAACCGCTGCCGAACGCCAAGTCACCCTGCAGTTCGTTGCGAACGTCGATCACGCCATGCCTTGGGACATCCGCCCCGACCAGTTCGAGATGAAGGTTCGTCCCGGCCAGACCTACCAGACCGTATTCCATGCGTACAACCGCACCGCACAGCCCATGACCGGCCAGGCCGTCCCCAGCGTCGCCCCGCAAATGGCTGCCCCGCACCTGATCAAGCAGGAATGCTTCTGCTTCACCAGCCAGCCGCTCGATGCCGGAGAAAGCGTTGAAATGCCTTTGATTTTCAAGGTCAGCGAACGCCTGCCCGAAACTATCGGGACCCTGACCCTGTCGTACACCTTCTTTGACGTCTCCCAAACTTCCGGGACCCAATCAGGCTGATCCTCATGTCGGACTCCACGCTCTACTACATTCCCGAACCCAGCCACTGGCCGATCGTCGGCTCCGTCGGCCTGTTCACCACCCTGGTCGGCGCCGCGCTGATGATGCTGGACTCGGCCATCGGCTCCTGGCTCCTGGCAGCCGGCCTCCTGGTCGTGGTGCTCATGATGTTCGGCTGGTTCGGCACCGTGATCGGCGAGAGCGAGAGCGAAACCTACAACGCACAGGTCGACCTGTCGTTCCGCTGGGGAATGTTCTGGTTCATCTTCTCGGAGGTGATGTTTTTCGCCGCCTTCTTCGGCGCCCTCTACTACGCCCGCCAGTATTCGCTGCCGTGGCTCGGGGGCGAAGGTCCCGGCATCCTGACCAACACCTACTTGTGGGAAGGCTACGAGGCGCTGTGGCCCTATACCGCGGACGGGCCGGGCAAGATCGGCGGCGGCTTCACCCATATGGCCGCCTGGGGCCTGCCTGCAATCAACACGCTGATTTTGCTGACCAGCGGCGGCACCGTCACCTGGGCGCACCACGCGCTGAAGGCCGGGCACCGGGGGCAGTTGATCGCCGGACTGTTCCTGACCGTGGCGCTGGGCTTCCTCTTCATCGCACTGCAGGCGATCGAGTATGCGCATGCCTTCACGGAACTCAACCTGACCCTGGGGTCGGGCATCTACGGCTCGACCTTCTTCATGCTGACCGGCTTCCACGGCCTGCATGTCACGATTGGAGCCATCATTCTGACCGTCGTGCTGTTCCGCTGCATTTCCGGGCACTTCACCCCGAACCGGCACTTCGCGTTCGAGGCGGCCGCCTGGTACTGGCACTTCGTTGACGTCGTCTGGCTCGGTCTGTTCGTCTTCGTCTACTGGCTGTAACGGAACGCATCAAGGCCGGGGATGCAGTCCATGCGGCTCGATCCAACCCATCCAGCCTGCCAATAGCAACAGCAGAAACAGGCCAATCGACAGGCCGACCCGCCAGGTCAGCGCCCGCACGGTGCGGTGAGTCGTACCTCGGTCCCGTACCAGGAACACCAAGGCCGAGAACAGGCTTGCCAGGATCACCAGCAATAGAATGACCACCAGAAGCTTCATCGTGGGCTCAACCTGATCCTCATGCGTCGATTCCGTCCTTCACTCCTGCTCAGCTTCGCGACCGTCGCGCTGACCGCCATTCTCCTCTCGCTGGGATTCTGGCAGCTCGAACGGGCCGAATCCCGTCGCACGCAGGACGAACTGAAGCAGGAGCGGGGACAATTGTCCCCCGTTTATATCACATCATTTCCCGGGGAATCCCTTGAGGAACTGGCCGACCGCCGGGTCCGTCTTCGCGGACAGTACCTGCCCTGGCAGTTCCTGCTCGACAACCAGATCCACGACAAGCGGCCCGGCTATCACGTGCTCAGCCCCTTCGAACTGTCGACCTACGAGCAGGTCGTCCTGATCAACCGGGGCTGGGTTCCGGGAGAGGCGGACCGCTCCCGGCTGCCTTCCGTTCCAGTTCCCACCGAATCCGAAGTCCAGCTCGAGGGGGTCGTCTACCTCCCCCAACCCAATCCGTTCACCGACTCGGACCACCTGCTGGAAGGCCACGGCTGGCCACAAGTGATTCAGGGCATTGATTACCCCCGCCTCGCCGGGCGCCTGTCCGAGCTTTCGCTCGTCCCCGCCACGGTCCGGCTTGCCGAGGACCAGCCGCACGGCTATACGCGAGCCTGGCCGAGCCCCCCGATGAGCGCGGAGAAACATACCGCGTATGCGGTCCAATGGTTCGCCATGGCTGCAGCGGTGGTAATTTTGTTCCTTCTGTATTCCGTGCGACCGATTTTCCGAGACTGATGTTTCATCTTGGTTCGCACCCGGAAGCCAGGCGCCTGCTGCGCTCGCGCCTTTATCTGCTTGGGCTGGTGCTGGCGTTCGCCGGGCCGCTGCTCGCCTCGGTCATGCTGTACTACAACCCGCAATTGCGCGGGGATGTCGGTGGCGTCAGCCACGGCTCCCTGATCCTGCCCCCCCAACCGCTCGGGCGCGACTTGTTCCGGCGCCCCGACCAGCCTCCGCGCTGGACCCTGCTCTACCATGCCCGCGCCGCGACCTGCAACCTCGACTGCGAAGCGACCTTGTTCATGATGCGGCAGGTCCATCAGTCCCTGGGCTCCAAACGCAACCGGGCACAAATCCTGATTCTGCTCGAGCATGCGGAACTGCAGGCACCCTACGCTGAAGTATTGGAGCGCTTCAGGCCGGATCAGGTTCGGATCTCTCCAAAAAGCCCCGATATCGACGCACTGGACGACCAGCCCGGCGATGCCCTCTTTATCGTCGATCCCCTGGGGAACCTGCTGATGCATTACGACGGTCGGTCCACCTCCCGGGGAATCCTGCGCGACTTGAAACGTCTCCTGACCGCCTCCCGGATCGGCTGACTCCCATGTTGTTCCGTCGCCTTCTGTCATTGACCGTGGCACTGACATTCCTGGTGGTGGTGATCGGCGCTTTCGTGAGACTGACCGACGCCGGGCTCGGCTGCCCGGACTGGCCGGGATGCTACGGGCACCTGACTTCCCTGCCGGAAACCGAACAGGAAATCGCGGCCGCACAAGCACAGGACCCACGCGGGACCTACGACGCCGGAAAGGCTTTCCGTG
Organism: uncultured candidatus Poriferisulfidus sp.; assembly: GCA_965204575.1. Taxonomy (GTDB): domain Bacteria; phylum Pseudomonadota; class Gammaproteobacteria; order Poriferisulfidales; family Poriferisulfidaceae; genus Poriferisulfidus. Next base: position 281,181 of record OZ241993.1, read on the forward strand.
AAATGCTGCACCGATACCTGGCCGGCGCGCTCGGCCTGCTGATCCTGGTTCTGGCCGCACTGTGCCGAACCCGGCTGGGCAGCGCACGCCTTGCACGCGGCACGATGGCGCTGCTCGCGTTGGTGGTGCTGCAGGCCCTGCTCGGCATGTGGACCGTCACCCTGCAGTTGAAACCCCTGATCGTCACCCTGCACCTGCTGGGCGGTTTCGCCACCCTGGGCCTGATCTGGTGGCTGCTGCTGCGCTGCCACGACTGGCCCCGTCCGACGGCTTCGGATCCGCCACGTTCTCTACGCTGCCTGCATGTTGCCGCCTTGGTGGGACTCATCGTGCAGATCACCCTGGGCGGGTGGACCAGCGCCAACTACGCCGCCCTGGCCTGCCCCGACTTCCCCACCTGCCGGGAACAGTGGTGGCCTTCCGGCATGGATTTCTCCGAGGCTTTCGTGCTGTGGCGGGGGCTCGGCATCGACTATGAATACGGGGTCCTGGACAGCCCGGCGCGCACCGCCATCCATGTCGCCCATCGAATCGGCGCCGTCGTGGCCGCCGCCCTGATCCTGGCTTTAGCGGCCGCATCCATCCGAAGCGGGCTCGGTGCATGGCGCACAAGCGGCTGGGTGCTGATCGCGCTGCTGACCATCCAGGTCTCCCTCGGCATCGGCAACGTCGTCCTGCAGCTTCCCCTGGCCGTCGCCGTCGCGCACAATGCTTTCGCGGCCATCCTGCTGCTGGCGATTCTCACCCAGGGGCGACTTCTGCTCGATCGCGGAGCCAGCCCGTGAACCGGACTTCCTCCTGGCGCGATTACTGGGAGGTCACCAAGCCGCGCGTGGTCGCGTTGATGACGTTCACCGCACTGATCGGCATGGTCCTGGCCGATCCCCTGATGCAAGTGCCCATGAAAATGCTGTACGGCGCGGTCGGCATCACCCTCATGGCGGCCGCGGCCGCGGCCATCAACCAGATCGCCGACCAGCACGTGGATGCCCAGATGGACCGTACGCAGGCCCGGCCCCTGCCTCGCGGTTCGCTGCGCACGCCTCAAGTACTCGGATTTGCATTCCTGCTCGGCGTGGGCGGGTTCCTGCTGCTGTACTTGCGGGTCAACGGGCTGACGGCCTGGCTGACGCTCGGCTCCCTGATCGGTTACGCGCTGATCTATACCCTCTACCTCAAGCGCGCGACGCCCCAGAACATCGTCATCGGCGGGGCTGCCGGCGCCACGCCTCCCCTGCTCGGCTGGGCCGCGGTCACCGGCCATATCGAAGCAGGGGCTCTGGCCCTGTTCCTGATCATCTTCGTGTGGACGCCACCCCATTTCTGGGCGCTGGCCCTGCACCGCAAGGAAGACTACGCGAAAGCCGACATCCCGATGCTCCCGGTGACGCACGGCGACCGCTACACCCGGCTGCAGATCACGCTGTATACCGTGCTGCTGACCGCAACGAGCATGTTGCCGTTCGTCATCCAGTTGTCCGGCCAGGTGTACCTGGCTGGCGCACTGATCCTGAACGGGGTTTTCCTGGCCTACGCGATCCGGATGCAGAAAGAGGCCAGCAACCGTCTCGCCATGCCGACCTTCACCTATTCGATTATCTACCTGATGGGACTGTTCACATTGCTGCTCGTGGACCGGTACCTGGGATTGTTCCAAACCACCTGATGACTGCTTGAAGCGAAGTTTTATTAGTTCCATAATCACTCCTCCGGTCTTGCCAAATCTCCCGCGGTGCGAGGCCCGGAAATCCGGAGCGGGTTGATCGCCCGAACCTCTCTACAAGCGTGATCACGCTGTAAATCTTCAGTGAGCAGCGTGCCGCACTCGCAAGTCCGTGCAGCGACAAACACTGCGTGTGTGTTGCATTGCATAGGTTCTGCACAGGTTTGCGTGCGTAAGTTCATAAACATTACTGTGCTAGAATTTTCGGCACCCAGTTTCTTGCCGAAATCATTCGGAGGAATTCGATAGTGTCATGGACGAGCGTGCCTGCCTTTCTAGGCTCACCCCCCCCCCCCCCTTGTAACCCTTTTATAGCCAGCAGCCATTGGCGCGATGGAAAACTTCCCCCATCCGGTTTTCGGGGAGGAAGTCTCACGCTTTTGCGGCCCGGGGGCGGGAATGTTGTTGCCGCTTTCGCGCTGGCGGTCGTGGCGCTCGGATTCGGCGGCGAGGTGTGGGCAGATGATGAATGCGGCACTACCGCTACAGTGACCTGCAGTGGAGACTTTGCAAGCGGCATCAGATACAGAAATCAGAACGAGCTGACTTTAACGGTCGGTGCTACTAGCGGGTCAGACACGATCACGGCGCCATCAAATGGCGCTGGCATCCGGGTGGAGTCGGGCAACAGCCACAGCGGGGACCTTTCCGTCACGGTGCGCCCTCAGGCCACGATCGTTCAAAACTCCGCGGGGAATGGCAGGGACGGCATTACTGTCTTTCAGCGCGGCACGGGCGGCGCCCGCGTCGAGGTCCACGAAGGCGTGCAGCTGGGCACTGCCGGGACGCGCCTGACGGACCATGGCATCCTTGTCGGGGGAATGGGCAGCAGCAACGATGCGCAACTGACCATCATCAGCAACGGCAGCATCTTTGTCGATGGAAGGACCGACTCCAGCCGCCTCGACAGCCGGAACAGGCCCACCCCCCGGTTTGGGGCGGGCATCAATGCGGACCGAAATGGTGCGGGCGGCATTGAAATTATCCACGGAGGAGCGATCGATTCGCAATGGTACGGGATCCGCAACTGGCACAACGGCGCGGGCGGCACCGTGATTACGAACAGCGGCAGCATCGTGTCCGGGTTCCGGGGGATTGAAGCCCGCAACGCCGGCACGGGCGATATCAAGATCACCAACACCGGCAGCATCGAGTCCGGGAACTGGGCCATTTTCGCCCGGAAGGACGGCACGGGCGGCGGCATCGACATCGAGTCGAGCGGGAACATCACGACCACGGAAGCGGGCATTCACGGCATCTATGCGGAGGTGCGCGCGGCGACGGCCGACCCGGTCACGGTCACGGTGCAGGACGGCACGATCCAGTCGACGGGATCCGGCGTGGCCGTCAACAGCATCACCGGCCTGGGGGCGGTGACCGTCAGCCTGACCGGGGGGGCCATCGGCACCAGCAGCAGCCGGGTTGGAGGAAACGGCATCTTCGCCCGGATCGGAAGCGCAGACAACGAGGAGTTGCTGAAGGTCAGCAGCCAGGGAACGATCTTTTCCACCGGCACCGGCATCAATGTCTCCCGAAACGGCGCGGGCAATGCCGAGATCGTCCACGAGGGCCAAGTCGATTCGCTGGGCCGGGGCATTGAGAACCATCACGGGGGAACCGGCGCGTTGTCCGTCGAGACCCGCCGCGACAGCACGATCTCTTCCTCTCTCGAGGGCATTTACGCCCAGCACACCGGCACGGGCGACATCCGGGTGACCCACGCAGGCGAAATCAATTCGAAGGACGGCGGAATCCGCAATGGGATCCACGTCCGGCAGTTCGGCACGGGCGCGGTCGAGATCACGCACGAAGGCCGCATCAATTCGACGGGCCAGGGCATTTTCGCCCGCCGCGACGGCTCCGCCGCGCAAGGCGGAATCACGATCAACTCGCGGGGAGACATCACGGCCAGAGGCTGGCGCCGGGCGGGCATCCAGGCGCAGAACTGGGGCCCGAAAGCGAACGGGGACATTACCATCAATCACGAGGGGGGCACCATCGAGAGCCATAACGGCATCGTCATCAGCTACTCGCGGTCCGGCAGCTCCACCTCGGCCGTCGAGCCGGCGGCGGACTACGCGCCCGAGGGCACGACCCCCGACAGGCTGGTCGTCAACCTGACCGGCGGCCAGATCATCGCCCGAAGCGCGGAATACGACCCCAGCATCGACCGGGCCAGCAGTGAGCATCAGGTTGGCTGGAAGACCAACGCCCTGGTTTCCAGCGGATTCGAAGGCCCGAAAGGCGTCACGGTCGGCACCTTCGACGCCCAGCGGGTCGGCGAGTACATCGCGGCGGGCGACAGGGACTCGACGGACATCACGGACGAAGTCCGGACGCAGTTCCGGGCGGTGCTGGAAGCGGCGAGACTCTTCGAGGGCAGTCCGGGCAGCGAACTTGCATTTGGCAACCTGCTCGACCCCCGCAACCTGGTGAGGTCATCCTTTTCCGACGACCTCCCCGAGGATTTCGCGACCGATGCCGCCCTGGACGCCTACCTGGAGGCCAACGACAGGGAACTGCTGTCGCGGTTCCTGGAATACACGCTGTCGTCGAAGGAGGCGGCGGTGATCGAGGCACTGTTCACGGGAGGGGACGTGGACGTCGCCCTCGCCGCGCTGCCGGCCAGCTACACGGAGGCGTACAAGAACCGGGTGCGGTGGTTTGCGGAAAGCCACAACGAGGCGGACATCGAGATCAATGTGGGAGAGGGCTACCGCATCGTCTCCGGGGGGGACGGAATCCGGGCAGGCCACCGGGCGGTGCATGACAACTCCGGCGCGATCGCCGTGACGGTGCGCAAAGGCGCCTCCGTGACCGCCGAGCGTTACGGCATCCGGGTCGCGAACGCCGGCCTCGCCGGTCGCGACACGCCGGACCAGGCCGACGACATCCTGGATCAGACGGTTACGGTGGAGGGCGAGGTGCGAAGCACGGGCGCCGACGGCGTGGGCGTTTACATGGAGGGCGGTGGACGGCTGGTGGTCGGCCCGGCCGGGCGGATCGTCGCCGCTTCCGGAGTCGCGGTGCAGGCGGTCAAGGATCCGATGCATGAAGACGCCGCCGAGCCCCGGCTGACCGTATCCCTGAATCTCAACGGGCGGCAGCTGTCGAACGTCCTGGGGGGCAAGGTCGAGAATCCCGAGGGTACGACCAAGTTCATGATCGATGGAGAGCTGTTGTACGACAGCAGGACCGGACAGACCGGACGGGCCGGCGTGGGCGGGGCGTGGGACATAACGGCACGGGGGTTGGATCTCATCGAGATGCCGGCGCCGCGCGGGATGCTGTACGAGACGTTGCCGGGGCTGCTGCTGCGCATCGACGGCGGCGCGCCGGCGCCCCGCCCGGACGACCCGGCCTGGGCGCAGGTGGAGGTCGGCACGGGGAAGGGCGAACCGAAACGCTCCCGCCTGGGCACGGACTACGATTACGAGCGCATCGAGGCGACGGCGGGCATCAGCCGCGAACTGGGCGAGGACATGGACGGCTCGCTGTGGCTGCGCCGGGTGCAGGCCGAGGCCGAGGTGGACGCGCAGGCGGGCTCGGGCGAGCTGGACTTGCGCGGCGTGGGCGCCGGGGCGGCGCTGCGCTGGCGCGGCGCGGACGGCTGGGAGGTGTCCGGGCGGGTGTCCTACACGGACTACGACGTGGACGCCTCGTCGTGGCGCGGGCGCTTGGTGCGGGACGTCGGCGCGGAGGCGCTGTCGATGGAGCTGGAGGCGGGCTGGCGCGAGGAGCGGGACGGCGGCGTGGTGCTGCGGCCGCGGGCATGGGTGCGGCACTCGCGCGCGGAGATGGACGGCTTCACGGACGCGCTGGGAGTGCGGGCGTCGTTTCCGGACGAGTCGCGCACGAGCGGCGGGCTGGGGCTGCGGGTCGAGCGGGCGGAGCCGGAATTGCTGCTGTACGGCACGGTGGATGTGGAACAGATCATCGGCGGCGACGAGACGGTGGCGGAGGTGTCGGGGGACCGCCTGGAGGCGGAGGCGGAGCGCACGCAGGTGTGGGCGGGCTTCGGCGGGGAGCGCCGCGGGGGACGGCTGACGCGGCGCGGCGGGCTGCGCCTGGGGGGAGACCTGGACGGACACAACTGGGAGCTGGCGGCCTCGCTGTCGCTAAGCGGACAGTTCTAGGCGCAGGGGCGAAATCGCTTCCGGAACCGCCTAGGTCACGCTACATACGCTTCTACTGACCGCGGCGAATATGTCGCCGTTGATCGTCCAGTTGGACATACCTGACAGCCGGGAGGTTGGCTAGGGATTACTGCTCTCTCAAGACGAGGACGGAAAGAGGCCAGCAACCGACTTGCCATGCCGGCCTTCACCGATTCGATCATCCGCCTGATGGGACTGTTCACGCTGCTGCTTCTGGATCGGTACCTGGGATTGTTCCAAGTGCCCGAAAGACTGGAGTTTTTCGCTCCGGTACAGCTTCTGAATCGACTTGCACGCATTGAGGGAAAAACCCTTCTTGCCTTCCTTTAGACGAGGATATTCGCATCAACGAAAGCTGGTACGGTCATGCAGTTCTTCCCGTGTCGGTTTTCGCCCATCCACCCATTTAAATTTTCGCGGTTTCCTTGTTAGTAAATCTCTCATGGCTATGTCGCATTCATCTTCCTGACGCCTGATTCCCTCCAGCAAGTCTACGAGCCATTTTGAGACGCTGCGACCGTCCTCGGCGGCTCGAATCTTCAACCATCGGGCGACATCTTCCGGCAGTGTCACGGTGATCTTCTCCACAATGCTTCTATTATGTGAAGGTGGGAATTTTACGCAAATACGCGCCTCGCCAGGGTCGAGGCTTTTGAGGGGATGAGTCCCCCTGAATCCCTGAAAACTAAACAGGATTGACGAATCGTAAAAGTGATATTATGATGGCGGCATCATGATGTTGCGCACACAAATATCACTTGACTCGGAAATGCATGCTCAAGTGCGCAGGCGCGCAGCAGCGCTCGGGGTTTCGTTTGCCGCGTACATGCGCCAACTGGTAGAGCAGGACCTGGCCGAGACGCCCCGAAATATTGACCGCTCTATCATCTTCGACCTCGGCACGTCGGAAACATCAGATATCGCGGCCCATAAGGATGAAATGCTTGCAGAAGCCACCGCCCCCGGAAAACTCCATGGCCCCGCAATGCCGTGAGCATCTTTGTGGACAGTTCGGCATGGTTTGCCGCTGCCGCCCGCGGTGACCGGCATAACAGCCGCGCCAAGCAGCTTCTGGCAACAGACGAACCACTTGTCACCAGCGACCATGTGCTGGTTGAAACCTGGCGCCTGATCCACCATTTCATCTCAGCGAATGCGGCAGAGGCCTTTTGGAGCGGCCTTCGAAACGGTATCGCGATTGTTGAACAGACGACCAGCGCCGACCTCGAGGCCGCGTGGGCAATTGGAGAGCATTTCCCTGATCAGAATTTCTCCCTTGTAGACCGCACTTCCTTTGCACTTATGGAACGACTTGGTATCACGTGCGTCATTGCATTCGATGATGATTTTTCGATCTTCAGGTACGGTCGCGGGCGTAAAACCGCATTCGAGGTATTAAGGTAAGACCTAGGGCTTTATAGGATATACTGTGGCATATCACACGGGAGGAGATTATGCGTACCGCGAAGATTTTCAAAAACGGCCGCAGCCAAGCCGTCCGAATTCCCAAGGATTACGCTTTCGAGGGCGTAACCGAATTGTCTGTGCGTAAGATTGGAGAAAAGCTGGTCCTGGAGCCTGCGAGGAAATCCTGGCTGACGCTGAATGACGACAGTGAACCGGTGGGCGATGATTTCCTGGCTGACCGCCCGGATATTTTCGCTATCGAAGAAGACCGGGTGAAATTCAAATGATGTATATGCTGGATACCGACACCTGCAGCTACATCATGCGCCAGCACTCGCAATCGGTCGCAGAGACCCTGGAAGACAAAGCGAACCAGGGTCACCGTTTCTGCATCTCTGTCATCACCTACCAAGAGTTGAGGTTCGGCGCCGAATGCGTCGGTTCTTCGAAATACCACGCCCGGATTGATCAAGTCTGCAGGCGGCTGGACTCTGTGGCGGATTGGACGGTTGAGTGCGCAGACCAATTTGCCGTCATACAGGCATCATTGATGGCCAAAGGCGAATCGATCGGATTCGCTGATGCGATGGTTGCTTCTCATGCCTTGGTGCTTGATTCGATACTGGTCACCAACAACCAACGTCATTTTTCCCGAGTGGAAGAGTTGCAACTGGAAAACTGGATTAGCCGCCATTAGATTGCAACACAAGTGATGATTCCAGCACACCCAAAGTATAATTTGGGGTAGCCTCTCTTTTGAAACATGGCAAAACTTGAAGTCCTCCACTTCCCGGATCCGCGCCTGCGCACGGTGGCCGAGCCTGTTGCACAAGTGACGGATAAGACCCGGGAAATCGTCTCCGACATGCTGGAGACCATGTACGACGAATTCGGAATCGGCTTGGCGGCCGTGCAGGTCAACATTCCCCAACGCATCGTGGTGATCGATATGAGCGAGGATGGAAGCGAGCCGATGTGCTTGATTAACCCGGAGATAATCGAGGCCGAAGGCACCGAAGAGATGGAAGAGGGTTGTTTGTCTGTCCCGGAGTTCCGGGCACTGGTGCAGCGCGCCGAGAGAATCCGCTGCCGCGCCCTGAACGAGAACGGCGAAGAATTCGAAATCGAGACCGACGGCCTTCTTGCGGTCTGCATCCAGCACGAAATCGACCACCTAAACGGAAAACTGTTCGTCGATTACCTCTCGCCGCTCAAGCGCGAACGCGTCGCTGAAAAACTGCGCAAAATGGCACGCGCCGGAGAGATCCCGAAACGGACCCGGCGGCCGGAGTCCTACGTTCACGCCTGATTCCCCTGCTGCTGCACCCCTGCGGCTGATTTTCGCCGGCAGCGGATCGTTCGCCGCCATCGCACTTGAACGCTTGCAAGCCAGCGGCCACACCCTCTGCGCGGTACTGTCGCAGCCGGACCGGCCAGCGGGCCGACGCCTGCAGTTGCGCCCCACTCCCGTCTCGGAAATCGCCCTGGCTTCGCACCTGCCGCTGCTGCGGCCGGACTCATTGGACTCTTCGGTACGCGATGAACTGGCATTGCACCGTGCCGATGCCCTGGTGGTGGCGGATTTCGGGCGGCTGATCCCCGAGTCCTGGCTCTGGCTGTGTCCGGGCGGCAGCCTGAACATCCACGCGTCACTGCTGCCCCGATGGCGCGGAGCGGCCCCGATTGCGCGCGCGATCGAAGCCGGCGATCCCGCTGGCGGCTGTACGCTCATGCTCATGGATGCGGGTCTGGACACCGGCGACATCCTGGCCCAGGAATCTTTTTCTTTCGCTCCCGACGAAACCGCAGCCTCGGCCCAGGACCGGCTGGCCCCGTTGGGTACCGAGCTGCTGCTGCGGTACTTGTCCGATTTCGACCCAAAACACCCATCACGACAGCCGCAGGACGAGACACGAGCCTGCTACGCACCGGCGCTGCGCAAGGACGAAGCTCCCATCGGCTGGCACGACCCGGCCGACCGGATCGCCGCCAAGATCCGCGCCTTCAATCCCCGTCCGGTTGCCACCACGCGGTGCGGTGACGAAACCCTGCGCCTGTGGCAAGCCCAGGCCCATGCAATGCAAACCGCCGAACCGGCAGGCAAGGTGCTGCGTTGTGACCGGACCGGCCTGTGGGTTGCATGCGGCGAAGGGCAAGTGCAGGTCGCCGAACTGCAGCGGGCCGGGGGTCGGAGAATGTCCGCGCAGGACTTCTGCAATGCCCGCCCCCTGGCCGGCTCGCAACTTGCATGACAGAATCCCACAGTTAAACTACTGGAAGTTTAGACCTCGAGAAATCCCCATGCGCGCATTCTGGCTCTCGCTGCCGCTGTTCGGCATGCTGCTGTGCATCAGCCCGGCCCAGGCAGAGCTGACCCTGATCTCCGCCAAAAGCCATCAGTCTGCGCAAACCGTGCTGCTGGACCTCGAGGTGAAAATCGACGATGCCGACTCCGAAATCCCGCGCGCGCTTCTGCGCGGCGAAGTCTGGCTGGAGGTCGAGATCACCCTGATGCAGAAACGCCGCCTGCTCGGCCACCAGCCGGTCGGCCGCCTCCACCTCCTCCAACGCCTCTCGTACGATCCTCTGCACAACGTCTACCATGTCACCCGCGTCAATCAGCAGGAGGAGCAGGCATTCACGAGTCTGGCCGAAGCCCTGGCCCGGCTTCGGGTGCTGGATGCCATCCCGGTCACGCGTCTCGACTGGCTTCTGCCGGAACTTGAGCAGTACCAGGGCGAAGTGCGCGCGCGTCTCTATGCCAACCCGATGCCGATGGCGCCTTCGGTCGGGCTGGCACGAAGCGAGCCCTTGGACTGGCAAAGCGGAACGGTTCCATGGCTCCTGCCCTGAGATGGTTCCTGACCGGCCCTTGGCCGGTCATCGGCATGTTCCTGCTGCTGGCCGGTTCATTGGCCATCATGGCCGAGGCCACGCAGAGTTCGGGCCATTTCCACCGGTGGCAATGGTGGGTGGCCAGCTTCAACGGCGTGCTGGCCTTGGCGCTCCTGGCATTGATTGGTCTCAGCCTTTCCCGTCTGATTCGGAGACTGCACCGCCGCGAGGCTGGATCGCGCCTGTCGCTGCGCATGACGGCCATGTTCGCCAGCTTCACATTGATTCCGACCGCCATGGTGTTCTTGTTTTCGGTGTGGCTGATCTCCAGCGGCATCGACAGCTGGTTCGACGTGGGAGTCGATGACACCCTGAGCAAGGCATTGGAATTAAGCCGGACCTCGGTCGACATGCAAATGCGGGAGCGACGCTCGCAAGTGGAGCGTCTATTGCAGGAGCCCATTGATGTCAGCGACCCCGAAGCCATGGTCGTACGCATGCATGACCTGGTGGTCCAGACGGGCGCGCTGGAAGCGACGTTGCTGGATTCCAGCAACAAAATCATCGCCTCCCAGGGAGAAGTGCCGGACATCCTGCCGGATCTGCCGGGCGAAGCCCAGCTCCAATTGCTGCAGGAAAGCGAGGAAAGCGGCTTTTACATGGCTCAGGAAGAACACCCGGATCACGGCACCATTGTCCGCATCCTGATGCAGGTTCCAGCATTGCGTCGGGAGCTGCCTTTCACGGATCAGGAGCTGCCCCTGACCCTGAACCAGGAGCTGCCCCTGACCCTGGACCGGGAGATGCCCCTGACGACTCAGGAACTGTCCCTGACCCTGCAGATCCTGTACCCGGTGTCCGAGTACATGCTCGGCCTGACCGGCAGCGTCGAAAAAGCCTCCGTCACCTACCAATCACTCCTGGAACAGCGCACCCCCCTGAAATACAACCTCACCTTCGTGATGGCCCTGGCGGTCCTGTTGGGGCTCCTGTTCGCGATGTGGGCCGCCCTGTTCTCGGCACAGCGGATCCTGTCGCCGATCTCGGAACTCGCACGCGGCATCGAGGCCGTGGCGGTCGGCGAATACAGCCAGCGCCTCCCGGCCGGGCGGCGCGATGAACTGGGCCAACTGGTGCATTCCTACAATGACATGATCGAGCGCCTCGCCAACGCCCGATACGTGGCGGAGACCCAGCGCCTGACCATCGAGGAGCAACATACCTACCTGCATACGGTCCTGGAGCACTTGTCCTCCGGAGTCATCAGCGTGGATGACCGCAACGAGGTGATTACCGCCAACCATGCCGCTGGCTCCATCCTGGATCTGGACATCGAACGCTATCTCCGACAGCCCCTCTCGGCTCTGCGCGAGGAGCATCCCCAGCTTGAACCGCTGTGGAACCTGATGGACCACCAGCAGTACAGCATTACCGAACTCAGGCGGCAATTGCAGATCAACGACGAACTGAAGGTGCTCCACTGCCATGGCGCACAGTTGCCGAAGGGTGCGGGCTACGTGGTGGTATTCGAGGACATTACGGACCTGCAGCAAGCGCAACGCCAGGCCGCCTGGGGCGAGGTGGCCCGGCGGCTGGCCCACGAAATCAAGAACCCGTTGACCCCCATCCGCCTGTCGGCGGAACGAATGCAACACCGCATCCAGCCCAGTCTCGCCGCGGAGGATTCCGAGATCCTGCAACGTGCCACGCAAACCATCGTGCGGCAGGTGGAGTCGATGAAAACCATGATCGACGAATTCAGCGAGTATTCTGCCGACCGCTTCACGCCGGAGTTGTTGGACCTGAATGCCCTGAGTATGGAGGTGCTTGGTTTATATGAAGAGGATCGACCGAAAATTTCCATCCGGACCGAGTTGAGCGAAGTCCCTTCCTGGATCCAGGGAGACCCGGACCGCATACGCCAGCTGCTGCACAACCTCATCAAAAATGCACTGGAAGCACAAGAGGAACAGGCGGAAGGAACCATCATCCTGAGTACGGGAATACAGGAGAACACGGTGACACTGAAAGTGCGGGATACCGGACCCGGCTTTGCCCCAGAGATCATCGCCCGGGCATTCGAACCGTATGTCACCACCAAACCCACCGGAAACGGGCTCGGGCTTGCCGTCGTGTACCGGATTACAGAGGATCATCAGGGGCGGATTCGCGTATACAATGACCCAACGGGAGGCGGGTGCGTAGAAGTCGAGTTCAACGCATCCCCGCAGCCTCCGCAAGAAGTTCAGAGTCCAGCAGCCGTGGCATGAGTCGTGAAACCATCCTGATCATCGACGACGAGTCCGATATCCGGGCTCAGATCCGGGACATTCTGTCCGACCACGGTTATCGGATCCTGCAAGCCGACTCCGCTTCTGTCGCCCGCAAGCTCGTGCGCCAACAATCCGTGGACCTGGCATTGCTGGACATCTGGATGCCGGGCGAAGACGGGATGAGTTTGCTCAGGTCGTGGCGCCACGACGACACCCCGGAGTTCCCGATCCTGATGATGTCCGGGCACGGCAACGTCGAAACCGCGTTGGAAGCCACCCGACTGGGGGCCTGGCATTACCTGGAAAAGCCTTTCGCGATGGACAAACTATTGCTCAGCGTTTCGCGGGCACTGGAAACCTACCGCCTGCGCCGGCAAAACCGGGCCCTGTCCAAGGATTCTGCGGCGACCGAGCAGTTGGTCGGCGACAGCCCAGAAATCCGGCGACTTCGGGAACAAGCACAGGCGTTCGGCGACGACGGCAACCCGGTCCTGATCCTCGGCGAGCCGGGCTGCGAATTTCTGGCGCTCGCCAACCACATTCACTACAACGGCGTTCGCCATCACTGGCAGCTCGTCATCGGCAGCGGACAGAACCTGAATCAGCGCCTGCTGGAAGAGACCGCCGGCAACGGCACCTGCCTGCTGCTCGAAGCGCACGGGGGCACGCTGTTCATGAATCCACTGGACCAATTGACGATCAAAACGCAGAGGCGCTTGCTGTCAGTGCTTGAAAACCACCATCTCCTCCAAGCAAATGGCACCGCCACGCCGATTGACGTACAGCTCATCGCCACCCTGCACCAGAGGCCCGAAGCCGCGCTGGCCTCGAACATCCTGGATCCCTCGCTGTATGCCCAGTTGGCGCCCTACACCTTGACTCTTCCGCCCTTGCGCGAACGGACCCAAGATATCCCGGAACTGGTCGAGCACTATGCCGCCCGTTACTGCACGCGTGAAAACCTGCCCATGCGCAGTTTTCCGCCCAGCGTGATGGAAACGCTGCGCAAATACGACTGGCCGGACAACGTGCACGAGTTGCGCCGCCTGGTCTATCAACTCCTGATCAGCGGCGACGGGGCCAAGGTCGGACTGACGGAAATCAATCACCTGCTCCATCCGGTGCCGCAGGCCGATGCTCCCCCCGGAGGACTGGAAAACCTGATGGCCTTGCCGTACCGGGAAGCCCGCACCCGGTTCGAGCAGATGTATTACCAGTTTCAGATCGAGCAAAGCGGCGGCAGCATGAAACGGCTGTCCGACAGCACCCACATGGAGCGGACCTACCTCTACAGGAAGTTGCGCGATCTTGGCATCGAACGCCCGCGGGAATCCTCTTCTTGAGCGGGGCCCGGACTTTTCCTGACACATGAAGATCATCATCCTCGGGGCAGGCCGGATCGGCAGTTCGCTGGCGATCGGGCTGGCGCAGGAAAACAACGAGATCACGCTGATCGACCTGGAAGAGCAGAACCTGAGACACGTCAGTAGCCGCGTGGACCTGCGAACCCTGTCCGGCAACGGCGCGCATCCCAATATCCTGCAGCAGGCCGGCGCCGAAGATGCCGACATGCTGGTGGCGCTGACCAAGAGCGACGAAGTCAACATGATCGCCTGCCAAGTCGCCTACAGCCTGTTCAACACGCCCCAGCGGATCGCCCGGGTGCGGGCCGCGGAATACCTGACGCAAGGCAACCTGTTCATGACGGAGGCCCTGCCGATCGATGTCCTGATCAGCCCGGAGCAGATTGCCGCACGCAACGTCGAACGGCTGATCCGCCGCCCCGGCGCATTGCAGGTGCTGGAGTTCGCGGACGGCCTGGTGCAACTCGCCGTGGTGCGCATCTCGCCCGGCGCCCCTGCTGCCGGGCGGAACCTGCTTGACCTGCAACACAGCGTCCCCGACGTCCAGTTGCATGTCGCCGCCATCTACCGCGACCAGCAGGTCCTGAAGCCGGAGCCCGAACTGCGCCTCAAGGCCCATGACGAAATCGTCATGCTCACTCGCACGGATCAACTCAACACCGTCGTGGAGAAACTGAGAGCCCAGCCCGGCCGGAGCCGTCACATCCTGATCGCAGGCGGGGGGAATGTCGGCCACGGCATCGCGGCACAACTGGAATCGGACTGCCACGTCAAGGTCATCGAGCACAATGAGTACCGTGCACGTTACCTGTCGGAGCAGTTGGCCCGGACGACCGTGCTGCAGGGAGATGCGACTGATGACAAGTTGCTGCTGGACGAGAATATCCGGGACATGGACGTGTTCTGCGCGGTGACCAACAACGAGGAGGCCAACATCCTGTCGGCCATGCAGGCCAAGCGCATGGGGGTCTCCACCACGATCGCCCTGATCAACCGCCCTTCCTACATCGACCTGATCGAACGTTCCATCGACATCGCGGTCTCCCCCCAGCAGGCCACGCTGAGCGAATTGCTGACGCACATTCGGCGCGGCGACGTCCTGGCCGTGCATTCGCTGCGGCGCGGGCGCGCGGAAGCGCTGGAAGCCAAGGCCCACCAAACGGCCGCAGCGATCGGGCAACCGATCGGCCAACTCAATTTGCCCACGAGTGTCGACATCGCCGCGCTGGTCCGCAATGGCGAAATGATCCTGCCGAACACGCTCACCACGATCCAGCCCGACGACCACGTCATCCTGTTCATCAGCGACAAGCGGTACCTTAAGGATGTCGAACGGCTGTTCCAGGTCAGCGCCACGTTCTTCTAATCCATGCCTGTCCAATACCGGGTTGTCCAGCGCCTGCTTGGCTACCTGCTGACTTTCTTCAGCCTCGGCATGCTGCCGCCCTTGGCCCTGAGCCTGATCCTGGGCGACGGCGAGGCCTTTTCGTTCCTGTACGCATTCTTCCTGCTGTTCCTCCTTGGCACCGCCTTGTGGGTCCAGGCGGCGCACCGTGCGCACCGCCGGCAGCCACTGCGGCTGCGCGACGGATTCGTTGTGGTCTCGTTGTTCTGGATCGGCTTGGGACTGGCCGGCTCCATCCCCCTGTATATCTCGCCTTCCCTCCAACTCAGCGGAACCGATGCCGTGTTCGAGGCAGTCTCGGGACTGACCACGACCGGTGCAACCGTGCTGACAGGCCTGGACGACATGTCTCCCTCCATCCTGTTCTACCGCCAATTCCTGCAGTGGGCCGGCGGTCTCGGCATCATCGTGCTGGCCGTCGCGATCCTGCCCCTAGTCGGCATGGGCGGCGTGCAACTGTACCAGGCCGAGGCACCGCATTCCCTGACCGAGCGGCGCCTGACCCCGCGCATCACCGAAACGGCCAAGGTCCTGTGGTATCTGTACTTCGCGCTGACCGCCGCCTGCGGGCTCGCATACTGGGCCGCCGGCATGAGCCCGCTGGATGCCGCCGGCCACGCATTCTCCACCATCGCCATCGGTGGGTTTTCCACCCACGACGCGAATTTCGGCTATTTCGACAGCGCCCTGATCGAGATGATCGCGGTTGTCTTCATGATCCTCGCGGGGGCGAACTTCGGCCTGCACTACCTCGCCCTGAGCCGGCGCAGCCTGCAGCCGTACCGCCAGAACGGCGAATTCCGGGGCTACGTCACGGTCCTGGCTTCCGTGGGAGTCATCTGCATTGGCTACCTGTGGGCCACCTCCTTCTATGGCGATTCCGTCGAAACCCTGCGCCATGGGCTATTCCAGGCCGTGTCAATCGCCACCACCACCGGCTATACCACCACCGGCTACGATCACTGGCCCGTGTTCGCCTCCACGTTGCTGTTGCTTGCCAGCTTCATCGGCGGCTGTGCCGGCTCGACCGGCGGCGGCATGAAAGTCATTCGCTTCCTGTTGATGGTCAAGCATGGCGGAAAGGAACTGTACCGGATCATTCATCCAACCGCGCAGGTCACGGTTCGAGTCGGCGACCGTGTGATATCGCAAAGCGCCCTGCAATCGGTTTGGGGGTTTTTCGCCGCCTACATCACCACGTTCACCGTTCTCTTCCTGTTGCTGACGATGACCGGCCTGGATCAGGTCAGCGCATTCTCGGCAGTTGCCGCGACCCTCAACAACCTGGGCCCCGGACTCGGGGAAGTCAGCCAGAACTACGCTTCCGTCAGCGACTTCGGCAAGTGGCTGTTGTGCGCCAGCATGGTCTTCGGCCGCCTGGAGGTCTTCACTCTGCTGGTGATCCTGACTCCGGGCTTCTGGCGCCGCTAGTGAGTTCGCCGGAACTCTGGGATTCCCGGTACCGCGAAGCCGCACACGAGCCGCAAGCCTGCGCGGTTTTACAGCAACACCCTTCCCATCTGCCACAACAGGGGCTGGCCCTGGATCTGGCTTGCGGGCGAGGCGGCAATGCGCTGTGGCTGGCACGCCGGGGGCTGAACGTCCATGCCTGGGACTACTCCGAGGCCGCAATTAGGCATCTGCGCGCGGAAGCCGAACGACACCGCCTTGCCGTTCAGGCCGAAGTCCGGGACGTCGTGCTCAAGCCTCCGGAACCGGTCCAATATGACCTGCTGGTCGTCAGCCATTTCCTGGATCGCGGCCTGATGCCGGCCTTGCTTGCTGCAGTGCGCCCCGGCGGACTGCTGTATTACCAGACCTTCTTGGTCGGCCATCCGGGGCCGGGGCCTCGCAATCCCGACTTTCTGCTGCGCCCCGGAGAACTGCCGGAATACTGTGCAGGTTGGGAGATTCTCCACTCTCTGGAGCAGGACGGGCAGGCGCAACTGATTGCGCGCCGGTAAACGCCTACGAGTACAGGGATTCGGGCTGGATCAACCGCTTGCGGAAACGCGGATAGCTCCACCAATACTGTGCCACATCCTCGGCAATCGCCGTCTCCACCATGGCGTTGATGCCGGTTGCGGCTTCCACCCGGTCATGAGCATAAACGCGCGGATCCGCCACATGGAACGAAACATGGAAACCGCCACGGCAACGGCGCGACTGGATCAGGAGCACCACAACATCCTGCCTCCGGGCCAAGCGGGAGACCAACGCGCCTGTGTTCGCCGGAATTCCAAAGAATGGCGCCATGACGCCATCCTCTTTCCTGCGCGGAACATGATCCGGCAGGATACCGACCGCATGATGCTCCCGAAGTGCACGCAGGAGCAGGCGCACGCCAGTCATGTCCGCGGGGGCTAGAATCGCTCCGGTATGCTGGCGGCCTCGCCGTACAAAATCATCGATGAGGCGGTGCTTCAGCGGGCGGTACATGCTGTATATGGTGACGTGTCCGGTCAGGTACAGGCCGCTGAACTCCCAACTCCCGAAGTGCGGCGTGACCAGAATGACGCCCTTGCCTTGAGCCTTCGCCTGCTCCAGCAGGTCAAGCCCCGACACCCGGACTGCCAAGGACTTAATCTGGCTTGGCGACAGACGCCATAGACGTGCCATCTCCAGCATGGTGCGGGCTTCATGGATCAGGCTCTTGCGGGCCACGCTCTGATGCCAGACATCGTCTTTTTCCGGGTAGCACAGCCTCAAATTCGTCAGACAAGTCTCGAATCGGCGACCCGGTACGTAGCCGATCCAAAGTCCGACAAGGCTGCCCAGAAGACGCAGCAGGGGCAGCGGCATCCACGAAAGGAACTGCAGCGACCACAGGGAAAAACGGGAATCGAATATGGACATCTGGCCAGCCTCACGGCGAAGTATAGAATGAACGCAGTTCCCTATAGTCTTAATGCTCTATCCCGCCATCCGACCCTACGCAACCCGCCGCCTGCAGGTTGACGCCCAGCATGAACTGCATATCGAGGAATGCGGCAGCCCGGACGGATTGCCCGCGGTATTTTTGCACGGCGGCCCCGGTGCCGGCTGCGAGGATTATCACCGCCAGTTCTTCGACCCGGAGAACTACCGGGTGGTCCTGTTCGACCAACGCGGCTCCGGCCGCTCGACTCCTCATGCGGACCTGACCGACAACACGACCGCTCACCTGGTCGACGATATCGAAAAAATCCGCGAGGAACTAGGAATCGATCAATGGCTGGTGTTCGGGGGTTCCTGGGGCTCGACCTTGGGGCTGGCCTATGCCGAGGCCCATCCCAAGCGGGTGCTGGGCCTGATCCTGCGCGGCATCTTCCTGTGCCGGCGCCACGATCTCTCGTGGTTCTACCAGGAAGGCGCAGACAAGATATTCCCGGATTACTGGCAGGACTTCCTGGAACCCATCCCGGAAGCGGAACGCGACGATCTGATGCAGGCCTACCACAGCCGTCTGACCGGACCCGACGAATTGATACGCATGAAAGCAGCCAAGGCCTGGTCCATCTGGGAGGCACGCTGCTCAAACCTGCAGCACAACGCCAAGGTCTTGGAAACGTTTAGCGACCCGCACACTGCGCTCAGCCTGGCGCGCATCGAGTGCCACTATTTCGTCAACCAGATTTTCCTGCCGGAGAATCACTTGCTGGAACAGGTCGGGAAACTGGCCGGAATCCCTGGCATCCTGGTGCATGGCCGCTACGACGTTGTCTGCCCCATCGATCAGGCTTTCGCCTTGCATCATGCTTGGCCGGACTCGCGTTTGGATCTGGTCGCCGAAGCGGGGCATTCAGCGCTGGAGCAAGGGATCACCACTGCTCTGGTTGCCGCGACAAAGGAGATGCACCTGCGCTTGACCAAGGCATAACAAAGAACACGCCCCCTTGTATAATGCCCCGCGCCTGCTCGCAGGTTTTCAGATCAAGGCCAGGTAGCTCAGTCGGTAGAGCAGGGGACTGAAAATCCCCGTGTCGGCGGTTCGATTCCGTCCCTGGCCACCACATTCTTTCCCTCTAGATTCTGGAGCATACCTGAAACTTTATAGGCTAGCTTGTACACATCAGTTTTAAATGGTTGCCTCCAGACAAAATTGACCCTTTGTTTCAGACTAAAACCTTTTTGAGAAACTTATTTCAAAGTCGTACTGATAGATTTCAATTTCAATCGTTTGTGTCGAATCAAACGGGTTCGGGCCCTCTTGTTTTTCTGTCGGGGAATACATCACGGCCATATTGACTTCCCGGTCACCGGACAGTTTCTTGGTCAATCCCAGCGTGTAGTGGTTTTCCACGACAGCCGGAGCCAGTATGTTGAACAACACTTCGCTCCGATCGATGGGATGCTCGGCAAAACTGGCGCCCGCACGCAGTTCCAGGTCTGGGGCAATCGGGTACTGTACGCCGATTCTGTACACTTCCATGTCCTCCCAGCCGAAACCCGCCCCATTACTGCCGCCTAGGCAACTCTCCGGATCGGTTCCACCCGCCGCAGGACAATCGAATATGTTTGAGATCGGATTGGCGACCGAATCAACTTTGCTGTACCAGATTTTTTGAAAGTCAAACACGAACGTCAAATCATTATTCGGTTTCAGGGCGAAACCCGCCGTCATGGAAGGCGGAATATCGAAATCACCCTCTTCTGCGAACAAATTGTCGTAGTCATCGAACTCGGTCATGAAAATCCGCGATTGATAGGCCAAGCCAATATCTAAATAAGATGTCGGGCTCCAGAGAACTCCAACCCTTGCTCCGTAACCGAACGAAAAATCCCTGCCATTGTCGGTCAGGTCGTTGGGAGGCATTTCCCCCTCGCTTCGTACAAATTCCTCGGTATACCCCGCAAATGAAGACAACCCTTTCACCCGAAAAGCCTGGACGGCCAATACCGGACTGATGCCAACCGAAAGCTGTTCATTGACCTTCCGCGAATAAGTGATCGCCAGGAAAAGCTGAGCCAGGTCAACACCGGAAACACCCGCCCCATAGGTTCCCGGAAAGGTTCCAGTCGGATTCGGACCGGGTCCATCCGGATCGAAGGTAGAAGACCCTTCGTTCCATACCGTGTTCATTCCCCCATTTGCGTACAGCGTGATTCCCAGTGAGCTTTGCGAGTCGAGCGGATAGTTATAGCCAACATGAGGAACAGGAAAATAATTTCGGTCGCTTCGAATATCGTCGGGACCAAGCGTAAACGCACCCCCCGTGCCATTTGCCTGGCTAGCACTACTTTCGTAGTCTCGCCGCGGGCTGAAAATGGCCAGCCCCCCATCAAATCTTTCTCCAAGATGAACCATTCCTGCGGGGTTTGTCGCCGCGGCGATCGTATCTTGTGGCAGAGCTACCCCCGCACCTGCCATGCCCTTATTTTTTGTTCCATACCCGTGAGCAAAATAACCGTTTGTCGCCATTGCATTCGGAATAACCAACACACAAGTCACGCACACCCAAAAAGCAACAAACCTCTTCACAGTGGCACCACAAGATTTCCTAAGACCACACAGGGATTTCTCAATCTATCAGAACTGTTGATTTGGTCAATCTCTCTGGCGAAAACCCGTAGGCTGGGCCTTGCCAATCCGTAACCCATAGGTTACAGTAGTCTGTCATAGGGCTAGCGTTTTATTCTGGGGACGTTCTTATGGATGTAACGATCAATCCACAGCGAATCAAAGGAAACTGGATATCAGGCTACGCTTTGGATATTCATACAATAAGAAGCATTCATCTCGGAATCAATGAACATGGTCATGACGTTTTCGATACAGAACGTTCCGAGCTCGGTGAACTGCTATATCAGCTTAAGTACCGCAGTAAGGTTTCAGCCGCAGATAAAATTATTGAAACTGTAGTGGAGTTCTTACAGCGTTCAAGGAGCAAGTTTGATTTGATCGTTCCAGTTCCGCCTTCTGGGAAACGACCTGTCCAGCCGGTAATCGTTTTGGCTCAGGGGATCGGCGAAAAACTTGATTGGCCTGTTGTCGAATGTGTGACGACTACTCGTTCTGCAAGCCCGTTGAAGGGTGTCATGGATAGCAATAGGCGAAAGGAATTGCTGGATGGACTCTATGATGTCGACCGCACCTGTACACAGGGGAAAAGTATTTTATTATTTGACGACCTCTACCGCTCTGGAGCTACGATGAACGCGGTAACCGATTTACTTATCAGCCAAGGTGAAGCAGCGGCCGTTCGCGTCCTGACTGTTACCAAAACGAGGAACATTCAATGAATACTGTGTTCATAGGGGGTTCACGTCACATTTCTCTCTTGCCGAAACCGGCAAAACACTGGCTTAACGATGTAATCGAGAAAAGCTGTTCGATCTTGGTTGGAGACGCCAACGGGATAGATAAAGCTGTCCAGAAATATCTGGCTAATGAGAATTACGATGATGTGACTGTGTACTGTTCTGGTGAATCCTGCCGTAACAATATCGGTCAATGGGCAACACGTTTCATCGATGCCTCTGGGAACAAAAAGAAAT
This sequence comes from uncultured candidatus Poriferisulfidus sp., assembly GCA_965204575.1. Taxonomy (GTDB): domain Bacteria; phylum Pseudomonadota; class Gammaproteobacteria; order Poriferisulfidales; family Poriferisulfidaceae; genus Poriferisulfidus. The sequence goes on from OZ241993.1 coordinate 302,822, forward strand.
TCCAGTTCTATGCTGCAAAGGATCGTGAGATGGCACGCGAGGCTGAGTTCGGGTTCATGATATGGGATGGCAAAAGCCCGGGAACGGTTCTTAACGTTTTGCGCCTAGTACGTGCGTCAAAAAAGGCTGTTTTATTCAACATACAGGAAAAACAGGCCTTGACTTTCAATAGTGAGGCGGACTGGGATACTTTTCTTATGCAATGTACGGATACTCTGCGTCGGGATCTCGAAAACCGAGCCCTGCCAATCGAATGGTCTCCATCGCTCCATGCACAAACGAATCTTGATCTGCCAGAACCGGATCTTGACGATGAAAGACCGGACATCTATATCGATTTGAAACAAGACATGGATGTGGCGCTGCGACACAATGATTCCAAAACTTTTATTTCGCTGCTGGGAAAGATGGCCCGGGAAAAAGGCATGAGCCAGATTGCCCGGGAAACCGGGCTTGCTCGTGAAGCACTGTACCGTGCACTCAGTTCAGAGGGGAATCCTGAACTTACAACTGTGCTAAAGGTCACAAGCGCACTAAAGCTACGCCTGCTTGTCGGGAAAAGTTCATAATTCTAAGTCTACCAATAGTAGGCTTTTCATAACTTGATTAATTGTGCCGCTCGCGCAAGACATACTGCCCGTCATAAAACCCGCTGAAGATCTGGTCGGCCAGCGGATGTCTGATCGGGCGTGGCTCTTCATCCGGCTCCAGATTCCGCTCCGCCACGTAAGTCTCCAGCGGCTGGCCGTCGACCAGCACCCGATACCAAGGCCGATCCCGGGGCGGCTTGGATCGTGCATTGTGCTCGTACCATTCATCGCTTCCCTGAAATACCGGATCTACATCGAAAACCACGCCCCGGTATCCGAACAGGCGATGCGTGACCAGTTGCCCCGGAGCAAATCGCGCTTGACTTTCACTCATGCTTCTAACTTCATCCCTAGCGCTTACTATATACTGTCAGAAGCCTCCAGGTGCACCGCTTATGGAACGTACCGTCGAACAACGAATCCTCGTCATGATGCGCAAGATTCTGGCACAGATCGTGCGGGAAATCACGCCGCCTCCAGGCATGAAAAACCCCCTATCTCCACAGACTCTTCAAGACATACGGGAAGCGTTTGAGTTGATTTCCACGCGGGAAAGAGAATTGATGGAGGCCGCGGGAGAATCTGCCCGGGAACGGCCCCGATATGCGGACGAACCCAAAACCACCCAGGCTGTACAAATGCCCACCACTAAACGCAAGCTGGATTCATGAGTTCCCCATCGGAGGAGTCACGAGCAAGAATGGCGCGTCAAACCATGGCAGTTCTTGACCAGTGGCAACTCAATACGGACGAGATCGTGACCCTCTTGGCATTGCCGAAAAAGACCCGCAGCACACAACTCGAACGTTTTCGTCGTGGTGAAGCCCTGCCGGACGACCCTCCCCTGATCGTACGGGCAGAACACATCGTTGGCATTGCCGACGCCCTGCGCACTTCATTCCCACGCAACAGCCGTATCGGGGCGCGCTGGCTGGTCACGCCGCACCGCCGGTTCCGGAAACGGACACCCTTATCGCTGATGCTGGAGGATGGCGTCAACGGTCTGTGCCGGGTGCGTGCCGAGCTGGATTGCTCTTTCTCCTGGAGGCGGTCACAGGAGAACAATTGATGCCGGAATCCATTGCCATCCCGGTAGTCGCCAAAGGCGTCAAGATGACCCCGGAGAACAAGTGCGACTTCTGCACCAACTCCCTGTGTTGCCATTACGTCACGCAGGAAATCGACACGCCCCGCTCAAAATACGACTACGAACACCTGCTCTGGCAGGTCTCCCACGACCAAGTCAGCGCATACAAGGATTCCGATGGCTGGACCCTGATGTTCGAGACCACCTGCAAACACCTGCAGAAAGACGGACGTTGCGGAATTTATGAAATCCGCCCGCAAATCTGCCGCGATCACAGCAACGACTTTTGCGAATACGACCAGCCGCCCGAAGAAGGATTCGACCTTTACTTCCCGGATTACGAAAGCCTACTCAAATACTGTAAAAAACGATTCAGACGGTGGGACCGAGGTTAAAAAGACTTTTTTAAGGTTTTCGTCAAACAACCATCAAACAATCTATCCTCATAAATATCTTTATTAATCAGTAATTTATTACGATCCCACAATAAAAAAAGAACTTTTCATAAGTTTCCAATCAAACAACCTCTCTAGGCGGCATGATGTCGGAAAAATCCCGGATCGCCGGGTACGCCAACTGTTCCCGTTCCGGCTGACCACTGTCGGGCTGCCGGACCGTCAGCAGGCAACCAATGCCCGCGGCTTCCGCATGCTTCAGGACATTCGGGTCGTCGTCCACCATGAGCGTCCGGGCAGGTTCGTGTTCCACCTCGTCATGCAAGGCTCTCCAGAATTCCGGGCTTTCCTTGGGCACCTGAAACTCATGGGAACTGACGACTTTCTGGAAGTAGGGCCGGATCTGGGATTCCTCCAACTTGATGTCGATAAACTTGGGGTGGGCATTGGTCACCAAGAAACAAGGCCTGCCGCTGTCGTTGACCCGAACCAGGAATTCCTCGACGTGGGGCATGCGCGTCACGCGATGGCGGATTTCATGCTTGAGCGCGGCGACGTCTAAGCCCAACTCCTCGCTCCAGTAATCTGCGCAATACCACTGCAAAGTGCCGCGCATCTCGCGGTAGCGAGCGGTCAAGTCCGCTTTGGCTTCCGAGAATTCCAGCCCGTAAGTCTCCGCAAAACGCTGCGGCAGATGGTGGTACCAGAAATGGGAGTCGAACCGCAGGTCCAGCAACGTCCCGTCCATGTCCAGGAAGACGGTATCAATGACATTCCAATTGATCATGTTGCTGCCTGGACCCGTATAAATCGAATTTTACACTCCCCTTCTTCGCCAATTTGTTAGGATGGCGCATCCCGCCACACCCCCGATGGACTTCGAACAACTTGCCCGACTCCTGCCCGAAGTACGGCAGATCGCCATCGACGCCGGGACAAGCATTCTGGAAGTCCGACGCGCAGGCTACGAAGTCTACGAAAAGACCGACCGCTCTCCGGTTACCACGGCCGACTTGGCGGCACACCAGTGCATTTTCGAACGGCTGGAGGCATTGGATGAGCGCTGGCCGGTACTGTCGGAAGAAAACCCTGCTCCGACCCCTTGGGAGACCCGCCGAAACTGGGACACTTATTGGCTGGTCGATCCCCTGGACGGCACGCGCGAACTGCTCAGGCAGAGCGATGAATTCACTGTCAACATCGCCCTGATCCACCGTCAACAGCCCGTGCTGGGCATCATCGGAGCCCCCGCCCTGGATCTCCTCTACTATGCGCACCGCGACGGTGGCGCTTGGCGAGTACAAGGAGAAAAATCGCCCACCGCCATACACAGCCGTTCCTATCCCACTGATGGAACCTCAGTCGTGGCAGTCAGTTTCAGCCACGCGCGACCCGAAGTGCAGCGATTCCTCAGGCGACTGGGACCGCATCAGGAAAAACGGGTCGGAAGTTCGCTCAAGAGCTGCCAGGTGGCCGAAGGGAGCATGGACCTGTATCCGCGTTGCGGTTCAACTCACGAGTGGGACACGGCAGCTGCCCAATGCATCGTGGAAGAAGCGGGCGGGCAGCTTGTCGACTGGGCACTGCGACCGCTTCGCTACAACCTCAAGGAAAACCTGATCAACCCTCCCTTCCTGGTGATCGGTGATCCCGGGTACGGCTGGGCCCCGCTACTGGAGGAGTTTTCAGAACAATAAGTCGCCATTTTGGTGGCTCGAGTGCTTCAGGCCTGGCTGCTGCTGTCAAGCCATTCGATCAGATAGTACAGGTATTGTCCTTCGGAGGATTTTGACGGCCCTAGAACCTGGGCCGCGTGGCAATTGGCCTCGGCCTTCGCCTGCCGGACTGCCGCGTCGGAATTCTCCACAATCCGGACGATCCCGGCCGGAAAGCGTCGCCGGTTCCGGTTCGGGGCCTGAATGACCGCGTAATGAGTGCCTGAGACGGAAGTCTCCGGATCCGGCGGCACGAACCCCCGCATCACTCCTCGGCCGAAGCCGCACGATTCTCAAGGAAATGGATATTCACGCCGCCCTCCTGGAACTGCGGATCCTCCAACAGCTCTTGATGGAGCGGGACATTGGTGCGGATGCCCTCGACCACCAGCTCCGCCAAGGCGCGGTTCATCCGGCGCAGGGCCACGGTGCGGTCCCGCGCATGCGCGACAACCTTGCCGATCATGGAATCGTAGTTCGGCGGCACGGTGTAGCCGGTGTACAGGTGCGTGTCCATGCGCACGCCGGGGCCACCGGGACTGTGGAAGTGCGTGACCTTGCCAGGCTGCGGCAGGAAAGTCTTCGGATCTTCCGCATTGATCCGGCATTCCACAGCATGTCCACGCAAGCGCACTTCGGACTGCCGGATAGACAAGGGCTCGCCCTGTGCAACCAGCAACTGGTGGCGCACCAGATCAATGCCGGTGACCATCTCGGTCACCGGATGCTCGACCTGAATCCGGGTGTTCATTTCTATGAAGTAGAACTCCCCGTCCTGATACAGGAATTCGAATGTTCCTACGCTTCGGTAATTCATCTTCTTGCAGGCCGCGGTCACCCGCTCGCCCAGTTCCATGCGCTGCTCTTCCGTGATGCCGGGTGCTGGAGATTCCTCGATGACCTTCTGGTGTCTGCGCTGCACCGAGCAATCGCGTTCGGCAAGATGAATGGCTTCACCATGGGCATCGGCCAGGACCTGAAATTCGATATGCCGAGGGTGATCCAGGAATTTCTCCAGATAGACCGCCCCGTTCCCGAAAGCCGCCTGCGCCTCGGCTCGGGTTAATTCCAAAGATTCTTCCAACTCCGCTTCCTCCCGAACCACTCGCATGCCGCGCCCGCCTCCACCTGCAGTCGCCTTGATCAGGACCGGGTAACCCACTTCGCGGGCCTGTGCCTTGCTGTCTTCGAGGGAGTCGGTCAGTTCTCCATCACTGCCCGGCACACACGGGAGACCGGCTGCCGAAGCCGCCTTCCGGGCCGCCGCCTTGTCGCCCATTTCGCGAATGTTCTGCGCCTGCGGCCCAACGAAGATAAAACCGCTGGACTCCACGCGCTCGGCGAAATCTGCATTTTCCGAAAGAAAACCGTAGCCAGGATGGATGGCATCGGCATTCGTGACCTCAGCCGCCGAAATGATCGCGGGGATATTCAGGTAGCTCTGCTGGGAATCTGCAGGACCGATGCACACCGACTCATCCGCCAGCCGCACATGCAGGAGATCGCGATCCACTTCGGAGTGCACTGCCACGGTTCGGACTCCAAGATCCCGGCAGGCTCGCAGGATGCGCAGGGCGATTTCCCCGCGGTTGGCGATCAGGACTTTTTCCAGCACCGCCTTTCAGCCGATGATGAACAGTGCCTGCCCATATTCCACGGGCGTCGCGTTTTCGACCAGGATGGCCCGAACCGCTCCCCCCTTGTCGGCCTCAATCCGGTTCAGCATCTTCATGGCCTCCACGATGCACAGAGTGTCGCCTTCCGCAACCTGATCCCCCACGTTGACAAAAGGCTTCGCGCCCGGAGAAGGAGCGGAATAGAACGTCCCGACCATCGGCGACACAACCCGGTGTCCTGCCGGAAGATCATCCCCGGGCGGTTCCTCCTCGGCATCGGGGACAGGCTCGGTGGACGCGGGCGCAGTTGCCGGTGCCGCCGCAGGGACGGGAACCTGAACCTGGGGCATGGGAACGGCGGTCGAACTGGTACGACTGATGCGAACCGATTCCTCGCCCTCGGAGATCTCGATCTCCGCAACATCGGATTCCTCCAGCAACTGGATCAGGCTCTTGATCTTTCGCAGATCCATCAGGCGTTCTTCTCCAGCCAAGCCACGGCGGCCTGCAGCGCCAACACATAACCTTGCGCCCCAAGGCCGGAAATCACGCCGATTGCGATGTCGGACAGGTAGGACACCTGCCGAAAATCCTCGCGCGCGAACACATTGGACAAGTGGACTTCGATGAATGGAATCGAAGTCCCCAGCAACGCGTCCCGAAGCGCGATGCTGGTGTGCGTCAGCGCCCCCGGATTGAACAGGATGAATTCCACCTTGTCCTCGCGCGCCTGGTGGATCCGGTTCACCAGTTCGCTCTCGGAGTTGGACTGCAGGGTTTCAATGGTGCAATCATGGTGCACCGCATATGACCCGACCTCCTCCATGATCTCTTCCAGGGAATCCGAACCATAGATTTCCGGTTCGCGAGTGCCTAGAAGGTTGAGGTTGGGACCGTTGAGAACCAGAATGCGCGACATAGGGGACCTAAATGTATTGCCTGAACGGGCACAAGTTTACCATAAAACAAAGAAACGGACTTTTACAGTAATTTTGACGTTAAATAGTGAAAAATATCGATAAATAAGGACTACTTGGAAAACTCGAGCACTTCATCAAGCATCATGGCGAACCGGGGTGCGGGGACATAGCTGACGGTTCTGAACGCGCGCAATTCCTCTCCTTCGGACGTATAAAAAAGGATCGCGGGCGGTCCGAACAGGCCCAGTGATCCGAGCAATTCCTTGTCATCTTCATCGTTGGCCGTGACGTCGGCCTTCAAAAGCGTGAAGCGACGCATCCGCGCCTGAACCTCGGGATCAGAAAACGTGAATGCGTCGAGCTCGTGACAGGTGACGCACCAGTCGGCGTAAAAATCAACCAATACCGGCTGTCCTTCCGCACTCGCCAGCTCCCGGTCCAGGTCTGCCACGGTCTTGATGGGACGGAATTCCACTGACGGCTCGACCGACCCCGGGGGATTCGTGAAATGCGCCCAAGGCCGCACCAGGCTGTCGCCTCCGGTCGCGGCCCCCACCAGCAGGACCCCGCCGTAAATGAGAAACGCCAGCCCCACGCCTCTGCCAAGACGGCTCAATGTATTGGCATCCGGGGGCAGGGATTCGACGGCGTGCAGGATCATGCCGAGCAACAGCAGCAGCAGCCCGCTCAGTCCCAATGTCACCTGTCCGGGAACCACCCGGTCCAGCATCCAGATCGAAAGCGCCAGCAGCAATACGCCGAATACCGCCTTGATCCGTACCATCCAGGGCCCCGAATGCGGCATGAAACGGCCTTCGAAAGTGCCGAATGCCAACAGCGGAAGCCCCAGTCCCAGCCCCATCCCGAACAGGCTGACTGCACCGCTCACAGGGTTGCCGGTGTCGGCGATGTGAATCAAGGCTCCCACCAAGGGCGGCGACACGCAGGGACTGGCCACCAGCGCTCCGAGAAGGCCCATGACCGCGGCGCTCAGGTAACTGCCGCTGCCCACGAACCTCTCCCCCACATGGTGCAGGAAATTATGGAGACCCGCCGGCATGCGGAAGTCATAGACGCCGAACATCGACAGGGCCATCAGAAGCAGAATCAGCACGAAACCGCCGATCACCCAGACGTTCTGCATATACGCCTGAAGATTGGCCCCGGTCAAGCCGATGATGGTCCCGAGCATCGCGTAGGTGGTCGCCATCGCCAGCACGTAGACCAGCGACAGGCGCAACGCGCGGGCCGTACCGGCATTCGCACCCGCGATCACACCGGCCAGGATCGGAATCATCGGCAACACGCACGGCGTGAACGCCAGCAACAGGCCGAACCCGCCGAACACGATGAAACTCCAGATCAGGGTTTCCTCGGACAGGTCTTGGGCGATCTGATCGGCACGCGACAGCAACCCGCCCGATCGATTCTTCGTCCCTGCAGCGGTGGAGGGGGCCGGATCAGAGCCGTCCAGGCTGACTTTGATGATTTTGGTCTGCGGCGGATAGCAGACACCCTTCTCGGCGCACCCCTGGTAGTTCGCAACCAAAGCAACCCCGCCGGATTCCGCCGCCTCAGCCAAGCGCAGGTCCACCGCGACGTCGCCCGACCACGTCTGGACCTTCCCGAACAACGGGTCATCCTTGACGACACCCGACGGCAACTCGTACGGCATGAGCCCGGCGTCATTCCCCTCGATGGAAAAACTGGTCTTGTCCCGGTACAGGTAGTATCCTTCGGCAACCCTGAAAGATGCCTGAAATCTCTCCGAATCCTCGGGCATCACGGTCAGGACGAATGCCTCGTCCGGATGCAGGAACTCCTGCTCTCCAGAATCAAACAAGTCCGCAGCCCCGGCCGGCAGCGCCACCAGCCACGGCAGCAAAAAGATCAGACGGAGCCTTGCAGCCATTTCAGATACGGCTCCGAGCCGTCCGTGATCGGAAGAGTGATGAATTCCGGCAGTTCGTAGGGGTGGGCTTCCAGCAGGGCGTCCTGAAGATCCGCCTGCCGGGCGCGGGTGGTCTTGATCAGCAACAGGATTTCCGGTTCTTCTTCCACCGCCCCCTTCCAGCTGTAAGTAGAAGCGACACGGATCTGGTTGACGCAGGCAGCCAGGCGGTTCTCGACCAGTTGGCGTGCAAGATCCCGTGCCTGCGGCTCGTCGGAAACCGTCGTCAGGGCAAGGATGCATTCGGTGCAGTTCATACGCATATTCTAATTTATGGCCGCCGCCCTCCCCATCGCCGCGCCTCCCGAGAAAACGTCAGCGTACGACTTTGGCCGCCTCTCCGGGAGTCGGTTCACCCGACGGGTACGCCGCATTGAAAAGCCTCAATTGATCTTCAGGATACGGATCCCATTCGGCACCCTCGGCATAGGCGGCATAGGTGTCTCCGGCCTTGGCCTCGACGATCTTCAACTGGGGCGGCCGCGCCGCATCGTACTCGGCCTTCGTCATCGGCCTCAAGCTCTGGAATGTTTCTTGTACCGCCCCGGCATAGCGCCGAAATGCCTCCGGTCGGTCCGATTGTGCAGCGGCGATCAGGAAAATCTCGGGAGAATGTTCCAGAACCAGGATGTCCGCCGCAGACCGGCTATCCCAAACCCGCGCCTGGCATCCGGAAAATCCTTCCGTCGCGCGAACCCTCAACTGGGCCACGTTCTCGAACCGTCGGCGTAGAAAGTCGCAGGAAGGTTGCCGGGCATTCCGTTCGATCAAGGTCAATCGGATCTGCATGTCCCGGCCCGGCGCCTGCGCAATCAAGCGATCCGGGAGGTTTGCGGTTTCCCATCCTTCCGGGAACGCGAGGGTGAAGTCATAGCTTCGATGGTAGAAATAACGCCCGCGCAACAGGCCTTCGAACTCGGCGGGACCGACCGCCATGCCGTCGACATGGCGCAGGTATTCCCCGCGTCGCACCAGCGCTTCCGAATCGGAACGGTGCTGGTTTGCCTCCCGGGTCACCTCCTGAGAGCGGTCGTCGTTATCGGGGTGCGTGGCGAAGAGGCCGTGACTGATTTGGGGCTTGCGCCCTTCCTGTCTCGCCATCTTAATTTCGTGGGACTCCAGATTCTTCAGGATCCGGATGACCTCAAGCAGCGCTTCGGGGTCGTATCCGGCCAGCGCCGCATAGCGTGCGCCCAACCGGTCCGCTTCCAGTTCATTCTCGCGCCCGTAGCCGCGAAGATGCACCTCTCCCAGAATGTTCGCCGCGTTGTCAACCAGCGTACTGTCGGTCGCCACGTCCAGCACCAGTTTGATAATATCGACCGTCTGCTGTTGCCCGATCCTCTGAGCCGTGTGCCGCGCCGTAATGTGCGCCAGCTCGTGCCCCAGCACGCCAGCCAGTTCCGCCTCGGAATTGAGCAGGGCCAGCATGCCTCGCGTGATGTAGACGTAGCCGGGCGTGGCCAAGGCATTGACCATCGGGGTGTCGAGCACCGTGAAACGGTAGCCCAGTTCCGGGCGGTGCGTGTGGGGGACCAGCGCCTGGCCGACTTGCGAGACGTACTCCTGGAGCATGGGGTTGTCGTAGTAGCCATACAGGTTGAGGATTGCCGGGTGGGCCTCATGCCCGAGTTCCAGTTCCCGCTGCTCGTCGACCACCGTCCAGTCCCGTTCTCCGGTGACCGGGTTCGCGGCGCCCACGCAGGCGCTGACTGACGCACCCAGCGCCAGCGTCAACAGAGAAGTTCGAAAGAAAGAAAGGGTCGGAAGCCGGCGATGCTCAGCTGCCATAACGCTTGCGGAATTTGTCGACCTGTTTCGCAGTTTCCAGGATCTTCTGCTTCCCGGTATAAAACGGGTGGCAATTCGAACAGATTTCCACATGCAGTTCGTCTCCGGCATAGGTCGAGCGCGTCTGAAAGCGATTGCCGCAGGCGCAAACGACCATAATGTCGTGATAGTTGTAGTCTTGAACTGCCATGCTCGTAAAACCGGGGTGAACCGGGGCGCGTAGTATATCAGGAAGCAGCAAAATTCAGGTGCCAGCCGGCAGGAACAGCTCGCAAAGGTCGTTCAGATAGCGCCAACCCCGTGTGCTGGCGCGCAAGTTCCTCGGCGACTCCGTGACCAGGCCGAGGGCGCGGGCTTTTTCCAGCACGCCGGCCAAGACTTTCCGGGGCTGCCCGGTCCGGGTCTCGAACAGTACCCAAGCCGCCCCCGCCTTCAGGCGAAGCGCGCCCAGCATAAATTCGAAGATTCGGTTTTCAGCACCCCGGTGTCGCCGTTCGATTTCCGCCCCTTCTCTTTCCACCGCTTCCATCCAATCGCCCGGGTTGTATGCCTGCACCGTTCGGAACACTTCCCCGGCCGCATCCGTCAATTTGCCGTGCGCGCCGGCCCCTACACCGAGGTAGTCTCCGTACTCCCAGTAGTTCACGTTATGCCGGCAGACCGCTTCACCCCGGCACCAGGCGGAAACTTCGTATTGGGCGTAGCCTGCGCGTTCCAGTATCCCGGCACCTTCCGCGGACATCTCCCATAAGCGGTCCCCGTCTGGAAGCGGAGGGGGTTTGACGGCAAAGGGCGTGCCGGGTTCCAGCGTCAACTGGTACCAGGACAGGTGCTCCGGCTCGAAAGCCAGGGCCGTCTCAAGGTCAGCGCACGCTTGCTCCACCGGCTGATTCGGCAGACCGTACATCAGATCCAGATTGAGGCGTGAAAAGCCTGCCTGCCTCGCGAAATCGATGGCTGCATGGGCATCCGTCCGGTCATGGGCCCGACCGAGTCGGCGCAGGCATCCGTCGTCGAAACTCTGTACGCCGATCGACAGGCGGTTGACGCCCGCTTCCCGGTAACCCGCGAAATGGCCCCGGTCGGCCGATTGCGGGTTGGCCTCCAGCGTGACTTCCAGCGAAGGGCTGCAATCAAATTCCGCCCGAATCGCGTCCAGCACGCGCCGGATCGCCTCCGGAGAGAACCGGCTGGGCGTGCCCCCGCCAAAAAACACGCTTTCGATGGTTCGCCCTTGAGCGATTCCCGTCGCTCGCCCGAATTCCCGGACCAGGCATTCCACGTATCGTGTTTCCTCGAACGTCGAAGCCGCGTGGGCATTGAAATCGCAGTATGGGCAGCGCGAGACGCACCAGGGAAAGTGTACGTACAGGGACAGCGGAATCATGTGTTGGCTTGCAGGCGTTCGACCAAGGCGCGCAGTGCGGCACCGCGGTGGCTGAGGGAATTTTTGACGTCCGGGTCCAGTTCAGCCGAGGCACAGCCATGCGTCGGCACGTAGAACAAGGGATCGTAGCCAAAACCGTTGTGGCCCTGCGGCGCTTCGAGGATCCGGCCCTCCCAGGCACCGCGGGCAATCAGCGGATCCGGGTCTTCGGCCGTACGCACCAGGGCGATGACACATTGGTAGCGAGCACTGCGCTGTTCTTCCGGCACTCCTTCAAGCTCTTGCAGCAGGAGCCGATTGTTGGCCTCGTCGTCGCATTGCGGACCCGCGTAGCGAGCCGAATAAACGCCCGGGCGCCCGTCCAAGGCATCCACTTCGATCCCCGAGTCGTCCGCAAGCGCAGCCAGACCGGTGCAGGCCGCCGCATGATGGGCTTTAAGCAACGCGTTCGCTTCGAAAGTTGTTCCTGTCTCTTCCGCTTCCGGGACTCCGAGACCGCCTTGCGCAACCAGTTCCCAGCCCATCGGGCGGAGCACAGCGTCCAACTCGCGCAACTTTCCCGGATTGTTGCTGGCCAGCACGACTTTCACTGTGCGCGAACCTGCCTCTGCTGCTGCATGATCTCCCGGATCCCGGCTTCCGCAAGGTCGAGCATGGCATCCAACTCCTTTCGCTGGAACGCGTGCCCTTCCGCCGTGCCCTGGATTTCGATGATCGAGCCCGCGTCGTTCATCACGACATTCATGTCGGTCTCCGCCGTGGAATCTTCCGCATAGTCCAGATCCAGCCGGGCTTCGCCATCGACGATCCCGACGGATATCGCTGCAATCTGCCCATGCACCGGGTCGGTTTGCAGCACCCCCTTCTCGCGCAAGGCATCCACTGCGTCTTGCAGTGCCATGAACGCACCGTTGATGGCGGCCGTACGCGTCCCTCCATCCGCCTGAAGCACGTCGCAATCCAAGGTCAGAGTGTTCTCACCCAGCGCCTCAAGGTCGAGCACGGCGCGCAAGGAACGACCGATCAGGCGCTGAATTTCCATGGTGCGCCCGCCCTGTCCGCCACTGCGGGCCTCGCGCCGGGTGCGCTCGCTGGTAGCGCGCGGCAGCATGCCGTACTCGGCGGTCACCCAGCCGCTTCCCGTGCCCTTGAGCCAGCGCGGCACTCCCGGTTCGAATGTTGCCGTGCACAGCACGCGGGTGGCGCCCTGTTCGTACAGGACGGAGCCCTCGGCATGCTTCACGTAGTGGCGTTGATGGCGGATCGGACGCAGTTCATCCGGTGCGCGGCCGCTGGGACGTTCGGACATGATGGAGATGGAACAAATTGAAAATTGTGGCGGAAAGTCGGGTCGCCCCGAAGCAGCCCCTATTATGGCACCCGGCTTCGCCCGTACAGTCCAGAAGTCCGGAGGGCCTGTTTTTCCAGGGGGGGGGGGCAGGCCCGAATCGCCCTAAACTTACATAAGTCAAAAAACTTTACATTTATAGTTTTTTTACATAGGAAATAATTGTTTTTCAATAGTTTAAGAGCATGAAAAAATGGTCTAAAAAATCCGACCATTTTTCCTTCCATTTCGAGACCCTATGCGGTACAACAGGGGTTCGAAACCAGCCCCACAGGAGTGCTATATTATGGGCATCGCCGACCCGACCCCCGAAGGAAGACCCTCCCAATCACGAACTTCCCCTGCCTCGACCAGACGGGCGGGCAGACCAGTGAAAGAGGAACACCCCATGTTTGACACGCTCCAGGTCACCAAGGAATTGCGGGAATCCGGACTTGCCGAACCTCAGGCCGAGGCGATTGTCGTCGCTTTCGGGGCCATTGCCGGGAACGTCTTGACCAAGGATGATCTGGAGGATTTCGCGACTAGGGATGATCTGAAGGATTTCGCGACCAAGGACGACCTGAAAGGTTTCGCGACCAAGGATGATTTGAAGAATTTTGCGACCAAGGACGACCTGAAAGGTTTCGCGACCAAGGATGATTTGAAGAATTTTGCGACCAAGGACGACCTGAAGGACTTGGAAGCGAGGATGGCAACCAAGGACGACCTGAAAGCCCTGGAAGAAAAGATGGCGACCAAGGACGACCTGAAACATTTTGTAACGGAGGCCGGCATGCACAAGGCTTTTGGTGAATTTTCCGAGAAAATCCATCGTTCTCTCTTGCAGGTCGCGATGGGGACTGTCACGGTCAACATCGCCATGGTGACCGCGATCTTCGTCGTGGCGAAGTACCTGTTCTAGATTCTTCGGGCCTCCACCCGAGCCAGGCGGGCGCCACGTCGCGCAAACTCCAATCTGGTGCGATAATGGTAGACCGTGATGCACGCCCTTTCGCATCCGGCCCCTGAAACCCGTTGCGGCTTCCGCCTCCGGCTGGCGGAAGGTTGCGGATTTATTGATCGCTAATGGCAAAATATCAGTCATCGGATATCGAAGTTCTTTCAGGTTTAGAGCCGGTGCGCAAGCGCCCCGGCATGTACACCGACACCGCCACTCCGGATCACCTCGCGCAGGAAGTCATCGACAACAGTATTGATGAAGTCTTGGCCGGACACGCCAGCCGGCTGGCCGTCACGCTGCATGAGGACGGCTCGCTGGAAGTCGACGACGACGGGCGGGGCATGCCGGTGGACCCCCACCCGGAACTTGAGAGGCCTGGCGCTGAAGTCATCCTGACCATGCTGCATTCCGGCGCAAAGTTCTCCAACCGAAACTATCGGTACGCCGGCGGCCTGCACGGCGTCGGCGTCTCCATCGTCAACGCGCTGTCCAAGGACCTTGAGGTCTGGATTCGCCGCGGTGGCCAGGAATACAACATGGGGTTCTCCGGCGGGGATGTGCGGAGCGAACTGGAAGTGGTCGGCAAGGTCGGCCAGCGCAACACCGGCACCCGCTTGCAGTTTTGGCCGGACCCCCAGTATTTTGATGACGTCCGCTTCACTCCCTCCCGGCTGGCCCGCCTACTGCGCGCAAAGGCCGTACTGTGCCCGGGCCTGGAAGTCACGCTGAACACCCCGGGGAACGACCCCGAGACCTGGCAATTCGAAGACGGGCTCCTGCAATATCTCGACGAGGCGGCTGGGGACGACCCGTTGCCGGAGCCACCATTCTCCGGGTCCCATGAAAACGGTCAGGAAGCGGTCGATTGGGCGGTCTGCTGGACCCCGCAACAGGATGCCGCGCTGAGCGAGAGTTACGTCAACCTGATTCCGACCCTGGCCGGCGGCACGCACGTCAACGCCCTGCGCAGCGGCTTGACGCAGGCGGTCCGCGAGTTCTGCGAAACGCGCAGCCTGCTGCCGCGGGGAGTCAAGATCGCCCCGGAAGACGTCTGGGAGCGGATCAACTACGTGCTCTCCTATAAAACCGAAAACCCCCAGTTCGCGGGACAGACCAAGGAAAAATTCGTCCGCCGGGAGACCCAGGCCACGCTCGCGACCATCTTCAAGGACGTGTTCCAGACCTGGCTGACCCAACATGTCCAGCAAGGCGAGACGCTGGCGACATTCATGATCGAGAATGCCCAGCGGCGTCGGAACCAGACGCGCAAGGTCGCCCGTAAGAAAGCCGCTTCCGGCCCCGCCCTGCCCGGCAAGCTGGCCGATTGCCTCAGTGCGGAGGATTCAGATTCGGAACTGTTCCTGGTCGAGGGTGATTCGGCAGGCGGCTCCGCCAAACAAGCGCGCGACAAGAATTTCCAGGCCATCCTGCCGTTGCGCGGCAAGATTCTCAATACCTGGGAACTGGATGCCGAGACCGCCCTCGGTTCACAGGAAGTGCACGACATCGCCCAAGCCATCGGTGCGACCCCGGGCGATCCCGATCTATCCGGGCTGCGCTACAAAAAAGTTTGTATCCTCGCTGATGCCGACTCCGATGGATTACACATCGCGACCCTGCTGTGCGCCTTGTTTCTGAAACACTTCCCGGACCTGGTCAAGGAGGGCCATGTCTACGTGGCCATGCCGCCGCTGTACCGCATCGATATCGGCAAGGAGGTGCACTATGCCCTGGACGATGCCGAACGCGACCGGATCCTGGAAAGCGTGGGCAAGCGCAAGAATGCCGCAACCCCTGTCGTGCTGCGCTTCAAGGGGCTTGGAGAAATGGACCCGGCCCAGTTGCGAGAAACCACCATGGACCCGGAAACCCGCCGGCTGGTCCAACTGGAGTGGGGCACGAAAGACGGTGCCCTGATGGACCGCCTGCTCAATCGAAAGCGGGCCGCCGACCGCAGAAGCTGGCTTGAAAAGCGGGGCCATCTGGCCGAACTCTAAACCATGGCTCAAACCTCGCTGTTCGAACTCCAAGAAACGGATGCCGGCACTCGGCCTCTCGCCACATTCGTGGAGGAAGCCTATCTCAACTACTCCATGTACGTCATCCTGGATCGGGCTCTCCCGCACCTTGCCGATGGCCTGAAGCCGGTGCAACGGCGTATCGTGTACGCCATGTCGGAGCTGGGCCTGAAAGCCACCAGCAAACCCAAGAAGTCCGCCCGCACCATCGGCGATGTCATCGGCAAATACCACCCTCACGGCGACCAAGCCTGTTACGAAGCCATGGTCCTGATGGCCCAGGATTTCGCCTACCGTTATCCCCTGGTCGCAGGCCAAGGCAACTGGGGTTCGGCGGACGATCCCAAGTCCTTCGCCGCCATGCGCTACACGGAAGCGCGCCTGACTCCTTATGCGCAAGCGCTACTGGCGGAACTTGATCAGGCCACCGTCGACTGGCAGCCCAATTTCGACGGCACCCTGGAAGAACCCCAACTGCTGCCCGCCCGCCTGCCCAATGTCCTGCTAAATGGTACGACCGGCATCGCGGTCGGCCTGTCCACCGACATTCCGCCGCATAACTTGCGCGAGGTCGCCAGCGCCTGCATCCGGCTCTTGGAACGCCCCGGATCCTCCGTGGCCGAACTGTGCGAGCACGTGAAGGGACCGGACTACCCGACCGGAGGTGAGATTCTCTCTTCGTCCGAGGAATTGCGCGAACTGTACGAGACCGGAACCGGGACCGTCCGAATCCGGGCCAGCATCGTCAACGAAAAGGAAGGGCTGATCGTCACGGCCTTGCCCTACCAGGTTTCCGGCGCACGCGTCATGACGCAAATCGCCCAGCAAATGCGGGACAAGAAACTGCCCATGGTCGAGGATCTGCGCGACGAATCCGACCACGAGACCCCGACTCGGCTGGTGATCGTCCCCCGCAGCAAGCGGGTGGACCGGGAAGCGCTGCTGCTGCACCTGTTCGCCACAACCGACCTGGAGCGATCGGCACGCGTCAACCTCAACGTCATTGATCTGGATCGCCGCCCCAGGGTCATGAACTTGCGCAACCTCCTGCGTGCCTGGCTGGAGTTCCGCAAGCAGACCGTCACCCGCCGGCTGCAATACCGACTGGAAGCGGTCAACAAGCGGTTGCATCTGTTGGACGGCCTGCTGACCGCGCATGCCAACCTGGACGAAGTCATCAAGATTATCCGGAACGAGGACGAACCCAAACCCGTCCTGATGAAAAAATTCAAGCTGAGCCAGGAGCAGGCCGAGGCGATCCTGGAGATCCGTCTGCGGCAATTGGCGAAGCTGGAGCGGGAAAAGCTGGAACAGGAACAACAGGACCTGAGCGCCGAGAAGAAAGAAATCGAGAAGATCCTCGGCTCGGCTGCCCGCTTGAAAACCCTGATCAAAAAAGAACTCCAGGAAGACGCGGAGCGTTACGGCGACGACCGCCGCAGCCAACTCGTGGAGGCCGCGCCGCAGGCGCAAGCCTTGGACCCGTCACAACTCATGCCTGCAGAACCTGTCACCGTCGTGCTGTCTCGCAGCGGCCTCGTACGTTCCGCCAAGGGCCACGAGATCGATCCCGCCTCGCTGACCTACAAGACCGACGATGCCCTGAAAGCCAGTGTGCGTACCCGGAGCAACCGGACCGTGCGGTTCCTCGACAGCCACGGCCGGGTGTACACCATGGCCGCCGCACAAATGCCCTCCGCCCGCAATCTTGGCGAGCCGTTGGCACGACATTTCAACCCCCCTGCAGGGGCACAGTTCATCGGGGTGATGGCCAACGAGGAGAATCCCCACTGGCTGATGGGCACCAGTCTCGGCTATGGCTTCCTCGCGCCCTACGACCGCCTGGAGACCCGCAGCAAGGCCGGTCGGGCCACCCTGACCGTACCGGACGGTGCCGTCGTGCTGCAACCCTACCCGGTGCCGGATCTGGACCAGACCTATGTCGTCGCCGCGACCAGTGCCGGGAACCTGTTGATGGTCAAGGCATCGGAATTACCGACTCTCGGCCGCGGACGCGGCAACAAGATCATCAACATTGCCGGCCCTCAACTGAAAGATGCTCAAGGCGAGCGAGTCACGCTGCTGGCCGCCCTGACGGAGAAGCAGGCATTGGTGCTCTACACCCAGGCGGCTCACCGGGTCATGCGTTTCCGGGATCTGTGCGAACACCAGGGCGCACGCGGCGGGCGCGGCACCAAACTGTCCAAGAGCTGGCGGAATTTCCAGCGCTTCGAAGTGCGGGATTTATAATTCCGAATCATGCGGATCCTTCTCTTCCTCGGCGTCAATTTCGCGATCCTTCTGGTCCTCGGCATCGTCTTTTCGGTGCTCGGCATCGACGGCCTGCTGGATGCCCAGGGCATGCATCTGGACCTGTACGCACTGCTGGTCTATTCGCTGGTCCTCGGCTTCGCCGGCTCTTTCATTTCGCTGGCCCTGTCGAAGTGGATCGCCAAGCGGACCATGCGCGTGCGGGTGATCGAACAACCCGCCAACCGTACGGAACAATGGCTCGTCGACACGGTCCAGCGCTATTCCGAGGTCTGCCACATCCAACCTCCCGAGTTTGGAATCTTCGACGCTTCGCAGCCGAATGCCTTTGCGACCGGGATGAACAAAAACAATGCCCTGGTCGCGGTCAGCACCGGCCTGCTGAAACAAATGAGCCAGGACGAAGTGGAAGCGGTGGTCGGCCATGAAATGGCGCACGTCGCCAACGGCGACATGGTGACCATGGCCCTGCTTCAGGGCGTGCTCAACACGTTTGTCGTGTTCCTGTCGCGGGTGATCGGATTCCTAGTCGACCGGCTCGTGTTCCGGGTGCAGCGCGGATTCGGGCCTGGATATTTCATCGTCTCGATCGTCGCCCAAATCCTGCTGTCGATTTTGGCCACCATCGTGGTGATGTGGTTCTCGCGGCGCCGGGAGTTCCGTGCGGACGCCGGCGGGGCCTACCTAGCCGGACGCGACAAGATGATCTCTGCGCTGCAACGCCTGCGCGAAGTCAGCCAACCCCGGGACCTCCCGGACACGATGGCGGCTTTTGGTATTTCCGGAGCCCGGCCGGCCTCGCGGATGCGTCAATTATTCCTGTCGCACCCTCCGCTGGAAGAACGGATTCGGGCGTTGCAAAACAATGAGGTCCAGCCCTGACCCCGGTCACGGCAAAAAATCCACCTCTATCACACGTCTCAAAACGAACCAAGCATAGACACGTGTTTTAATGTATGTTACTATTTACGTAAGTCGTAACGAATCCATCGCGATGTTCGATGATACAGGGTTTCAAGGATCGAAACACTCAGCGTTTTTTTGAGGGTTATCGAATTGCGGCATTTCAGGGATTCGCCAGACAGGCCGTACGCCGTCTTGCTTCTCTGAATAATGCAACATCCCTCAGAGACCTTGCGGTATTATCGGGTAACCGACTGAAAGTTTTGGGAGGAAATCGACGAGGCCAGTACAGCATACGAATCAACGCGCAGTGGCGGATTTGCTTTCGTTGGGAAGACAGGGGACCGTGCGAGGTGGAAATTGTCGATTATCATTGAGGAGGAGAAACTATGAGCATAAAAAATGGAATGAGGCCGGTGCATCCAGGCGAGATTCTGTGTGATGAACTGGAGGAGCTAGGCCTGTCGGCCAGTGCATTGGCGAAAGCGTTGGACATTCCAGTGAACCGGATTACCGCGATCTTGAATAGCCAGAGAGGCGTGACGGCTGATACGGCGCTACGTCTTGCGTATTATTTCGGGACCTCTCCGCAGTTCTGGATGAATCTGCAGAAGTCCTACGAGCTTCGCAAAGCCGAAATCAAGGTAGGCCGACAGATTGAAAAGCGCGTCAAACCCTTGCACCGGGCAGCGTAAGGACAGCAGGCGGAGAATGCCTCTCCTGCGGATTCAGTACTGAGTCCGCCCTTCGAAGGCTGTCATCAGGGTGCCGGGATCCAGGTATTCGAGTTCTCCCCCCACCGGCACTCCGCGTGCCAGCCGGGTCACTTTGGCGTTATGGCGTTGCGCCATTTCGCCCAGCACGTGTGCCGTGACGTCGCTCTCGACCGTCGTGCCGATGGCCAGAATCATCTCTTCTATCGGTTCGGACTGAAGCCGGGCCTCCAATTGCGACAGGCCGATCTCCTCCGGCCCGATCCCATCCAGCGGGGATAGCCGCCCCATCAGCACGAAATAGCGTCCCCGGTAATCGGTATTGGCTTCCAACAGCCGTACATCGGCCGGCCCCTCCACGATGCACAACTGGCTCTCGGACCTTGACGCATCCGCGCAAATTGAACACAGTTCGTTTTCCGTGAAGTTCCGGCAACGTGCGCAGTGCCGAATGTTGTCCAATGCTTCCTTCAACACGGACGCCAGTACGCGACCGCGCGGTCGATTCCGCTCCAGCAGGTTGAAGGCCATGCGCTGCGCCGTCTTTACACCGACGCCAGGCAGGCATTGCAAGGCTTCGACCAGTTGATCCAGAAGGCTGTCCGAAGCCGACATTCAGGATTCCGAGTTCGCGGATGTGACGCCGTTCATCGGGCCGATAACTTGTTGCGCCCCGAGCTCCTCCTGCAGGGCCCGAACCGTCGGAGATTCTTCGATTTCGCGCTGGGCTTGCTCGGCCCGTTCCTTGCGGGCGTGGGCATCCTTTTGAGCCTTGGTTTCCTGCTTCGGAACACCAGGGCGAACATGCAGGGAAACCTCTCGTTTGAAGTATTCGCTTAACGCCTCGCCCAAGGTTTTTTCAACTCCGGACGGGACCGGATACGCTTTGTCGCAAACCAAATGCAGCGCATCGTCTTCCATGCGCTCTATCTCACAATTTCTTGCAAAGACCCGGGTATTCCCAAAAATCCCGAGCTGTTCGATCAACTCTCCCCATGCAATTTCCTCACCCCATTCGATCGCTTCCGTTGATGTGGGGGGTCCTGCTGCGACCGCAGGCGCGCTTTGGGCCTGCGCGGGGGCATCCTCATCCGAAATCGCAGATCTTGAGGGGGGAGGCGCGTCTTCTTGCCAACCATCCGGCATGAAGCACAAAAGACGCAACAGGGTCATCTCCAGCCCCGTCTGCTCATCGGGCGCATACTGCAGGTCGCGCTTGCCCTGCAACAGTATTTGATAAGCCAACTGGAGGTCGGCCGGGCTGTACGCCGCATTGATCGCACGCGCCCAATCTTGCATTTCTTCCGGGACGTCGGCCTTCACACCTTCGGATGCCATTGCGCAGGTATGGAACACTCGGGTCAAATCGTCCAGGATGTCCTGGAATGAAGGGGACAGTTCCCGCAGACCCGCGACCGCCTGCATCACCGCTTCCGGTTCGCGGCCTGCAAGCGCCATCACCAGCGCTCCAAAGTTCTCGCGTGGCAACAGCCCCAGCATCCGGCCCACTTCGGACTGGGTCAGGCCGTCGGCACAATAATTGATGGCCTGATCCAAAAGACTCAATCCATCCCGCATGCTGCCGTCCGCCGCACGCGCCAACTGAATCACCGCGTCCGGCTCGGATTCCAATTTTTCATGCTCGAGAATCTTGGTCAGTTGTTCTCCGATCTGGGGCTCGTTCAGGCGCTTCAGATGAAACTGAAGGCACCGGGACAACACCGTGGCTGGAAGTTTCTGCGGATCGGTCGTGGCAAAAAGAAACTTGAGGTGCTCGGGGGGTTCTTCCAGGGTCTTGAGCAAAGCATTGAAGCTGTGCGTCGACAGCATATGCACTTCGTCAATCAGGTACACCTTGAAACGGCCCTGCGTAGGGACGTAAGAGGAATCCGAAAGCAGTTCGCGCATTTCCTCCACGCGGGTGCGGGAGGCCGCATCGATCTCCAAGAGATCCGGGAATTTCCCTTCGTCGATGCCGCGGCAGGCTTCGCACACGCCGCAGGGTTCCGCGCTGACTCCCTGCTCGCAGTTCAGGCACTTGGCGACGATGCGCGCCAGGGTGGTCTTGCCGACGCCCCGGGTTCCCGTGAACAGGTACGCGTGATGCAACCGGTTGTTTTCGAACGCCTTGGTCAGAACCTGAAGTACATGCTGCTGGCCGACCACTTCGGCAAACGTGCGGGGCCGCCACCTGCGGGCCAGGACTTCATACGCCATGAGGGTCGATGAGGAGGATAAAACCGGTTCCGATTCGTCTGCAACTCATTATAGTGTCCCGCCGGATTCATTCACCCGACCCGGTTCCAAGCGCGTACAATCTCCTCTGATGCACGGCATTTCCCGCAATCTCGCCCAATTCGGGCAACAACTGGCACAGGTCTTTCTGGTCGGCATGACTCTCGGCATGGTGCGCACGGTCGTGCCGGCACTGGCGGAAAGCGAATTCTCCGTGGAGCGCGGCTCCTACCTCCTGTTGACCGTCTTCGTCGTCGCGTTCGGATTCGTCAAGGGCACCATGAATTTCGTCGCCGGACGGACGGCAGACCGGTTCGGCCGGAAGCCCGTGCTGTTGACAGGCTGGCTGTTCGCCCTGCCCGCTCCCTGGTTGATCCTGTATGCCACGAGTTGGAACGAGGTGGTGCTGGCCACGCTGCTGTTGGGCATCAATCAGGGCCTGTGCTGGTCGGCCACCCAAACCAGCAAACTGGACTTGGCGCATTCCCAGGAACGGGGTTTTGCGGTCGGGCTGGACGAGTTCTCCGGCTATATGGGAGTGGCGGTCGCCGGAGTCATGACCGGCTACCTTGCAAGCGCCATGGATGCCCGAGAAGCATTGTGGGGATTCGGCCTCATCTGCATCATGCTGGCCTTAGGGCTTTTGCTTGGATTCGTGCGCGAAACCCTCCCTTGGGCACACCGTGAACAACAGGCGACCGAGACCCCGGCTGAAGCGATCCCCGCCACCACATGGGAAGCCTTTGCCAAGGTCTCCTGGCGGGACCGGCGCATGTTTGCGGTCAGCCAGGCCGGGCTGGTCGAGAAATTCGTGGATACCCTGGTCTGGATCTTTTATCCCGTCTATCTGTACACTCACGGTTTCAGCCTTCCCGACATCGGCTGGATCGTGGGCATCTACGGAACGGTCTGGGGGGCCAGCCAGTTCCTGACCGGCCGACTGTCCGACCGGATCGGCCGCTTGATCCCCTGCGTGGCCGGCATGTGGCTGTGCGGAATCGGGGTCCTGGGTTCGCTGTGGAGCCTGCAATTCGAAACCTGGGCGATCAGCGCCGCCGTCACGGGGTTCGGCATGGCCCTGCTGTATCCCAATCTCAGTGCCGCGATCAGCGACCTCGCGACTCCCGCATGGCGGGGTTCCGCCATTGGAGCATACCGTTTCTGGCGCGACCTCGGCTATGGCATCGGGGCGCTTGGGCTGGGCATCCTGGCGAACCTCGCCGGATACTTGGAGGCGGGGTTTTACGGGGTGGCGATCAGCATGTTTGCTTCCGGGGCGGTGCTGGCCTGGCTCGGCCCGAGACGACCTCGCTAAATTCCTGAAGAACGACCATCGCCTTGTTCCAGCATAGGGGTGACTTTTTCCTTATGTATCGTAGAACGGTCATGACTTTTTTACGATGAAGTAGATTTTGGTCATGCGCCGACGCTTGCTCGGCGACTTAACCACCCGGGGACAGGACCGCCAACAAATGATCTCTCTCAGGTCCGAATCGAAAGGCAAGGCTGTTATCCATATTCGCTCACGACCCTCCTTTCCATGGCATACCCGGCAGTAATGCTACCAGTTGTTCCGAAACGTGCCGGGCCGCCTGATCAATATCCCAATAGCAATCGTGAGAAAGCAAGGGTTCGATATCAGCGCGAAATCGGGGGTCGCGCAGCTTGCTCGCAAGATTTCGTTCAAACAAGGCGCGGGTCACGTGGTCACCATTTTTCTCCATGTACGCCATAAAAGCTGTAACCACGTGAAAGGTGTCCACCTTCGCGCTCCCCAATGCACGCGCCAGGTCAAACAGGTCTCGCCCTTTCTTCCGCTGGTAACATGCAGTGATATGGTCTCGGGGAATCACAGATCCGCCTCAATTTCCGCATTGACATAGAGCCGCCAATCCCGCGCGCGAAGCGTCCGCCCCTTGGGAAGGCCCGGAACAAGCAGCACAGTGCCTTGTGCATGTTGCTTGACATGGGTTTTAAGGGACGACGCCTTGTCCCCTGAGTCAACGACCTCTAGCAAATAGCCTAATCGTTGCGCCCAAGTAACGGGAGCGGCCAGCGCGGCTGAGACGAGAAGATCCGGAGCAATGTCGTCGGCAAGTTCGCCGATAATCGTGACCACATGATCCAGCCCGCCGACGCGATGCGCATAGCCGACCAAATCAAGCGCAGTCGCTTCGACGCTTGAGATCAAGAGCGTCCCCCGAGGAGTATTAACCTCCTGAACCGGCACTTCGGAGATATTCCCACGAGCGATGAAAGCGACCCTTACGGCCCCGCAAGAGATGGGTCGACGATTCTTGGCAAGAGCGACCTGGAACACCTGTGGCCGCTGGTGAGCCGCACCATAATATTCGGCGGCAGATAAAAGAGCCGTGTAGTACGGCTGCTTCGATTTTTCCATGAGAGCCGGCACAAACTGGTCTGGCGGCAAACATCCCAAGCGCCGGTATTCGGGCGGCACAATGACGTAGAAGCCGCGGGCAGGGCTTGCAACCAAGCCTTTTTTCGCCAGACGGGCAAGTGCGAGCCGTGTTGCAGCAGGAGAGGCCCTGAGCGCTGAACCCATTTGGCCTGTAGTGAAATGGTATTGCCCGCTCGCGGCTAATTCGTCTATGACTGCAGTAGCTCTGGGTCGAGAAGGAGTGTTTTTCATAGTCATATAGTATCACTATTAGATGCTTTAAGAAAGTTATAAATATTTCTACAGAAATTACAGGTTGACTTCAAGGCTTATTCAGACTAGGCTGATACTGGTTGAAACGTTTGATGCTTTCAGGAGGAAAATTCCGTGGCGGAGATTGGCGCATTCGAAGCGAAGACTCATCTACCACAACTGCTCCAACGCGTGAAAGCAGGTGAACGGTTCATCATCACTAGGCACGGTCGTCCGGTGGCCGAACTGGTCCCGTTCCAGTCACAGGATTCCGGAAAAGTGCGATCCGCGATCGACGCCTTGAAGGAATTTCAGAAAACGCACAGCCTCGATGGACTTTCTGTGCGGACAATCGTCGAGAAAGCGCGCAAGTATTGATGACTTTTGTCCTTGATTGCTCGGTGGCCATAGCATGGGTCTTCCCCGACGAAGCCTCCGAGGCGACTGATCGGCTACGCGATTCACTTGTCGACGGTCGTGCATTCGTTCCGCCCCTTTGGCCCGTCGAGGTTGGCAGTGTGTTGCTCGTCGCAGCCCAGCGTGGTCGCATCAGTAGCGGCGAGTGGCCGCACATTTGCTCCAACCTGGATGCTCTGCCCATCGAAATCGAACCGATATCTACATCACGCGTGTGGGGAGCCACCCTGGGTCTCGCTCATCAGCATGGGCTCTCGGTCTACGATGCTGCCTACCTTGAACTCGCGTCGCGCATGCGGCTACCGCTCGCCACATTGGATCGGGCGCTCGCCGCTGCGGCACGGGCGACCGGAGTCGATACACCCGTAACCCTGTAACGCCTTCATGCGAACCCACTGAATGGAGAACCATCTTCCAGCGTGCTGCATGATTCCACGAAATATCATAAAATCTTCCATGCGAATGGCCCGAAGCGTTGTGCAGAGGAGGTAATGAGACGATGGCACTGGCCAACTGTTCTGCCGTTGAGCAGGACCCCGGAAAAGTGAGCGGAACCTTGGTTTTCCGGGGTACACGCGTTCCTGTTTCTACTCTGTTCGAAAACCTCCGAGACGGGGCTACGCTTGAACAATTCCTGGATTGGTTTCCAGGTGTCGAGCGGTGGCAGGTAGAGAGCATTCTTGATCACGAAAGTCAGGAGTTGAGGGATACGGCTTCTTGAAGATATTGTTCGATCAGGGTGTGCCCGTCCCCTTGCGCCGACATATGCTTGGGCATCTGGTGGATACCGCATATGAACGAGGATGGTCGAAGCTTCGCAACGGTGCATTACTTGACCGCGCGGAGGCGGAGGGTTATGAACTTAGGGTGACCACCGATCAAAATCTTCGCCATCAGCAAAACCTCGACGACCGAAAATTGGCAATCGTAGTGTTGCTGGCTGCATCGTGGCCGCATCTACGGCGACATGCCGATGAGATTTGACCGCAATTGAACAGGCGGAGGTAGGCGCGTACATTGAAGTCGAGGCTGGATAACAGCACTGTAAAAAGAGGTTTTCGGACCTTCAGAACAACCTCTGAAAACCCAAGCGAAGGGTGAAATTGTCCCGGTCGTAAAGGTCGATATTGGATTTCGTCTCGGTAAGGCCGAACGTGAGTTCCGGGAGATAACCGTTCCATGAATAGGCCCGATTGGAGACGGTGACGTTAAGGTTCCGATGCTGATCCTTGCGCCGCCTCTGGAAAAGCGGATCGGCCCCCTGGTACCGGGATTCCGACAGCGTGGCCACCGCTGACACGTGCCAGTTCAGGCCAAAGACGGTCTCATAAGCGAGCATTCCCTGGTTTGATTTCCAACGCTGCGTGGACAGATCGGGGTGTTCCATGGAAAACGTCCAGCCCGCCGTCACCCGTGCATTCCGAAATGAACGTTCCGTATACAAGTTGAGCGCCTGTCCCTTCGGCTCCAGCCGACTTGAACCCTCGCTGTATTGAGTGTCCCAATAGCGGACATAGCCGCCGAGCGCCCAATGCCCGGGCAGACTCTGCCGTGCAGAAAGCCGTATCCAGGCGCTGCCCGAATAAGGATCACCGCCCCGCCAACGTTTCTCGTAACCGATATCCGCGCCGGCATAGCCCGGAAGCTTGTGGCCCGCGAATTCCGTCAGGTAGAACCATTGAGGGCCCGTCGACAGATTCAGCCAAGTGCGGTTGTGCGCCTTGGCGTTTCGGGCCGTGTTGCGCGCAAGCCCGATCCGGGAGTTCAGGCGCAGGCTTCCATCTTCCCGCAAGGGCATGCGATGGAGAAGGTTGACTCCTGTTCGGACCACCCATGCTTCGATCGGCTTCTCGTTCACGGTGAACGGCAACCCGCCGAACAGGGGGATTTCCACCTGATCCACTTCGGTTGCGTTGTTGACGTTATCGTCCTTCCAGACACTGAAGTCGTAGTCGATCAGCAAGCTCTTACGGCGATGGATGCGCTCCAGAAATTTCTCCACATTGCGCTGTACCGGCTCCGGCAGGTCCTTCTTCTCGCGGATCTCCCGGAATATCGCATCGGCTTCCTCGTCTCGCCCCGTTGAGTACAGCATGGCGGCATAATCCAACTGGAGCCGGTCGACCTGCGGGTATTCCTTGGCAAGCCGCCCCAATATCCGTGTCGCCATCTCGCGGTTGCCAAGCCCCATATATGCCTGCGCCGCCAGGAAAAGGATGTCGGCGGTCGTCCGCCCGCCCAGCATTTGGGTCGCCTGTTCCAGCAGTTTCAGGGTCTGAGCCGGATTGCCCTGCTGGAGTTGCCGACCCGCCGCCATGATCAGTTGTCGGTACTTCTCCTCCGAAGCGTGCTGTCCGTCGGGCTGCGCGGGCTCGGGCTCGGCTTCAGCCGATTTCACGGGAACCGATGGTGTGGCTTCATCGGCCCACCCGGCACCGGGACACAAGCCTAAGAGGATCGCCAAGCCGATACAGGCGGGTCGGGGTAATCCGCCGGGCGACAGAACCAAGCTTTCAGTAATAGGCGAAGATGTCGGAAAAACAGACATTTTATTTCCTTGATGTCTGCGCAATTGTAATCGCAATGCAGGTGGAAACTACCTGTCGCTACCCAATTCCCGCTTCTCATAGATGTTCGTAATGTGCCGCCCATCCCAGACGTAGCAGAGATGCCGTTCCTGCCGAGCGTTCGAGAGAACGGACGGACGGAAAACAGCGGCGCATTCACCTCCGGCCTGGCGGAGGCTATCGTAAACGATCCCATTGGATCCAGACTCGTGTAACGTCCTGCTTAAGTGTTGGCCTGCTGCATGATCGTCAGGGTGATAGATGAGTGGCTGCGTGGTTCCTTGTCCGCGCAGGTCATGGAGTTTGCCCTCAAGGTCAACCAGGTAGACCCGCATGTCCAGTTCCATGTGTGGCTGTGAGGTAGCGCGCAGGAACCGCTCGCGGTAATGCCGGGTTTCGGCAATGGCCGTATCGAGGTGATTCGCGGAATAGAAGACCCCGTAGGAACCATCGGAGAACCGGCTGCCGCTCGGATTCAGGTGGGCGAACGCCGCCATAATGATGCTGGTGCCCGGTCCACTGATGCGGTCTTCGGCGGGAAAAACCTGTATGGCGCCCGCCTCGTCACGAAGCCTGGGGTTGGTCAGCGCGTCCAATTCGAAGATTGCCTCCAGGTCTTGCGGCTCCGCCACCCTCTCGAAGAGCTGGACCGGCGGGAATCGGCTGGGAATGATTCGCCAGGACGGCTTCCACGCGATACGGGCAACCGGCAGCGTCACGCCCAGCCGCCACGCTCTGCGTCGAGGTACTGCCGGACGAGGAACAAGTCTGCCACTTGGCCGGACAGCATCCGGTCAAGCGCTGACTGGCCGCCGAACAGGGGGGCGGCGTTTGGCTTCTTCACCCATTCATCGGCGGCTTTTTCGTCGGGCAGAAGAATCTGAAGCGCCTTGTAGATTCCTATGATGTAGGAGATGCGCTCCAGGGCGTCCTTGGGCAGAACGACGTTGGCATCCTTCTTCCATTTGAAGAAAGTCGAGCGGGCGCTGAGCCCGAGAAGGGTGATCTGTTCTTCGGCCGACAGGCCCCAAAGCTCCATGATGCGGAAAAACGCACGTAGGGCGGGGCCAGACATGGCCTTGCGGTCGGGAACTGTCGCCGGGAGTGTTTGCGTAGCCATAATAAGTACATATATAAATATATGTATTATTATAGTCTATTTTTGGACTTTAAGGGGGTATATATGGGAGTATAAGCGCCAACCCCACCCTCTGCAGTAAACTCCCCCAATCTCTCCCTATCAGGGTTGCACTTCAGAGTTTGACCGGGGAATCAATCTTCCACCAGTTCCGTCAACTTAAAACCTGCAGCATCTCTTCGCGACGGGTGAACTTCTCCCGCGGCTTGCCCTTGGGTTCGCCCCGGCTGACTTCTTCCGCATCAATCCGCTGCCATTCCGGAAAGTCGATGCTGCGCACACCGCGTTCCTGCAGCAACTTGGCCAACGCGTCCATTCCCGCGCGGTCCGCGGGGAGGTTATTCAGATCCCCCTTCAGAGATTCGACCGTCTGCACCGCGCAGGCGCGGTTGGTTCCGATGATTCCGGAAGGCCCGCGTTTGATCCAGCCCGCCGTATAGATGCCTGGCACGACCGCCCCATCCGGGCCATCGGTAATCCGGCCATCCTGATTCGGGAAAACACCCCAGGAATCATGGAACGGCACACCCTCGATCGGCACTCCCCGGTAACCAATGGAGCGAAACAGCAGCCCGCACTCCAAGGTTTCGGTCTCGCCCGTACCCGAGGCCCGTTGCGAAAACGGTTCGCCGGACAGTTCGTTGCGTTCCAGTACCACCCGTTCGATCCGGCCGTCCCCTTCGATTCGGATTGGGCTCCGGCAGAACATCATGCGGCAGGTCCGGGCCTTGCTCTGCTCTGCATCCTCCGCCATTCTCTCGAAGATTGCCATGTTCTTGGCAGCCACCACGCCTGCCTTCTTGTCGTCGACCTCGGCCTGGCTGGCTTCATTGAGCACCAACTCTTCTGAAGCGATCGCCGCTTGGCAATTTTCCAGTTCCAGAAACTCGCGCAGTTCCTTGGTGGTGAACTTCGCCTGCGTCGGCCCCCGGCGCCCAACGACTGCAATTGTTTTGATCCGGCTTTCGGCCAGCGCATCCAAAGCGTGCTGGCTGATGTCGGTATGCTTGAGCTCATCGACAGATTTGGACAGGATGCGGGCGACATCCGCCGCCACGTTCCCTTGCCCGATGATCACGGCGGTTTCATGCGAGAAGTCGAATTCCCGGTCCCGGTAGTCCGGGTGACCGTTGTACCAGCCGACGAACTCCGTCGCGGTATGACTGCCCGCCAGATCCTCGCCCTCGATCCCGAGACGGCGGTCCGTTTCAGCACCGCAGGTATAAATCACGGCGTGGTAAGCGTCCCGCAACTCCTGCGGCGTGACGTCCCTTCCGACCGTCACGTTGCCGAAAAAGCGAAAACCCTCAAGTGCGGCGACTTTCTTGTAGACTTCGATCGACTGCTTGAGCTTGGGATGGTCCGGCGCGACACCACTGCGCACCAGCCCGTAAGGGGAAGGCAGACGCTCGATCAGGTCGACCCGGGCAGCGATCTCGGATTTCAGCAATGCCTCGGTGGCATAGAACCCACTCGGCCCGGCGCCGACCACCGCGACCTGCAAGGGCGCGGCTTCTGTCCCCAGTTGGCTCACGGAATCAGAACCCTAGTGCGGCCTTGCGCTCGTCCGCTCCCGGCAGCGGGTCCATTTTCTCTTCGATCACCGGAAGTTCGGGGGCTTTCTCAGCATTGATTTCGAGCCACTCCTGCTTGTCCTCCGGCAGGTCGTCTTCTTCGTAAATCGCCTGAACCGGGCATTCCGGGATGCAGGCGCTGCAGTCAATGCAGACATCCGGATCGATGTACAGCATTTCATCGTCGTAGTGAAAGCAGGCGACTGGGCAGACCGTTACACAATCCGTATAACGGCAACCCTTACAGTTATCAGTTACGATCGTGGTCATTCAAGGCTCCTAAGTAAGTGAAGCGGGCGCAGGATTAAATTATAGACGAGGGTCAACGCGAGTCGAACACCAGGATTTCGCCGCGGTTCTCTTCTATGCCGTCCCCGCAGTAGCGGCGATAACGCCCACTCATGTGGTCGTCGTCGATCTCGAAGCCGCTCTGCCCCAGGTGGCACAGGTAAAACCTGAGAAATGTCGGCCGCAGCCAGCAGGAATAAGTGAAGGTCGGCAGTAACTCGACCGGCCGGAACGAAACGATCGAGCCGCGCACCATGCCGGCGCCCGGACGGATGCCCATCCCGCCCATGACGACGATGGTCCCGGCGCGCATGTTGACGCCGACGAAATCGCCCGCCTGGCCGCCAACCGCGATCAGGCCGCGGCGCATGGCCGACCCCAATTCGTTCTTGACATCGCCGTGGATCAGGATCTCTCCACCCATGATGCCCATGCGCTGGCCCCGGTAGGCACTGCCCACCATGTGCCCGGCATCGCCCATCACCTCGATCCGCCCCCCGCTCATCTCCGGCCCCACCCAGTCCGAAGCGTCTCCGGAAACACGGATGACCCCTCCGGACATGCCGGCGCCGAGGTGCATCCCGGCGGAACCATTCACGCGAATCTCGCCCTCCTTCATCCCGGCCCCGATGTACTTGACCCGCGACAGGTCGCCTTCCAGGCGCAGTGAAACCTGGCCGTTCCCGGTCACCCGGAAGAAGTCCCCGACCCGCACCTTGCGGTTGCCGTGCATCATCCCGAGGTTTTCGATCCCCGACTGCGACAACCCCTTGATTTTCGCGGGGCTCAGGCATTCCGCCTCGATCGGCACCTCGGGCGTCGCGATCAGTTCCAGCTCGGTGTGCATGGTCAGCCGCTCTCCAGCAGTTCGTAGAGGGAAAACTTGTACTGGCCGAGCGTTCCGCCGTAGTTCCCCGCACTGACGTAGTCCACGCCACGCTCCGCCGCAGCCTGGATGCCCCGCCGCATGGCTTCGCGCAGCACAGCCTCGTCGAGGCCGTTGACCACCACCTCGTAAACCGCCGCGATGCCTTCCGGCAGCGCCGAATTCTCCACTCGCCCCCGCAGGGTCGGGCAGTAGGCTTCGTTGGTCGAGGCGATCAGGTTCTTGTAGCGGGAACCCACCTTGCTGCCGGAACCGACCACGCCCTGCGGGAACGGCAGGAACACGCCCGCCACGTCGCGCATCGCATCGGCCGCGCCGGAGGCGGCGCGCAGAGCGGTTCGCCCGCTTTTCCCCAGCATCAACAGGTTGCCACCACCGATGGCGGGCTGGACCCCGAACACATCATCGACCAGGAACTCTCCCCCCATGATCGGGATTCTCCAGAACCTCCGGCCCCCCACCACCTTGGCGATCTGGTGGCCGTCGCCGAAGAACCGCAGCCGCTGGCCGACCGGGACAGTGGTTTCGCCGTCCAACCCGTTGTAGCAGGCGGTCGTCGGGCAGGTCATCACGCACTGCCCGATCCGTTCGACCAGGCGGGCGCTCATGTCCTTCTCGCTCATCGCGAACAGCAGCACGCTGATTCCCGGGCGCAGGTCCGGCGTGTCGGTGTCGGGAATCTCGCATTCCACCGCCGCCTCGCATTTGCAGCGGATCACGGAAGTGGCGAAGCCGGTGAAGGACTGTGCCGCGGCACGCGCCCAGTTCTTGGTGTCGGCGGTGATGATGACGCGCGCGCCCCACATGCCGAAGGCCTCGGCGAAGGTGTCGACCACCTCGGTCTTGCCGACCCTCATTTGCCCCTCTTCTTCCGCCCGTTCCCGGAATTGCGCAGCGGGATGACCTCGTGATCGTGGAGATAGGAGGCATCCACCCGGTAGTTGTTGAACTGGATCGAATAGTAGTCCTCGAAGAACGGCCGGATCTGCTCCTCGATCGTCGGATCGTGCTCGGGCTCCGTATGCAGGAACCGCCCGATGTGGTCTTCGACGAATTCGTGATCCTCGATGATCAGCTTGCCCGCCTTGATGACGTAGCGCGGCGCGTTGAACATCCTTTCGCGGTTTTCGTCGTCGGTAAAGATCGTGATGTCGGCATCCGCGCCCACCCCCAGGTGCCCCTTGTTCGCCAGGCCCAGCGCCCGGGCGGGGGCGGCTCGGGTGATGATGGCGATTTCCGACAGGGTGTATTCCCGGTCCAGTTGCGGCAGCAGGCAGTTGTTGATCGCCTTCTGGTTGACCTGCCCCATCATCTCGGCGCGAAAGCCCCGGTCCATCAGCAGGCGGATCAGCCGGGGATACGTTTGGAAGGAAGCGCCGTTCGGGCTGTCGGTCGAGAACATCACCCGCCAGGGGTCCTGCGAGAGCAGGAACAGCTCCAGGCCGATCGCCCACTGCATGGTATGCGTGTAATTCGTGTTCTGGTAGGAAAACGGCATGACCCCGCAGCCGCTCTCGCACTCGGTGTCCGCATTGACCCACTTGGTGTCCTTGGAGCGCAGCATCCAAGTCAGCGGCGCATCCGCCGTCATGGCGGTCGCCTTGCCGAACATCACCATGCCGATGTCGGTGGTGATGTTTTCGTGGGTGTTGATGTAGTCGATGATGGCTTCCGAGCCGGTCTGGACGCGCTTTCCAAGTTCGCCGGCATAACTGTGGAACTGGACGTGCGCGATGTGCGCCCGGTGCCCCTCGGCCGCTTTCATCGTATCCAGCGTGGTCTGGACATTGCCGCTGTGCCCCAGGTTGTTGCAGTGGATGTGCGCCGGATGCGGCAGGTCCAGTTCGTCCACCGCCTCGATGAAGGCCGCGGTCGCCTGCAGCGGCGTGAACTCGAACGGATCGACTTCCTCGTTGACGTCCGTGACGTTCTCGTTGCGCTTGCCCTTCCAGAGTTCGTCGCTGCCCGCGTTGACCAGCTTGACGCCGGCCGCCCGCGACGCCGTGACCCACCACGCGATGGCCTCCTTGAACTCCTTCCTGCGGCCCTGCTTCAGCAGGTCGTACAGGAACATGTTGTTGCCGAGCAGGACGTAGAAGCCCTTGTCGATCACCGGCGTGTCGTGGAATTCCTCGATCACGTGGCGCGCCGCCATCGGCGGCACCGCCGCATCGAAGGCCGTGGTGTAGCCGAGCGCGGCGTAGCGGTAGCCCGTGGCGAACGTCGAGGGCGCGATCCCGCCGACCCCGGAACGGGTGATCGCGGTGCCCGGATGGACGTCCAGGCGATGGTCCTCGGGCTGCAACTTGCGCGCGAGATTGACTTTCGGTCCGGCGATGTGGCTGTGGATATCGACCCCGCCCGGCATCACCACCATGCCGCGGGCATTGATGGCCCGCGCTTTCTCGGAGATCTTGTCCACCACGCGCCCGTCGCGCACCAGGATATCGCGGACCTCGCCGTCGATGCCGTTGGCCGGGTCGTAGACCTTCCCGCCCTTGATGCGCAGTTCCACGCTGTTCTCAGCCATGCCGGCCGTCTCCTGCCCTGGCCTGCGATGGGAGTCAGGCCGCCTTCTTGCGGCCGTTCGCCCGGAGTTTCTTCACCCGGTCGAGGATCCCGGTCAGGACCTCCTCGTCAGTCGGAAACGGGGAATCGAAGGCCGGGCGCAGGGTGATCGGCACGTCGTCCATGCGATAGACGGTGCCGCCCGTGTTGATCCCGTAGGTGGCCACCATGAAGGCAACCCGCGCCTGCCGGCTGGTGTAGGTCGGCTTGGCATCCAGCGAAATCACCGGAATTTTCTTCAAGTGCTCAATGGCGCGTTTCGGGAAATTCGAGGCCGGGTCGGTGGCGATCATCATGGCCGCGTCGGCGTCACCGCGCGCCAGCAGGTCCACGGTGGTGTATTCGCCGGGGTTGAAGCGCGGGTAGCCGCGGTGGAAATTGACGCCGAACGGGTAGCCGGTCTGCCAGGACACCACGTTGTCGGCGCCGGTGACGTTGCCGTGGCCGCGGACCGGCTTGGCGACGAAGTGCGTATACCTGTTGAGGTCGGTGGCCAGCGCCAGCAGCGCCCCCGAGTTGAAGTGGCGGCCGCGGGTCATGGTCAGGCCCATGCCGAAGAACAGGACCCCGAAGTTGCAATTCTTCATGCGTTCCACCAGTTCGTCCAGGACTTCCCGCGACACGCCCGTAATTTCCTCGATGTCGGGATCGATATCGCGGCCCCGCACCAGGGCGCGCAACGCCCACAGCAACTCGAAGTCGCGACCGGGCTTGACCCGGATGAGCTGATCCGCCACCGGCGCACTCGGCGTCTTGCGGACGTCGATCAACACCACGTGACGGTCTTTCTTGCCGTTCGGGATGTAGCGCCCCTTCGGCGTCACGGTATAGCGGGTGAAATGCCGCGGATGGGACTCGGCCGGGTTGCCGCCCCAGTAAATGACCAGGTCGGCGCGGTTCTTGACCTCTCCCAGGGTCGACGTGCTTTCGCCCACGCCCTGGAACGCGATGCCGGACGGGCCATGGCACACGGAAGTGGTGGTGTCGATGTTGCCGAGCACCAGGTCATTGATGGCCACCGCCACCCGCTGCGCCTCGCATGGAGAATCGCTCAGGCCGTAGGTGATCGGGAATTTCGCTTCGTGCAGGATGCGCGCGGCTTCGTCCATCGCTTCTTCCAATGGCACCTCGCGCCCGTCGATCATCGCCTGCGGGTGATCCTCGATGCCGTGCTGGAGGAACCAGGCCCGGCCGAGAACGCAGGCGTTCTTGGCTTTCGTAATCCGGTTCGCGTCAAGGTCGACGGTCAACTCCATGTCGTCGCAGACACACCCGCAGAATGTGCAGGTGGCATCCTCGACGATGCGGATATTGGGTTCGTCCTTGGGGGCTTCGGTGGTTTTGGTGTCGCTCATGGTCTCAACGGGCAAGGCAGGATTTTCATTTGGCGTTCAGGCATTCCACTTCCACCATCATCTGTTTCGACATCGGCATGCCGGAACCTGCGGTGTCGCTTTCCATCAGTTCGCTGGAAGACGGGCCGTACGGGATGAAGATCATCCCGTCTGGAAGATCCTCATCTTTGCGCGGCTTCCCGCATTCGACTTCCACCTTGCCGGTGGCACAGGACAGGCGTACTCGGTCTCCGGCGGAAAGGCCCAATTTACGCATGGTGCTCTCGTTCATCTCGATGGTCGAGGTGACGGTCTGGTACTCTTCCTTGAGTTTCCCGGCATTCAGGGAGGTTCCCTGCTTGCTTGATCGCCCGGGTATCAGAATCATCTGTTCGGCCACTGGCGTATCCTGCCGTGGTTTTTATAGGGAAAGAGGATTATACCTTAGGGCTTCCGGGCCGGAATGCGCCGTATCCCGCTTTCCAGGCAGGCCATCCGCCATCAGCGGGGCCGGCGGGCGGTACCCCGCGCCCCGACCGGAACCTGCCTCGTTTTCCTGCCGCGGGGCTCCGCCCTACCAGCGGGAGCTCGACCGCAGCAGCACCGCGTGCTCCGGGGACCCGTCGATGTCCGTCCGGCGCACCATGTCGAGATGCGCCTCGAAGCCCGAATCGTCCGGCACCGCCGACGTCAGACGCCAGCCGACCCGGTATTCCCGCATCCCGTCGACCACGCCCACGCCCGCGTTCGGCGTCCCGGTCAGGCCCCCCGGCATCGCCAGCCCGTAGCCGGCCTCGGCCCGCAGGCCCCGCGACGCCTCGAACTCCGCGCCCCCCGGCGCAACACCGCGCACGTCCCGCGCGCCCCACAGGCGCTCCGACGCGCTCGACGACGCCCCCAGCGTCGGCTGCAGCGAAAACGCCATCCCCCGACCCTGGGAGCCCGGATCCAGGCGCACCGCCGCGCTCGCACCCCATTCCTCGTAGTCCGAGTCCGCATGCACCACCAGCATCCGCGCCTTCGCCTCCACGCTCAGCCCCGACCCCGGGTCCGCATAACTCATCCCCCCCCCCAACTCCACGCCGGTGCCGCTCTCCGCGTCGCCCCCGTCGTGCCGCAGGCCCAGCTCCAGCGACGGACGCAACGTCGCGCCCGAATCGAACTCCAGCGTCCGCGCCCCCTCCAGCGCCAGCCGCATCCGCAGGCTCTCCGCCTCCGTGTCCGACTCCCCCGACACCGCGTCCCAGCGGATGTGCGTGAAAAACGCGTCCGCCTTCAGCGCCAGGTCCAGGCCTCCGGACGCCCCGGCCTCCCGCAGCAGCCCGCGTGCGCCCAGCGCACCCAGCCGCATCGAAAGCCCGCTCCGGCTCACCGACTGCACCCGGCCCAGCTCGACCCGCGCATCCTGGCGGATCCGCATCGAACCCACGCCCCAGCCGACCAGCGCCCAGGCTTCCACCTTCTCGCCCAGCTGCACGCGCGCGTAGGGACTCACCGTGGTCATCGTGCTCTCCATCTCTCCGGAGTCCACCCCCGGAACCGCGAAGCCGCCGCCGCCGTCGCTCCGGCTCAGCGCCACCCCCGCCAGCAGATGCGTCCACTGCGCGTCCGCCCCGAACACCCCGGTCACCACCTCGCCGTCCAGGCGCAACCGCCCGGCGTCTCCCGCCGCGCCGTCGAAGTTCCCGTCATGCGCCACCCGGCCCCAAGCCGAAAGCCCCGGGCCGCGACCGTCGCGCGGCACCGAGACATGGAACGCGCTCCCCCGCAACAAATCCCGCGCCGACAGGCGCGATGCGCCCGACTGCGCCAGCCCGGCCAGCGCCGAACCCAGTTCCGCGCTCCCCGGCGACAGCGACTGCCCCGCCACCGTCACGTGCGCCCCCGGCGCCAGGCCCTCGAAGCGCTTCGACACCACCTCCGTCAACTGGCCCGCCACCGTGCGCCCGAAGCGCGACAGCCACGCCTTCTGCAGCGGGTCCTCGTTCACAATCAGGCCGGTCGCGCGCGCGTCCGCGATGCGCGCCCCCACCGCGTTCGACAGCGTCAGCGAAAACCGCTCCCGGCCCTCGTCCACCGCGTCGTCCAGGATCGACACCGATACCGTCTTCTCCGTCTCCCCCGGCGCGAAGCGAAGCGCCCCGCGCGCCGCCGCGTAGTCCGACCCCGCCGACGCCGTGCCGTCCGCCGTCGCGTAGTCCACCGTCACCGCCTCGGGCAACGCCCGGTTCAGCACCACCGAGAACGACACCGCCGCGTCGCGGCCTTCCCGCGCG
Organism: uncultured candidatus Poriferisulfidus sp.; assembly: GCA_965204575.1. Classification (GTDB taxonomy): domain Bacteria; phylum Pseudomonadota; class Gammaproteobacteria; order Poriferisulfidales; family Poriferisulfidaceae; genus Poriferisulfidus. The sequence goes on from OZ241993.1 coordinate 340,406, forward strand.
CGACCGCCCTTCAGCTTCAGCTTCGCCGGCCCCGGCACCGACACGCTCACCGTGTTCGACAGCGACCGCCCCCCGGCCGTGCACACCGCGCCCGCCGTGCCGCAGTCGCGTCCGCCCGCCAGCGTCACCTCCACCTGCCGCTTCCAGTTGCGCGGCGCGACCTGCACCTGCCACAGCCCCGGCTCCACCGGATTCACCGACTTCACCCGGCCCTTCGACACCGCGAAGGACGCCGCCTCCAGCACCGTCTCCAGCGGCTCGCCGAAACGCACCCGCAGCGAGAACGCCGTGCCGTCGTGCTCCTCCGGCACCGCCTCGAACGACGCCTCCAGCGCGCCGCCCTGGGCCGCCTCCGGCTCCGGGGGAGGCGTCCGGGTCACGACCTGCTCTTCTGTCGGCTCCGGCTCCGGCTCCGGCACTGCCACCGGCTCCGGCGCCTCGGTCACGTCGATGCGGTAGGTCGTCATGCCGCCCGCACCGCTCGCCATCACCCACAACTCGGTCGCGCCGCCGTCCGGCGCGAGGCCCAGCGCCACCGCCGTCCCCGAGGGCCGCACCCGCACCGGGCGCGTGTAGCTCGCCGCGCCCCGGCGCGAGCCCGCGAACACGCTCGACTCGCCGCCCCAGCGCGGCGCCAGCGTCACCCCCGTCGTCCCCGCCGGCACCGACGCCCGGTACGACGTCACCCCCGGCGCAAACGCCGGGCTCAGCGCCACCGCCGACGAACCGGCCGACAGCGCGAGCCCGCACAGCGGCCCCGCCGACGACGCGCACGACAGGGCCGCCTCGACCGACGCGTCCGGCGCCGCCGACGCCACGACCTTCGCCTCCGAGGTGTTCGACAGCACCCGCCCGTCCGGCGAGCACACCGCCCCGTCCGCGTCGCAGTCCCGACCGCCCGCCAGCGTCACCGATACCGCCTTCTCCGCCGAGGCCGGCGCGATCCGCACCTGCCACAGCCCCGCATCGGTCTGCTCCACCGCCTCCACCCGGCCCTGCGACACCGTGAACGCCTCCGCCCGGAGCGTGCGGCTGTAACTCGTCCCCAGCACCTCGCTGAGGCGCACCCGGAACGCGAACGCCCCGCCGTCGTGCTCCTCCGGCACCGCCTCGAACGACGCCGTCAGCGCGTCGCCCTCGACCTCCGGCAGCGGCTCCTCGCCGCCCCGGTACGTATTCGTCTGCGGAACGCTCGACGCCATCGTCCGGGCCCGGGATAGCGCCCAAGCTTCGTCGATAATCGTTATCGTCGTCGACGCGGCGGCCCCCACGCTGTAGAGCGGGTAGATGTCTCCAGGGTTTTTCACGTGGGCCAGGGTGAGGACGACGGTCTCGTCACTCTCCCTTTGCCGGGCATCTACTGTGGGGGTCAGGGTGAACCCCACCTCCGACACGCCGTTCGGCAACTTCAGGAAGTACTCGGTGCCTTCCTTCACCAGTCCCCCGATCCTGGCTATGAGGGCAGTGCTACCGCCGACTTCACCGAGTAAATAATCATAATTGGGGCTGAGGGTGTAGTCGCTGGCGGTGGCCGTGCCGCCGATGCCGAGCTTGACGCGGGCCGATCTGGGCAGCGGCGGATTGATCGTCACCTTCACTCTCGCGGCGGGGGGGAACGGGGGGCCGTTCTTGACTCCCTCCTGGATCCGGCCATCCGGAATCCGCGGCCGGGTCTTTAGCGACGGATTCACCATGTCGCCGAACTGCACGACGCTACCCCCCTGGTACGCGACCGCGTTGGGACAGCTGGCGCGGATGCTCAGGGCCACGGTCTGGCCGCGCCGCCACCCCAGGTGCGCGAACCCGAAGATGGCGGAATTGCGACCGCCGTACTGCACCGCATCCCTGAACGCCAGCGCCCGGCTCCCGACGCACAGGCTCAGATCATCCAGCGCGGTCGTCACGTCACGGTTGAAGTTCATCGCGAAGTAGCCGTTGAGCGGGTTGTACCGGATCGCCAGGATCGTATAGGTGACCCCGCCGTGCACGAAGTCGTCGTCCGACAGCACGCTCGTGCTCGCGCAGTTCTCGTCGGCCTCCGGGACGAACGGGGAACTACTACTGCTAGAAACAGTAGGGTCGGTATATCTAGTGCTGCAGGCCGAGGCGGAGTCCTTGGTGTTCACCGACACCGTCAGATTCGCCGTCCAGACCTGCGACCAGGCCGGGGCGCCCGGCAGCAGCAGCGCGCCGAACAGCGCGGGCAACAGCAGCAGGCGACCGGAAAGGCGCGGCCTCCGGGACGACGGCCCCGTCATGGCCGATTCCGTTTCGGGGGGGGGGGGGGGGCTTGAAATCTGGCTCATTGCGATGTCTCCTGGTCTCAGGTGCTTTGGAATCACTCGAGCGGGACGCGCCCGCGATACCAGATTAGATTGGTTTTTCACGGGCCGCATCGCCAAAGCGGCTCTACTGTAGAGTCTATCACAAGTTGATGGACCGTTTATCCCCGATCTCCGAGCTAACGCGATTTTGCAGGATTTTTGCCTGCCGCGGAGTGACGGCAAGAGGTTTTCAAGCGAGTGATGGCCGTTGCGGGGTGATTTCGCGCTTGACAGCGAAGGGTCCGCCCGGTTTTCGAGTTTTCGGCAGCTTGTCGCGCAGGGCTCCGCTCGCCGCTCAGGCGGCCCGTGCCAGGGTCGCAGCCGAACCGGTCGTCACGAAGTGTCGTAGGCCAGGAACCCGGCCATTCGGTCCAGCGCCTGCCGGACCCGCTGCACATGAGCCGTCTGGAACACCAGCCGCCGGTTGCGGGCATGCCGCACCACCTTGGCCACCAGGTGGACCCAGCACAGGCGCACCTGCTTCATCCGGGTCCACAGCCAGTCGCGTCCGAACGCGGCATGCCGCAGCAGCGCGTTGACGTTGGCCGACAGCACCGCCAGCTGCCACCAGGCGGCGTTCGCCCCGAACTTCCCCGACGGCATCATGCCGCCGGCCAGGTCCTGCTTGAGCACGGCGTGCACCTCTTCGCCATGCCCGCAGCGCTCGTGCGCGAAGCGCACCACCTCCGAGGCGGTCATCCCCAGGCCCGCCCCCTCCCCGGAGCGCCCCGGATACGGCAGGTTGGTCAGATAGACCCGGTAGCGGTACGCCGGACGCCCGGACCTCGCCGGCGTCTCGTCCGGGTTCACCCCCAACACGCCAGGCAAGACACGCCGGGTGCCGACATGGTGCAGCAGCTGCCCCCGCGACTGCCGCGCGCCCCACGGCGAGACATAATCCAGGTCGGCGCATTCCAGTTCCGGCTCCGAGGCTCGCACCGGCTCCCACCACGACGCCGGCGCCACCCCCAGAAGCTCCGGCTCGTAGTCGCGCACCAGCCGGCACAGGCTGCGGTCCGCCTCCAGCGCGTCCACGTCCGAGACCCGCTCGTGACCGATCACGTTGAGCAGCAGCACGGTCAGCATCATCTGCCCGTCGCGCCAGCCCTGCGCCCCGGCCACCTGCACCGGAAGGGTCCGAAACGCCCCGCTGCGGCGCAGCAGCTCCAGCCACAGGACGGCCCCGCCACAGGCGCTGGTTCGACTCAGATTGGGGTCGCCCCCGATGGCGACCAAAGAGGAAAAATCAGACATATAATGAGACTCCCGGTTGGTTGTTTCCGGTTCACCCAATGGGTGAAACTTTTGCACCACCGATTTTAACCGTTTCACTCGGTTAAATAAGCACCAACCGGGACCCCACTCTCATTTAGCTCGGAGATCGGGGTTTATGAACGGGTTCGCGGGAGGATTGATCCCGCACGCCCGGGCCCGCCCAAAGCGGCCCGAATTCGCCCCTCCCCTGGAAGCGCGCCGGATTGCCATGCGCGGCAAGCGTCGGTCCCTCCCCGCATCTCAAGGCCGGTCCAGGTACTTGAAAACTCCGTATCCCGCCCTGCCGTTGGCCTCGTCCACCACGTACTCGACAGGAACGATTTGCAGTCCCTCCCATTTCGTGTATTCGGCGAAATGCAGGGTTTTAGCCAGAAAGATGCCGACGGCAATATCGCGAACCTCTCCCCGGGGCTCCCTCGCTTGAAAATAACAGTCGTATCCCGATGTGAACGTGGAATCCGATGGTTGGAAAATATTTGAAAGGTGCATCAGGACATCTGATTTCTTTTCGATCTTTACGGAGGATTCCCGGTAATCCATCGCATGGTTCCTGGAATATTTCCGGGCGAAATTCTCGCAATACCCCAACACGGTTAAACGGCTTCGCGAATCGACGGATTTTTCCTTTTCGGCCCACACGATGCCCCCGCCGCCGATCCCGTAACCCGCAAGGAGAAGAATCAGGAAGCAACGGTTCAAACAGGTCTTTCTCATCGGCATCGGACACCCTGCTGGTTCAACGGTTTTGCCGACTCGGCACAGCAACAGCCCTCAAGGGCACACCACCGACCCGTGCATCAGCGATCGAGCGGCGTGGCATGGCGTACCGCGAACCAGCCGATCAGCATGCCGGTCAAGGCGATGGCGGCGGCGGCATGGAACGTCGCGGTCGAACCCAGGTCGTCCCAGACCAAGCCGCTCAACAAGCTGCCAAGCGCAGCGCCCACGCCGAAATTGAGTGACGAATACAGTGCCTGGCCCCGGCTTTGCAGCCGCCCGGGGAACAATCGGTGAATCAACTGCACCGACACGGCATGGTAAAGCCCGTAGGTCGCCGCATGCAGGAACTGGGTGGCCAGAATCACGACCCAAAACTCCGGGAAATTCCCCAACACGACCCAGCGAATGGCCGCGAGGGCAAAAGCCAGCGCGAACAGGTTGCGGGCAGGGTGATGTGCGAGATAACGGCTGAAGAACAGGAATACCAGAATCTCTCCGAACACGCCCACCGACCACAGCACGGCCAGGCCCTGGATCGGGTAACCGTGCCCTTCCAGATAGATGGAGAAAAACGTATAGAACGGCCCGTGGCTGAGTTGCATCAGGACGAATGCCGCCAAAAGCCCCAGCACGGCCGGATGGCGCAACAGGTTGGCCAAGTTGATGTGCGCCGGGTGACTTCGCTTCTGCGGCCGGCTCGTCAGCGTCAGGGTGGTCAGCCACAGGCCGAAGTGGCAGATGAACAAACTCAGCGGAACCAGCCACCAGATATCGCCCTCGACACCGAACAATACCGTCGACAGCGTCAGGCAGGCGAAGACAAAGCCCATGGATCCCCACAGCCGGACCCGCGTGTAGGAATAGCGCCGGTCGGTCTGGTGCTCGAGGTGGGTCAGCGTAAGGCCTTCGACCAGGGGCAGCGAGGCATACCAGAAGAAGCTGAACAGCATCAGCAACGGGATCATTCCGTAAAAACTGGTCACCCATTGCAGGCCCAGCGTTCCCGCCGCGCCCCCCAATGCAGCCAGCTGGATCAGCCAAATCCGCCGTTCCGTGCGATCCGCCAGCCAGCCCCAGAGATTCGGCGCGACAATGCCGAGCGCCATCACCACCGCCACCAGTTGCCCGATTTCAACCGCGCTGAAGCCGAGGAACTTCAGATACAGCGGCCAAAACGGCAGGAAAACGCCCAAGGAGGCGAAATAGAAAAAATAAAAGCCGGAAAACCGGGCAAACAGGAGAGGGGTCACGTGCCGCAGGCCTAGGGGGCATCAACCTCCACGTCTCCACACTGGGCTCGATGACGCAGGGCCTGATCCATCAGGGTCAGGGCCAGCATGGCCTCGGCAATCGGTACGGCACGCAACCCGACGCAGGGATCATGGCGCCCCTTGGTCACCACCTCGGTCGCTTCTCCCTGCCGATCGATCGTGCGCCCGGGAATCCGGATGCTCGAGGTGGGCTTGAAAGCCAAGGCGACCCTCAGATCCTGGCCGGAACTCAGCCCCCCCAGGGTCCCGCCCGAGTGATTGGACAGGAAACCTTCCGGCGTGATCTCGTCACGGTGCTCGCTTCCGCGCTGTTCGACGACGGCGAAACCATCGCCGATTTCCACCGCCTTGACCGCGTTGATGCTCATCATCGCCTGGGCCACCATGGCATCCAGTCGTTCAAAGACCGGCTCTCCCCAGCCGACCGGCAGGCCCGTCGCCTCCACTTCCACCCGGGCTCCGACCGAGTCGCCCGCCTTGCGCAACTCGTCCATGAAGCTCTCCAGCCCGGCAAGCTTGCCGGGCTCCGGGAAGAAGAACGGGTTGGCCTCGACCGCCTCCCACTCCGTCGTCTCGGCACGAATCGGGCCGACCTGCCGCACGCATCCGCGGATCGTGACACCGCAGCGCTCGCGCAGCCATTTCCGGGCCACCGCCCCGGCAGCCACCCGGGTCGCCGTCTCCCGGGCGGAAGCCCGCCCACCGCCGCAATAGTCGCGGATGCCGTACTTGCGCTGGTAGGTATAGTCCGCATGCCCCGGCCGGAACAGGTCGCGCAACTCCGAATAGTCCTTGGACCGGGCATCCTGGTTCTCGATCAGCAGCGCGATGGGAGTCCCGGTCGTCTTGCCTTCGAAGACTCCGGACAGGATCTTTACCTGGTCCGGTTCCCGCCTCTGGCTGGTATGGCGGGTCTGGCCGGGCCGGCGGCGGTCCAGGTCGTGCTGCAGGTCCGATTCCTGCAAGGCCAGTTGTGGCGGGCAACCATCGATGATGCAGCCGATGGCAGGGCCATGGCTTTCACCGAATGAAGTCACGGCAAACAAGGTGCCGAAAGTGTTGCCTGCCATGATGGCGTCGGATTGTACACTGCGCCTCCGCAGACAGACAGAAAAGGGAATTCAGGAGGAAGTCTGAAACGGGTTTCTTGACATTCGACTTGAAATGTGATTAGTGTACTATGCGCACTCACAACGGAGATTGCTATGACTGATACAAGCGCGGAACTGGAAAAAAATCGTGCGACTTACGAGTCGATGAAAGATGAATTAGAACGTAATCATCTTGGCCGTGTTGCGCTTTTTCACGACGGCGAATTGGTCGACATATACAATGATGCGGAAGATGCTTATACAGCAGGCAAGTCAACGTACGGTCTAGGCCACTTCACCACTCAAACCATTGGGGAACCGCCCATTCATTTGGGGATCCTCACCCTTGGGATGAGTGCAAGAGTTTAAACAACACACATGGCTTCCTTTAGCGCGAGAGTCGTAGACAACCAAATCATCCTGAAAGCGAATATTTCGATTCCAGGAGACACCTTTGATCCCCAAAAAACGTATGATTCTTTATTGGACACAGGAGCACAGCGCTCGCTAATTAGCCAGAAAGTCGTAGATGATGTCGGTCTGGACGCCATTGGAGATGCTTACATAACCCCTGTCAATGGTACGCCCATCCGCTCACTTCGATATCGAATACGGATTGATATCCCAATTACCACGGTTCAAGCAACAGAGGATGGTAGGCAGCAGGAAATGGAAACTTCCGTTCGGGGAGTAAATAATATTGAAGCCGTTTTATTCCCTGACCAGTACCAACCCGCCAATCACGATGTGCTTTTGGGAATGGATTTTTTGAGTGCTCTCCATTTCACGATGTTTAGGGGTCATTTCATCATTAGTATCTAATCTCACCCGCCGCCCCCAAACCCTCTCCCTAGTTCCTCAACTAATCAATTCCCACAGAAGAACGTCTACTCCGCCTTGCGCGCTGTCATATGCGTGTTACAAAATTTGGCTTTAATTCGCGACACCAAGGGGACACTCCCACCCAATCAACTCGAACGCAAAGAGGTTTAACGAATGAAATTCCGCATTTCCGCGGTTGTCCTGCTTGCGCTTGCCGCTTCGGCAGCCCAGGCCCGCGACCAAATCAACATAGTGGGCTCCTCCACTGTCTATCCTTTCGCCACCGTCGTGGCCGAAAAGTTTGGTAAATCCACCACTTTCAAGACCCCGAAGATTGAATCCACGGGGTCCGGCGGCGGCCTGAAGCTGTTCTGTTCCGGTGTCGGTGTCAACACTCCGGACATCACGAACTCTTCGCGCAAGATCAAGAACGGGGAAGTCGAGAACTGCTCCAAAAACGGTGTCGGCGACGTCACGGAAGCCAAGATCGGCTACGACGGCATCGTCCTCGCCAACTCCAAGGCGACGGCCCCGATGGAACTGACCCGCCGCGACGTCTTCCTGGCCCTGGCCCGGGAAGTCCCGGACCCGGGTGGCGCGGAATCCTTTGTGGCCAACCCGTACACCACCTGGAAGGAAGTCAACCCGGCGCTGCCCGATCTCAAGATCGAAGTGCTCGGCCCGCCTCCGACCTCCGGCACCCGGGACGCTTTCGCCGAGCTCGCCCTAGAAGGCGGATGCAAGACCTTCGCCTGGATCAAGGCCATGAAGAAGAAGGACAAGAAGATGTACAAGTCCTATTGCCATTCCGTGCGTGAGGACGGCCACTACATCGAAGCCGGCGAGAACGATAATCTCATCGTGCAGAAACTGACCGCCAACCCCAGTGCGCTGGGTGTCTTCGGGTTCAGCTTCCTGGATCAGAATTCCGACAAGGTTCAGGGCTCGGTCATGGACGGCGTCGCGCCGACGTTTGACGCTATTGCCGATGGCAGCTACCCGGTCTCGCGGCCGCTGTACTTCTACATCAAGAACGCCCATCTGGATGTCATCCCCGGCATTCGGGAGTTCGTCGCTGAATTCATGAGCGACAAGGCTAGCGGTTCAGAGGGTTACCTGACTGAAAAGGGCATGATCCCGATGTCCGCCGAAGAGCGTGGCAATTCGGTGCCCCAGATCACCTCGTTCACTCCGCTCTAAGCAGAAACTTCCAGAGTTCTGCAAAGAGGGCCGCGAATGCGGCCCTCTTTTTGTCATAAGTGACTTGATATCACGCGGGCTACAACTCCAATTTCGACAGGCTTAAATGTTTAACCAAGGGCAACAATACACCTGATTTTCTCCCATCAGTATTAGAAATCAATTTGAAAGGAAAAGATACTAAACCCGGATCACAGAAATAACGGCTAGAAATTTAACGTAAAACAAATTCATTAAAAAATTTGGAGTGGGGACCCAGAATAGAATGCTTTTCATTGCACTGCGTCCAGTAGTCATTCATCTTTATACTAGATTCCTTATCTCTATGCTATAGGATGGAATGATGACACCAGTCTACTATCACGTGGATCAATTCCCACCCGACAAACTCATTGATTGGTCGAGATTGATCCCTCTAATTGGCCCAGCTGCTGCTGCAATTGCGCGGTACGACGGGATGCTTGCAGCAATTCCAGACCCTAACGTCCTTCTTACCCCTCTTACTACACGCGAAGCAGTGCTCTCTTCTCGCATTGAAGGCACACAAGCCACTATAGGAGAAGTATTGGAATTCGAGGCTGGACAAATGCCAGACTCTCCTACACGCTATGACGACATCCACGAAATTCTAAATTACCGTGCTGCCATAAGGGAAGCAGAAAAAATGTTGGCGCAATTACCGCTATCTCAACGAGTTATACGAAAAGCACACTCAACGTTGTTGTCTGGAGTACGTGGTGCCGGCAAATCGCCTGGAGAATACCGAAAAATTCCTAATTGGATTGGGCCTCCCGGTTGCCCTATTGAGCAGGCTAAGTTTGTTCCAATTGAGGCAAATAAACTTCCAAGTGCGATAAGTGCTTGGGAGAACTATATCCATCAGGACAGCCCTGACCGATTAGTCCAACTCGCTATTTTGCACGCCGAATTCGAAGCGTTACATCCATTCCTAGATGGCAATGGTCGCCTAGGACGCATGATGGTGCCTTTGTTCCTCTGGCAACATAATCTCATTAGGGCGCCCATGTTTTATATTAGTGCTTACTTTGAGGCTCGTCGCGATGAATATTATGAGGCTCTGCTTGCTGTCTCACGTGATGACAATTGGACTGGATGGTGTGTATTTTTCTTGGAGGCAGTCAAAGCACAAGCCGAAGAAAATCTCACCAAAACCCAAGGTATCATTGACCTCTACAGCAACATGAAAACCCGCATGGCGGATCTGACTCGCTCTCGCTATGCCATTCATGCCCTAGACTGGATTTTTGAGCATCCCATCTTCAAAAGTACCGATTTCATTACCACGGCTGGCATTCCAGAACAAACGGCAAAACGAATTTTGAGAATTTTGCTTACCGGAGAAATTCTGAAGAATGTTATTGGCAACCAAGGTCGCCGAGCTAGAATACTTTCATTTCCTCAACTCTTGAATGTGACAGAAGGTGGCGAAGTATTTTAATGATTGCCGATACGTGGAAAAGTTTCAAGCGATTGATTATTCTTAGAAAAATGATTTTATTAGAAATCTCAACGATCACTTATGATCCACAAAACATTTTGTCGGTCACTTTTTATGAAAAAATGATCCATTTAGACGTATTGGCGATCACCGATGATCCGCAAAACATTTTATAGGTCACTTTCCGGCAAAAATGATCGCCTAGGTCTATGAAACCCGCCCCCATCCCAAGTTGCTTAAGAAAGGAAGCGGAATCAGTCTTGGAGGAAATCCGGCCTGCCCTGGATGGCGAAATACTGGACGCGAATCAACCGGCCCTGCTTAACCTGTTTGCCGCCAGTCCGTTTGCGGCCCGTCTTGCACGGGCCTACCCGGACCTGCTGGAATCCGCCCTGCGTGACCCGGTTGCCAAGGAACTGGAACTGCCCGACCCCGAAACTGCGGAAGATGCGGACTTCGCGCGTATCCTGCGCCAGGCCCGAGCCCGGGAAATGCTCCGCATCATGTTCCGGGACATCAACGGGCTGGTGGAACTGCCGGATACCTTGCACGACCTGACCGCTTTCGCGGACCGGGCCGTGATGGGGGCTGCCCACTGGCACCGCTCCCGAATGAAAGAACCCAGCCCGACCGACGAGAGCGGTGAGCCCGTGCCGTTCGTGGTGCTCGGCATGGGCAAGCTTGGCGGGATGGAACTCAATTTTTCTTCCGACATCGACCTGATCTTCACCTACCCGGACCCCGCCTCGGACCGGGAAGAGGCACAATCCTATTTCATCCGGCTGGGGCAGAAAACGATCAAGGCGCTGGACGATGTCACCGCCGACGGCTTCGTCTTCCGGGTCGACATGAGGTTGCGCCCGTTCGGCTCGACCGGCAGCCTGGCACTGCCGTTCTCCTCCATGGAGGGCTACTATCAGAACCACGGGCGCGAATGGGAACGTTATGCGCTGATCAAGGCGCGGCCGCTGGGCGCGCCCACCGCTGCCGGGGCAGAACTGACTGAGCTGCTTCGTCCTTTCATCTTTCGACGCTCCCTGGACTTCCACGTGCTGGAAGAATTGCGCACCATGAAGGCAAAGATGGCACACCATGCTCGGCAGGAGACGCTGGAAGACGACCTCAAGCACGGTCCCGGCGGAATTCGCGAGGCGGAATTCATTCTGCAGAGCGCACAGTTGATCTTTGGCGGGCGGGAGCCGGTTCTCCAACAAACTTCGTGGATACGGGCGTTGGAGGCCATGGTCCGGTGCGGGAAGCTGACCGACAGCGATAAGCAGTTGTTGTTCGAGGCGTATTCTTTTCTCCGCACCGTGGAGAATCGCCTGCAGATGGTCGACGACCAGCAGACGCACACCCTGCCGCAGAATGAGACAGCGCGGGACCGGCTGCAGTTCCCAATGGGCTACTCGGACTGGCAGGAGTTTGTGGACGCGCTCACCATGCAGCGAGTCAGCCTGCAACTGGAATTCACCTGCCTGATGCGCGTGGAGTTGGAAGCCGAGCAGGAACATCCGGAAGAATTGAAGGCACTGCTGCACGCGATCGAGACAGTCGGGCAGCAACACGGCGGCGACGTGGCCGACTTGAAGCAGGTCTTTGAAAAAATGGGCTTGCAGGACGGTGCGGAAGAACCGGCGCAGAGGCTGCACGCCATCGTCGCCTCCGCCGCGTGGCGCGTCCAGAATACCCGCGCGCGACATTACGCGTTAGCCTTGATCCCGAAAATGATCGAAAGCGCCGGCCGGCAGGATGCTTCCGCACAAGTGCTGAATCTCTTGTTCGACGTGCTGGAAACCCTCCTGCGCCGACCCGACTGCATGGCTCTGTTGACCGAGAACCCTCCGGCACTGAACTTGCTCACCGAACTGACCAGCCGCAGTCCGTGGGTGCGGACCCAGGTCCTGGAGTCCCCGCACCTCATCGACGAATTGCTCTCCCCGAACAGCTTGTTTGGAGAACGGACCCCGGAAATCCTGCAGAAAATCCTGCAACTCGCCCTGCCGGACGACGAGGACGACCTGGAGCAGCAAATGAGAGCCTTGCGCCAGTTCCGGCAATCCCAAACCCTGCAAATCGCCGCCTGCAACCTCGTGCACTCGAAATCCCTCTCGGACGTGAGCGACGAATTGACCTGGGTCGCTGAAACCGTTACCGCCTGCGCGTGGGAGCTGGCCCTGCAGCAGCAACTCCAGCGCCACGGCCAGCCGCACTGCATCGTCGATGGGCAGCGCCGTCCGGCCCACTGCGCCATTGTCGCCTACGGCAAGTTCGGCGGGCTTGAAATGGGGTTCGACTCCGACCTGGACCTGGTGTTCGTGCATGACAGCGATGGCGAAGAGCAGATGACCGACGGGGAAAAGCCGGTATACAACGAATATTTCTTCACTCGCGTGGCGCAACGATTCATCCACATCATGGAGACTATGACCGCCTACGGCACCTTGTACGAAATCGATCCCCGGCTGCGGCCGGGCGGACAGTCCGGACAGCCGGTCTGCAGCCTGCACTACTATGAAAAATATCTGGAGGAAAAAGCCTGGACCTGGGAGCGTCAGGCATTGGCGCGGGCACGGGTGGTCGCGGGCCATGACGCGGTGCGGACAGCATTCGAGCAAGTCCGGGCACGCGTTTTATGCGTGCCGCGCGAACCCGCCGAACTGCAACAAGAGTTCGTGGACATGCGTCAGCGAATGCTGGATGCGCACCCCCCTCTATCCGAGTCTTTCCACATCAAGAGGGACCCCGGCGGGATCACCGATCTGGAGTTCATGGTGCACTATAATGTATTGCTTCACGCTGGAAAACACCCGGAAATCATTGAGCCGACTGCCACAGTGATGATCCTGGATCGTCTGGCGCAATGTGGCCTGCTGGGCACCGAAACAACTGAATTCCTGCGCGCCTGCTACTTCAGTTACCGCGACCGGATACACGTACTCAACCTGCAGGAGTTGCCGCCGCACTCTCCGCCGGACGAATTCGCCGGCGAACGCAAGAAAATTCGGGAACTTTGGGACGAGACCTTCGATCTGGCGACATGAGCACACTGGCCCCGCACCCGGACGCCGTAATCTGGCTGGACAACCGCTTGGTCCCCTGGGCCGAGGCAACCACGCATGTCTTGACCCACAGCCTGCATTACGGCAGTGGCGTTTTCGAGGGGCTGCGGGCATTCGCCACCGAGCGAGGCCCCGCCATCTTCCGCCTGCAGGAGCACACCGACCGCCTGTTCACCTCGGCCGGTTGCGTCGACATGACTATCCCGTTCTCCCAAGAGGAAGTCAACCAGGCCTGCATCGACGTGGTCCGGAAAAACCGGCTGGAGACCGCGTACATCCGTCCGATCTGCTTCTACGGGGCAGAGGGATTGGGGCTGCACGCCAAGGGACTTGAAGTTCACACCGCAGTGGCCGCCTGGGAATGGGGCGCCTATTTGGGCGTGGAAGGCTTGGAACGCGGCATCCGCGTCTACACCTCGTCCATCATCCGCGATCGCGTCAATTCCCCGCTGACCAGTTCCAAGATCTGCGGGAATTACGTCTATTCGGCCGTGGCCACGGCACAAGCGAAGCAGGCGGGGTACGACGAGGCGTTGCTGCTGGAAGCGGACGGACGAATCTCGGAGGGCAGCGGTGAAAACCTGTTCATTGTTCGCGATGGCGTGCTGGAGACTCCAGCGCTAGGATCCGCTCTTGATGGAATCACCCGTCGCACCATCATCGAGCTGGCGCAGGAAGCCGATCTGGAGGTCCGCGAAAACCGGCTGGTCCGGGATGATCTGCTCCAATGCGAGGAAGCATTTTTTACCGGGACTGCAGCCGACGTCACCCCCATCCGGGAACTGGACGGCGAAGCCATCGGCAATGGCCAACGCGGGCCTGTCACCTCTCAGCTGCAGCAGCAATACCAAGACATCGTGAGCGGGCGTTCCGAGCGTCATCTTCACTGGCTGACATTGGTGGAATAATCATGCCCAATCCTCACACCGCGAAGCATCCGAGCTCCTTCAAGACGCCAAATCAGGCGGCTCAGCAAAATATTCGCCTCAAGCAACTCCCCCTCCACTGCCCCCTGCCGGGAACCAGCCTGTGGAATTCCCACCCCCGGATTTTCCTGCCGATTGAGGACATGCCCGACGGCAAGATCCGGTGCCCTTATTGCGGCACTCTATACACGCTGGTGGACTCGGACAGCTGAATCCAGTGCATCTGAGCCTGCCCGATTTCTCCTCAGTCCGCGCCCTAGTGGTCGGCGATGTCATGCTGGACCGCTACTGGAGCGGGAACGCCGAACGTGTCTCTCCGGAGGCCCCGGTGCCCGTCGTCACCGTGGAAGACGAACAGCAACGGATTGGCGGGGCAGGCAACGTGGCCGTCAACATTGCTGCTCTGGGTGCCCAAACCACCCTTCTGGCCCCGGTCGGCCCGGATCAGCCTGGCCGCACGTTCACCCGCCTGATTCGCAAGCATGGAATCGAAAACCGCCTGATGGTTCAAAGCGGGATGACCACGCCGCTTAAGCTCCGGGTCGTCAGTCAGCATCAGCAGCTGATCCGGCTGGATTTCGAGAAGCGTGCGAATTTAAACAAGACCCTGTTCCAGAAGCGGTTTCGTTCCGCCCTGAACCATTGCGATGTCGTCATCCTGTCGGATTACGGCAAGGGAGCCCTGGAAGACCCCCAGCCGCTGATTACCCTGTGCCGCCGCATGGGCAAGCCGGTGTTCGTGGACCCCAAACGGGCCAATTTCTCCGCCTATGCCGGCGCCACCGCCATGACCCCGAATCGCCGGGAACTGGAAGCCGCGGTCGGGCCGGTTCCCTCTCTCGAGGCGATTTCCGCCCATGCCGAAAAACTCTGCCGCCGACACCGCCTGAAAGCGATGCTGGTCACCTTGGGAGAACAGGGCATGCTGTTGCAGAAAGGACGCGCAAGCACCCACCTTGCAGTGACGGCGCGCGATGTGTTCGATGTCACGGGTGCCGGGGACACCGTGATCGCCATGTTCGCATGCGCCCATGCCGCAGGACTGTCACTGGAAGAATCCATGCGGCTGGCAAACCTGGCCGCAGGCCAGGTGGTCGGCAAGTTTGGAACGGCGGCCGTCACGCCGGATGAACTGAAGCGGGCCATGCGCCTTGAACGGAAAACGGAAACCGGCATTGTTCCCTACAACACCCTTCGCCGGCTGGTCCGTGAAACCCGGGAACTGGGTGAAACCGTGGTGTTTACGAACGGCTGCTTCGATCTTCTTCATGCCGGTCATGTGGCACTGCTGGAACAGGCGGCAGAGCTTGGCGACCGACTGGTCGTGGCGGTCAACAGCGATTCCTCGGTTCGCCGCAACAAGGGGACGGGTCGTCCGATTCAGCTACTCAAGTACCGGCAGCAAGTGCTGGCGGGCCTGGAATGCGTGGACTGGGTCGTGTCGTTTTCCCAAGATACGCCGGAACAGTTGATCCGCGAAATCCTGCCGGATGTGCTGGTCAAGGGAGCCGACTACAAGCCTTCCCAGATCGTCGGCAAAAAAGAAGTCGAGAAAGCGGGCGGGAAAGTCGTCGTCCTGCCGCTGATGGAAGGCTACTCGACCACGGATCTGATCCGGCGTATCCGCGAGAGCGAGGAATAGGCCGTGGCAGACCAGGATTCCCGCATCCTGGTGATCGCGCAAGCCTGGGTCGGCGATGTCGTACTCAGCCAGATCCTGTACGCCCTGCTCAAACGCCGGCAGCCTGATGTCTCCATTGACGTCGTCGCGCCCTCTTGGGCGGAGGCATTGCTCGGGCGGATGCCCCAGGTTTCTCGCCACATTCCTCTTGATGTCCGGCACGGGCAGCTCGGGCTGTGGCGGCGGTGGGCGACAGCCCGCCGCTTGGATGCGCAGTATCAACAGGCGATCATCATCCCGCGCTCCGTAAAAGCGGCATTGGTGCCTTGGGCCGCCGGAATCAGGCAGAGAACCGGCTTTGACGCCGGAATCCGCAATGTGCTGATCAATGATTCCCGCTCCCGGCCACCGGGCATTCTCGCCCGGATGGCACGCCTGACATCGCCGGATCCTGTCGACTCGAATTCCATCCCCTACCCGAGTTTGGAAGTGGATTCGGAACAGACAGCCAGCGTGTTTCGACAATGGAACATGGATCCCGATGAAACGGTCGTCGGACTGATGCCGGGTGCCGCCTACGGCCGAGCCAAACAATGGGGTGAGGGATCCTTCGTCCGGCTGGCGACCCTGCTCGCCGAGCAAGGGCATCGGATCTGCGTGATCGGCACGGCGGGAGATCGCCCCCTCGGCGACGGCATCGTCCAGGCCGCGCCGGAGCAGACCGTGAACCTGTGCGGGGAAACCACGCTGGACCAAGCCGTCCACCTGGTTTCGGGGCTTGCGGCTGCGGTTTGCAATGATTCCGGACTGATGCACGTGGCTGCCGCCGTGAATACTCCCGTCGTCGGCATTTACGGCCCCACCAGCCCCGACACGCACCCGCCCCTGGCCGATGCCCGAAAAATTTGCTCGGCGCGGACCCTGTGCAGCCCCTGCCATCAGCGCACCTGCCCTTACGGGCACCACGCCTGCATGACCCGCATCACCCCCGAGCAGGTGTGTGAAGCCACACTTTCGTTGCTTCATGACCGATCTCCATTGCTACAATAATTAATCGCTCCGTACCTGAAAGAAAGGGCGGAGTGTCTGGAGCCTGAAGGCCGAGATGGCGGAATTGGTAGACGCGCCGGACTCAAAATCCGGTGGGGTAGTCCCCCGTGTGGGTTCGAGTCCCACTCTCGGTACCAACAGCCACGGCATATCATAGGTGGAAGCTGGCACTCTCTTCGAAGCCCCCCCGATGCCGTATTACAAGCGCCATGTTTTCTTCTGCGTCAACCGGAGGGAAGACGAAGCCTGCTGTCAGGACCATGACGCCCGCGCGATGCGGGACTACGCCAAGAAGCGCTGCCAGGAACTCGGCATTCACGGAGCCGGGCAGACCCGAATCAATCAATCAGGCTGTCTTGACCGGTGTGCCGAAGGCCCGATCATCGTCGTCTATCCGGAAGGCACTTGGTACCGCTACCGCGACCAGGCGGATGTGGACCGAATCATTGATCAACACCTGATTCACGGAAAGCCCGTCAAGGAACTGGAGATCTGACGATGGATTTCCGTCCGCTTGGCGACACCGGCCTTGACGTCAGCGTCATCTGCCTCGGCACCATGACGTTCGGCGAACAGAACACCGAGGCCGAGGCTCATCACCAACTGGACTGTGCGTTCGATTTTGGGGTCAATTTCATCGACACCGCCGAAATGTACGCCATTCCAACCTGTGCACGGACTCAAGGATTGACCGAACAATATATCGGCACTTGGCTCGCTTCTTCCCGTGTCCCCAGGGACCGAGTAGTGGTGGCGACCAAGGTGACGGGCCCCAGTGAATCCATGGATTACTTGCGTGACGGGCCGCGCTTGAACGCAAAGCACATCAATCAAGCCATCGACGACAGTTTGCGTCGCCTGCAGACGGACTACATCGACCTCTACCAGGTTCATTGGCCGGAACGCAACACCAATTACTTTGGGCAATTGGGTTATCGGTTTGAGGACGATGAAGATGTGATTCCAATCGAAGAAACCTATGAGGCATTATGCCGGTTGGTCGAGTCCGGCAAGGCGCGGGCCATAGGAATATCCAATGAAACCCCATGGGGAATGGCGGAATATCTGCGGCTTTCACGCGAGGGTTCTGGACCCCGCATTGTCTCCATCCAGAATCCCTATAACTTGCTGAACCGAACCTTTGAAGTCGGCCTAGCCGAAATGGCAATACGGGAGCATTGCGGCCTACTGGCTTATTCTCCTCTCGGATTCGGTGTCTTGACCGGGAAATATGAGCAGGGGCGTCCTCGGGGCTCCCGCCTCCAACGCTGGAATTACTTCACCCGTTACAGCAATCCGCAGGCGCAGGCTGCCACCGCCAAATACGTTGCACTCTCTCGTCAATACGACCTGACGCCCGCGCAGATGGCCTTGAGTTTCATCCAGCAACAACCTTTTGTGACCAGTGCCATCATTGGTGCCACCACTATTGAGCAGCTCCAGGAAAACCTGGAAAGCGCCAATCTGGAACTGCCTCGCCAGTTGCTGCGCGAAATCGATGCCGTTCACGAGGCCCAGCCCAACCCCGCGCCCTGATGTCACATTGGCGGTGACAGCTGCGCCCCTGCCGCTTCAATCCACTCCTTGACCTGATCGTTCAATTCGGCAGGCTTCAATTTTCCCGCTTGGATCGGAGACCCGATCCGGAGCGTGACCTTGCCGGGCTTCTTGAAGAATCCGCGCGGCCAGAAATGACCCGCATTGTGCGCCATCGGAAGAACCGGAATCCGGCTTTGCGTCGCGATATGTGCTCCGCCAGCCTGGTAAGGACGGCGCTCCCCCACCGGAAGGCGGGTTCCCTCCGGGAAAATGACCACCACATCGCCTCGTGCGAATCGCCCTCGCGCCTGTTGCAGCAGGCGCTTCAGGCTCCGAACCGGGCTGCTTCGGTCAATGACGATCGGGCGGGTCAACGCCAACCCCCAACCGATTACCGGCAACCACAGCAAGGACCGCTTGAGCACAAACGCCGGCTGCGGCAATAGGACCACCAGCAAAACCGTCTCGAATGCCGACTGGTGATTGGCCATGAGCATATAGGGCCCAGTTTCCGGGAGGTTCTCACGCCCACGAATTTCATAGGTGATTCCGCAAAACACCCTTGCACACCAGAGAACGGACACATTCCAGAAGCTCAGCAGCCGGTAGCACGGGCGCCGAGGCAAGCAGGCCGCGACCGGCACGACGAATACGGCAGCCAGGGTGGCGACAAGCACCCCCAGATAAAAACCCGTGGAACGGATGGCGGACATCCCGCTGCGCTCAGGAGGATGGCGCCAGCAGTTCGTCTACGAATGAGTACAGGTCGTCGTATACCTCAACGCCGTCCGGCAAGTCCTCGTCCTTTTCAGTCTGCTTGCCGTAACCGGTGCGCACGAGAATCGGGCGGGCACCTGCTGCCACCGCTGCCCGAATATCCGACAGCTTGTCTCCGACAGCCGGCACATCGGCGAGATCGGTCTCGCAACGGTTTGCAATATCCTCAAACATGCCCGGGTTAGGCTTGCGGCAATTACTCCCCGTGTCCGGCGCATCCGGGCAGAAGAAGATGGCATCCACCCAGCCGCCGAAGCGGCCCAGCGAGTTATGCATTTTCTGGTGAATCCGGTTGAGGGTGTCCATATCGATCATGCCGCGGCCAATCCCCGACTGGTTGGTCGCAAGCACCACCCGGTAACCCGCCTCGTTCAAGCGGGACACCGCCTGCATGCTGCTGTCGATCGGCACCCATTCCTCCGGCGTTTTGATGAAGTCCCCCCTTTCCTCGTTCAGGACTCCGTCGCGATCCAGAATTATCAGTTTCATGGTCAGGATGTCATTCAGTCTTGCAGGCGAGAGAAATCCGCGATTCCCAGAAACAGATCCTGTAGACCCCGCAAAAGACGCAGGCGATTATGACGTATTTTTTGATCTTCCGCCATCACCAGCACTTCGTCGAAGAAGGCCGAGACCGGCTCGGCCAATGCGGCAAGCGCGCCCAGCGCTTCTCCGTAGGCGCCTGCCGCGCAATTTTTCAGCACTTCCTCGCGTACCGCGACAAGCCGGTCCGCGAGTGTACGCTCGGCGGGCTCCGTCAACAGTTCGGGGTTGACCTCGGCATCGTTTACGTCGGCTTCGCGCAGGATGTTCCGAATTCGCTTGTGTGTCGCAACCAGCACTTTCGCCTGCGGCGAGTCCCGGAAATCCTCGACTGCCCGCACCCGCCCGAAAGCATCCAGCGGTCGGGCCGACCCGACCGCCAGAACCGCCTCGATGGCGTCTCTGGATTGCCCTCGCTCGGCTCCGTACCCGTACATCCGGTCAGCCAGATAACCCCACACCGCCTGCGGAATACCGTCGGCATGAAAGGATTCCGGGTACTCCTTGACTGCCTGCGCCAGGCAATCCTCCAAGTCCAGATCCAAACCGCATTCCACCACCAGGCGCAGAACACCGTAAGCGGCGCGCCGTACGCCCAGCGGATCCCGGGTCCCGGTCGGGATTTCGCCTATCGAAAAGACCCCGGCCAGCATGTCCAGCCGGTCGGCCAAGGCCAGCACCTGGCCCGGCAAAGTTTCCGGCAGCGCATCATCCGCGTACCGTGGTCGGTAGTGGTCTGAAACAGCTCGGCAGACGGCATCCCCCTCCTCTTCAATCCGGGCGTAGTACGCGCCCATGACTCCCTGGAGCTTGGGAAATGATTGCACGATGTCCGTGCCCAGATCCGCCTTGCACAAATGTGCTGCACGACAGACGGTTTTCACATCCGCATCCGCTTTTCGGGCCACGTATTCCGCTAGTTCCTCAATGCGCTGAACGCGCTCAAGCAACGTGCCCAGTTTTCGATGGAAAACCACCCGGCCCAAGTCCTCCACACGAGAGCCGAACGACTTCAAGCGGTCACGCTCAAGATAAAAGGCGGCATCCTGAAGCCGGGAACGCACCACCCGCTCGCAGCCCACTCTAATGTCTCCATTCACGTCCGGAAGATTGGCGACGGCAAAGAAATGCCGGGACAATACGCCGTCCGGCCCCCGAGTCGAAAAATACTGCTGCTGATCCTCCAGCACCGCCCGAATGACTTCCTCCGGCAAATCCAGGAATTCTTCATCGAAGCGTCCCGCAACCACTACTGGAAATTCCGCACTGGCACACACTTCCTCAAGCAGGGACTCCGGTCGAATCGCTGATACCTTGAACTCGGCCTCGAATTCCTCGATTTGCGACAAAACCTCCTGCTTACGTGCCGCTGCCTCTACCAGTACGTGACCCTGCTCCTTCAGAGCATTCTCGTAAGCTCCCGCATCCCCCAGTTCGACACTTTGTTCGCCAAGAAAGCGGTGGCCCCGCGTGACTGCGCCACAGGGGGTGTTCATGATTTCTCCAGCAATTGGCTCGCCACCGTACAGCAATGCCACCCATCGGACAGGGCGAAGAAAGCTCGTCTCTTCCGTTCCCCAGCGCATGCGTTTCTCCAATGGCAGCCCCGCCAAGGCCCGGTCGAAAATCTCCGGGAGCAGTTCCCGGCAATCACGGGGCTCGACCACTTCGTCAAACTTGAGCCATTCTCCCTTGTCCGTCTTCAGGCGGTCCTCTCCGGCTTTCCAACGTTGCATTTGTTCTGAATCGGCTTGGCATCCCTTGGCAAAACCCAGTAGTGCCCGGGTGGGTTCGCCTTCCGAGTCGAAAGCGGCTTCCACCGAGGGGCCTTTACGCATTTCGGTGGCGCCCGCCGTCCGTTCCGCCACGCCCGGAATCCGTAATGCCAAGCGCCTTGACGATGCATACGCTGTCACGGCCTGGTCGAACGGGAGACTCACACTCTCCAGTTCGGCAACCACTGCAGCCACCAAGGACTCCCTGAGGGCCTCCAGAGAACGGGGTGGGAGTTCTTCCGTGCCGAGTTCGAACAGCACGGCTCTGGCTTCGGTCATTGGGCCTTATACACAATAGTCCGCAAGCAGACTCTGTATATCCATTGACAGATCTCCGGGGTCACTTGAAAGAGTCGCGCCCGAAGGTCCGGCCCTAACAGAGGCGAACGCCCCTCCCTGTCCAGCCGCGCCAGTCCCCAGCGCCAATATGTTGAATGCGGCATTAATGTCCGCATTCCTCACGTATCCGCATGATACGCATTCGAATTTGGCTTGAATCAGACGGCTTGCCTTCGCCACATGACCACATCGATGGCAACGCTGGCTAGTATAGGCGGGGTTCACCGCCTGCACCCGGCATGCCTTGTATTCCAGTATCCAGCGCAACCGACCCCACCCGCTAGCCGCGATCTCTCGGTTTAGAGCCGACTTTGCCATCACATGCTTGCCCGGCTTCTCCACCGTGCCCTTGGCCGACTTCATCAGGTTCTTGATGTCCAAGTCTTCTAGGCAGACCGTTCCAAAACGCTCTGTTAGGTCATGGCTAAGTTGGTGCCTCCAATTGTCACGAATATTAGCGATCTTTCGGTACAACTTCGCCACGGTTCGCTGTTCCCTCTCGCGACGTCTTGAATTTACTTTGATAATGTCTCCTTTCCGAGTTCGCCTCGGGGCTCCGTCCGCATCTATTAGCGGCACCCGCTGGCGGCGGCTCATCTTACGCTTATGCCGCTTTAGCTTGGTTTCAAGGACGGAGACGTCAGGCATAAAAATTTGTTCGTGTTCCGTGGTTGCCACGTTCCATTTACCCTTGTCCAAACCGACGGCCTTGCCGTTATCCTCCGGTTCCATGTCCGGAATCTCCCAGAAAACTGACACGTACCACTTCCCGTTCGGACGTTTCGTCACCACCGCCTGCTTGGCCTTGCCGTATGCCCACGGACCGCCACCCCGGCGGCTGATCGGCATCCAGCCAACCTTCGGAACACACAACCGGCCATTCTGAACCCGTACGTTCTGCGGAATGGTAAACGAATCACCATCTTCTTTGTGCTTAAACCGAGGAAAACCACGCTTACCTTTCCTTGCCTCTTTTATGGCATCCGCATACCGCTTCAGTACGTACCGAACCTCATGGAATGGCAGTTCTTTCAGCCATTCATGGTCTGCGCTGTTGCGCAGTTTCGTGAATTCCAGACCCAGATTGAAAAAAGTGGGCGATGGCTTTTCACCCTTGCCCTCTTCGTAGGCTTTCATTGCGTCCCGATTCTGTCCGACCGCCCAGTTCCAGATGTAGCGGTTCGCCCCCGCGATGCCGGATAGCCTCTGCGCCCGGCGTAAGGTGCCCGGATACAGGCGATAGACTGACGAGCGAATCATGAGTGGATTTTGCCATGCCGAAAGCCAGTTCGGCCCAAGTAAAGATAAATCATTAAATATGAAAGAACTTTCATGGGTAATGTGGGCTATTGGATATACCCCCCAGTTATTCCGCACCCAAGGGGAAATTCAGGGCTTCGCGCGAAGCGTAGTAGGCTTCTGCGATTTTCTGCGCCCGGCCACGGATGCGCAAAATGTACTTCTGGCGTTCCGTGACGGAAATCGCATGCCGCGCGTCCAATAGGTTGAAGAGATGCGAGCACCAGACCAGTTGCTCGTAGGCCGGCAATGGAAGATTCTCTTCGATCAGCCGGTCACATTCCTCCTCTATCTCGTCGAACTGGCGAGACAGTTTCTCCGTGTCGGCTTGTTCGAAATTGTAAGCCGATTGTTCGACTTCATTCTGGTGGAATAGCTGCCCGTATGAGATTTCAGCAGCCTCCTCGCCACCCCAAACCAAGTCGAAGACGCTGTCCGTTTCCTGCAGGAACATCGCAATCCGTTCTATGCCATAGGTCAATTCGCCGAGCGTCGGACGGCATTCCAGCCCTCCTGCCTGCTGAAAATACGTGAACTGGCTGATTTCCATGCCATTGAGTTGCACTTCCCAGCCTAGGCCCCACGCCCCTAGCGTCGGGGATTCCCAGTCGTCTTCCACAAAGCGGACATCATTCTTGTCCAGAGCGATGCCGAGTTCCTCCAAAGATTGCAGGTACAGATCCTGGATATCGTCCG
Organism: uncultured candidatus Poriferisulfidus sp.; assembly: GCA_965204575.1. Classification (GTDB taxonomy): domain Bacteria; phylum Pseudomonadota; class Gammaproteobacteria; order Poriferisulfidales; family Poriferisulfidaceae; genus Poriferisulfidus. The sequence goes on from OZ241993.1 coordinate 364,195, forward strand.
GCGAGGGTTTGAGCGCGGCTTGGAACTGATAATAACGCTGAAGGCGGTTCGGGTTTTCTCCGTAACGCCCGTCCGTCGGGCGCCGACACGGTTGCGCGAACGCACACCGCCATGGTTCCGGGCCGATTGCCCGCAGAAAAGTTTCCGGGTGGAAGGTTGCTGCGCCGATTGGCAGGTCATGCGCAGGCAGGATCACGCAGCCCTGCGCCGCCCAAAATTCTTCCAGTCGACGTATGAGGTTCTGTACAGTCATGGGCTTGACGGTTCGATTCAGGAAAACCGGCTGCGGATAAATTCTTGAGTATCTGCCAAAGAGAGTTTAACAGTCGTCGGACCGTTGCGCACAAAAAAATCCCCTCCCTCTGCCGTCTCAATTCCCTTCCAATCAAGAAAGACGGGGTCAGGGCTCCGACGGCAACTCACCATGCAGACACTTTTGCCATCCACGATCTGTACTTTAGGGTCTATGCAAGTTCCGGCACGCGGGCCGAGACTATTTTGTACGCATTGCATCAGATGGCGCATGAATTTATCGTCGTTCTCAAGTTGATCCTTTTCAATACCGACGATGGAGCCATCATCGGCGACTCCAATCAAGAGATCGCCACCTTCGGTATTCAAAAAAGCTGCAATCGTCTTCAGCGCAGCATGAGTTACACCTTTATCATCCTTACGGTCTTCCTTCAAGTTCCAGCGCAGTGTCGATTTGAATTCCAGAGTCTGGGATTCTCCCTGCTCGATTAATTCTTTCGCGCTACGCCGACCGCGAAGGTATTGGTCGAAGAGGTAGTTTTTTACCGCATCTCCAAAGATTTGATCGTCGGTGATTCGCTTGTACAGGTCGAAATTGGAGTCGACGATATCCTCAATAGCTTCTTCAACTTTTCGATCAAAAGCCAAGCGTACATTTTCTCGCGTGCTCACACGAGCGGAAGCGTCAAGGGCCACGTCCCCTTCCAACCTTTCCATCATCTGGCCGAGAGTGGCACAGTGTTCGGAACCCAATTCCGTGCCGAAGCGTTCGTTCAGTTCGAAGATGATCTTCGACAGCATTTCCAGTTCTTCGGGCATAGGGCCATACGGTTCCTCATCGGTGACAGGATCCAATCTCCCTGGCCCCCGGTCTAGTTCAATAGCGCCGCTCCCCGTCTCCCGGACCCGATAGGATTCCATATCAATATGCTGCCGTACGTCGAAAGGAAGATCATCCCGATCGATGGGCAGCAACGGACACAAACACCGTGCAAAAACATAGAGCTTCTCTAGATCGGGATCGGCGAAAGTCAGTACTTGTGCAAGAAATGCGTAAAGCCGTATGTAACGAGTCAGTTCTTTCCGGAATTTGTCTTGTTCGTCTTCATCAAGTTCGCAAAAGCGATCTACTGAAGGTGCCAATGCAGCATAAAGCTGGTCTTGGGTGGGCTGGAGCCCAAAATAAATCTTGGAAAAAGCGTCAATATCTGCGGATGCGTAGACCGGATAGTTGCCAAGGCGCGTTTGCACTTGGTACAGGAGGTTGGGATCGGTCTCCTCCGATAGCAAAGTTGTTTCGTAATAGGGGTCGAAAGCGGCCTTGATTTCGTCGGCCTCGTTGGCGAAGTCGAGTACTAGAGTTTCTGTCTTACCAGGATGGGTACGGTTGAGCCGGGAAAGTGTCTGCACAGCATTCACGCCGCCAAGTTTCTTATCGACGTACATCGTATGGAGAAGCGGCTGGTCAAACCCGGTCTGGAATTTGTTCGCGACGATCAAGAAACGATACTCCGGCGTATCGAATGTCCCAGCAGTCTGTGCTTCCGACTGTCCGTTCATGCCGGACTCCGTGTAGGACTGGCCACCGTCCCCAACTGTGCCTGAAAAAGCAACCAAGGCTTTGAAGGGATGGCCCTGCTCGGCGAGATGGCGGTCCATGGCCAACTTGTAGCGCACCGCGTGCAGGCGTGAACGGGTGACGATCATCGCCTTTGCCTGATTTCTGATCTTATCCTGTACCTGACCCATGAAGTGCTCGACCATGATGCGTACTTTCGTGTCAATAGCATGCGGATGGAGATCAACATAGGATTTCAGAAGACAGGCGGCTTTCTTTTTGTCATAGCGCGGATCGCTTTCGACCGTTTTCCAGAGTCGCCAGTAAGCCTTGCAAGTTGCGTAATTTGACAGGACATCCAAGATGAAGCCCTCCTCAATGGCTTGACGCATGGTGTAGTCGTGGAATGGCTTGAATGTGCCATCTGCATGCTTTGTCCCGAACAATTCCAGTGTCTTGGCCTTGGGGGTCGCTGTGAAAGCGAAGATTGAGAGATTGGATTGCCGACCGCGACTCTGTATCTCGGCCAGAATAGTGTTTTCCAATTCTTCTTCCGGGGTTTCCGCCTGAATCTCTTCTTTTTCGGCCTCTTCCAGCGAGGCTGATGAAAGCGTTGCCTTCAGGCTTTTGCTCGACTCGCCCGACTGCGAAGAATGAGCCTCATCAATGATTAGGGCAAACCGCTTTCCCTGCAGGTCACCAACTTCAGCAGAAATGACCGGGAATTTCTGAAGCGTGGTGACAATGATTGTCTTGCCGGATTCAAGCGCGTCCTTGAGTTGGCGCGAAGTGGTATTAATGTTCTCTACCACACCCAATGTTTGCTCGAACTGCCGTATGTTTTCCTGAAGCTGACGGTCCAGTACGCGGCGGTCGGTAATTACGATGATGGAATCGAAAATGCGTCGGTCGTCGGCACCATGTAGCGAAGACAATTGATGGGCCAACCAAGCAATGGTGAAACTCTTGCCGCTACCGGCCGAATGCTGGATTAGGTAGTGTTGCCCCGCCCCATTTTCGTGGGCATCGCATACGAGACGGCGCACGCAATCAAGTTGCTGGTAGCGAGGAAAAATCAGGATTTGCCTGCCAACTATTCCTCCATTGCCGTTTTTCTTCTTGAGTTGGTGGATGAATCGTTGGATCAAGTCCAGCACACTGTCGCGTGACCAAGTCTCTTGCCAGAGATAGGCAGTAGCGTAGCCAGTTTGGGTCGGAGGCACGGGAGGATTCCCGGCCCCGCCGTATTTGCCTTGATTAAAAGGCAGGAAACGTGTTTTGTTCTTGTTCAGACGGGTCGTGACGTAGACCAAGTACGGGTCAACCGCGAAATGCGCGAGACACCGGCCACTGGCGAACAAGGGTTCCCGCGGGTCACGATCCTTTCTGTATTGCCGGATCGCATCCTTAACGGTCTGCCCGGTCAGTGGATTCTTGAGTTCGGCAGTAAAGATTGGAATGCCGTTCAGAAATAGTACTAGGTCCAGACTGTTCTCATTCTTGACGCTGTATCGCAACTGGCGCACTACCGAAAATAGGTTTGCTCTGTAGAGACGTTGAGTTTCCTCGTTGAGCCCGCTCGCCGGGCGGAAGTAGGCCAACCAGAACTGGCATCCCATATCTTTTACGCCATGCCGCAGAACATCAAGTGTGCCGCGTCTCTTGATCTCGCCCGCCAAACGTTCCAGAAACCGCTCTTCAACTTCTATGCCGTAACGTTGCGAGAGCTTTTCCCATTCCTCGGCCTGGGTTGCTTTCAAGAAGCCCAAGGCATCGTCGCGTAGGAGACATGATTCTCGGTCGTAATCCTCTGGATGCCGTTTGTGATAACCACCGGGTCTCATTTCCTGACCATTATCAGAACCATCTTGAATCAAGGCCGCCTCAATCGCACCCTCGAAAGCGCGCTCAGAAACAACTATGTTCATGGTGTGATACGGGGAATCTGCGCTGGTCGACTTGGCGCTTTACGCAGTAGAGACAGAGGTTTGTCGAATGTCTATTTTACCGGTCACGGCGGCGGAAATGAGCGCAGAACGTAATTCTTTCTGTAGTTTTACGACCTGATGAATTTTGGCAATAAGACCATCGATTTTTGCTATCTCGCAGTCGAGAAAAGCCATAATTTCTCTTTGTTCGCGATAAGGTGGAATAGAAATACTCATATTTGCATATCGCTCTGCGCTTACATTTTGGATTGTAGTTTGAATACAACTGCTGAGAAGCCAAAGTTTGTAAGCTCGGGATTGAGTAAAGTAGTCAATAAAAGCTGGTTCTGTTTCCTCATTGAATCGTGCACGAATAAGATATCCGGCAAATGCCGCCCTACCCCAACTTGAGTCATACCGAAAAGTCATACCAATAGAACCACTCCGAGCAAACAACATGTCACCTGGAACAAGTAGGTAGGGGTGGGCAAGATTCTCTGGAATAGATTTGAAACTGTCATCTCTCAGTGTCCCATTTTCCTGAATATCTGTAATTCGAATGTAGCGAGGAAAATCAGGATTGGTGCAATCTGCGGGTTCGTTGGCCCCATACTTCAGAGCTTCTGCAAGCAATCTCTTCAATCGCTTCACCTCCCAATGCTCTGGAATCTCGCCTAGCCATTCAATGCCGGAATCTTTCATCGGGACATTGGGATCAAGACCCTTGGTGACAGCATGGCTAATAAGGGCAACACGCCTTTCTTGAAGCAGATCAATCAATCGCTCCTGCTTTTCAACTAGCATGTCGATTTTTACTGTCTCGCGATCTAGAAAAGTAGTGATGGCTCGTTGTTCGGGTAGCGGAGGCAAAGCTATTGCCATTCCTTCGATAATTTTGCCGCTAAGATTTGCTAGACCAGTTGTCGTGCCCGCTAGATAGTCAAGATATCTACGCCTCCCATTAAAAAAACGCCAAAGAAACCGTGGAAATGTATTTTCCTTGACACGAAGTCGCTGCATAAAGTTTGAAAAGCAACAATCCAAGTCTGCCACTTCTTCCGAAACAATTGTTGTCTTCCCTATATGCAAAGCAGAGCCACTTGACGTTGTAATCAACAGGTCACCTTCTTCAAGGCGATAGGATGCATGCTCCAATGCTGTAAGTCTTCTTTTTGCAGGTGTTGAAATATCCCATTCTCCGCTAACCGTCTGTTCAGTCGAACGAAGGACGATCACACCCTCATCATCAAAATCGCTTCCCCATACACCACTATCATTTTCTAACAATAACCGTTTTATGCGCGTAACTGCCCAATGCGTCGGAATCTCCCCTAACCACTCAATACCGGAATCCTTATACGCCGGATACGGTACATAGCCCCTCTCGTTCAAAGGAGGTTCAGAATGATCCGTCCGAGCACTATTAGACTGATGCATTATTCATTCGGCTAGAAGCCAGAACCATCCACAGACATTCCAACCCCGCACACAGAACACCAAACAGCAGGGTCTAGCTATATGTTCGGCGATGGAGGATAGGGTGGTGGAGTTTGATGCAGCCGGACTTGAATGGGGGTTCTCCCATGCAATACGTCTATAAGACCACGGCGTGCGAGTTGTTGCTCCCATTCGGCATCAGCCCACCCTTGTGGAACGTAATTCCCCCTGAGGATTTCGAGTTGCGCGATCTTGATTCCCAGTACCTTTGCCATTTCATCAATCAGCGTGGTCAAGAGCGTATTACGCTTTTGTATAGCTCGGTCATATTGGGCTTTCTCTTCTATAGGCGGCAATTCCTCACCCAAATGCGCCAAGTACTCTTTCCAAGAAGATACTACGCGTGGGCAGTCCCTGAATTCAAGCTCTACGAGATTTAATGCTCCGACGTGCTCAGGGCTGATTTGCATGCTTCTCGTCTGCATTAGCGTGCGAAAAACATCTAGCTTGCGTTGCTTGTCGGCACGGATCTTGTCTAGACATTGAGACGCCATAATGGCAGCGACCGGACCCAACAGAATTGCTGCGATGGTAATCCATGGTAGCCAGGACGCAGTAGCGGTCATAAAGCATCCCGCAATTTTTTGAATATTACGTTAACCGGGCCTGTCGGAGTCCGGATGCCGATTGAATTTCCACGACCGAAATTTCGCGGCAGTGTCGCAGTGATTTTTTGCATTAAATCATCCCCTTTCTCGACTAACTTTCCCGTAACCAGCCAAGTTCCAGGGAGAGATTTCAACGTCACGGAAATATCGACATTGCCATCTTCGGCAGCCTCGTAAGTTCCGTCCAAAAGCCCTCCTACAGCATCTGCCCCAGCGATGATGCCATCTTTCATGGTGAGTACGGCATGGCCGGAGCCTGCTGTCCCTGTGTAGTACATTGCATAAATGCCATCCATGATTGTGTTCCGGTTGCATGCGGTAGAAAAATTGTAGCCCAAATCCATTGTCTTAACATCCTTCACCGAAGTGCGTCTACCCATCCGAATGCATCAATGTAGGGAGAAATAATCGTCCGCACCCGACAGACTTCGGCGGCACGTTCGATCTCGTCCACCGATACGACCCGGTAACGAATGGCTTCGTACAGTGCCTCCAGCGCGACATCGAGACCACATTTCCTGCGGTAACGGAAACAGTCGACAATCGTCCGGGCTGGCGAGGTGATGCGGAAAGGCACGCCTTGCGCCACGCGGCGCTCCACTCCGTATGTCAGCATCGCACCTGAAAACCGGACGATGCGGGACTGAACCGGAGGATTGCGCGGTATCCGGGCCTTTCGATCTATGGCAAACCATATTCGATGCGGCGACTGAGTGCCGATTTCATGAATTGAAAGCGCCGACATCAGGCATATGATCGCATTGGGAATCGCCGCTGAAAGCATGGCATAGGATTCAAGTTCCAGAGCCTTGACCTCGGAGTCGGGAAACCGGTAAAGACCTCGTCCATATTTCTCGACGAATCCCTCGGACACCAGACTCCCGAGCCGTCTGGGATGAATCCCGAGCGATGCGGCATCCCGGGCACGAAAAAAGGCTCCTAGGTCTGCGCTCCGCAGCGTCTGAAAATCGGTCATGCTGGACATGACGCAATTATATACTGTTTAAAATGTCGGCATTTATTTTTAAGTGTATATATTTAAATTTCAGAATCCAGCGTCGCCAACATCTCCATGATTTCCTGCTCCGTGGCCTTGATGTCAGCCTGAATCTCAGTAAGGGCGCGAGGCTGGGCATGCCGGTAGAAATACCGGTTGAAATTGATCTCGTAGCCAACCACCCCCACCATGCCGTCTTTCGAGTCACGTTTCGACAAATCGATCCAGGCATCGGGCACATGGGGTACCACTTCGCAAGCAAAGAACTCTCGCACGCTCGTCGGGATTCCATTTTCGTCTACGGAATCCCCTCCCTCAGGAAGCGGCACACGCTCGGTATCGCGCAAATCAGGATCGGGCTCCGGGCTACCTCCCACATTGCGACACATTTCGGCCGTCTCGTCGCGTTCGCCGAGCGCTGAAAGAATTGCTTTTTTCACAACTGCCGTCAGTTTCAAACCAGCCTCGCCAGCCTCGGCGTCCAACACCTCTAGAAACGCCTCTCGGTCCTTGTACATCGTGCCGCCCAGCGATTCGAGCAGATTCAGGATCTTCTGTTGCCGTTCGCGCCCCTGAGTCTCTTCCTCCTCTTTGGCCTTTCCGCGTCTTTTCGATTTCGCCAGATTCTGGAAACCTTTCTGCTCCTCCAGACGAGCAATGCGCTCCGGACTTGCCTCGAAATTGAGCCGCAGCGGACGCTCCACTGTAATCTTCCGATACCCGAATTCCGTAATCGGGAAAACACGGCTGACAACCTGCTCTTCGATCTTTCCATCCGCCTCGACTTCGCGCATCTCGCCATCCCGGAATCTCTTGACGAGATTCAGCACATCCCACGCTTTTTCGTATGGAATTTCGCGCCGCTTTTCGCCCAAGCTCTTCGGCATGGGCGTCCAGAAGGTGGTGGCGTCGATGAACAGCACCTTGCCCTCACGTTTCGGTTTCTTGCGATTGGTCAACAGCCAGATGTAAGTCGCGATACCCGTGTTGTAGAAAAGCTGCTCCGGCAACGCGATTAGCGCTTCCAGTAAATCGTTCTCCATCACAAACCGCCGGATCTCGCTCTCCCCATTTCCGGCATCTCCCGTAAATAGCGGGGAACCATTCATGATGATCGCAATGCGCGCCCCCCCCTCACTCGGTGTACGAGCCCGCTTGAGCATATGCAGGAGAAAGAGCGTTTGTCCATCGCTGATACGCGGCAGGCCCACACCAAAACGTCCGGATTCTCCCCTTGCATGCTCACTTTGCACTGCATGCTCGTCACTCCTCCAATTCTTTCCGTAGGGAGGATTAGCGATCAGGTAATCGAAAGTTTGGTCCGCGTGCCGGTCATGGGAAAGCGTACTGCCAAAAACAATGTTGCCGGCGTCGCGCCCCTCCGGATCATTCATGAAAAAATCTGACCTTGAGATGGCCCAGGTCTCCGGATTCACTTCCTGACCAAACAGGTGGATATCGGCATTGGAATTGAGCGGGCGCTTTACTTGCCGACCGTTTTCCCGCACCCCTTGGGTAATATGCTCTTTGGCGATCATCAGCATCCCGCCAGATCCGCAGCAGGGGTCATAGATGGTCTGGATGGCGCCTTCCCGGCTGAGATGCTTCTCATCACCGGCCAGCATAAGATCCACCATCAAGTGAACAACGTCGCGCGGAGTAAAATGTTCTCCGGGATTCTCATCCAACGCTTCGTTGAATTTGCGAATCAGTTCTTCAAAAATCATTCCCATGGTCGGGTTGTCCACCCGTTTAGGGTGCAGGTCGACAGTACCAAACCGTTCCAGGACCTGAAACAGCAAACCCGCCTCGTCGAGCTTGCTGATCGTGTTGTCGAAGTCAAAGCGTGCGATGACTTCGCGCATATTCTCGCTGAAGCCCGCGATGTAGTTCCGGAGATTCTCGGCAATGTTCTGTGGGTCACCGAGCAAACGCTCGAAATCGTACTGGGATGTGTTGTAGAACACGAATCCGGATGCCTTGCGCAGTTGTCCACCCGGCTTTCGAAGCCCTCTTTTCCTCATCTCAGCATTCCGTTTCAGGACTTTTTTCTTGGTTGGAGCCAAAACACAGTCAAGCCGCCGCAGGACGGTTAGCGGCAAGATGACATCTTGATATTTCCCGCGCTTGAAATTATCGCGGATGAGGTCGGCCACACCCCAGAGAAAACTGACGATCTCGCTATGATTCATGGCAATGAATGTTACGCAGCGATTGGTTATTGTAATGAGCCCAGACTGGCTGCAAGCGAAACGTCCCCGGAATGCGCTCGCAGGCAGCCAAATATCACTTATCCCGCCACATCGAAAATCTTGCGGTGTTCCGCAAGAATGTGCCGATCGCTCAAGCTCGCGATGTAGTCGGCGATCACCCGAGCCTGACCCTCCTCACCGCGGGTCTTTTTCTTCTCACGGGCCCGTTGATGCAATTCCGTCGGCAGCAACTGCGGGCGATCCATGAACGCACGGAATAACTCCCGAATGACACCAACCGCCTTGTTGGAGGCCCGCACCAAACGGTAGTGGCAGTAATACTTCTCGTGCAGCAGCCGCGTCACCGGTGCAAGTTCAGCACGCAACTCGTCGCTGAATCCAGCCAATCGATCGGGACAGGCGCGGACGGCCTGCGGCGAGTCCGGTTGCGCCTGCTCAATCCGCTTTTTGGTGGCAAGGATCAGGTCGACCATCATGGCCGTAATCATGCGCCGGTTGGCTTCATGCAGCAAAGCATGCCAAGACAACTTCGGCGAGGCTTTCTGCGCCTCGTCATAGGCGCGGGAAAACAGCGCCAATTCGCGCACTTCCTCAAGGTCCAGGAAACCCAGTCGCAAGCCATCGTCCAGATCATGGTTGGTATACGCGATCGGATCGGCCAAATCCACCAACTGCGCCTCCAGGGTCGGCGACTCGCCCTTCAGAAAACGCTCTCCCAGCGGGCCCAGGGTTTTGGCGATCTCTTTCGGGCAGCGCTTCAGCACTCCTTCACGTGTCTCAAAACTCAGGTTGAGGCCGCGAAAGTCGGCGTATTTGTATTCCAGTTTGTCGATCACGCGCAGCGATTGCAGGTTGTGCTCGAATCCCCCATACTCTTTCATGCAGTCGTCCAGCGCATCTTGCCCGGCATGCCCGAATGGCGTGTGACCCAGGTCGTGGGCCAATGCAATCGATTCGGACAGGTCTTCATTGAGGCGCAGGGCCCGCGCCAACGTGCGCGACAGCTTGGCCACTTCGATGCTGTGCGTCAGTCGGGTGCGAAAAGATCCATCCGCATGATTCACCATGACCTGGGTCTTGTACTCCAGGCTACGGAAAGCGGCCGAGTGAATGATCCGGTCGCAATCACGCTGGTACAGCGTCCTGAATTCGTCCGGAGGCTCTGCATGCTGCCGCCCAAGCGAATTGGATTCGCTGGCTGCGTAAGGGGCAAACCCGGCCCGGTCCGACCCACCGCCCCGCGCTTCCAGCAAATCGACTGCCACGGGTTCAGCGCACTCCTGCCAATGTGGCCGACAATAGCCGTTCGTCCACCTGGTCGGTCACTTCCGCCTGCCCGATCGCCCGCATCAGGATGAAACGCTGTTGTCCTCCGACATTCTTCTTGTCGTGCCGCATATGGGCGCGCAATTGATCGGCCCCCAGGTCTTCCGGCAGCCGGGTCGGCAGCCCTGCACGGTCGACCAGCGCCTGTATCCGCTCTGCCGCCTGAACTTCGAGCCAGCCCATCCGAACCGACAGGTCGGCGGCAAGCACCAGGCCGCAGGCCACCGCTTCGCCATGACACCACTGCGCATAGCCCTGCTCAGTCTCGATCGCATGCGCAAAAGTGTGGCCCAAGTTCAACAAGGCGCGGGCACCGGTACGTTCCCGCTCGTCGGCAGCCACGATCCGCGCCTTGCTGGCGCAGGACGTCTTGATCGCATGCGTCAAGGCTTCCGTCTCCAATGCCAAGACTTCCTCAAGGTGGTCTTCCAGCCACTCGAAAAATTCCGCATCGTCAATCAAGCCGTATTTGATGACTTCGGCCACGCCCGCCCGCATTTCGCGGGGCGGCAGACTGCGAAGTGTTGCCGGATCGATCAATACCGCCTTCGGTTGCCAGAATGCGCCGATCATGTTCTTGCCGAGCGGATGGTTGACGCCGGTCTTGCCGCCGACCGAGGCATCCACCTGCGCCAGCAACGTCGTCGGAACCTGCACAAAATCCACGCCACGCATGTAGGTGGCGGCAGCAAATCCGGTCATGTCGCCGACCACGCCTCCCCCGACCGCGATGAAAATCGCGCCACGCCCGAGCTCCTGTTCCAGAAGCCAGGTATAAAGCCCGTTCAGGTCTTCCAGCGTCTTGTGTTGCTCCCCGTCCGGCAGCACGTAGCATCCACGGCAAGTCGGGCCCAGGGCCTGCGCGAGAGGCCGGGCATACAGATCTTCCACCCCTGGATGCGTGACCAGCACGACGTCGGACCCCACCAGAGGAGCCCAGTGTGCCGGATCTTCAAGCAATCCTTCACCGATCAGGATCGGGTACGAGGCGCCCTTCAGGGCAACAGTCAATTCATCCACGAAAAACTCTTCGGTCTCAAACTACCGTTTGAGGCAAATTGTATACTGCCTAGGTCTCTCACCTCTATCTTTTCTCGGAGACCATGCCAGAAACTTTACTGCTGACTGCCGGTCGTCACACCGCCACGATCACCTGCTACGACACGCCGACCGCGCAGGCGATTTGCGCCGCGCTGCCGATCCAGTCCGAAGTCCACACCTGGGGGCAGGAAATCTACTTCGGGGTGCCCGTCGAAGCCGATCTTGAAGCCGATGCCCGCGATGTGGTGGAGGCCGGAGAGATCGCGTTCTGGGTGGAAGGCCGGTGCATTGCGATCGGGTTCGGACCGACTCCGATTTCACGCGGTGACGAGATCCGGCTGGCCGCGGCGGTCAATATCTGGGGGCATGCGGACGATGTCCACGGTTTCGCCGCCTGCGTTCCCGGCGACCCGGTCATGGTGCGTCGCGCATGAATCCGGTCCGCGGGAAATTCCCGACCCCTCCCGAACCCGAAAAAGTCGCTTCAGACTGGCAACAGCGCGGTTTTTCCTGCGGAACGTTCGAAGACTCTCCGGGACGCGCCTGGCGAGATTTCACTCACGATAGCAACGAGCTGATTACGGTTGTGGAGGGCCGGCTGCAATTGACCCTGGAAGGAACCGACATGGTCCTGGAACCCGGGGACGAGGCCTTCATTCCACGGAATTGTCTTCATTCGGTAATCAATATCGCCCCGACCCGCACCGTCTGGCTGTATGGCTACGACAGTCCGGGCGTCTGATCAAGCCACTCGACGATGTTTTCGCAGGCTGCGCGCACCGTCAGGCCATCCATGTTGACCTGGTAGTCGCACAATTCCCGGTATAGCGGTTCGCGTTCGAGAGACAACCGTTTCAAAACCTCTTCCGGATCCCCGTCCTGCAATAGCGGGCGGGTGCGGTCGGCACGCAAGTGCTGCAATTGGGCCTCCAGCGGCACGCGGAGGTAGATGACCGTGCCACGCGAAGCCAAGAGGCGGCGGTTGTCGGCGTCCAGTACGGCACCCCCGCCGGTCGCCAACACGATATTCTTCCGTTCGACCAGTTCCGCGATGACCTCGCGTTCCCGACGACGGAACCCCTGCTCGCCCTCGTGCTCAAATATTTCCGAGACCGTCACTCCGGTACGCTCTTGCAGGACTGCGTCGCTGTCGAGGAATTCCCGTCCCATCGCTTTCGCCAGCATGGAGCCGACCGTCGTCTTCCCCGCGCCCATCGGGCCGATCAGGAACACATTGGAAGGGTGAACGGGTATGCCCATAACGCATCGTCATAGTCAAAGCCACACTATACTGTAGCCCTGTCCATACTCCAGTTCCGACATGAAGATCGTCCGTCGCCTGCTGAGACTGATCGCCCTAGGGGTGATGCCGGCCCTGCTCGTCGTGCTCGGGGCCTATTTGTACATCCAGCCCAGCATGCCGACGGTCCAGGAACTGCGCGATGTCCATCTGCAGACCCCGCTTCGCGTGTACTCCCAGGATGGCGCATTGCTCGCGGTCTACGGCACCAAGCGACGCATTCCCGTCAGTCTGGACGAAATCCCGATGTCGATGCGCCAGGCCTTCATCGCGTCCGAAGACGCGCGTTTTGAGCAACATTTCGGAGTGGATTTGCAGGCCTTGGTCCGCGCCGCCGTGGATCTCGCGCGCAGCGGACGGATCCGCCAAGGCGGCAGCACCATCACCATGCAGCTGGCGCGCAACTTCTACCTGACTCGTCAGCGTCACTTCGTTCGCAAATTGCGCGAGATTTTCCTCGCTTTGCGCATCGAACAGGAACTCAGCAAGGATGAAATCCTGGAACTGTACCTGAACAAGATCTTTCTTGGACATCGGGCGTACGGCGTGGGTGCCGCGGCCGAGGTTTACTACGACACTTCCCCCCGACACCTGACGCTGGCCCAGGTGGCCACCATCGCCGGCCTGCCCAAGGCGCCCTCGACCCTGAACCCGGTCACCAACCCCGAAGCCTCCCGTGCGCGCCGCCGCTACGTATTGGATCGCATGCTGCAGGACAGGCACATCACAAGCGAACAATTTCAAGAAGCCGTAGACGCTCCCGTCACCGCACGGCTAGGCCACTACCGCGGCCAGTCTTCAGCGCCCTACGTCGGAGAGATGGTCCGGGCCGAAATGGTGGGACGATTCGGGACAGATGCCTATACCGGGGGCTACACGGTTTACCTGACGATACGCAACGATTTGCAGACGGCGGCCCGCAAAGCCGTGCGAAGGGCCTTGATCCGCTACGACCTGCGCCACGGCTGGCGCGGTGCGGAAAATCGCCTGACACCGCTCCCGGAAAGCAAGCAGGAGCTTGATCGGGTTCTGGCCAACACGCCGACTCGCGGCGGCTTCGAGAACGGCATCGTGATTCATGCTGGCCCGGATGTCGCACATATCTACCTCGGCCGCGGCCGTTGGGCGGAACTCACTCTCGACGAGATTCTCTGGGCAAGGCCGATGGAGCACGTCGACCGGCGCGGACCTACGCCGAGGGCGACTTCGGATGTGGTGAATCCGGGCGATATCGTGCATCTGATATTTGAGGACAACGTCTGGCGCCTGCGCCAGATTCCGGAAGCCTCCGGCGCACTGGTCGCCATTGATCCGACCGACGGCGCGATCCGGGCGCTGACCGGCGGCTTCGATTTCGCCTTGAGCAAGTTCAATCGCGCGACTCAGGCGCATCGCCAGCCGGGCTCCAGCTTCAAGCCGTTCCTGTATACCGCGGCCCTGGCCAAGGGCTACACCCCGGCCACGCTGATAAACGATGCGCCCGTGGTCTACCACGACCAAGGCATCGAAGGGGCCTGGCGTCCTGAAAACTACAGCGGCCGGTTCTACGGGCCTACCCGGCTCCGTGAGGCACTGACTTATTCCCGAAACGTGGTCTCGATTCGCATGCTCGACGACATTGGAAGCGACTACGCGCGCCATTTCGTGGAGCGGTTCGGTTTTGATGCCTCGACTCTTCCCGACAACCTGACGCTGGCGCTGGGCTCAGGCGAAGTGACCCCGTTGCAAATGGTGGCGGCATTCGCGATTCTTGCCAATGGTGGCTACCAGGTCGAGCCCTACTTGATCCAGCGCATCGAGGACACAACCGGTGACTTGGTTTACGTGGCCAATCCCCGAAAAGTCTGCGACGATGCCTGCCAGATTCAGGTCTTGTCGTCGCTGGCATCCTCTGAACAGGAAATGCCCGCACTGATGCCGGAAAACTCCGCTTCGCGCGTCCTCGAAAAACGAATTCACTACCAAATCGTCAACATGTTGAAGGATGTGGTCCGGTTTGGAACTGCACGCGCCGCATTGGCACTGGAACGCGGGGACCTGGCTGGAAAAACCGGCACCACGAACGACCAGCGCGATGCCTGGTTCAGCGGATTCAACTCCCAGCTCGTGGCGACGACCTGGGTTGGCCGGGACGACTTCGGGAAACTCGGGCGGCGCGAAGTCGGCGGCACGGCGGCCCTGCCGATGTGGGTCGATTTCATGAAGGTGGCGTTGACCGGCTTGCCGGAAAAACCGCTTGCCATTCCTCCCGGCATCGTCCAAGTGCGGATTGACCCGAAAAACGGCCTGTTGGCTCCGCCCAACAGCAAGGATAGCGTCGTGGAGACCTTCCGCGAGGAACGGGTGCCCGATCGCCTGTCAAAGGAAACCGTCCTGACGCCTGGAGAAGGCACCGACATCCCCGAACAACTGTTCTGAACTCAACCGAAAATCGGGTATACAATTCTTTCTTGCCCGGGTCTATCAAGAGTAAATTTTAGAATTCTTTCCATGGAGACCTCCGAAAATGAATCGCAACCTGATTCTCCTGCTCGCTGCCGGCGCACTCGGCATCATCCTCTTATCTCTCGCCATGAACCAAGGCTCGTTTCTTGGGATGACCTCATCCGAACCTATGGACACCGAAAGTCAGGCTGACAGCACTGACGCAGAACAGGCCAAGGCGATGGTGGCTCAGGCTCTTGGATATATGGACGAACATGGCACAGCCGCCCTGATCGAGAAAGTCAATGCGGGTGCCCCTGAATTTCATCAGGGTCAGTTTTACGTTTTCGTTCTGGACAATGCCGGGACTATCGTGGCTCATCCTATTGATCCCAGTTGGGTGGGAGTGAGCGACGATGTCGGAACGGATGCCGATGGCAATGTCTTTCTTGCACGAATGGCTGCGGCAGCCGCCGAAAATCCGGACGGCAGCTGGTTCGATTACCGCTGGCCGCACCCGGTCACGGAGGAGGTGGTCACCAAATCCAGCTGGATCGTGATGCGTGACGACCATGTCGTTGGCGTCGGCATCTACTTAGAGGAGAAATAGGAGCATCCGGACGGATGCCCCCGGTCGTCCAAGGTTCAGTTCGTATCAGCGCTGAAGCGGTGGACTTCGTCGATTAGACAGGCAAGCTGATCCGGATCGATATCCGGCGTGATGCCGTGCCCGAGGTTGAACACGTGGCCTGGGTGGGGGCCATAATCTTCCAGTAGTGCACGTGCGGCGGCACGCAGGTCCTCCGCGTCCTCACGCAGCATGGCCGGATCCAGATTCCCCTGCAAGGCGCAGACTTGCCCCACCTCCTCCCGTGCGGCGCGCAGATTCACAGTCTCGTCCAAGCCGATTGCCTCGCAACCGATCTTGCTGACTTCGGTCAGCTGCCCGCCACCCCCGCGGGCAAACATGATGCGCGGCACAACCGGCCCCAGTTTCTCCATGATGCGCTCGACCGGCTGGAGCGAGAAACGGACATAATCCTCGCCTTCCAAGATGCCTCCCCAACTGTCGAAAATCATGACCACGCTGGCGCCGGCCTCGATCTGCGCCTCCAGATAAAGGGCGACGGAATCCGCCAGAATCGAAAGTAGATGGTCGAGTTGATCCGGTTCGGACCGGAGCCACTCGGCGACACGGGCGAACTCGCTGCGGCTTCGGCCCTCGATCATGTAGGTCGCCAATGTCCAGGGGCTGCCGGCAAAACCGATTACCGGGACTTGCCCTCCAATCTCCCGGGACAACAAGGAAACGGCTTCGCCGACATAGCGGAGTTCCTGGTGCGGGTCTGGAACCCCCAACGCCCGGATGTCGGCTGCACTGCGGACCGGGCGCTCGAAATACGGCCCGGTCCCCTCGGAAAACCCGAGCCCCAACCCCATCGCGTCCGGAATGGTCAGGATGTCGGAGAACACGATCGCTGCATCCAGCGGATAGCGGCGCATCGGCTGCAACGCGGCTTCGCAGGCATAGTCCGGCGTCCGGCATAAATTGAGGAAGCTTCCGGCGCGCTCGCGCAATTCCCGATACTCCGGAAGGTAGCGCCCGGCCTGGCGCATGATCCAGACAGGCGTGCAGTCGGTCGGCTGCCGCCGCAGGGCGCGAAGGAATCGATCGTTTTCCGGGACCGCCATCGGGGCCTTAGGACTGCTGCAGGAAACCCAGTATCCCTTCAGCCGCCCCGCGCCCTTCGAACACCGCCGTCACTACCAGGTCCGCGCCACGCACCATGTCGCCTCCGGCAAACACCTTGGGATTGGCTGTCTGGTAGGGGAACGGCTCGGAGCGGGTCGTCACCAATCCCTGTCCGTCCACATCAATGCGATTTTCAGCGAACCAGTCTGCGGGACTGGCTCGAAAACCAAAGGCAATGACCACCCGGTCGGCCGGCAGCACCGTCTCCGACCCCGGCACCGGCTCCGGCATCAGCCGCCCGCGTTCATCTGCCGCGCCCAGCCGCGTCTCGACCATGCGCACGCCACTCGCACCGTTTTCCTTTTCGATGCCAAGCGGTTGTCGGTTGAACAGGAACTGCACCCCTTCCTCCATGGCGTTCTTGACCTCGCGGCGCGAACCCGGCATATTCCCCAGATCGCGCCGGTAGACGCACGTGACCGATTTGGCCTGCTGGCGCACCGCGGTACGGACGCAATCCATGGCGGTATCGCCTCCACCCAGCACCAGGACGTTTTCACCCTCCATGCTGATGTAGGGCATATCATTCATCTCCAACTGAAGTTCCTGATTGACCGTGCCAATCAGGTAAGGAAGCGCTTTGTATACGCGCGACCCGTCTTCGCCCGGAAAGCCCCCCCGCATCCCGGTGTAGGTGCCCATGCCGAGAAACACGGCATCGTAGTCCTCCAGAAGGGACTCGAACGAGACATCGCGGCCCACATCCGTGTTCAAGCGGAACTGAATGCCCATTTCCTGCAGAATCTGGTAGCGGGTCTCCACGACTTTCTTTTCCAGCTTGAACGAGGGAATGCCGAACGTCAGCAGTCCTCCGATGCGCGGATAGCGGTCAAACACGACCGCCTGGATGCCGTTGCGCGCCAGAACATCGGCGCAGGCAAGCCCGGCCGGCCCCGCGCCGACCACCGCCACCCGCCAGTTGGTGGGCTTGATCCCGGAAAGGTCAGGGCGCCAGCCCTGCTCCAGTGCCGTATCGGTAATGTACTTTTCGACCGCCCCGATGGTGACTGCGCCAAACCCGTCGTTCAGCGTGCATGCCCCCTCGCACAGGCGGTCCTGCGGGCAGATCCTGCCGCAGATCTCCGGCAGCGAATTGGTCCGGTGCGACAACTCCGCAGCCTCGAAGAGGTTTCCCTCCTCGACCAACCTGAGCCAGTCGGGAATGTAGTTGTGAACCGGGCATTTCCATTCGCAATAGGGATTGCCGCACCCCAAACAGCGTGCCGACTGCTCGGCCGCCTGGTCGGGAACGTATTGCCCGTAGATTTCCCGGTAGTGATGAAGCCGCACCTCGACGGTTTCCACAGCCGGGTCCCGGCGCGGAACTTGCAGGAATTGAAGAGGGTCGGCCATGACGCTATTCTAAGCCTCGGCCAAGTTTCCGGCAGGATGCCGGAAGATCAAAAATCAACGGTAACGCGGTCGCGATTGCTTGGACAGACGTTTGGCATTGCGCTTGATCGCCGCTGCAGCCTTGCGTTTACGCACTTCGGTCGGTTTTTCGTAGTACTCACGGCGACGGGCTTCCGAAAGTACTCCTGACCGCTCGCACGCACGGCGAAAGCGACGAATCGCGACGTCAAAAGGCTCGTCTTCCTTGACTCGAATTCCAGGCATTTAGATTCATCAAATGGCCAAAAATGGACTGCGTATTGTACATGGTCAGCAAAAACGGGCTAAATCGTACAAAGGCTCAAAGCGACCTTTGTAGTACCCGAAGAGATGCGCCCGGAGGTTTCTATGCGAAATGCGGAAGCGTCAAAACCCGCGATAATAGCGGTGCCGTTATGCTGACTTTGTCGAATGCCTACAGCTGAAACCACCCGGGTGCTTGGCATCGAGACCTCCTGCGATGAAACCGGAATCGCGGTTTGGGACAGTGCGCGTGGACTTCTCTCCCATAAGCTCTACAGCCAGGTCAAGACTCACCGGCAGTACGGCGGGGTCGTGCCGGAACTGGCCTCGCGCGATCATGTGCGTCGCCTGCCCCAGTTGACCTTGGATGCCCTGGAGGAAGCCAGGTGCCTGCCTACGGATCTGGATGCCATCGCCTATACGGCCGGGCCCGGACTGATCGGTGCCCTGATGTCCGGCGCCTCGTTCGCCTGCGCCATGGCCTACGCGCTGGACCGGCCGGCACTCGCCATTCACCACATGGAAGCCCACCTGCTGGCCCCCCTGATGGACAATCCGGATTTTTCGCCCCCTTTCGCGGCGTTGCTGGTGTCAGGCGGCCATAGCCTGCTGATGCAGGTCGATCAGATCGGCCAATACACGTGCCTAGGCCAGAGCATCGATGATGCCGTTGGCGAGGCCTTCGACAAAACCGCACGCATTCTGGATCTGCCCTATCCGGGCGGCCCTGCCTTGGCAAAACTCGCGGAGCGCGGAGATCCCGAACGCTTTCATTTTCCACGCCCGATGCTGGATCGCGAAGGTTGCGACATGAGTTTCAGCGGGCTCAAGACCCATGCCCGCCGTTTGGCCGAAGCCAATCCGGAAGATGCCCAAGCGGCCGCAGACATCGCGGCCGGCTTTCAGGAGGCGGTGGTTGACGTCCTAGTCGCCAAGTCTCAGCGTGCGCTGGAGCAGAGCGAGTTGAACCACCTTGTCGTGGCAGGTGGGGTCGGTGCAAACCGGAGACTGCGAAGCCGGCTGGCGCAAGCCCTCGAGGAGAACGGCCAACAGGTCCTTTGGCCTCCCCCCGAATACTGCACGGACAACGGGGCCATGATCGCCTTTGCCGGCTCTCTGCGCCTGCAAGACTCCGACGCACTCAGTGGCCTGGAAATCCGGAGCCGAGCCCGATGGCCCCTGGAAGAGCTTGCTTCCCCGTCCCCTCTCACCTGAGGCGGCGCTCCACACAGCGTCAGGCTAGTTGGCTCTTCGACCGGTAGTGGAAAAATCCGTAGATCGCCCAAGCCGGAAAGCTGAAAACAATCGCGTAGATCGCGATGCCCAAGGGACCGAACAGCCCGCCAATCAAAACCGACCCAACCGTCGCCGGCGCCAACACGATGAATGCAGCCCATGCCGATACGACATGTCCCCCGCGCCGCAATGCCCGGCAGGCCGATGCCAGCGGAAGACCGAATGGTGCCAGAAAGATCAATGCCAGCCACGCCTGCGGCTCGACAAACAGGGGAATCCCCCTAGCCGCGGTCACCAGAAGGATCCCGAACGGCAGCCACAGCAAGGCAAGCAGGACAAAAATGGAGAAGCGTTTCATCCGCGATTTTCAGTCGGGAATCAACTCCCGGTTCTGCGCCACTTGATCGAACAGCCCATGCTGGAAACCTGCTCGCTTGGTCCTTCACCGGTCTTTGCGACTTGGACCATCGCTTCGAACAAATCCCGCCGCGCGTCCGGGACCGGGTGCATGCCGCTTTCGTCCAGGCGTCCTCGGTATTGCAATTTCAACTCGGCGTTGTAGCCGAAGAAATCGGGCGTACACACCGCACCGTACGCCTGTGCCACCTGCTGCGATTCATCCAGCAAATAAGGAAAGGGGAAATCGTATTCGCGTGCAACCGCAACCATGTTGTCGAACGAGTCTTCTTGGTAATCGGTCGGATCGTTCGACATGATGGCCACCGACTGGATTCCATGAGAACGCAATTCGCCCGCATCCCACACGATTCGCTCCCGCACCGCCTTCACGTACGGGCAGTGATTGCAGATGAACATCACCAAGGTCCCGGCTTCGCCACGGCATTCATTCAGCGACCATTCGCGACCATCAACCCCGGGCAGGGTGAAATCGACTGCCGGCTGGCCAAAATCGCAAACCGGAGTGTGTTTAAGACTCACGACCGGACTCCTTTGAGCGCCTGTGACGCCGCCTGCGACAGAAACAGGGTGTCCACTCCGATTCCCACCAAGGTGAATCCCATATTAATGTATTGGGACACCACGTCCGGCGCAATCCCGAAAATGCCCGGAATCTTGCCTACCTCCTGACAGACCTCCAGGACTTCGGCAATCGCTTCCTGCACCGCCGGGTCGTGCACTTGGCCCGGGATGCCCATGCTTGTAGACAGGTCGTAGGGCCCGATGAACAGCACGTCCACCCCTTCCACGGCAGCCAGATCCCGGACGTTTTTCACTGCGTCCTTATGTTCGATCTGGATCACCGTCAGTAGCGAATCGTTTGCCTGAGCCAGATAAGTCTCGAATTCCGCCCCGTAACGATGGGCGCGAGCGATGCCGACTCCTCGCTCGCCCCGAGGCGGGTACTTGGCGTAATTGACGACCTGCTCCGCCTGCGCAACCGTGTTGACCTGGGGCGCAATGATTCCGCTTGCCCCGACATCCAGCATCTTCTCGATCCAAGTCTCCTCGTGCACCGGGATCCGGACCAGGCAGGGCGTCCGGTCTCCCGTCGCCTGAATGAGGGATTCGACGGCAAGCGGGTCGTGCGTGCCATGCTCGGCATCAATGAACAGCCAATCGAATCCGGTGTCGCTCAAGATCTCCGCGGCCTGAGGACTGTTGAGGCTGACGATCGTGCCAACCAGCACCTCGCCGGCACAGGCCCGTCGGCGAAAACCGTTCTCGCAAACCAGCGGGCCGCTCACGACAGCGACTCCACGCCTTGGTCGGTCCCGATCAGCAACACATCCGCGCCGCGTCGAGCAAATAGTCCGACCGTGACCACTCCGGGAATATCGTTCAAGGTGCCTTCCATTTTCGGGGGATCCAGAATTTCGAGGTTGTGGACATCCAAGATGCAGTTGCCGTGGTCGGTCACGAAACCTTCGCGCCACTCCGGCATGCCGCCCTGCTGGACCAGTTCGCGCGCCACCATGGAACGTGCCATCGGAATGACTTCGACCGGCAATGGAAAAGCACCTAAACGATCCACCTGCTTGCCATCGTCAATGATGCACACGAAGGTTTCGCTGCATCCGGCGATGATTTTTTCGCCCGTCAACGCACCGCCACCGCCCTTGATAAGGCTGCGGTGTCGCGTTGCTTCATCAGCTCCGTCCACGTACAGGCGCAAGGGTCCGGCCGCGTTCAAATCCACCACCGGGATGCCGATCTGGCGCAGTCGCTCAGTGCTCGCCTGCGACGACGATACGGCGGCATCGATCTTACTTTTTACGGAAGCCAGCGCGTCGATGAAGAAATTGACCGTCGAACCCGTCCCGACTCCCAGCACCTCGCCCGGTTGAATGTAATCCAACGCGGCTTCCGCCGCCCTTCTCTTCTTTTCGTCGCTCATCCCGCGAGTCCCTATAATTGGGCTTCAAAGTTTAACATTGGCAACGCATGCCTTATTTCGTTTTTCAGGTCGAAGGCGCCAACCCGGAAAGCCGGGTAATCAATTTTTTGCAGGTCTTCGAGAACTACCGGGAGGCGCGCATGCGTGCCCGGGAAGAGCGGGCGAAACAACCGGATGCGGGGCCGGAAGCCGTCCGCGTGGTCTTCGCGGAATCCCGGGGACTGGCCGAGGGCCTGCTACGGCAACGGCGCGAAGCCCCGATCCTGAAGGAATGGGAAAAGTGAAGGCAAAAACACCTTGATTGGTGGGTGAGCCGATCAGCAGATTGACAAAAAGTTAGTATTGATTTATGCTTACTAATACTACCTTTATATACCTTTTTGGCTGCTCCATGTCTAAATATCAATTGTTGGCGACCCACCTGCATCAATCGGGACAGGATTCCATTGCCATGACTTTCGCCAAGATCGAACGTATTGTCGGGACCAAACTCCCGCCTTCGGCTTTTAAATATCGTGCGTGGTGGTCGAACAATCCAATGAACAGCGTCATCACTCGTGCCTGGCTTGATGCCGGATACAAGACCGAGAATGTCGACATGTCCAAACGTAAATTGATTTTCAAAAAGTCTTCGCAGGATACGTCGATGGAAGAATTTCCCGACAAACAACCCTCTTCCCGTAAAAGCCGTGCGGCTGAAGACTCCAATGCGCGTTCTTTCTCGTTCTCGCGCATTTTTGGTGCGCTCAAGGGTACCGTGACGGTCAGGCCCGGTGTGGACTTGACACTGTCGACTGGCGAAACGTGGGACGCCGAGAAGTAATCGGCAATGGCCGCCCTTCTCCTTGATACCTGTGCCGCCATCTGGATCGCACAAGGGGAACGCCTACGGGAACCTGCCGCCAGCGAGCTGAAAAAGAGGCGGAGAGAGCCGCTGTTCGTGTCGCCCATTACCGCTTGGGAAGTCGCCACGCTCGCCTCGAAAGGCAAGATCGCCATAGCGATTGATCCAGAATCTTGGTTTGAAAGTTTCTGTAGCCTACCCGGAGTCGCTCTAGCGAAGATGCCGCCATCGGTGTTGGTCGCTTCCGCCAATCTCCCAGGCACCCCGCCCGCTGACCCGGCGGACCGCATCCTGATCGCAACCGCTCGGGCTTCCGGATACGCCTTGGTGACCCGTGACAAACTTATTCTGAAATACGGGGAGCGCGGCCATATCCAGGTTATGGGATGTTAAACGAAGACCGACACCCCGGTTAATTGAAGAAGCCCAAAAGGATTGAAACCCTCTCTCGCTTGACAAAGCAATCTGCCTGACAAAAGTGCATGGATGAAGTCCAGTACCGGAATACCTACCACTCGGTCAACGAGCGACGGTGTCACTTCGAAAAGACCATCAACGCCCGGGCCTGCACCTGTCGCCACATGCGGCGGTTCAATCTGGCAGACCGGGAAGGCATCGGCTGCACCCACCCCGAAGCGCACCAGAACTGCGCCGACTGGCTCCGTGCCTTGCGCCGGGCATCTTGTTTTGCGTTGTCACGACCCAATCCGGCCGACATCCTGCCCCACCGCCTGGAAGCAAAAGTCCAGGCGGGCGGCCTGCTGGGCCTTTCCGAACTGATCGACGGTGCCGCCCGTGTTGAAGACATCGCAGGTTTGCTGGACCGTTCGCTTGAGCGCTACGGCAACGTGTCCGACATTCCCATGCAGGACATCGTGACGGCAGTCACGGAATATGAACCGCGCCAGCGCAAAACTCTCAGCCCCAAGTCCGCGCTCCTGAAAGCACAGAAGGTGGTTCGGAAGAAGACTTCCGGAGTCGCATCGCTGGCCGATGAGCTGATTGCCGAAAGACGTGCCGAAGCGCAACGCGAGGCCGATGAATGAGCGTGGTCATTGACGCCTCGGCAGCACTCGCGGTACTCAATTGCGAACTTGGCGCAGAAAGGACCGAGGATATTCCGGTGGGCGGTCTGATCAGTGCCACCAACTTCTCGGAGGTGCTTTCGAAGCTGGTGGACGTAGGTCTGACGACGACGCGGCCGTCGGCGCATTTGATGCACTCATGCTGACTGTTGTTCCCGTCGATGCCGCGCAAGCGCAATATGCAGGACTTCTACGCCGTCAAACTCGCGAGCACGGCTTGTCTCTGGGTGATCGCGCTTGCCTCGCCTTGGCGGCCACACGAAAGTTTCCGGCGGTCACGGCAGATCGCGTCTGGGCGAAGTTGAACCTCGGCATTGAGATCAAGGTTATCCGATGAGTCCGTCAGCCGGCAACCACCGAATACAATTTTCTTCTTCTCCGTTCCATCATTTGCACGGTATCCAGCCATGTCTCCGATCCCGGAAGAACTGAGACTCGACCGTCAGGCGCGTGAACTCCATGTCCGCTTCGACGATGGCGCCGCATTCGTGCTCCCCTGCGAGTACCTGCGCGTCTTTTCCCCCTCCGCCGATGTGAAAACGGCGAGAGCCCGCGGCGACTTGGTTACGGACAAACAGAGCGTCAACATCGAGCGCATCGAGCCTTGCGGGACGTACGCCGTCCGTCTCTACTTCAGCGACGGCCACAATACCGGAATCTATTCCTGGGAGTCCCTGTACCAACTGGGCCAAGACCGTCAGAAGAACTGGCAACAATACCTGGTTGATCTCGAACAACGGAGACGATCCCCTGCGGGAGGCGAGGAACGCGTCGTCACTCTCCTGCTGTTCGGCGCCTTGGCCAAAGAATTGGAGATGGAGCGTGTGGACGTGGCCCTGCCCAGCGAAACGACCACTGTCGCTGAATTTTTATATTGGCTGCGCCAGCGCGGGGACGACTGGCACGAAGCCATCGACCCCAGGCGGCTGACTGTCACGGTCAACCGGCAATCCGCCGAACCGACCACCCGCCTGCATAACGGAGACGAGGTCTCGTTGACCCCGACCTACCAAAAAACGTCAAACGATTGACCCTAGCCGGCCATGGAACCCAGTTCGGTCAACAGGATTCCGGTCAACGCGCAGGTCACCATCACCGGGACCACCGGGACCCGCCCGGCGGAGAGAGCCAGCAGCGCCAACCCGGTCATCAGCACCATGTTGAAGTCGGGCGGAGCTTCCCAGCCATGCGTCCAAATGACATGCCCCGCGAACATCACCGCCAGATTCAGCATGACGCCGACGACGGCTGCGGTGATGGCGGTCAGCGGAGCGGTGAATGCGGGACGGTGGCGCGTCTGTTCGATATAAGGCGCACCGATGAAAATGAACAGGAACGAAGGCAGGAACGTATACCAGGCCGCGATCGCGGCAGCCAGGATCCCAGCTCCCACCATTTGATCCGGGCCCAGCAACTGCCCTTCCCATCCCCCGACGAAGCCGACGAAAGAGGTGATCATCACCAGCGGCCCGGGAATCAGTTCCCGCAACGCAAGCCCGTCGATCATCTGAGCGGCCGTAATCCATTGGAAATGTTCCACCGCGCTCTGGTACACGTAGGGAAGAACCGCGTAGGCACCGCCGAAAGACAGGACAGCGGCCTTGCTGAAAAACACCGACATGTCCGTCAGTGTGCCGCTGTCGTCGATCAAATGGGCAATCACATACACTCCGACCCACAGACCGGCTCCGGCCACACACAGCCACAGGACTCCGTGCCGAGTGATTGAAAGCGCGGATGCGAAATTGTCTTCGTCCGCCGTTGCGGTTTGAGGATCGGACGGCGCAACCCAGGCGGGCTTGACCCAATGCACCAACCAGCCCAGAACCCCTGCGGAAATGATGATTAATGGAAAAGGAAGGTGGAACACGTACAGTCCGGAAAATGCCGCGAGCATCACTGCCCAAAGCAAGGCATTGCGCATGACACGCCGCCCGATCCGCCAAATCGCGTACAAAATCACTGCCGTCACTGCCGGCTTGACCCCATACAGCGAGGCAGCTACCCACTCGATGTCTCCGAACGCCAAATACAGCCAGGCCAGCACCACGATCATGAGCAGCGAAGGGGCCACGAACAGGATGCCGGCGATCAGCCCGCCCAGCCTTCCATGCAGCAGCCAACCGATGTAGGTGGCCAGCTGTTGCGCCTCCGGGCCCGGCAGCACCATGGTGTAGTTGAGGGCGTGGAGGAACCGGTGTTCGGAAATCCAGCGCAGGCGCTCCACCAGTTCCAGGTGCATGATCCCGATCGCACCGCCCGGACCGCCAAAGCTGACCAATCCCAAACGCAGCCAGTAACGCATGGCCTGCCACAGGCTGAGCGACGCCGATGCGGTCTTGTGCGACTCGGTCATTTGGTGCACACTAGGTTTCCGACCCCTAAACAATATAGGAGGTTTTTATGTCGGATGATATTGTGTCCCGTTCCGGTGCCGTCGTCGGCCAATGGGATGGAAAAGACGTCAAGGACCTGCAGGAAGAACTCGCGCGCATCAAGCGCGAAGTTTCGGGTGACAAGGTGGAGCCTACCGGAGTTCCGCACCAGGACCAGTTCCCGGACGACCTGAAGAATTTTACGGCCTATATCCTGTGGGGCTGCGACCTGAATGGTGTCTGCCTGGTCGGCTCCGGCGCCAACCGCCCCGAATCGGTGGAGTCCATTCGAGAGTTCTATGGCAACCAGATCGCCAAGGATGCGATGGCCCGGCACGATGAGTGAAATTCCGAATCGAATCTAGTTAGGTAAAGCGCCTGAAATCCTCCGACGAGAGACAACTGCAGGTTGCGTCCTGCTTCTCAGTCGGAGGTTCCGGCGCCAATCTGTAGCGAACTTTCAATGGTCACGAGCCGACGGTAACCCCGTCCCGGTTCATTGTACCGGCAGGCTTGGCCGAGGGGCTGTACACTGAGCCCCATGCAGATTTATCTGGTGGGCGGCGCGGTGCGCGATCAGTTGCTGGGGATTTCAGTCTCGGAACACGACTGGGTCGTGGTCGGTGCCCACCCGGAACAGCTTCTCGAACTCGGCTACCGCCCGATCGGGCGGGATTTCCCGGTCTTCCTGCATCCAGAGACTCAGGAAGAATATGCACTGGCGCGCACGGAGCGCAAGACCGGTCGCGGCTATCACGGGTTTTCATTTCATGCCAGCCCGGAAGTCTCGCTGGAGGAAGACCTGCGCCGTCGGGATTTGACCATCAATGCGATGGCCCAGAATGAGGCCGGGGAGTTGATCGACCCGTACGGCGGGCAACGCGACCTGGAAGCCAAGGTTCTGCGCCATGTCTCCCCCGCCTTCGACGAGGACCCGGTGCGCGTGCTGCGGGTTGCGCGCTTTGCGGCCCGTTTCCATGGACTCGGGTTCCAGATCGCCGATGAAACCCTTGAGCGGATGCGCGCCATCGCGGAGACCGGGGAAGTGGATACCCTGACTCCAGAGCGGGTATTCTTGGAGCTTCAGCGCGCCTTGATGGAGCCTGCCCCCGAGGTGTTTGTTGCCGCTCTCGCCGCCTGCGGCGCCTGGCCTGCAATTTTCCCGCAGCTGCCCGACACGACGGCCATCGGACAGACTTTGCGCGAGTCGGCTGCGGCAAAGTCTCCATTGCCCGTGCGCTTTGCCTGTCTCTCCTGGCACAGCCGGGATGTCGATGCCTGGTGTCAAGCCATTCGCGCACCACGCAGGCTCGCCCAAGCCGCCCGGCTGCTGCACCGGCATTTCTCCACCTGGTCCGATCTGGATTCCAACGATCCTTCGGCCGTGCTGGCCCTGCTTGAATCCCTTGATGCCGTGAGACGACCGCAACAACTCGAAGATTTCAGTGCCGCCGCTGCCGTTCTCGGCACGGTGCTTGAACTGGATTGTGAGCAAACAAACCGGCGCGTGCATGCCGCCTGCATTGCTCTTCAAGGTTGCGATGAGAAGTCTGCCGCCCAGCAAACCGACCAAAGGACGGTTCGCGAGCGAGTTCACGAGGCACGGCTCGAAACCGTGCGTGCTACTTTAATGGAAAGCCAGTAGAAGCCCGCCGAGCACCACCCGGTACAACGCGAACGGCATCATCCCGATTCGCTTGATCAGGCGCAGAAAGAAGTGGATGCACAGCCAGGCGGAAATCCCCGCGATCAAGGCGCCCAGGATTAATGCCCCCCAATCCACTGCTTGAGTCACGTGCAAAGATTTTTGCAGGGACAAGGCTCCGGCGGCGGCAATCGTCGGAATCGCCAAGAGGAAAGCCACCCGTGCGGCAGCGGTTCGCTGCAGGCCCAGCACCAACGCCGCCGTCATCACGATGCCGGCCCGCGACACTCCCGGCACCAGCGCCAGACACTGCGCGGACCCGATCCATACGGCATCGCTCCAGCGCAATTGCTCCTCGGTTCGTGCCCGGGAGCCTTGAGCGTCTGCAACCCACAGCAAGATACCGAACCCTAGCGTCGTCCAGGCGATAAGCTGCACTTCGCGCAAATCGGCCGACACCACGCTAAACATTGCCGCGCCGACGATCACGACCGGAATCGTCGCAACAACCAGCCAGGCGGCCAGGTAACGTGCGGATTCCGATTCCGGAGCTTCTCCGGCCACCACGGCACGCAGCATTGCCCCGAGTTCTCGGCGGAAATAGCTCAACATCGCGAGCAGAGTGCCCACATGCACGGCAACATCGAACGCATGGCCCTGGTCTTCCCAGCCGAGCAGCACTGGAGCCAGGATCAGGTGGGCGGAACTGGAAATCGGCAGGAACTCTGTCGCTCCCTGCAGCAATGCCAGAACCAGAACTTCAAGCCAGTTCATTTAGAGTCGATTCCGGTGATCCGGGCAAACGCGA
Source organism: uncultured candidatus Poriferisulfidus sp. (assembly GCA_965204575.1). Classification (GTDB taxonomy): domain Bacteria; phylum Pseudomonadota; class Gammaproteobacteria; order Poriferisulfidales; family Poriferisulfidaceae; genus Poriferisulfidus. The sequence continues at coordinate 393,076 of OZ241993.1, forward strand.
TGCGGCAGCTCGACCGGAAAATCGCGACCCAGCGCCAGTACCCTGAAGCGTTCGCCCATGTGATCGGGATGCGTCAGGGTTTCGATCTGCCCGCGTTGCGCGAGCCACGCGGCTTCATCCGCCGAGGCGTCGGCAGCTTCCAGCAAGCCGTATTCCAGCAGGAACCCGGCCTGCGAGGTGAACATCAGGATGTCGAATCCCCGCTCCGCCGCCAATTCCGCCACGTCGGTGAAATCCACGTCCACGCTGATGTCTTCGTGTCCTGGCTGGTGAAACGGGTCCGAATGCGCTTGATGATCCGCATGGCAGCGCAAGGTGCCGGCAACACGCTGGGGATGGTAATACTCCCGACGCGGGTAGCCGTAGTCGATGATCAACACAACGCCACGCTGCAGAGATTCATCCAACTCATCCAGCCACGTGCGCAGAACGTCATGCCGCCACTCCGAGCGATATCCGGTTGCAGGAATCTCCTCAAGTCCGGCAATTAACCGATCCAAGTCCGGGTCGGCCGACGCTCCAAGTTCCCAACAGAGCCCATCCCCGTCCCGGACGGCAACCATGCGCTCGCGAATGCCTTCGTCGGTCACTTCGAAACAGCGAGCCGGCAGGGCGTCCAGAAATTCATTGGCCAGCACGATTCCCTCGAACGCCTTGGGCAGCCTGTCGGACCAGTGCGGCAGCGCGCTCCGGCCATCCAGGGTCTCGGCCTGTCGCTTTCGCAGTCCGGACGAACGCTCCAGCAACCAGTAATTATCAGGTGGAGCTTGCAGTGCGCCCAGAACATCACGCGCCAGCCTGCCGTCTCCGGGCCCATATTCTGCTATCGCGCCGCCATCCAGTTCCCCCTGTGCAAGGTCACAGAAACGCGCCACGCAGCGGGCGAGGAAATCTCCCAATCCCGGCGCGGTGACAAAATCCCCGGATGTCCCGAATATGGGGTGCGCCCGTTCGTAGTATCCGTAGTCCGGAGCATACAGCGCCTGTTCCATGTACTGGTCGAACCGCAACGGGCCTTCTTGCCGGATTCGCTCCGCCAAGCGCAGGCGCAAGGCATCCACGGGAATCTCCGATTCGGACACGGGCGAGGAAATGGCAGCCATGGCGTTGCTATTATCGCGTTATCATGGACAGGAGTTGACAGACAGGAAAATGACCTCCCCTTCCTTGGACGGCCAAGCCATCCTGATTACCGGTTCCGCGCGCCGGTTGGGCGCGCATATGGCACACCATCTGCACCAGGCCGGCGCCAATATCGTGCTGCATTGCCGGCACTCCGTGGTCGAGGCTCAGCGACTGGCGGAAGAACTGCAGGAACAGCGCCCGGATTCGGTCGCCCTCGTCACCGCCGACCTCCGCGAGGAGCAGAGTGAATTTTCCATCATTGCGGCAGCCGTGCAGTCGTTCGGGCAACTGGACGTACTCATCAACAATGCTTCTCTGTTCGACCCCGGCGGGATAGCCCCGGCAAACCCGGAGCAATGGGAAGAAATCCAAGCCGTCAATGTCCGGGCTCCATGGCTGCTGGCGGAAGCAGCAACGCCGTACCTGCGCGAGACGCAGGGCTGCATTATCAACCTTCTGGACATTTACGCCATGCGCCCGCTGCGCGGCTACCTGTCGTACAGTACCAGTCAAGCCGCCTTGGCCGGACTGACCCGCGCCCTGGCGCTGGAACTCGCCCCAGACGTGCGCGTCAACGGCATTGCGCCGGGCGCGATCCTGTGGCCGGATGAAGCCGATGGCTGGGACCGCCAAGCCATTATCGACAGCACGGCGCTGAAGCGTCTCGGCCACCCGGACGATATCGCCCGCGCGGCACTATTCCTGATTAGGGATGCGGGCTACCTGACGGGAGAAGTCCTGACCGTCGACGGCGGGCGTAGTCTCACGCCCTGGACCTGATACCGGGCGCAGGGTGACAGGGTTGTCGTCCTGCCATTCCTGCCACAGTTGCGCAATGGAGATTCCCAGCACCGGGTGCTCCAGGCCCCCGCAGATCTCCGCCAGAGGGCCAAGCACGAACTCATGGTGCAGGATTTCTTCGCGCGGCAAGGACAGGACCCCATCCCCCAGTACCCAATCGTCATAGAGCAACACGTCCAGATCGATCGTGCGGGACACGAAACGATCCTTGCCCCGAACCCGTTCCAGTTCAGTCTCGATCCGGTATAAGGCCTTGTTGACGACATGAGGGTGGTCTTGCGTGTCGAACGCCACGACCATGTTGTGAAAATCGTCGCCCTCGAATCCCAGCGCCGGGGATTCGTACAGGGTGGATCGGGTCAGCGGCCCGTAATGCTCCTCCAGCCGCTCCAGAGCTTCCGCAATCTTGCGCTCCCGGTCGATGTTGCTGCCGAGGCTGACATACACCCGCGCCATTAATCCCCTCGCTCGATCTCGACCCCGACTTCCTGCGCGGTTCGGACTGCAAATGGCTTGGCGATTCGGACTCGCACCCAGCTCACCGAGAATTCTTCACGGACAAGGCCCGCCACCGCCTCGGCCAGCGACTCGACCAACTGATACTGGCTGTTCTCCACGAATTCCACCACACGCTGGCTGATCGCCTTGTAGTCGACGGCCTCCTCCAGCGTATCGCTGGTCGCCGTATGCGCCACATCGGCCCGGAGATCCAGATCCAGCACCAGATTTTGGCGAATCTGCTTCTCCCATTCGAAAACGCCGATTACGGCCTTCGCTTTGAGGCCCCGGATGAAAACTGTATCCATGATTCAGCCGTAAAATTTAGGGGAGCTTGGTTGGTTTTCAGAAAGTGTCAAGGATATTATCCTGTGGGGAATTATGTAGCAAAATCTGCAAAAGGAGAGAAATATCACCTAATTTTCTTTTTCAGTTCAAAAAACCTCTCCCTAGACATCCCCGCTGATCTCATACAGCTTTTAATCACGCCTACTTTCACATCCTTCTTCATGGGGATTGTTACAGGTTCGCTATGTCCATCTTTCTCTAAGATGAGATGAGACCCACGCGTATGCTCGTTTGTAAAGCCATCAGCTTTAAAGATTTTAGAAAGCGTTTGCCATTTATGCGGCGTGAGCCTGTCCATGAGCAACCAATGAAATCGGAACACTTATCATATGTTCGTCCTCAAGATTATTATTCTCATTATGTTCTTGGCTCACAGCTAATTCAAAACCAAGATCGCTCAATACCTTGTCCAAAACATGGCGGCTTAAGCAGGACTCAAGGAAAAATTGAATTGCTTCCACAAGATTCTCAAGCGCTTCTTCTTCTGTATCGCCTTGGCTGAAAACATCAAGTGGAGGACAAGATGAAACATAAGCGTTTCCATCCTTTTCGATTTCATATGGCATGCACACTTCAAACCGTATCAAATAAGGTTCCATGTGTATCCTCTTGAAAGTTAGGTTGATTGACCTCAAACACGCTACTATGTTCGAGGATAGAGCAAATTCTACCTTAAATGGCGCTTCGCGGAGATTTCTTCTTTCCCCTCTGGCAGGTGCAACTCTTCGACGAGCTTCACCAGTTCATTCTGTGCCTCTCCTTTAGGAGGGCGCGCGTCATCGGTCATAACCGAGAGCACTCTTCATCAAGTCTTTCCATGGCCTTCTCTGAAGACCCCAAGAGCCGCAAGTAAGCCTGCGACCTTCGCGTATGAAGATATATCTTTATGAGGTTGCTTATGCTTTCAGACGGATAATGCACCTGGCAGAAGGCATCAACAAAAGATGTTTTCCATTGTCCCTCCAGCCCAGCCTGATCGCGGTAGGAGTATGGCCGGATTGTTTTATCTTCAGTTTTCATGGTGAAGTCGCATAAAATCTCTCAGGCCGAAACTTTTGAATGTTCAATGGTAGGGTTTGCGGGATAATACCACAGACTCAGTTAGATCTCAGCACACCAATCTATTGGCGCATCACGGTTTTGTGTGGAATAGAGGGTCAGGGATAATGCTTCCGCGTTTTAGTCTGGAGTGTGGTCTGATGGAAGCAGTGAACAAGTTTTGCGAGATGCTGATGTTTCTGCATCCGCCGTGGGAGGTGGTCTCGGTGTCCTGTCGGGAAGGAGGCGAGGATCGCAGCCCGGGGCGCGTCACGATCGAGTTGGCCTATCAGGCGAAGAGCCTGGTGCCGTGTCCGGAATGCGGGACCTTGTGCAAGCGGCACGACACGAAGGCGCGGGAGTGGCGGGACCTGGATTTGATGGGTTGGCGCACGACCTTGCGGGCCGAGGTGCCGCGGGCGAACTGCCCGGAGCACGGGATTCGGCAGATCGCGGTGCCGTGGGCGGAGTCCCACGGTCGTTTCACGATGCGCTTCGAGACGGAGGTGATCGAGGACCTGCTGGCGATGCCGCTGCGGGCGGTGGCGCAGAAGTGGGGGCTGAGCTGGCATCAGGCGGACGGCATCCGCTCGCGGGCGGTGCGGCGCGGATTGGCGCGACGCGGGCCGCAGGCACCGAAGCGGATCGGCATCGACGAGACCTCGTTCCAGAAGCGGCATGAATATGTCTCGATCGTGGTCGATCAGAAGCCGGCGTCCGGGCGCAAGGGGGTGGTGCTGTATGTGGGAGACCGCAAGGATCAGGCAGCGGTGGAGCCGTTTTTCAGAGAGTTGGGCGACGCCGCCTGCGCGCAGGTTGAGACGGCCGCGATGGATCTGGCGCCGGCCTACATCGCGGCGACCCTGAAGTACACCCAGGCCGACATCTGCATCGACCGCTTCCATGTGGTGAGCCTGCTCAACCAGGCGGTGGACCAGGTGCGCCGGGCGGAGCACAAGAGGTTGCTGGCGCAAGGCGATGCCCGCCTGGCGGGCACCCGTTTCGACTGGCTGATGACCGAGGAGCGGATGGGCCCGGCCCGGCGCCAGCGTCTGGAAGCGTTACGCAAGGAGGACCTGAAGGTGGCCCGGGCCTGGATCCTGAAGGAACGGGCGGCGGAGATCTGGGCGTTGCGCGACCGGACCCTGGCCTACTACGCCTGGGAAGCCTGGCATCAGGCGGCGAAACGCTCGCGGCTGGCCCCGGTGATCAAGGCGGCGGAGACGATCTGGAAGCATGTGGAAGAGATCCTGAACGCCGCCGTGCTGGGCATCAGCAATGCCCTGTCGGAATCCATCAACGCGAAAGTGCAGTGGATCAAACGCCAAGCCTGCGGCTACCGCAGCCGCGAGCGCTTCCGTGAAGCCATCTACTTTCACTTGGGCGGACTCGACCTGTATCCGAGACCTCCGTTCCACACAATTCCGTGAAGACCCAATCTATTTAGCGGGGACACCTTAAAGGTACGGTAAAATTGCGCGTTCAGGGCGGGCTCACCGCCGTGCCGAGATGGCGGAATTTGGTAGACGCGCTGGCTTCAGGTGCCAGTGGGGGCAACCCCGTGGAGGTTCGAGTCCTCTTCTCGGCACCATCGCTCCAAAACCAGAAGGAAAGACCGGGCAATGCCCGGCCTAGCCCTGTCTGCAAGGCAGTGTGTCCGCCTGTCTGACCCAACGCTTTCCGTCAAGACTCCCGTCTCACCGGATCAACTGTGGCGAAGATAGGCAAACCGGGGATCATCCGGAGTGCCTTCGAGTGCCGAACCTTCAGGGGGCTGCCAGGTCATGGCCTCCTCGATCCGGGCCGCCAACTCAAAGTCCCGGTTGGTCACCCCTTTCTTCGCATGGGTGGTCAGTTTGACGATCACGAACGCATATGAAACGGTCAGGTCCGGATGATGCCAGCCCTGTTCCGCCAGGTGTCCGATCGTGGTCACGGCCATGAGCGTACCCTTCCAGCTTGCCGTGCGGTATTTGCGACGGATCCAGCCGGATTCCAAATACCATTCGGGCAGTTCTTCCTTGAGCCGCGCCTCGATTTCCTCGTCCGTGTAGGTCGCGTCGTTGTCTTCTTTTTTCAGGCTCATGATTTTCCCTCGTGCTGCATCCTCCCATTCTACTCTTGCGCGGTCATAAAATAAGAGAGCCTGCGCCGGCCCTGTATGCCCCGCACCGTGCGAGTGCGGATGTGGAACCACGTGCCAGTGCCGGCAGAAAATTCGGGAAAGAGAATATCCGCCAACAAATACTGACATGTGCCTGAATCCATGCCGAATCCGGCGGGTGCTCCTGCCTCCAGCCATCCTTGCGGCGGTTATTTTCCTGTTGCCCGCATGCAGCGGGGAAAGAACCGACCTGACGGGCGCCCAAGCCTGGATACTCGAGCCCTCTGCCGAAGGCATTTCCACTGGCGGCCTGACCGTGCACAACCGGACCGATGAAGCGCGAATACTGCTGCACATCATGGCGGCTGACTTCAGGCAGGCGGGCATCCACGCAAAAACACGTTCCAGCTCCCCACCTTCCATCATCGTCGAAGCCCACCAAACCACCGGACTGCCCCCGGATGGCATCGTTTTCCTGCTGGAAGGACCTGAACGTCCCCTTCACGCCGGTGACAAGACCTTGCTCGCACTTCATTTCGACGACAGCCAAGCGATTTTCATCAACGCGGAAGTCCAAGCGTCTTCCCCGCCCTCCCCCGAGCCTGAGCCATGAGCGATTTCGGCGATGCCCTGATTGCCTCAGCCGGTCTCTTGACGGGACTGAACCCTGATCTCCTGGAGATCATCCGGTTGTCATTGTTCGTCACCCTGACTGCCGTCTGCATCGCGACCGTGATCGGTATTCCGCTGGGAGGCCTGCTTGCAGTCAAGCGATTCCCGGGGCGCGCGTTCGTCGTGCTCATAATTGACACTTTCATGGGGCTACCGCCCGTTGTCGTCGGATTGATCGTCTATCTGTGGCTGTCACGTTCCGGCCCTCTCGGCGTGCTGGGCCTGCTGTACACCCCAACCGCGATGATCATTGCGCAGTGCCTGTTGGTCACACCCATCATTGCCGCATTGTCCCGCCAAGTCATTGCCGATGCCCACGGCCAATATGACGAACAGCTTCGTTCCTTGGGCGCGGCACGTTGGCAGCGCATCGCCACCCTGCTCTGGGAGACCCGGACCAGCCTTCTTGTGACGGTGCTGGCCGGCTTCGGACGAGCCAACGCGGAGGTCGGCGCCGTCATGATCGTGGGTGGAAACATCAACCATGTCACCCGTGTAATGACGACCAGCGTCGCCTACGAAACCAGCCGCGGCAACCTCACCCAAGCCCTGGCACTCGGCATCGTGCTGATCCTGATCGCCATGCTGTTGACCCTGCTGCTGCACCAGTTGCGCAGGCTCAACGTGGAGCCCGGATGATGCGGCATTCCCCGGATTCCCTGTTTCCTCTCGCCGTATCCGGCCTTGATTTCTCTGTCGGCGAAGAACGGCTGTTGTCCGGGTTGTCGTTCGAACTGGAAGGAAAAGGCTGTACGGCAATACTCGGCCCAAACGGTTCCGGCAAAACCCTTCTGTTGCGCCTGTGCCACGGCATGCTCACGCCGACTGCCGGTTCTATCCGGTGGGGAGAAGCCACGCCAGTTCAAGCCCTGCCGTCGCAGGCCATGGTCTTTCAGTTGCCCGCCATGCTCAACCGCAGCGTGCGAGCCAACATCGACTATGCGCTGAGGCTGCGCCGTATCCCTCGCGATGAACGACAACGGCTTGTCCAAGAGGCCGTTAAGCTCTGCGGCCTGACAGAAGTCGTCGGGCGCAATGCCCGCGTCCTGTCCGGCGGTGAGCGGCAGAAACTGGCCATCGCGCGGGCCTGGGTCACCCGGCCACGCGCCTTGCTGATGGACGAGCCGACTTCGGAACTGGATCCCCTCGCCACCCGGGAGATCGAATCCATGATCCAGCGGGTCGTTGCCCAAGGCGTTCGCGTCATCTTGGCGACGCACGATATGAATCAAGTCCGTCACCTGGCAGACGATGTCCTGTTCCTGGAATACGGCCGTTTAAGGGCTCACCTGTCGATCGGGGACTTTCTGAATTATCAAGGCGACGACACGATGCGCGATTTTGTTGCTCATCCGACCCGTTCCGGAGCCATCTCATAAGTCTCATGCGCCTTACATTCGCCTTTCTCTTGGGCTGCCTGGCATTCCCTTCCGCAATGGCGGAGTCGGAATTCCTGACCATCGCATCCACCACTTCGACGGATCACTCCGGGCTGTACGATTACCTGTTGCCGATCTACGAGAAGAAATCCGGCGTAAGTTTCCGGGTTGTGGCCGTCGGCACCGGCCAGGCCATTCGCAATGCGATGCGGGGAGATGCCGACCTGCTGATCGTTCACCACCGCGAATCGGAAGAACGTTTCGTCGCCGAAGGCTACGGATTGCAGCGGGATGACCTGATGTACAACGAGTTCATGCTGATCGGGCCGCGCGAAGATCCCGCGAAGGTTTCAGAAGCGGACAGCATCGCGGAGGCCCTGCATCGTATTTCCCGATCGGGTCTTACTTTCGTCTCTCGTGGCGATGACAGCGGAACCCATAAGCGGGAATTGGAGCTGTGGGAAAAAGCGGAGGTTCAGGTTCGCCCTGCCAGCGGGGACTGGTACTGGGAGGCCGGGGCCGGAATGGGGCCGACCCTGAACATGGCCGCCGCGCGCAACGCTTATGTCTTGAGTGACGGCGCCACCTGGGCCGCGTTCGGCAATCGGCAGGACCTAGTCGTGTTGTATCGGGATGATCCGCTACTGCACAACCAGTACGGCATCATCGTGGTCAACCCCGACCGACATTCGCACGTCAAGTGGGAACTGGCTCAAGCGTTTTCGGAATGGCTGCTGTCGGAAGACGGACAGCAGAGGATCGCGGATTTCAAAATTGTTGGCGAGCAGGTGTTTTTCCCGAATGCCCAGCCGCGCTGAGTGCTCGGACAGTGTAGCTTAGGGAAAGGAAGAATCTTCCTCATAAAGTAAATTTAAATATTTTTTGTTGTATTTGTACTTTTAGTGCAGTATAATTCACATTGAAAATGATTTTATGGCGGAATAACGCCATATATCTTGTGGGAGAGCGCCATGCTGTACAGACTGGAAATCGAAAACTTCCTGTGCTTCCGGGAGCGCCAAGTTATTGATCTAACCGTCTCAAAAACAGCGGCTTTGGATGAAGCGCATTTCGCCCCGATTTTTGCGGGTGCAACGGTCAAAGCCCCCAAAACCGTTGTCATCTATGGCGCAAACGCTTCGGGCAAGTCCACGGTAGTCAAGGCCATATCCTTGTTGGCGTATTTCGTAATCAACAGTTATGAAAATAGAAACGCGGTCGATCTCATCTATCAGCCATTCGCAGACGAGGACATGCCCAAGAAACCGGTATACCTGGCAATTGAATTCGGCGACACCATGGATCTGGTTCCCGAAATCAACCCCGAAGAAGTCTCTGACGACAGAACCTATGGAGTCTGGCGCTACGAACTCGAAGTAGTCAGAGTCGATGCGAAAACCGTGCGAGTGCACAAGGAAGTCCTACGCCAGAAACCCAATGGTGCTGGCAAATGGAGAAGGGTCTTTGAGTGGAACGGAGAAAGCCTGCAAGGATCGAAAGTTTTCCCTCTCGGCAACCATGCACAAGAGATCGAGAAAATCCCTGCTGTTTCAAGCGTCATCGGTACACTAGCGTGGTATGAGCACAAGGCATCCAAGGTCCTTGTTAATGCTGCACGGGGGATTATTGGCAATATTTTGCTCGACAAATTTGAAGGGGATCCCTTCTTAAAGTATTGTTTAGAATTTTACCTGGCAAATCCTGATGCCATAAAAAGCCTGAATCAGGAAATTCAGCGACTTGATATAGGAATCAGGCAGATGAGCATTGTTCCCGGGATGAATGACCCTTTTGCTACATTCGAACACTACGGATTGACCGCCCCCGTGATATGGATGATGGAAAGCCAAGGAACACGTTCTTTCGTCCGATCATTCTTCCAAATCTACGCCGCGCTTCAGTCCGGCGGAGTCGCGGTCATGGACGAACTGGATCAGTCCCTCCACCCCAACCTTCTCCCCGAGATTCTGCACTGGTTTCACTCGCAGACAGACAATCCCGATGGCGCCCAATTGTGGGCGACCTGCCACACTGCTCCACTGATGGATGATCTTTTGAAAGAAGAGATCATCTTCTGTGAAAAAGACCGGCGTGGGCGCGCTCAAGCATACTGCCTCAAGGAAATTCAGGGGGTTCGAAGAAACGAGCATTTCACAAAGAAATATCTGGGCGGGGTCTATGGAGGAATCCCCAACATCGGATGAATGCCTCTCGACGCAACCTGCAGAAACGAAAATTGATTCTGCTCGGCTGCGAGGGGAAGTCCGAACGTGCGTACGTCGCCCTACTGAACCGATTCGCACACGATGCCAGCCTTCCGGTGCAGATCCGGTCCCTGGGCTTGGAGCATGCCGGCGACCCTCTAGGCCGGGTGCGACTGCTACTGAAAAAAATAAGAGCGGAGAGAAAACAATATCACTGGGTGGGCATCCTTTTGGATTCCGACCAGACCCAAAGCAAACACACGGAACCTCGCGTCCGTGAAGCTCGCCGTCTAGCGAAAGAGCACGATATCAACTTGGTTTGGCAAAACCCGTGCCACGAAGGATTGCTTCTCAGGCACATGCCGGGGCAGGAAAAAATCCAGCCGGTCAACTGTGCCGACGCACAGAAGAAGCTTGTCGTCATCTGGCGCGAATACCGAAAGCCCATGGCCGCAAATCAACTGTCGAGCAGAATTCGTCTTGAAGATGCACAACGGGCGGCCCGCGTAGAGCCTGACTTGAAGGAACTTCTAAAGGCAACGGGACTACCGCTCTCTACTCGGTAGCCTCCGCACATACGTTGCCACGTTCTACTGATTCATGACTCAGGCTTGCGAGCCTGGGCGATATCGTAGCTGTTTTGCATCCTCAACAGTGTGCCCTTGGAAACACCAAACGCCTTCTCAATCTTACCTGCCATTTCAGGAGAGAGAGCCGCGTATTCGTCGAAGAATGCAGACAACTCAGGGCGCGTGACTCCCAGCACTCGTGCCGCCTCGGCCACCGACAAGCCCAACGGCTCGACAATCTCATACCTCACGAACCCTCCCGGGTGAGCCGGATTTTTCATCCGGATTCCTTGCGTCTGGCTCATCGCTGATTTCCTGTTTTTATTTTGCGGCAGTCCCGATGAAAATTATAGGCTGGATTCAGCACCCTACCCTCTTTGTTCAATTGGGATTTTGGCAACAGATTTGTTGGCAACAAATCTGTTTCAAACCTGTGCCGCCCGTCTACTTGCCCTATAACACCCAGTATTTGATCTGGCCACTTTCCTCAGTGTGCCGATACGCCATGCAGCCGCTCGGCACGACGGCGCAATAAGGCCACAGTCGCCAGCAAAAGAATCGAAATCAGGACGAAAATCGTCGCCACTGCCAGGATGGTCGGCGAGATCTGCTCCCGGATGCCGGAGAACATTTGGCGTGGAACCGTTCGCTGGGTCACGTCGCCGAGTTGCAGGATTACCACCACTTCGTCAAATGAAGTGATAAAGGCGAACAGGGCTCCGGATACCACGCCGGGAAGAATGATCGGCGTCTGTATCTTGAAGAAGGTCCGCACCGGCGAAGCACCGAGGCTGGTCGCCGCACGCACCAGGTTGTGGTCAAACCCGGCCAAGGAGGCCGTCACCGTAATCACCACGAACGGGACCCCAAGCACTGCATGCGCGAAGATCAGTCCGGGATAAGTCTTGGCGAGCCCGACCTGGCTGAACGCGAAAAACAACCCGGATGCCGTAATGACCAATGGCACCACCATCGGTGAAATCAGCAATGCCATCACGGTGCGCTTGAACGGCATTTCCGAACGACTGAGGCCGACCGCGGCCATCGTCCCGAGTGCCGTGGCCAAAAGGGTTGCCGGAATGCCGATGATGAAGCTGTTCTTGATGGAACGCACCCACTGCGCGTTGTTCCACATGTCGGCCCACCAACCGACCTCCGCATCCGGCGCCACCATCCCATTGCGCACGATGTCGGCATACCAGCGCAGGCTGAAGGCATCCGCTTCCAGATTCAGCATGCCGGCGGTAAAACTGAAATACGGTTCCTGGTTGAAGGACAAGGGCACCACGACGAAGATCGGCACCACCAAGAACACGAAGATCAGCGCGCACACTCCCCGGAACATGTAAAACAGGAACACTTCGCGCGGCCCGGCATACTCCGGCAGGCCTGCCCGGTAGCGCCCGGTGGCAAGCCAAGCGGACGCCGATGCCAAAACCCACCCAAGTGCCAGCATCAGCAAGGCGAACGCCACGCCGTGTGTCGCGAGCCCCACCAGCGCGAGCGCAAGCATGCAGAACGAGCGTGCGACTCTAGGCGATTCGGGGTGAATCGCGGCCGGAAGCGACAGCAGGGCGAACAGCAAAGCGCCTGCCAGCATGTACGGCAACATCAACGCGGTGTCGCCGTATGCCGTGAGCAGCCCGACCAAGGCGCCCGCCAGACCGCACCAGGCCGCGGCAAATCGAACCGGGGGACGGATCGCCTCAAGCACGCCTCAGCCCAGCCTCATCCGGTCGATGCCGGATACGCGGTCGTACAGCCAGTACAGGAACATGACCAGCACCAGCAGGACGAAGCCCATTGCCGCCGCCAACGGCCAGTTGAGCGATCTCCGCATGTGGAAATCGATCAGGTTGGAAATCATCTGCCCATCCTGTCCCCCCACCAAGGCCGGAGTGATGTAGTAACCGGTGGCAAGAATGAACACCAGCACCACGCCCGCACCGATGCCCGGCAGGGTCTGCGGCAGGTATACCCTCCAGAAGGCCACCCAACCGTTTGCGCCCAAACTATGCGCCGCCTGAACGTACGCCTTCGGTATGGTCCGCATGACCGCATACAGCGGCAGGATCATGAACGGCAAGAGAATGTGCGTCATGGCGACCAGGGTCCCGGTCCGGTTGTAGACCATGCTGAACCGGCTGTCGTCGCCGATGACCCCAAAAGCGACAAACAGGTCGTTCAGCACCCCGTTGCCCTGCAGGATCGCGATCCAGGCGGTGGTGCGCACCAGGATCGAGGTCCAGAACGGCAGCAGCACCAGAATCAGAAGCAGGTTCGTGCTTCGCTGAGGCAAGTTGGACAGCAGGTAGGCCACCGGATAGCCCAGCAGCAGGCAGAAGATCGTGACCAGTGCGGAGATCTCGATCGTACGCCAAAACAACGTGAGATGGATGCGGCGTTTCTCATCCTGGCGACGAATGGAACCGTCGCCGCGGTACTTGAGATCCACGGAAGTCGCCAGATAGGTTGGCGTATACCGAGCGGCGGCGACGCGAAGCGCTTGCCAGGTCTCAAGCTGGCCCCATGCCGGTTTATGGTCAACCATCGCCTCCCTGTAAGGGGCCTCGAAGCGTGCCGCCTTGCGCGCCGTGGAAGTGAACAGGGACCGCCCCCCGGGCAGTTCCCGGTTGACCCGGGTCGCCACTTTGCCGATGGTTTTGTCTTTCCTCGCCTGCGCCAAGTCCTTCTGCAGGGCTGCGTACATGGCTTCGGTCGGCTCCGACACGCCGTCCCACGCCTCCAATACGGGCGTGCTGTGCGGCATGTATCGTGCGTAGGTGTCGTCATGGACTCCCTGCCACAGGAACACCAGCACCGGGATGATGAAAGCCGCGAGCAGGAAGGCCAGCAGCGGCAAGGTCAGCCCCAGGGCCCTGAGCCGGCGGACCATGAGCGCCCGTGCGAGTTTTGTTTTAAGTGGGACGCCGTCGACGATAATTGCCGGCTCGGGTGGGGCTGACGGAGTCACGATCAAACTATCCCTCGACCAGCCAAGCATTGAATCTTTCGTTCAACTCATCCAAGTAATCCGCCCAGAACTCCACGTCCTGCCAAATCACGGTCTTCAGGTGGCCCGGCCAGGTCGGCATATGCGGCTGCATGTCCAGCTCGGGGTTGGAATGATGGGACCCGATCATTTCGGAAGCGGTGCGCCGTACCGGCGCATAGGAGATCCACGACGCCTGCACCGCCATGTTTTCAGGCTTGGAGGCGAATGCGATGAAGTCGAGTGCCAGATCCCGGTTCGGGGCTCCCTTCACAATCGCCCAATGCCCGATCTCCAGCACCTGTGCATCCCAAACGATGGCCAAGGAACGGCCTTCCAACTCGGATGCGTCGAAGATCCGCCCGTTGTAGGCCATACTCATCACCACTTCGCCATCCGCCAGCAACTGCGGCGCATGAGAGCTGGCTTCCCACCACACGACTTGCTCCTTGATGCCGTTCAACCGAGCGAAGGCACGATCGACCCCTTCCGGAGTTGCCAACACCTCGTAGACCTGATCCGGGGGGACTCCGTCGGCCACCAATGCCATCTCCAGGGAGGCCTTGGGACTCCTGCGCATACCCCGTCGACCAGGAAATTTTTCCAGATCGAAAAAATCGCGGATGGTGGTCGGCCCCGGTGACAGCCGATCCTGATCGTAGGCGAACACCATTGACGCCACTATGTGTCCGATCATGCAGGAGCTAATGGCCCTCTCGGGAAAATCCTGCTCGGCGGGAGTCCCGTTCGGTGCCGGGGGCAGGATGGAAGGATCAATCTCCTCCAGCAATCCTTCATCGCACCCTAAAAGTCCCTCGGCAGCCTCGATATCCACGACATCCCAAGTGACGTTTCCGGCCAGGACCTGCGACTTGATTTCGGACAAGCCCCCACTGTAGTCCTCGGACAGGATCCGGTGGCCGGCGCGAGCCATCCACGGCTTGTGGTAAGCCTCCACCTGGCTCTGGGTATAGGGACCGCCCCAAGAGACCACAGTCAGGTCGCCCGCCACCGCGCCCGATACCGTAAGCCAAGCTCCTGCAGCAAGAAAAAAGACAACAAAGAGCCTCTTCGGCGGTCGTGTCCGCGCCACCTCACTCACTCGATCAGCCAGGCATTGAAGCGTTCGTTCAATTCGTCGACATGATCGGCCCAGAATTCCTCGTCGTGCCAAATCACGGTCTTCATGTTGCCCGGCCAGGTGGGAAGGTGCGGCCCCATCTTCAGGTCGGGGTCGGCATGGTAGCTCCCGACCAGTTTGGCGGCAGACTTGCGTACCGGTGCATAGGAAATCCACGACGCCTGGACGGCCATGTTTTCAGGCATGGAGGCAAATCTGATGAAGTCCAATGCCAGTTCCAGATTCGGGGCCCCCTTCACGACCACCCAGTTGTCCATCGCCAGCACCTGTGCATCCCAGACCATGGCGAGCGGCTGGCCTTCCGCCGCAAACGCATTGAAGATGCGGCCGTTGTAGGCCGTGCTCATGACCACCTCGCCATCGACCAGCAACTGCGGCGGCTGGGCACCCACCTCCCACCACAGGACATGCGCCTTGATGCTGTCCAGCTTGGCAAAAGCGCGGTCGATCCCCTGCGGGGTCGCCATCACCTCGTAAACCCGGTCCGCCGGGACGCCGTCGGCCACCAGTGCGATCTCGAGATTGACCTTGGGAGTTTTGCGCATGCCGCGCCGACCCGGGAACTGCTCCAGGTCGAAGAAATCCTGAATGGTGCTCGGAGGTGGCGACAATCGTTCCTGGTTGTAGGCATAGGCTGTCGACCAGATGACGGTGCCGATGGCGCAGTCGCCGATGGTGCCCTCAAGAAAATCCTCTTCGGCCGGCGTCCCGTCCGAAGCCGCAGGCAGGATGGCTGGATCAATTTCTTCGAACAATCCCTCGTCGCACCCCAAGATGGCTTCGGCGTCCTCGACATCCACGATGTCCCAGGTAACGTTGCCAGCCTCAACCTGCGCCTTGACTTCGGACAGGCCGCCGCTGTAGTCCTCGGACAGGACCCGGTGGCCGGTGCGGGCCATCCACGGTTTGAAATAAGCCTCGGTCTGGCTCTTGGTGTAGGCACCGCCCCAGGAGACGATGGTCAAGTCGTCCGCCGATGCGGTCGTTACCGCGAAACAGAGACCTGCAGCGCAGAACAACGCGAAAGACTTCATGGTTACCTCACAAATTCGACGGGTTTCGCTATGGTAGTGCATCCAGTGCGCGACAGTCCTCGGTATTCCAGCTGACCGGCGTCTCCTGGCCCACTTTCAGGTGCTCATGGCCTGCCGCGTTGGGCATCTTGACAATAAAATCGTCATGGCCCAGCACCCTCATGCGGCAACGGATGTGGTCGCCAAGGTAAATCAATTCCTCCACCACCGCATCGAACCGGTTTTCTCCTGCTTCGCCGATAAACACCCGCTCCGGACGGATCGACAACGTGGTCGGAGTGCCCATGCCACTGCAATTGACCGCCAAGGCCCGGCCGCGGCCGGAGTCTTCGATCGAGACCTCGGCCACGCCGTCGTGGACGCTTTCGACCCGGCCGTACAATCGGTTGTTCTCTCCGATGAAGCGCGCGACAAAAGCAGTCTCCGGGCATTCGTAGAGGGTTTCCGGGTCGGAATCCTGCTGGATGGAGCCATCCTTGAACACGGCGATCCGGGTCGACATGGTCAGGGCCTCGGATTGGTCGTGCGTCACATAGACGATGGTCACGCCCAACTGGTCGTGCAGATGCTTGATTTCGTACTGCATGTGCTCACGCAATTGACGGTCCAGTGCCCCCAAAGGCTCATCCATCAGCACCAGTTCCGGTCGGAACACCAAGGCGCGGGCTAACGCGGCGCGTTGCTGTTGCCCTCCCGACAGCTCGGACGGGCGGCGATTGCCGAACCGCCCCATCTCCACCATCTGCAATGCCTCGCGCACTCGCTCCTCGACCTCGGAGCGTCCCATCCGGCGCACTTGCAACGGGAATGCAAGATTCTCATTGACCGTCATATGCGGGAACAGGGCGTAATTCTGGAATACCACGCCGATGCCCAGTTGGTGCGGAGGCACGGAATTCACCGGGCGGCCGTCGAGACGGATCTCCCCATGCGTGACGGTCTCGAATCCAGCCAACATCATCAGGCTGGACGTCTTGCCCGAGCCGGACGGCCCGAGCAGGGTCATGAATTCACCGCGGGGGATGCTCAGGTTGAGGTTCGCAACCGCCAGAGTCTCACCGTCATAGCTTTTCTGAACCTGGTCGAACTCCACGAACGGGCGCATCATAATGTGTGGAAATCGGGGGGTGAGCCCCGGTAATTCCACGACATCGTTGACGGATCACTGACGGTGTCCACTAGGCATTCCATGAAGAATGCCCCCGCTTCGTTGTCCTCTCCCCGTCCCGTCACCGGAGCGCCTCCGGCCAGGAGCCTGTTCAATCCCAGGTCCAGGATGTTTCGCGCGGCATTGATGTCCGCGTTGTCCATGTGTCCGCAGGCCAGGCACTTGAAGTGCGCCTGCTCCTTTCGGTTGTCTTTGTCCACGTGCCCGCACTCCGCGCACGCCCGGCTGGTGTTCCGCGCTGGCACCCTGATGAGGTCCATCGCCTTGTACTGCAGGAAGCGGTTCATCAGCCCCATGCATGCCTTCTGCGCCAGCTTCCGGTTCAGCCCCGACTTCGCGTTCACGTGTCGCCCCGGCTTCTCTTTCGTGCCCCGAGCCGACTTCATCATGGCCTTCACGTCCAGGTCCTCCAGCACAATGTGCTGAAAGTTCTGTGCCAGCCAAGCCGAGGCGTGGTGGCTAAAGTCCTGACGCACCCCGGCCGCCTTGCGTTTCGCCTTCGCCGCACGCTGCTGCAACCGCAGCCGCCGGTTCGAGGCCACCTTGACCACCCGGCCCGACTTCGTGCGCACCGCCTCCCCGTTGGCACCCTTCAACTCGAGTAACTTCCGATGGCTCGCCCGCCACTGGTAATGCCGGGCCCGTGACTCGTGCTTCTCAATCAATTCATGTGGAATCAGGATGATCTTTCTTCCCCCGGCCCACGAAATGGCAATGTTTTCGGTATTACGGTCGACTCCGCATACTCCGCCATGCCAGCGCCAGTCCGGGTCTTCCACCTCCCACAGCACCGACACGTACCACTTGTCTCCTTCCTGGTACACCACCGCGGTCCGCGCTTCGCCATCGCCCCAAGGATCAACGCCCCGCGTCCGCGACTGGGCCTTGCGGTTCATTCGCACCCAGCCCACCTTCGGAACCCGCAGACGCTTGTTCTGCACCTTCACGTCATCCGGGATCGTGAACGACTCCCGGCTGATGCCCTTGACCTTGAAGCGTGGCGGCCCGGCTTCCTTCCCGCGCTTGCCTTCCCGGAGCCGTCGGCGAAAATGGGAGAAAGCGACCCCCAAGGAAAACGCGCCCGAGCTGCGCACGATAGGACAAGACAACTCTCGCAGCCACTCGTTGCCTTCCTGCGCCTTCAGTTGGATGAACCGCCTCCCGAATTCAAACGGGAAAGCCCCTGGCTTCTCCCTCTCGCCGGCCTTGAACCGCTTGTATTCTCGCTTTTGCTCGGCCAGCAACTCGTTGTAGACGAACCGGGCGGCTCCGCACAACCGGGCGAACTGGCGCTCCTGCGTCTGGTTCGGATACAGACGGTAGCGGGAGGCTCGGTGCATGATGGACCTACTCTAGCACGGGTGTTTCACACGAAATCTTTAAGCCCCTACGAACGCAGTATCCGTCATGATCGGCACTCCCGATGCCGGCAAACCCCTCTCGGTTTCGTCCCGCGGGTGCCGGAGAGAACACTCCCCTGCTTCAATCTCGCGGCAACCCGCAGTCCGAGGAAAACGATACGTTTTATTGTACATAGATGCGAAGCAGGCAAAGCCTAGGGTGGCGTCCGACAGCCCCCGGTCGTCATAAAACATTCATCTCTTATTTTTATGCTCCTGTCATGCGCATCCGCGAATCTAGCCACCAAGAAGTCCGGGACCCAGGGGCAAAGGGCCGTATGTTTCCTGATTAAAAGGTCAGGGCTTTCGCTTTTGACCCGCATGGCTCGGCTACCTTGAGCCGCACCAGTATCGTCCGACATCCTCCGCATACAGAGGCCAGCAATGGACTCTCTGAGGGTTGAAGTCCCCGTAGTTACTGGGGTGGAAGGTATGAAGCCAAAGGAATGTCTTTCCGTCCGGCTCGAGTTCGATAAGGCCTTTTTCGTAGTAAGCATCCCGTTTGAACCGACGACGATCGCTTTTCACGGTCCGCTTGACATGCCCTCGGACATCGAAACTACGGCGCAGGTTCTCCTTCGCCCAACCGCCTTGCGTCACGCAGACATCCGGCTTCAGAACGTGTAATTCTCCAGGAAGGAAGCGGCGGCAGTTCTCGAACAGGATAGAGTCGGCCTGCTTGTTTCCCCCCTTGTTCGAGCAGCACTTCGCGCTGTTCACGTGTGCGAAGTGGAGACGCGTGTCCGCAACCGTGAGATGCGGCTCGAACTGGCGGAGTAACTCCCTTGCCATTTCATGGGTGCGGTACCAATGGCGGTTCTTCGGAAGTGCCGCCACGTCGCATTCAAGAGCCCGCCTGCGGACGGCTTCGCCAGTGCGTTGTTGCGGATCCGGGCTGCCTCTGCCGGAGTCCAGCGAGAGAAAAAGCAAGCGCGGGAGCGTTCTCTCTTCCTCTTCATAGCGTGGACCCACGAAACTCGCCTTGGCTTCCGTGAATTGCGGGGCTTTTGCCGAGCATTCCTCACGCCAAGGACAGCGAAAGCCGATCGATGATATTCCATGCGAATCATAGAACGCGGCAAGCTTTTCAAGCATGTGAATCCCCCCACGTGCAGGCGTGAACCATGGTGCTGCCGGGATCAGGACAAGAATCAGGAGCAAAAGGCCCCTATTTATTGTAAGCACTATAGTACTGCTTCTTGGCCCCGAACACCCCCACGTCGTAGGCACCCCCGGAAAAGTACTCGAAGGTTCCCGCCGTTTCCTCGTGGCTCGACCCATAGAACGCGCCGCGAAGGCTCATGCCCGAAGCCATGTCCGACCCACTGAACCGGCCAGAGTTGTTGCTGTCCAGACTCAGTTCGTTGGGCCTGAAGGAAATGTCCGACGGGCTGACGGAACTTCCATCGTCCAAGAAAAACCATTTCTCGATTGAAACCAGCAGATCCGGCTCATTGTCAGTGCCCAATCCGTATGCCCCGTCGGGTGCGACACGGATGTCGAGCCTCGGACCGGTTCAATCTTCCTCGGGGCAGGACGCCCCTTGCCAAAATCGTTCCGGCTCCCCCTTTTCCTTGGCCAGCGTCCGTGCCAGAACAAACAACAGGTCCGACAATCGGTTCAGGTAGACTCGCACCGTTTCCGGCAAATCATCCAGCACGACAACCCGCCGTTCGGCACGCCGGCAAACCGCGCGCGCCACGTGGCATTGCGCCGCCTCGACGCCCCCGCCCGGAAGGACAAATTCCTCAAGCGGCGGCAACGCGGCATTCAATTCCTCGGTCCAGCGTTCCAATTGGGCTGATTTCTCTTCGCCTTTCCAATCCAACTTCCCCTGCGCAATGGTTGCGCCCAAGTCGAACAAGTCCTGCTGCACCTCTTCGACCTGCCGGCAGGCCTCCATGCCTGACGCCAAGGCCAGCAATAGCCCCAGCTGGCAGTTGAGTTCATCGACTGCCCCCAATGCTTCGACTCGTGGATCGTCTTTAGACAGTCGGGCGCCTCCTGCAAGGCCCGTCGTCCCATCGTCCCCGCTTCGGGTTGTCACACGCGAGATGCGGTAAGCCATGTCGCACCCTATCGGAAGCCATCCAAAACGGCAATGACGTCCTGGGCATGCCCTCTTACGGGCACCGTCCTCCAGATGTGGCGGATGATGCCTTCCGGGTCGATCAGGAAGGTCTGGCGCTTGGCGTACGACATGCCCAGCATCCCGCTGTGCGCACCGTAGCGCTCGGCGACCCTTCCTTCCGGGTCCGATAGTAGCGTGAACGGCAGGCTGTATTTGTCGATGAATTTCTGGTGGTTGTTCGCGTTGTCTATGCTGATTCCGACCACCTTGGCATTCCGCTCGTGGAACGGCGCGATCTCGTCCCGAAATGCGCAGGCTTCCATGATGCAGCCCGGCGTATTGTCTTTCGGGTAGAAGTACAGCACCAGCCACTGCCCGTAATAATCCGAAAGATGGTGGGGCGCCTTGTTCTCATCGGTCAAGGTGAAGCCGGGAGCCGGCATGCCTACGTCCAAGGATACGGGGCTTGGCGGTGTGCTCAACCCCAGCATCGCCAGGCTCCGGCGGAATCCCGACAGGAAGTCGCTCATTGGGGCACCTTCCCCATCCGTCCCGCCACACGGCAACGCGGCTGCCGGAAATTTTCGAGCCGGAAGCGAGAGATCACGGTGCGGCAATATCCCCGCCGGTCTGGAACCAGCGGAGCTGTTCGCGCAAGCGGACGACCTCGCCGACCACGATGAGGGTGGGCGGTTCAACATTCTGTGATTGCACCAGTTGCGGGAGATCCTCCAGAGTGCCGGTGAGCACCCGCTGCTCCGGAGTGGTGCCCCGGGTAATCAGCGCAGCCGGAGTGCCGGCGTCCAAGCCGTGCTGCACCAACTGCCTGCAGATTTCCGGGCAGCCAGCCAAGCCCATGTAGAACACCAGCGTCTGGCGCGGGTGCGCCAGCATGTCCCAGTTAAGGTCGACGCTCCCGTCCTTGAGGTGTCCGGTCACGAAAATGCAGGCCTGCGCGTAATCGCGGTGGGTCAGTGGAATGCCCGCGTAACTGGCACAACCGTTGGCAGCGGTGATGCCGGGGACAATCTGGAACGCGATGCCTTCTTCCATCAAGGTCGCGATTTCCTCGCCCCCGCGACCGAACACCAGCGGGTCGCCCCCCTTCAGGCGCAGGACCCGCTTGCCTTCCCGGGCAAGACGAACCAGCAGGGCGTTGATCGATTCCTGCTCGATCGTGTGCTGGGCGCGCTCCTTGCCTGCGTAGATCTTCTCGATGTCTTTCCGCAGCAGGGCCATGATCGGATCCGACACCAGCCGATCGTAAACCACCACGTCGGCCTGCTGGATGAGACGCAGCGCGCGAAACGTCAGGAGATCCGGGTCGCCAGGCCCCGCGCCGACCAGGTAGACTTCCCCGGTGCCCGGCACCTGTCCGCGCTCCAATTCCTGCCTCAGGGTTTCGTCCGCTTCCGCCTCGCGACCGTCCAGCACCTGCTCGGCAATTGGCCCGGTCAGGACCGCTTCCCAGAAGCGGCGGCGCAACCGGCGTTCGGGGAATTTCTCCCGCGCTGCGCCCCGGAACCTCTCGACCAGTGCCGCCAGTCTCCCGAACGCGCCGGGAATGCGGCTTTCCAAGTGGTTTCGCAACAGCCGCCCGAGCACCGGCGAAGCGCCGTCGGTGCAGATCGCGACCTGAATCGGGTCCCGGTGAATCACCGACGGCAGCAGCACGTCCCCGGCATCGGCTTTATGGGCGGCATTGACCAAGAGACCCCGCCCCCGTGCTTCCTCTGCGATCCTGTCGTTCAGCGCCGCATCGCTGCTGGCAACCACAACCAGGAAGACCCCCTCCAGGTCCTCTTCCTGGAAGTCCCGGGCCTGATAATCGATGCGGCCCGCCTCGGCATGGTCGCGCACCGAGTCGACGGCTTCGGGGGCGACCACCCGGACCGGCGCACCCGCGCGCACCAGTGCTTCGATCTTCCGCGCAGCGACCGGTCCCGCTCCGACCACCAGGCAACGGCGATCCGCAACATTGGCGAACAGGGCGAGCGAAGCCATATCTTCTTATGATGGAGTTGGAGTAAAATTAGTCTTATTATCAACCTAAAAAGAATCTTTTGAAGCCATGTTTCGATTGATCGCGGTCCTGATCGGCCTTGCCATCCTTGCCTCGGCCATCTACTTTGCGCTGGTCGGCTAGAAGCCGAAACAACAGGACACGCAAAGTAGGCGGGCATCACCTGCTTGAGGTGATGTCCGCTTTACACATTCTGCTTGAACCCTAAAATCATTGTTTCATTAAGAATGGGACGAAACTCTCCTACGGTTTCTGTCGTGCCCATGCCATTCTCGAACGCAGGAGAACAGCATGACTGCACGAAAAATTCGAGACGCAGAAACACCACCCACCTCGACAGAAGAAACCGGAACATTTGGGGGCCTTCAAATGGAGCCCGAACTCATGCGGGATCTTGCGCAAAAGGCGGCAGAGCTTGTAGTGGAATGGATGGAAGAGATGCCCAAGCAGAATGCCTGGGATGGAGAGTTCAAGAAGGAGCTTGAAGATCGATTGATGGAGGACGCGCCGGAGGAAGGAAGACCTGCGACGGAAATCCTCGAACAGGTCGCGCACGACATTCTTCCCGTTGCGGCACGGCATGCGCACCCCCGGTTTTTTGCGTTTATCCCGTCGTCTCCCACATGGCCCGGAGTGCTGGCCGATTTCATGGCGGCGGGATACAACATCAATTCGGCGACCTGGCTGACCGCAAGCGGACCAAGCCAGATCGAACTGACGGTCATCGACTGGTTCCGGCGCTGGCTGGGTTACCCGAATAGTGCCGGCGGGCTTCTCACAAGCGGGGGGTCGGCGGCCAGCCTGGATGCTCTCGTTGCGGCACGGGAAGCCGCGGGCAACCCCGAGCGGGGAGTCGTGTATATGAGCGATCAGAGCCATACCGTGCAGGTCCGAGCGGCAAAGATCGTGGGCGTGCGACCGGAACACATACGCATGATTCCATGCGATGAGTGCTTCCGCATCGATATGAAGGCTCTGGTCCGTGCCGTAGCCGAAGACCGTGCTGCGGGGCTCAACCCTATTGCCGTGTGCGCCAATGCGGGAACCTCCAGTACCGGGGCGGTCGACCCGCTTGAGGCCATGGCGGACTTCTGCGAGAAACAGGGCATTTGGTTGCACGTGGATGCCGCCTACGGAGGTTTTGCGGTCGTGACCCAGAAAGGAAAGAAACTATTGCGTGGAATCGAACGTGCGGATTCGGTTGTGCTGGATGCCCACAAGTGGTTTTTCCAGCCGTATGAAGCGGGCGGCCTCTTGGTCAAGGACATCCGTACTCTTGAGCATGCATTCACAATCCACCACGATGTTCTCCAGGACACGCTTTGGGGCGCGGATCACCCGAATTTTTCTGATTACGGCCTGCAGCTGAGCCGTTCGTTCAGAGCCTTGAAAATCTGGATGTCCGTCCAGACCTTCGGTCTGGCGGCATTCCGGAAGGCGGTATCAAAAGGAATGGAACTGGCCAGCCGGGCGGGCGAATATGTCGAAGAAAACAAGAATTTCGATCTCCTGGGCCCGGTAACCCTGAGTGTCGTCTGTTTTCGGATTAATCCCGCTGAGGCTCATCTCGACGAGGAGGCTTTAGAAGCAATCAACCGGGCCGTGCTGGCTCGCATCTTCTGGGACAACCGTGCACTCATGTCGTCGACAACGCTTGGAAAGACCTTTTCGCTCAGGCTTTGCATCCTGAACCACACGACCGCCTGGAGCGATGTGCGTGAAACCTTGGAAGCAATTGAACGGTTCGGGGAAGAAGCGTTGGAGGCCCAAAAATAATGGACTGATATGAAATCTTACAGAAGGCTGATATGAACGATATGGCGAGAACCATTCTTCCTTATAGCAGTTTGATTTTGGCCTTCTGATTATAGTTCTATCAGCGAACAGGCGGTGCAGAAAATATAGCCCCCTCTCGATATGAAGAACGATGTGATTCTTGTTCTTCCTTTATGTGTTCTTCCTCAATAATGTCATGCGTGACATCCTCATGGCGTGAATTAAACAAAAAAATGCCCGCAAGCAACACTACAAACATGACTATAACCCACATCGGATAAGACGGCCTTGATGATGATTCAGAATCTGGTGTCTCTGCGCCGTGCACAGAGCGGGGCGCACTGTATATGTATAGGGACTGAGGTGTGGTTACAGGTTCAGAATTATCAACTTTAACAGCCTTATCCTTGACATTGACAGAATGCCATATCCTTTTCTTTTTGCCATGCTTCCAAGCCCTAGGGTCGTAAGCAGTTTTGTCTCTCCACATTCCTTTCTTGTTGAAATAGGCAAAAGCTTCATCTTCCCAGTACTGTTCCCCAAAGGCAGAAATTGCCCATCCTTCTCTGACCATAAATTGATTTATGTTCTTACCCCCATAAAACACAGTCCCAATTTTCCTTCCAAATTTATCCTCTCCATGAACCATTACCTCTACACGCTTGTTACCTATTTTCTTGCACAACATTCTTTTTACGACTTCACCTTGCGGGTACTCCGTACCATCCCAACGCACCGCTATCTGGTCGCTTTCCGGCGCATCTAACCCGGCCAGCCTTATGCGCTCTCCATTTACCGATATATCATCGGCATCGACAACCCAACACTTGCCACGAATGGTATAGGTTGAGTCCGTCTCCCTTGCCCTAGCCATTCAAATCCCGCACAAATCCTGAAAAAAAGCCTTCTGTAAGATTGTCCCAAAAATAACTCTGATATTCGTTGACCCGCTCCATCAGTTGGAGCAACCCAGGACCACCTTGACTTCGAGGAACTCCTCTAGACCGTATCGCCCCGCCTCACGGCCGTTGCCGGACTGTTTATACCCCCCGAACGGTGCTTCGCTGGATGGTTGCGCTCCATTGAGGTAAACGTTGCCGGTCCGAATGCGACGGGCTATGGCCTGCGCATGCTCAAGATTGCCCGAGGAGATATAGCCAGACAACCCGTATACCGTGTCGTTCGCAATCCGCACGGCATCCTCCTCGTCCGCATAACCGATCAGAGAGAGCACCGGACCGAAAATTTCCTGCCGTGCAATCTTCATTTCATTGTTCACGCGGGAGAACACCGTCGGCTTCACATAGTAGCCAACATTCAGGCCGTCCGGGCGACCGATGCCGCCCGTCACCAACTCGGCACCTTCGTCTATGCCAGCCTGAATCAAGCCCTGAACCCGGTCGAACTGCGATTCGGAAACAACGGGACCCATCGTTGTGCCCGCGGCATTGGGATCCCCCACCTTCACTCCTTCTGCCGCTTCCCTGGCAATCGCCGCCGCTTCCTCCATGCGCGATTCAGGCACCAGCATCCGCGACGGAGCAATGCAGGACTGGCCCGAGTTCGTGCACAACCAAGAGACATCGCGTGGAATCGCTTCCCGGAAATCCGCGTCGTCGAGCAGAATATTGGCGGACTTGCCGCCCAACTCTTGTGCGACCCGCTTGACGGTCTGCGCCGCATTGCGCGCAACCTCGATGCCCGCTCGCGTCGAGCCGGTGAATGAAACCATGTCGATGTCGGGGTGCGAGGCAAGGGCCGCACCGACCGTGGGGCCTTCGCCGTTCACGAGGTTGAACACCCCTGGCGGGACCCCTGCGGCATCCAGGATTTCGGCGAACAGAATTGCGTTGAACGGGGCAATTTCGGAAGGTTTCAAGATCATCGTGCAGCCCGCCGCCAGTGCCGGCGCGACCTTGCAGGCGATCTGGTTCATGGGCCAATTCCACGGAGTGATAAACCCGCAAACTCCAACAGGTTCGCGCATGATGCGGGAAGAACCCAAGCCTTCCTCGAATTTGAATTCACGCAAAACGTCAAGCGTTGTGATCAGGTGGTCCAATCCCATGGGGACTTGGGCCGAATGCGCGAGATTGATCGGCGCACCCATTTCTTCGCTGATCGTTGCCGCAATCTCATCGGAACGAGCCTTGTAGTGATCGATGATGTTTCCCAACAATTCAACCCGCTCCTTCCGCGAGGTCCGCGAATAGGAATCAAAGGCGGATTTTGCTGCAGCGACGGCTTTGTCGACATCTTCTGGGTTCCCCATCGCCACGGAACCGATAATTTCCTCTGTCGCAGGATTAATGACTTCCAGGGCCTGATTTGCCAGGGACTCGACCCATTCACCATTGATATAAAACTGGGTCCGGTTCTTCATCAGAGTTTCTCCGTTTTATGCAGAAGACTTCGCAAGTTGCATAAGGTAAACGAGCATACAAAATTCTACAGGACATTTAGCCCCGATTTATCAGAATCGCTCTTTCAAATTAAAAGCAGAAGCTGTGTCCCTCAGGGTCAGGGTCGAATCCCTAAGGTGAAGCGCGGCGCGGCTGGATCAACCTCTGCTCACTTGAGCAGCCAAGCGTTGAATCGTTCGTTCAATTCGTCGATCCGGTCCGCCCAGAACTCCTTGTCGTTCCAGACTGCGTTGCGAATGTTGTCCGGCGCGGTCGGCATGAGCGGGCGCATGTCCAGCCCCGGGTCGGCATGATAGGCGCCGATCATCGCAGACGCGGAGCGGCGCACCGGCGCGTAGGAGATCCACGAGGCCTGCACCGCCATGTTCTCCGGTGCAGAAACGAATGCCAGGAAATCCAAGGCCAGTTCCAAGTCCGGCGTATCCTTCACGATCGCCCAACTGTTGACCGTCAGCACCTGTGCGTCCCAGACCACCTCCAGCGACTGTCCTTCCGCTACGGCTGCGTTGAAGATGCGTCCGTTGTAGGCGGTACTCATCACCACCTCGCCATCCACCAGCAGTTGCGGAGGCTGCGCCCCGGACTCCCACCATACGACGTGCTCCTTGATGGTGTCCAGTTTGGCGAATGCGCGGTCCACCCCCTCCGGCGTCTGCAACACCTCGTAGACTTTTTCCGGCGATACGCCATCGGCAACCAGCGCCATCTCCAGGTTGGCCTTGGGAACCTTGCGCATGCTGCGTCGCCCGGGAAACTTCTCTAGATCGAAAAAATCGCCGATCGTGGCCGGCGCAGGCGACAACCGGTCCCGGTCGTAGGCGAACACCGTCGACCACACGATGGTGCCGACCGCACAGTCGCTGATCGTGCCATCGTAAAAGTCCTCTGCGGCCGGGGTGCCATCTGGCGCCGACGGCAGGATGGCGGGGTCGATCTCCTCGTGCAGCCCTTCGTCACAACCCAGCAACACTTCAGCGGCCTGGGAATCCACGACGTCCCAAGTCACCTGGCCGGCCTGGACCTGCGCCTTGATTTCGGCAAGCCCACCGTTGTAGTCCTCGGACAGGATGCGGTGTCCGGTCTTGGCCATCCACGGCTTGTGATAGGCCTCGACCTGGCTCTGAGTGTAGGCGCCCCCGAAGGAAACCACGGTCAGTTCGCCCGCCAACGCGGTGCCTGTTACGAGGCCTAGAACCGCAACATAAGGAAACAGACGGGGTTTCATGATGACATCACAGGCATTGCGCAACCTTATGGCGAAGTCCGGCGAAGACTCAGGAAAATAAGCACAACGACTCCTATGGTAATGGCCGAATCGGCTAGGTTGAAGGTCGGCCAGTGCCAACCGCGGTAATGCAGCACGATAAAGTCCGTTACCGCGCCCGTGGATAGACGGTCGACCAAGTTGCCAGCCGCACCGCCCAAGATTAACGCAAGCGGCCACAGCAACCGCCGTTCCTCGGAGGTCAGGCGATGAATCCACACGCCCAGCCAAGTCATGATCGCGATGCTGACCACCGACAGGAATCCACGCTGCCAGCCCCCGGCATCGTGCAAAAGGCTGAACGCGGCCCCCGTGTTGTAGGTGAGTTGCAGGGACAGGAAGGGAAGCAGCACTAATTCCTGATGCAGCGCAAAAGCACGTTCAATCAATAACTTACTCAGCTGATCCAGCACCAGCACTCCGCCCGCCACCGGAAGTGCCAAGCGCCACGAATCAGACATATTGCCGTTCCTCGCCTTCTCCTTCTATATTGGTGAGGCAGCGCGCGCACAACTCCGGATGGCCGTCGAGGCTGCCGACCGTCGGGTCATGGTGCCAGCACCGGACGCATTTGGAATGCGGACTGGGAACGGCCGCGACACGCAGCGTGCCGGCCCGGGGCATTTGATGGGTTTGCGCGTCGGGGGCGGGGGTGTCGCCCAGTCGTGCGTCGGAGGTGATGAACAGGAAGTGCAGTTCCGGCCCGAGTTTCTCCAGCAACTCGGCCGCCTCAGGTTCCGCGGTCAGCACTACCTCGGCATCCAGTGCGGCCCCGATCACATCGGCCTGACGCATGGGCTCCAGCGTCTGGCTGACCGCCTGGCGGACTTCTAGGAGGGTCTCCCAGTCCTCGTCGGAAAATTCGGAGGAAACGTCACGGTAGGCTTCGAGATCAAACCATTCGGTGAGGTGCACCGAATCCTCGCGCGGCCCCGGGAGATGTTCGTAGATCTCGTCGGCGGTGAACGGGCAGATCGGCGCAAGCCAGCGGCACATCGCTTCGGCCAGAAGGAACATGGCGCTCTGCGCGCTGCGCCGAGCCGGGTGGTTGGCCGAGAGCGTGTAGGTGCGATCCTTGGTCACGTCGAGATACAGGCTGCCGAGCTCATTGACGCAGAACGTGTGCAGGCGCTGGCAGATGGTGTGGAACCGGTAGCACTGGAAATCCTCGCGGATCGCCGCATCATGGGCGGCGGCTTTCTTCAGGATCCACTGGTCCAGGGCCAGCATGTCCGCCGGTGCGCACAAGTCGACGGCAGGGTCAAAATCGTGCAGGCTCGCCAGCAGGTAGCGCGCGGTGTTCCGGATCCGGCGATAGGTCTCGGCGGTATGCCCCAGGATCTCATCCGATACCGCCAGTTCGCCACTGGTATCGGTGGAGGCTACCCACAGGCGCAGGATGTCCGCACCCAGGCTATCCACGATCTTCTGGGGTTTAACAATGTTTCCGCGCGACTTGGACATCTTGTGGCCATGCGCGTCAACGACAAAACCGTGCGTCAGGACCTGCCGGTACGGCGGCGCATCGTTCAGCGCCACACCGGTCAACAGCGAGGACTGGAACCAGCCGCGATGCTGGTCCGACCCTTCCAGGTAAAGATCGACTTGCGTGCCCTCGCCGTACTCTTCGGCCATCACGGTGCGGTGGGTCACTCCGGAATCGAACCAGACGTCCAGGGTGTCTTGCGACTTCGCGTACTCGGATGCCTGATCGCCCAGCAATTCTTCCGGTTCCAGGTCGAACCACGCATCGATGCCATCCTGCTCGATGCGGCGCGCCACCTCTTCGAGCAATGCCGGCGTGTCCGGATGCAGCTCGCCGTTGTCATGGCGCCAGAACAACGGGATGGGCGAACCCCAGTTGCGTTGCCGACTGATGCACCAGTCCGGGCGCCCCGTCAGCATCCCGCGAATGCGCTCCCGGCCCCAAGCCGGGTACCAGGCCACTTGATCCGTGGCGGCCAAGGCATGGTCGCGCAAGTCGTGCGTGTCCATGTCGATGAACCACTGCGCGGCGGCGCGATACAACAAGGGCGTGTGATGCCGCCAGCAGTGCGGATAGCTGTGCGAATACTTGGCCTCCGCCAACAGCCGCCCAGACTGTCCTAATACTTCAAGGATGCGCGGGTTGGCCTCGGCCACGCCGAGACCGCCGACTTCCGGCGTATCGGCGCGGAAGCGTCCATCCTCTTCCACCGGGCAGTCCACCGGCAAGCCGAACCGGAGCCCGACCGCATGGTCTTCCGGCCCGTGCGCGGGTGCCGTATGCACGCAGCCCGTGCCTTCTTCGGCGGTGACGTGCTCCCCGGTGATGATCGGCACGGTCTTGTCCAGAAACGGATGCTGGAGGGGAATGCCTTCCAGCCGGTCTCCGCGAACCGAAGCCCCCTTGATTGCATCGGCGCCGACCCGCTCGCAGAAAACCTCGCGAAGGGCTGCGGCCACCAGCAGCCGGCGCCCTTCCCGTTCGACCAGCACATACTCGAGCTCCGGATGCAGGCAGACCGCTTCGTTGGCCAACAGGGTCCAGGGGGTGGTCGTCCAGATCGCCACCGAGACCTCGAAATCCCCTGATATATCAAAGGCCTGTACCAGTGCCGAATCGGCCGCGTCGAAGCAGACGTCGATCGACGGAGAAACATGATCCTTGTATTCGACTTCGGCCTCGGCCAGGGCCGAACGGCAATCAGCGCACCAGTACACGGGTTTGTAACCCCGCGTCAGATAACCGGACTCCAGCAGCTTGCCCAATGCCCGCACGATGCCGGCCTCGGTCTTGGGCGCCATGGTCAGGTAGGGATCGTCCCACTGCCCCAGCACACCTAGTCGGACGAAATCCTGACGCTGTTCGTCCACTTGCTGGGTTGCATAGTTGCGGCAGGCAAGCCGGAATCTGCGGCCATCCGCCTGCTCCTTATCCGACAAAGTTTTTTCGATCTGCAACTCGATCGGGAGACCGTGGCAGTCCCAGCCCGGGCGGTACGGGGCGTCCAAACCGTCCAGGCTCCGAGAACGCACCACGATGTCCTTTAGCGTCTTGTTCACCGCGTGGCCCATGTGGAGCTTGCCGTTGGCGTACGGCGGGCCGTCGTGCAGGACGAAGCGGTCCCGGCCCCGCCGGGCATCTCTCAGACGGCCGTAGAGGTCCAGTTCCTGCCACCGTTGCAGTCGCTCGGGTTCGCGTTTCGCGAGATTCCCGCGCATCGGGAAATCGGTGCGCGGCAGGTTCAGCGTATCGCGGTACGGGTTAGGTGGAGCCATCAGCAAAAAACTCTCGGGCGGCTTCTATGTCGTAGCCGATCTGTTCGCGCAGGCGATCGACCGAGTCAAAACGCTGCTCGGCGCGCAGACGCTGGTGAAAGCGCACGGTCATGCGCTGACCGTACAGATCGCCGGCAAAGTCTAACAGGTGGGCCTCGATCAGCAAGCGCGTGCCGTCCACGGTCGGTCGGGTCCCCACGTTGGCGACGCCTTGGCAAAAACGGTCGCCCAGTTGGCAGGTCACCGTGAAGACGCCCCGCATCGGCGGGTTATGCGGAAAATCGAGGTTGGCGGTGGGGAAACCGATTTCGCGCCCGCGCCGGTCTCCTTCGACCACTTCGGCGCAGATCTCGAACGGATGCCCAAGCAAATATTCCGCCTCTGGAACATTGCCGTCTGCAAGTGCCGCACGAATGCGGGTGCTGCTCACCCGGCTTCCGTCCAGCTCGAAAATGGGGGTTGCCTCAAGCTCGAAGCCGCAGGCCGAAGATTCAGTCCCAAGCAATGCAAAATCCCCAACGCGATCACGACCGAAGCGGAAATCCTCGCCGATCGTGAGATAGCGCATGCCGAGGCGACCGACCAGCAGGTCCCGCACGAACTCCTGCGCGCCGATGGCAGCGGTTTTCGCATTGAACGGAAGCGCCACAAAGTGGTCGAGCGCAGGAAACATCTGTTCGGCAAGCCGTTTTTTGTCGTCAAGCGATCCGATCCGCGGCGCGTTTTCCATGCCCCTGAAGAACTCCTGAGGCGAGGGTTCCAGAGTCAGCAGTATGGATTCCAACCCGCGGTCAGCGGCGGCGTTCAAGAGTTGTTTCAACACCGACTGGTGCCCAAGATGCAGCCCGTCGTAGTTGCCAATCGTGACCGCACAGGGCCGATGGGCCGGCAACAGCGCATCAAACGCTGGTTCCTGCCCCTGGGCGCCAGAGGAAGATTCTGAGGAAGCGTTCACGCGGCGGTTTTCCCGGACAGAGACTGAATTCGAAAGTCGCTAATGCGGACACCTGAAATCCATAGCGTGGCCGTGTAGACGACTGCACCCAGAAGAATCAACTCGACCAGTTGAAGCAGGCGCCCGGCAAACTCGAGGCGGGTCCACTCGAGGGTTTCCGGAATGAGCGGCCACAGCACGGCCGCCATGGCCGCGCAGGACAAGCTGACTCGTATCGACAAGGCAGCTGTCGCCCGGTTGCCGGAATAAAAGTCGCGCGCGCGCAGTTTGCGATACAGGAGCCCGGCGTTCAGGTAGGCCGCGAGGGCCGTTGCGAGGGCCAAGGCAACGTGCGGGCCTTCCAGATCCGCGGTGAACCAGACCAGCAAACCGATGCCGGTCAACGCCATGTTGGCCAGCATCGCAATCACGCCGATTCGCACCGGGGTGCGGGTGTCCTGGTGGGCGAAGAACCCGGGCGCGAACACCTTGACCAAGATGAACGCAGGCAGGCCCAGTGCGAACGCGGTCAGCGCGAGCCCGGCCATGCGGGTGTCGAACATCGAGAACTCCCGGTACTGCAGCAGCGTCGCCAGAATCGGCTCGGCCAGTAGTGCCAGACCGACGGCGGACGGCAGCGCGACAGCCAGCCCGACCCGGACCCCCCACTCAAGCCCGGCCTGGAACCCTTCCCCGTCACTGCGGGCGCTGCACTCGGACAGCCGGGGCAGCAGGACCGTGGCCGTGGAAATCCCGAACAACGCCAGCGGCAACTCCACGAACCGGTCCGACAGGTACAGCCAACTGATGCTGCCGACCGCCAGGAAGGAAGCCACCAGGGTGTCGAACAGCAGGTTGATCTGAACCACCGAAGAACCGAACAGGGCCGGGAGCATCAGCTTGGCGATACGGCGGAACCCGGGGTGATGCCAATCCAGCCGGGGCCGTGGCAACAGCCCCTGCCGATGCAGCCAGGGCAACTGGACCGCCAGCTGCAGGACGCCGGCCCCGAAGACCCCCCAGGCCAGCGCGTACACCGGCTGCTCGAGCCTCGGCGCGAGCCACAGCACGGCCGCGATCAGCGACAGGTTGAGCAGTGCCGGCGTGATCGCGGGCAAGGCGAAGCGCCCGAGCGCGTTGAACATGCTCCCCGCCATGGCGGTCAGCGAAATGAACAGGACGTAAGGAAAAGTGATGCGAAGCAGGTCGCCGGCGACGTCGGCGCGCGGGTCGCCGTCCATCGCGAAACCCGGCGCGAAAATCATGATCAGCAGGGGTGCCGCGAGGATGCCGAGCGCGGTGATGAGGACCAGTACCGCCGCCAGCGCACCGGCCGTGGCATCGATGAGGGAATTGAGTTGTTCGGGTTTTTGCTCGCGGTATTCCACGAACACCGGTACGAACGCTTGCGAAAACGCGCCTTCGGCGGACAGGCGGCGCAGGAAATTCGGAATGCGGAAAGCGACGAAAAACGCGTCCAGCGCACCATGCGCGTTGCTGATGAAGATGAACACCACCGCATCGCGGGCATAGCCCAGCAACCGGGAAAGCGATGTCATGAACGCCGTGGTGGCCAGAGAACGGAATAGCCGGATCATCAAAAAGGCGGCCGGGCGGCGCAGGTGGAGAGTCTGCCTATTATAGGGAGTACAGGTCGCATAACCGGGTTGGAATCAGGCCACGAAAGAGCCGTGGCTGACTCGCGGAGAACGGTTTAGGGTTGTGCTATTGACAAGGGTTGGTCTGGAGGTTTCAATAAGGCTCAAGCGATTTTCGCAGGAGATCAACCCCCCTTTGTCGCAAATATGACAGAACTAAAATAGAGGTTGAACATCATTCGCTGGAAATCCCAACATGACTCTCCCCTCTGAAAACCAGGAACGACCGGAAGTCGACGAGACTGTTGGAAAGGCGCGACATGTCTTCGAGAGTACGAAAGCATATCTTGAATCAACTGTAGCAGAAGCCCGCGTCATCGAGAATAAGACTCGTTATCTGCTGGTCCTCACGTTGTCGGTTTCGTTCGGGCTGGTAGGTTTCCTGACAGTGACTGTCGGGAGTAAGCCCCCTCCCACCTCTTTGCCGGGTTTGACATGGGTCGGAAGCATATTGCTATTAGTGCTAGCAGTCGTTTCGTTCGTTCTGATATGGAACCTCCTGCCGCAACATAAAGTCCATCATCCGGGAAGCGAACTTGACAGTTTTATAAAAAATGATGCTATCTCAAAACCCCTGTGGAAAATGGTCATTATGGAAGTCGTCGCTCACCAAGATCGCATCAATGCCAACACCAGATTGAATGAACAGCGAGGTATACGGCTGAAATGGAGCACGTATACCGTGCTTTGGTCCCTAGCACTCGCGCTGGCAGGGTTCTTAATATTGTTGATAGTAGAGGTTTTCAAATAAAGAGAAACGCTTCAACCCCAGTGTGGCCGCGAGGGAGGCATTTTAGGGATTTTCGTCCCGTCAGGCATAACGAACTCGTCTTCTGAATCCAACTCTGTTTCCGGTTCGTCCGGATCAGCTTTTAGCCCTTGAATTCCTTTTAAATAAGATTTCAACCACTTTCTCCACAAAATTTCTTTTATATCCAACATAGCGTCCTCCTAGCGCCACCTGCCATGTGGATGTGCAGTAGGATACCACGAAGTGGTTTTAGCCGCCGCATTCATTCTTGCGCCAATCGCGCCTCGATGGTTGACGACGACTTGGAGGATGCAGACTGGGACAACATGATGATAAACAACGACACGGTACGCGTGGCCTCAGAGAAGATTCAGGATCTTCTAATGGAGGACATCGCATATAGCATCGGATAGCGGACGCTATCCAACGATAGAACGGGCGGCATCAGTGTCGCCCGTTTTGCGTTTGCTACTTGCAGAACTCGGCGTTTGCTTCCAAGTACTTATCAATAAATTCATCTACATATTGCGAGAGACCTTGCATGATGATATCTGATCTTCCGCCGTGGCCTCCTGTGCCACCATTCCACCATGTAACAGCATCGCCGCTAGTTCCATCCGGCCGACGGAGCCACCTTGTAAATTGCAACGATACGTTAGCTGCTAAGCCCGATACGTGTATATTTATGTAGAGATATGGTACGAGAGTTTTATCATAAATTCGAGCGGCGCGTAATCTGCTACGCGCCAGCATCTCGATGGCTTCTCTTTTCAACCCAATAGCGGTTGCATCTTTGTTTAAAAGCTCTACCGCAAAGTCAATCGGTTTACACTCATTCCCAAGTTGCCACTCCAAGCGCGACGTCCGATTCTCATCTTCATCGGAGACAGCCGCCGTTGGCGTGGCTGAAATTGCGAGAGCGACCGAGACCAGACAGAGAGAAAGTTTGCGCACGATACCGCCAGTTTAGCACCAGCGCAATCAATCATCCGCGCCATCCGTCAGGCCGCAGATTCTCGCCGCCGCGTCTTTGTCGATTCCCTTTTCGCCGTTCGTCATGGACTGATACGCGCGTGCGCGGCCTTGCAGATCGGATGCGAACAGATTATGGAAATCGAGTCGAATATCCGAATCGAGCTTGGCCGTGAACTCGGCGGATACCGTCTTGCTCAGCGGCTCGACCGACCCATGTAGAAACTGCCGCCATGCCTCTCTCTGCATGGATGCCTGGCCTGAGGTCGAGATCAACCCGGGCGGAACGCCAGCCGCCACACATACCGTCTTTTCCACGCCTTCGCGGAGCTGGATCAATGCGTCTGGCAGATCGGCACCGATGCGCCGCGGCTTCCAATCTCCCTGAGGCTGGCCGCCTCTGTCTCCCCATCCGCCGGCCGTCGTCTCGACCAGTGCCGTGTTCCCTTTCAGCGCGGCGATCGTGTCGCGGAGATTCGTCAATCTATCATCGTCCGAACCGTCGCCCGGATCTTCCGGAAATAGTAGGTGGCGGGTTCCTGTATCTGTGGAGGCCTCACATGCGGGGCTGAGTAAAGCACATCAACCACAATGAGGTGGAGAGGGTGGCATGGGAGGAACGACCCTGCCGTCAGGCAGAACAACCTTGTCCGGAGAGTAGCCATCGGTTTCCGGTCTGTTTGAGCCCGGCTGGTCGGGCTTCCGGCCTCCGCCGGTTAGAGGTTTTCCGCTAATCCGGTGCCAAAGATTTTTTAAACTTTCCATTTTCCCCCCGCAACATGCGAAGCCAACTCTAATAGCGGTAGTAGCATACTGCGGGCGGCTCACCTTTACCAAAACATTGTCTCCCGGTCTTCCCTAGCCTCCGAGCTAACGCGATTTTTTGTTTGGGAACTACACACTGACGATCCCGTCTAGATTTGAATGGAAACCCTGAAGCCCCAGCCATTTCACTCGCTAGTGGGTGGTTGATTTTCCACGGCATCCTGCGGCACCACCCAAACGGCCTCGTAGCCCAAGCGCTTCAAATCCTCTACGGTATCTTCGATGCTTCGAGTAGGTGTAACCCGCATCTTCAGGCGGTACCACAGCATGCCATCGTGGCGAAACTCCTCCAGGAACACGTCGTGGCCAAGCTCCCGAAGCCGCGCAAGCTCCTTCTCAGCCTTTCCCTTGTCCTGGGCGGACAGGATTTGGAGTACGGGCCCGGGGGAGGCCGGGCTGGAAGCCGTCTCCTGCTTCTCGGCCGGCGCGATACGATCCTGAGGATTTGCC
The DNA here is from genome assembly GCA_965204575.1 of uncultured candidatus Poriferisulfidus sp. Classification (GTDB taxonomy): domain Bacteria; phylum Pseudomonadota; class Gammaproteobacteria; order Poriferisulfidales; family Poriferisulfidaceae; genus Poriferisulfidus. Next base: position 429,957 of record OZ241993.1, read on the forward strand.
GGATCTCCGGAAGACTCCGGAGCCTTGCCGTCCTGGATCTCCTGCCTCGTAGACAGTTCGGTCGCAGGGGCCTGCTGCTCGGCAACCTCCGCCGGCACAGGCGTCACCGGCTCGGCCCCTTCGCTTTCCCACGCCTGGGGAAGTTCAAGCATCCGCACCGTTTTCTTTTTATCCTCGAATGGCGGAGGCTCGGGCGGAGTCGTCGATTCCAGGTCCGGCTCGAAATCCAGTTCCGTAGACCACCGCAGACCCTCCTCGCCCTCGGAGTCCGGTGTGCCCTCCCCCGGAGTTCCCGGGCCCGCAGCCGTGACGCGTACGATCTTTCTCTCCTGATCAAGAACCGTCGAGAATGTGTCTTCGTACGGCGCAAAGATTTTCGACAGGGCCGCCTCCAGCGACGGGTTGGCCATATCGAAGGTGTGAATAATGATGCGGTCCTCTTCGGAGGCCCATTCAAGGGACCATCCATGGGAATGGACCAGCGCCCGTACGTTCTCGGAAAGATGCCCGATCTCGACTTTGAATGTCGCGTCGCCTTCATTCGCCATCGCACTCGTGGCGACAAGCAGATTCCCGGCCAGCGCGAGGCCCGGCAGAAGGCCAACCGCCTGTTGCCACATTCTCCGGGATTTCGGGGTTTTCATTGGGCTACGGGCATTGTACAGGCTAAGTCCCGGGACTTCGGAAAAATCATTCCGGCGAGATCACGAGATTCGGCGGCTTCAGGCTCGAAGAACGTGCCTGAAACCCCTCTCCCGCCGTGTCCGATTCCGGGCGCAACGGCGCATGGCTATGCTAAAATTTAAAAGTCCGACATCTAGGTGTCGCAGACAAGGGTGCTGATCTGTGATGGCGGCATTGCCGGTCGGCCGGATCCTTGCCGCGCAGCTGCTGATAACCCTGCTCTGTATGGCAGGGGTTTTTTATGACTGGAACCTCGGTCTTTCGGCAGCAGCAGGAGGAGCGCTGTGTCTGTTTCCCAATGCGTTGGCGGCCTGGAGCCTGTTTCGGAAGGACCGGGCGCGGGGGATTCGGGAAGAACAACGACGGATGCATCGCGCCTGGGCGGTCCGCTGGCTCGGCACGTTGCTCGGCCTGGGATTGATCTTCGGGTTCTACCGCGAGGTTCAGCCCTTGACCCTGTTCGCGGCCTATGCGGCGGCCCAGGCGGCGCACCTGATCGGACATTTGTCATTTAAAAACTGACGCAGGAACAAACCGCTACAGACCCGGATCATGGCCACCGAATACGCATCGGGCGCGGAATACATCAAGCACCACCTGACCAACCTGACGTTCGGCCAGCACCCGGACGGCAGCTGGGGCTTCGCGCACAGCCGCGAACAGGTCGATGCGATGGGCTTCTGGGCGATCCACGTCGACTCGATGGCCTGGGCCATCGGCCTCGGCCTCGTGTTCGTGGGGCTGTTCGGCTATGCGGCGCGACGCGCCACCGAAGGCGTGCCCGGCGGGTTCCAGAACGCGGTCGAACAAATCGTCGAATTCATCGACGGCACGGTGCGCGATTCCTTCAGCCACCGTAACCGGATGGTCGCCCCGCTCGCGCTGTGCTCGTTCATCTGGGTCTTCCTGATGAACCTCATGGACCTGGTGCCGGTGGACTGGGTGCCGTGGGCCTTCTCCCTGATCGGCGTCCACTACATGAAGATCGTGCCGACCACCGACCCGAACGTCACCATGGGCATGTCCCTGTCGATTTTCGCCCTGGTGCTCTACTACAGCCTGCGCCGCAAGGGCATCGGCGGCTTCCTCGGCGAACTGACCCTGCACCCGTTCTCCGCGAAAAACCCGTTCCTCAAGGTCCTGCTGATCCCGATCAACCTTTTCCTGGAGGGCGTGGCCCTGCTCGCCAAACCCGTCTCCCACGGCCTGCGCCTGTTCGGCAACCTGTACGCCGGCGAAATGATCTTCATCCTGATCGCGCTCCTGCCACTGTATGCGCAATGGACCCTGTCCGTGCCCTGGGCAATCTTCCACGTCCTGGTGATCCTGCTGCAGGCATTCATCTTCATGGTGCTGACCGTGGTCTACCTGAACATGGCGCACGACACCGGCGAGCACTGACCTGATTCTTTTTCACTCACTTTCTACACTGGAGTAATTTCATGGAACTCGTATCTGGCCTGATTTACATCGCAGGCGGCCTGATGATGGGGCTCGGCGCCTTGGGCGCCGCCATCGGCATCGGCAACCTGGGCGGCAAATACATGGAAGGCATTGCACGGCAACCGGAACTGATCCCGATGCTGCGGACCCAGATGTTCATCGTGCTGGGCCTGGTCGATGCCGTACCGATGATTGCCGTCGGTATCGCTTTCTACCTGTTGTTCGCGGTCGCCTGATCCGCGGGGAGACCTCCCGATGAACATCAACCTTACGCTGATCGGACAGGCGATTTCATTCACGATCTTCGTCTGGTTCTGCATGCGGTTCATCTGGCCGCCCGTGATCAACGCGCTGGAGGCCCGCAAGAAACGCATCGCCGACGGCCTGGCGGACGCGGATGCGGCCAAGACCGAGCGCGAGCGGGCCGAACAGGAAGCCCAGCAGACCACCGGGCAGGCCCGGGAAGAAGCGTCCCGAATCCTCGCCCAGGCGGAACGCCGGGCCGGCGAGATCGTGGCGGAAGCCCGGACCACGGCCAAGACCGAGGGCGAGCGCATTCTCACCCAGGCCCAGGAGGAAATCGACAAGAACACCCAGCAGGTGCGCGAGCAGTTGCGCGGTGAGGTCGCGACCCTGGCCGTCGCCGGCGCCGAGGCGGTGCTGCGGCGCGAGGTCGATGCCAAAGCCCACGCCGAGGCCCTGGACCAGTTGGCGGAGCGCCTGTGAGCAACGTCACTGCCGCACGCCCCTATGCCCGCGCCGCGTTCGGCTACGCGCGCGAATGCAATGCATTGGACGCATTTTCGGGCATGCTGGAAACGGCTGCCGCGCTGGTTGAAAGCCCGCGTCTGCGCACCCTGCTGGCGGATCCGCGCCTGAGCCGCGCACGCCGCGCCGAAATGCTGGAGACGATCGGCGGCGACCGCTTCGACGAACCGATGCGGCAACTCCTCCGGGTGCTCGGAGAGCGCGACCGGCTCCCGATCCTGCCCGAAGTCCGTGAGCAGTTCGAGGAATTGCGGGCCGAACATGAACAACGCCTGACCGCCGAGGTGGTCAGCGCCCGGGAGCTCGACCCGACCCAGCAGGAACGCATCCGTGCGGCCCTGGCTGAGCGGACCGGGCAAACCGTGGAACTGGTTTCGAAAATTGATGAACAACTGCTGGGCGGTGCGGTGGTCCGCGCCGGCGACCGGGTGCTGGACGCCTCGCTCCAGAGGCGCCTGCAGCAACTCGCGCAAAGCCTGGCCTGACCCCCTGACTGGAGTAGAACCGAATGTCTGCCTTGAATCCGACTGAAATCTCAGACCTGATCAAACAACGAATCGCCGAATTCGATGTCGCGCCGCAAGCGGCCAGCGAAGGCACCGTGGTCATGGTGACCGACGGCATCGTGCGCATCCACGGCCTCCGCGACGTGATGTCCGGCGAAATGATCGCGCTGCCCGGCGACAGTTACGCCATCGCGCTCAACCTGGAACGCGATTCGGTCGGCGCGGTGGTGCTCGGCGACTACCGCCACATCCGCGAGGGCGACACGGCCCGATGCACCGGACGCATCCTGGAAGTCCCGGTCGGCAGGGGCCTGCTCGGGCGGGTCGTCAACTCGCTCGGCGAACCGATCGACGGCAAGGGAGACCTAAATCTGGAGACCCGCTCCCCCATCGAGAAGATCGCGCCCGGCGTGATCGAACGCCAGTCCGTCAGCCAGCCCGTGCAGACCGGCCTGAAGTCCATCGACGCGATGGTCCCGGTCGGCCGCGGACAGCGCGAGCTGATCATCGGCGACCGCCAGACCGGCAAGACCGCGCTGGCCATCGACACGATCATCAACCAGAAGGGGGCCGACCTCATCTGCATCTACGTCGCGATCGGGCAGAAGGCTTCCTCGATCGCGGGCGTCGTGCGCAAACTGGAAGAGCACGGGGCCATGGAGCACACCATCGTGGTGGCGGCCTCGGCCTCGGAATCGGCCGCGATGCAGTACATCGCGCCGTACGCCGGCTGCGCGATGGGCGAGTACTTCCGCGACCGCGGCGAAGACGCGCTGATCATCTACGACGACCTGACCAAGCAGGCCTGGGCCTACCGCCAGGTCTCGCTTCTGCTTCGCCGCCCGCCGGGCCGCGAGGCGTATCCCGGCGACGTGTTCTACCTGCACTCGCGCCTGCTGGAGCGGGCCTCCCGCGTCAACGCCGATTACGTGGAACAGGTGACCAACGGGGAGGTCAAGGGCCGCACCGGCAGCCTGACCGCCCTTCCGGTCATCGAAACCCAGGCCGGGGATGTCTCGGCATTCGTGCCGACCAACGTGATCTCCATCACCGACGGCCAGATCTTCCTGGAGACGGACCTGTTCAACGCCGGTTTCCGCCCGGCGATCAACGCCGGCCTGTCGGTGTCCCGGGTCGGCGGCGCCGCCCAGACCCAGCTGGTCAAGAAACTGGGCGGAGGCGTGCGCCTGGCCCTCGCGCAGTACCGCGAGCTGGCCGCATTCTCGCAGTTCGCCTCGGATCTCGACGAGCAGACCCGCAAGCAGCTGGAGCGCGGCGAGCGCGTGATGGAACTGATGAAGCAGCCCCAGTACAAGCCGCTGACCGTCGCCGAGATGGCCCTGTCGCTGTACGCGGTCAACGAGGGCTGGCTGGACGAGGTGGAGGTCGAGCAGGTCCGGGCCTTCGAGGCGGCCCTTCACGGCTATGCCAAGTCCGAACACGCTGACTTCCTGGATCAGCTGAACGAGACCGGCGACTACAACGAGGAAATCCAGGGCCGGTTCAAGGACATCCTCGAGACTTTCGTCAAAACCCAGAGTTGGTAACACGCAAATGGCGGGCGAGAAGGAAATTCGCAGCAAGATCGCGAGTATTCGCAATACTCAGAAGATCACCAAGGCGATGGAGATGGTCGCGGCCAGCAAGATGCGCAAGGCCCAGGACCGCATGGCCGCCACCCGCCCGTATGCGATGAAGATCCGCGAAGTGATCGGCCATCTGGCTCATGCCAGCGCCGAATACCGCCATCCGTTCCTCGAGGGCCGCGAAGAAGTGCGCGGTGTGGGCTTTATCGTGGTCTCCACCGATCGCGGCCTGTGCGGCGGGCTCAACATCAACCTGTTCAAGACCGTCCTGCGGGAAATGCACGAATGGCGGCAGAAGCAGGTGCCGGTGCGGCTTTGCCTGTTCGGCGCCAAGGGGACCGCGTTCTTCAAGCGCATCGGCGGCATCGAGATCGTTGCGCAGACTTCGCACCTGGGCGACGCGCCGAGGCTCGAAGAGGTCATCGGGCAGGTCAAGATCATGCTGGACGACTACATCGAGGGGCGCATCGACCGGGTCTACCTGGCCGAGAACGAGTTCGTCAACACCATGACGCAGAAGCCGAACATCTCGACACTGCTTCCGACCCCCCCGGCAGAACTGGAAACACTTGAACACCATTGGGATTACATCTACGAGCCCGGCGCACCCGAAGTGCTGGACGGGCTGCTGATGCGCTACATCGAGTCGCTGGTGTACCGCGGCGTGATGGAGAACATCGCCTGCGAGATGGCCGCGCGCATGGTCGCGATGAAGAGCGCCTCGGACAATGCCGGAAACCTGATCGACGAGTTGCAACTGATCTACAACAAGGCGCGACAGGCGGCGATCACCCAGGAAATCTCGGAAATCGTCGGCGGAGCCGCTGCCATATAGCCGAAGGGAATTATGCAGCAAAATCTGCAAGCATATAATCTTGCCCAATGAAAGTCCCCCGCACCGTCCGCTACCGCCTGCATCCGGGTTCTGCACGAAAAAACCAGCAGTTGCACGGCACCGCCGGGGCCTGCCGCTTCGTCTGGAACCACATGGTCGGGAAGCTCAGGGACGAGTACGAATTCGGAATCAAGCCGGACTTTCGGCACTATTCCCTGTGTCATGTCTTCACCGTCATGCGGAGGGAGGACGGCACGACGAAGTGGCTGCAGGACTATTCGTCCAAGGTGGTCCGGATCTCCCTGAAGCCCATCGAGACGGCCTACAAGGAATTCTTCAAGGATCGGGAGACCGGCGGGAAACTGAACCGGAAACTGCCGCAGTTTCACGGCAAGTACAGTACGATTCCAAGTTTTCCGATTGATTATCAATCCGCACGAGTAGCAGGAGAGAGCCTGTACGTTCAGAAGGTCGGCTGGATGAAACTGGTCGGCAGCAACCCGTACCCGGACGGCGAGTTCAAGTCCGGGCGGATCAGATACGAATGCGGCAAGTGGTACGCCTACCTGACCTATGAAGTCCAGGCGGAAGCGAGTCTTCCGCACAGCATTCGGGAAGTCGGAATCGACCGCAATGTAAACGAGAATGGTTGGGCGGTTCTTTCGGACGGCACGAAGTACCCGGGCCCGGACTTGGGGAGGAAGGTGGCAAAACGTAGGCGCTACCAGCGCAAGATGGCACGGCAGGTGAAGGGAAGCAACCGTAGGGCGATCACCAAGGTGAAGTTGCAGAAGGCGTACCAGGCGGAACGCTTCGCCCGCCTCAACTGGGCGCACCACGTCAGCAAGAGCATTGCCTCCGAGTACGATGTCGCTTACGTAGAAAAACTGAACATCCGGGGCATGACGAAGTCGGCCAAGGGCACGGTGGAGAAACCCGGCAAGAACGTGAAACAGAAGTCAGGACTCAACCGGAAGATCCTGGCCAGCGCATGGGGCACGCTGGAGCTGTGTCTGAACTACAAGATGGAAATGCGCCATGTGCATCCGGCGTACACTAGCCAGACGTGCCATTCATGCGGGCACGTCGATGAGAAAACAGAAATGGAACAGACTTCAAGTGCACCGCTTGCGGGCACGCGGACGATGCGGACGTGAATGCCGCATTGAACATACTGGCCTTTGGGAGTGGGGCAACTGGACGTGGAGGTGGCGACACTAGTCGGCCTGAGAAACGTCAAGAAATGGGCAGTGAATCCCTTGCGGATTTTGCTACATAATTCCCTAACCGAAATCGATCAATTAACAGGAGACCGAACGACTCATGAGCTCGGGACAAATCGTAGAAATCATCGGCGCGGTTGTGGACGTGGAATTCGAACCGTCCGCCGTGCCGCAGGTCTATGACGCACTGACGGTGGCAGAGGCCGACCTGACGCTGGAGGTCCAGCAGCAGCTCGGCGACGGCGTGGTGCGGACTATCGCCATGGGGCCGTCCGACGGACTGCGCCGCGGACTGGAAGTGGAAGACACCGGCGCGCCGATCTCGGTGCCGGTCGGCCAGAAGACCCTGGGCCGCATCATGGACGTGCTCGGCAACCCGGTTGACCACGCAGGCCCCGTCGAGAGCGAACAGCGCATGCCGATCCACCGCCCGGCCCCCTCCTTCCAGGAGCAGGCGGGCGGCAGCGAACTGCTGGAAACCGGCATCAAGGTCATCGACCTGCTCTGCCCGTTCGCCAAGGGCGGCAAGATCGGCCTGTTCGGCGGCGCCGGCGTCGGCAAGACCGTCAACATGATGGAACTGATCCGCAACATCGCGATCGAGCACAGCGGCTACTCGGTGTTCGCCGGAGTCGGCGAGCGTACCCGCGAGGGCAACGACTTCTACCACGAGATGCGCGAATCCGACGTGCTCGACAAGGTGGCGTTGGTGTACGGCCAGATGAACGAGCCCCCGGGCAACCGCCTGCGGGTCGGGCTGACCGGCCTGACCATGGCCGAATACTTCCGCGACGAAGGCCGGGACGTTCTGATGTTCATCGACAACATCTACCGTTACACGCTGGCCGGCACCGAGGTGTCGGCACTGCTCGGCCGGATGCCTTCGGCGGTCGGCTACCAGCCGACCCTCGCCGAAGAGATGGGCATCCTCCAGGAGCGCATCACGTCCACTTCGACCGGATCGATTACGTCCATCCAGGCGGTGTACGTGCCGGCCGACGACCTGACCGACCCGTCGCCGGCCACCACCTTCGCGCATTTGGATGCAACGGTCGTGTTGTCGCGCCAGGTCGCGGAGCTCGGCATTTACCCGGCGGTGGACCCGCTGGACTCCACCTCCCGCCAGCTGGATCCGCTGATCATTGGCAACGACCACTACGAGACCGCCCGCGCGGTCCAGAACACGCTGCAGCGCTACAAGGAACTGAAGGACATCATCGCCATCCTGGGCATGGATGAACTGTCCGAGGACGACAAGCGGGTGGTGGCCCGGGCACGCAAGATCCAGCGTTTCCTGTCCCAGCCGTTCTTCGTGGCGGAGGTGTTCACCGGCACGGCCGGGAAATACGTCTCGTTGAAGGACACCATCGCAGGCTTCCGCGGAATCGTCGAAGGCGAGCACGACCCGCTGCCGGAGCAGGCGTTCTACATGGTCGGCTCCATCGAAGAAGCCGTGGAGAAGGCGAAGACCCTTTGAGCCGGACATGAGCACCCTGCAAGTCGAGATCGTCAGCGCCGAGCACGAAATCTATTCGGGCGAGGCCCATTGGGTGGTGGCGCCCGCCGCCATGGGCGAGGTCGGCATCTATCCCCAGCACACGCCGCTCATCACCCACCTCAAGCCCGGCGAAGTGCGGGTCAGCGCGGTGGAGGAAAACGAGGAGCTCCTGTTCTTCGTCTCCGGCGGCATGCTGGAGGTGCAGCCGCACCAGGTCACCGTGCTGTCCGATACCGCCATGCGGGGAGCGGATTTGGACGAGGCGAAGGCCGAGGAGGCCAAGAAACGGGCCGAGCAGGCACTGTCCGACCGCAAGGCTGATTTCGACGAGGCCCGGGCCTTGGCGGAGTTGGCCGAAGCCGCGGCACAGCTGCGGATGATCCAGAAACTGCGCAAGACCGGTCGCGGCTGATCCCCGGGGGCGTAAAATGCCCCCGTTACTGCAAATATCGGTTATCTCATGGGAACCGAAGCTGTCATTCTTGCCGGAGGCGTCGGCAAACGCCTAGCGCAAGCCGTACCGAAACCCCTGCTCGACCTGTGCGGAAAGCCCCTGCTCGGGCACGTCATGGAAACGGCCGCGGCCGTGGCGGACAAGATCCATGTCGTGTACGGCCCTCCGTTGGCGGAGCCGCTCGCCGGGCTGGAAGAGACGTCTTCGATTCCGTTCGCGTCTCACCTGCAGCCTGAGCCCCGCGGCACGGCCGACGCGCTCGGCTGCGCTCTCCCGGCGATAGAAGATTCCGCCACCGTGATCGTGCTGTGCGCGGATGTCCCGCTGCTGCAACCCGGCACCCTCGCTCAACTGCTGTCCGCCCGCCCCGAGACCGGCCTCGCGCTTCTGACCATGCGCCAGAACGGCAGCCAGCTTGGGCGGATCGTGCGCGGCGACGACGGGCAGGTCCTCGCCATCCGGGAGCACGCCGACGCCACGGAAGAGGAACGCGGCATCGACGAGTGCAACACCGGCGTGATGGCGGCAAGCGCGGGGCAGTTCCGTGAATGGTGCGCCCGCGTCACCGACCGCAACGCCCAGGGAGAGTTCTACCTGACCGACTGCATCGCCGAAGCGGTGCAAGACGGAATCCCCATCGAAACCCGGGAATGCAACCCGATTGAGGGCCTCGGCGTCAACACGATGCGGGAATTCGCCGTGGTGGCGGAACATTGGCAGCAGCAGGCGCGCGAGCGGCTGATGGCGCAAGGCGCCCTGATGGAAGCACCCGATACGGTTTGGCTGTCGGCGGGAGTGATGCTGGAAGAAGATGCGACGGTTCGCATCGGGCCGCATGTCGTATTTCGGGAGTCGGCCCGACTGGCTGATGGAGCCAATATCGGACCGTACACGCTGCTGAGAAACTGCAGAATCGGCGCCGGCACCGAGATCGAGCCTTTCACCGTCATAGAGGAAGCCCAGGTCGGAGCCCGTTGCCGCATCGGGCCCTATGCGCGAATCCGCCCGGAAACCGAACTGGCCGAAGGCGTGCAAATCGGGAATTTCGTCGAAGTCAAGAAGTCCAGGATCGGAGAACGCACCAAGATCAACCACTTGTCGTACGTCGGCGACAGCGAGGTCGGCCGCGGCGTCAACCTCGGGGCGGGCACCATCACCTGCAACTACGACGGAGCGCAAAAACATGCAACCGTAATCGGGGACGACGTCTTCGTGGGGTCTGGTACCCAGCTGATTGCCCCGGTCACCATTGGTGCGGGTGCGACCATCGGTGCCGGCTCGACCATCACCCGGGATACCCCTCCCGGAGAACTGACCCTGTCACGCAGCGAACAGAAAACGCTTCAGGGCTGGAAGCGGCCACGGAAAGGCTAAAACGATCAAGTTGCAAACAAGCTCATTGATTCCGGGGCAATGAAATTATTGACATATGTTGTCAATTATGACAACATATGTACATGGAACGTGATACGAGACCGATTGGATGGGTTCGAGCGGCACGAAAAGTGTATGAAAGGTTCCCCATAGCGGTTCGAGATCGCGTCAATATTGCCTTAACTATTGCTGCCGAAGGCTCAAAAGCGGATATCGCCAAACCCCTTAAAGGTCTTGGGTCGGGCATTATGGAGATAGCGGCACGCTACCGAACAGATGCATATCGTGTTGTCTATACCACTAAGATTGCTGGAATGCTGTGGGTAATCCACGCATTTCAAAAAAAATCTAAAATAGGAGTACGAGCCCCGAAGGCGGAAATCGACCTTGTCCGAGAGCGGCTGAAGCAATTGAAAAGGGAGTTTCCCCAGCAATAAGGTGATGAAAATTGCGGAGAGTGAATATGGACGATGACAAACTAGAGGTTACCCATGGGAGCGGAAATGTTTTCCGCGACTTTGGTGATCCTTACGCAGACCTGAAACAGGCCAAGGCTATTCTTGCAGCCCAGATCATCTCGGTGCTGGACGAACGTAGCCTGTCGGTGCGCAAGGCAGCAAACATGACTAGCTTTGCTGCAGCAGACTTCTCCCGTGTCCGCAGTGCAGACCTAGGACGTTTTACTTTAGATAGATTAATGAAAATGCTTGTAGCCTTGGATAGCGAAGTTAGAGTCACTGTTCACATTGGCACAGGATCAGCAGAAGAAACACCCATACCTAACCCTGCCCAGTGACTGGATCTAGGAAAGTAGGACCGCTTAGGAAAGACTAATGTGTGGAATCGTCGGTGCAGCGGCCCGTCAGGACGTGACATCCGCGTTGCTGGAAGGCCTGAAACGTCTGGAATACCGGGGTTATGACTCCGCCGGAATCGCAGTGCTCAACGACCATGGCCTGCAGCGTCTGCGTTGCAACGGCAAGGTCGCTGAACTGGTGCAGGAAACCGAATCGACCGGCCTGAGCGGACAGGTCGGCATCGCGCATACCCGCTGGGCCACCCATGGCGCACCCTCAGACCGAAACGCGCACCCCCACGTGGCCGGCACGGACGGGCGTATTGCCGTCGTGCACAACGGGATCATCGAAAACCATGCCGCCCTGAGAAAGCAGCAGCAAGACCGGGGAATCACGCACGACTCGGACACCGATTCCGAAATCCTGGCTTGCCAGATTGCCGGGCACCTAAGCGCACAGAATGGCCTGATCGATGCGGTTCGGGCGGCCGTGGACGAAGTGGAAGGAAGCTTCGCGTTCGGCGTGATCGACCGCGAGGACCCAGAGCGGATCATCGGTGCCCGCCGTGGCAGTCCCCTGGTCGTGGGGCATGGCGACAGCGGTTACTACCTGGCTTCCGACCCGCTGGCGCTGGCGGAAGTCTCATCCCGGTACTGCCTGCTGCAGAACGGCGACATCGTGATGATCAGCGAAGGGGAAGCCGTGGTCTGGAACGGGAGCGAGACGGTGGCCCGGGAGTGGCGGGAATTCCAGGACACGGAGGTGGAAAGCGGGCTCGGCGACTACGAGCACCATATGCAGAAGGAAATCTTCGAGCAGCCGGATGCCGTGGCGCAGACGCTGGAAGGAAGAATCGAGACCGGGCGGGTCGACGACGGGATTCTCGGCCCGGACGCCGGTGCCATCCTCGATGCAACCCGCGCCGTGCAGATCGCCGCCTGCGGAACCAGCTATCACGCCGCACTGGTGGCGCGCCACTGGCTTGAACGGCATGCGGGAATCCACTGCCGAGTCGAGATCGCCAGCGAATTCCGCTACCGCCAGCATGCCCAGGATCCCGACACCCTGTTCATCGCCATCTCCCAGTCCGGAGAAACGGCAGACACCCTGGCGGCACTGGAGATGGCGAATCAGGACCCGAACTACCACGCAACCCTGGCGATCTGCAACGTCGCGCACAGTTCCATGGTCCAGGAATCCGACCTGACCCTGCTGACCCACGCCGGGCCCGAGATCGGAGTGGCCTCCACCAAGGCTTTCGTCACGCAGTTGGCTGCGCTGATGCTGGTGGTGATCCTGCTCGGCCGACGCCGGGCATTAACCGCCGAGGCGGAATCGGACCTGGTCGCACAGTTGGCCAACCTGCCGACCCGGATCGGCCGGGCGCTCGAACTGGATGCAGGAATCGCAGACTTGTCGAAACAATTCGCGAACCGGCATCACGCATTGTTCCTGGGCCGGGGTTCGCACTACCCGATTGCGATGGAAGGCGCCCTGAAACTGAAGGAGATCTCTTATATCCATGCCGAGGCTTATGCCGCCGGCGAGCTCAAGCACGGTCCGCTGGCACTGGTGGACGAGGACATGCCCGTGGTGGCGGTCGCACCGAACAATCGCCTGCTGGAGAAGCTCAAGAGCAACCTGGAAGAAGTGCGCGCGCGGGGGGGACGCTTGTACGTATTCGCGGACCGGCGTTCAGGATTCCAGAGTGACGACCTGATGACCGTGTTCGAACTGGATGCGCCGGAAAACGCGGTGGCGCCGATACTGTTTACGGTCCCGCTGCAGTTGCTGGCATACCACTGCGCCAAAATCAAAGGGACCGATATCGACCAGCCCCGCAACCTTGCGAAATCGGTCACGGTTGAATGATCGGCAAGGAAATGCTGGACACCAAAATCCCTCCACCGATTGTCGCCATACTCATTGGCGTCTGCATCTATTTTTCACGGGACTGGCTGCCGCAGTTTGACTCCGGCTACCTCTTCTATGTGGGACTCGGCTGTGAACTTTTGGCCGTCGTGATCAACCTCACGGCTATCTTTTCCTTCATCAAGAACAAAACCACGATCAATCCGGTAAAACCTCATGCCGCGACCTCACTGGTGACTTCCGGGGCATTTACATTTTCCCGGAACCCCATGTACCTGGGGCTGCTGCTGTTCCTTTTCGGTTTTGCGCTTCAGGTCAACATCGTCGGAGGGGTGCCGCTGTTGGTTCTTTTCGTCCTCTACCTGAACGCGTTTCAAATCCTCCCCGAGGAGCGTGCCATGCTGGAGGTTTTTGGAGATGAATACCGGGAATATATGAAAAAAGTCAGAAGGTGGATATAGGGAACGCACGAAAGTTGACAAACAGGGAGCCTTGAAGACAATCTTCCCATGAAAGTCCTCCGCACCGTCCGCTACCGCCTGCATCCGGGTTCTGCAAGAAAGAATCAGCAACTACACGGCACCGCCGGGGCCTGCCGCTTCGTCTGGAACCACATGGTCGGGAAGCTCAGAGACGAGTACGAATTCGGTATCAAGCCGGACTTTCGCCACTATTCCCTGTGTCATGTCTTCACCATCATGCGGAGGGAGGACGGCACGACGAAGTGGTTGCAGGGCTATTCGTCAAAAGTGGTCAGGGTCTCTCTAAAGCCCATCGAGACGACCTACAAGGAGTTCTTCAAGGATTTGAAAACCGGCGGCAAACTGAATCGGAAGCGCCCGCAATTCCATGGCAAGTACGCTGTCGCACCTTCGTTTCCGGTGAATTACGAATGCGCGAAGGTAGCGGGAGAAAGCCTGTACGTGCAGAAGGTCGGTTGGATGAAGATGGTCGGAAACAACCCGTACCCGGACGGCGAGTTCAAGTCCGGGCGGATCAAGTACGAATGTGGCAAGTGGTACGCCTACCTGGCCTATGAAGTTCAGGCGGAAGCCAGTCTCCCCCACGCCATCAAGGAAGTCGGCATCGACCGCAACGTGAACGCGGATGGGTGGGCGGTATTGTCGGACGGCACGAAGCATCCGGGCCCGGACTTGGAACGCAAGGTGGCACGGCGCAAACGATACCAGCGCAAGATGGCACGGCAGACGAAGGGAAGCAACCGCAGGAAGATCACCAAGATTCGGTTACAGAGGGCGTTCCGTGCGGAACGCTTCGCCCGGTTAAACTGGGCGCACCACGTCAGCAAGGACGTGGCTTCACAGTATGACCTAGCCTACGTAGAGAAGCTGAACATCCGGGGCATGACGAAGTCGGCCAAGGGCACCAGAGAGAGACCCGGCAAGAACGTAAAAGCGAAGGCAGCCCTGAACAGAAAGATTCTCGCCTCCGCATGGGGCACGCTGGAGTTGTGCCTAGACTACAAAATGGAAGTGCACCATGTGCATCCAGCGTACACCAGCCAAACGTGCCATTTGTGCGGGCACGTCGATGAGAAAAACAGAAATGGAACAGACTTCAAGTGCACCGCTTGCGGGCACGCGGACGATGCGGACGTGAACGCCGCATTGAACATTCTGGCCTTCGGGAATGGGGCGGCTGGACGTGGAGGTGGCGACACCGGCGGGGCATCCTGCCACAGTCGGCCTGGGAAGCGTCAAGAAATGGTGAAGGTTGACGAGAAATCCTCTGCCAACTTTCATACATAATTCCCTGGATATAGGGTGAATGCCTTTTAGGGCGACGGCACATACTCCCAGCTTTCGGACTGTTCTGCCGCAGCAGTTTTCTCCTCATCGGTCATCTCTTCTTCTATGCCCCGGATCAAATCTCGGATCTCCTTCCGCGTGATCGCGCACTGCGCATGGCTCGTTTCGCGATAAAGCGTCCGGGAGTCCGTATCACATGCCTCGATCATCTTGAATTCCGAGAGTTTCCGTACATTGTCGGCAAGCAGCCAGGCGCGAATGATGTCGTAGCGTACGCCACTGCCTTTCCAGTAATGGTGGGCAAGAAAATAGCGGGCAGCCAAAGCATCGTCCCACTGCCGGAAGAACCCGCGCCGGTTGGACAATCCAACCAGGATCGCAAGACCCATGCCGTCCCGTTCGGCAAACTGACCCGCCGCCTTCCGGTACCAGTCGACCGCTGCCGCATCATCCTGCGCCACGCCTTCGCCCAGTTCGTGGAACATCCCCATCCGCAACTGCGCCCACGGGAACCCTTTTTCCGCGGCCTCCCGGGCGATCGCCAGCGCCGACTCCATCTCGTCCTCACGCCACAGGATATCGACCTCCGCCTCACCGGGATTGGCTTCCAGCGCCCGCGCAGGCGCCTCCATGACTCCGGCGGTGCAACCCGCCGCCAGTGACGCCCAAAGCATCAGGAGAATTGTTCGGGATCCTGGAGACGCGGACATGATTGTTCGGGCAGGAAATGCCCGGGGCCGAATGGAGGGCTAACTCCGGTAAGCCTGTTCGATGGCCTCTTGCCGGTTCTTCTCTTCTGCGCTGAATGCGGCAGTGGGGCGAAGCAGCAGACGTTCGATTCCGATCGGCGCGCCGGTCGCCTCGCAATAACCGTAAGAGCCGTCTTCGATCCGGCGAAGCGCTTCTTCGATCTTTGGCAACAACTTCGAGTCCCGGTTGAGCGCACGTACCTTCAGGTTGATGTCTTCCTCGACAGAGGCACGATCCAGCTCGTCGCATTCCCGGTGCTCTTCGGACAACTCCGCCTTGGCGCGTTCCAGCCGAACGCCCAATTCCTTGCGCAGATCAAGCAGGCGCTGCCGGAAGAATTCCAGCTGATCGCCGTTCATGTAATCCTTGCGCGGCGCACGAAGCAGTTGCTTTTCAGTAAGCATTTTCAAGACTCTTCCCGTGCTCATGAAATCAATAGTTTTATAGCCGGTGTCTATTTTACTTGTTGCCGCGGTCCGCGCAAAATGCCTCCCGGCGGAGAAGCCTTCAGGCTACCGCCTCTGTTCCCTGAGGCCGCAGCAGCGCAGCTTCCACTTCCACGCGCACCTCGTGCCCCTCAAGCCTTTCAATCAGGGCCAGCGCGAAGTCCATGGCCGTGCCGGGACCGCGCGAGGTGATGACCGGGCCGTCGACCTCCACCGGCGAACCGGTGAACACGACTTCGCCGTAATCTTCCGCATTGATGCAGCCCGGGTAGCAGGTCGCCTTGCGTCCGTCCAGCAGGCGGCTGCTTGCCAGGACTTTTGGAGCCGCGCAGATTGCCGCCACAGTGCGATCCTGGTCGACTTGGCTTCGAAGCAATTCGTGAATGCGGGGATCCGCGTCCAGGTAATCAGCCCCGGGCAGGCCGCCGGGGAGCACCACCATGTCGAAGGTTTCGCCCATCGCCTCGTCGAGCGTCGTGTCCGGGACAAGCCTTGTCCCGCGCGAGGCCGTGACCGCGCCATCGCCCAGGCCAGCAGTGACGACTTCGACCCCCGCACGGCGGAGAAGGTCGATCAGGGTGACCGCTTCAAGTTCTTCGCAACCATCCGCCAGCGGAATCAGGACCCGGCTCATTGGGAGCGGGCCTCCTGCTGGCTTTGCCTCAACTTGCCGTGCTTGAGCAACTCGAGCGCAGACTGCACCTGGTTATCCTCAAGGATCGTTTCTTTAATCGACGGGTTTGATTTATCCGATTCGTCTTTCTCCGGCGCGACGAACTCCACCTCGTAGTCCGGCTCGATCCCTTTCTCATGGATCGTCTGTCCGGACGGCGTGTAGTAGCGCGCCGTGGTCAACTTGAGCGCGGCATTCTGGTTGTTCAGCGGCACCAGGGTCTGCACCGATCCCTTGCCGAACGTTTGCGTGCCGAGCAACTTCGCCCGTCCGTTGTCCCGCAAGGCGCCGGCCACGATTTCTGAGGCCGAGGCCGATCCCCCGTTGATCAGCACGACGACCGGCACGCCACCCGTCTGATCGCCGCTGCCAGCATGTTCCTGGACGTTCGATTTCTCCGTGCGCCCTCGGGTGGAAACGATCAATTGCTTATGACTTAGGAAGGCATCCGAAATCTCGATTGCCGCAGTGAACAACCCTCCCGGGTTATTGCGAAGATCCAGGACGATCCCTTGCAGTTCATCATCCGATTCGTCCTGCAGCCGCTCCAGGTGATCCATGAAATCAGCGCTGGTGCGAAGCTGGAAGTTGCTGATGCGGAGGTAGGCATAACCGGGTTCCAAGACCTGCCCGCGCACGCTCTGCACTTTAATGATGGCCCGCGTGATCTCCACCTCGAAAGGCTCCTCGACATCCTCGCGGGAAACGGTCAGGGTAATGGCGGTCCCGGGCTTTCCACGCATGATCTGCACGGCATCATGCAGGGTCAGGTCGTGCACCGGCTCCCCGTCCAGTTCCAGAATCATGTCGCCGCTGAGCATTCCTTCACGCTGGGCCGGCGTGTCGTCAATCGGCGAGACGACCTTGATCGCGCTGTCGTCCTTGTCCTTGGTGACCACGATGCCGAGTCCGCCGAATTCCCCGGAAGTCGTGACTTCCCAATCGTCCAGTTCTTCGCGATCCAGGTAAGTCGTGTAAGGATCGAGTTTGGAGGCCATGCCGCGCATGGCGTTTCGCATCAGGGTGCTGTCGTCGACTTCATCGACGTACTGGCGTTTGATCAGGGCGAAGGCCTCGGAAAAGTTGCGCAGTTCCTGCAGCGAGACGGATGCCTGGCTGGCCGGCTTCGCGATAACCGCGTGACCCAATGCGCCTGCAACCACCAGCAACAGGGCCGGAATCAGCAGTCCGGAAGAGGGGATTTTGGGCATAATTCCTGAAAAAACGGCGGAAAAGGCATTGTAGAGCAATACTTGAATGCGTCAAACCTCCACTTGTCGGCCCCAAGCGATAGAGAAAGCCGGTTACAAGCCGGGATGACGGCCTGAAACCAAGACAAAACTAATGGTATGTTCGAATTTTCTAATGTTAGAATGTTTCGGCCATGGCCGCCCGGATCCCCGTGCCCGAATCCTTGCACGCGCTTGACGACGATATCGAACGCGCCTGCCACGCGGTCAAGGGGCTTTCGCATCCGATCCGACTCAAAGTCCTCTGCGTTCTGGGCGACAACGAAATGTCGGTCAACGACCTGGCGGCCGCCTGCGAAACCTCGCAAAGCAACATCTCGCAGCACCTGAGCATCCTCCGACAATGCGGCATCCTGGCCACCCGCAAGGAGGCCAACTTCGTGCACTACCGGATCAACGATCCGCGCATGATCCAGCTGATGAACCTGATGCGTGACATGTTCTGTTCGCAGGCGCACTGAACATTGACTTAATGCAGGAATACTTAGACTTCGCGATGCGCCACCCGTTCCTGATGGGAGCGGTCACGGCACTGGTCGTCATGATCGCGGTGACCGAAATGCGCCGCTTGACGCGTCGATACAAGGAGATCACCGCCGCGCAGGCCGTGCAGTTGATGAACCGGGAGTCGGCATGGATGCTGGACGTGCGGGAAGACCCGGAAGTCAAGGGCAGCATGATCCCGAATTCCCAGCGAATCGCGCTCAGCGAACTGCCGAAGCGTATCGGGGAGCTGAAAGGACAGGAAGGGCCGGTGATCGCCTACTGCCGGACCGGGATGCAGGCGCATCGAGCCTGCAAGATGCTGGTGCGGGAGGGATTGGACCCCGTCTACAACCTGAAAGGCGGGATCGGCGGCTGGCAGGAAGCCGGAATGCCGCTGGAGGCCAGTCCGTCGTGACTCCGCCCGAAGTCGTGCTTTACACGGGCCCTGCCTGCCTGTACTGCGACCGCGCCAAGATGCTGCTGGAACGCAAGGGGGTCTCCTACCAGGAAATCCGCGTGGATCGGGACCCCGGGGAATTCTCCACCATGCTGGAGCGTAGCGGCGGGCGCCGGTCCGTGCCGCAAATTTTCATCGGGGACTACCATGTGGGCGGTTTCGACGACATGTCCGCGCTCAACCTGGAAGGCAAACTGGATCCACTGCTGGCGGGAGAACCCGCGTGACGAAGAAATCTGCCTCCCCCTCCGGCAAAGGCGCAACCCGGACGAGACGCATGCAATTCGTGGAACACCACGGCAACTCGACGTTCGCGGTCGAGCACATCTGCCTGCGCTACGCCGAGTTCAAGACGGTGCGCGAATCCGGGGAGTTTGTTGAGGGCCAGTTCGAAACCAAGGCGCGGATCAGCAACGAGACGGTCTCGCTGGATGACGACCGCCATTCGGTCTCCCTGATCGTCAACGTGACGCGGCTGGAGGATGAGACGGAGGTCTTCAGCTGCGAGGTCTGCTATGCCGGCGTTTTCCTGATCCAGGGCTTGTCCGAGGAGAAGGGTCATGAACTGCTGATGACCCGGTGCCTGGACATGCTCTACCCGTACATCAGTTCGACGATCGCGCAACTGGCGAGCCAGGCCGGTTTCCAAGGCCTGCAACTCGTTCCCATCAGTTTCGGGGCGTTGTACCGGAGCGAGCAGCGCGAAAAACAGCAGTGGGAAGACATCCAGGACAAGGTGGTTCGCCACTGACATCCCCGGCATGGAAATTTCGATTCTGGGGCAGGGCGCATGGGGCACGGCGCTCGCCTTTCACGTATCCCAGGCCCATGCGGTGCGCTGGTGGGGTCGCGACCCGGCCCGATGCCACACACTGGCAAGCACTCGATTGAACGAAGCCGCCCTCCCGGGTTGCGTCATCCCGGATACCGTCCAGATCACGGAGGACATCCGGGCCTGCGTGGAGGGCTGCGACTGGGTCGTCATGACCGTACCGGTTGCGGCAACGGCTGAAGTCGCCGCACAACTGGAACCGGTCTCCCGGTTCGGGCTGATCTGGACCTGCAAGGGAATGGATCCGGACAGCGGCCGGCTGCCCGGGGAGATCCTGGATGACGTCCTGGGTCCGGGAACGCAGCGCGCCGTCCTGTCGGGGCCTTCCTTCGCGGACGACCTCGCGGCAGGGCTGCCGGCGGCCGCGGTCATGGCAGCGGCGGATCCAGAGGTCGCCGAAGCGGCGGCCACGGTGTTTCATCATGGTCCGTTTCGAATCTATCCGGGAACGGACCCGGTCGGGGTCCAACTCGGCGGCGCGGTGAAGAACGTCCTGGCAATCGCCGCCGGCATTGCGCACGGGCTGCGGCTCGGCGACAGCGCCCGCGCCGCGTTGATTACCCGCGGCACCAACGAAATGATGGTATTGGGCAAGGCACTCGGAGCGAATCAGTCCACCTTGTCCGGCCTGTCCGGCCTGGGTGACCTTGTGCTGACCTGCTCCAGCGCCCATTCGCGCAATTTCCGCCTGGGCCAACTGATCGGCGAAGGTCAATCGGTCGAGCAGGCCAGCGCCACGATCGGGCAGGTCACCGAGGGACGGTACACCGCCCTTGCGCTGTCTCGGCTAAGCCAGGATCATGGGCTGGAACTGCCCATCTGCGAACAGGTCCGACAAGTGCTGGCAGGAGCTATCCGTCCGGCCCAAGCGGTCGAAGCCTTGTTGACACGTCCGGCCAAGTTCGAGGTTCTGCATGCCTGACAAAGACCCGCTCTCGATCGATTTTTCCGGCCTGTCCCTGAAGACCCCCCTGGTCCTGCTCTCGGGCTGCGTCGGCTTCGGCGACGAATACACCCGGGTCGAAGGCTTTTCGCACGACGAGATCGGAGCGGTCTGCCTCAAGGGAACCACTCTCGAGCCCCGCCTGGGCAACCGGCCGCACCGGCTGGCGGAAACCCCGGACGGCCTGCTGAATTCGATTGGCCTGCAGAACCCCGGCGTGGATGCGGTCATCCGCGATGTGCTACCGACTTTGGATTTCTCCGCCACCCGTTTCCTCGCCAACGTATCCGGAGCCACCGTCGAGGAATACGCCGAGGTCACGCGGCGCTTCGACGGCTCTCCGATCGACGGCATCGAGGTCAACATTTCGTGCCCCAACGTCAAGGCCGGCGGCATGGAATTCGGCAATGACCCGAAAATGTCGGCAGTCGTGGTCGATGCCTGCCGAAAGGCGACCTCCAAGCCGCTGATTATCAAAATGTCGCCGAATCAGACCGACATCCGCGCCAATACGCGCGCCTGCCTGGAAGCGGGGGCGGACGCATTCGCGGTCATCAACACGGTCTCCGGCATGGCCGTCGACGCCGAGTCCCGTTCCGCCGTGCTGGGCGCAAAACAGGGAGGATTATCCGGGCCTGCCATCAAACCCATCGCCCTCCTCAAGGTGCATGAGGTCTACCAGGAAACCGAAGCCCATGGCATTCCGATCATCGGCCAAGGAGGCGTGGTTTCGACAGCGGACGCGCTGGAATTCCTGATTGCCGGTGCTTCGGCGGTGGGGGTCGGTACCGGGCTGTTCTACGACCCGCTGGCCTGCCGTTCGATCAACGAGGGCATCCGCGACTACCTGCTGCGCCACGACCTTGGTTCGGTCGCGGAACTGACCGGCACCCTGGATTTTAGCGACGCTCAGTCTTCCGAGTAGCCGAGCCGCTCAAGCAGGCCCTGCAGCGAATCCTCGCTGCTGTAATGCAGCACCAGGTTTCCGCCTTTTCTCCCGGGACGGAGGGTGACCGGGCACCCCAGATAATCTGACAGCCGTTGCTGGAGACGCGTCAAATCCGGGTCCGGCTCCGAAGTGCCGGAAGATTTGGCTTTCTTGGTTTTCTGCGCCCGGCGCTCCGTCGCCCGAACCGACAAGTCCTCGTCCTGAATGGCTTGCGCCAGTTTTTTCTGGCGATTGGCCGGCAAGGGCACCAGAACCCGGGCATGCCCCATGCTGATCCTGCCGTCCCGGACCCACTGTTGGACTTCCGGGCAAAGTTCGAGCAGGCGAATCAGGTTGGTGACGGTGGCGCGCGCCCGGCCGACCTGTTCGGCGACTTGCTCATGGGTCTGATCCAGACGGTCGGCCAACCCGCGTAACGCCTGGGCCTCATCGATGGGATTGAGGTCTTCCCGCTGGATGTTTTCGATCAGGGTTATCGTCGCGGCCTCGTCGTCGGATAAATCGCGAATCACCGCCGGCAGGGATTCGAGTCCAGCGGCACGGGCGGCGCGTAGCCTCCGTTCCCCCGCCACCAGTTCGTATTGCCCCCCGACCCGGCGCACCACGACCGGTTGGATCGCACCGCGCTCCTTCAGCGAGGCGGCCAAAGACTCGATCGCTTGATCGTCGAATTGAGTTCGCGGCTGGTACGGACTCGTGCGCAACCGATTCAGCGGGATGTCCTGGAGTTCCGAATCGTCGCGTTCATCAACTGGCTTGGGCCGAGAGCTCAGCAGGGCGTCGACCCCTGCTCCCAAGCGGCGTTTGGGAGGATTGCTCATAGGGTAAAACCGGGCTCGGAGCGTTCGCCGCGCAGGATTTCGCCCGCCAACATCAGATACGCGACAGCGCCCCGGCTCGACGGGTCGTAGGACGAGACCGGCCGCCCGTGGCTGGGCGCTTCGGCCAGCGTGACATTGCGAGGGATCATGGTGCGATAAACCTGTTCGCCAAAATGTTCTAAAAGCGCCTCGGAAACTTCGTGCGACAGTTTATTGCGTGGGTCGTACATGGTACGCAGGATTCCCGCGATGGCAAGTTTCTGGTTCGCTTGGCGGGAAATCTGGGCGATGGTGTCGAGCAGGGCGCTCAACCCTTCCAAGGCATAGAACTCGCATTGGGTCGGCACGATCACACGGTCGGCAACCACCAGGGCGTTGATCGTCAGGATGTTCAGCGACGGGGGGCAATCGACGAGAATGTAGTCGTCCGCGCAATCGACCAGCGCCTCACGCAACCGGTACTCGCGCTGGTCTTCCGCCACGAGGCGCACTTCGGCTTCGGTCAGGTCGGGCCCGGCCGACACCAGGTCGAATCCCCCGTGGGGTGCGGCCACGCGCACTTCGGCAATCGGAGCGCCTTCCAGCAGAAGGTCCGCGCAGCTTTGCGCTAGGTCGTTCTTGTTCAAGCCGCAACCGGTCGTGGCATTGCCCTGGGGGTCCAGGTCGACCAGCAAGACTTTTTTGCCGGCAGAGGTCAGCGAAGCCGCCAGGTTGATGGCGGTGGTGGTTTTACCGACTCCGCCTTTCTGGTTGCAGATGGCGAATACCTGGGTCATGAGCCCTCCGCGGCGGCATCCGAGGGGCGAAGCACCACCACCGTTCGGGTCGAAGAGCCGGCGACCGATTTCTCCAGTTTCATGACCGAAGCGTTCCACCCTTGCGGAAGTTCATGCAATTCCCGTTCGACGTCCAGACCCTTCGGAAACAAGTAGACTCCCTCCGCGCCGATCAGGTGTTCGCTGCATCGGACAAGCTCCCCCAGCGAACCCACCGCCCGAGCCATGACGCATTCGAACGGGTCGCCCTGGTAATGCCCGACTTCGCCCGTGACGACTTCGACATTGGGCAGGTCCAGTTCCAACTTTGCCTGCCGGACGAAGCGGGTTTTCTTGCGGCTGCGGTCGAGCAGCACGAATTGGCGTTCGGGGTGGATCACGGCCAGCGGCAAGCCCGGCAACCCGGCACCCGTGCCAAAATCCAGAATCCGGCGGGCATCGGACGGAAGAAAACTGGAAAGCACGAGAGAATCCAAGAGGTGCCGCGGCACGATTTCCGGCAGGGTGCGGGCGCCGACCAGGTTGTACGCCCGGTTCCACTGCGCGACAAGCCTACAGTAAGCCGACAGGGTCTTGACTTGCTCGGAGGAGAGATCCAAGCCGGAAATCCCCCGAATGCCTGCCTTCAGTTGGCGCTCCAATACGCTTTCCGACGGCAAGCCGGAAGTCGCGGAAACGGTTCGAGAACGGCGCGTTTGGCGAGAGGGCTCCCGGGCACGGGAAGGAAGGGCCCTGCCTCCCCCCATGTCAGAGAACCTGTTGCCGGGTGCCGTCGGCCTTCAAGTGGATCTTCAGGATCGCGACGGCGGCAGGCGTCACTCCGGGAATGCGCGCGGCCTGCCCCAGCGTGGCGGGCCGGCAGTGGCTCAACTTCTCTCGCGCCTCGTGGGACAAGGCGGTAATCGACCGATAGTCGATTCCGTCCGGCAGGCGACGGGTTTCGTCCTGCTTGAGCCGTTCGATCTCGTGTTGATGCCGGCGGATATATCCTTCGTAGCGAAGTTCGATCTCCGCCTGGCGACCGATCTCGGGACTGGCCGGCTCGTACGCCGGAAGCATCGAGACGGCTTCCGCATAGTTCGTTTCGGGGCGCCGCAGAACATCGGCCAAACTGTCTTCGCCCAGCCGAGTGGCCCGCAATCGTCCCAATTCCTGTTCCAGAGAATCGCGCCGCTTGCAGAAAAGATCCCAGTGCGTGTCGCAGACCAAGCCCAACTCGCGCCCGGTCTCGGTCAGGCGCAGGTCGGCATTGTCTTCCCGTAGGGTCAGGCGGTATTCGGCGCGGCTGGTGAACATGCGGTACGGCTCATCCACGCCCCGGGTAATCAGGTCATCGACCAGAACGCCGGCATAGGCCTCGTCGCGGCGTGGCCACCAAGCCTCGCGGTTCAGGCTTTGGGCTGCCGCGTTATAGCCTGCCAGCAGTCCCTGCGCCGCTGCTTCTTCGTAACCGGTCGTGCCGTTGATTTGTCCCGCCAGATACAGGCCGGGCAGGGCCTTGCACTGCAAGGTCGGGCGCAGTTGCCGCGGGTCGAAGAAGTCGTATTCGATGGCATAGCCGTAACGCGTCAGTTGCGCTTCCTCAAACCCCGGAATGGTCCGGACGAACCGTTCCTGCACTTCGGCCGGCAGACTGGTGGAGATTCCATTGGGATAGATCACGTCGGTATCCAAGCCTTCGGGCTCGATGAACACCTGGTGAGACGGTCGCTCGGCAAAACGGACCACCTTGTCCTCAACCGAGGGGCAATAACGCGGCCCGCGGCCGTCAATGGCGCCCGTATGCATCGGCGACTGGTGCAAATGTGCGCGAATCAGTTCGTGAGTCGCTTCTGTCGTCCGGGTCAGATGGCAGGACACCTGCCGCGGATGCACATCCGGCGGGCTGAGCCGGGACAGCGGCGGTGGCGGGATTTCGCCCGGCTGGACAGAAACTTTATCCCAATCAATGGTTTGGCCGTCCAGACGAGGAGGGGTTCCGGTCTTGAGCCGCCCGACATCGGGCAACAGTTCACGCAACCGATGCGCGAGGAGCAGGGACGGAGGGTCTCCGGCCCGACCGCCTTGGGTCTGTTCAGCCCCGATATGAATCGCGCCATCCAGAAATGTGCCGGTGGACAGCACGACCGCAGACGCCTCGATCCGGTTTCCTTCCTCGGTAAGAATGCCACCGACCTTGCCGTCCCGTACGATCAGGTCGCCGACTGCAATCGATTGAACCTCCAGGTTTTGGGCTTCGGTGACGAAGCCCTGGATCGCCTCGCGGTAGAGCTTGCGATCAGTCTGGGCGCGGGTGGCGTGCACCGCAGGCCCTTTTCTCCGGTTAAGCACTCGGACATGGATGCCGGCACGATCCGCTGCCTGCGCCATCACCCCGCCCAGTGCATCAATTTCGCGCACCAGGTGGCTTTTCCCGATGCCGCCAATCGCCGGGTTGCAACTCATTTGTCCGATTCTGTCGAAACGGTGAGTCAAAAGCAGGGTGCGCGCGCCGGTGCGCGCAGACGCAAGCGCCGCCTCCACGCCGGCATGGCCGCCGCCGATGACTAGAGCGTCCCAGATGCGATTCGTGGCTGTCATTGCGTCGCTTAATATAGATGGAATCTGGAAATTCGGGGAAATATCCGATATAATAATTTATATATTATCTCTTTTTCGGACATTTATCGGACAACCAAAATGCGCCAAGAACGGCATAAGTTATTGTCCAGGCTGGAGAAACTAGGGCGGCCCGCGCTGATCTCAGAACTGCGTCAAGGATTCCGTGTCAATGATCGGACCCTGCGCCGTTGGTTGCTCGCGCTATGCGACGAAGGAGAGGTCGAGGCGACCGGATCCAACAAGGGAAGGCGGTACCGACTCGCGGCACCGCCGAAAACGGACCCGCAAATCGAGGACGGGACTCTTGATGAACTGCAACAGGAACTGCTGCGCGAAGCAATCCGCGACGCCGTCTGCGGGCGCACCCTGACAATCCTCCTCACGGAGCGTATTCGGACCCTTCTTCCAGCCCCGGTCCGCCCAGGCTTCATCGAAAACACCCTGCAACGCCTTCAATCGGTGACAAGCCAGGAAGCAAAATCGCTCGGGATCTCCCTGGAGGCATTCGAACGCTGGCGCCATCTACAATGCTCTACCGAATCCGGGCAACCGGCCGTCGATTGACCCGAATCCCGCCATGACTCTCCGCTTTCTTTCCATCGAGCATGTGCCACAAGAGGGGGTGGGCACAATTTCTACGTATATTCAAGAGATTGGCGGAAACCTGGCCCGGCACAGGCAATACCAGCAACACCCCCTGTCCGCTTCCCACGACGACTACGACGTGCTGGTGGCAATGGGGGGGCCGATGGGTGTATGCGACTCCGCCCAGTATCCCTGGCTCGACCGCGAACTGCACTTCATCCGCGAAGCGATTGATCAGGGCAAACCCGTCCTCGGCGTTTGTCTCGGCGCCCAGATGATCGCCAAGGCCTTGGGCGCGGAGGTTCGAAAGAATCCCTGCACGGAAATCGGCTGGTTCCCGGTTCATTTTGAGGACGCATTTCTGGAAACCCGGCTCGGGCAGGGGCTTGACCGGAAAATGGACGTCTTGCACTGGCACGGGGACACCTTTTCCATCCCTCCGGGCGCGGTGCATGTCGCGAGCAGCGAGGCCTGCGCCAACCAAGGGTTCCTGTACGAGGAGAGAGTGTTGGGACTTCAGTTCCACCTGGAGATGGGAACGGAAGAAGTGGACGTGATGACCGAACATTTCAAGGATGAACTGGTGCCCGACAGATTCGTGCAGGGCGGGGAAGAGATCCAGGCGCGAACCGAGGAATGTGCCGCGTCGGCACGGCGGGTCCTGTTCTCTATCTTGGACGGATGGCTGGAACGCTAACTGAGGTAGTCTTAAAAATAATCTTATTTATCAATAAATTAGTATCTATCATGCATTCCCCTTTTCTCTACCTGTGCTCCAAGAAAAACGCCCAGCCGAAGCTGGGCGTTTAATTTTTGAGGCTAGTTTTATGTTCGACTGAATTACTCCGATGACAGCATTCCACCGACTTTACCGGAGATCATGCCAAAGACGGCGCCAACGACAACGGATATCGCGACGACGACCAAGGCGTTTGAAGTACCAGCAGAGCTTAAGGCTTCCATAGTAAACGCGCCCTCAGTCTGCAGCGCATAGGCTGCAACGCTTGCATAGCCCAAAACACTTGCCGGGATTGAGGAGAAGTATTCGACATGGGCCAACAGGCACATGACTAGAACACTACCAGCAACTACGATTCCTGCCCAGATGGGAACAGTCAACGCTTCGCTTAACGGGATCAATAAGAAAACAAGTAGCGCTACCCAAGCGGCCACTGCACCAAAAATACCGCAAACAATCGTGTTTTGCAGTGCTTTTTGGTCTCCCCCTATTGCGAAATAACAGGCCCAAGCAATGAAAGCTACCCAAATAAGAACGATTCCGGATAATGGGCCCAAACTTAGTGCCGTTGCGACACCACCTAGAACACCAATGCTGACCGATAATGCGACAAGACTTGACATGGTCATACCTCCTGTCAAATTGTTTTATCGACCGCTTCCGGCTAAATCTAACGTCCAACCGAACGACGATCTACCCCTATTGTACATGGTATGGATTTCCGCAAGTACCACTTTCGGAAGAGTCAATTCGGACGGCAATCGTGCCGGGGAAAATCCCGAGTGCCACTCCTTGGTTTTTCCGTTTCGCAACACCGGCTATAGACCAAGACCCATCAACATCCCCATCTCCATAGGCACCGGAAAAAGCGCGTGGTTGACATTGGCGGCAGTTGACCTATGATGCGCACCCGGTTGCAATTCCGACCATGAAACGAACCTTTCAGCCCAACAATTTGCGCCGCAAGCGGACGCACGGATTCCGCGCCCGCATGCGGACTCGTGCCGGGCGCGCCATTCTTAATGCCCGGCGCCGCCGCGGTCGTGCGCGACTCATCCCCTGAGCCGGAAGAAGCCCCCGGGCGATTCTCTTTCCCGCGCAGCCGCAGGCTGGTTCATTCGCATCAGTTCCAGAATGTCTACCGGCACCGGAAGACGAAGCGTGCGCATGGCCGCATCGTTTCTTGCGTATGGGTGCCGAACGGACAACCGGCAGCACGCCTGGGGCTCGCTGTCTCGAAACGCGCGCTGCGGCGCAGCTCTGCCCGCAACACGTTCAAGCGCCTGGTGCGCGAACACTTCCGGCTCCACTCCCTGTCCGGGATGGATTTGATCGTCAGCTGCCGCCGAGGCATCCGCCCCCCGCTCGACCGGCGGGCGATCCGTCTTGATCTTGCCGACCTTTGGGACAGGATCAGGCCATGACCCGTTTTCTCATCGGCCTGTTGCGCGCCTACCAGTACCTGCTCAGTCCGTTTTTCGGACAGCACTGCAGGTTTACGCCGACCTGCTCGCAGTACGCCATCGACGCTCTGCGCGAACACGGCCCCTGGCGCGGCAGCATGCTCGCGGCAAGGCGCGTGCTGCGTTGCCACCCCTGGCACCCGGGGGGATTGGATCCAGTGCCGGAACGGAGGCGCACCCATGGGTGGTGATCCCCGGCTGTTCCTGTACGGCGCCCTCGCCATCATGCTGTTCCTGGTCTGGCAAACCTGGGAACTGGAGAAGGCCCCTCCTTCTGTAACTCCGCAAGCTTCGCAGCAGCGACCGGCTCCGGGGGAAGGGGCTCCGGACATGCCGGCACCCCGAGCGGAGGACATGCCCGAGGCCCGGCAGGCCGAGCCCGCCGCCGACCTTCCTAACGAAGCCTTGCCCGAGCGCCGTGACTGGGTCAAGGTGCGGACGGATGTGTTGGACCTGCGGATCGACACCGTGGGCGGAAACGTCATGCAGGCAGACCTTCCCCAGTACCCGGTCTCCCTCGAAAAGCCGGACGTTCCCACACGACTCTTGTATGTCGGCAATGAGAAATACGTCGTGCAGAGCGGGCTGACGCACGACACGAGCGGTGATCTGGATCTCAGCCACCGGGCGCCCAGCCATCATTCGCCCTATCAGGCCGATCGGCTGCAGTACGATTTTTCCGAGGCGACCGAACCGGAAACCGTCACCCTGCGTTGGAACGGGCCGGACGGCATCCAGGTGCTCAAGCATTTCCGCTTCACACCGGGCCAATACCTGGTCGACGTCACGCACGAAGTACGCAACCAAGGGACGGAAGACTGGGTCGGTCGGCAATACCGCCAGTTGCGACGCAGCGCCGGGCGCGCGCCGGATCGAACCTCGCTCCTGTTTGGCAACACCGAGGCCATTTCCTTCATTGGTGCGGCCTATCACGATTCCGAGACTTACCACAAGCTGTCGTTCGAGGACATGGACGAGGAGCCGTTCAGCGCAAACCTGATGGACGGATGGGTGGCCATGCTGCAGCACTATTTCGTTTCCGCCTGGGTGCCTCCACGCGGGGATGTCGAACGGTACTACACCCGGGTCGTGCGCGGAGGGCGTTATCCCGAATACCTCATCGGCATGCATTCGCCCGCCCAGCGCATCGCGCCTGAAGCCAGCGCCCGGTTTTCCTCACAACTGTACGTCGGGCCGAAAGAGCAAAACAAACTCAAGGAGATTGCCAACGGCCTGGAATTGACCGTGGACTACGGCATCCTCACGATCCTGTCGAAACCCCTGTTCTGGGTCCTGGACAATATCTACTGGCTGACCGGCAACTGGGGCTGGTCGATCGTGCTGCTGACGGTCCTGATCAAACTGGTGTTCTACAAACTGTCCGAGACCAGCTACCGGTCAATGGCGAAGATGCGCAAGTTCGCACCGCGGGTGCAACAGCTGCGCGAACGCTACGGCAGCGACCGCGTGAAGATGAACGAGGCGATGATGAAGATGTACCGGGAGGAGAAGGTCAACCCGCTGGGCGGCTGCTGGCCGATCCTCGTGCAGATCCCGGTCTTCATCGCACTGTACTGGGTGCTTCTGGAAAGCGTGGAGTTGCGCCAAGCCCCGTTTATCGCCTGGATTCATGACTTGTCGGTGCGCGATCCGTACTACGTCCTCCCGGTGCTGATGGGTGCGAGCATGGTCGTGCAGACCAAGCTCAATCCGACCCCCCCGGACCCGTTCCAGGCCAAGCTGATGATGGCGTTGCCGATCGTGTTCACGGTCTTCTTCCTGTTCTTCCCGGCCGGGCTGGTCCTGTACTGGCTGGTCAACAACCTGCTCTCGATCGCCCAGCAGTGGTTCATCATCCGGCGCATGGACGCGTAGTGCCGCAACCGGCATGAATTCCGGCGACACGATCGTCGCTTTGTCCACCCCGCCCGGGCGCGGCGCACTCGCCCTGATTCGCGCGAGTGGCCCCCAGGTTCCGGACCTGACCCGCCAACTCAACGGTGGGGTGCTTCCCGCACCTCGCGCCGCTTCTCTTCGGGTGCTTCACGACGCCCAGGGCCGCACGCTGGATCAGGGCGTGCTGACGTTCTACCCGGCTCCCGCTTCGGCCACCGGCGAAGACGTACTGGAAATCTCCTGCCACGGTGCACCCGCAGTCGTCGAGGCCTTGCTGTTCCGTTTGCGTTCGCTGGGCGTACGCCCGGCCGAACCCGGCGAATTCAGTCGACGGGCATTCGAGGCCGGGAAGATGGATCTGGCTCAGGCCCAGGCGGTCGCCGACCTGATCGCCGCGACCACGGGACGGGCGGCCCGGTGCGCCGCAAGGGTGCTAAAAGGCGATATTTCACGCGAAATATCATCTATCTTGCAGGAAATAGTCGATATCAGGGTCTATATTGAAGGGGCTTTGGACTTTCCTGACGAAGATGTGGACTGGCTGGCGGAATCCGATTTCGGCACCCGGTTATCAGCACTTTCGGACAAGGTGGAACAATTGGTTCGTCGGGCGCGACAGGGGCGGACGGTCGCCGCGGGAATCCGCTTGGCGCTGCTCGGCCCGCCCAATGTCGGCAAGTCCAGCCTGCTTAATCATTTCACCGGCGCCGACACGGCAATCGTGACCGCGCAGCCCGGCACCACCCGGGATGTGCTGACGGCCTCGTTCCAGATCGACGGCATTCCACTGATCCTGGCCGACACCGCCGGCATTCGTGCGGCGGAGGCCGAAGCGGAGATTGAGGGGATCCGCCGCAGCTGGCGTGCCGCCGAGGAAGCCGACCTGATTTTGCAGATGTTCGACGCTCATGCCGGCTGGAACGAAGACGATCAAGAAATAAAGAATCGTTTGCCGGAACGCCCCGCCTTGATCCTGGCCAACAAATGCGACTTGCTGCCCGACGGAATTCCCGGATCCGGACCCGAAGAAGCCATCCGCCTGTCGGCGAGACTCGGCCACGGAATCGAAACGCTCAAGCAACGGATCATCCAACTGCTGGAACTTGAAAATGCGCTGGAGGAAGACGAATTCATGGCGCACCAGCGGCAGATCGACGCCTTGCTTGAGACCGGCGAAGCATTGAAACGCGCCGCCCAGGCCCAGGGTGGCGAACTGATTGCGGAAGAACTTCGCCTCGCACAGGAGGCCTTGGGTGCCTTGACCGGCGAATTCACCGCCGACGATCTGCTCGGGGAAATCTTCAGCCGGTTCTGCATCGGAAAATGAAAACCCTGTCTCTTGTCATAAGTCGGTAACAGCAAATCCCCATACTCTCCCGGCACCGCACCCGCGGCTGATTAAATCTCTTCCATGCAACCGACTTTAGCCCGGCGCCTGACCGCCGAATTCCTCGGCACGCTCTTCCTGCTGGCCACCGTGGTCGGGTCCGGCATCATGGGCGAGACTTTGGCCGGTGGCAACGACGCCATCGCGCTTCTCGGCAACACACTCGCGACTGGCGCCATCCTTGCCGTGCTGATCCTGGTTTACGGCCCGGTCTCGGGAGGCCATTTCAATCCCGCGGTCACCCTCGGGTTCCTGATCCACAGGGAAATCGCTCCGCGCGCCTCTCTCGCTTACGTGTCCGTGCAGATTGCCGGAGGGTTGTGCGGGGTCTGGCTCGCGCATGTCATGTTCGGTGAGCCGGCGTTCACGGCATCGCTCAACGCGCGCACCGGCATTGGCGTCTGGGTCGGCGAATTCATGGCGACTTTCGGTCTCTTGGCCACCATATTCGGATGCTTGCGCTACTGCGCGGCCGCAGTGCCGTACGCGGTTGGGCTGTTTATCTCCGCCGGCTACTGGTTCACTTCATCGACCTCCTTCGCAAATCCTGCCGTCACGATCGCCCGTTCGTTCACTGATACGTTCTCCGGAATACGGCCGGAAGACGCCCCGTGGTTCATCCTCATGCAACTGTTCGGGGCCATCGTGGCCACCATGGTGATGGGCTGGCTGCTTCACAAGCCTGCCGAGAAGTAGAATACGGTTCGGATTCTAACGCCTCCGCCAACGCTGGCGGAACCTTGTTTTTCCGATGATCGTCGGCTCTTTCATTTTCTTCCTGGCCCTGTTCCTGGGCATCGGGCTGTACGCGCACCTGCACTCGCGTCATAGCCACCGCGACTACCTGCTGGCCAGCCAAGAGACTCCGCCCTGGCTTGCGGGGCTTTCGGCCGGCGCAACCGCCAACAGCGGCTACATGTTCACCGGCCTGATCGGTTATGCCTATCTGGTCGGCTTGCCTTCCATCTGGTTGGGGCTTGGAATGATCATCGGCGACATCGTCGCCTCGTCCTTCATCCACCGCCGCCTGCGTTCGGTCACGAACATGGGGCAAGCCGAGACCTACGCCGGCATCCTCAGCCACTGGAATGGCACGGACTTTCGAATGTATCGTCATCTGGCCGGATTCGTGTCCCTGATTTTCTTGTCCACGTATGCGGCGGCACAGTTCGTGGCTGGCAGCAAGGCGCTGCATGTGCTGTTTGGCTGGGAAGAATTCGTCGGAGCCCTGATCGGCGCGGCCATCGTGGCGAGCTACAGTTGGGCCGGAGGAATCCGGGCTTCGATCTGGACGGATGCCCTGCAAGCCATCGTCATGATGGTGGCGATGATCGTGCTGCTTGTGATCGCACTTGATTTCATGGGCGGGATATCCGCTGCCTGGGCTGCGTTGGATGCGGTCTCTCCGACACACATGGACCTGATTCCCCCGGACCTGCAGTTCGGCGCACTGGGGCCGTTGCTGTTCGGCCTGGGCTGGGTCGTCGCGGGGTTCTGCGTTGTTGGGCAACCGCACATCATGGTGCGCTTCATGACGCTGGACCGTTTGGAAAACACCAACCGGGCACGCGCCTACTACTACGCCTGGACATTCCTGTTCGGCTTGGTCGCCACTGCCATGGGGCTTTTGACCCGGGTCCTGCTTCCCCCCGATATCGTGTTTGATGCCGAGTTGGCGCTGCCGACCGTGGCGCTTGATTTGCTTCCGGGAATCCTGGTGGGAGTCGTGATAGCAGGAATGTTCGCCGCCACCCTTTCTACGGCCGACTCCCTGATCCTGAGTTGCGCCGCGAACCTGACCGATGATTTCGCCCCGGAAGATCGCCTGCCTCTGGTCATCGTCAGGGGCGGCACGCTCCTGATGACACTGGTGGCATTGGCCATCGCCCTGTCCGGGGATCAGAGCGTCTTTACGCTGGTGATTCTTGCCTGGTCCATGATGGGGGCGGTGTTTGCCCCCTTGATCACCGTGTACGCGCTAGGCGGGCGGCCGAACCAGCCGCTGGCGATCGCCATGCTGGTCTCTGCTGTTGCCTGCGTCGTGCTCTGGCAGATGACTCCGGAGCTCGCGCTCTACTACAAGGGATTCCTCGGTTTCATTGTCGGCTTTGTGGTGTATCTGATCGGCAGCCGCCTCGGTCTGACCATCGGAAAATCCGACACGGCTAGGGATTCTTTCCTGCACCATGCCGAGACAGAGAGGCACTGAGCCGGAAGTGCGGCTCTTATCTCACGAAACTGACGTCCCGTTCTCCAAGTACGTGCGCAAGGCGTCGCGAGCCGCCTCAAGCCCAAGGCCGGTGCGGGCCGACACCAGACTGACCGGCAGTTCGTCCCAATCCTGAAGCGCTTTCCGTAAATCGATCAGGGTGCGCTGTGCCTTGGAGCGCGACAACTTGTCCGCCTTGTTCAGCAAGACATGCACGGGTAAACCCACGGCGCTGCACCATTCCAGCAACTGCTGGTCGCTGTCGCGCAACGGGTGGCGGATATCCATGAGCAGCATCAGGCGAACCAGGCTTTGCCGGCCTCGAAGATATCCTTCCACCATGCGTTGCCAGCCTGCACGCTCGGTTTTGGACGCACGCGCGAAGCCATAGCCCGGCAGGTCCACCAGGCGGCGTGTTTCGTCCACGGCAAAAAAATGGAGCAGGCGGGTTCGACCCGGGTCCGCACTGGTCCGCGCCAGCGCGCGCCGTTCGCAAAGAGCATTAATCACGCTCGATTTGCCGACATTGGAACGCCCGGCAAAGGCCACTTCCACCCCTTGGTCCGGCGGGCAGTCTCCCACCTTAGGATGCCCGGACAGGTAGGCAGTCTGGCGCAGATCCAAAATCCGCGGGAAATCCTTAGTCAATCTGTCACCGCCCTGCCATTCGATCGGGCTTCACGATCCCGGCTCGTGAAGGAATTGTACGATTCCGTCACCCGCCTCGTCAGGGGACAATTCCACCGTATTGATGTGCAATTCCAGGTTCTCCGGGGGCTCGTAGGGAGAATCGATGCCGGTGAAGTGCGGCAACTCGCCTCTCCGGGCCTTTGCTCGTTCTGCACGAAACGGGAAGATGATGGCGACGATGGCGACCAGGCCGGCAACCACCATCAGCTTGGCGACCTCGGAGACCCGGCGGATGTCCTCTACCCGGTCAGCAGGCGTAAAGTCGAGATCCCGGCTCAGCCCGAGCCGGATATTGTCCCCGTCCATAAGGTACGTATGCTGGCCCAGAGCTTCAAGCTTTTTCTCCAGCAGACCCGCGATTGTCGATTTGCCGGCGCAAGGCAGGCCCGTCAGCCAGAGGATGCGAGGCTGTTGGTTCAAGGCACGCGCCCGCGTGGCTTTGTTGATGCTCATCCGAAGCCTTGCTCTCGATCACGGAAAGTCCATTCTAGCGATATTCTTGGCTGCGCTTTGGCTTCGACCCGAACTGCGGCCGAGAAGAGCGATTTTGCTACAATGGCGCGCCTGTATGGGATACCCTTCCAGCTAATCAATGATTCGGCACTGGATCTGGGCGGCGCTCGCGCCCGGCATCGTTTTTATGGCATCCCCGGCCTTCGCCGAGGGCGATCCCGCTGCCGGACAAGCCCGCGCGACCGTTTGCGCGGCCTGCCATGGCGTCGATGGAAACAGCATCAACCCGGAATGGCCCAGCCTGGCCGGGCAGGGCGCCGCCTACATGGTGACCCAGTTGAAACGGTTCCAGTCCGGCGATCGCGAAAACGTTTTGATGCAACCGCAGGCTGTCCTGCTGTCCGAACAAGATATTCTGGACGTGTCTGCCTTTTACGCAACGCAAACACCCAAGATCGGTGTTGCCCAGGCCGATACCAAAACCCTGGAGCTGGGTGAACTGGTTTACCGCGGCGGCATTCTCGACCGGAACATACCGGCCTGCATCTCCTGCCACGGCCCGACCGGCGCCGGCAATGACCCTGCCGAGTTTCCGCGGCTGGCCGGCCAACATGCCACCTATACCATCCTGCAGTTGAAATCCTTCCGCGAAGGATTCGAGGCGCACAAGCTCCACACCCGGCAGAATCCCATGATGAACGAGGTGGCAGCCAAAATGACCGACGAGGAAATCGAGGCTGTCGCACACTATATTTCCGGCTTGTATTGATGACTCCCTTGCGACTCGCCACGCTCGGGCTGGCGAGCCTGTTGACGGCCACCGCGCCCGCCCACGAAGCCGCGGATCATCCCGACTACAAGTTCGAAGAGGGCCAGCACTACACCGTGCTGGAGAATATCCCGCCTGCCGAAGTGCCGGAGGGAAAAACCGAACTGATCGAATTCTTCTGGTACGGCTGTCCGCACTGCTACAGATTGGAACCGTTACTCAAGCCCTGGCTTGAGGAGCGAACCGACACGGTTCACGTGCGGCTCGTCCCGGCCGTCTTCAGTGCACGATGGGTGGTGGGTGCCCGGGTGTACTACACCTTGGAATTGATGGATCGATTGGATCTGCACCCCATCGTCTTCAACCTCGTACATGAGCAGGGCCGCCCGCTGCAGTCCGGTGAAGGGGTCGGGCGCATGCTGGAAATCTTTGAGATTGACCCGGAGGCTTTCGCGGAGACGTTCCGCTCGCAGGCGGTCACCGACCGACTGGAAGAGGCGCGGGAATTGCCTAAGGCCTACGGCATCGACGGTGTGCCGGCTCTAGCCGTAGACGGACGATACCGGATCACGACCCGAAACGCGACGAATTACCAGATGCTTCTGGATATCACAGATTTTCTGATTCACGAAGGGATTTACATACAAGACGATCCAAAAAAGTAAGGCCCCCGCATAGACAGTGCCGGGGGGCCTTTGGAAATGCCGCACACGGCGGCTTTGCTACTGTCAACCGTGTGCGAATGCTAGATGGGATCGTCTAGCGTGTAGTTCCCTTCACGAAAAGCCCTGAGCCTCAGGGCTCACCGACTTCCAAAAAACAAGCAGCGACCTCGGCGGCATGCCCGGGGTCTGCTGGCTTTAAGGGGGAGGTGGCTCCGGTGCAAACAGAGGGCTTTGAACCGGAGCCGAACCGTACCCGACAGGGGATCCCGGATACGGTGATAACCATTGAGAGGCGACGCGGATCGAAAAGTTCCAGCCCTCTCGACTTGTAGTGTACCGCATACTGCACTTCCCCGCTACCGGTCAGTGCGCCTGATCCCAGTTGTCCCCGGAACAGATGTCGACCACCATCGGAACGTCCAGTTCTCC
Source organism: uncultured candidatus Poriferisulfidus sp. (assembly GCA_965204575.1). Taxonomy (GTDB): domain Bacteria; phylum Pseudomonadota; class Gammaproteobacteria; order Poriferisulfidales; family Poriferisulfidaceae; genus Poriferisulfidus. The sequence continues at coordinate 467,035 of OZ241993.1, forward strand.
GACTCTTTCCATTCGCTCCCTGAGACCGTCGGCGATCTCCTCGATTTTCGCGCTCGGGACTTCCGCAACCAGTTCGTCATGCACCTGGAGAATGAGCGCGCAGTCCGGATGTTCTGTCTTCAACCATCCGTGTACGTCGATCATGGCCCGCTTGATGATATCCGCTGCAGTCCCCTGCATGGGAGCATTGATCGCGGTGCGTTCCGCATACATGCGCTGGTTGTAGTTGCGTGAAGAGATGCCGTCGACATGCAGCCGTCGGCCGAGCACCGTCTCCACGTAGCCCCGTTCGCGCGCTTGTTCGCGTGTCCGGTTCATGTAGTTGAGGACTTCCGGGTAGCGCTCGAAATAGGTTTTCACGTAATCTTCCGCCTGGTTCCGGCCAATGCGCAGTTGCCGGGCAAGACCGAACCCGCTCATGCCGTACATCAATCCAAAATTGATGGCTTTCGCCGTACGGCGCTGGTCCGGCGTGACCGCATCATGGGTGATCCCGAATATTTCTGCGGCCGTCGCCCGGTGCACGTCGCCCTTGTCCCGGAAGGCCTGGCACAAGGTCGGGTCTTTCGAGATGTGGGCCATGATGCGGAGTTCGATCTGCGAATAGTCGGCCGCAATCAGGACACATCCCGGGCGTGCGACGAATGCCTGGCGGACCCGCCGGCCCTGTTCCGTCCGGATCGGGATGTTCTGCAGGTTCGGGTCGGACGAAGACAGCCGTCCGGTCGCCGTGACCGCCTGGTGGAACGAGGTATGCAGGCGCCCGGTTTCGGGATTGATCATCTGCGGCAGCTTGCCCACATAAGTCGACAGCAGCTTGGTCTGCTGCCGGTAATTCACGATCATGCCTGGTAAAACGTCCAACGCCGCCAATTCCTCCAGCACATCCTCGGCCGTGGACGGCGCGCCCTTGGGAGTCTTCCGCAATGGCTCCAAACCGCGTTCTTCGAACAGCACCTTTTGCAATTCCTGGGTCGAGTTCAGGTTCAACTCGCGCCCGCATTCGCGGGTTATCCCTTCCTTCAGCGCCTCCAGGTCTTCCTTCAATTCTTCCGACTGCCCCTGCAAGGCTTCCGTGTCGATCAACACGCCAACCCGTTCCATGTCTTCCAATACCCGGATCAGGGGCAGTTCCAACTGCTCGTAAACCGCCCGGAGGGTCGGGGCTTTCTGCAGACGGGGCCAGAAAGTCCGGTGCAGGCGCAGCGTCATGTCCGCATCTTCGGCCGCATACTGGCTAGCCGGGTCGATCGGCACTTCATCGAAGCCGATCTGCTTCTTCCCCGTTCCCGTGACCTCGCTGTAGCGAATGGTTTCCTCGTTCAGATACATTCGGGAGAGATTGTCCAGGCTGTGTCGGCTGGCGGTCGAGTTGTACACGTACGACTCGAGCATGCTGTCGTGAATCGGGCCGCTGACAGCGGCGCCATGACGCCGCAAGACTGCCAGGTCGTATTTGAAGTGATGCCCGATCTTGTCTAGTTTCGGGTCGGTCAGCAACGGCTGCAGCCGCTCCAGCACTTGCTCCTGATCCAGTTGCGGCGGGGAGCCCAGCGCCGTATGGCGAAGCGGAATATAGGCGGCCTTGCCCGGTGCAGTCGCAAGAGAGACCCCGACCAACGCGGCGCGCTGAGGATCCAGGCTGGTGGTTTCCGTGTCCAGCGCAAAAGTGCCGGCTTCCCGCGCGGCAGCCACCCATCGGTCCAGATCCTCCAGGGTCAGGATCGCGGAATAGTTTCTCCTGCGGGCTCCCTGAGATGCCCCGCCAGAGCTTTCGGCAGTGGCATCCTTGGAGGCATGCAGCTCTCGAAGGAACGAGCGTAGATCATGCTCCTTGTACAGGGTCTCAAGCCGCGAGAAATCGAGAGGGCGGCGCGCCAGGTCGCGAGGCGACTGGTCCAGTTCGAGATCGACTCGAATCGTAACCAGCTTTCGATACAGCGGCAAATCGTCCAGGCTGGCCCGCAAGTTCTCGCCGGATTTTCCCCTGATCGAGTCCACGTTTTCAATGAGTTTCTCCAGCGATCCGTATTCCCGAAGCCATTTGGCCGATGTTTTCGGGCCCACTTTGGGAACCCCCGGGATGTTGTCCACCGCATCGCCGGCCAGTGTCTGGTACTCGATGAATTGATCGGGGCGCACTTCGAACTTCTCCATCACCCGGGCCGCATCCATGGGCGGGCGATCGATATCGATCAGGGTCACGTGCTCCGTGACCAGTTGCGCCATGTCCTTGTCGCTGGAGAGGATGAGCACGTCCAAGCCCTCGGCCTCGCCCTTATGTGCCAGAGTGCCGATGACGTCGTCGGCTTCGACATCCGGCACAACCAGCAGGGGCAGGCCCAGTGCCTCGATGATCTGCTGCAGCGGTTCGATTTGCGCCCTCAGTTCCGGTTCCATCGGTTTCCGGTTGGCCTTGTATTCGGGATACAAATCGTGGCGGAAGTTTTTCCCCGGAGCATCCATGACCACCGCCACATAAGCCGGAGTGGTCAGGCGCAACTGCCTTTGCAGGGTGTTGACCACGCCGAAAATGGCACCGGTCGGGCGCCCCCGGTGATCCGTCAGGCTGGAATGTACGTGGTAGGCGCGGTGCAGATAGGCGGAACCGTCAACCAGCAACAGGTTGGGCCGCGGTTGAGGATCAGCCATGTTAGGAAAGAGGTGTGGCGATACGAAGGAATTCCCCATATCATATAACGGCCCTCGCACCCCAAGGATCACTGCATTCCGATACCTGCCATGGCCTCCCCACCCACTCTGCGCGACATTGAGGCGATGGCCGATCAGGCATTCGCTGAAATCCCGGATGAATTGGCACGCCACGCGACCGCGGTTGCAATTCATGTGTGCGACTTCCCCGACGAGGAGACATGCCGGACGATGGAACTGGAGAGCCCGTTCGACCTTCTTGGGCTTTACCACGGCGTCAGCCTGGATCAGAAATCAGTGGACGACCTGCCGCAGGACCTGGATCATGTCTACCTGTACCGGCGTCCGATACTGGAATACTGGGAAGAACAGGGCGGTGACCTGGCGGATCTGGTCCGCCAGATACTGCTGCACGAAATCGGTCATCACTTCGGCTTCTCGGATGCGGAAATGGACCACATCTGCGCACAGGCACACCGGGAAGCAAAAGGAATAACAGCGGACTGAACTGATGGGCTTCCGGCGTGGGGCCGCGTGGCTTTCCGCACGCGCCGATGCGGTACGATAAAGCGCTCGTTTTCAACTTTCCATGTTTGATTTTCTCGCTGCCATCGACCGGGCGCTGAGCACGTTATGCGCCTGGACGGGCAGGGCCGTGGCCTGGTTGACGCTGGCCATGGTGCTCCTGACCGCCACCGTGGTGGTCTTGCGCTACGGGTTCGGGTTCGGGCGGATCTACCTGCAGGAAGTCATCACGTACCTGCACGCGACCGTGTTCATGCTGGCCGCGGCCTGGACCCTGCGTCTTGACGGACATGTGCGCGTAGACGTGCTGTACCGCTCCCTGAAGCCGCGCACTCAGGCCTGGGTGGACCTGCTCGGTTCAGTGTTCTTGCTGCTGCCGACCGCGGGCCTGTTGCTTTGGCTGTCCTACGACTATGCGGGAAAGGCTTGGGAACTGAAGGAAGCGTCACGCGAAACAGACGGCCTGCCGTTTCTGTACATCCTGAAAGCCGTCATTCCGGTCGCATCGGGACTGCTGGTCCTGCAAGGAATGGCGGACATCCTGCAACGAGCCAGGCAATTGGCGGGAGATCAGGAATGATCTGGGCGCTGACGCTGTTCGGGCTGGTCGTGCTGGTGCTGATGGCCGGCTATCCGGTCGCGTTCACGCTGGCCGGGATCTCCCTGCTGGTCGCGGCGGTGGCCACGGCGGCGGGAGTTTTTGATCCGGCCCTGCTGCTGACGCTGCCGTCAAGAGTGTTCGGCATCATGACCAACGACATCCTCATCGCGGCCCCCCTGTTCATCTTCATGGGGGTGACCCTGCAGCGTTCGAAGGTCGCCGAGGACCTGCTGGATACGATGAGTCGATTGTGCGGGGCATTGCCCGGCGGGCTGGGTCTGTCGGTCATGGTGGTGGGAGTCCTGCTGGCGGCGAGCACCGGCATCGTCGGAGCGACGGTGGTCACACTGGGCCTGCTGGCCCTGCCCAGCATGCTGCAGCGCGGCTACGACCCGCCGATCGCCTGCGGCGCCATATGCGCGTCCGGCACCTTGGGGCAGATCATTCCACCTTCGATCGTCCTGGTCCTGCTGGGCGACGTGATGTCTTCCGCCTTCCAGAAAGCCCAATTGGACATGGGCATCTTTTCTCCACAAACGGTCTCGGTCGCGGACCTTTTCGCGGGGGCCATGCTCCCGGGACTGGCGCTGGTCGGACTGTACGTGGCCTACCTACTGTTCACCGCCTGGCGCAGCCCCGAGCGCCTGCCTTCAGGATTCCAGGATTCCAAGGCCCATGGACTTTCAGTTGGCGAAGTGCTGGGCGTGCTGGTGGCCCCGTTAGCCCTGATCGTCACGGTGCTTGGAGCCATTCTGGCAGGGTTTGCCACGCCAACGGAAGCGGCTTCCTTGGGGGCGGTCGGCAGCCTCCTGCTCGCACGCCGCGAGGGGCCCGTAACCCTGGACATGCTGCGCGGCATCACACGGGATACGGCGCGGGTTACCAGCATGGTGTTCATGGTGCTGATTGGCGCCTCGATTTTCTCACTGGTGTTTCGCGGCCTCGGCGGCGATGACCTGGTGCACGAGTGGCTGTCCAATCTGCCCGGCGGCGTAATCGGCGCCATGGTGGCGGTCATGTTGTTGATGTTCCTGCTTGGCTTCGTACTGGATTTCATCGAGATTACTTACGTGGTGGTGCCCCTGGTCGGGCCCGTACTCTTGATGATGGGACTGGATCCGATCTGGCTCGGTGTGATGATCGCGATCAACCTGCAGACCTCTTTCCTGACTCCGCCGTTCGGTTTTGCCTTGTTTTACCTGCGCGGCGTTGCACCCGACACCGTGGTCACGGTACAGATCTACCGCGGCGTGATGCCGTTCATTGCCCTGCAGGTCCTGATGCTGGCCATCCTCGCGCTATGGCCGGAACTGGCAACTTGGTTGCCACAACAGATTTTTGGATATTGAGGGAACGCGTCCCGGAATTAGTAATTAGTACGGTGTTTCCAGGATCATCTGCATGGTCTGCAGGCCGGTCACCACCAGTACGGCATAGATCGCGCCCGTGCTCATGATGATGATGCGCTTCTGCCGAAGCATCTCCTCATTCATCATCGGGCCGATCAGCATCCAGGTTGCGGCAGCCAGATTGGCACCGAAGAAGCCGTAATAAGTCGCGAGTTCGCCGAATGCCGCCTGTTCACTGGCGACGATGAAGGAGCCCCAGACAGCCACAGCCGCTCCAATATAAGTCCCGACCCGGATGATCGTGGCAGAAATCATTCCGGTCGGCTGCAGCAACACCAGCAGGCCGAAAACCGAGAGTATCCACCACCAGATCAGGTTGGTCGCGTGCGGGGCGTACTCGGGGTTCTTGAACATCGAAATGGCAATCATGACGTACGTCAGTCCGCTGATTGACATAGCCAAACGGAGAATCCACAGATCCGTCTCGCGCATGCGGACGAAAGAACTGGCTATCCAGAGCGCGGCCACAAAATTGAACAGGCACGACACATAGTAAAGAACAGAATGTACAAGGGATGGGGTCGCCAGAAATTCGTTCATTGCCGGGATTCCGTTCAAGCCTCGAAGCGGCCTTATTCTACACTACCGCGTGTCCAGATACGCTTGCTCGGAAATGGCAGTCCAGTCCCGAACCCGCGCGTAAAACGCTTGGTAACTGTCGTAAACCCGCCGGGTGAATTCGTCGGTTTCAGCCACTTCCGCAATTACCGCCTCGGCATGTTCCCGCAATGCGCTCAGCACTTCCGGGGGGAATTGGCGGAGCTCGACTTCGTATTTCTCGACCAGCGCTTTCAGCGCATCGTTGTTATGCGCGGTGAAATCGGCCATCATGTCTTGGTTGGTGGCCCGGGCGGCATTCTGCACGATGACTTGAAGATCTTTCGGCAGCGCCTCGAACGCCGGGCGGTGAACCAATCCTTCCAGCGTGGTCCCGGGTTCGTGCCAGCCGGGATAGTAGTAGTACTTCGCCGCGCGGTGCAATCCGAATGCCAAGTCGTTCCACGGGCCGACCCATTCGGTTGCGTCAATCGCCCCGGTCTGTAGCGACACCAGAAGCTCTTTGCCGCTGAGATTCACCGGCGTGCCGCCGACCCGGCGCAACACTTCGCCACCCAAGCCCGGGATGCGCATGCGCAGGCCCTGCAGGTCTTCGAGCCCTCGGATCTCACGCTTGAACCACCCGCCCATCTGGACCATGGTGTTTCCTGCCGCCAGCGGGACCACGTCGAACGGAGCATAGGCTTCCTCCCATAGTTCCATGCCCCCTCCCTTGTACAACCAGCCGTTCATCTCATTGGCCGTCATGCCGAACGGCATGGTGGAGAAGAACTGGAACGCCGGGTTCTTGCCTTTCCAGTAGTAGGCCGCGCCGTGGCCCATCTGCGCCGCACCCTGGCTTACCGCATCGAACACTTCGAACGCCGGCACCAGTTCGCCGGCTCCGTACACCTGCACCTGCAGGCGTCCGCCGGACATCTCGCCAATCGCCTGCGCCAGGAATTCCGCACCGGTGCCCAGGCCGGGAAAGTTCTTCGGCCAAGTGGTGACCATTTTCCAGTGCAGGGGCTCATCAGCGTTCGCCCGGCCCGCCAAGCCAAGCCCGGCAACTGCAGTGACCGCGCCCGCGCCTAGGAACTCCCGTCGTTGCATCTAGTCCTCCTTGGGTGCGAAATCGCTGTTTATCGGCACTCGAGTTTTGCGTAGTCGTACATGAGCCATTTGACGCCGGCGTCCTCGAAGCGTACCTGAACCCGCAAATGCGGCGGCCGACCTTCGTATTCTACGATGATGCCGGGACCGAACTTCGGGTGCGCCACCGGCGTGCCTGGACCGGGGACGTCCAGATTGGGCGGAGGCGCCGGACGGGCGGCACCGGCCCCGGACCTCGCCGAAAGCGCAGACGCAGGTGGGGCGAAGTCCCGCGGCACTTCGGTCACCGTATGTTCGTCGGGCAGTTCCTGAAGAAAGCGCGACGGAATCAGGCCCGAGGAAGTCCGCCCGAAAATCAGCCGTTCGTAGGCATGCGTCAAGACCAACCGCTGCCGGGCGCGGGTCATGCCCACATAGCAAAGCCGGCGTTCTTCTTCCAGCGGGGAGTCCTCTCGCGTCATCGGCAGGATGCCATCTTCCAGTCCAACGATGAACACCAGTGGAAACTCCAGCCCCTTGGCCATGTGCAGGGTCATCAACTGAACCGCATTCCCGGGCACGCCTTCACCCCGCTCGCCCGCTTCCAGCGCCGTGCTGTCCAAGAACGCTTCCGCCAAGCCAGGGCTGCCATCTTCGTCAGGCTCCTCCCAGTTGTCCACGAATGCCGCGGCGGAATTCACCAGTTCCCCCAGATTCTCGCTGCGCGTCTCCTCCAACTCCCGGTCGGTCTCCTGGTACATCTCCAATAACCCGGATTGGTCCAGGATGCGCCGGATGGTTTCCGCCAATCCACGCCCTTCGGTCTCCTCACGCAGGGCCTCCAGGCATTGCTCGAATTCCTCCAGTGCCCGGCCCGCCTGCGAAGTGGATCGGCTTCTAGCCTGTTCCTGCGCCGCTGAAAACAGCGATTCTCCGGCGGCAGTCGCAACTGTTCGAACGGCTTCGATTGTCTTCGCACCTATCTTCCGGGGAGGAACATTGCACACCCGCTGCCAGGCGACATCATCATCCGGATTCAGGCACAGCCGCAGATAGGCCAAGGTGTCTTTCACCTCGCGCCGCTCGAAGAACCGGATGCCCCCGTACACCCGGTAGGGGATTTGCCGGTTGTTCAGGTTCGTCTCGAAAGGTTGCGACTGCCGGTTCGTGCGGTAGAGCACGGCACACCCGTCCCACCGTCCTCCGTCTTCCACCCACTGTTCGATCTTTCCGATGACGTAGTTGGCTTCCGCCCCTCCGGTCGGTGCGCTGAACACGGTGATCGGATCTTGTTCGGCCCGGTCGGTCCACAACCGCTTCTTCAGCCGGTCGTAGTTGTTCCCGATCAGGGCATTGGCCGCCTCAAGCACCGGGCTGGTGGAGCGGTAGTTCTGCTCCAACGGCCAGACCTGGACATTCTCGTGGTTTTGCTGAAAGTCGAGGATATGTTTCGGGCGCGCCCCCCGCCAGCCATAGATCGATTGGTCGTCGTCGCCAACTACGAACAACGGGCGTTCGCCGCCCGCCAGCAGCTCCAGCCAGGCATTCTGCAAATCGTCCACATCCTGGAATTCATCCACCAGCAGATGCCGGAACCGCAACTGGTAGTGCTTCTGGACGGCTGGATGATCGCGCAGCAGTTCGACGCAGCGCAACAGCAGTTCATCGAAATCTACCAAGCCGCTCTGTTCGCAGCGCCGCTCGTATCGCTCCATGACCGGGAGACGGGCTTGTTCCCGACCGCTTTCGGGCTCGATATGGCGGGCGCGCAGGCCCTCTCCCTTCTTCAGGCTGATCCACCGAATGGCGTCGGCGACATCGCGCGCCTTGCGCGGCTGGTCAAGGTCTCGAAGAATCTGACGAATCAGGGTTTTCTGGTCCTCTCGATCCAGAATCTGGAAGTTCCCGGGCAACCCGGCCTCGTCGTGAAAGCGCAACAGCATCCTGCGGGCCAGCGCGTGGAACGTCCCGACCCACAGACCGCCCGCGGGCTGCCCCCGCAACCGTTCGATGCGCTCCCGCATCTCGGTCGCCGCCTTGTTGGTGAACGTAACCGTCAGGATTTCTTTCGGCTGGATATCCTGCGTCTTCACCAGCCAGGCAAAACGGTGGGTCAGCACCCGGGTCTTTCCGGAGCCGGCGCCCGCCAGCACCAAAGTGCAGGAATCCGGATCCGATGTGACCGCGTTGCGCTGCGCTTCGTTCAGGACATCCAGTATCGGGTCCGCCGGGGTCATCCGCCCCCCCAGTGCAGGAATGCCAGCCAGCCGCCCATCGCCAACGCCGCGATTGCGGCAACTGCCAGCCAGAGGCGGGTGTGTTTGAGCTTGCGCCGGGAAGTCTCGAGTTTCGTCTGAAGCATCGGCGAGGGATCCGGCGGCGGAGCGGCCGGAGGATCTCCAAGGAAATGCTCGACCATCTGCGGGATGCGGTGGCGCACAAGCCGGGCCAGTGCAAGCAACCCGGTCTGCTCGCTCACCCAGCGATCCATGAAAGGCTTGGCAGTCGTCCACAGGTCGAGATCCGGATACAGTTCGCGGCCAACGCCTTCGATGTTGACCAGGGTCTTCTGCAACAGCAGCAGTTGCGGCTGCACTTCCATCTGGAAGCGGCTCGCGGTCTGGAACAGCCGCAGCAGCAGGTTCGCAAACGAAATCTCGGAAAACGGCCGCTGGAAGATCGGCTCGCATACCGTGCGGATGGCCGCTTCGAAGTCCGCGACCCGGGTCTCGGGCGGCACCCAACCGGATTCCACGTGCAGTTCCGCCACCCGTCGGTAGTCGTTGTTGAAGAAAGCCGCGAGGTTGAACGCCAGGTAGCGCTGGTCTGAAGCCGACAGCGATCCCATGATGCCGAAGTCCACCGCGCTGTACTTCGGCGATTCCGGGGTCTCCCGGGAAATGAAGATGTTGCCGGGGTGCATGTCGGCGTGGAAGAAATTGTGGTCGAACACCTGGGTGAAGAAAATCTCCACGCCCCGTTCGGCCAGGCATTTCAGGTCGACTCCATGACGCACCAGTTCCTCGCGGTCCGAGATCTGGATCCCGTAGATGCGTTCCATGGTCATGACGTCCCGGGCGGTGTAGTCCCAGAACACTTCCGGCACGTACAGCAGCTCGCTGCTCTCGAAGTTGCGGCGCAGTTGGCTGGCGTTGGCGGCCTCCCGCGTCAGATCCAGTTCGTCAAAAATAACGCTCTCGTATTCGGTCACCAGATCCACCGGATGCAGGCGCCGGGATCCCTCCCAGGCTCGCTCGAGGAACCAGGCCAATCGGTACATCATCCGAATGTCGCGGCGAATCGTCTTCTCGATCCCGGGGCGCAGCACCTTGACGATGACGTCGGTATCACCCAGGCGCGCCGCGTGCACCTGGGCCACCGAGGCGGAGGCGAGCGGCGTGGTGTCGAACTGGCTGAACATCTCCCGTACCGACCGCCCCAATGACCGCTCGACAACCTTGCGCGCCGCCTCCCCGTCGAATGGCGGCACCCGGTCCTGGAGCAGGGCCAGTTCGTCGGCCAGGTCAGTGGGAAGCAGGTCGCGCCGGGTCGACAGCATCTGCCCGAACTTGACGAAAATGGGACCCAGGTCCTCCAGTGTGTGCCGAATGCGCTCCGCCCGCGGCCTGCGCGACCAGCGGAACCAGTTCCAGGGCAGCAGGTAAAGCAGCCCGCGTCCCAGCCGGAACCGGGACAGGGCGATTTCGTCGAGGCCGTGGCGCAGCAGCACCCACGGGATATAGAGCGGTCGCGCGAGAATGCGCCCTTGCCCGTTCATGGCTGGATGCGGTCAATCCGCATTTCAAACCGCTCCAGGTCGTCGCGCAACCGGTCCACCTCGTGTACGAAGCGGTCGAGTTCGGAGGAACTCGGCAACAAACCCGACTCCTCGTGCAGGTAGTCCCGGGCATTGCTTTCGGCCGCCCCGCCGAAGTTCCGGGCCACCTGCCGGCATTCTTCAAGGGTCCGCATCACCAGCCGGGCCGGCACGTCGCCGACGGCGCGCGACAGCAGTTCCTCCCAGTCGATGTCCAGGGCGGCCAGAAAGTCGCGCAAATCCTGCGCGATCTCGCCCTCGCCCTCCAGGTGGATTCCGTCGGCCCGGTCGCTGAGCACATACCGGACGAAGGCCGCCAGATGCCCACGGACCACAAGATCTGCTTCTTCTCCCGGAGACCCCAGGGTCAATTTCCCTTCGTCTATATGCAATCCGATAGGAGGCAGCGGCAGGAGTTCCAGCCGAATCGTGCGCCGACCCATCGCCTGCAGGCGCTTCTGCGACTCTTCGTCGGTACGCAGGGCTTGGTCGATGAGGGCGGAAAGTGAGGCAGACATAGGCATACAGCCGCTCTCGGAGCGGCGGGCTTTGTTTCAGATTATAGATTGAGGACAGGCCGACCCGTATAATTGTCAAAACAATGTCCACGTACACGCGGCTGCTTTTTCTGGGGCTGCTGGCATCGCTCGGCGGTGCTGGCCAAGCGGCGGATTCGCCGTTCTCCTTGGGCTCGGACTCCGGGCCGCAGATCGCCGTACGACTGATTTCCGACAAGGCCCCGGAGGAACCATCATCGGACGGCAGTATCGAGGAAGAGGGCGCGGAATCTCCAGAACAGGCGGAAGAAGGTGCGCCTTCCGCACAAACTCCCGGCGTCCCGGCCTCACAGGAGAACCGCGTCGAAGATCAAGGCCTTCCAGAGAGTCCGGAAGAGGGCCAGCCGGCCGCAGGGCAGGAGACAGCCGGTGAAACCGAAGAACTCGGGATCGAAGACGGACTCGAAAGGGAGCCGGAACTTGCGGAACAGGCAAGTATCGAAGAAGGGCAAGAGAGGGAGCTTTCCCGAATCGAGGCCGTACTGAACCGCGTTGACCAGATCCTGCTGGACGCGGGAATCCGGGCCCGCAAAGAGCGGGAAGGAAGGGTCGACGGCGACGGGACAACAGATAAAGACTTGCCGGATTGGGAGACACAGGGCGAAGGCGAGGGGGAAGCTGCAGAGGAAGAGGCCGAACGCGGCGGAGTCGCCGAGGGCCAAGTTCCCGGCGATGTCCCGACCGGCAAGACGCGTCCGACTCACGGCTACGAGAAAGACGACGACATCGTGACCCGGCAGGTCTGTGAACTGGCGGAACGGGAAGAAGACCCCGAGGTCCGCAAACAACTGGAGCAAAAATGCAAAAGTCTGAGAGACAGTTAGCCCTGCTTACTTTGCTGCTGGCCTTCGCCGGCGGATGCCAGACCGGCATGTCCGGCATTTACGGAGGCCTGTTCGAAGAATCGTCGGAAGAGCCGGCTGTCGAGCCGGTGCCGGAAGAATGGTATCTGGATGCCGGCATTGTCCAGTTCAAGGGGGAAGTCGACAAGAAAGAAGTAGCCGAGGGGGATGTGTTCCCCCAGGTGCGGAAAGCCGAAACCCTGTATTTCCCCCAACAGCTGCATCAGGCGATGCTGCGCGGGGGCGGCTGGCGGCATGTATGGGTGGTGCCGGAACGCGCGGTTCCGGACCTGCGCATCGAGGGCACGATCCTGAAATCGAACGGCTCCGAACTGGATCTGAAAATCCTCGCCACCGACTCGACCGGCGAACAGTGGCTCAATCGCGTCTACCGACATGAATTCAATGAGGCCGATTATGCCGGCGAAGACCGGGCCCGACCGTTGGAAGCCCTGTTCGACCGGATCGCGAAGGACCTCCTGGTCGAACGCGACCGCAGGGGAGTGGCAGCCATGAAGGAAATCCGCGCCGTGGCGGAATTGCGGTTCGCGGAGGAATTCGCACCGCAGGCGTTCGAACGCTACGTCAAGGAACAAAAGGGCCGCACGCGCCTGATTTCCCTGCCGGCCGAAGAAGACACGTTGTACCAACTGGTACTGCAAATCAAGGAACGCGACGACCTCTTCGTCGAGACCCTGCAGCAATACTCGGAAAGTTTTGCGGAAAAGATCGATGCCTCGTACCGCGACTGGGCACGACAGAGTTTCTACGAACGCCGTGCACATGACGAGGGAGTCACCGCCAGCGTGGCCCAAGGCCTTTTGAGCGCGCTGGCCGTCATCGGAGGAATCGTGGTGATGGCCGACTCCGGATCCTCCCAGCAGGCCCGACAGGCCAGCCAGATCGTGGTCGGGGCCGGAGCCGTTGGCCTCTACGACGCCTACCAGGACTACGAAGCAACGGAAATCCACGAGGCCGCGCTCAAGGAGCTCGGACAATCGCTCGACCTGGAGGTGGAGCCCCAGGTCGTGCAAGTAGAGAACCAGACACGCACGCTTACCGGGTCGGTCGAAGACCAGTACCAGCAGTGGCACGAAATCCTGAACGAGATCTACCTGTCGGAACGTGGCGGCCTGAATTGATCCCAGTCGCACTGGCGCTGGCGGCGGGGCTAACCGCAGGAACCGCCGCGGCCGAGGGCATCCAGGATCGGGCACTTCGCGCCATGCTGGATTCGGATTGGACCCGGGCGGTCGAGTTGTGGGCAAAGGTGGACGGGCAGCGAGCCCGGGAATACCTTCAGCAGGCCCGGGCGGAACTTCAGTATCAGCGAACCCGGTCCCTGCTGGACGAGGCCCGTGCAGCCCGACAGAAAGAAGACTGGGCTGCGGCCGATGCCGCCTACCTCAAGGCACTGGCCATTTCGCCCCATTTGAAGCCGGCGCACCAAGGCCGAGAGCAGGTCGCCCTGTACATCGAGGCATACCGGCGGCTGGACGCGTTGAAACTGCCGGAAGGCCTCTACGACAAGGTCATCCGAGCCCGGGCGAAAGAGTGGCTCGCCTTTGTCCGAGAGAAACGACTCGGTGACCGAAAGATCGACAAGGCTCGCACAGGGCTTGTGGAGGCATTGAAGCTGGCGCAAATCCCGGTCTCCCTGGTCCTGACTTCGGACAACCAGTCCGAAATTGAAATTTACGGCGTCGGGAAACTCGGGCGGCTCGAACGCCAGACCCTGAAGTTGATCCCAGGTGACTACATCGTCGTCGCCAACCGGCCCGGATACCGAGATGTTCGCGCGACGCTGAAAGTGCGTCCCGGCAAGGCTCTTACCCTGGACATCCGATGCACGGAGTCGATCCGGTGATTCTTGAGCACGAACCGGTCCAGGCCAAGCCATACCGGCCGCCCAAGCGGGAAAGGCGCCGCAAACGGCCTTCAGCACCCCGATTCCGTGGGGCGGGGCTTGCGGTCCTGCTGCTGGCGCTGATGACGGCAGGAGCCTGGTACGCCATGGGGCAGGCGCAACTCATCAGCTTCGAGACCGATCCCGCAACCGCCACGGTGCACCTCGAGAGCCCGCACATGATGGTGAACGGGCAAGCCTTGCTCTGGCGTGGCCGGCATATCGCGAATGTGGAAGCAGAAGGCCACTATCCCCGGCAGATCGAATTCCAGGCGGGAGGAGACGCGCCGCGCACCGTGCAGGTCACTCTAGACCCCTTGCCGGGCAAACTCCGGGTTTCCACGACCCCTGAAACCGAGGGGAAAGTCCGGGTGGACGGCGAACACGCCGGGAAGATCGGAGAAATACTGGAGGATCTCTCCCCGGGTCGGCATGTCGTGCAGGTCAGCGTGGAGGGCTTCAAAATGCACCGGCAAACGGTAGAGATCGAGGGATACGGCCAACTGACCGAGATCGAGATTTCGCTCCAAAAAATCGCGGAACCCGCCTTGCTGACGATTTCCAGTACGCCCGAGGCCGCGGATATATTGATCGACGGCACTTGGCGGGGACGGACCCCGAAGCGGATCGTGTTGACTCCCGATACCCGGGTGGAGGTCGCCCTGCTATTTCCCGGGCATGCCCCGGACCGGCAAACCTTTAAGCTGGAGCCCGGCCGGCAAAGCCACACAGTCACCCTGACACCACGCCTTGGCACCCTTGAACTTTGGCCGACGCCAACTAACGCGACGGTCCGCGTCGATGGACAGGTAGAGCTCCGGCGCCAACTGCAGTTGGCACAGCGGGCCCATACCGTGGAGGTTTCCGCGCCGGGCTATGTAACAAAGAAATACACCGTGGTGCCCCACCCGGATACCCCGAAGCAACTTTTCGCCGTCTTGCAATCACAGGCGGAGGTCGAATACTCCCGGCGCCAGAAGCATGAACGGGGTCGCGGGCTGGTCTTCGTCGAGTTCCGGCCCCGCGAATCGTTCGAGATCGCCACGACGCGCCGCCGCATCCCGGTGCGCCTAACCCGATCGTTCGCGATCATGGACAAGGAGGTCACCAACGCCCTTTACCGGCGCTACCGGGCCGGACATGACTCCGGAGAAGTGTTCGGCAAGCGCCTGGACCGCCCGAGCCAACCGGTGGTGCGGGTCAGCTGGGCGGATGCCGCATTGTTCGCGAACTGGATGAGCGAACAGGTAGGGGTTGCGCCATTCTACCGGGTGCGCGACGGACAAATCGTGGGATTCGATGCGCAGGCGACCGGATACCGGTTGCCGAGTGAAGCCGAATGGGTCTGGTTGACCCGTTCCGGAAAGCGGCATGCCTGGGGTGACTTCATGCCGCCCCCGGACCGGTTCGGCAATCTGGCGGACGCTTCCGCCTCCGACATCGTGCAGCCGACACTGGAAGGATACAACGACGGGTATGCCGTCAGCGCCGACGTCGGAAGCTTCCCGCCTTCGGGCAAGGGGTTGTATGATTTGCCGGGCAACGTGGCGGAATGGATGCACGACGTGTTTCTCGACAAGCTGCGGGTTTCGGCCCGGCCGGAGACAGAGCGAGTCAATCCGCTGGGCGAAGCCAGCGGCCAGTACTACGTTATCCGGGGATTCGGATGGCGCGACGGCGGGCGCAAGGAGTTGAGCCTGAGCAACCGCCGCTACGACCGCGACCCCAAGGACGACGTGGGGTTCCGGCTGGCTTATTACCTGGAGAAGCCATGAAACGGCTTTGGTGGGTGTCCCTGTACGCGGCGGCGGCCCTGGCGTGGGCCGAAGAGCCTCCTGCACCGCAAGCGGAAGAAGAGGACCGCGAAGTCATCGAAGTCCTGACCGAGGAGGATCTCAAGCGGGAGGCCCCGCAGATCACGCTCAAGCAATTGACCCCGAAAGAAACCATTTCCCTCGACCAAGCCGTGGATATGCCCAGTGACATTTAAACTGAACAACCTGACCGGGCGCTGGCGCGAACACGAAGTGTTCTGGCAATTGCTGGCGTTGGCGGTGTCGTTCGTGCTGGTGCACGCGGCGTATGAACTGGTGGTGCGCCCAGTCGCCTATGAGGAGTTGCAGCGCCAGGCCGTTGCCGAGGAACAGGCTGAAATCGCACCGCCGACGCTTGGCGCGCGGATCGCCGTAGTCGTCAAGGACTACGAGCAGGAGGCCTGTTTTGTCGCCCTGTTCTGGGCACTTGCCATCATGTGGATGAAGCTGATGAAGCTGCGCTTCGCGCGAAGGCTGCTGAGCCAGCGTGGCCGGCAAGACGAGGAGAGTTTCCTGGAAACCCGGGAAACCGATCTGGTCCTGCCTCAGGCGCATGACCGGGCACGCTTCACCGACGTTCGGGAGTACGTGCGAATGCAGGGCTATGGCAGTACCGTGCTCTACCGGGCTGCCGACGCCTGTCTGGATCGCTTCTTCACGACGCATTCCGTATCGGACGCCACTGCGGCCATGAAGGCCAGTTGCGAGATGGAGTCGGACCGGCAGGACACCGAACTGGCACTGGTGCGTTACCTGACCTGGGCCATTCCTTCGCTTGGATTCATCGGCACGGTGCGCGGGATCGGCGCGGCCCTGGGGCAGGCCGAAGAAGCCACGCGCGGCAACATCGGGCCGGTGACGGAAAGCCTTGGCGTGGCATTCAATTCAACGTTTGTCGCCCTGCTGATCAGCCTGTTCATCATGCTGCTGCTGCACAAACTGCAGGAAGCCCAGGAGTCGCTGGTACTGGATGCCCAGGAGCATTGCCAGCATCACCTGCTGCGTTACCTGCGGGAGCGGACGCGGACGGATGAGCCTTCTTCTTAGAATCGACAGCTACGCGCTGGCACAGCCCGACGGCACCGACTGGCGGGTCGAGTGGTGCTTGGCCCGCCGGAATTCAAAAGACGGTTGGCGATTCGGCAAGGATGCAGGCGAACGGCTGCAGCCCCGACGCACCGACAAGGAAAACAACGAATACCTGGAAGCACCGGGGACGGGAGAAAGCCGAGGCACGTCGAATATCGACCTTGCGTATTTGCAGTTGCGGGAATTCCTGCCGGAAGGGGAAGGCCCGATCGACCTTTCGGTGAGCGGAGGCATTGATCAATTGCGGCTCGAATGCTTGCTGGGCGTGCTGGAGGCCTTGGGCTACACGCCCCGAAGTGTATTCCCGACCGCACTGCTGGCAGCCCGGGACCTTGAACCCGGCCGCCACGGCATCATCGAACTCGGGCGCAGCCGCAGCTGGGTCAGCACCATTGACGTCCAGCCGGACCGTGCGCGACTGGAATCGGTCCAGGATTACGGAGACTTTGGCTTCTATCACCTCTTCACTCAATGGATGGAGAACGCGGCGGAGGCCTTCGCGGCCCAGCACCGCTTCGATATGCATCGCAACCTCGCGGCAAACCGCGGGCAGCTGTTCGAACAAATGTGCCAAGGCTTCGCCGGGAAATCCGGACAGATCCGGCTCACTCTGGATTCCCGGCCCGTGACGCTGGACGAAAAGATCTTTCAGGCCCGCTGGCCGAAGTCTTCTCTCGATACGGAGGGGCTGGAGTTCCTGCTGCTGCCTCCCCTGACGCGGGTATTGCCGCTGCCGGAACAGGGGTTGGGTCTCCCTCTCTGCGCCAATCCCACGCCCCAGGCCGTCTCCGACCTGGACGCCGCCGTGCCGGAAGACGGGCAAGCCCGCCGCTGCGTGGCTCTCTCCTGCTGAATGTCCAGACGCCGCCGCAGCCGTTTCCTGAACCCGTTCGGCCTGGCTTTCCTGGATGTCATGTCCTGCGGACTGGGGGCCGCGGTCCTGCTGTTCCTGATCATCGACCACAACCTGACCGAGCTGGCGCAGGCATCGGAAAGCGGCGAGGGAGATATGCAACTGCTGGAGCAGTCGATCCAGGAACAGGAAGAACTGATCACCGAGCACCGCAGACAGATGCGTCAACTGCAGCGCGAGCTGGAAAGCCTGGCGCAGCAGCGCGTGTCCGCCATCACCACCCAGGCCGAACTTAGCGCCCGCCAGCCGAAGGCATCCGACACGGCCCGGCTGGAACGGGAACTGCGCGAGCGCAAGAAGAAGCTCCAGGAAGCGGAGAAAAGCAAGCAGCTGAGGGCAAAAGAAGGAGAAGGGCAACGCCAGTACGTGGCCGGCTTCCGGGTCGAGGGCCGCCGCATCTTGATCCTGCTGGATCGCTCGGCCAGCATGCAGGACGAGCGAATCGCCACGATCATCCGAAACAAGTTTCTCCCGGTGAAATACCAGGTCGAGAGCTACAAGTGGCGCTGGGCGCGTTCCATCTTCGAGTGGGTCCTCTCACACCTGCCGCAAGAGGCGCAATACCAAGTCTGGGGGTTCAGCACGACGGCGAAGCCGGCACTGCCGGGGAGCGGATGGCTGCCGGCAAAAGACGAGAAACGGATGGAAGAGGTCATCTCGGCCGTGCAGGGCTGGGTTCCTTCGGGGGGGACCCGCCTCGATACGACTCTCAAGGAGATTGCCCAGATCAAGCCCAGACCGGATGCAGTCTATCTGATTACGGACGGCCTGCCGACACAGGGAAAATCCTGGTTCAAGAAAAATCGGGTCAGCCCTTCCCAGCGCATGGATTTTTTCCAAGAGGCAACGGGAGGCATTGCGGGCCCGCCTTTCAACATTGTCCTGCTTCCGCTTGAAGGCGACCCGGCAGCGGCCGGGGCCTACTGGGGATTTGCGATGAGGACGAACGGGCAATTCCTCGCCCCGGCGGAGGACTGGCCATGAGGCGCGTCCGCCGGCAAGCCGACAACCATTTGTCGTTTCTCGACGTGGTCAGCTGCGGATTCGGGGCCATGGTGCTGTTGATCCTGATCACTAAAACCACTGTGGGTGAGCCGGTCGAAGACCTTCGGGCCCAAATCGAAGCACTGCAGGAACAACTCTCACGCATCATTCAGGTCCGGGCAAGCCTGGCAACCGAACAACTTGCGGTGCAAACCCGGGTGCACGCTCAGCAGGAGAAGCTGCAGGACGAGCGGAGGGCCGTAGAGGAAGCGCGGCAGGCGAACGCTGGCGCCCAGGCGCAGGCCCTGATCGAGGCAGACCTGAAGACCGCGCTGCAACGCCTCAATGAAGAAATGCGGCGGCTGAACCTGACTGCATCCAAGCCGGATGTGATCGGGGGCATCCCGGCCGACAGCGAATACATCATCTTTATTGTCGACACGTCCGGCAGCATGAAACGGTTTGCCTGGGAGGCCGCCAGGCAGCAACTGGTGGCTCTGCTGGACGCCTATCCGAAAGTGCGCGGACTCCAAGTGATGAACGACATGGGCACGTACATGTTCAGCGGCTACCGGGGGCGCTGGATTCCGGACACGCCCGCACGGCGGAAGGTCCTCCTGCAACGCTTTGACTCCTGGCATTCGTACAGCAATTCGAGCCCCGTCGAAGGCATTCTGGAAGCCATCAAGCGGTTCCGCATGAAGTCCGACAAAATCAGTCTGTACATCTTCGGCGACGAATATACCGGCGAGTCAATCCAGCGGGTGATCGACACGGTTGAAGATCTCAACTACCGGGATGGGGAGCGGCAGGTCCGCATTCATGCGGTCGGGTTCTTCACCCGCGCGCAGATTGAGAAGATTGATCCGAAATACGCCGACACCACCAGCCGGTTCGCGGCACTGATGCGGGAATTGACCCGGCGCAACGGAGGGACTTTTCTAGGGGTTACGGTGGATTGAAACTTAAAGAGAAACGCCTCCCGGAGGAGGCGTCGGGCCAGCGATACTCTCACTGGCGGGGATCGAAATTGTACACCAAGATTTAGCCTGGGTGGGTCAAGATTTCTGGATCCATATTTATTTTCGCCCCAGCATTAACCAGAAGTTGCTGGATTTGAAAGTTTGAATTGTACCGAGCCGCAAGGTGCAACGGCCTGTTCCCATTTCTGTTTTCCGCATTGACGTCTGCGCCTGCGTCAATCAGAGCCTGCAATGCTTCTTTGTTTAAATTGTCCTCCGCCGCATAATGCAACGGCGTGCACCCGCCTCCACTTTTCGCATGAACATCTGCGCCCGCATCAATCAGGGCCTGCAGGACTTTCTTCGAATTGTGCGGCGCCGCAAAGTGCAACGGCGTGTACCCGCTCTCGGTTTTCGCACGAACATTCGCGCCCGTGTCAATCAGAGTCTGCAGGACTTTCTTCGATTTGTTCCGCGCCGCATAGTGCAGCGGCGTGCGCCCGCCCTCGGTTTTCGCATGAACATCCGCACCCGCATCAATCAGAGTCTGCAGAACTTTCTTCGAATTGTCCCCCGCCGCAAGGTGCAGCGGCGTGCGCCCGAACTTATCTTTCACATGAACATCCGCGTCCATGTCAATCAGGAACTGCACGACTTTATTCGATTCGTCAAAAGCCGCGTCAAGCAACAGCGTCGTGTCCCTACTCTCGTCCTTTGCCATATGTCCCTATGCTACCACCCTAGCCTGAGAGTAGCCCCTGAACAAATAACAAGGGGGCTTCAGAGTTTTCATAGCCGATGGGTGATCGCCAAGCGAAAGACTTCAAGTTCATTTTCAACCCTATATAAGCAAGGTTCCCGAGGGCCTCCCGGCCCGCAAGGGTTGTTGCCAGAGCGATTCACGTGGTGGTGGTTCTTTCCAAAATCCAGGTGAAGCCCCTCTAATCGCACCACCCAGCCTCCAGTCAACTGGACTTCGGCGCCAAGCCCGGCAACCCAGCCGGTTTCCGTCGAGCGATCATGAAAGGAATCGTCGAGATCCACCATCGCAGGTCGGTTCGGTCCAAAATCAATGTCGGTGACGAAGTTTTCGATCCGGGCCCATGCCATCCCTCCCGTGGCAAACACCGTCACAGAGCCGAACGATTTCTCGATTCCGACCCGGACCGTGGTGATCCACTGAAACTCCGCCACGGCCGTCTCGTCAAGACCCTGGGGGTCGAGCTGGTTGGTCCGTGCTTCCAGGTCACCAATGGTCCCGTCCAGTTCAAGCCGGATCGAGGCATCGCCGAAGGTGAATTTCTTTCCGATCAGCGCGCCGCCGACGAAGCCGGAGTCCTTGTAGCGAGTCACTGAACCGGGATTGCCCCAGTTCGCAAAACCATCCGTATCGATTAGTCGATTGTCGGCTTGGGCGGAACCCACGAAAACACCCGCATAGGCTCCCGACCCATGGGGGCCCGACCAATCTTCCGCAGCAAAAACGGGGCCGCTTGCCGCAGCGATGAGCAGGGCGAACGCACCCAACGCCATTCCGTACAAAGCACCATTGTTCCTGTGTTCAGGCAAAGAAAATAGTTTCATTGTTACCTCGCTCCATGGCAATCCGGCCATGCTCGGTTGGGCTTTAGTCGATCCGTGTTCCGCGGTGGATCGCCACGATCCCGGCGCTCAGATTGAAATACTGGCAGGATGCGAATCCCGCGGCACGCATCATTTCGCGCAAGGTCCGTTGATCCGGATGCACGGCGATGGATTCCGCCAGGTAGCGGTAGCTGTCGCGATCCCCGGCCACCAGTTCACCAAGCTTCGGCACGGCCTGATGCGTGTACGCATGATAGAGCGGCTCCAGCCAAGCGGCCGGTTGGGAGAATTCGAGCACGACCGCCAGTCCGCCGGGACGCAGCACCCGGTACATATCCTGCAAGCAGGCCGAGGGGTTCGTGAAGTTGCGCAGGCCGAACCCGACCAGAACCCGGTCGAACGACTCCGACTCGAAAGGGAGCGTCATCGCATTTCCCTGTACGGCCGGGATATCCGTCAAACCCTCGTCCAGCAGCCGGTCCCGGCCTTGGGTCAGCATGCTGCTGCTGAAGTCGCATAGGACCACCTGTCCTTCCGGGCCGACCTTCGAGCGAACCAGCCGGGCCAAGTCGCCAGTGCCGCCAGCGAGATCCAGCACACGTTGACCCTCCCGGAGTTGCGCGAGCAGCGCAAACGTGCGTTTCCAGACCCGGTGCAGCCCGAACGACATTAGGTCGTTCATCAGGTCGTAGCGAAACGCCACCGACTCGAACACCTCGTTTACAAGACGGGTTTTCTCGTCCGGCTCGACCTCCCGGTAGCCAAAGCGCGCCATAGGACTAGTTTTCCGTGACCTTCCGCTCGATCCCGGCCTCTTTCAGGCGGTCCAGGTAACGTTGCCAGCGCATCTCAAAATCGCGGCCCAGTTCGTACAGGTAGTCCCAGGAATAAATGCCCGTATCATGGCCGTCGCTGAACATCAGTTTCACCGCATAGTGGCCGACCGGTTCGATCGCATCGATGGCGACGTCTTCCTTGCCGACCTGTAGGGTTTCCTCTCCCGGACCGTGGCCCATGACTTCGGCCGAAGGTGAATGTACCCGGAGATATTCGCAACTCAGCCGAAAGCGCTCTTCGCCGAACGCGAGTTCCAAGACCCGGGAACGTTGATGCAAGTGCAGTTCTGTCGGAGTATTTTGACCCATCCGTATATTTTGCCGGAAATTAGAAGCTTAATCCCGCCGCCGTGCTCGCGGATGCGTGGAATCGTAAGTCTGGGCTAGGTGCTGATAATCGAGGTGTGTGTAAATCTGCGTGGTGCTGATGCGGCGGTGCCCCAGCAATTCCTGCACGGCACGCAGGTCGCCTGATGATTCCAGCAGGTGGCTGGCGAAGGAATGGCGAAACAAGTGGGGATGCAGCGCCTGGTCGCTTCCTGAGGCACAGCCAAACTGGCGCAGGCGCATTTGCACGTTACGGGCCGACAGGCGCCGTCCCCGCTGACCCACAAACAGTGCGGTCTCCTCGGAATGCGCCATCTTCCCGCGCACATCAAGCCAACCACGCAAAGCCTTCAGCGCCATGCGCCCGACTGGAAGCTTTCGCTCCACCCGGCCTTTCCCGAGAACCAGAACTTCTCCAGCCGCCATGTCCAGGTCATTGCAATCCAGCCCCACCAGTTCGGACAGGCGCATGCCACTGGAATACAAGAGCTCGAACATGGCCAGGTCCCGGTATCCCAGCGGGCCATTCGGCGTCGAATCCAGCAGGCGCATCACGGCATCGACATCCAGTACCTTGGGGAGCGTCCGGGGCTGCCGGGGGGCGCGAACCCCACTCGCCGGGTTGTCCGCCCGGCGATGGGTCGCCACCAGATGATCGTAGAACCCGCGCAACGCCGACAGGACGCGCTGGATGGATCGCGGGGACCGCCCCTGCCGGAACAAATGCGCGGCATAGCGCTGAACGTCGCCTTCATGCGCCTCGGCGGGTTCGGCCGATTGTTCGCCGAGCCAGCGGATGAATTGCCGAATATCGCTGGTGTAGCCAGCGACGGTATGCACCGAATAATTGCGTTCCCAGCGCAACTTGGCCTGGAATTCCTCCAGCCACTTTTTCGTGTCTTCTTCGAGCTTGCTCATGGAGCCTTCCGAGGCTCGCAAAACCGGTTGATCAAGGCTGCCGTGAGATCGGCCACGTGTAGGAGCAAAGTGGTGTCGCCTTCGCGGTCGATGCCCGGCGGCAGTTCCCGGCAGAGGATGCCGAAGCGCCGTCTCCGCTTCAGGGGCGCAATGACCAAGGTGTCCGAATCCACGCTTGATTTCGGCCACAGCATCTGTACGGTTTCGCGATCCGTCAGGATCTGCGGACCCTTTCGGAATACGGTCATGATCGCACGCACTAAGGGCGGATGCTCGGGAATCTTGTATTTGGCGGCAGCGCGCGGGATTTCCGGTCGCAGCCGAATGGCCCAACCGGCGTTCGGAAAATGGCGAAGCAGACGCCTTTCCTGTGCCTGAATCGCGGCCCCTAGAGTGCCTGGACGATCCTGCAGGCTTTCCGCCGCCAGGATCAGGGCATGGTCGATCAGCTTCTGGTTGCGGCTGGCCATCTGGAACAAGGCTTCCAGATGTGCATTGTGTTCTCGCAACCGGCGGGCCTGGTACGCCTGAAACGAAATGGTCCCGTCCGAATCCCGCGGCAACTGCATCTGCTCCAGCAGTTCCGGCCGGCCAGCCAAGAAATTGGGGTGTTTTTCGAGCCAAGCCTGAACCTGTGCCGCGGACAGCTCGCGTGACGCAGACTTGGACTTCGGACTCATAGTTCCACGGAACCAGTATAGGCATACTCCGCACTGCCCCGCAACACCACCGGCTGATCCTCGCCTTCCCAGTGCACCTGGAGGTCTCCGCCGGGAAGCGACACCACGACATCCTCCTGAAGTTCTCCCGCCAGCCGGCCCGCAACCACTGCCGCACAAGCCCCGGTACCGCAGCCCGGAGTTTCGCCGACCCCGCGCTCCCAGACCCGCAGCCGGATATGCCGAGGCGTGGAGATTTCCATGAAACCCACATTGGCATGCCGGGGGAATCTCGGATGGGTCTCGATCCGGGGCCCCAGAATGTTCACCGGCGCACTGCCGATCGCATCGACGGTCAGCACCGCGTGCGGATTGCCCATGGAAACTGCGGCAATTGAATATTCCTTTCCGCCCACCTCCAAGAGGTAAGTGGGGTGGCGGCCTCGATTCGAAAAGGGAATTTCGTCCGGTTCCAGCCTCGGAATGCCCATATTGACGCTCACCGAGCCGTCATCATGCAGTTGCAGAATGACTTCTCCCGAAGGTGCGCGTGCGCGCTGGTTCGAGGCATCTGCATACTTTCGATCGGCAGCATAACGGCCCAAACAGCGTGCGCCATTGCCGCATTGCTCCACTGACTGGCCGTCGGCATTGTAGATCCGGTAGGAAAAGTGGATGTCGGGGTCCGGATCCGAGTCCAGGAACAACACCTGATCACATCCGATCCCGACGCGTCGGTCCGCGAGTCTTCGCAATTGGGCCACCGTCAGGGAAACCTCACGGTCCCAGGCATCAAGGACAACGAAGTCGTTGCCCAGGCTGTGCATTTTGGTGAAGTCGAGTCGCATCGGTGCATTTTACTTGCTTGAGCAAATTCTTATTTAAACTAGTAATTTCAGTAGGAAGCAAACCTGTAACTCTGGGAAATATCCCCATTTGGTATGATGCGAGAGCCCGTCCAGAAATCTGCTGTCTGAAAGGAGAAGATGGCCAGTCATCCCGCCCAACAAACATCGGCGGAAGCTTTCTCTAAAGCGCCTCTGCGACCGCATGTGCCCACTGAAAAACCTGGGATTCTCGACAATGCCGACATGGCATGTGAGGATAATCTGAAGTATATGCGGAGGTTCAAGGATGGCGTGATGGGCCTAATTGTTACCTCTCCACCATACAACCTTGGAAAATCGTACGAACAACAATCCTCTTTAGATGCCTATCTAGAGCATCAAGACAGAGTGATCAGTGAATGTGTGCGTTTGCTCAATTCGTCTGGCTCCATCTGCTGGCAGGTCGGAAATTATGTAGAAAAGGGAGAAATTGTGCCCTTGGATAACGTCCTGTTCCCCCTATTCAAGAAACATGGCCTCAAACTGCGAAATCGGATCATATGGCATTTCGGGCATGGCCTGCATTGCTCACGGCGATTTTCTGGACGATACGAAACAATTAACTGGTGGACAAAAAGCGACGATTACACCTTTCATCTTGATCCAGTTAGAGTACCGTCCAAATACCCGAACAAGAAATACTTCAAGGGTCCGAATGTAGGAAAACTATCGGGAAACCCCAAAGGGAAAAATCCTAGTGACGTCTGGATATTTCCAAACGTCAAAAGCAATCATGTCGAGAAAACAATTCACCCATGTCAATTCCCTGTAGAACTGGTAGAACGGCTGGTGCTTTCCATGACCGACCCCGGGGATGCGGTTTTTGACCCCTATATGGGAGTAGGTTCTTCTGTAATAGCCGCTCTGATGCATCAGCGCATAGGCTACGGGTGTGACACCGAAAAGGAATATGTTGATGTCGCGTGGGAAAGAGTCCGCGCGCTACAGTCAGGAAAGCTACGCACACGGCCAATGGGAAAGCCCGTTTACGACCCAGCAAAACCGAATGGCGGCCATTAAATGCGCATCGCGGCCAAATACTCGCACATGAATGGCGAGGAATTTCTACTAGTCCACAAGCCAAAATTGTGGCAGGAGGTTCAAGATGTTATCGCATCAGTCGATGCGGAAGCATGTCGGACTAAAGTCTCGAAAGAAATAACAAAAAGAGGCAGACGACTTTATTCGCCAATCGATATGAACAAGGCCTTCAAAAATGGATTGGAAGGTTTTGGCTGGAAGTCTGAAAGACGGAATTTCTGGGTGACGCAAAACGAACAGTTGCTCCGGGACACTCTGCACATGCTTCCTGATGAGCAAAAACAGGCAATCTTAGGTGCTGGCCATGAGCCTATCTTGTCCTACAATCAGACAGATTTCGTGAAGGCGCGAATTGCGGTAGAGGTACAGTTCGGCAAATATGCTTTCGTGGCTCATGATCTGTTCGTAAAACATTTAAGTTTTTTTGTTTCAGATGTTATCGACGTAGGCATTGAAATACTCCCCATGAAAGAACTTGAAACCCAAATGTCGTCAGGTGTTCCATATTTCGAGCGAGATTTACTGAATATCCTGAGACAGGGACGGGGAGTGCCTGCGGTTCCCTTAGTCCTTGTAGGTGTTGCTCCGTAAATCTGAATGCTAAATAGCACGTGAAAGGCTAATACTTAGCCAAATTTTTTAAACACATTCAGAAGCAGAATTTCTAAATGATGTGCTGCCGTGTTGGCACCAACCTTCAAAGAATTTGGATGGCCACAACTATTGCGGAGGTCAAGGCAACGCTTCAGTTCATTCTTTACATTTTTCCCAATAATGGAACATGCTGCGACCCGGTCTAAAAAATCTGCTTCCCTCAAGATGCCTAAATCATCCGTTGTCTTTGCATTTTTCCATTTGGGATTCACACGTTTCATCTCTTTATTGAATTCGTCCATGCATTTTTTGCACACATGGCTTTGCAAGACAGCCATAGCACCGACCCAAGACATAACAATTGCTGATCTATAGAGCTCAGCTTCATAGCATTTAATCGCTTCTTCCACAAAAGTATGTATTTCATCATTTTTAATGTGCAAGAGTTCTGTTCGGAGATCCGTCGCCACTCGTATCGCCGCAGGACTGATTTTGGTGACACCAAGATTTCTTAAATGCTGCTTTCCTGAATCAGTTATTTCCCATCCATCCTCTACTCTAATCGCTAACCCTCGGCTACTGCCCAAAGAGGCCGACAGGTTCCAAGTTTTTGGTACCTGAAATCCGGCCTCCCTAGCGCAACTTCTTATTTCTTTCACTTGGCATGGTCTATCCCATGTCGCAAGAACTAGTAATAACTTGTCGCGTTGCGACAGTTCACGCTGTAGCCAAACCTTTAAGTCACTCCTGCTTAGCAAGTTTCTCCTCCAATACCTTCCTTTCTTTAGGTGAAAGTGTGTACGTGTCCTTTCCAACAAGGCGCAAGCGATCAGCCTTCACCAATCTCTCAAGATACTGGGTAAGGTTGCTGTTGTAAGTCCTCTTGTAGAAGGGCGCGGCAGCTTTCATGGTAGATAAGATCTCTTTCCGGCTCACGCTTTCCTTTCCTTCAATCAATACCAACCTCACCGACGCGGCGATTATCAAATCTGGGCCAGATTCCACCGCGAGGATTGTTGCAATGGTATTCGTAGAAAGGTCAGTTTCAATTGATGGTCTTGCTAAACCTCCGGGGGCCTCACTGGAAGCCTCTCGGCCAGTAGATAAAACATATCTATTCTCCGTATAGAAACCAATGGTTTTCTCTATGAGATTAAATATGTCCTCTTTAAGAAATGCCTCGTCCCCTTCGTAAGAGACCTCAAATCCGCCCATTTTTATATGTATTTTTGCTATATCTCCGGCCATGGTATTACCTCCAAAAATGATATAATAAGCATATTTGCTTATTCCATCATCTATTATGGCGCCTTTTTTTAGAATTGCAAGGGTTTATGTTTGGCGCTATGGCGAGCCCAAGATTGTGCAACAGGATGGATGTGCCCTTCCCCCAAGCCTTCTCGCTGTCTTGGCTGCGGGTTTGCCAGACCGTCGGGATTTGGCTAGAATACGCGCCCCCTGACGGTTCAATCCTCCTCATGTACGCAGTCATCGAAACCGGCGGCAAGCAATACCGTGTCCAGCCCGGCGACATCATCCGGGTGGAGCGTCTTGCGAACGAGCCCGGCGACAAGGTCGAATTCGACCGCGTGCTGCTGGTGGCAGACAAGAAGAAAACCCATATCGGCACACCGCATGTGGAAGGGGGGCGCGTTGCCGCTCAAGTGACCAACCACGGCCGTGCGCCGAAGATCGAGGTGGTCAAATTCCGGCGGCGGAAGAACTCCCGGACCCGTACCGGGCACCGGCAGCATTGGACCGAACTCGAAATCAAAGATATTCAGGTGTGAGGCAGCGATGGCACACAAAAAATCAGGTGGCAGTTCCAGGAACGGGCGCGATTCCGAGTCCAAGCGGCTCGGCGTAAAGCGCTTCGGCGGCCAGCAGGTTCGCGCCGGAACCATCCTGGTGCGCCAGCGTGGCACCCGTTACCGGCCCGGATCTTTCGTCGGCTGCGGCCGCGACCATACCCTGTTCGCCAAGGTAGACGGGACTGTGGAGTACCGCTCCCGCGGGCGCGAAAGCCGCACGTACGTATCGGTTAATCCGGCCGGATAATCCATCCGGCCTGGCTTTCCGGCATGTCCC
Organism: uncultured candidatus Poriferisulfidus sp.; assembly: GCA_965204575.1. GTDB lineage: Bacteria > Pseudomonadota > Gammaproteobacteria > Poriferisulfidales > Poriferisulfidaceae > Poriferisulfidus. Next base: position 495,669 of record OZ241993.1, read on the forward strand.
AATGCCGGAATCCCTGAAACAAAATTGCCGACCGAAAGGATTTTCGGCGTTTTTGGCCCTTTCTCCCTTTTATAATCCCTCCAATGAAATTCGTGGACGAAGCGACCCTGACGGTTCGCGGCGGCGACGGCGGCCACGGCTGCGTCAGTTTCCGGCGCGAGAAGTTCATTCCGCGCGGCGGGCCGGACGGCGGTGACGGCGGCGATGGCGGTTCTGTTTACCTGCGTGGCGATTCCCATCTCAATACGCTGGCGGATTTCCGCTCCCGGCGCCATTTCCAGGCGCAACGGGGCTTAGATGGTTCCGGGCGCAACCAGACCGGCGCCCAAGGAGAGGACGTGGTCATCGACGTTCCCGTCGGGACACTGGTGCGGGACGGCGAAACCGGCGAGTTGATCGCGGACATCACGGATGGGCAACATACGCTGGTGGCGCACGGCGGATTCCACGGCCTCGGAAATGCCCGCTTCAAAAGCTCGACCAACCGCGCCCCGCGGCAGTCGACGCCCGGAAGCGAGGGCGAGAGCCGGACATTGAACCTGGAACTCAAACTGATGGCGGACGTGGGACTGCTGGGCCTGCCCAATGCGGGCAAGTCCACACTGGTCCGCGCCGTATCGGAAGCGACCCCGAAAGTGGCGGATTATCCGTTCACGACCCTGCACCCCCATCTGGGCGTCGTTCGGGTGGGCGCATACCGGCGGTTCGTGATCGCGGACATCCCGGGCATCATCGAGGGAGCCGCCGAAGGCGCAGGCCTCGGCCTGCAGTTCCTCCGCCACCTGGCACGCACCCGCTTGCTCCTGCATCTTGTGGACCTTGGCGATGATTCGGGGCCTGGCCCGGTCGAATCCGTGCGGCAGATCGAGAAGGAGCTGCAGCAGTCGAAGGAAGTCTCCTTTGCGCAACCCCGCTGGCTGGTCGGGACCAAGGCCGACCTTTTGCCGGAGGAAGAGGGCGAGGCAAGGCTGGCCGCCCTGTGCCGGGAACTGGACTGGACCGGCCCGAGCTTCCTGATTTCCGCGGTGGCGCATCGCGGGCTTGAACCCCTGATCCAGCAAATCGACCGGTTTTTGGAGGCTTGGCGTGAACAAGCGGCATGAACTCGGCGCAGCGCAGCGCTGGGTCATCAAGTTCGGCAGTTCCCTGGTAACCGAGGAGGGTTGCGGGCTGAATCGTCCGGCAATCGAAGACTGGATGCGCCAGGTCGCGTTGTTCAGGGAACAGCAGCGCAAGGTCGCCCTGGTTTCATCGGGTGCCGTGGCCGAAGGGATGAACCGGCTGGACTGGACCGACAGGCCGGATTCACTGCATGACCTTCAGGCTGCCGCTGCCGTCGGCCAGATGGGGCTGGTGCGGGCTTATGAAGTGGCCTTGTCGCACCATGGGCATCACAGCGCCCAGATCCTGCTGACTCACGAGGGCCTGACGGATCGGGCGCGTTACCTGAACGCCCGAACCACTCTGCGGACCCTGCTGAATCTTGGCGTCATCCCCGTGGTCAACGAGAACGACACCGTTTCGACCCGGGAACTGCAACTCGGCGACAACGATACGCTGGCGGCATTGGTCGCCAACCTGATCGAAGCGGATCTCATGGTGATCCTGACGGACCAGCCCGGCCTGTTCGACAAAGATCCTAATGTCGACGCGGATGCCCGCCTGATCGAGGAAGCCTGGATCGACGACCCGGCGCTGGACGATTACGCCGGACAAGGCCAGGGACGCCTGGGCCGAGGAGGCATGCGGACCAAGATCGAGGCCGCCCGGATCGCGGCACGCAGCGGAACCCATTGCCTGATCGCGAACGGCGCGGAACCGGACATCCTGTGCCGGGTCGCCGAGGGCGAAGCCTGTGGGACCCTTTTGTCTCCCCGGGACGAACCCCTGTCCGCACGGCGGCAATGGATCGCCGGGCTGCTCCGCGGCGAAGGCTGCCTGCACGTCGATGCCGGGGCCGAGCGGGCTTTGCGGGCGGGCAAAAGCCTCCTGCCGGTGGGCGTCACCGAAGTCGAGGGATCATTCCTTCCGGGAGACGTGGTCCGGGTCTTGACCGAACAGGGCCGCGAAATCGCGCGGGGCATCGTCAATTACGCGGCGGACGACGCGCGCCGCATTCGCGGGCACCGCAGCGAAGAACTTGACTCTATACTTGGCGTGGTCGGAGAACCTGAAATCATTCACCGGGACAACCTTTGCCCCCTGTGGGAGACAGCCGGCTCATGATTCCGCAAACCGAATACGCACGGCGGCGCAAGAGGCTCATGCGCCGGATCGGACCGGATGCGGTGGCCTTGATCCCCGCGGCCCCGGCCCGGGTTCAAAGCCGCGATGTCTACTGGCCGTACCGGCAGGACAGCGATTTTCTGTACCTGACCGGGTTCCCGGAGCCGGATGCCGTCGCGATGCTGCTTCCCGGACACCCGGGCGGCGAGTTCGTGATGTTCTGCAAGCCGCGCAATCCGGCCGTCGAGCAGTGGGAAGGCGCGCTTGCCGGTCTGGAGGGAGCCTGCGAGCGCTACGGGGCGGATGCGGCCTACCCCATCGAGAAGTTGAACGACATGGTCCTGACGCTGCTCCGGGAACGGCAGACCCTGTGCTACGCACTGGGACAGGACGGAGACTTCGACGGGCGGGTTGCCCGCTGGATCGACCAGATGCGTCTCCGCAGCCGGACCGGCCACAATCCTCCGGAGGAATGCCGCCTGCTCGACCGGGACCTGCACGAGATGCGCCTGTTCAAGAGCCGCAGCGAGATCGCACTGATGCGCAAGGCTTCCGCCATCGTGACCGGTGCCCACCGCCGCGCCATGGGCACGGCGAAACCGGGATGCTACGAGTACGAACTGGAAGCCGAGCTGGTGTATGAAACCCAGCGCCACGACATGCGTTTCGCTTATTCCAGCATCGTGGCTTCGGGCCGCAATGCCTGCACGCTCCATTATTCCGAGAACTCCCGCCGAACCAAAGAAGGCGACCTGGTCTTGATCGACAGCGGGGGCATGCTGGCCGGTTATGCCAGCGACATCACCCGCACCTGGCCGGTGAGCGGCCAGTTCACGCCTGCGCAACGGGAAATTTACGAGCTGGTCCTGGAGGCGCAGCAGGCGGCCATCCGCCGGTGCGTTCCCGGCAACACCTGGGACGACCTCCACCGCGCGGCAACCCGCGTCCTGACCCGGGGCCTGGTGCATCTGGGGGTGCTGAAGGGACGATGGCAGACCCTGTGGAAAAAGGAGGCGTACAAACCCTATTTCATGCACGGGACTTCTCACTGGCTGGGCATGGACGTGCACGATGTCGGCGAATACCGCGTCAACGGGAAGTGGCGAGGGCTGGAACCCGGCATGGTCACCACGGTAGAACCTGGGCTCTACTTCACGCCGGGCCTCAAAGGGGTGCCGAAGCGATTTCGCGGCATCGGGGTGCGGATCGAGGACGACGTGGCGGTCACCCGCAAGAGGCCGGACGTGCTCAGCGCGGGCCTGCCTTCCGATCCGGACGATATTTGTCGTCTCGTGGGGGCGGCGGCACAGTGAGCGAAACTGGAACGAACCCAGACCTGATTATCGCCGGCGGCGGGCTGGCCGGCCTGGTGCAGGCCGTTCTGCTGGGCTCTTCCGGTTGGAGAATCGCGGTGCTGGAGCGCAGCGACGGGCTTTCGGCCCTGGCCGACCCGCGCAGTCTCGCCTTGTCCGAAAGCACCCGGCGCATCCTTGATTCGGTCGGGGCATGGGACGCACTCTCGTCCGAATGCGCACCGGTGTCGCACATCGATGTCTCCCAGCGTGGCGCTTTCGGGTCGACCCGCCTGCATGCCGAAGACGAACAATTGCCGGCTCTGGGCTATGTCGTGCCTGCAGGAACTTTGGCCGGGATCCTGCGCAAGGCGGCCGATGACTTGCCGAACTGCGAGATCCTGACACAGACCTCCGTCGAACGGGTACAACCTCAGGAGACCAGCATTGAACTGAAAATCAGGAAGGACACCACCCCGCAGACCGTGTCCGCGCGTCTCCTAATTGCGGCAGATGGGGCGCGGTCGGCCTTGCGCGATGCCCTGGGGCTGCACGCGGAAGAAGTGGATTACGACCAAAGCGCCGTAGTCGCAGAAGTGGAAATGGATCGGGCGGCGGAAGGCTGGGCATACGAGCGTTTCACCGACACCGGCCCTCTGGCCCTACTGCCACACCCGTCGGGCCGGCGAGCTTTGGTTTGGGCGTTGTCCCGCGAAGGCGTCCGGCAGGCCCGGACCTGGCCGGATTCCAGGTTCTGCCGCGAGCTGCAGCAGGTGCTTGGGTCACGCGCCGGCCAAGTCGTCGATGCGGGGCCGCGGAATTTTTATGATTTGACGTTTCGCCGCGTCCGACAGAGAGTCGGCACCCGCAGCGTCCTGGTCGGCGATGCAGCCTACGGCTTTCACCCGGTCGCAGCACAAGGATTCAACCTGGTTGTGCGGGATGCTGCATGGCTCGCCCAGGAACTTCGGGATGCCAAGCAGGAAGGAGCCGACCCGGGCGACCCTGAACTGCTCGAAGGATACGCCTGCTCGCGTGACACGGATGCGCGAAGAGTCGCCGGATTCACGGACTTCCTCGCCCGTGGGTTCGTGATGCGGAATCCCCTGATCCGCGGTGCGCGTGCCGCCAGCTTGTTTGCCTTGGAAAGCATGCCGCAATGCCGGACCCGGCTGATCCGCTTCGGAATGGGTGCAGACCTTCCGCAGGCTGACCTGGCCTTGAAAGTGAAGGAAGAGCAGACCCATGCCTGATGTGGCGGTAATCGGCGGGGGTGCGGTCGGCTTGACCACCGCCGCATTGCTGGCGCGATCCGGATTTCAGGTCGAACTGGTCGAGCAACGGGAACTGCCACCGAAAGAACCGGGGCCGGACCCCGAAATCCGGGTGCTGGCGCTGACTCCGGCATCCGAAGCGATTCTGCGGGCCTGCGGGGCGTGGAAAAACCTGGACCTCGGCCGTATCCAGCCCTGGACCCGGATGCAGGTCTGGGGGGAACCCGACCACGACGGGGTCGAGTTTCTGGCATCCGACATCAACAAGCCGCAGCTTGGGCATATCGTGGAAAACACGGTGCTGGTCCGGGCGCTGCACCAGGCCCTGCAAGATGCCGGCGTGACACTTCACTGCCCAGACTCGGTCGCCCGGTTTGAGCCTTATTCGTCCGGCGTCACTTTGGAGCTGGAATCCGGTGCACAACTGGACACTCGCCTAGTCGTGGCGGCGGACGGTGCGGATTCGAAAACCCGGTCACTGGCTGGACTTGAGTGGGATTACCAACCGTATCGCGAGCAGGCCATCGTCGCGGAAATCGAAACCGAACTGCCAGGCGAACCGACAGCATGGCAGCGATTTACTGTGGATGGTCCGGCCGCTTTGTTGCCGTTATTCAACCGACATTACTCGCTGGTCTGGTCGACAACCCAAGCCGAAGCGCTGATTGATTTGGATCCGGGCGAATTCGAAGCCGAACTGACGGAGGCCGTAGGAGGGCGCTTGGGCGCGATGCATCTTCGCGGGTCACGCGTAAAGTTCCCGTTGGGCCGCGGTTGCGCACCGCACTGGTGCGCGGATGGCATCGTGTTGGTCGGCGATGCAGCGCATGTCGTGCATCCCCTGGCTGGACTGGGCCAAAACCTGGGGCTGATGGATGCGGCCGTTTTGCAGGAGGAAATTGCCATTCATTCGCTCGGCCTGCGTGCCTTGCGCGCATATGAGCGCCGACGCAAGGGCCCGGTCAGGGCGACTCAATATCTGCTCGAAGGATTTCGCCTGGGCTTCGGCAGCGGATGGCAGGGCTTCAGGCAGGCGGGAGACCTGGCGATGGAATTGACTGGCCGGTATCGGGCGGTGCGGAGATTCTTCATTCACCAGGCGGACGGATGTCTGGATGGGCCCAGATGGCTACGCGCAGGCGAGGCTTTCCCGGGCAGTAGGGCATGAAATCTTCAAGGACGACTCCCTGAAGCCAAGAAGACCCGCAAGTTCTACAACCCGAAAAACAAAAGGGCGCCGGGAAAACCCCAACACCCTGATGCCGACCGGGAAACCCCAATCCTTATCTCCTGTTGTCCCCCAAGTTCACTCATGCGTCACCCCTGGAGGTCGTAGAACAACCCGGGGTACAGGAACGCGCTGCTGATTTTTTCCTGCACCGCCCCAAGGACTCCGGCACGACGCATTTCTTCGCCCCAGCTTGAGCGCACGGTCTCGACCACCCGGGTGAAAATTGCCTCCGCCTCGGCGGCATCCAGAAAAAAACGGGATGCTGCGCTCAAAAGATTCTCCTTGTTCGCATTGCGCCCATAGCGCCCACAGTCCAAGGCCAAGGATCGGCGTTCCATTGAAATTGCCGGAGAGACGGTCAGGTCGTACGCTGGGCTCAAATGCCAACCCCGCCGCGGTGCCAGCAAAGCGTGATTGCGCGGATGGTCGTCTAGATTTGAGATGGCCGCATTGAAACACATCCGCGTAAACAGCTCTTTTAGGTCCTGTTCGGGGCTGGCACTGCTGCGACGAATTTCGTCCGCCAGCAAGAGATAGGACCAGCGGTCGCGGTCCACGAGCACCCCTTCGACCAGCAACACGGTCATGGCGCTGACCATGCGGTGGCGGAAATAGCCATTGCCGGATTTCTCCCGGTCAAACCTTCGCACCAGCAACACATCACGTCCGCCGACGGATTCGACCCGGGTCTCCGCCACATTCAGTCCACATGAACAAGCCAAATTCATCAGTGCATGCTCGACCCTGGGGGCAGAGTAGACATCCTCGTCCAATCCGAACTTGGCAAGCCAGAGTGCGCCGTCGTGTTCAATCGAGACTTTGGGTCGGGCTCCGCCCATGGACGTCCCCGCTTGCAGAAGGGAAAGAATCCGCTCCTCGTCCGAATCCGCTGGAACCGGAGCATCCCGCACGACGGCATCCGCCACCTCCTGGAGTCGAACCAAGCTCCCCAACGAACCGAAGCAGTGCGAATCTTCCGGCGGCGTGGAAGTCGTCCCGAAGCCAAGGGCGCCCGCGCGATCGTCCGGGCCTTCCATCAGGTAGTCGAACTCTTCGAGACGCGGCAGGCCTTTCTGTCTTTCGAGCATGCGCCGCCCCCAGTCATCCGGCATCGAGTCCCGGATGGCCCCGAAAAATCCCTCCATGCGCGCAGTTTCGTGGATTTGGGTGCTGAGATGCAATTCGACCGGATCAAGCGCGACGGCATTCTCGCGCTCCAAGTAACCTCGCTCGTAGATGAATTGCCCCCGCGAAACGCCGCCTCCAACGCTCACAGCGAATGTCCCGGCCGTTACAGGCTGCACCTCTCCGGGCAGGAAGATGTAGACGAAGCAACGGCGGTCGGAAGTCATACGGACAATTTCGTGCGCCGCCTCACCTTTTGCGGCAAGCGGGAAAGATCAAGCGCTTTCCCCTCTTCGTCCGTGTCCGGGTCCGCTAAACCGTAGGCATCCCGAATCAATCCCAGTGCCCACAGGGCACCGAAGTAGGCCGCGACCGAAGCACCCGGCTTGCCTTTCTCGACATCCGCAAGAGTCAGGCGGGACGTGCCTATTCTCTGCGCAACGTCGTCAAGACGGAGCCGTCGCCGGGTGCGGGCAATGCGGATGTTTTCTCCGACTTTCCTGAGCGCATCCTCCACGGCGCCGGGCGGGGCGGAGGTGATCTTGGATTTTCCAGGCATGGTTTCCCTCAATGGCACACATTGGCGTATATCGTCCAAAAAATTATAGCATGTTCGGCACTATAAGCATAAATAAATATACTTATAATATTATCAAGAATATTATTCTATTCTTTACCTTCCGTTAGTAGCGCGCAGAACAGCCTCTCTTGGCGCCAACTCAGTTGTTGCCCGGCCCAAGCAGGCCACGATAAGGCACAATTCAGGAAAAAAGAGCGGCCACATGGGGCGAGTTCCAAAGGTACGCGGCGAAGCGGCTTTAGGATCGTCAAGTATATAATTCCCAATATTTTTCAGGCTCATTTCTCGTTGGAAACCGCTCACGCTTCAGGCTCATCTGTCGTGAGAAACCGGCTTCTCCTCAAGCTTTTTTCCTACAAAAGGGGCGAGAGGTCCCTCGTTTCATATATAATGCGCCGCCTATGGCCAATTCAGCCCAAGCCCGCAAGCGCGCCCGTCAGGCGGACTCCCACCGTGAAGCCAACATGGCACTGGCATCGCGCTACCGCACTTTCGTCAAGAAGGTCGTCAAACTGATCGAGGAAGGCGATCGCGAGCAGGCCCTGCAATCCTACCGGGAAGCCATCCCCGTAATCGACAGCGCGGTGACCCGCGGGTTGATCCACCGCAACAAGGCAGCTCGCCAGAAAAGCCGCCTGAACGCGCGAATCAAAAGCCTCAGCGCCTAATACCCTGCCGGGATCTTCCCGGGATGTCGTCCTCATAATCCACGAGGAGCGTCATTTATTTCTCCGATTCTGAAGCGTCTGGATTTTCTTCGACGATTCCGGCCACGAATGCCCATGCCCGATCCGCTAGGTGGCGACGGTCCAGGCCAGCCGGGTCGATTGCCGGGCCGATGTGCACCTCTGCCTGGATGGAGGCGCATCCGAGAATTCCCAGGATGCTGGCAACCAATGTTTGCTGATCCACGTAGGGCACCTCCGGATGCACGCCTTCCGGGTGTGGATAACGCAACGCGACCGGTTGCACCTGCATTCCACTCTCAATCGCTGCCGCAAAAAGGCGAGGATGGAACGGAAGCACGGCGTGGCCTTTCCCTGTTGTCCCTTCCGGAAAGACTGCGACGCTTTGCTGTCGTTTGAATGCTTTTCGGATTCCCTCGATGCTGCGCCGTGCCGCGCCTTCGCCTCCCCGCTTAATAAACAGCGTCCCACCCGCCCGGGACAAGCGGGAAATCAGCGGCCACTGGGCGACTTCCGCCTTGCTCAGGAATGCCACCGGCACAGCCGAGCCCAGCACCATGATGTCCAGCCAGGAGATATGGTTGCACACCACCAGGCAGGGGGCTTCGGCAGGCTGTCCGACTACAGACACCTGAACGTTCAGGCAGGCCAAGACCCGTCGGTACCATTCCTGGTTCTTCTGCTGCGCCTCAGGATCCGGGGGGGTGGATTTCAACGCGCGGAGATGTTTCGCGTTTCCATGCACGAGCCCCCATCCGAGAGGGGACAGCAGCCGAAAAAACCGCCACAGGCCGCGAATCAGCTTCACGAGACCTGGACTCTTTCCTTGAAGGCGTCAAAAGACCGGACCGGCTCTTCGCAAGTCGGGCCGATGCAGACATAGGCCACCGCCTCACCCTGCGCCGGCTTGTCCTGAAGTGCTGGCGGAAGATCCTCCATGTCTTCGCGAATGGCGTAGCAATCCGCCTTGAGGTTGCCGCGCCAAGCTGCGGACTTCCAGCGCCCCAACTCCGGCTCGTTGCCCCGCAGGATGATTTGCGCGGGAGGCTGTTCCACCACAAACCGGGCCTCCATGAACCGGGCATGTTCCTGGGGTGCCTGCACAATGGCGCCCTGTGCGCCGGCCAGCGTTCGCTCCGCCAGCCCCACCCATTCGCTCCGTGCAAGCAGGTGCCCGATCCGGATCAGCCCTTCGCAGGCGGCCGCGCAGCCGGATGGGGCGACATCGTCCGCCAGAAGTCGGGGGCGAACCAATAATTCCTCGTGATCATGCGACGTAAAGAAAAGGCCTCCATCGGGGTCCGCAAACTGCTCGGCGATGACTCCGGCAAGTTGTTCGGCGAATTCCAAGTTCTCGTTGCTCCAGCGCCCCTGCAGCAGCAAAAGCGCCGCTTCCAGCATGAATGCATAGTCGTCCAGATACGCATTCAGGTGCGCCTTCCCCTGGCTGAAACTCGCCTTCAATCGCTGGCCGTCCCACAACCGCTGCCGCACGAAATCGAACGCGGCGGCCGCGCTGCGGAACCAGTCCGGCTCGTCCAGCTGACGCGAAGCCAGAATCAGGCCGCGGATCATCAGGGCATTCCAGCTGGTCAGCATCTTGTCGTCCAGTCCCGGGCGGATGCGGGCCGAGCGGGCTTCGAACAGGCGCTGCAGGTCCTGCTCGAACATGCCCTGGAGTTCTTCAGCCGGCTGCCTGGTGTTCGCCGCGGCTTCCAGCATGGTCCGGAAACCGTGCAAATGCCAGCGTCCCTCGAAATTCGCCGGGCGGTCCAGTCCGAACCGGAACGCAAAAGCCGGGTAATGTTCCTCCGGGATCAGCCCCTGAACCTCTTCCGGCGTCCATAGGTAAAACTTGCCTTCCTCACCTTCGGAGTCGGCATCCAGGCTGGAATAGAAGCCGCCGGATTCATCCTGGAGTTCGCGGGTGACGAACGAAACGATGCCCGCCGCCGCCGCCCGCAGCGGCGGGGATTCCGTGCGCGTCCAGGCCTCTGCGTAAAGCGGCAGCAGGAGGGCCTGGTCGTACAGCATTTTCTCGAAGTGAGGGATCATCCAGTGCGCATCGACCGAATACCGGTAGAAACCACCCCCGGCGTGATCCTGAATCCCGCCCTCGGCCATGCACGACAAGGTGTGCGTGACCATGTGTTGCGCCCGCGGATTGTCCTGCTGCTGCAGCCACTGCAGTTGGGTCGGCCGCGCGAATTTCGGTGCGCCGCCGAATCCCCCGTCCCGCGCATCGAATGCTTGCGCCAAGCCTTCGATGACATCGGCCTCAAGCCTCTCCGGCCAGGGAGTTGCTTGGGGCAACTGATGAATTTGCTGGAGTGCGGCGCAGACCGATTCGTTTTGCTTGGCCAATTCCTCGGCATGCTCGCCGTACCACTCCGCGACCCGCTCCAGTATTTGGCTGAACGCCGGCAGTCCGTGGCGGGGCTCCGGCGGGAAGTAGGTGCCCCCGAAGAAAGGGACGCGTTTGTCCGGCGTGAGGAACAGGGTCAGCGGCCAGCCCCCGCCTCGCTGGGTCAACAGCATCTGTGCCGTCTGGTACAGCTTGTCCAGATCCGGGCGCTCCTCGCGATCCACCTTGATGTTGACGTACAGGCGGTTCATCAACGCCGCCGTCGCCGAGTCCTCGAAGGACTCGTGCGCCATCACGTGGCACCAATGGCAGGCGGCGTAGCCGATCGACAGCAGGATCGGGCGCCCGCTGTCACTTGCTTCGCGCAACGCTTCCTCGTCCCACGGATACCAATCCACCGGGTTGTCCGCATGCTGACGCAAGTAGGGACTGGAAGCTTCGGTGAGGCGATTCGGCATGACAGCAACGGCTCTTTAAAAATTATACGGTGCGGGCTTTTGTTAAACTTTTCGGATGCTACTTGACTGGGACCCGGTCGCTCTTGCGATAGGCCCCGTGCGCATCCACTGGTACGGCCTGATGTACGTACTCGGATTCGCCGGGTTCTGGCTGCTTGGCATCCGCCACGCACGCCGGGCACATACTCCGGTTGCGCCCGAACAAGTGAGCGACTTGTTGTTCTATGGCGCTCTCGGCGCGATCCTAGGCGGCCGGCTGGGCTCGGTCCTGTTCTATCATTTCGACCGCCTCCTGACCGACCCCTGGATGATCCTGCGTATCTGGGAGGGCGGGATGAGTTTTCACGGAGGCCTGATTGGAGTGCTGGTCGCAATCTGGCTGTGGCAGCGAAAATCGGACACCGGCTGGCTCGCTGCCGTTGACTTCTGCGCGCCCATGGTGCCAATCGGACTGTTCTTCGGCCGGATCGGGAACTTCATCAACGGCGAACTCTGGGGGCGATCCACCGACCTGCCATGGGGCGTGATTTTCCCGGCGGCGGGTCCCGAGCCACGCCACCCGAGCCAGTTGTACGAAGCGGCGCTGGAGGGCCTGCTCCTGTTCGCGGTTCTCTGGTGGTTCGCCCGGAAGCCCCGGGCCGTCGGCGCAGTCGCGGCAGTCTTCGCCCTGGGCTATGCCGCGGTCCGCTTCGCGGTGGAATTCGTTCGTCTGCCGGATGCCCATCTCGGTTATCTCGCGTTCGGCTGGCTGACCATGGGTCAGTTGCTCTGCATCCCGCTGGCACTGGTCGGATTCGCCTTGGCTTGGCACGCCCGGAGTGCCCGGTCATGAAGCCTTACCTGGACCTGCTGCGCCACGTGCTGGAAAACGGAGCCGAAAAGGCTGACCGCACCGGGGTCGGCACTCGCTCGGTCTTCGGTTACCAAAACCGTTACGATCTCGCCGAGGGGTTCCCCTTGGTCACCACCAAGAAAATTCATATCAAGTCCGTGGTTCACGAACTGCTGTGGTTCCTGCGCGGTGAGACGCAGGTGCAGTCCCTCCAGGAGCATGGGGTAACGATCTGGGACGAATGGGCTGACGAGACCGGCGATCTCGGTCCGATCTACGGTCGCCAGTGGCGCAGTTGGCCGGGTCGGGACGGCGCCGGCCACGACCAGATTTCCACTCTGACCGAGCAACTTCGAACCCAGCCGGACTCGAGACGTCACTTGGTCTGCGCATGGAACGTCTCTGAACTCGACCGCATGGCTCTGGCGCCTTGCCACGTACTGTTCCAGTTCTACGTGGCGGACGGGAAACTTTCCTGCCAGCTCTACCAACGCAGCGCGGACTTGTTCCTCGGCGTGCCGTTCAACATCGCCTCATACGCGCTTCTGACCCTGATGGTGGCGCAAGTCTGCGACCTGAAACCCGGAGAGTTCATCCACACGTTCGGTGATGTGCACTTGTACCAAAACCACCTGGAGCAAGCCCGCACCCAGTTGGCGCGTGCGCCGTACCCCCTGCCGGATCTGCGCCTGAATCCCCAGGTCCGGGATTTGTTCGAGTTCGGCTACGATGACATCCGGCTCGAGAACTACCAGAGCCATCCACACATTGCAGCCCCGGTGGCCGTCTGATGATCATTTCCGCCATTGTCGCCATTTCCCGCAACGGGGTCATCGGGCACGAGAACTCGCTTCCCTGGCACTTGCCGGACGATCTCAGGAATTTCCGGCGCATCACGCTCGACAAGCCGGTGATCATGGGCCGCATGACCTGGGAGTCCCTCCCAAAGGGCCTGCCCCGCCGCCGCTGCATCGTGATTTCGGGCCGTCCCGTCGAAGGGGAATGCGAGTGGGCGAAAAGCCCGGATGAAGCCTTGGAACTTTGCGCCGGAAGCCCCGAGGTGATGATCATCGGCGGCGTGAAGGTCTACCATCACTTCCTGCCGCTTTGCGACCGGCTCTACCTGACCGCGGTCGACGCCGACATCAAGGGCGATGCCCGGCTCCCGGAACTGAACCTGTCAGCATTCGCCCTGCAGCATGAGCAGCATCACCCGGCGGACGACCGGCACGCCTACTCTTTCCGCCATCAGGAGTTTTTCCGGATCAAGGCTCGCTGCTGACACAGGATCTGGGTGGGCACCGGACCGCTCGGCTCCAGCCGCAGGGCCGTCAGCTTTCTCCCCCAGACGCAACCGGTATCAATCCCCCAGACGTTGTTGCCGGAATAAAAGCCCAGCGTCGACCAATGGCCGAAGATGATCCGCGTCCTGCGCGTCCTGCGCGCCGGGGCCCTGAACCAAGGCGTCAATCCTCTTGGGCATTTCACGGGTGAGAGCTTGCAGTCGAGATCGACCCGTCCCTCGCCATCCAGGTAACGCAGGCGAGTCATGACATTGGTGATGATCCGCAGGCGCTTGAGGCCGGTGTGCGAATCCTTCCAGCGGCGCGGGCGAGGACCGTAGAGTTTGTGGATTTTTTCCTTCCAGTCGTCGCTGCGGAGAAACTCTTCCAGTTCCCCGGCAAGCCGCAAGGCCTGTTTCAGCGACCACTCGGGCAGCAACCCCGCATGCACCATCGCGTAGTCGAGCTTGGGATCATAGTGCATCAGCGAGCGTGACCGGAGCCAGTCGATCAGTTCGTCGCAATCCGGGGCCTCCAGAATTTCCTGCAGGTGCTGCTGGGAACGGGCCGGAATCGGAACCCCCGCCGCCAAGGCAAGCAAGGTGATGTCGTGGTTGCCGAGTACGCAGACCGCGCGAGACCCCAGATCGCGAATGTAGCGAAGAGTCTCCAAGGATTTCGGGCCCCGGTTGACCAGGTCACCCACGCACCAGAGCGTGTCCTTGCGAGGGCGGAAGCCCGCCTGCTTTAGAACGGCACAGAGTTCGTCCAGACACCCCTGGATGTCGCCGACGGCGAAGACGGCCATCCCGATTCAGTGCAGGGAATGGGGGGTGGACAGGGTAAATGCGGGGATTTCGGCATCGAAGCAAGTGCCGTCGTCTCCCAGCATTTGATAGGACCCGTGCATGGAACCGACCGGAGTCTGCAACACGGTGCCGGAGGTGTAGCGGAAAGTTTCGCCCGGGGCCAGGTACGGCTGCTGGCCGACCACGCCCTCGCCATGCACTTCCTGGCGGTTCTCGGCACCATCAAGAATGATCCAGTGCCGGCTGACCAGGCGCGCCGGCAAACTGCCGGTGTTGGTGATGGTGATGGTGTAAGCGAAGACGAAACGACTGTCGTCCGGCTCGGACTGGTCCGGGAGGAACTGAGTCTCTACCTGAACATCGATGTTGTAGTCCTGCGTGGATGACATGCGAGCAAAGGATACTGGGATACCGCCGCGAATTATACCGGGTTGCGGAAGCAGGGAAGCGCCTTCCGATTGGAGTTGCAGTTCACCTAACCGCCCGCATTACGAGTTTGGCAGGCATTCTTTTATTTGAAGGCGCCTTGGAAAACCTTCCCAAGGCATTCCAAGGCAACCGGGGTGATCCGCCGCTGGAATCCCCGTCAGCCGAGCGCGTCGAGCCCTTTCTGGTCGACGAGGTTAAGCAATTTGAGAGAAGGGCCACTGGGTTGCTTTTCGCCCTGCTCCCATTTTTGCACGGTGGACAGACTGGCATTCAGATACGCGGCAAATACCGCCTGGCTGGCCCTGCAGCGCAATCGCAGTCTTTTGATCTGCCTAGCGCTGTATATCTTGACGGGCGGCAAACACAACGCATCAAACTCACGCATCGTGGTTGCGTCCATCACGCCCGCCTTGTGCAGGCCTTTCGCCGTTTCGTGAACGACCTCCAGAATCGGTTTATTCGCCATCTTTCTTTACCTCCACCAGTTCTTTAGCCTCAAGCGCCTTGTCGATTTGTGTCTCGCCATAATTCAGCAGATCCTCTGCTAGCCGTCGCAATGCCCTGAGCTCAGAATCAGAGATGGTCGCGCGAGCATTCTTGGCGAAGCCGTAGACGAAGAACACGCGGTGGTGGTCCCGTTTGAACACCAGCAAGACCCGCGCGCCACTACTTTTGCCGCGACCCGGCAATGCGACTCGTTTTTTGAAGACATGTCCACCAAGGTCCGCATCAACTAAACCATGCCGCATCTCCTCGACTGCCGTGAGAAAACTCGTATCAGTCAGCCTTTCCTTGCTCGCCCAACGATGAACCCACCGAGTCTTGAAAACACGCATGGCGTGGAGCAAAGTATAGCATTTAGTGCTACACTTTGCTGGAAGGAGTTCCTATATGGACACGGCTGAAATCGAAGCCACAGACACTTCGCCTGACAGCCAACGCATCCGTCGAAAGGCATTATATGGTCTCCCGCATGGGCTCTGCCTGCGGCAGGGCGCACAGCGCGTTCACTAACCGCATTTGCTCCACCGTCGCGCAATTTGTATTCAGAAGCCGCGGAGACGCGAATACCAGGCTCAGTCCCTGGCCTCGGCTGATCGCGACGTTAAGGCGCTCTCGCGAAAGCAGGAAATCCAGTCCGCGGGAGGTTTCCTCGGCCGTCGAGGCGGCCATCGAGACCAAGGCGACCGGCGCCTCCTGTCCTTGGAATTTGTCGACAGTGCCGACACGAATGTCAGGCAGGGCGTCGGAGAGCGCGTTCACCTGGGCATTGTAGGGCGCAACCACGATGACGTCGCTCTCGCGAAACGGGCACCGGTTTCCGTTTCGGTCAGTCCATGTACCCGCCAACAATCTGTCGATCGTTCGACCGACGGCCTCCACCTCTTCAGGGCTGACCTGCGCACGGCTCTCATGCTCGACCGGCACGCGCCACGCGCCGGAGGGAGGGAGGTCTGGCGCTTCGACGACCTGAAGCGCGACCGAGGGGTGGCTGCGCAACCGGCCTTCGTAGAACTGTGCGGAAACATAGCCGCAGAGGTCGGGGTGCATTCTCCGGGTTTCCGGCAGGAAGATGCCGCGTTCCGGGGTGACGTTCCTCCCCTCTCCCAGCATCCAGTCGAGGCAGGAAAGGTTGGCCGGGTGCGGGTGTGCGCCCTGGGTCACCTGGGGAAGCTGGCGGGGGTCGCCGACAAGAACGAGATTGGCGGCGGCATTGGACATCGCGATCAGGTTGGCCAGCGGGACCTGCCCGGCCTCGTCGACGAAAAGGCAACCGAAGGCGCCCCGAAATTCCTCCCGTGAAAAGAGCCAGGCCGTTCCGCCGACGATACGGGCGGAGTGGATCGCGGCAGCCTGATTGTCCTTCACGCAGGAAACGGCTTTCTCGTATCCCTGCGGGAGGTCGGTTCTGGCCGAAACCTTGTGGGCGATTTTTACATTGCCAGTGCCTTCCTCGCGCAACGCATGGACGCATTCCATCAGAACGTTGCGAATCGCCTCGTGACTGTTCGAAGAGACCGCGACGCGCCGGCCGTCCCGGACCAGCGCGAGAATGGCGCGCGCCGTGACATAGGTCTTGCCGGTGCCAGGCGGCCCCTGGACCGGAAGGACGGACTGATCCAAAGCCCGCACCGCCGCGATCAGACCCTGAAGCGGTTCGGATTTTTCATCCAAGGGAAGCGGAGGCGGGCCGCGGAAGCGGGGAGGGTTGCGCGACAGGACGTCTTCGGCCGCCCGGTTGCGGCGGGAGTTGCACTGGTCCATCACAACCTTTCGAATGGCCCCGGGAATCGAGCCCGGATTCAGGGCGAAGCCAGGGAGCAAATCCAACTGGTCGGGAAGTGGCCATCTCGAAGAGGAATACAAGAGAATCTTCCGGCCGCCCCGATCAATACCAGAGATTTCGGCCGAGGCGAAAAAACCGTCCGGACTTGCGAACAGGGCGGACTGTCCCGCTCGCAGTTTCGTCTCCTGCGGCGGATAGCGGTATTCGCGCCCGTGCGAGCCCGCCTTGCCGGATGCGACCAAACCGGCCAGACATTCCAGGTCGTCGCAAAGATCCTCGAACTCTTTCGCCTCGGCATCGAAGACAGCCCAGGCCTGAGGCTTTTTCTCGCGCCAGTGGAACACGCCAAGATCGAAGAGCATGCTCCGGCGCTCTTCCGGCAAGCCGGATGCGGCAAGCAGGTCCGCGAGTCCCTTGTTCTCGTCCTGTTCCCTCGCCGCCCTCGGCGTCTCCCCCTCCCGGGCCCGAGGCCAAGACCCTTCCGGCCGAATACCGATCAGCCAGTCGCGCAGTTTTTCAAGCGAGAGGCAGTCGAGGCGGTTGTACTCCTCGAGTTCCGCGAGGATTCCATCCTCGCCCGTCTCGCGCCACTTCTCGTAGGCGACGATCGAGTCGCCGCCGGACGCGACTTCCCCGTCACGGGGCATGTCGTAGAAGGCCTCCATGTCCTTGAGCGAATAGGAGGGCTCGGAAGCGAACACGCCATTGCGCACGACGGCGTAGAGATCGACGAAGCGCTCTTCCCGCAACCAGCAGTCCAGCCGCGCTTCACCCAGGCCATGCCGCATGGCGAGCTTGCGCAGCTTGGTGATCTCGTAAGACGCGTAGTGATAGATGTGCGCGTCCGGGTGGTGCACGAAATGTTCTTCGAACCGATTGAACAAGGATGCCAGTGCTTCCTTCTCCGCCGCATGATCGTGCGCCCATAAAGCGGTGAATTCCTGCCCGTCCCAGACACCGTGGAGATATTCCAGGCCGTCCGACCCTGCCTCGGCGTAGTGCGGGTCCCCCTCGATGTCGTAGAACAGGTCACCGGGGTCGGGCCGCGGCATCAGGTCGAAACCCTTCCCGGGAACTGGGGGCCGCAGCTTGAACGAAGGCCCGCCGGTCTTGCGGGCGTGCTGGAGCCGGGCCTGCTCGCGCAGTTTCTCCGTGGTCTCGTCGGCAAGCCTGAGAACCTTGCCTTCGTGCTGGGCGAGCGCCTCCACCGTCCGGACCCCGGTCGCTTCCAGCTTGGCGACCTGGCTCTTCCGGATCCCGGCGATCCGGTAGAGGCTATCCGTCTCCTTCCATTCTTCGGCGCAATGCTCCCGCCAGCGGCAAAGGTCGCAGAAATCACATGGAACCGGACGGGTAGGCGGGGGCGTCCGGACGAAATCCTCAAGTTGTTCGCGTGTGGCGCGCGCGTAGTCGGAGTGTTCGGCCAAGCGAACAGTGGCCCGCTCGCCCGAGCCGAGCTGGACATGGGCGCAGTCCGGCGCGAGGCCCTGAACCTCTGCGAGAAGGTCGGAGTAAAGCGCCAACTGGAACACGTGGTCCGGAGCAAGTTTGCGTTTCAGTTTGGTGTCCATGACCTCGTAGGAAAACGGCCCTAATTCGGATGGGGCCGACACGCGCTCCAAGAAGTCCGCGTAGCCGCCCCACATTCCGTCTACAAGCGCGCCTTGGTAGATGATGTCTGGCCCGGCCTCTAAGGCTTCGCGCGTGGCACCCGCCGACTCCCCAAGAGAGAAACCCTCCGCCTCAATTCGCACGACCGTCTTGCCTTCGGCCTCAAGCTGCGAAAGATATTCGGTCTCGTGCTGCTCGCCGCGCCTCTGCAGCAGGACGGTGTCTTCGCTGTCCCCGACCGGCGTGAGATCGTCTCCCTGAAGATAGGCGAGGTCGAGTTGCGTCGCGTGCGGGCAGGCAGTGAACCGCTTGAGGTCCGAGGCCGACAGCCGGATTCCTTCACCGTCCTTTCTCATCGTGCCATCCCCGAAGCCCGGAACAACCGCACAAATTCTTCGCCCGACAATGACTCGGCTCTTCGTTGGGAATCAATACCCGTTTCGGTCCACGCTCGATCCGGAATTTCCGGCAGATTGTTGCGCAATGTCTTCCGTCGCGATGCAAATGCCCGGCGAACCAGACGCGTGAAATCCTTTCGCTCCTCCTCTTCAATCGGAAGGCTCTCCTTGGGCACCAATCGCACGACGGTGGAGACGACCTTGGGTGGCGGGTCGAAACATTCCGGCTCGACATCAAGCAGCATCTCCACCTGCATCAGCAGTTGAGCTACCACCGATAACTGCCCGCGCGATGGGTCGCCCGGGGGCGCGGCGAGCCGCTGCGCGACTTCGCGCTGCACCATTACGGTCAGATCCGCCAGATGTGTCCGCAACTCCATCCAGCGTTGCAGGAGTGCGGTCGCGACGTTATACGGCAGATTGCCCGCCAGTCGCAAACCTCTCGGATACACCGAAAGGTCCGCGCGCAGCGCATCCGCACAACGGATCGTGACTGCCGGGTTGTCAGCAAACTGCCGTTCCAGATGCGCAGCAAGATCCGAATCCTTTTCGATGGCGATCAGGCGCTTCGCCTGCCCCGCCAGTGAATGCGTCAGTGCACCGCGGCCAGGCCCAATCTCGACCAGAGTGTTGCTGGGACCGATTGCCGCGACAATTTCCTCGATCTTTGCCGGGTCGGTAAGAAAATGCTGCCCCAGGCGTTTTCGCGGCGGTGGCAGGGTCATGGTCAGGCGTCGCGCTGCCAGACCCGGTCAGCACCTGCGTAGATTTCCTTGATTTCCATCAGAACCGCGCCACGCCCGGGGTAGGAGTCGTCCAGCCAGCCGTGTTTCATCGCTTCGAATACCGGTCCGTCCGAATGGTAGGACAACGGCCCTTTCAACTGGTAGGCGCGCCGGGGCTGGGCCAGAAAGACCAAGGCACCCGGACTGCCCGCATCAATATTGGTCCGGGTCTTGTCCATGGCATTGTCCGCCACAACTAACTGAGCTTCATTGGTTAAGTTCATGCAAAGCACCCAGATCACGTTTGGTGTGCCGTTCGCGCCAACCGTGGCCAGAGTGGCCAGCGGCTCTCGTTCTTCCCACGCCTGAAGGAACTCTGCCGGCAACGGGGGGACAGGATTCACGGGAGTCGGTGTTTGGGGATAGGTATTTTCTCTTTATCTTCCTGCACTGCTGCCATCCAAGCAGCAAAAGCATCGCGAGCCTCTGCGATTGCTTCCTCGACAGTGTCTCCATCTGCAATGCATCCTGGCAAGTCGGGAAAGGTGACCACATAGCCTCCACCCTCATCTTCTGGAATGGGAGAGAGATTGAACAAGTAATCCTCGAATTCTTTTGCCTTATTCATTGTGCCGCCACAATCAATTCCACTAAGTGTTTGGTATTCATGCCGCTTCTGCCCAATGCCGAGCAGCGCGTATCTGCTCCGCTGCACAGTCAACAGCCTCGAACAGGCTGCCGGGGTCTGCCTGCCCCGTTCCCGCAAGACCCAGAGCGGTGCCATGATCAACCGAAGTGCGCACGTACGGCAGCCCCAGGGTCACGTTCACGGCCTGTCCGAACCCGAGTGTCTTGAGCACCGGCAACCCTTGATCGTGGTACATGGCGAGAAACGCGTCGATCCCTTCCCGTTCGACGAAAGCGGTATCCGCCGAAACCGGACCTTCCACCTGATGGCCGCGTTCGCACAGTGCCTTGATGGCCGGAGCGATGACTTCCTGTTCTTCGCGACCGAAATATCCGCCTTCGCCGGCATGAGGGTTGAGCCCCAGCACGCGGATCTTTGGCTGGGCAAGGCCGAATCTCGACTGCAATCCGGAAACTAGGATTTCCAGGATGCCGACAAGGCGTTCCCGGGTCACCGCCTTCGGCACCTCGGCCAGCGGAAGATGCGTTGTTGCGAGCGCGACGCGCAGGGATTCCGCGGTCAACAGCATGACCGGTTCACTGTTCGCCTGCTCGGCCAGATACTCCGTGTGACCGCGAAACGGAAGGCCCGCAGCCAGCAAGGCGCTTTTTTGCACCGGCCCGGTCACCAGCGCATCGAATGTCCCGTCCAGGCAACCCTGCCCGGCTTCGGTGATGCTTTCCAGAACGTACGGGGCAAACCGCGCCTCGGCGACTCCCGGTCGGGCCTGGCCCTGCATCGGGATGGGGCGAACTTCCAGCGCATCCGGCGGTGGGGCAGCATCCGGGCGATACCCCACGATCTGAACCGCTTGCCCAAGTTCTTCGGCGCGCTGCCTGAGAAGATCCGGATCCGCGAATACGACGCAGCGCGCGGGGTTTTCTCTTTGCGCCAATGCCAGCAGCAGATCCGGTCCGATTCCACCGGGTTCGCCCGCGGTCACTGCCACGCGCAGTTCAGACACCCTGTTCCTCGGTCATGTAGCGGACATAGGAATTGTTCAGCATCCGCCGCAACCAGATCTCGATCTCGTCGTTGACCCGCGAGCGGGCGAGATGGTTCAGCGCGCGTGTGCGCAGGGTCGATTCGGTCTCGTCCACCTTGCGGCGTTCCAGAACCTGAACGATATGCCAGCCGAATGAAGATTGGAACGGTTCGCTTATCTCATCGATTTCCAGCCGATTCATCTGTTCTTCGAAATAGGGGTCCAGCATTCCCGGCGAAGCCCACCCCAGGTTTCCTCCATCCGAAGCCGAAGCCGTATCGTCCGAATGTGAGCGGGCCAGGTCCTCAAAACGATCACCGCCATTGATTCGGTCCTTCAGCGTATTCAGCTGGGCAAGGGCCTCCCTATCATCAATGA
Organism: uncultured candidatus Poriferisulfidus sp.; assembly: GCA_965204575.1. GTDB lineage: Bacteria > Pseudomonadota > Gammaproteobacteria > Poriferisulfidales > Poriferisulfidaceae > Poriferisulfidus. The sequence continues at coordinate 517,331 of OZ241993.1, forward strand.
GGGCATTGGGACGAATCAGGATGTGACGTGAGCGGGTCTGATTCACCATGACCTGTTCCCCGCCTTCCTTGTCCGCCAGATAGAACAAGTGAAAGCCACTGGGGCTTTGAAGCGGTTCCGTGACCCCTCCGATTTCCAGCTTGGTGATTGTGTCCGCGGCAAAACTAGGCAGTTCCGCTTCGACACGCCAGCCAATATCGCCCCCATTGAGGGCATTGCGGCCATCCGATTCGGTCAGGGCAAGACTGGCGAAGCTCTCCCCGCCGCGAACCCGTTCGGCCAAGGCCTGTGCCTTAGCTCGGCGCCGATCTTTTTCCCTGGGAGCCATCTGCCCCTGCGTTGCGATCAGGATGTGATTCAGTTGGTACCGGTTGTCGGTCTGAAGACGGTCCGCATGCAACCGGAGAAAGTTGTCGATCTCGTCTTCAGTTACACGCACCAGGCGGCGAGACTCGATTTGCTGCAGATGCTGGGTTAGCAACTGCTCGTGAAGGTAATTGTAAAAGCTGATGAAGTGAATGCCTTCTTGCTCGATCTGGCGACGAAACTGTCGGGGGTCCATTCCGTTGCGTTCCGCCAGCGAACGGATTTCCTTCACTACCGCATCGGGGGGCAGGGAAATCCCGCGTTTCTCGGCAAACTGCATTTGCAGCCGGGCCATCACCATGTATTCCAGAACCTGGGCGAAAAACTGCTCCTTCGGCGGCAGTGGCATCCCGCTTTGCAGGATCTGTTTCCCGATGATCGAAACGCGTTCTTCGAGCTCCGACTGGGTGATGATGTCTTCCTCGACCACCGCCACGACCCGATCCAGAAGTTCAGCCGTCGCAACCCCGGACCCCAATGCCAGGATCAAAGCTGCACCGCGAATCAACGTAACCACGCCGACTCCCCGTCCATTTCCCGATGCATGCGGGTTTCGACGTCTTCGCCAACTCCAGCCAAGCCATGGAAACGAACATGGAGCAGCACGCGATCATCGTACTCCCCGCCCGGCAACCCCGATTCTCGCCGCACCTTCCATGCGCCAATCCCGACCGTCATGCAGCACCCGCGGTGTTCCAAGGCAGTCAGCAATTCCAGGCTGCGGTCTTCATGAAAGTCATAGCGGTAGCGAAAAGCCAAGTGCCAGTTGTCACCCAGTGGCAGCAGCGCCTGTGCGTCCGCCTGTTCCAGTTCCGGCTCGCCCGGTACCCCCAATGCCGGGTTCCCGACGTACTCCACGTTTCCGGCCCGGTGGATGTAGCGAACCTGAACGCGTTCGTCGTCATTGCCGTCCCAGCCGAGCATGTGAGAGGCCCAGGTGATGTCGTTGCCGTCGCGGTTCGGATCGTAGCGGAACGCGGACCGGACCTGGAGTTGCGGCGTCGGCCGCCATTCCATCTGCGCCGCCCAGGCGGACTTCGAGTCATCACCCTCGCCCCCCTTGATCAGGCCGCCTGGCGAGCGGAAATACCAGACCCGTCCAATCTGTGCCCGCAACTTGAGATAGCCGGAGATCGGGTCGATCACCCGCGTCGTAAGCCCGGTCGCCACAAGGTCGGCACCGCCGATCCGGTCGCGCCCGGCAGCCCGGGCACCCCGGAACAGGGCGTCGTAGTCAAGTTCAAATCGCCGGGAGTCAAAGTCCGGGATGTCCGAATGGTCGCGGCGCTGGCGGTTGAGGTAGAAAAGTTGCGGCTCCAGAGTCTGCAGGGCGCCACTCTCCAGTTGGCGCTCGAAGCGCATCCGGGCATCGACACTGAAGATCGGCAGGGTCCGGCTTGGAGTCCCTTCCAGCTCTTCTCCCAATAGTGCTGCCGCTTTTTTCGCCTCGCCGGAGAAATCAAGATCGTACTGTGTGTGGCGCCACTGCAGGCGAGGCGTCACCTGCCAGCCAGTCCCGGCGAAGCGGCGTGCGACCGTCAGCCCCGCATCGTAGCGCTCGCCCTCGACGTGCAACGTGTCCAGGTCGCCTCGGAATACGTCCACCGCCAGCATCGGCGACAAAACCAGGCCGGTCGACGGCATCTTATAAGAGCCTGCAGCGCGCACCTGAGGCAGTTGGTCCCACTGTTCACTGTGGCCTTTGAGCGGGTCGCTTCCGGTCACCGCGGCACTGACGGTCCAGTTATCGGAGCGCCAGGCCACGCGGGCCTCCTGACGCAACCGGGTCGTTGACAGATCGTGAATCCCTGCCTTGAAATCCTCCAGGTAGGTCCCGTCGGACACGTTCGTGTAATTCACCTGGTAGTCCCATCCGCTCGGGCGAACCGCACTGTGCCGCCAGTGCAGCAGGTAGCGATCATCGTTCGCCTTGTTGTCGCTCAGAAACTCCGCCTTGGCCGTGCCGGCCCCATGATGCGTCCGGTAGCGACCACTGGGTTTGATCTGGAGCCCCCGCCGACCCAGATACCGTGCCGACAGCACCGCATCGTAATGCGGGGCAAGGTTGAAGTAGTACGGCAGTTCCAGCGAATAGCCCAGATCGTCGGATGTCCCGATTTCCGGTGTCAGCCAGCCGCTCATGCGCTCCTCGCCGACCGGAAAACCCACCCAGGGCAGGTACATCACCGGCATGGAACCGACTCGAAGGACGATGTTGCGCGCCTCGCCCTGCCCCACATCCGGATCGATGCGGACAGATTTCGCCCGCACGTTCCAAGCCGGGTTTTCCAGACCACAAGTGGAATAGCTGGCCTCTTCCGCCTCCAGCTTGCCATTCGGAGTCCATGTCATCTGCCGCATCTCGCCGGCCCCGCCGCCACCTAAACGAAAGCGGGCTTCGGGGACCTTCGCCCGGCTCTCCCCATATTCCAGCTCCACCTGTTCGGCCTCCAGCGCAATTCCCGGCCCACTCATCCGGACCCCGCCGCTGAAGGAAATGCGTTCCTGTTCTTCGTCGATTGCCGCGGAATCCGAACTGGCGCGCAACGCGCCGTGGCGCACCCGGACATCCGAGCTTAATTCAACCCGGCCGTTTTCGCGTACTATTTGCCCCGCCTCTAGTTCGAGTTCTCCGTCTCCGCCGGCTTCCGCGCCGATTTCGATTGGTCCGCAATGCGCCGGTTGCAATGGTTCCGGTAGTGGTAGGGAATCCTGGGCTCCGGCTCCTGCTACCCAAGCCCCCAAGGCCAAAGAAAGCAGGATGCGGTGGAAAATCAGCATAGAAACAACCTCGCGGCCCGACGCCGCAAGATAGTGTATTCTACTGTGGGAAAGATAAAGGAAAGTTGGCAGACAGGTCTCTACCTGATTTCCCTATTTCTTGACGCTTCACAGGCCGAGCAACCCTCTCACGGGGTTGCCCGCCACCTCCACGTCCAGCCGCCCCATTCCCGAAGGCCAAGATGTTCAATGCGGCGTTTACATCCGCATCGTCCGTGTGCCCGCAAACGGTGCACTTGAATTCTGACTGCGAAGGACGATTCTCCTTCGACACATGCCCACATTGATGGCACGTCTGGCTAGTGTACGCCGGACGCACCTTGCGCACCTCCATCTTGTAGCTCAGGCAGTTCTCCAACACGCCCCAGCAGGAAACTAGGATCTTTCGATTCAGCCTGGATTTCGCTTTAACATGTTTACCTTGTTTCTCCGTCGTGCCTTTGGCCGATTTCGTCATGTCTTTGATGTTCAGATTCTCAATATAAGCGAGGTCGTACCGCGAGGCGATGCCTTTACTGGTGTGGTGCGCCCAGTTCAGACGGGCGAAACGTTCCGCTTGGTATGCCTTCTGCAACCGCACTTTCGTAATCTTCCGCCGATTGCTTCCTTTCATCTGACGGGTTATTTTGCGCTGGTATCGCTTCCTCCGGGCGATCTTCTTCTCAATATCCGGGCCTGGGTGTTTGGTTCCATCAGAAAGAACCGCCCAACGGCCATCCGACACATTGCGGTCAATCCCAACCTCCCTTATAGCGTGAGGAAGACTACCCTGTATGCTTACTTCGTAAGTCAGGTAGGCGTACCAGTTCCCGCACTCATGCCGGATTCGCCCGGACTTGAACTCGCCATGCGGATACGGGTTAGCTCCTGCAAGTTTCATCCACCCGATCTTTTGCACATACAGGCTGTCGCCGGAGATTCTCGCAGAGACATAATTGATCGGAAACGAAGGTCTGGTGGTATGCTTGCCATGGAATCGTGGAGGTTTCCGGTTGAGTTTGCCTCCTGCCTTCACATCGGCAAAGAACGCTTTGTAGGCCATCTCAATGGGCTGAAGGGAATTCTTGACGATATAAGCCGAATAACCCTGCAACCACTTGTAACTGTGTTGTCTAAGTATTGTGAAAGTTTTCCCTAGTCCCGGTGTCGGAACGGTTTTCGTGGACATAAAGTAGAAGTTGCATGATCCCCAAGCTTCATGTTCATCCCTGAGCTTCCCAACCATGTGGTTCCAGACGAACCGACAGGCTCCAGCAGTGCCATGCAACTGCCGATGCTTTCGGCTTGAGCCAGGATACAGGCGATAGCGTACGATGCGGTGGGTTTTCATCAGGCAATTCTCCATCGGCGAAGACTGCCTGTCAACTTTCCTTTATAGTTTTCTCTAATATTTCTCTTTTAGACCGACCTTATCATGCCTCCCCCCGCACCCTCCAACAACTCACACGGCAGGTTGCGCCGGTTTTTCCCATCGAGGCGGCAAGGGCTCTGGTCGATCGGCGTCCTCGGCCTGTTCGGCTTCGCGGCCTATGCTTTGGTTGCCACCGCGCCGCAGCCGGAAGCAGTCCTGACCGACCTGCCAAGTCTCACGGTAGAAACGTACACGGTGGTGCGGAAGGATATCGCACCGCATGCCACCTTCACGGGCCGCCTGCAGCCGCGCCGCAGCGCGGCATTGCGCTTCGAGGTTTCCGGCCAGTTGCTGCATCGTGCGGCTGAACCCGGGATGACCGTTTCCGCCGGCGACACGCTACTGGTTCTCGACGACCGGGACTTCAAGGATCGGGTACGCACCGCCGAAGCGGAATTGCGCCTGGAGGAAAGCGGCATCGAGCGGGACCGGGTCCAGCTGGAACAGGCGACCCGGCATCGCGAACTGCAGCGCGAAGAAGTTGCGCGTCACACGCGGTTGGGCGAGCGTTCGCTGCTCTCGCAGTCTTCACTCAACGCCGCCGAGCAGAAACTCACCGAACTGGAATCGCGGGTGGCCGAACTGACGCATTCGGTCGAGACGGGCGAACAGCGCCTCGCGTTGAAACAGGCGAAATTCGACCAAGCCCGCCGGGATCTTGCCCGAACCCGGCTGACCGCACCCTTCGACGGACGCGTCAACACCGTGCTCGCCGAAGTCGGCGACCGCATCACCGGCGACCAGACGGTGGCTTCCGTGGTCGATGTGACGGAACTGGACTTCTACGTGGAAGTCGACGGCGCCACCGCCCTTGCGCTGGAACTCAACCAGGAAGTCACGGTGAAAACCGGAGAGGAAGAGCGCCCCGGCATTTTGGTCGCCCTGCAGACCGATCCGGACCCGCGCACTTTCACGCATGCGGTTCGCATCCGGATCCCCGGCGACCGTGCCGCGCCGGGGCAGTTGGCCGTTGCCCGGCTGCCCCTGCCGATCATCAGGAACGCGCTGGTGGTGCCCGTGGAGGCCCTGCGAGTGGATGCGGCCGGCCAAGCCGTGTTCCGTATCGAGGGGCAGTCGCTGCAGCGCATCGCGGTCACGCCCGGACCCCGCGTCGGCCCCTGGCAGGTGATCGAGTCGGAATTGGAGGAAGGAGACCAGATCGTCGCCCGTGACGCCGCGGCCATGGATGTCCGTCGTCCCATCCGCGTGCGTGAACGGACGCCATGATCCGTTTCTCGCTGCACAACCCGCTACTGGTCAACCTGGTGCTGGCGCTGGTGCTGGTGCTGGGCTTGCTGGCCTGGCATTCCATGCCGCAGGAGGTGTTCCCCACCTTCGATCGCGACATCCTTCAGGTCCGCACCACCTTCGAGGGCGCCTCGCCGGAAGAGGTCGAGCGCCAGATCACCATCCCGATCGAGGAAGCGCTGGATTTTCTCGTCGACATCGATTCCGTCACTTCACGCTCGCAGGAAGGCCTGTCCACCATCCAGTACAAGCTGCTGGAAGGCGCCGACCCGGACGAATTGCTGCGCGAGATGCGCACCGAGATCGACTCCATCGAGGATTTTCCGGAAGATGCCGACACCCCGCAGGTCAGCCGGCTCAAGCATCTGATCCCGGTGATCAGCATCGCCCTGCACGGCGAAGCGCCGATGTCGCTGATGTACGACGTGGCCGACGAACTGCGGCGGAACCTGCAACAGATTCCCGGGGTTTCCGGCGTCGGCGTGACCGGCAAGCGGGACTGGGAAATGTGGGTGGAACTGGATCCGCACGAACTGGCTGCGCGCGGGGTGACTTTGGATGAGATCACCGCAGCGCTACGCGGCAACCTGCGCGATACGCCAAGCGGCATTATCCGCAGCACTGAAGGCGAGATCCTGTTGCGCGGCATGGGCGCGAAAAGCGTCGAGGCGATCGGGGAAGTCGTGGTGCGGCACAACGCGCAAGGCGGCCAGTTGCGGATTCGCGACCTGGGCCGGGTGTCCATGCAGCTGGAGGAACCGATCACCATGGGCCGGTTCAACGGGATGCCGGCCGTCAACATGACCATTTCCAAGAGTGCCCACGCCTCCACCTACGAGGTCACCACCCGGGTCCGCGAGGAGATTGCGCGGTTTGTGCCGCCCGAAGGCGTGCAAGCCAGCTTTTTCATGGACATGTCCCGGTTGATCGAAACCCGCGTCAACACCGTCCAGGCTTCCGGCATGGTGGCGCTGGTGCTGCTGCTTTTCTCGCTGTATTTCCTCCTCAACTTCCGGATGGCCCTGATTACCGCGATGGGAATTCCCGTAGCCATGCTGACCGCCGTCATCGTGATGGCGCTGCTCGGGTACAGCATCAACATGGTCAGCATGTTCGCGTTCCTGGTCGTGCTCGGGCTGGTCGTGGACGACGCCATCATCATCTCTGAAAACACCCACCGTCACATGGAGGAGGGAATGGAAGCGCACGAGGCCGCCTATATTGGCGCGCGCGAGGTCATGTGGCCGGTGCTGGCTTCGATCTTCACCACCATTGCGGCGTTTCTTCCCCTGCTCGGCGTCTCCGGCATCCTGGGCAAGTTCATCGAGGTGATCCCGGTGGTGGTGGTCGCGGCGCTGGCCGGCTCCCTGCTGGAAGCTTTCCTGATCCTGCCCTCGCACGCCGCAGAAATCCTGAAATTGCGGCATACCGAGCACAACACGGAGCGTTGGCACGCCTTCCTGGACCGCTACCGTTCCCTGCTCAAGTGGAGCATTCAGAACCGCTACCTGGTCGCCAGCGCCACGATCGGCGTACTTGTGGTCACGCTGGCCTTCATGTTCACCCGGATGCCTTACACCCAGTTCGACGATGTGGAAAGCAACCGGTTCCTCGTCAATATCGAGGGCCCGAACACCTACGGCCTTGCCGACTCCGACGCGCTGGCCGAGCGCATCGAAAACGTCATCTACGAAGTGGTCGAGCCGCATGAACTGAAGAGTTTGCAAACCAATGTCGGGGTGAACATGATCGGCTTCGACCAGTATGCGGTCAGCAGCCACTACGTGCAGATCAGCGTCAACCTGACCGCTCCAGCGCCCGATGGGTGGATCGAGGCCTACGTCTCCCCCCTGATCAACATGAAATTCCGGAACCGGGGCGTGCGCGAACGCACGACCGAGGAGGTCCAGGCTGAAGTCCGGGCGGCACTGAAAACGGTTCCGGGAATCCAGCGCATTGCTTTCCAGGGCGATCAGGCTGGCCCCGCCGGCGCCGACATTGAGGTTGGCGTTATCGGACCGGATCTCGGCCTCCTCCAGCATCACGCCGAGCAAGTCCGGAACTACCTGGCCCGCCTTCCCGGCGTCGAAGACGTCCGGCATGACTTGGAGCCCGGGAAAATCGAATACCAGTACGCCCTGAACTCGCGCGGGCGGGAACTCGGCATCACCCAGACCGAACTCGGCACTGCCGTCCGCATGGGATACCAGGGGACCAAGGTGATCTACATCAGCCAAGGCGACTTGCGCGTGCCGGTCCGGGTGCTGTACCCGCACATGACGCGATACGACTCCGCGGCCTTCGACCGCCTGCCCATCACCACGGACAGCGGCACGGTCTATCTCGACGAGGTGGCGGACATTACCACGACCCGGGGCCTGTCCACGGTGCGGCGGCGCAATGCCGAGCGGATGGCGACCATCACGGCCGAAGTGGACCCGGCGATCACTTCGCCGGGCGCCGTCTTGACGCTCCTGAACAATGAATTCGCCCACCGCTTCCAGTCCTTGAGCGACTATCAGATGATCTACCTGGGCGAGAAACGCGAGACGGACATCGCGGTCGTCGACATGAAACGCGCCGCCGTTGCGGCGCTGGCGATCATCTTCTTCATCCTGGCCGCCCTGTTCCGGTCCCTGCTCGACCCGCTGGTGGTGATCGCCGCGATCCCGTTCGCACTGATCGGGGTGGTGATCGGCCATTCCCTCGCCGGGATCCATTTGCAGTTCCTGTCATTGATCGGCATGCTGGCGCTGGCGGGGGTCGTGGTCAACGACTCCCTGATCCTGATCAATTTCGTGAAGCAGCTTCGCCAGCGCGGCCATGAACGCATCGAAGCGGTGCTGCTCGGCAGCCGGGCGCGGTTCCGCGCCATCCTGTTGACCACCGTCACCACCTTCTTCGGCGTGTCGCCACTGATCTTCTTCGCGAGCGGGCAAACCCGGTTCCTGGCGCCGATGGCGATCAGCCTGGGAGTCGGCCTGGTGTTCGCCACCGTGTTAATCTTGTTGGTCCTTCCCTGCTTCTACCTGATCATGGACGACTTCCGGCGATGGCTGGCCAGCCTGCGGGCTCGCCTTCAGAGGGTCCCCGCATGAATTTCCGGATTGCCTTGACACTGGCGCTGATGGTGGCGGGCTCCGGCGCACCCGCGCAGGAGGAAGATGCCGAATTCCCGTTGTCGCACGCGGCCGTACGCCTAATGCTGGAGCAGGCCGACGACGCCGCCCTGAAAGCGCAGGAACGCCATTTCCCGGAACATTACGACACCTTGGTGTCTCAATTGGTCGAACTCCAGCGGGCCGATGATCCGGAGCAGGCCAGCCTGGCGCTGGCCCGGGCGTCGCGGCAGAACTGGGCCCGGTACAACGAACTGGTGCGCCAGGGCGACCCGGCCGACTGGCGCGAACTGGTGATCAAGCGGAGGGATTTGTTCGCATTGATCGGCAAGACCGATGGCGCCGAACGATGTCTTGCCTACGAATACCAGGGCACGCAAGCGCTGACCACCAGCGGCAACCCGGCCTATCGGAAGCCGGCGAGCGACTATATCGGACTGTTCATCAACACGGCGGCGCGGGCGCGGAGTGCGCCCCGGCAATGGCGGGAGACCCAAGCCGCGGATTTGGACCTGCTGTATGCCACCCTCGAAGCGCAGGAACCCGATCCCGCACTGCTGGCCGCCTTGCGCCCCGAAGACGCCGTGCATCCGCGGTTCTGCGAAGCCATGGTCGCGGTCATGGATGCCGCCCTGACGCTGGAGGGCGAGCCGGGAGCCTTGGTTTGGCGGTTTCTCGTGACGACGGGAAACGTAGAGAAACCCGAGGACTAGGGGTCGTTCCGCGTTTTTCAGCGCACCTTCACAGCAGCGGCGCAATCACCAGGCTGACGATCGCCATGACGTTGATCAGGATGTTCATGGACGGCCCGGACGTGTCCTTGAACGGATCGCCGACCGTGTCGCCGACCACGCAGGCATGGTGCGAATCGGAACCCTTGCCGCCATGATGACCCTTCTCCACATATTTCTTGGCGTTGTCCCAGGCTCCGCCCGCGTTCGCCATCATCAGCGCCAGAAGCACGCAACCGAGCAACGCCCCGCCGAGCATCCCGCCTAGCGCCTGCGGGCCCAGTCCGAACCCGACGACCACCGGCGCAATGACAGCCAGCGCCCCGGGCGGGATCATCTTCCACAGCGCCGCCTTCGTCGCAATATCCACGCAACGGACCGTGTCCGGTTTCCCGGTGCCTTCCAGCAGGCCCGGAATCTCCTTGAACTGGCGGCGGATCTCCTGGATCATCTCGAACGCGGCGTCTCCCACCGCGGTCATGGTGAGCGCCGCGACAATGAACGGGAACGTCCCGCCGATAAACAGGCCGACCAGCACCAGCGGGTCGTTCAGCCGAAGCTCGATGGCGTCGCCCTGGCCGTGGGCGACTTCAGCCAGGAACGCCGTGATGATGGCCAGCGCCGCAAGCGCGGCGGCGCCAATCGCGAACCCTTTCCCAATCGCGGCCGTCGTGTTGCCGACTTCGTCGAGCGTATCGGTGATGTGCCGGGTTTCCTCGCCCAATTCAGCCATTTCCGCAATGCCGCCGGCGTTGTCCGCCACGGGCCCGTAAGCATCGATCGCCATGGTCATGCCGACCGTGGCCAGCATTCCGACCGCGGCGATGCCGACCCCGTAGAGGCCTGCCACCATATGCGCGAAATAAATGATGGCGGCGATGGACAGTACCGGCACGGCCACCGACTGCATGCCGGTTGCGAGGCCCCGGATCATGACCGTGGCGGGGCCGGTCTCCGACGCGTTGGCGATCCGCCGCACCGGCGAACCCGCCGTGAAATATTCCGTCACCAAGCCGATGATGATGCCGCCGACGGCGCCGGCCAGCACCGCGATCCAGATGCCGGAAGCCAGCTCGAAGTAGCCGATGATGAAGTGCGCCAGCACGATGAACAGCACGGCCGAACCGAAAGTGCCCAGGCGCAAGGCGGCATCAGGCCGGCTGTGCACCCGGCTGCGGACCAGCAGGATGCCGATCATGGAGCACGCGATCCCGGTCGATGCCAGCGCCAGCGGCAGGAACATCAGTACCTGCTGGGGACCCAAATCCGCCAACACCATCGCCGGCAGGGTGGACGCCAGGGCGATGGTCGCGATGATCGACCCGCAGTACGACTCGAAGATGTCCGACCCCATGCCGGCGATATCGCCGACGTTGTCGCCGACGTTGTCGGCGATCACTCCCGGATTCCGGGGATCGTCCTCCGGGATTCCCGCTTCGATCTTGCCGACCAGGTCCGCGCCCACGTCCGCGCTCTTGGTGTAGATGCCCCCGCCGACACGCGAGAACAGAGCCACCGAAGAAGCGCCCATGCCGAAGCCGTGGATGATATGCGCGGTCGCCGGATCCTGTCCATAGATCAGGTAGAGCGAGCCCAGGCCCAGAAGGCCGACCGCGGCAATGGTCAGGCCCATGATCGAGCCACCGTAAAAAGCCAGGGACAGCGCGGTCGGGGCGCCCGCCATGTTGGCCGCCACGGCCGTGCGGACGTTGGCCCGGGTCGCCGTATACATGCCGATGAGGCCGGCGAGCGACGAACAGACCGCTCCCGTCAGGAAAGCGGCCATGGTGTGGACCCCCAGATCGGACAAGGCGATCGCAACCGCCACGACCGCGGTGAACAGGTACATCACCAGATATTCGCGACGCATGAACGCCATGGCGCCCTGCTGGATTTCCCGGGCAATCTCGACAACCCGTCCGTGGCCTTCAGGGTAGCGCAGGATGATGCGGTACAGAAGAAGGGCCGCCAATAGTCCGGCAACCCCCAGCACCAGCGGCATGTGATCAAGTGAAACGTTCAAGGTTCGGCTCCTTCCTATGGAGTTGGGGGTGGCTCAACCGCCCGTAACAGGAGGGAAAAAGGCGATTTCGTCACCGTCCTGGATTTTGGCGTCAAGCGCAGCATGCCGGGCATTGATCGCTGCCAACACCCTTGCATCCGGTTCCTGCTTGACCAAGGCTTTCCAGACGTCCTGCACGCAATCCAGGCCGTTCGCCTCGATTTCAACGCTTTCGCGACCGATCCGGTCACGGAGGCTGGCAAAAAATCGAACCGTGATGCTCATGGGCAGGGGCTTTGTTACGGAGCATTTTACCCCTGCAAGCGTTTTGCGTCGGTGCCAAGACACGCAGGCATCATGCGATAATGAGCCGATGGATCGTTGCCGCCCCACTATCCTGGTCATCCTGGACGGGGTCGGCATCAACCCCGACCCCCAAAACAATGCCTTGGCCCAGGCGCAGACTCCGCGGCTGGACGCCCTGTTCTCCGAACATGCGTTCACCCAGTTGCAAGCCAGCGGTGCCGCAGTGGGCCTGCCGGACGGGCAGATGGGAAATTCCGAGGTCGGGCACATGATTATGGGGTGCGGGAGCATCGTCCTGCAGGATCTGGTCCGCATCGATCAAGACATTCGTGACGGCTCATTCTATGAAAACCCGGTTCTGCTGGAATCTGTCCGTGAAACGGCCGCGCGCGGCAGCCGGTTGCACCTGCTTGGCCTGGTGTCCGACGGCGGGGTGCATTCCCACGTCCGTCATTTGCTCGCGTTGATCGAACTGGCGCGACGTGAGAGCGCCGTGCCACATGTCCACATGTTTACCGACGGGCGGGACGTCCCCCCGCAAAGCGCCTTGGACTACCTGCCCGAACTGGAGGCAGCGCTCGAAGGCCTCGGCTCCGTCGACACCGTGTGCGGCCGGTATTACGCGATGGATCGTGACCGCCGTTGGCCGCGCACCCGGCGTGCTTTCGAGGCGATTGTCCATGGGCGGGGAGTTTCTGCGCCGGATGCGGCCGCCGCCATCCGGCAGGCTTATTCAAAAGATCTCGGCGACGAATTCATTGAGCCCGCCGTCTGCGCGGGTGCCGCGCCACTGGCACCGGAGGACCTCATCGTGTTCTTCAATTTCCGAAACGACCGCCCGCGGCAATTGGCGGAGAGCCTGAGCCGACCGATTTTCAAGGAATTCGACCGCGGGAATTACACACCCGCGAAACTGGTGACGATGACTGAATTCGGCCTTGACCAGGGCGTGCCGGTTGCGTTCGAGGAGGCCCAGCCCGAGGTGACGCTGGCGGAAATCGTCAGCCGTCAGGGTATCCCGCAGCTGCATTGTGCGGAAACCGAAAAATACCCCCACGTTACGTTCTTCTTCAACGGCGGGCGCGAACCGCCGTGGCCGGGAGAACAGCGCGTGATGCTGCCTTCGCCGAACGTCGAGACCTACGACCAATGCCCGGAGATGAGCGCAGAGGCAGTCGCGGATGCGGTGGTCGACGCCATCCGCAGCCAGCAGTACGGATTCATCCTGGTCAACTTCGCCAATGCCGACATGGTCGGCCACACGGCGCAGGCAGACGCGATCATCCGGGCGATCGAAGCGCTGGATGCCCAGGTCGGGCGGATCGTCGACGCCGCGGAAGAACACGGCATGGCCCTGATGCTGACCGCCGACCACGGCAATTGCGACGAGATGATCGATGCGGACGGGCGCCCCCACACCCAGCACACCACGCATCCGGTTCCCTGTGTCGTCATGGACCAGTCCGGGCGCCACCTGCGCGACGGCGGGGGGCTTGGAAACGTCGCACCGACCGTGCTGGACCTGATGGGCCTGGAGCGCCCGGCGGGAATGCCCATGGACAGCCTTCTGACTGCTTGAGCCTAGATCGCTGGAGGAACTTCCAGCCCGGTCAGCGGTTTGGCAGCACCTGGATTTCCGGACACCGCAAAAGCCGCGAGTCCGCGGTAACCAGCCTGAAATCAAAGACTTTGGCGGTCGCGACAATGAATCGGTCGGCCGGGTCCTGATGGTCAAGGACAATGTTGCGGCTGGCTGCCGCGACATCGAAAGTGATCGGCGCTTCCATGACAGGGGACGCCTTCATGGCCTTGTCCAACCAACCCGAGGGGTCGCGGTCAAGCGTGATGCGGCCGCGCTCGGCAAGCATCAGGGTTTCCCACAGGCTGATCGGAGAAAGTCGCAACGCCGTCGTTTCCGTGGCGAGTGCCTGCTTGACCTGTTCGGTCAGCCGATGCGGCTCAAGCAGCCCCCACAACCAGATGTGCGTGTCGAGAAGGAGGGCCATTTGTTATCCGAGCGCCTCCCAATCCGATGCTTCTGCTGCGGGAGCGATGAGATCGTCGTGAATCTCGCCGGAACCCTCCATGGCGCCGAGCCAGTCGCCGGCCGGGCCCGGCGGCAGTGGAAGAATTCGGGCAAGCGGCTTGCCAAGGCGGGTGACGAGAACCGGTTCTCCCGTCTTTGCGACCCGGTCGAGAACCGATAGGCAAGTGGCCTTAAATTTCGAGATTTGCATTTCAATCATGTGTATATAATACCATAGTCAACGACTATGGTCAATTCTATGGGTGCGGCGCCGACAGGCGGAAATCCTCAATATATTCGCATTGAAAAAAGCACCGGACTTGCCCGCCAGCATGTTTTCAGGCAAAATTATCGGCTGTTTCCCTCTTTATCTCCCTTCATGCGACCGCGCCTTCTCCCCCTGTTACTGTGCTTCGGCCTGGTCGGCGGGTGCGGCATCGGCCTGGACGACCTCGACTTGTCGGCGATCGACATCGGACTCGGCGAGGATGCCGGCGACAACGTAATTGAGGCCGGCGCGAAGCATTTCGTTTCCTGCAATCTCGGCCAGGAATGCGATTACTTGTGGCAGCAGGCTCGGCTCTGGCTGGATCAGAACGCCCGTTTCTCCGTCGAACTGAAGAACGAGGTCACCCTGACTGCTTTCAGCCCGGCGCCTGACCGATACCGCGACGAGTTCCAGTACCGGGTTACGAAAATCGCGCACCAAGGCGGTGTTGCCACCCTCCAGGTGGAAGCATTTTGCTCGGATACAGAAGCTTGCGGGTTCGCACCGGTTGAACAGGTCTACAAAATCAACGAATTCCTGCGCAACCACAAGCGCGCGCTGAATGAAGGCATGGTCGAACTGGAGAGATACGACGAACCGGAACTGCCCCGCGCCACGGCTCCGGCCGGCGAGGAAACCGATGGCGTGCTCTCCGACATCTCGCTGGAGAAGGAATATCGCCGCGGCCAGTTCCACAGCCAGGCCCAGGACGCGCTGGTCGGCGCGGGCTGCCTGAAACAAAGCAAAATGTCGCTACTTAAATCCGATGGCGGTGAAGATTTATATGAAGTCAGCTGCCTGACCGGAATCCGTCACGTCGTCTTTCGCTGCACCCGGGACGGGTGCTCGGTTCTCCAGTAAGTCCGCCTCCGGCAGGCCCGCCGGACTTAGCTGAACTCCGCCACCACGGGAGTGTGGTCCGAAGGACGCTCCCAGCGACGCGGAGTTTTGTCGATATGGCAAGCCGTGCAAAGCGCCGCGGCAGCCGGGCTGGCGAGAATCAGGTCAATGCGCAGTCCGATGTTGCGGCGGAATGCTCCCTGCCGGTAGTCCCACCAGCTGAAACTGTCCGGTTCTTGTTCGAATCGCCTGAAACAGTCTTCGAAGCCTATTTCCTTGATCGTTGCCAATGCTTCGCGTTCCGGCGTCGAGCACAGGATCCGTTCCCGCCAAAGATCCGGGTCGTGCACGTCTTCATCTGCGGGCGCGATATTGAAATCGCCCAGGATCAGGTAACGCCCATGCTTCTGCAAATCTAGCGCAACGAACTCGGCCACTTTCGCCAGCCAGTGAAGTTTGTGATCGTACTTGGGGTCGCCGACATCCCTTCCATTGACGACATACAGGTTGAGAATTCGCCATCCGTCGGCCGTCACGCCCAGGATCCTGCGGTCCGGATCATCCAATCCCGGGATGTCGGTCGTGACCCCCGTGACCGGCTGTCTCGTCAACACGGCGACGCCGTTGTAGGTTTTCTGGCCGGTGAAAGTTGACTCATATCCGGCCTGCCCGATCTCCTCGCACGGAAAATCCGCATCCACCACCTTGGTTTCCTGCAGGCACAAGACATCAATCGGATTGTCTTGCAACCAATCCAGCACGTGTGGCAAGCGTACCCGCAGCGAGTTGACGTTCCAGGTTGCGACCTTCATGCCGCCAAACCCATCTGCTTCAATAACGCGCTTGGGCTTGGCGGGCGCCCCCGGAATGCCTCGAACATCTCGGCTGCCGATCGCACGCCGCCCGCAGAGAGGACGCAGTCCGCAAAGCGTTTTGCGGTCGCCTTGTTGAACAGGCCTTCTTCCTGGAAGGCCGCGTAGGTGTCCCCGGAAAGCACTTCTGCCCACTTGTAACTGTAATAGCCTGCCGTATAGCCGCCGGAGAAAATGTGTTCGAAGCTGTGCGCGGTTCGGACGAATTCCGGCGTTTCCATTATGTCGATCTCACGGCGGACTTCAGCTAGCAGTTTCTCAACCTGCGCGCCATCTTCCGGCCGGTATTCCAGATGCAGCCGGAAATCGAACAGCGCGAATTCCAGTTGGCGCATCAGGTCTAGGCCCGCATTGAAAATCCGGCTGTCGCGCAGACGCTCCGCCATGTCTTCCGGCAACGGTTGCCCGGTTTGGTAATGCCGGGCAAAGCGATTCAGCACTTCGGGTTCCCAGCACCAGTTCTCCATCCATTGGCTGGGCCACTCAACCGCATCCCACTCTACTCCCTCGATTCCGGAAACTCCGGCGCAATCGACCCGGGTCAGCATGTGATGCAGGCCATGCCCGAATTCGTGGAACAGGGTGACGACGTCCGTGTGCCCGAACAGCGCCGGCGTATCGGCCGTTGGCGGCGAACCATTGCAAGTCAGGTAGGCTACGGCCGGCTGTGTGCCCGTCCCGCAACGGCGGCGGTGAGCGCAGGTTCCCATCCAGGCTCCCCCGTGCTTGTGCGGGCGAGCGTATGGATCCAGGTAGAACTGCCCCAGAAGCTCCCCGTGCACATCATGGATTTCGTAGAACCTTACGTCCGGGTTCCAGACCTCCACGTCGTCGCGTTGGGAAATCTTCAATTGGAAAAGGTCTGCGGCAAGGTCCAGCATTCCTTGGATCGTCGCGTCCGCGACAAAAAACGGCTTGAGCTCCGCTTCCCGCAAGCCGTACCGGCTGATTCGGAGGCGTTCTCTAACCCAAGCCTGATCCCAACGCTGCATGTCCTCCAGCCCTAATTCATTTTGAGCAAACTCCCGGAGTTCCCCCCATTCATTTTTAGCCTGTTCTCGGGCGCGTCCCATTAAGTCATAGAGAAAATCCAGCACCTGCGAGGGGGTTTCAGCCATTCGCGTAGCCAAGGCGTGGTCTGAAATAGTGTCGAAATCAATTAATTGTGCCTGCTCATGGCGTAAACGGAGAATTTGCTCAATCAAGTCGGTATTGTCGTACTTTCCGGCGTGGGGGCCCTGGTCCGATGCACGGGTCGTATATGCCACATAAACCTCGTAACGGAGGTCCCGATCATCCGCATAGGCAAGAATTGCCTGTACGCTAGGAGGCATAAGGCTGATCCGCCAGCCATCCAGGCCGTGTGCCTCGGCATCCGCACGCAGCATTTCCCGGTGAGGGGGCGGCACGCCCTCCAAACGCTCATCTTCCCCAAGCACCAGTGACCAGGCGCCAGTCGCATCGGTAACATTGTCTGTAAAGCGGGCGCAACAGGCTGCCAGTTCCTGCTCGATCTCCGCAAAACGCTTCTTTTTCTCTTCTGGCAGGTGAACACCCCCCAGCCGATAATCTCTCAGGGCGAGAATGACCTCCTTCTGGCGCGGCGCCGACAAATCCGACCAGGCATCACTTTCGCGAAGTTTCTTGAAATGCAAATATAATTCCTTATTATGCAATAATTCTGTGCTATATTCCGTTATTTTCTGCAAACATGTATTATAGGACTCCCTCCATTCGGGGCTGTCGCAGACCGCGCGAAGGTGCTGGACCGGGGAAAACGCTTCTTCGAGCCGGCTTCCCATCTCCTCCAGGGGAAGCAGCAACGAGACTTCGTCCGGAGAATCCGGATTCAGGTCTTTAATCCGAGCCCGGTTATCGGCAAGAATCGATTCGATCGCCGGGCATGCATGTTCCGGAAGAATCCGGCCGAACGCCGGCAGCGACCGCGCCTCCAGAAGGGGGTTGGCCGAGTCCATTCTCTTTAGATATCGATGTTTCCGGCCTTGAGGGCGTTTGCCTTGATAAAGTCGCGGCGGCTCTCCACTCCTTCGCCCATCAGGGTGTTAAACAGATCACTCGCCGCCTCTGCGTCTCCGATGTCGACCTTGAGCAGGCGCCTGGCTTCGGGATGCATGGTGGTTTCCCACAACTGTTCCGGATTCATCTCTCCCAATCCCTTGTAGCGCTGGATGGTCTGCCCGCGGCGAGCCTCTTCCAACAACCATTCATACAGCTCGACAAAATCTGAAGACTCACAGGCCTGGTTCTTGCGCACCATGCGGGAATTTTCTCCCAAAAGGCCCTTCTGGGCCTTGGCGAAATCCTGAATCGCCTGGTATTCCCTGGCGGCGAAGAAATCGTGATAGTAAATATCGGTCGTGGCCAGGCCCTCCGCGACGCGTTCCATCACCAAGCGGGGCCCTGTCGCGGGATCCGGTTCCACCCGGTACCGGAACTCTCGCCCTTCCGGCTCAAGGCGGCCCGCGCGCTCCGCAAGCGCCTTGCCCCAGGATTTCAATTCCCTGATGCCCGGCTCCATTTTCTTCGGTCCCGGCACCCTCAGCAGATGCGCCAGGAATTCCCGGTCGTGGCGGACGGAAAGGCGCGAAACGCTCGCTAGGGCGTTTTTACATTTATCCATCAAATCAACAAGTTGAGACTGATCCAATGGGGCGGCACCCGTCTTCGGGTAAAGCTCCGCGCCTTCAAGCGCCTCTTCCTGAAGATGCGCGGTCAGTTCCTCATCGTCCAGCAGATACTTCTCCTTTTTGCCTTTTTTCACCTTGTACAGCGGTGGCTGGGCAATGTAGATATGTCCCTGTTCGACGAGGCTCATCATTTCCCGATACAGGAACGTCAGAAGAAGGGTCCGGATATGCGCCCCATCAACATCGGCATCCGTCATGATGATAATGCGGTGGTAACGCAGGCGATCAATGTCAAATTCCTCCTTGATGCCGGTGCCAAGCGCGGTGATCAGTGAAGTAATCTCCTCCGATGCCAGCATTCGATCCAGGCGCGCGCGTTCAACATTGAGGATTTTCCCCTTGAGAGGCAAAATTGCCTGGGTCGCCCGGTCTCGGCCCTGCTTTGCGGAGCCGCCGGCGGAATCGCCCTCGACCAGGAACAACTCCGAACGGGCGGGGTCGCGCTCCTGACAGTCTGCCAGTTTCCCCGGCAGCCCCCCGACGTCGAACACGGTCTTCCGCCGAGCCGTTTCCCGCACTTTTCGCGCTTCCTCGCGCACTTGGGCCGCACGCACGATTTTTTCGACGATTTGCTTCGCCTCGCCCGGGTTCTCCAGAAGGAAATCCCGCAGATGGTCGCCGATAACGCTCTCAACCGACCCTTTCACTTCGGACGACACCAGCTTGTCCTTGGTCTGGGAAGAGAACTTCGGGTCGGCCACCTTGACGGAGAGGACCGCCGTCAGACCTTCCCGCGCATCTTCCCCGGTCAGCGCGACCGACAGGCGCTTTCCGAGCCCTTCTTTTTCCACATAGTTGTTGATGGTCCGGGTCAATGCGGCGCGGAATCCGGCAAGATGGGCCCCTCCGTCTCTCTGCCGTATGTTATTGGTATAGCAGAGAATGTTCTCGTGGTATCCGACATTCCACTGCAACGCAGCTTCAATCTCCGCCCCGCCCTGCTCACCCGTGATCGAGATCACCGAGGGCTGCAGCGGCTCCTTGCCGGAGTTGCTGTGTTTAACGAAAGCGACGATGCCGCCCTCGTAATGAAAATTGCTTCTCCTGCCGGTGCTGTGGTCTTCCAGCCGGATGCGCACGCCGGAATTGAGAAAGGACAACTCCCTCAAGCGGGCCGCCAGCGTTTCGTAGTGAAAAGTAATATCGCTGAAGACTTTCTTCGAAGGCCAGAACCTGATGGTCGTTCCGGTTTGCTCGGACGCGCCCATCGATGCAAAATCGCCTTTCGGCCGGCCCATGGAATACTCTTGGTGCCACCGCTGCCCGTCGCGGTCAATGACCAGGTCCAGACGCTCGGACAGGGCATTCACGACAGAAACCCCGACCCCGTGCAAGCCGCCGGACACCTTGTAGGAGTGTTCATCGAACTTGCCGCCCGCATGTAGGGTGGTCATCACCAATTCGGCTGCCGGGCGACCCTCTTCGTGCATCTCGATCGGAATTCCGCGCCCGTTGTCGATCACCGTCACGGAACCGTCTTCGTTCAGGGTCACCTGGATCTCGGTGCAATGCCCCTCCAAGGCCTCATCGACTGAATTATCAACGACCTCAAACACCATGTGGTGCAGGCCCGTCCCGTCATCGGTGTCACCGATATACATTCCCGGGCGTTTCCGGACCGCCTCCAGATCTTTCAGAACCTTGATGGAAGACGCGTCGTAAGCCATTTTTCTACCTCGCAAAAGACCCTTAATTTTACCTTGATCGCCCCCCTGATGTCAATGAAACAGACCCCTGTTCCACATGGAACACGCGGCCTTCAAGCCCTTGGGGGGAGGCGCCCAGCGGGTCATCCTGGACCCGGGTCACAAATAGTTGTGCCTCGCTTCCGGAAAGCGCCTCCAGAAGCAGGCCCAGATGCCGCCCGTCCAGCTCCGCCGAAAGATCGTCGAACAGCAGAACGCAGCTTTCGTCTCTCAGTTCTTGAAACAAGGCTACCTGGGCTAGAAGAAGACAGCAGGACAGCAACTTGGACTGTCCCCGGGACGCAATTCGCGTCGCAGGCATCCCGTCCAGCGCCAGCGCCAGTTCCGCGCGGTGCGGGCCTGTCGTGGTCTGCCCCGATTCCCGGCTCGATGCAAGTCCGGCAGCCAATGATTCTTCAAGCCCTGCGGACTCGTCATATCCCGGCAGATAATTGATTTCCAAGTTTTTTTCGGGTAGAAGAATCTGCGCAAACCCTTCCAGCGGATCCTGGATTTCTTCGAGATAGCTCCGGCGCATGGCGGTCAGGAGCTCCCCCGCTTCGGCTAACGGGCGGTCCCAGGGCGTGGGGTCTTGGCTGCGGCTCTTCAGCGCGGCATTGCGCTGTTTCAGGGTCCGCTGGTAGCTTGCCCAGTTCCGCCGGTATTCCGGTTCCACATGGAACACCCCCCAATCCAGCCAGGCCCGCCGCCGAGCCGGAGGGCCGTGAACCAGGGCATGGCTGTCCGGGTGGATCGCCTGGACAGCCAGCCGCGGAGCAATCTCCGACAGCCCTTTTACCGGCTCTCCATCGCAGCGCAACTCAAGTTTTTCCGTGGTTCTCCGCTGACTTAGGGCAAACGGGGCTGGCTCTTTCCCCTGGCTGGCCGGCTCAACCTGCCCGCGCAGGAGATATTCCTTCTCCCCTTTCGTTATCAGTTCCTTGGGCTGGTGGGACCGAAAACTCCGGCCCCGGGCCAACAAGTCGATCGCTTCCAGGAATGTTGTCTTTCCCGCCGCGTTGGGGCCGGTGATCAGGTTGAATTCCGGGTGCGGCAGCAGCTCGGGAACCCCCCTCAGACATCGAAGGTTCCGAACCTCCAGGCTGGCCAGCCGCACGGAGTTCAGGCCTTCATCGGCATGATGATATGTTTGCTGCTTCCCTCCGCGGGGGTGATCAACATACTGCTGTTCCCGTCATTCACCGCCAGCACGGCGTTAGAGCCGCCCAAGGCTTGGAGTGAATCTATCAAGTATTTGATATTTATAGATATTTTTACTTCTTCTTCTGCGCCGTCATCCCGATCGATCTTCATTTCAACTTGTTCTTCGCCGGTATCGCCCTTGTTGTTCCTAGCGCCGATTTCAAGGTTTTCGCTGTCCTTGAACGTGAGGATAACCGCTTGCGTCAATTCGTCCGTGACCGGAATGATTCGTTCTGCGGCTTTGATCAACGCTTCCCGGCTGATTTCGGCCCGCAATTTCCGTTCCGCCGGCACCACTCCCCGGTAATCAGGGTATTTTCCGTCCACCAGCATCGTGTGGAATGCGCATCGGTCCCCGGACAGCTCCAGCCTCAAGTGGTTTCCGGCCAGATGAAGGACCAGGTCCTGTTCCTGATCAGTCAGGATCTTGGTTAATTCTTCCACTCCCTTGCTGGGAATGATCGGCTGTACCGGCTCCTCCACCCCCGTCTGGATCGCGTGCTCGGCGACAGCCATGCGGTGCCCGTCCGTCGCGACCGCGGTCACCGAGTCGGGGCCGACATCAAGCAAAACCCCCAGCAGGTAATACCGCATATCATTCTGGGCCATCGCATATCGGACACTGGAAAGCAGCGAGCGGAGGATGTTCTCAGGCAGGGAAAGTTCGTACTCGTCGTCCTGGGAAGTAATCCCCGGGAACTCGTTCGCATCCACGACGACCAGTTTGTAGCGGCTGCGTCCATGCGAAACGTTCATGGCCTTGCCGTCTCTCTCGAGCTCAAAGCAAATCTTTGCATCGGCAGAGAATCGAGAACAGATGTGTAGAAGAGTCGAGGCCGGTACGGTGCAGGGCTTCAGGTCCTCGCCCTCGACCGGGATGTGGAATGCCAGGCGCAAGGTGTTGTCGGTCGCGGTGAACCGCACGCCGCCCTTCTCCGGCTCGATCAAGATGCTCGCCACTGCATTGACGGCATCGGTACCCGACACAGACGCATTTAGAGACGCTACGTCCGGCGCAGTGCTCGCCAGCTTCCGGAGCGGATCAACGAGTGCCTGCTGTTCAATAGTGAATTTCATAATTTAAATTTACTGTTATTAGTGTTGGCCAAAGTCGTGGAAAACCCAGATAATTATAGACGAATCAACTAATTATACAATTCATGGCACGTGGAGAACAATGGTTAGGCTTGGGTTAAAGCAGGAGTTCAGGCTGATGGTTCACAATTGTCCGTGGTTTGTTCGCAGGTCATCCACAAAACTATATTCTAGCCCTGTTCAGCTGAGTAGCTTCCGCTTGAGATTCCGATAGTCAGCCTGGGTCTGCTCATCGTTCTCGTCCAGCCGCTTTTGGATCTTCTGGCAGGCGTACAGGACGGTGGAATGATCTCGGCCCCCGAAGGACTCGCCGATGCTGGCCAGACTCATCTGCGTCAGTTCATGCAGCAGCTTCATGGCCATCTGCCGGGGCAAGGCGATCGCTTGAGGGCGGCGCTGGGAGTCGAGCTCCTCTTTTGTCACGTCGTAGTAGGTGGCCACGGCAGACTTGATTTGGTTCGCATTGAGGAGGCGGTCCCGCACGGGGACGATGTCGCGCAGACAGTGGCGGGCGAAATCCACGTCGATCTCCTGCCTTCCGACATTGGCCTGCATGATGACGCGGGACAGCGCGCTTTCCAGTTCGCGTACGCTGCCGACGGTCTTCTCCGCAATAAACCAGGCGACCTTGTTGGGAAGATCAATGCCGCGTTGCTCCGCCTTGCTGAGAAGGATCGCCGCGCGGGTTTCCGTGCTGGGCGGATCGATCGCGCAGTACATGCCGCCGCCGAGGCGCGACTTCAGCCGGTCTTCCATCCCCTCGATCTCCTTGGGGTAGCGGTCGCAGGTGACGACGATCTGGCGTTGCCGGCCGGTCAGCGCATTGAACGTGTGGAAGAACTCGTCTTGCGAGCGCTCCTTGCCGGCCAGAAACTGGATGTCATCGATCAGGAGCACATCGACGGAACGGTAATACGCCTTGAAAGAGTCAATCCGGTTGTGCTGGAGCGCGCTGATCAGGCTTTGCACGAACTGCTCGCAATGCAGGTAGACCACGCTGGTGCTCGGCTGGTTCTGCAGAATCGCATGGCCGATCGCCTGCATCAGGTGGGTCTTTCCGAGGCCAACCCCGCCATAGATCAGGTAGGGGTTGTAGTCATCGTTTCCGGCCTGCAGAGAGACCAGCTCGGCTGTCGCGTACGCTAGCTCGTTGGAGTGGCCGCGGACGAATTTGTCGAAGGTGAACTTCGGCAACAGGCGGTCCGAGTAATTGAGGTCGATACCGAAATCGGGTGCGCGCGTCTCGGTCTTTTGGGGGAGAGAAGGGGGGCTCTCGGTTGAAACAGACTGGGTGCCCACGCGAAGGTCGATGCTCAGGTCTTCACTGGCAAGCGCCCGGACGTAATTCTCGATCCGGTCCATGAAGCGGTTGCGGACCTGCTGGAGCAGCACCATGTTGGGTGCCAGGAGCAGGAGAGAGGTCGGAGATTCTTCGGCGTGCAGCGGGCGAACGAAAGTATTGATGTCCTGCTCAGTCAGTTCTGCTTCCAGGTGACGAAGGCAGCCTTGCCAGATTGCGGACACGATATCCCCTCGATTGTTGTTGTCATAATTCCGGCTTCAGGTCCGAAAGAAGCCGGGGGGACAAGAGACTATACCGAACCGAAAAAGGCGGTTTCAGAAGTATTGGATATTCCAGCGAGATTAAAATTCACCGGCGAAAAGCCTGTCCGTATCTAGTTGATTTATATCGTAAAGATTTAGAATATAGATAACCCTTTGATTATGGCAGGATTTCGATTGGTGTGCCCAATTCCACCAGGTCCCAGACCTCCCGCATGTGGGGATTGCTGATCGCGATGCAGCCGTCGGTCCAGTTTGGCCCATCGAACATCAGCAGGTTCCGTTTCTCGAGAGTGGGCATGCCGTGGATCATGATGTCGCCGCCGGGGGGCTGTCCGGCCGCTTCTGCCGCGGCGCGGTCGGTTTCGTTGGGATAGGAGATGCGCAGGGCGCGGTAGAAACGACTCTGCCGCTTTCGCTCGTGCAGCACGTAGCGCCCCTCGGGGGTCCGCCTGTCTCCCTGGTGCCGCTTGTGGCCAACCGGATTGCCGCCCAGGTAAATGGGGAACTGGCGAACCACTCGCGTCCCGACCATCAGTTGCAAGAGCCCGTCGGACTTCCGCACGACAACCCGGTCGACCGGGCTGGCTGCATGCGCCGCGGCAATTCCGAAAGCCAGGATCGCCGCGAGCAGGCCCGGTTTCATCGGGCGCCCCCTTCGTCTGGAGGGGAAGGCATGGGCCCGACCAGAAGAGCCGGGTCGACCCGGACGTCGAACCAGTTCATCCGCCAGTCCAGATGCGGGCCGGTGGAGCGCCCGCTGGATCCGACCCGGCCGATTTGCTCGCCGGCCGCGACGGTTTGGCCGACGACGACATCAATGTCCTGAAGGTGCAGAAAAGTTGAAGACACGCCGAGGCCATGATCCAGAATAAGAGTTGCGCCAGTGTAATACATGTCCGGATGCGCGAGCGTGACTTGTCCGGAAGCGGGCGCGAGCACAGGGGTGCCGGCCGGCGCCGCGATGTCGATCCCGTAGTGCGGGTTGCGCGGTTCGCCATTGAGGACCCGGCGGCTTCCATAGACACCGGTAATGATGCCGGCGACAGGCCAGCGGAAAGGCTCCAAGAAGCCCCGGAACGCACTGTGCACGGAGCGGGCCCCCCTGACCTCAGCCTGGTCGCGCTTGATTCGCGCCAAGTCTTCCGGATTCGGTGTCACCATTTTTTTGGGAAGGCCCTTGATGTGCTGGGTCTGGTACTCACGCGCCTTGATGGCGAGAGTCCGCTCGAAGACGGAGGAGGAACCGCTTATCCGCAGGACGGCCTGCGGGGAGTGTTCTCGCCCGAAGCCGATAACAAAACGTCCGTCTTCGGTTGTTGCCACCGCCTTGCCGTCCAGTGTTACCGTTTGGCCGGGCTCGATCTGCCCGCGAACGAGCCCGCCCTGGATTAACGAGCCATCAAGAACGACATCCATGGCGTTTACGGCTGTGATGCATAAGGGCAGCAGTCCGGCAACTGAGAAGCATACGGCAAGAAATCGCGGCCTCATATCCAAAGTAAAGTATAGGGGAGGCTCAATTTTACTCCGGCCACGGATTACACATGCTCGGTTCCGATGCTTGATTTGTCACCCAGCCTGGAAGTGACCGGCGATGACCTTCGCCAAGAAGGCGAGAGCCTTGCGCGGTTGCCGGGAACATGGGACGTCTTCGTTGCGCATTTGGGCGATCAGACCGCGGAAAGTTTCGTGCAGGACTGCGTGCGCGTGCGGCAGTTCGGCCACCGGCCGGTTCCGCACCTGACGGCGCGGCGCTACCGGAATCCCGAGCGGTTGGCGGAAACGCTCCAGTTCCTGAGAGACGGGGCGGCGGCGCGGGAAGCGTTGATTTTGGCTGGCGACGCGGAACCCGCCGGCTCGCTGAAAGACAGCCTCGATGTGGTGAATTCCGGGGTGCTTGAGCAGAGTGGATTTGAGCGAGTATGGTTCTCCGGCTATCCCGAAGGACACCCGAAAATCAGCGGAGACCACTTGGCAGGCGCGTGGAAGAAAAAACGTGAATGGTCGGAGTCCTGCCAGATTCCGATTGGCGTGGTCACGCAGTTCGCGAAAGACCCTGAAACTTCGGTGGAGTGGTGCCGGAGGCAGGGATTTGCCGATCAGGGGGTCGGGGTGCGAATCAGCCGGTTTCTGTTTGCGCGCCCGGAAATCCTGGCGGATCTCGCGAGGCTGGCAGGGATGCCGGCGTTTCTGCAGATGGTCCGGGAGTCGGGTGGCGCCCCCTATGTCCGCGGCCCGGGCGCAACGGGAGGAAAAGAGCCGGCACTGCCGCTTTGCGCGCCCCATTACATGGCCCTGGGCGCCTTGGGCCAGACCATTGCGGAATTGATCGAACTTTTCGGGGGAGGGGGGGACTAACTTTAAGTAGAATGGCAGCAATGCTGGCCGTCGCAGAACACCAAGGAGGCTGTAATGGGACAACCATTCAAAACAGACCTGGAAACCATCCGGACCCGCGCCCGGGAGAAAATGACCGACGGCGCCGTGACGGGCGCGTACAAGGCCGACCTGCAGCAAGTCATCGCCGTGCTGAACGAGGTGTTGGCGACCGAGCTCGTCTGCATCTTGCGCTACAAGAACCACTACTACATGGCGGCCGGGATCAACGCCCCGACCGTGGCGGCGGAATTTCTGGAGCACGCCAACGAGGAGCAGATGCACGCGGACTGGATTGCGCAACGCATCACCCAGCTCGGCGGAGTGCCGAACTTCGACCCGAAAGGCCTGGCCACTCGCGCACACGCGGAATACGTCGAAGGCGAATCCCTGTCCGACATGATTCGGGAAGACCTGGTCGCGGAACGGATCGCAATCGAGACTTATTCCGAGATCATTCGCTGGCTCAAGGACAACGACCCCACGACCCGGCGGATCATGGAAGACATCCTGAAGATGGAGGAAGAGCACGCGGACGACTTGGCCAGCCTGCTGGAAATGGTCGAAGGCGCGCCGGACTGAACCGGCCCGCACGCATTCCCGCCGGCGTGGTAGTATTGGAGGGCCTGCCGGAGACTCCGTAGGCGCGTAGCTCAGTTGGTTAGAGCGCTACCTTGACATGGTAGAGGTCGTTGGTTCGATTCCAATCGCGCCTACCAGAATCTTGTTCCAGACAATCCCAGCCCGCCCTAAGTGAACATTCCGTAAAAATAATTGTCTGACATGGCTGCCCCCCCAAAGCGGCGCGAGACTTGTCCTCTTTTCGTGATGGCGGCAGGGCTCAAACTTTAACGGTACGAGCATGAATGCTAAGGCTTTTGTCGTCAGCATGCTGGCCCTCATCGGATATCTCTCTGCCGGGCCGGCGTTCTCATCCAACGCATCCTCTTCCCCGGATGTGCAATTCCAACCCTCTGGCGAGGGGGTGCCGTTCAACCCTGGCCAGTACCAGGATTTCGGCGACTATATCCGCCAAACGCGTGAACGGCTCTTGCGACACAAGGTGTACATGGATCCGAATCAGAAGCAGCTGGAGTTGGCCGCCTCCATACCCTTTGAGCGCGTGCCCGCTGGCGCCTGTGAATCGACGGGCGGGACGCACCGGAGCCGGGGAATTGTGCTGTTGCATGGGCTGGCCGATATGCCTGTGGCCATGACGGACCTGGCCGAGGCCTTCGCGGCGCGGTGCTTTCTGGTGCGGGTGCTTTTGCTGCCCGGGCATGGCACGCGGGCGGGTGATCTGCTTGATGTGACCCGCAGCGACTGGCTGGCCGCGACACGATTCGGACTGGAGACACTGAAAATGGATGTTGATGAGGTGTACGTCGGCGGTTTTTCGCTGGGAGGGCTGCTCGCCGTCCATGCCCTGCTGTCCGATGCCTCGCTCAAGGGCGCCTTCATCTTCTCTCCCGCACTCTCGCTGGACAGCGCGGGGTGGGTACGTCAGGCGGTCTGGCTGCGACATCTTTTCGAATGGGCGGACCGAGACCCCCAGGACGATTACGCGCGCTACGAGGCGATGCCGATGAATGCCTTGGCGGAGACCTTCCTCCTGACCAGGGAGTTGGCGCGATTGCTGGAGCAAGATGAGGTTGCCGTGCCCGTTTTCGTTGCGCACAGTGCGGATGATCCCGTAGTCGACGTGACCGCCAACCGCGACTACTTCCGCAAGCGATTCATTCATCGGGGAAGCCGCCTGGTCGAGTATCGCCGCCATTTTCGGGAAGAGGCCGACCCCAGCGATCCGCGAATCCGTTACGTCAACAGTTTTCTGCCCGAGCAGCGGATCGCCAGTTTTTCACACCTGTCGATTCATATAGCACCAACCCACACGCATTACGGCATGGCGGGCGACTATCGAAACTGTGGCCAGAACTCGGATGACCGCGACCTTGATGCGATCACACGTTGTCTGCAGGCTTTGCACCCGTGGCGCGGAGAAACATTCGGGGAGGCCCCGACGGCGGTTCCCAACCGCGAGACGATGGCGCGCCTGACGTTCAATCCACGGTTCGAGGAACTGTTTGATCAAGTCGATGACTTCATCATGACAAACGGATTTTGAGAACCGGCTGAATCGCCGGAACCCACCCGGATTCAGGGCTTTGGGCCACCAATTCTTTTCTAACTGGAGCCTTTCTGCACGCGCTTCGCGTGCCGGGCCCGTTTCTCGCGTTCGCGCTCGCGCTTTTTGCACCTCGGGCATCGCGCCGTGGAAGAGGGCACCGGGCACTCGACGCAAATGTTCATCGCGCGCCGCCGCGCACGCTCGGCTTTACGGGGCATCAGCCTTCCCTCGCGGGAACGGAGGCAGCCCGTTTGACGGCGGTTTCCAACCGCGACTCGTCCAGCATGTTGCACCTCGCTTGGGTCTCGGTGGGCTGCCGGTGCCGATGTCGTGGTCAGATCACGCGGCCACCCGCCGTGAATCCCCCCATTTGTTTGACATATGTCGGCGCCCAAGTTTCCTGGGGAGGGGGGGAGGAAGCGAGGCGAAAAGCCGCGCCGCGCGAGGTGCGGCGGGTTTCTTGTTCAGGGGCGGGGGTCTATAATTTCCTTTTGGATTTCGCGGGAATCATATTTCCAGAGGCCGCGATGGAATCGCCGTTACTCGGTTTTGCAAAATCTTGTGTTTCGGGGTGTTTTCGCGGAACCAGCTGCAGGCATGAACCGGGAGAAATTTAATGCTTGACGAGTATCTGGCCGTGCTGTTGTTCCTTCTGGTGGGTGCAGGCATCGGTGTGGCCGTATTGCTGCTGGGACACCTGATGTCGAAGCGGGACCCGGACCCGGACAAATTGCGCCCCTACGAATGCGGGTTCGAGGCCTTTGACGATGCGCGCATGAAATTCGATGTGCGCTACTACCTGGTGGTGATCCTGTTCGTGTTGTTCGACCTGGAGGTCGCGTTCCTGTTTCCGTGGGCGGTGGCGCTGGAGGAAATCGGGGTGTACGGGCTGATTTCGATGGCGGTGTTTCTGCTGATTCTGGCCGTGGGCTTTGCATTCGAATGGCGGCGAGGGGCGTTGGAATGGGATTGATGGAACAGTTGCGCCCGCAAGAGGCGGAGCAATTACAGCGCGGTTTCATGGTGACCAGCGCCGACCTGTTGGTCAACTGGGCGCGCTCGGGTTCGCTCTGGCCGATGACCTTCGGGCTTGCTTGCTGCGCGGTGGAAATGATGCACGCCGGCGCGTCGCGTTACGACCTGGACCGGTTTGGCGCGCTGTTCCGGCCGAGCCCGCGGCAGTCGGACGTGATGATCGTGGCGGGGACCCTGGTCAACAAGATGGCCCCGGCCCTGCGCCGCGTGTACGACCAGATGCCGGACCCGAAATGGGTCATCTCGATGGGGTCGTGCGCGAATGGCGGAGGCTACTATCACTATTCCTATTCCGTGGTGCGCGGTTGCGACCGCATCGTGCCGGTCGACATCTACGTTCCGGGCTGCCCGCCGACAGCGGAAGCGTTGCTGTACGGGATCCTGCAACTGCAGAACAAGATCCGCCGCACCCATACGCTGGCCCGCTGAATGACCGCTTCGGATTCCTGGATCTCCGCACAGGCGGACTGGCTGGGCGACCGGGCTGAAATCCGCGCCGACCGGGATTGCCCGCGCCTGATGACCTCGGCCGAGCATGTGGCCGACATCCTGCGCCACCTTCGAGACACGCCGGAATGCCGGTTCGAACAGCTCATCGATCTGGCGGGCCTCGACTATGCCGAATACGGGCAGGATGAATGGCAGACCGAAGAGGCGAGCGCCGCCGGATTTTCGCGGGCGCCGGCGGCGGCCACCTCCGCCCGCTACTCTTTCGCGAACCCGCACCCGCCGGTGACGCGGGACGGACGATTCGCCGTCGCCTACCAGCTGCTTTCGCTGTCCCATAATCGGCGGATCCGGGTCGTGGCAAGCTGCGCGAGCGGCGCGTGGCCGACCCTGCCGTCGGTACGGGAGCTCTGGCAATGCGCGGACTGGTACGAACGGGAAGCCTTCGACCTGTTCGGCATCGTGTTCGAGGGCCACCCGGACTTGCGCCGCATCCTGACCGATTACGGCTTCATCGGACACCCGCTGCGCAAGGACTTCCCCCTGAGCGGGCACATGGAAGTCCGTTACGACCCCGGCCTTCGGCGGGTTATCTACCAGCCGGTGACCATCGAGCCGCGGGTCACCGTGCCGAAAGTCCGGCGAGGGCAAGGCCATGGCTGAGATTCACAACTACACCATGAATTTCGGGCCGCAGCACCCGGCGTCCCACGGCGTCCTGCGGCTGGTGCTGGAACTGGACGGCGAAGTCGTGGAACGCATCGACCCGCACATTGGCCTGTTGCATCGGGGCACCGAGAAATTGGCCGAAAGCAAGCCCTACAACCACAGCATCGGCTATATGGACCGGCTGGATTACGTGTCCATGATGTGCAACGAGCATGCCTACGTGCGCGCGATCGAGCAGTTGCTCGAGATTGAGCCTCCGCCGCGCGCGCAATACCTCCGGGTCATGTTCGACGAAGTCACCCGCATCCTCAATCACCTGCTCTGGCTGGGCGCGCACGCGCTTGATATCGGCGCCATGACCGTGTTCCTGTATGCCTTCCGCGAGCGGGAAGACCTGATGGACTGCTACGAAGCGACCACCGGCGCACGCATGCACGCGACCTATTACCGGCCCGGCGGCGTGTACCGCGACCTGCCGGAGTCGATGCCGCGCCACCAGCCGTCGCGTTTCTGCTCGAAACGCAAGGCGCGCCTGCGAAACCGCGACCGCGAGGGCAGCCTGCTGGATTTCATGGACGCGTTCACCGGCCGCTTTCCCGGCTGCGTCGACGAATACGAAACGCTGCTGACCGACAACCGCATCTGGAAGCAGCGGACGGTGGATATCGGCGTGGTCGGTCCCGAGCGCGCGCTGCAGCTGGGATTCACCGGCCCCATGTTGCGCGGTTCCGGCATCTCTTGGGACTTGCGCCGCCGGCAGCCGTACGCGGTGTACGACGCGATGCGGTTCGACGTGCCGGTCGGCACCAACGGCGACTGTTACGACCGTTACCTGGTGCGGATCGAGGAAATGCGCCAATCGAACCGGATCATCCGCCAGTGCGTGGAATGGCTGCGCGAGAACCCGGGACCGGTCATCGTTGCCGACCACAAGATCGCGCCGCCGCCGCGCGAAGAGATGAAGCACGACATGGAGGCGATGATCCACCACTTCAAGCTGTTTACGGAAGGGTTCTGCCTGCCGGAAGGAGAGACCTATGCCGCGGTCGAACACCCGAAGGGCGAATTCGGCGTATACCTGGTCTCGGACGGGGCGAACAAGCCGTACCGGCTGAAGATCCGCGCGCCGGGCTTTCCCCACCTGGCGGCGCTCGATGAATTGGCGCGCGGGCATATGCTGGCGGACGTGGTCGCCCTGATCGGCACCCTGGACCTGGTGTTTGGCGAGGTCGACCGGTGAACGACATCCTGAACCCGGACCTGCGCGGCCGCATCGATACCTGGCTGGAGCGCTTTCCCGCGGAACATCGGCGTTCCGCAGTGCTGGGGGCCCTGCGAGAAGTGCAGAAAGAATACGGGCACCTGACCCCGGAACGCATGGATGCCGTGGCCGACTACCTGGGTCTTTCGGCGGTCCAGGTGTACGAGGTCGGATCGTTCTACACGGGATTCGAGCACCAGCCGGTCGGGCGGCACACGGTGGCGGTTTGCACCAACGTTTCCTGCTGGCTGCGCGGCGGCGAGGAGATTCTGGCCCACATTGAAAGAAGCCTGGGCATTCGTGCCGGCGAGTCGACCCGGGATGGCCAAATCTACCTGAAATGCGAGGAGGAGTGCTTGGCGGGATGCTGCGGGGCGCCGATGATGCAGGTCGATCATGTCTACCACGAGAACCTGACTCTGGAGAAGGTCGACGAGATCCTGGGGGCGCTGTCGTGATCAAGCACCACAATGAAATGTGCTTCGCCACGCTCGAGCACCCGGAGCCCTGGTCGCTGAAGGCGTACGAATCGGTCGGCGGCTACCGCGTATGGAAACAGATTCTCGCCAAGCCCCCGCCCCGGCGCGACCTGGTCGAACAGATCAAGAGCTCGGGGCTGCGCGGGCGCGGCGGCGCGGGGTTCCCGACCGGGGTGAAGTGGGGGTTCATGCCGGATTGCGACGAAAGTTATCTCGTATGCAATGCCGACGAGTCGGAGCCGGGCACCTGCAAGGACCGGGACATCCTGCGCTTCAACCCGCATGCCTTGATCGAGGGCATGGCCATTGCCTGCTACGCGATCGGTGCCAAGGCCGGGTATGCCTACCTGCGCGAGGAATTCGGCGACGAGCCGTACCGCCGGTTCCAGAAGGCATTGCGCGAGGCGTACGGAAGCGGAATGCTGGGCCCCAACCTCGAGGGCAACGGCGTCACGGTCTACCTTCACGACACGTTGGGCGCGGGGGCGTATATCTGTGGCGAGGAAACCGCGTTGCTGGAATCTCTGGAGGGCAAGAAAGGGTTTCCGCGCTTCAAACCGCCGTTCCCGGCCAATTACGGCCTGTGGGGCTGCCCGACTACGGTCAACAACGTGGAAACCCTGGCGCTGGTGCCGGGAATCCTGCGCCAGGACGACGGCTGGCAGGTCGGGACGGAGAAAAGCCCCGGCACCAAGTGTTTTTCGGTGTCCGGCCACGTCTCCCGGCCCGGCAACCACGAGCTCCCGCTCGGCGTCCCGTTCGCGGACCTGCTCGAGATGTGCGGCGGAGTCTGGAAGAACCGTGAACTCAAGGCGGTCATCCCGGGCGGTTCCTCGGTTCCGGTGCTTCCCGCCGGGATCATGATGGAGACCAACATGGATTTCGAGAGCGTGGCGGAGGCGGGCTCGCTGCTCGGTTCCGGCGCGGTGATCGTGATGGACGAAACCACCGACATGGTGCGGATGCTGCAGCGCATCTCGCGCTTCTATTTCATGGAATCCTGCGGGCAGTGCACGCCCTGCCGGGAAGGCACGGGCTGGCTGTACCGCGTGCTGACCCGCATCGTCGAGGGGCAGGGCGAGGAGCAGGACCTGGAGATCCTGGAGAAGGTGCCCGGGCGCATCGAGGGCCACACCATCTGCGCGCTCGGGGATGCCGCGGCCTGGCCGGTGCAGAGTTTCCTGCGGCACTTCCGCGACGAGTTCGAGCACTACATCCGCCATGGCAAGAGCCCGGTGAGCCCGGCATGAGCGACCCGATCACGATTACCTTGGACGGGCGCGCGGTCGAGGCGACCGCCGGCGAGATGCTGATCGCGGTGGCGGACCGCGAGGGCATCCCGATCCCGCGCTTCTGCTATCACCCGAAACTCTCGGTGGCGGCCAACTGCCGCATGTGCCTGGTCGAGGTGGCGGGCGCGCGCGGCCCGGTCCCGGCCTGCGCGACCCCGGTGATGGACGGCATGGAAGTGAAGACCCATTCCGAACCGGCCCGCGCAGCGCAGCGCGCCACCATGGAATTCCTTCTGATCAACCATCCGCTCGATTGCCCGATTTGCGACCAGGGCGGCGAATGCGAATTGCAGGACCTGGCCCTCGAGTATGGCAGTGACATCTCCCGCTACTCGGAAGCACGGCGGGTGGTGCCGGACCCGGACCTGGGCTCGCTGGTGTCGACCGACATGACGCGCTGCATCCACTGCACCCGCTGCGTGCGGTTCACCGAGGAGATTGCCGGCGATCAGGAACTGGGCGCGTTCGGGCGCGGTGAATTCATGAAGATCGGCACCTACGTCGAGCGGGCGATGAACTCCGAACTTTCAGGGTGCGTGATCGACCTGTGCCCGGTCGGCGCGCTCAACGCCCGGCCTTCGCGGATGAGCGCCCGGGCCTGGGAACTGAATGATCATCCGGGGCTCGGCGAGCACGACGGGGTCGGATCGCACCTGTCCCGGCATATCTTGCGCGGGCGGCAGATCCGTTGCGTGCCGCGCACCGAAGAGACGATCAATGAAAGCTGGCTGTCGGACCGGGACCGGTTCAGCTACCAGGCGGCCAGCCACCCGGACCGCTTGTGCTGGCCGTTGGTCCGCCACCGCGACCGCTGGGTTCGGGTCAGTTGGGAGGAAGGCCTGGAGCTGGCGGCGGAAGCCCTGGCGAGAACCGGCACCAAGGCTGGCCTGATTCACCCGTCCAGCACGGTGGAGGAATGCTTCCGGTTCCAGCAGTTGCTGCGCCGGTGCGGGGCGGAAACGGTCGAGCATCGGACCCGCATGTCGGATTTCCGCGGGGGCGGACAATATCCGCGCCAGCCGACGCTCGGCTGCGACCTGGACCGAATTGCCGAAAACGACGTGGTCGTCCTGCTCGGCAGCCTGCTGCGGCACGACCAGCCGATCCTCAACCACCGCCTACGCCAGGCGATGCGCTCGGGCACGGAAGTCTGGGTCATCAACCCCGCCCCGTTCGACTGGAACTTCGCACCGACCGAGGAAGCCATCCTGTCACCCCGGCAGTGGCTGACCCTGCTGCAGTCGGTGAAGCGCGCGCATGCCTTGCAGATGAAAGAAGCCTATGCGCGTTTTTCCGACCGGCTTGCACGGCGCCTGGGGGAGGCGGACAACGCCCTGTTCTGGCTGGGCCCGCTTGCGCTCAACCATCCGGACGCCGACCTGATTTACGCTTCCGCGCGCAACCTGTGCGAGCAGACCGGGGCCCGCCTGGGCACCCTGCAGGAAGGCGCCAACGCGGCCGGGGCCTGGCTGACGGGATGCGTCGCGCACCGCGGCCCCGGCGGCGAGGTTGTGGAGGGCGTGGATCTGCCGTCGCGGCTCCAGGAGCCACCGGATCTCTGGGTGTTCTACGGAACGGACCCGGCCTGCGACGTCGCCGACCCGGCGCAGATGCGCCAGGCGATGGCGGAGGCGAGAACGACCATTGGCTTCCAGTCGTTTGTCCCGGATCCGCAGCACCTGCCGTACGACCTGTTGCTGCCGGTCCCTACGGTCGGGGAGCGCGGAGGCCATCTGATTAACCTGGAAGGGCGTTGGCAATCGATGACCCCGGCCGTCCCTCCACCGGGCGAGGTGAGAGATGGCGTGGAAGCGCTGGTGGAGTTGCTGCGCATGACCGGCCACGACCCGGGCTTTGCCGGGGTTTCCCTGGTTGCGCACTGCCGCGGCCTGGAAGCGCGCGCGGTTGTGCCCGACAAGATACCCAAGTCTGCGAGGCGGTTGCCGGAAAAGGGCCTTTTGCGGATAGGCTCTCCATCGATTTACCAGCAGGACCCGGCGACCCGCCACGCCCATGCCCTGCAACAGACCGAACTGGCGCAGGACCTGGTGTTGCGCCTGCACCCGGAAACCCTGAACGAACGGGGCCTGAAGGACGCGACACATGCGCGCCTGTCCCAGAACGGCTCGTCTCTCAAGCTTCCCCTGGTCGTGGATGCGCAAATCCCGCGCGACTGCGTCTACCTGCCGACCGGGGATGTCCGCCTGGGACTGCTCGGTGCCGCATTCAGCGTGGTGGACCTGTGCGATGCCTGATTGGATGACCGACCTGTCGGTGTGGCTCCGGGTCGGAGAAATCCTGCTCGGCGCCATGTTGATCCTGCTGCCGTTGCTGGCGGTGGTGGCGTACTACACGTACGCCGAGCGCAAGGTGGTCGGGTTCATGCAGATGCGGCTGGGGCCGAGCCGGGTCGGGCCGCGTGGCCTGTTCCAGCCGATCGCCGATGTGCTGAAGCTTCTGACCAAGGAGGTCGTTCTCCCGGCCCAGGCCAACCGGGGCCTGTTCCTGGTGGCGCCGCTCGCGGCCCTGGTTCCGGCGCTTGGCGCCTGGGCGGTGATACCGTTTGACGACGGCCTCTGGCTTGCGAACATCGATGCGGGCCTGCTGTACGTTCTGGCGCTGACTTCGCTCGGCGCGTACGGCATCATCATCGCCGGCTGGGCGTCCAACTCGAAGTACGCCCTGCTCGGGGCGATGCGCCAGGCGGCGCAGGTGGTGTCCTACGAAATCGCGATGGGCTTCGCACTGGTCGGCGTGCTGATGCTGGGCGGAAGCCTCAACCTCGCCGCCATCGTCCAGGCGCAGTCCGGCGGCATCCTGGACTGGTTCTTCCTGCCCCTGCTGCCCTTGCTCCTGGTGTACCTGGTGTCGGGCGTGGCCGAGACCAACCGCCTGCCGTTCGACGTGGTCGAGGGGGAGTCGGAACTGGTGGCGGGCTTCCACGTGGAGTATTCCGGTTCGGCGTTCGCGGTGTTCTTCCTGGCGGAATACTCCGCCATGATCCTGATCTCGGCGCTGACCGCGATCCTGTTCTTCGGCGGCTGGCTGTCGCCGCTCGAGGGCACGCAGCTCGCGCAGGCGGTCCCGGTTCTGGATTCCGGCATCCACTGGTGGCTGCTCAAGACCGCGTTCTTCATGTTCTGCTTCCTGTGGTTCCGGGCGACCTTCCCGCGCTACCGCTACGACCAGATCATGCGCCTGGGCTGGAAGGTGTTCATCCCGGTGACGCTGATCTGGATCTTCGTGCTGGGCGCCGCGCGCTATACCGGGTTTACGGGGTGACGTCGTGCGCTGGCTGAATTCCCTGCTGTACCTGTTGCGCAGCCTGAGCCTGTGGGACCTGTTGCGGGGCCTGAGGCTGACCGCCCGGCGCCTGTTTTCGCGCAAGATCACCCTGCGTTACCCGGACGAGAAGACCCCGAAATCCCCGCGCTTCCGCGGTCTGCACGCGTTGCGCCGCTACCCCAACGGCGAAGAGCGCTGCATCGCCTGCAAACTGTGCGAGGCGGTCTGCCCGGCGCTGGCCATCACCATCGAATCCGAGGAGCGCGCCGACGGCAGCCGGCGGACCACCCGGTACGACATCGACCTCTTCAAGTGCGTGTACTGCGGCTTCTGCGAGGAGGCCTGCCCGACCGACGCGGTGGTCGAGACCGACATCCTGGAGTTTCATTTCGAACGTCGCGGCGACCAGATCATGACCAAGGAGGACTTGCTGGCGGTCGGCGACCAGTACGAGGAGCAGATCGCCGAACACCGCAAGACCGATGCCCGATTCCGCTGATGGCCTTCCAGACGCTGCTGTTCTACCTGTTCGGGACCGTGCTGCTGGCGGCCGCCACGGCCGCCGTGACCTTGAGGAACATGGTGCATGCGGCCTTGTCCCTGATCCTGTCGTTTTTCACCGCCGCCATGCTCTGGATGCTGCTGGAGGCGGAATTCCTGTCGATTCTCTTGGTGCTGGTCTACATCGGCGCGGTCCTGGTGCTGTTTTTGTTCGTGGTGATGATGGTCGAGCGGCATACGCCGACGATCCACCGTCGCCGCAACTACCGGATCGTCGCCTCGGCGGTGGCCGCGGTGATGGTTGCCGAACTCGGCATGGCCCTTCTCGCGCCGGATTTCTCCCCGACCGCCCAGCCCATGCCGGCGCCGCTGGAATACAGCAACACGAAGGCGCTGGGGTCCGTGCTGTATACCGATTACGCCTTGGCGTTCGAGGCCGCCGCGGTCGCGCTGCTGGTCGCCATCGTCGGCGCGATTGCGCTGACGTTGCGCGTGCGACCGGATCACCACCGGCAGAACCCGGCGCGGCAGAGCCGGGTGCGCAAGCAAGACCGCCTGCGGTTGACCGACGGGCGCTCGGAGCCGCCATGCTGAGCCTGACTCATTTCATGCTCCTGTCCGGCGCGCTGTTCGCGATCGGCGTCGCCGGCGTGTTCGTCAACCGCCGGCATGCGCTGGTGTTGCTGATGTCGCTGGAGTTGATCCTGCTGGCGGTCAACACCAACCTCATCGCGGCATCCCACTACCTGCAGGATCTCGCGGGGCAGGCGTTCGCGCTGTTCGTGCTGACCATCGCCGCCGCCGAGATCGCGATCGGCCTGGCCATCGTCGTGGTGGTGTTCCGCAGCCGCGAGACCATTGATGCCGAAGACCTGAGCGAGGTGCGCGGCTGATGGATCTTCAGGTCCTTGCCCTGATCGTCGTGGGTGCGGTCGGCGCGGGCGCGGTTGGCGCGGGACTGGGCGTGCGCGTCCTGAGCCCGAAAGCCGCCACGCAACTCACCCTCGCGGGCGTCGGCGCGGCATTTCTGGCCAGCGTCGCCTTGGCGGTGGGTTATGCGCAGAACCCGGAACCGCAGGCTTTCACCCTCTACCACTGGGGCCCGGGCGATTTCGGGATGAAGATTGGTTTTCTGATCGACTCCCTGAGCGTGGTGATGATGATCGTGGTCACGCTCATCTCGCTGCTGGTGCATGTCTACAGCATCGGCTACATGCGCGAGGATCCCGGGTACGTCCGGTTCTTCGCCTACCTGTCGCTGTTTACGCTCGCCATGTTGCTGCTGGTCATGGCGGACAACTTCCTGCTGCTGTTCATCGGCTGGGAAGGGGTCGGCCTGGTGTCGTACCTGCTGATCGGGTTCTGGCACACCCGGGAGCGGGCGCCGAGCGCGGGACTCAAGGCTTTCCTGGTCAACCGCTTGGGCGACTTCGGGTTCCTGCTTGGCATGGGGGCACTGCTGGCCGCCGCCGGCAGCCTGGACTATTCCACCGTGTTCGCGCAGAGCGAGGCGCTGGCGCAGCAGCCGTCGCCGTTCCCCGGCCTGAGCGCGCTGAGCCTGATCTGCCTGTTCCTGTTCGTCGGCGCCATGGGCAAGTCGGCGCAGGTGCCGCTGCATGTCTGGCTGCCTGATTCGATGGAGGGCCCAACCCCGATCTCGGCAATGATCCACGCCGCCACGATGGTGACGGCGGGCATTTTCATGGTGGCGCGGCTGTCCCCGCTGTTCGAGGGCAGCGAGGCGGCGCTCAACCTGATTCTGCTGGTCGGCGGCGTCACCGCCCTCTCGATGGGCCTGCTTGGATTGGTGGCCAACGACATCAAGCAGGTCATTGCCTATTCGACCCTGTCCCAGCTCGGCTACATGACCCTGGCGCTCGGCGCCTCGGCCTACGCCGCGAGCATTTTCCATCTCTTCACGCACGCCTTCTTCAAGGCGTTGCTGTTCCTGGCCGCGGGATCGGTGATCCTGGCGATGCACCACGGGCAGGACATCCGGCATATGGGCGGGCTGGCGCGGCGCATGCCGATCACCGCCGCCACATTCGCCGTCGGCTCGCTGGCGCTGATCGGCATGCCGGGCTTTGCCGGCTTCTTCTCCAAGGAATCCATCATCGAGGCGCTGGCGCATTCCGACCTGCTGCTGGCCAAGCCGGCGCATTTCCTGGCGCTTGCCGGAGTGGCGGTGACCGCGCTGTATTCGTTGCGCCTGTGGTGGTACGTGTTCCAGGGAACCCCGCGCTCGACGGAAGCGGAACAGGCGCGGGAGCGAGACCCGACCGTGGTCCTCCCGCTGGTCCTGCTGGCGATGCTGACGCTGGTGGCGGGCTTCGGGGTCGAGGCGTTCCTCTACGGCGGGTTGCTGGGGGATGCCCTGGTCGTTCATGCTGCGCACGACACGCTGGCGCGGATGGCGGAAAACTGGAATGGCCTGGGCGGCGCAATCCTGCACGGATTCGCGACACCCGCGGTCTGGTTGCTGGCATTGAGTCTTGTGGGCGGATATTTCCTGTACGCGAAAGGCTACGCCGACACACTGACCCCGAACGTTTCCCGGTTGCGTTCGATCCTTGTCCAGAAATACGGTTTCGACGTGTTCTACGAGAACTGGGCCGTGCGGGCCGCGCGTGCCGTGGCGGACGCCTGCGCCCGAATCGGCGACCAACGCACGATCGACGGGCTGATGGTGAACGGAACGGCGCGGATGGCCCGCCGCGCTGCCGCCACGCTTCGCCTGGTGCAAAGCGGCGTGCTCGGCCACTACGCCCTGGCCATGCTGCTAGGCCTGATTGCCGCGCTCGGCTACCTGTTCTTGAGGGGGTAACGCGGTGTCCCTGCTCGGCCTGATGATCTGGACGCCGATCGCGGCAGGGTTCGCGGCCCTGCTGCTGCGGGACCCGGCCGTGGTGCGTCGCTGGTCGCTGGCGATCAGCCTGTTCGTGTTCGTGTTGGCGGTGGTGGCGGCCTTGGGCTTCGATCCGGCGGGCGGCTACCAGTGGCAGTACCGGACCCCGTGGATCCCGGCCTTCAACATTGACTACCACTTGGGCGTCGACGGTCTGTCGCTGCCGCTGGTGGTTCTCACTGCCTTCATCGGCATGCTCGCCATCCTGACCGGCTGGGAGACCGCCACGCGGCATATCGGCCAATTCTTCGCCGCGTTCCTGATGCTCGAAGGCCTGTTGATCGGGGTGTTCTGCGCGATGGATGCCGCGTTGTTCTACGTTTTCTTCGAGGCGATGCTGATCCCGATGTTCCTGATCATCGGGATCTGGGGCTCCGACAACCGGATTTACGCGGCCGTCAAGTTCTTCCTGTACACCTTCCTGGGATCGGTGCTGATGCTGGTGGCGTTCGTTTACCTGGCGATTCAGTCCGAAAGCTTCCGGATTACGGACTGGCATGCGTTTTCATTGTCGCCACTGGAGCAGACCTGGCTGTTCCTCGCGCTGTTGCTTGGGTTTGCGGTCAAGGTGCCGATGTGGCCAGTGCACACCTGGTTGCCGGATGCCCATGTCGAAGCTCCGGCCGCGGGATCGGTGGTGCTGGCGGCGGTGTTGCTGAAGATCGGCGGTTACGGCCTGCTTCGTTTCTGTCTTCCGATTGCGCCGGATGCTTCGCTGGCGCTCGACGGGCTGGTGATCGGGCTGTCCCTGATCGCCGTGGTCTATATCGGATTTACCGCGCTGGCGCAGACCGACATGAAGAAGCTGATCGCGTATTCGTCCATCGCGCACATGGGGTTTGTCACCCTGGGGTTGTTCATCCTGTACCGGCTGGCGACGGAGACGGCCATGCTGAGCGTCAGCGGCGCGATCATGCAGATGATCTCGCACGGCCTCGTGTCGGCCGCGCTGTTCGTTTGCGTGGGCGTGTTGTACGACCGTCGGCACAGCCGCGACATCCAGGATTATGGCGGCGTGCTTGAGACGATGCCGGTATTCGGCGCGCTGTTCGTGTTCTTCGCGCTGGCGAATGCCGGGCTGCCGGGCACTTCCGGTTTCGTGGGCGAGGTCATGGTCATCCTGGCCACGTTCCAGGCCGGGTGGTGGCTGGCCGCGCTGGCGGCGATGGTGGTGGTGCTGGGGGCCGCCTACTCGCTGTGGATGGTGCGGCGAGTGGTTTTCGGTCCGGCCGAACATGCGGAGGTCAAGGCATTCCAGGACTTGTCGGGGCGCGAGATGTTGATCTTGCTGGCGCTGGCCGTCCCGGTGCTGGCGGTGGGGCTGTGGCCGGTGCCGTTGCTGGACCTGATTGAGCCGTCCGTGGCGCAGTTGATCGACCAGGCGCAGGCATTCAAGGCGGGAGGCGCCCCATGAGCGTGGGTCAGGAAATGATCCTGATGCTGCCGGAGATCGTGCTGGTCGTCGGCGCCTGCTTTGTTCTGTTGTGCCCGCGTTTTCTGGCCTGGCCGCTGACGATGCTGGTGTTGGCCGGGACGGTGGGCGCCATTGCCGCGACGGCACCGGAATCTCCGACCATGCTGATGACCGGCATGTTCGAGCGTTCCTCCGAAATCGACTTTTTACGAATCCTGATCTGCGTGCTGACCGTGCTGATCTTGCGCTATGCCCGCGGGCACCCGATCTCTCCGGATCGCCTCCAATCCAACGAGTTCTACACGCTGGCGATATTCGGGTGCGTCGGCATGTTCCTGATCAGCGGCGCGGAACACCTGGTTACGCTGTACCTGGGGCTGGAAATCCTCGCCCTGTCGCTGTATCCGATGATCGCGATGATGCGCGACGACGGCCGCGCCGGCGAAGTGGCGCTCAAGTATTTCGTGCTCGGGGCGCTGGCTTCGGGTTTTCTCCTGTACGGGATGTCGCTGATGTACGCAGCGACCGGAACCCTGTATATCGGAGAACTGGCGAGCCAGCTGGAGCAACTGGAAATGAATCGGGTGCTGCTGCTCGGCATGGTGTTCATGCTGGCCGGCCTGGCGTTCAAACTGGGCGCCACGCCGTTTCACATGTGGCTTCCGGATGTCTACGACGGCGCCTCCCTCCCGGCCGTAACGTACCTGTCGGCCGCCCCGAAGATCGCCGGGCTGCTGTTGCTGCTGCGCCTGTTCGGCGACGGCCTGATGGTTCTGGCCGTCGACTGGACGACCCTGATGATGGTTCTGGCCGTCCTGTCGCTCCTGCTCGGCAACCTCGTCGCGATCGCGCAGACCCGGATCCGCAGGATGCTGGCCTATTCGGCCATTGCCCATACCGGTTTCGTGTTCCTGGCGCTGGGCGTGGGTACCCCGCACGGGATGAGCTCAGCGGTTTTCTACACCTTTGTCTACGCGCTGATGGCTGCCGGGAGCTTCGGGATGCTGTTGCTGCTCAACGCCCGGGTCGCGGCTGAGGACATTCAAGACTTCAAGGGCCTGAACCACAGCCATCCCTGGCTGGCGATCATGGTGCTGATCCTGATGTTTTCGATGGCGGGCGTGCCGCTGACCGCCGGGTTCTACGCCAAGCTGTACGTGCTGCAGGCGGTGGTTGGTGCCGGGCTATGGCCGCTTGCGGTCGTGGCGGTGCTGCTGACGGTGGTGGGGGCCTACTACTACCTCCGCATTGTTTGGTACATGTACTTCGAGGAGGCGGACCGGCCCGCCGAGCCCGGGGAGGATTCGGTCCATGTTTTGCTAGTCAGCGCAAACGCGCTGGTGCTGGTATTGATCTTCGCGGTGCCGCAGCCCTGGCTGGAGATGAGCCGCGATGCGGCGAAAGTGTTTGTGGGGGGACAGTGAGGCTGGCGTGGCGGCCCCTCAGTCGAATGCATCGCCGAGAGCTCTGATGTTCTGATACGTCCGTAGCAGCCCCCCGCCGTCCGAGTACCCGTCGTTTTTCGCTTGCTCGGTTGCTTCCTCAAGCCGGGCTAGGGCGTCACCCTGCCTCGCAGCCGAGTCTTCATAGTCCAGATCGAGTTTTTCCAGTTCTTCCTCGATTTCTCCGATCTTCGTCCATGCGTCATTCCGGTCTTCGAAAGAGGTTTC
Organism: uncultured candidatus Poriferisulfidus sp.; assembly: GCA_965204575.1. Classification (GTDB taxonomy): domain Bacteria; phylum Pseudomonadota; class Gammaproteobacteria; order Poriferisulfidales; family Poriferisulfidaceae; genus Poriferisulfidus. The sequence goes on from OZ241993.1 coordinate 561,020, forward strand.
ATCCGATTCAAACTTTACGCGTTGCGCCCCCAGTTCTTCTTCCAACCCGTCAATTTTTTCTCTCAGCTTTCTCCTTTCCAGTTTGATGTCCCACACTTCCATCTCTATTCCACGTACTTCTTTCCCCCTGCGGAATCCTGCTAGAAATGACACTTCCATCGAATCAGGGCAGATCCCGGTGTAGGAGTCGCCATCGCGGCCAACCGTGTAGCCATTGAATCGGGTGCAGTAACGCCGCAAAAAATCCTGCCGCCCGCTCCGGTAGCCTTTCATGTAGGCATCTCGGTTTGGCGTTACCCCATATTCCGCACATGCTTCCTGATGTTCTGCAAGATAGGAAGGGGGCCTCCTATCGAATCCGTCTTCATGCCCAATGATCCACCAGTCTGCCGCCAAACATTCATCCTCCGACATGGAGGCGCAACCTTGGAGCAACAAAACCAGGCTTGCGAGCAATACGACTGTTGCCAGGCCTTTCTTGGGCCAAGCTTGTTGAGGGGGCGAGCAAGAAGCGGAAAGCATCAGGGGCGTACTCTCGCGTTCGGGGTGTGGGCAGGACTGTATTGCAGGCGCAAACCTTTCAATCAACGAGAGTTGGTATCAGTCCAGCGCGTCCCCCAAGGATCGGATGATCCGCCGCGTTCCGCCGAGCAGTTCGCCGTCGTCGGCGTAGCCGTCGTCCCGCGCCTGTTCGACCGCTTCGTCGAACCGCGCCATGGCATCGGCCTGCGTCTTGGCCGAGTCTTCGTATTCCTGCTTCAGCACCTCCAACTCCCGGCCAAGTTCCACGATCTTCTCCGCCATGCTTTCCCGGTCCTGGGGGATGCTTTCGTCCGCCGCGAGCTTCTCCTGCAGCGTCTTCCGCTCATGTTCCAGCCGCCCGATCTTATCCCCTAGGCTTCCCCGTTTCTGCTTGATGTCCCAGGCTTCCGTCTCCAGCGTGTGCACCATCCGCCCCCTGCGAAGCCCGGGTTCGAACGCTTCCGCCAGCTCGCCGTCGCAGATTCCATGGTAGGGCCGGCCGCTTCGGCCGACCTTGTAGCCGGTGAACCGGGTGCAGTAGACCGCCAGCCCGCTGCGGTGGCCTTTGGCATAGGCCTCGCGGCCGGGCGTCACCCCATGCTCCGCGCAGGATTCCTGGTGTTCCTCAAGGTGGGCAAGAGGCAGGCCTTCGGATCCGTCTTCCTGGCCGATGAGCCACCAGTCCGCCGTCTCGCATTCATTCTCCGACAAGGTGGCGCAACCTTGGAGCAACAAAGTCAGGCTTGTGAGCAATATGGCTGCTGCCAAGCCTTTCTTGTGCAGGATCTGTGGGGTGGGCGGGCAAGAGATGGGGGGCATCCGGAATCTGCCGAGTTGCGTTCGCAATGTGGGGAGCAGTTTACTGCAAAGTGCGGAGTGACTACCGGCCGCCAGGGATTATGTCGCCAAAGATTGACTGGGTGGTGGTGGGGCAAGATATAATGAAATCAAGCTAGAACAACCCGTCGGCGGATGGGATTCTCCGACAGGTTTCGGGAAGCGGCAGGGTTCCGCTGTCAACCAAATGGCTGCGATGGGCATGGGAATCAACACAAACTTTGTCAGGCGCTGTCTGACTACGCTGGAAGCCGCGTTGAAGGAACTGAAAGGCGTCGAGCCGGAAAGCATCGCTTACGATATCTATCGGGCGGCCTGCGTCAAGGAGTTTGAGCTCGTTCTGGAACTGAGCGCAAAATTGCTGAAAAGGCGGCTGGCCGACTTCTTCGCGAACCGCCGCCAACTGGATGAGTTAGCGTTCAAGGACCTTTTCCGCCATGCCGTCAAGCATGGCATCATTGAGGCGGATGCATGCGAGCGTTGGCTTGGATACCGAGACAACCGCAACGATACCGCGCATGACTATGCTGAAGGATTCGCTGAAACGACGCTGAAGCTCCTGCCTAATTTCATTGAGGACGCCAAGGCGTTGGCGGAGGCCGTCGGAGAGGCAGGAGATGGCTGATCGCCTGCACCTCTTGCCCCGGCATCGCGCCATGCTCGCGATGCTGTTACGGGAATATCTGCCGGGAGTCGAGGCTTGGGCCTACGGCAGCCGCGTGAATGGCCAAAGCCATGACGGCAGCGACTTGGACGTGGTTCTCCGAAGCCCGGAACTTGCGGAGACTGACGCGCGACAACTGGCTGGTTTTGTCGAGGCGCTACGGAATTCCAACATTCCTTTCCTGGTGGATGTGCACGACTGGGCGCGTTTACCGAAGGAGTTCCATCGCGAGATAGAACGTGAACATGTGATCCTCCAGTAGCGAAAGGGCGGGTAGCCCGAGATGGATCGATGCGACAGACTTTACGTATCTGGAAAAGGGTTGATTTACTCAAATAAATGAGTAAAATTACTCAATATAATGAGTAATTTGCCAGATTACGTCCGTCCTCAGGCTGAAGATCTTATCCAGCGCCTGACAGAGCCCCGCGGTTTCATCCAAGTCCTTTCAGGCGCGCGGCAGGTTGGAAAAACGACCTTAGCTAAGCAGGTAGCTGACCGGTCGGGTCTGCCCATGCATTATGCCAGTGCTGACCATCCGGTCCTTCGTGACATCTCATGGATTGGGCAGCAGTGGGAGGCCGCCCGCCTGCTTGCCGATGAGGCAGACCAGAATGGTGCGCTTCTCATTCTTGACGAAGTACAGAAAATCACGGATTGGTCCGAGGCGGTAAAAGCATACTGGGATGCCGACACGCATGTGGGCAGATCTCTGAAAGTTGTCCTGCTCGGCTCGGCCCCGCTTCTCGTCCAGCGTGGTTTGGGTGAAAGCTTGGCCGGTCGGTTTGAAGTTTCACATCTGCCGCACTGGAGTTTCGCGGAGATGCGCGAAGTGTTCGGATGGTCTTTGGAACAGTACGTTTTCTACGGGGCTTACCCTGGCGCGGCGCGGCTGATAAAACAGCCAGCTCGGTGGGCTCGTTACATTCGCGAGTCGTTGATCGAGCCAACGATTTCACGCGACGTCCTGCTGCTGTCACGAGTGAACAAGCCCGCGTTGCTCCGCAGGGTGCTTGAATTGGGTTGTGCCTATTCAGGACAAATTCTCTCGTACAACAAGATGCTGGGCCAGTTGCAGGATGCCGGCAACACGACCACGCTGGCCTATTACCTTAATCTGCTGGCGGGCGCCGGGCTTGTGACGGGGCTGACCAAGTACGCAGGGACCAGGATCCGACAAAGGACGTCAAGCCCGAAGCTTCAGGTCTTCAACACCGCGCTGATCACAGCGCAAAAGAACCTATCCTTTTCCCAGGCTCGCGAGGACTCGGAATTCTGGGGACACCTGGTCGAATCGGTGGTCGGAGCCCACTTGATCAATGCGGCTTTCTCCGGCGATTGCTCGGTCCACTATTGGCGCGAAAAGGGCCGGGAGGTCGATTTCATCGTCGAATCAGGCAACCATCTGGTTGCCATTGAAGTGAAAAGCGGTCGCCCACGCGCCCACCCGCCCGGTATGGCGGCTTTCTCCAAGCTTTTCCATCCAACCCGCACATTGCTAGTTGGGGGCGACGGCATCGACCTTGAGGCGTTTTTGTTGCGGCCCGTGGCCGATTGGTTCAGGCGATCGTGATAGAGCTAGGCTCAACTGAAACGGATATAGTTAAGAAAGATATTTAAAAACATCAAGATTATCTTGACATATCTGTACGCAGGCCTTATACTTCCGCCAGTCTTAATCAAACAGGGCCGACCAATGGATGAAATAACGATCAACCGGGTACGTCAGCGACGCAAGGAATTGAATAACGAAATTGCGAAGATGCAAGAAGAGCTAGGTCGGCTCAATGCATACCTATCGGTTCACGAAGAGTTCAGTCGGCCTCCATCTAGGGCAGTGTCTGGCAAGGAAATCGACGCGCTGTGTCAGATGGTGCTGCGCTATGCCCCTGAGCCCATGACACCCGCGCAGTTAGTAGATGCGCTCAAGGATCGGTTTGGAGCAGTGATCGATGCTGCGAACCCAGCGAGGTTGGTTTCCACGCGCATGTCGATGCTTGCCTCAGTTGAGAGCACGGAAGATGGCTGGCAGTTGGTGCCAGGCCGTATCGAACTTGAATCGGAGGCGTACGAATGACCGAAAAGATTACCTACAAGAAGCCGCTCTACATCCGGGTCTGGTTGGAAACAGCACTGAAGAAGGAATGGCTGAAATTCGCGGCGACACCCGTGATGCCGGACATGGCACCGGGATATGAGGAAGCCCAGGCGTGGGGATACGTTGTCGCGGGATACTTCCTGATCGAACAGGGCCTCAAGGCGGTTCTACACATGCGGGGCATCCAATCGGCAAAGACACATGCGTTGTCCGTCCTGTTCTTTGAACTTCCGGCAGAAGATCAGGACATGCTGCGCATCTACTATGATGACTTTCGCCATACCTTTCCCGGCATGAGTTTGTTTCCGTTTTCGACACTTGACGAATTTCTGGTTAATCTGGATGGCACCCGGAACAGCCGGGGCCAGCGTGCTGGATCCTTCGATTGGCGGTACTTCCTGACGGAGGAGGGCAGCGGCGCATCGATGCCGCTTGTCAGTATTAATGTAATGCATGAGATCGTATACGGGTGCGTGCAGCTGGTCAGTTCGACCGACAAGGGGGATCAAAAGGCAGACAGAGCTACCTATAGTTGGCGCCTCCGATGGGAAAGATCAAGGCTTCAGCAGGACTGGTTGACGGTTCGTATGAATTCTCCGGAATGGGGAAAGGAAGGTGACCGGCTCGAGATCTTGTCGGGACCGGCGTATGGCGACCGGTATGACTATCTGGTGTTCAAGGATGGTCAGATTCGGTCTTTCTTCGCACCGCTTCCTAGAACGGAAGAAGCCGGACTTACGGTCTTGGACAAGCGAGTTGAAATGGAATCGTTCGACCCAAAGGAAGGGTTCCGTAGCATCGGTGTCACTGTAAGTAAGCCGACGAAGCGTCGGGAACCTACGTCCCATCACGTGATGTTCTAGGAGGCAACGCCACCATGCGAATTTGCCCCCAAACCAACGTCCCCAGATGCCATCGCAACCCACCTGCCGCTGGTCTCGCTGTGTGCAGTTTTCTGGAATCATCAACATTCTTGACGCCCTGGGCGGAATAGAGGACTATAAATAGCGTGCCGAAGCGTCTTTTTGCAAATCATGAAGATTGAACACAGACGACCCTCTCCCGCGAGCCACATCTCATGAAACGCTACGATGTTGTCACCGAAGAAAAGGCTGGTGGAGCAGTTTACACACCGAAATCATTGGCTGATTTCGTGTCGCAACAAATTACGAACATGGCTGGCGAGATGACCACTGGAAATTCGCTTTGTATCCTAGACCCTGCCGTTGGCGATGGAGAACTTCTTGTCAGTCTTCTTGAGCGCTTGCCATGCCGACCAAATCCCCATATTCAAGTTTGTGGTTTCGAAACAGACCCCGAAGCTCTGGATACCGCTAGAAAACGGATTGAACGGCAGTTCCCTGACATTCCCCTCTCTTTCAAGCTAGGCAACTTTCTCGAATTCATTCTCGAATATTTCGCGCTTAACGGCAATGAAAATCTATTCCATTCTGCTGTTCCCAAAGTTTACGACCTTGTCATTGCAAATCCCCCCTATGTGCGCACGCAGATCATGGGGGCACAACGGGCGCAGCAACTTTCAGAGCAATTTGGCCTCTCTGGCCGTGTCGACCTCTATCATGCATTCATCATCGGTATCTCCCAAGTGCTCAAGCCACAGGGTACGGCCGGGATTATCGTGTCCAACCGCTTCATGACCACCAAGTCTGGCGCGGCCGTGCGGCGAGCTCTCTTTGACCGATTCAATGTCCGCCATGCTTGGGATTTGGGCGACACGAAACTTTTCGAAGCTGCGGTCCTGCCAGCGGTCTTGCTTGTTCAAGGAAAGCATGACCACCAGCGGGAGTCACCCGCATTTACATCCATCTACCAAACATCTGAACCTGCGAGCAAAACGGCCACTGACCCCATTTCTGCGCTCCGCACAGAAGGAATCGTGAGAGTCAGCGACGGACGGAACTTTCAAGTCCAGCATGGAAAGATAGACACGGGCGGCAAACCCGATGGTGTCTGGCGCGTCGCAACAGAGGCAAGCGACAATTGGCTGAATGCCGTGGCGGCACGTAGTTGGGGCACTTTCCGCGATATTGGGAAAATACGTGTTGGGGTTAAGACTTGCGCAGATAAAATTTTCATTCGTAATGATTGGTATGACATTGCGGAGACTGATCGACCAGAACTTCTTAAGCCGCTTACGACCCATCATGTTGCCCGGCGCTTCAAGTCTCTTTCATCCGACCAACCAACTCAAATCCTCTATCCACACGAGATAGCAGAAGGCCGTCGCCGCGCCGTTGACCTAGATCGGTACCCTCGTAGCCAGGCCTATCTCGCAGCGCATCGACCGATCTTGGAGAGCCGAAAGTACGTCATCGAGGCAGGCCGACAGTGGTATGAAATCTGGGTTCCGCAAGATCCGGGTGCTTGGGACCAACCGAAACTCGTATTCCGGGACATTGCGGATCAGCCGACATTCTGGATCGATTTGGATGGTTCCGTTGTCAACGGAGATTGTTATTGGCTTGCTGTTGAGAACTCCGCTGACTTGGACCTTCTCTGGCTCGCGGTCGCTGTTGCAAACTCGACATTTATCGAACAATTCTACGATCTCCGGTTTCACAACAAACTTTATGCGGGCCGCCGGCGATTTATGACGCAGTATGTTGAAAATTTTCCTCTTCCCGACCCACGTAATTCTTTGGGCAAGTCCATCATCGCCAAAGCGAAGCGGATACACCGAGTTATGCCCTCCCCGTCCAGCGAGACACTTCAGCAGGAACTGAACGCGATGGTCTGGAAAGCGTTTTCCAGCAGCGCTCTCGCCTATGGCTAGCAACTCTTTTTTTCAGTCAAAAAAATCCAACGGCAATGGTATTTGGAGTTTCTTATTCAGCACTTTGCCCTGAAACTGCGGAAATCGAGTAAAAAAGTTCTCACCGGTGCTCAGAAACAAATGCGTCAATGTCACCATTTCCCCGTCTGTTTCAGCGTAGAACAGAGCATAGCGGACATCGCAATGCCGGATTTGCCTGCCACTGATCTTCGGTATATCAAATGTTTCCTCACTGTTTGGGCACACCAAGCCCAGATCAATAGTCGGTGACGTTTGGAGCTTTACTTCCAACAGTTGATGCCGGACATCAGGAAATTGACCATCGTCGCGATATTCGGCATATCCTAAGTACTGACATACAAGTCTATGCAATAGTGCACCCCGATTGCGTTCCTGATCATGCCCAGCGTCGACAAATGATACGCCGACAAGAGACCGAAGCCGATTGAACATCTCCTGGATCGGTAATAGTTCTTTCGCGCTTGGATCGTCCGCCGGACTTTTCGCGGCCGATAGATCAACGCCTGCCCGCACAATGGCGTCAAGTGTTTCTGTATCCTTCTCGCCGACTAGTTCGGCCTTTGTGCTACCGGGAATCAGCCTTGCTTGATACTTCTGAGTCAGGGTCCCCGTTGTATCCAGTAACGCTAGTGTGTTGCCTGCGACCACTTTAATCTTGGTGATCACGTCCTCCGGTCCTACTCGAATAATCACGTAACGCCGTGTGGGCGCCAGTTCTTCATTCCAGATCTGAAGGTTGTTTGATTTCTGCGTGTAAACATCAAAGAGTTGACCCGGGAAGCGGGGTTGCACTTTTTTGAAACTAGGCGGTACCGGGTATCCAAGCGAGAGACACACATGTTCCTTAACAACCTTTGAGCGGGTCCGTAGCGAGAGTCCGGCAAGTGAAATGCCAGACATGGCCATGTTGAGCAATTCCTCCAGTCTCGGCGTTGGGATCCAAAGATCTGGGTCACCGATCTCGATATGGTCGTAGATTGACAACCCGCTTCGGCGGATTGCTTCAACGTATCGCTTTGCCCCAATACCGTTAGATGCCATTGCCAAACATTTTCTATAGAAGTCCTGCGCTAGACCGGTTGATCCACAGGTCCTTTCGCCTTGCCCAACTGCAAGAGGCAGGGCAGCAGAATCAGCGTGAAGGCGGTGCTGACGGCCATTCCGCCGATGATAACACTCGCGAATCCCTTGTAGATCTCGGACCCGGGTCCCGGTAGGAGCAGCAGGGGCATCATCCCGAAAATTCCGGTGAGGGTACTCATGAGAATAGGCCGCAGGCGGATGTGCACGGACTCCCACACGGCGTCGTGCCTTGATCTTCCCTCGCGTTCGGCGGCGCGCGCCTGATGCACGAGCAGGATCGCATTGTTCACGACCAGGCCCAAAACAACAATAAAGCCGAGCATGGTCAAGAGATCCGCGGGAAGGCCCAGGAAGCGCAGCATGAACACGCCTCCCACCGTTGCGAGCGGCAGCACCAGGATGACCCAGATTCCGTCGATGAATGATCGGAACAAGGCGCTGACCAGCAAGTAAAGAATGATGATCGCCAAGACGAAACTGCTGGCGAAACTCTGGATTGCCGTCTTCAGGTTGTCCGCGGAACCGCTGAGCCGGATTTCCCCGTCCTCGGGCAATTCCCGTTCCATCACCGGCACGACCTCCTGGTTTATTTTCTCGATCACCTCTTCCAGCGGCATGCCGTCGGGCGGGCGCAGTTCCAGCGTCACCGTGCGCCGCCGGTCCAGGCGACGGATCTGGTTCGGACCGGCCGTGCGCTGGATGTCGACCAGTTCGCTGACCGGCAAGACGCCCCCGTCTGTTGTGTACAGGGGGATGGCCGCCAATTCCTCCGGGGTCTTCCAGGGCTCCACCCTGGCGATCACGTCCAGTTTCTTCTCGCCGTCAAAACGCTCGCCCACGAACAGGCCCTGGCCGAGGAACCGGGCAATCTTCGCCATCACGAGCCGGCTCCAGCCGATTTCGGCCAGGCGTTCATCCTTGGGTTCCATCCGCAGTTCGGGTTCGGCCAGTTCCAGGCCGGGACGCGGACGGGCGCGGGCGCCGTTGAAGACTTCCGGGATCTTGGCAAACCCGACCCTCGCGGCCTGCAGCAGATCGTCGATGTTGCTCCCCTGGACATTGATGTCGATTTCGGCGCGTCCGCCGATGCCGCTGAACAGGGAAGCCTTCTGCGCGATGGCGAAACTGTCCGGGAAACCCGACACGACCTCGTTCACCACGCCGACCAGCTGGTTGATTTCTTCCTTGTCGGGGTTTTCGGCCCGCGCCCCCAGGAAGATGGAGCCCTCCGCGGCGACGAAGAAGAAGCGTTTGACCTTCGGCGTTTTTTCGCCTTCCAGGTAGGGTTGCAGGCGCTCGACGATCACCTCGCCCATTTCCTTCTCGATGTGGTCGATATTGACGCCCGGGGGCGGGATGATGATGCCGATCACCAGGTTGCGGTTGCCCGTGGGCATGTAGTCGGTCTTGGGGAACGCCAGGTACGTAAGGGTCACCGCCGCCCCGATCAGCCCGGCGATCCACAATGCGCGCAGGGTGGCCGTGCCGGTCAGGCCCATGATGACCGAGGTCGCGCGGTTCCACCAGTCCTCGTGCAGGCTCGTCAGTTCTTCCCCGGCCAGGAGCTTGTGCTTTGCGACGGGGATGACGACGCTTGCGACCAGCAGCGAGGTCGCGATGGCGACCGAGATCACGATGGCGAGGTCCGCGAACAGCTGGCCGCTCTGGTCCTTCATGAAGATGATGGGCAGGAATATCGCGACCGTCGTCACGGTGGACGCGAACAGGGCCGGCCAGACCTGGCGCACCCCTTCGAGCGAGGCTTCCCGCGAGGCCATGCCCCGCTCGCGCATGCGCACGATGTTCTCCAGCACGATGATGGCGGCATCCATGACCATCCCCACGGCGAAAGCCATGCCCGCCAGGGAAATGATGTTGATGGTGCGGCCCGTCATGTTCATCACGACGAGCGTCACGAACAGGCACAACGGGATGGTCAGGGCGACGGTCAGCGTGGCCCGCAGTTTCCGGAGGAACCACCACAGGATTGCCACAGCGAACAGGATGCCCAGGCTCAGGCTGTTGCGCAGCAGCCGGATGGCGCTGTCGATGTAGACGGTCTCGTCGTAGACCTGTTCGAGGACGAGATTGGCGCGCTTGATGGGGCCGCGTTGCATCTCCTCGACCGCGGCACGGATATCGTCCATGGTTTCGAGCACGTTGACGCCCGTCTGGCGGTAGGCGTTGACCGCGATGGAATGGCCTTCCCTGGTGACCACGAAATTGCTGCGGTCCGCGGGCAGGCGTTCAACGCGGGCGATATCCCCCAGGGTGACCGGCTCGCCTTCGCGCCACGCCAGGATCAGTTCCTTGAGTTGCCGGGCGTTCAACGCGCCGGCATAGCGCAGCGTGTAGCGGCGTTTCCCGACGTCCGCCGTGCCGCCGGAGATGTCTTCGTTTCCGGAAGCGAGCCCGATCGCCTGGGTCAGGTCCACCCCCAGCCCGGCCGCCTTGTACGGGTCGACCGTGATGCGGACCTCGTTCTCGTTGCCGCCGTACACCTGGGAGAGGGCGACCCCGGGAACCCGCTCCAGGCGCGGTTGGACGGATTCTTCGATGAAGTCCTGGTAGGCGCTGATCGGTCTTGGGTTGCCTTCGGCCGGCCGGATGACGAACCAGGCAATGGGGCGGCCCCGGCCTCCCGATGTGCTGAGTATGGGCTCGTCCGCATCTTCGGGATAGCTGGGGACGCGGTTCAGGCGGTTGATGACTTCGACCAGGGCGCGGTCCAGTTCCTGGTCCACTTGGAAGGTGATCGTGATCTTTCCGGTGCCCATGTTGGCTTCGGAGAGCAGTTCCTTCGCACCGGGCAGCCCGCGGAGCTGCTTCTCCTGGGGCTCGATGATCTCGGCCTCGACCTCCTCCGGCGCGGCGGCCCGCCAGGTGGTCGTGATGACGATTTCGGGCTGCTCCACCTCGGGGACAAGCTGGATCGGCAGGTGGGTCAGGGTCACCGACCCGAACAGGATGGCAAGCAGGCACCCGGCCAGCGTTGCCACGGGGTTCCCTAGGGCAAGCCGGATGAGACCCATAGATCGCTTTCTACAGGGGCTTCACTTGGACCGGCATGCCGGGGCGCAGGTTTTCGCCGCCGCGGATCACCACCCGGTCATGTTCCCGGATTCCGCCGACCACCTCGATGCGATCAGGCGTGGCGATCCCGGTCTGCACCGCCACCCTCTCGGCGATGGACTCCTGGTTCACCCGGTACACGTAAATTCCTTCACGGCGCAAAATCAAGGCGTCACGGGGCACCAGCACGGCCTCGCGCGGGAGCGCGGTCGGCACGGCCACGCGCAGCAGGTTGCCGGCGCTCAGGGAGGGATCCGTCACGGAGAGCCTCAGTTCGTACAGCCGGGACACGTCCCCGCCGATCGGCACGATCGTGCGCACCGTGCCGGTTCCGGAGACCTTCCCGTCGGTGTAGGTCAGCGAGGTGCCGACCGTTGCAAGCTTCAGGGAACTGGCCGGAATGTGGGTCTCGACCTCCAGGTTGTCGGCGCTGACTAGGCGCACGATGGCGTCCCCGTTGTCGGCCCACTCCCCGGCCTGCAGCCATCGTTCCGACACGACGCCGTCGAAAGGCGCGAGGATGCTGGTGCGTTTGAGGCGTTCTTTCGCCTGCGACAGGCGGGCCTGGGCGGACAGGATATTGTTGTGCGCGACGGAGCGGTCCATTCTTTCCTGATCGACCTGGCTGCGCGCAATGTTGTTTTCCTGCAGCAGCTTCTCCAGGCGTTCCACCTGCCGGGTGTGGAAATCGAACTTGGCCTGTTCCCGCTGGATGATGGACTGCTCCTCGATGACCTGCTGGCGGAAGAAGGTGTCGTCCAGCTTGGCGACGGTTTCCCCCTTGAGGAAGCGATCGCCGACTTCCGCGACCCACGTCAGGCGACCGGCGATTTCCCCGGCCAGCTTCGCGTCGTCCCGGCTGATGACCGTGGCGCTGTACAGCGCGGTGGGAGACACGAACTGCTTGACCGCGTGATCGACCACGACGAGTGCGGCGGGCGGCCCCTTCTGGTCTTCCGCCAGCGTCGCAGAGGCGGGCAGGACCAAGGCCAAGGCGACGGCGGCAAGTACGGGTCTCATGGGGAAGCCCGGTTCATCCGGTTCTCGATCAGGTCGTCGACCACGGCCGGGTCGGCCAGCGTCGAGGTGTCGCCCAGTTCCGCGTAGTCGTCGGCCGCAATCTTGCGCAGGATCCGGCGCATGATCTTCCCGGAGCGGGTCTTCGGCAGCCCCGGCGCCCACTGGATGAGGTCCGGTCGTGCGATCGGCCCGATCTGCTCGCGCACCCAGGCGCCCAGAGCCCCCCGCAATTCCTCGTCCGGGTCCTGCCCGGCCATCAGCGTGACATAGGCATAGATGCCTTGGCCCTTGATCTCGTGAGGGAACCCCACGACGGCCGCTTCCGCCACCTGCGGATGCGCGACCAGCGCCGACTCCACTTCGGCGGTGCCCATGCGGTGCCCCGAGACGTTGATCACGTCGTCGACCCGACCGGTGATCCAGTAATCGCCGTCTTCGTCGCGGCGGGCGCCGTCGCCGGTGAAGTAACGCCCGGGGTATTGGGTGAAATACGTGTCGATGAATCGCTGGTGGTTGCCGTAGACCGTGCGCATCTGCCCGGGCCAGCTGTCCGCGATGCACAGGTTGCCTTCACCGGCGCCTTCAATTTCATTTCCCTGGGCATCCACAAGGACCGGCTGAATTCCGAAGAACGGACGGGTCGCGGAGCCCGGCTTCAGGTCCATGGCGCCGGGCAGCGGGGCGATCATGATTCCGCCCGTCTCGGTCTGCCACCAGGTGTCCGCCACCGGGCAGCGGCCGTCGCCGATGACTTGGTGATAGAACAACCAGGCTTCCGGGTTGATGGGCTCGCCGACCGTGCCGAGCACGCGGAGCGTCTTCCGGGAAGTCCTGCGCACCGGTTCCATGCCCTCGCGCATCAGTGCGCGGATGGCCGTCGGCGCGGTGTAGAACAGGGAGACCTGGTGCTTGTCGCAGACTTGCCAGAATCGTGACGCATCCGGGTAGTTTGGCACGCCTTCGAACATCAGGGTGGTGGCACCGTTGGCCAGCGGGCCGTAAACGATGTAGCTGTGCCCGGTGACCCAGCCGACGTCGGCCGTGCACCAGTAGATCTCGCTCTCGTGATAGTCGAACACGTACTGGTGGGTCATCGAGGCGTAAACCAGGTAGCCACCGGTGGTGTGCAGCACGCCTTTCGGCTTGCCGGTCGAGCCCGAGGTGTAGAGGATGAACAGCGGATCCTCTGCAGCCATCTCTTCCGGCGGGCAGTCGTCATCGACCTGTGCGTCCAGGTCGTGCGCCCAAAGGTCGCGGCCTTCGTTCCATGCGATTTCTGCGCCGGTATGCCGCACGACAACCACATGTTCGACCGAGGGACAAGTCTCGACTGCCCGGTCGGTGTTTGCCTTGAGCGGGATCCGCTTGCCGCCGCGCACGCCCTCGTCGGCCGTGATGACCATGTTGCTGTCGGCATCGCGGATGCGTCCCGCCATCGCTTCAGGCGAGAAACCGCCGAACACCACGGAGTGGATGGCGCCGATCCGTGTGCATGCCAGCATGGCGACGGCCGCTTCCGGGATCATCGGCATGTAGATGGTGATCCGGTCGCCTTTTCTGGCGCCGGCTGCCTTGAGACCGTTGGCGAACCGGCAGACCTGCCGGTGCAGTTCCCGGTAGGTGATGGCCTTGTCCTGATCCGGCTCATCGCCCTCCCACAGGATGGCGACCTGATTCCCACGCGATTCGAGATGGCGGTCGACGCAGTTGTAGCAGGCGTTCAGGGTGCCGTCGTAGAACCAGCGGATATGCAGATCGGACGCATCGTAGGAGACGTCCCGGATGTGCGTGTAGGGCCGGATCCAATCGATTCTACGGCCGTGCTCCAGCCAGAACCCCTCCGGGTCCTCGATCGAGCGGCGATAGTTTTCAAGATATCCGGCCCGGTCGACCCACGCCGTTTTCGCCAGGGCGTCAGGGACCGGGAAAAGCTGGCCGGAAAGCGAAGCGTCGGCCATGGGATCGTTGCGGCTCACAGGTGCCGGATCAGGGCGAGCGCCAGTTCGGTCTCCCGCATGTCCAGCCGGAACACATTGGAGATGTCCGAGAAATACTGGCCCCAGCGGTGCTTTTCGTATTGAGTGTGACGGAGTTCGCCGCGTAGCGCGAAGTCCGTGCCGAGAGGGACTTCCATCCCGCCGCCGAAAGACCAGCCGGTCTGGTAGAAATCCCAGTGCGGGTCGCCGTCGATGTACTGGTCGTCGGTGCAACCGTCGCCGCGCGTACAGCCGCGGGAGCGGTAGCCGAAACTATTGTGCACGCGGCGCACGCCGGCCAGCAGGTACAGGCTGGAGTCGGCGCCGGCGAGCGTACGCAGGAAGGCCGGATTGCCGCCGAGCCGCAGCGTCAGGCCGAAACTGCGATCCTTCTCGAAGCGCCAGCGGTAGGGCCAGCTCTCGCCGGCCTGGTCGCGGCCGGGGGAGACGCCGACACCGGGCAACCGGCCGCGGGCAGTGCCGCCATGCACGGCAGCATCGAGCTCCGCTTCCAGGAACAGGCCGTCGGCGAAGGTTCGGCGATAGCCAAGCAGCAGGCCGACGCCGGCCAGAACCTCGCTGTCCTCGTCGCGGTCGCTCAGAACCCGGCCCAGGCCGGCGGGCACGGCTTGGGCGTGGTTGTGGAAAGTGCGCCCGAATTCCGGTTCCGCATCCGCGGCGGTCGCTTGGATGCCGATATGGAAGCGCCCGTCGCTCGCGGCGGCGGTTTGGGCTGCGAGCAGGCCGATGGCGAGCAGTGCCGCACCGCGCCCGATTCCGAGAACTGTCTGGGTTGGGTTGCGGAAGATGGACATGGCGATTTTTCCGGGGGCGGGCCAGAAGGCCAGGGCGAACATGGCGGCTTTCCATTATTCTAGAGCATGACAGTCGCGGTTTGGGTCTACAATGGGGGCATGGAAACTGGCACGCACCCTGGTCTCAACGCTGACGAGGCGGCGACTCTGCTGCGCGCACACGGCATCACTCCAACCTCCCAACGCGTCGCCATCGGCACGGTCCTGTTCGCCTGTCAGCAGCACATGGCGGCATCAGAGTTGTTTCGCCGGGTGCAGGCGAGCGACACCTCGATTTCCCGCAGCACGGTCTACAACACGCTGGAGCTGTTTGTCGGGAAGGGATTGCTCCAGGAGTTGAATTTCAGTGACCGCTCGCGCATTTACGACACCAATCTGGCGCCGCATCACCACCTGTACCACGTCGATTCCGGAAAGATCGAAGATCTGGATCTCTCCCGGATCAAGGTGAAGGTGCCGGATGAGGTCTTGGGGGATTCCAGCCTGGTGGGCGTGGATGTGACCCTGCGGGTCGCTGGCTGATTTTCCTTTCGCTTGATGCGGCGGACTTGAAGCCCGCAATCCAGAATCTGTCGGCCGCAGGCCGCTCAAATCCCCAACACGGACATGTCCCGGAAATACGTTCCCGGCGTCTGGGTCGAGGTGCACGACAAAATGCAGTCGGATTACCGCTACCTGCTGGAAGCGCGGGTGGGGCGGGACTTCGCGTCGGATTTCAATCCGTGTTTCACTCCCAAGGAAATGCTGGCGCACGGCGTGTTCGAGGGGAAGTACCTGAACGATTGCCGTGCAGAATTCCCCGCCAGTTGGTACCGCGGCGCGAAACTGAGCGAGGAACCGGACCCCTCGGTCAACTGTTTCGGCGTCAAGTCCCGGCAATCATTGCAGGTGTGGCAGAAAAAGGGATGGATTCGCGGCGACGACCCGCGCGGCTGGTTCCAGTGGTACTGCCGCTATTACCTGGGCCGGCGCGACCCGGTGGTGGATGCGATCCAGATCCGCAGGTGGAAAGGAATCGCGCGCCACGCGGCGCAGATCCGGAAGAATTGCAATCCGGGCGACCTTGCTTGCCGCCCGCGCCAGCGGCAGGCGTTGTTGCAATGGGCCTGGCCGCCATTCGAGTGATGGGCGACTCAGTTAAAATGGGTAACGGCGCGGTGCCGGTGTAGCTCAGTCGGTAGAGCAACTGTTTCGTAATCAGTAGGTCGGGGGTTCAATTCCTCTCGCCGGCACCACCCGCGTCACCCCGCCCGGAGGGGTTTTGGAGATAGAGGATAATAGCGGCTCCAAAAACCAACGAAAGTACCCATGCTCTTGCCAAGAAAAGGAAAGTCGCAGTTCGTTGCGGCACTGGCCGCGCTGCTGCTTTCAGGAGATCTGCTGATGGCTGCGAACGACGATGCCCCCCAAGTCCGGATGGAAACCTCGTCCGGAACCCTCGTGATTGAACTGGACGCGAAGAACGCGCCGGAGACGACCAAGAACTTCCTGATCTACGTCGATGACGGCTTCTACAACGGGACGATCTTCCACCGCGTGATCAAGGGATTCATGATTCAGGGCGGTGGATACGACCGGGATTTCAAACAAAGACCGACCCTGCCGCCGATTCAAAACGAGGCGGACAATGGCCTGAAGAACGAGCGGGGCACCATCGCCATGGCCCGCACCGGCGATCCGCATTCGGCCACTGCGCAGTTTTTCATCAACTCGGTCGACAATGACTTTCTGGATCACCAGGAAAAGAGTCCCCAAGGCTGGGGTTATGCCGTGTTCGGCAAGGTGGTCGAAGGACTCGAAGTGATCGATGCCATCAGCGGGGTGGCGACCGGCAGGCACGGTCCGCATAGTGACGTCCCCCAGAGCCAGATCCTGATTCTGAAGGCCGAACGCGTCGAAGACTAATCCGATATGGACACCTGCGTGGTGGGAGGGGGCATCATCGGTGCGCTCACCGCGCACGCGCTGGCGCAGAAAGGATTCGACGTCCGGGTGCTGGATGCCGGCAGGCCTGGCGCCGCTACGCCGGTTTCGGCCGGAATCCTGTTTTCCATTTTCGATCCGACGAGCGATAGCGTTTGGGCGAACCTCGCGCGTCATGGCCATGCCGCCTATCCGAAATTGTGTGCGGGTATTGAATCGGAAACGGGATTCGAACGGCGCGGGTTGCTCATTGTCGGCATGGAAGCGAAACAAGCCGAGCAGTGGGCAAGAACCAACAAACTGGATTGTGAAATCTTGTCTCCTGGCGAGTGCCACAGGCGATTTCCGCAGTTGGCAGTCCCCGAACACGATGTCGCCCTGATGCCGGAGGTGGCCCAGATCGATCCGCCTCGGTTCATGGAAGCGTTCCGCTCCAGGCTTCAGGATGACGGAGTATGTTGGGAATCTGCCCGGGTTTCCGGGATCTTGCAGGACGGAGATCGGGTCCGGGGCGTGAGCAATGGCGAGCAGGAATGGCAGGCTGAGCAAGTGGTGATTGCGGCAGGCGCCTGGAGCACGGAACTCCAACAGGCCACAGGATCAGAACCGCTGATTCGCCCGCGCCGAGGACAGATCATCGCCTGGCGGTCGGTCGATGCGGGGAACCTGCCGGTCATTTTGGATGGCCACCGGTATCTGGTAGTGCGGGAGAGCGGCGAGGTGCTGGCAGGGGCGACCAACGAGGATGTAGGATTTGATGCGGGTGTTACCGCGCAGGCAAAGGCAGAACTGACGGACTTTGCTCGGCGCTGGTGTCCGGACTTGCTGGCGGCGGAGCCGGACACGCAAAGGGCAGGCCTGCGCCCGGAAGGAAAAGCTTCTGGGCCGAGGATCGGCGCACATGGCAAGATTCAGGGGCTGTTTTTCAATACCGGGCACTACCGGCACGGGATTGTTTGCGCGCCAGGCGCTGCGGCGCAACTCGCCGAGAACTTCTGATCACAAAGCTCGCGGCTTCCGTTGAACGCAAATCCCCTATAATTCGTATTTCATTTTTCCGATTCCCCGATTTTCCCCTGCCACAGGCTTACAGGAGAAACCCGATGGCTTTGTCACAAGAAGAACTCGACGCAATCATGGAGCGGAAGGGCAAGATGCGCCGCGAGGCGTACGATCGTCGTGCCGCCCAGGAAAACAAGGACGAAATCAGTGCCCAGGCGGTCGCGCGCCTGATGGCCCTGCAGGAGTACCAGGACGCGAATACCGTCATGTGGTACATCGACTGCCGTTCCGAAACCCGAACCAAGCCCGAACTGCTCGAAGAAGTGGCCAAGGGCGAGAAGAAGATCGTCGTGCCGTACTGCACGGTAGACGAAAAAGGCGACAACAAGCTCGGCCTTTGGCACATGGAAAGCCTGGAGGAGATGGTGGTCGGCAAGTGGAACATCCTCGAGCCGCCCAAGGAGATGTGGGGCAACCCGGACAAGGAGCCGCCGGCGGAAGAACTGGACATGGTGATGGTTCCCGGTGTCGGGTTCGACCGCACCGGGGGGCGCATGGGCAACGGCCAGGGGTACTACGACCGCCTGCTTGAGCGGGTCCGCCCGGATTGCTCGCTGGTGGCGCTGTGCTACGAGTCGCAGCTATTCGACGAGATTCTGGTCGCCCCGCACGACGTGTACATGGATTACGTGGTGACCGAAGACGCGGTGTACAAGGGCCGCGGGCGGGACTGAGCCATGCCGGCCCAGATAGACGACACTTACGCGGAGGCGTTCCGCAGCCTTTACACTGAGTTCCTGATCACGGCCCGGGACCAAACCTGGGTCAAGCACGCGGTGGATGCCGCGGTCGGGAATGCCGCCAGCACCATCCTGTGTGACTGCGAGGCCGGCCTGGATCGTTTCGTCGGACCGGGCGGGGACGAATCCTTCGAGACCCCGGACGGTCGTCCGGGCGCCATCGTGCAACTGCATGTCCCGCGTTTCTGGAAGGATCGGGTGGAGAAGCTGGAGCGGGCCGCGCTGGTCCGGATCAGCCAGAACGTGCTGACCTGTCCGACGGCGTCCTGCTTCAACCTCCTGGACACCGAGGAGTACTACCAGATGGGACGGAAGGTGGCCTATTTCGGCAATGGCAAGCAACGCCGCATCGAGCGCTTCGGCCGAAAGATGTGGTGGGTGCCGATCCTGGGCGGCGAGTTCGTGCTGGACCGCCGGCTGGGCTATGCCGACGGCTTGATGGGCGGCAACCTGTGGTTCTTCGGCAGCGATGCCGATTCCGCGCTTGAGGCCGCCATGAAGGGGGCCGAAGAGATCGCGAAGAGTCCGGGGGTGGTGATGTGCTTTCCGGGCGGGATCGCGGGATCCGGCTCCAAGCCCGGCAGCAACTACGAATTCTCGATTGCCAGCACCTACGAGAAATACTGCCCCCTGCTGCAGGACGACCCGGAAGTCGAACAGGGCCTCCCCGAAGGCGTCAACTCGGTCATGGAGATCATCATCAACGGACGCAACCTGGAGACTATCATCCAGGCCACTCACGCGGCCATCGAGGCCTCCAAGGACACCGAGGGCCTGATCATGATCTCGGCCGGCAACTATGGCGGCCGTCTCGGCAAGAACCTGATCTATCTCGATCCGGACAAGCAGCCTCCCGTTGAGTGAGCCCGGCCAGCTGATCGATGGCAATGCGTTGGCGCGCGAAATCCGCGCGCGATTGGCCGAACACCTGGACTCCGCTGCACCGGTAACCCTGGCGACCGTGCTGGTCGGCGAGGATCCGGCCAGCCAGCTGTACATCTCCCGCAAGATCAAGGAAGCCGGCGAAGTCGGCATTATTTCCCGGCACCAGACGCTGCCGGCGGACATCGCGCAGGACGACCTCGTCGAGGCGATCCGTATCCTGGCGCACGATGCTTCCGTGCACGGAATCCTGGTGCAGATGCCACTGCCGTCGGTGCTGGATGCCGCCGAGGTGCTGGCCGCCATCCCTCCGGAGAAAGACGTGGACGGCCTGACGGAAACCAACCTGGGCCGGCTCGCGGCCGG
This sequence comes from uncultured candidatus Poriferisulfidus sp., assembly GCA_965204575.1. Classification (GTDB taxonomy): domain Bacteria; phylum Pseudomonadota; class Gammaproteobacteria; order Poriferisulfidales; family Poriferisulfidaceae; genus Poriferisulfidus. Next base: position 580,895 of record OZ241993.1, read on the forward strand.
GCTTCCCGGGCTTCGCCCGTGCACGCCGTTCGGCGTGATGGAACTGCTTCGGCACTACCGGATCACGACTTCCGGGGCAAGCGCGCTGGTGATCGGGCGCTCCCGGCTGGTGGGCATCCCGATGGCCCTGATGTTGGCCGAGAAGGGGGTGGATGCGACCGTAAGCGTGGCGCACTCGCGAACCCGGGACCTGCAGCAGCTCGCCCGCGAGTCGGACATCCTGGTGGCGGCGACCGGCAGTCCCGGGATGGTCACGGCGGATTTCGTCAAGCCGGGCGCGGCGGTGTTCGACGTCGGGGTCAGCCGCGTGGACGGCAAGATTCAGGGTGACGTGTGTTTCGAGGAAGTGCGGGAGGTCGCGGGGTTCGTGACGCCGATGCCCGGCGGTACCGGGCCGATGACGGTGGCCTGCCTGTTGCTCAACACGGTGCGGGCGGCGGCGATGCAGGGCGTGGTTGCGCCTCTGCCGTAGCCGCATCTATGGTGTGGGCATCTAAAAATCCGGATTCGATGTTCCGGGTCATAGGAGCGGATTACCCTTGGCCTTGTGAAAGCCTTCGGCGAAGCCCTCCTTCCATTCCTCGAACAGGACTCTGGCCCGGTTCTCGGCCCTCAGGTAGAGTTCCTCCGTGAGGTCTTCATCCGCCTGAGAGTAACCCGCGCTGTATGCTTCCTCCAGGAGTTCCATCGATTTGGCGGGTTCCTGCTCCAGCGTTTCTGCGAGACGGTCCAGAAGGCGAGATTTGTAGCCCATGGTTGTTTTCCGGTAATGAACCTAAAAGATTGCGCCGATTCAACCTGCATCCCAGGGATTGATGATCTCGACCCCCAGGGCTTCAAAATCCCTCGCGTCCCGGGTGACCAGCGCAAAGTCGTTCGCTACGGCCGTCCCTGCGATCAGGGCGTCGCTTACTGCGAGTGGATGACCTGAGCGTTTCGCTTTGGCCCGGAGAAGAGCCGCCGCCTCCATCTCTTCTTCCCCGATTGGCAGTATGCGGCCCTTGAACAGGTCCATGAGGAAACTGATCTGGATTTTCAGGGTATCTTGGCGGTGCCCTTGCGGGAGAAGATGAACGCCATATTCCAACTCGCCGCACACGACGACGGATGTCCAGAATTTTTTCCGATCGGCCAGAAAGGCGACAACCGAAGCGGCCGGGTCGTGTTTCGTGAATTCGGAAAACACGTTGGTGTCGAGAAGGAAACCAGACACGTCACTCCGTCGCGTAATCAATGAATGGAATGGGGCGCTCCCTCTCCTCTTTCCTTGAAGGAATTTCCAGGCCGTCCTTGGGCAGGTCTTCCGGATTGGGCCTGAACTTCATGATCATCTCGCCAAGCGACATGCCTGAAGTCTCTGTGGCTTTCCAGGCTTCCCGCGGCATGATGACGAAGGTCTTTTTCACCCCGACCTGCTGCGGTCCTTCTTCTTCGGCCAGCCGCAGGATCTCGGACAGGCGGGCCTTGGCCTCGGCGATTGGCCAGACTTTCTCGGACAGTTCAGCGGCAGGATTTTTCATGGTTCTCTCCATAAAAACTAGTCTAATCTAGTCTATCATATTTTCCTCGATGTATGGCTTCATTCAGTCGGAATTGCACGATGCCGGGTGCTATACTGAAAAAACAGCTTCGCTCCCTTCGTCTAGCGGTCAGGACATCGCCCTCTCAAGGCGGGAACAGGGGTTCGATTCCCCTAGGGAGCGCCATCGCCTGTTTTTCCCGCCCCAAGGTGCCGGGATCTTCTTCCCGAAATTTCAGCCACTGGGTTTTTCATCGGCAAAGGCATTGATGCCGGGGTCGGGCCTGAGCGAGGCCCAGATGCATAGAGCGTACAGGTCGAGGAATGGTGTTAGAATTTCGGCCAGTTCCTGATGGGAGGTGCAGAATCGTGAATGGTCGTTCCATCTCTGGGCGGTTCCTGCCGCAATATTGCGGCATTAATACCCCCCCCCCCCTCTTTCTGAAGGCTCGCACTCGATGTGTGCTGAAGAAACAACGTTTGGCCTAGCGTCCAGATTTTTCAGATTCTTTCAGGCCGCCGCCATGCTTCTGGCTGCCGCCATTCTTGTCTCGGCCTGTGGAGGCGGAGGCGGGGGCGGTGTTGGAGGCGGCACCGAAGACACTCGCATGCCTCCTCCCGAGGATCCTCCCCCTGCAGACAATATGGCCGGGGCTCCCACTGATGAGCCCCCTCCTGATGACCCCTCTCAACAACCTGCGCAACCCGGTTTCCAAGCCCGGGCGCAGGCGATTGCCAGCCAGTACCACAGCAACAGAGAGTTCTCCAACCAGTGGGGTTTGGGCCGGACCCGGGCCGACCGGGCGTACGCGCATCTGGAACTCGCGCTCGGTTCCGGCTTCAGCGCGGGGAAGGGAGTGACCATCGGGGTCGTCGACACGGGCATTGACCTCAGCCATCCGTCCTTTGTCACCAACGCCAGTGATCCGGACAAGGACAGGACAATTACCCGACAACTCCTGCCCGGTGCGTCAATTGAAGACGGAAGCAAGTCTTCGCATGGCACGGCGGTTGCAGGCGTCGCTGCCGGAGGCCGGAATACCGGTTTTTCTCAAGCGGCTCATGGGGTTGCCTGGAACGCCAACCTTGCAGTCTTCGCCGTTTCGCTGGGGTCTGGAGACGGCACTTACCGTCCCGTGGACTTGTCCGGCTTCGCGCAGCAGCAGGAGGACGACCTGAACCGGTGGTTCAGCACACCTCTTTCCTGGCGTGGGTCGGGCGGGGAACGCATTGACATCCTGAATTTGAGTTTGGGCATCACTGGGATCATCGAGAGCTACAGCGAGTCAGCCCTCCGCACCGCTCTTGGCGATGTTATTCAAACCATGGCCCAGGCAGGGGCGTCGGAGAAGACCATCCTGGTTTGGGCGGCCGGCAATAGCCATGGCGATACGTGTTTGCCCGGTTCGACTGCTGCCGAATGCAGGCAGGGGACAGTCAGTGCGACTTCCCCTTCGATCCTTCCGGGGCTGCCGGCGAAGATCAGCGAATTGCGGGGCCATGTCGTCGCCGTCGTGTCGGTTGGCGAGAGTGGGGCGATCTCGGGTTTCTCGAACCGCTGCGGAATTGCGGCCGACTGGTGCCTTGCCGCCCCCGGGGATAACATATTGACCTCCTACTTTGGTCCCAGAAGCGATAACGATCCCACGGTGATACGGGGTTATGGCAGATTCAGAGGCACATCTTTCGCCGCACCGATGGTGTCGGGCGGACTCGCGTTGATGAAGCAGCTCTTCCGCGGGCAATTGTCGAACACGGCCCTGCTTTCCCGGCTTTTCGCGACGGCCGACAAGAGCGGCAGGTACGCCAACCGGAGCATTTATGGCCAAGGCCTGATGGACCTTGGCGCCGCAACGACCCCCCGTGGGCAAACCACCGTGGCGATTGGCAATAGAGTCGGAGGCCCCGGCGGGAATCTGCAAACGTCCAACATCGTGCTCGGCCGCGCGTTTGGCGACGGGCTGACGCAATCTTTCGCGGGCAGGGAGATCGCGGCATTCGATTCACTGGGGGCGCCGTTCTGGTTTGATCTTGGCAACTTCGCGACTCCCGTGCGTACCCCCTCGTTGGCGAGACGACTCAAGAACTTTATGGCGCGGACGCCGGAAGCGCCAGGAACCGAGGCTCGACGGACTTCTTTTTTCGCGGGGACAGGAAAAGCGAGACCTGGCCGCTGGCGGCTTGGCTTGCTGGAGACTCCGGCAGGGGTTCGGGGAGGGCACCTCGGGCTTGCCGGACATGCGAATACTTTCACCTACGAAGGGTGGAAAGATCTGACGGCCACGGCGTTTTCGACGGAAGGCTTTCGGCAGGCTCCGACATCGGGGGCGGTTCTGTCCTGGCGACCACCCGAAGCCTGGGCCAGCCTGCGTGCCGGCTGGATGATGGAACGGAAAAGCTTGCTTGGAAGTACGGCAAAAGGGGCTTTCGGCAGCCTGTCTTCCGATTCCGCGTTCATCGGATTCAATGCGGACACTTGGGTTGACGGGTGGCACCTTGGCGCGAACGCTGAGGTGGGGCTCGCCACCGTAAAACCGCGCAACGGGTTAATTGCGGACGTCTCCCCCGTTGCCACGGGCGCGTTCGCGGTTCGCGCGACCCGGCCGTTCTCCGGCGATAGGCTGTTGCAGTTTTCCGTGTCGCAGCCGTTGCGGGTCGAGCAGGGCCGCGCCACGCTGTCCGTACCTGTTGGCCGCACCAAGGATGGCGATGTCTTGCGCCGGTCGGTCGCGGCGGACATTACCCCGACAGGCCGGCAGATCGATGTCACGGCGCACTGGCACCAGCCGTTGACTACGATGGGTGAATTGCGCTTGGGCGCGGCTTGGACCCGCGATCCGGGACACAGCGCGACGGAAAGTTCGGACCTGTCCTTCATGGTGGGTTGGCGTTCTCCTTTCTAATCGCCGAAGCACTCCAGAAATAATCGACAGGCCCCGTGACGGAGGCCTCGTGCAGCGGGGTTCGAATTTGGGGATTACATAGATAACTTGACAAACACAAGTCAGACTTCCTTGACATAGGGTTTGCCTTTCTTATCCGTCCGCATCACGAACTTCCATTCAAGGTCTTTCATCGTGGGCGTGGCGTGAAAATCACAGCCTTTGTTGAATGGTGGGTCAGTGCGATAAAAGGCCTATAGAAAATATAGCGTTAATTTTGTTAACTAAAGTAGATGATTCCCAAAAAAAGGTCTATAACATGTATTCTTTCAGGAGATCCGGTAATTGCCCTATTGTCAAAGCATGACTTTTAGGTGCTTGTGATCTCTGATGACTTTGCAGATCACGCAGTCTCTTGGCATTGTTTTCTTGATAGTATTCTCCATCCACAATTACAGCTAGCACCAACTTTTCATCCCTGCAATGCAGGAACCGTTTCATCAATTCAACCATTTCCTGGTATTGGCTATCCTGGTTTCCTCCCCCTTCCTTGGTGTATTTATGCATGGCATAGAATGTAGCATTCTCGGTTTTCCACCGAAAATCCAAACTTTTCCCGGGAAGATTCGGCATCTGCTTGAGTTGTACAACATTGCCATCACTACTTACCTTGAAAGCGTTTTTCCCACTTTTAGGTAGCGTTTTGAATTTCTCTACCCCAGGCAAGGCCTCAATCCACTTGGCAGCTTCTTTCTCATGTACGCCCATCCGCCTTGGCTCTTTGGCAAAATGGGCCGCGAACATGGGGTCTTGCTTGATTTTGTCTAACACATCCTCTGTGGGGTACCCAAATCGACTTACAAAAGTATCTACACGCTTAAGTAACCGATCATCTTTCCTATATGCTTCTTGAACCACCTTCTGATTAAACAATCTCCAATATTGTTCTTCGATTGCGTCATAATCAGGAGGGTCAACCGACATGGTGGATAATTCCACGCGCCAATGCCCAATCGCACCGCCTACGATATTTCCCGTCCTTCCTGATGCCCTTGTAGCAGGTCATCAGGACATCTTGCGTTTTTCCTCTGATCTCTGCTAGTAACCTGTTCCACTCTCGAATTTTTACATCACCAACATTTAACTTCGTTATGTGTCTTCCGGTGGGCTTGACCTCGTAATCAGCCAATTCCCCAACATCGCAGAATCTTATGGAAGCCTCTTTGGTGTTGTCTAACGCAATCAAACCTACATTCCCGTCAGGATCATTAAATCGGACAGGAACTCCATCCTGCTGAGGTGTTGGCTTAATCTTTTGGAGGACGGACAACAACCCGACCCGTTTAGTACCAGACCACACTTCTACATCACACACCGAATCGGGAACAAACAATGCCAGCCCGACAGGATGTTGTGTCTCGGAAAACATCTTTACTGTAAGAGAGACAAATGACTCTAGTCTGTCTTGAAAGAGGTTGGCCGTGATAAAAGATTCTGGAACCAGCGCGGCAACATAAGGGCAATTATCGAGACATTTCGCCAAAGCGTATTTATAGAGATCATCATACGGACAATCGGGGAAATCCAGCCCGCGAACTGTTGCACTATTCTTGGCCAGCCACGGCGGATTCGTTACGCAAAGGTCGTAGCCTTTGGGAAACCTTTTCAAGGTGTCCCGTTCTTTCACTGCCACCGCACCGGGTGCTATGTCATATGAATCGGACTGCTGGCACAGCCCCATCTCAGACAACATTTCAATCAGGCTGTTCGATCCAGCGAACGGCTCGAGTATATGAGTATTAGGGAGGCCCGCACGGGTTGCCCATTCCGAAAAAGGCGGAGCAGAAAATGGGTTCCCGGAAGTGTAGTAGCAACCCATTCCCCGCTTTAGGTCTGGGAGAGTCATCCTGCAAATGTTAGCATATTTCGGTAGGCTAACTTTGTATATGTGGTATTTTAATATAGAAATGTCAATAATTTCCACTACATACAGTATACTCTCCGCCACCTTACCAAAGCATTGTTTGCTCTCTGTCAACTAAAGTATGTAATTCCCTCGAATTTGGTGAAATCCCCGCTCTGTGGCATATTACGCGCCTAGCGGGCTGGCGACGGGTGCTTTTGAAAAGCCGCCTGCCCCTATGGCCGCTCCGGCGGCTTTTTTGTGACGGCGCGGGTGCTGTGGTGCCCGGCGTTCGTCTTTATCCATCAACGAAAAGGACTTTCTTATGCCCGCTGAAAAACTTGTCTTTCCTGGCCGCAACTATCTCTACGCGCCAGGACCCACGCATATCCCGGTCGAGGTTCAGAACGCCATGGTCGTCCCGATGGAGGATCATCGGGCGCCCGATTTCCCCCAGCTGGTCAAACCCCTCCTGCGCGACCTGAACAAGATCTTCAAGACCCGCACCGGCAAAAGTTTCATCTTTCCCGCCACCGGCACGGCCGGCTGGGAAGTGGCCCTGACCAACACCCTGTCGCCCGGCGACCGCGTCCTGACTGCCCGTTTCGGGCAGTTTTCGCATCTGTGGGCGGACCTGGCCGCGCGCATGGGCCTGGATGTGGAACTGGTGCAGGTGAAGTGGGGCGAAGGCGTGCCGCTGAAGCAGTTCGAGCAGATCCTGAGAAAAGACAAGGAGCATAAGATCAAGGCAGTGCTGGCCTGCCACAACGAGACCGCGACCGGGGTGACCAGCAACATCGCGGGCCTGCGCCGGGCCATGGACCGGGCCAAGCACCCGGCCATGCTGATGGTCGACGGCGTCAGCTCCATCGCGAGCATCGACTTCCGCATGGACGAATGGAAGGTCGACGTGGCCGTGTCCGGTTCGCAGAAGGGCTTCATGCTGCCGGCCGGCATGGCGCTGGTGTGCTTCTCGCGCCGCGCACTGACGGCAGCCAAGACCGCCAAGTGCAGGCGTTGCTTCCTGGACATCGCCGATCACATCGCGACCAACAAGGACGGATTCTTCCCGTACACCCCCTCGGCACCGATGCTGCGCGGCCTGCGCGCCTCCATCGACCTGTTGCTCGGGGAAGGCCTGGAGAACGTGTTCCAGCGCCACCACCGGCTGGCCGAAGGCGTGCGCCGGGCCATTGGCGGATGGGGCCTGGACCTGTGCGCGGCCGAGCCGAAGTGGTATTCCGACACGGTATCGGCCATCAAGGTCCCGAGAAACGTCAATGCTGCCGAAGTGATCCACATCGCCTACCACCGCTACAACATCTCGCTGGGCGCCGGCCTGTCCGAGGTCGCCGGCAAGGTGTTCCGAATCGGCCATCTGGGCGACAACAACGAAGTGCGCATGATGGCGGCCCTCGGCGGCGTCGAGATGGCGATGCGCGACGCCGGCATGAAGGTGCGCCCGGGTTCGGGCGTGGCCAAGGCGGTCGAGTACTACTGCGACACCGCGAAGGGCAAGAAGAAGATCCCTGCATTCGGTGCCGCCAAAGGCCCCCGCGAGACCGCGGCCAAGAAGAAAGCGGCGCCCAGGCGCAAGAAGAAGTAAGAGGTCCTGAATGAGCCACACTCAAGCCACCCCCGCGCCGACCCGCCTGCAGCGCAGCGAACTGGCGGTCCCGGGTTCCAACCCGGCGCTGTTCGAAAAAGCGCTGAACTCCGAGGTTGACTACGTCTTCCTGGACCTGGAGGACGCGGTCGCGCCGGGCGACAAGGAGCAGGCCCGGATCAATGTCATCCAGGCCCTGCTTGACCTGGACTGGCGAGGGGCGGGAAAAACCATCTCGGTTCGGATCAACGGACTCGACACTCACTACATGTACCGCGACGTCGTGGACCTGATGGAACAGGCGGGAGACCGTCTGGACACGATCCTGATTCCGAAAGTCGGAGTGCCGTCGGACGTCTACATGGTTGAGGCGATGGTGAACCAGATCGAACAGGGGAAAGGCTTCGAGACCCGGGTCGGCCTGGAAGCCCTGATCGAAACGGCTCTCGGCATGGCCAACGTCGAGGCGATCGCCGCCTACGGCGGACGCCTGGAGGCCCTGCACTTCGGGGTGGCGGACTACGCCGCTTCCAACCGCGCGCGCACGGTCAACATCGGCGGGCTCAATCCCGACTACCCGGGAGACCAGTGGCACTTCGCCCTGTCCCGCATGACGGTGGCCTGCCGGGCGTACGGCCTGCGGGCGATCGACGGGCCGTTCGGCGACTTCAAGGATCCGGATGGCTACCGCGCGGCCGCGCGCCGCGCCGCTGCGCTCGGGATCGAGGGCAAGTGGGCGATCCATCCGTCCCAGATCGAACTGGCCAACGAGATCTTCTCTCCGCCGAAGGCGGAAGTGGACCGGGCCCGGCGGATCCTGAAGGAACTGGAGATTGCGGCGGCGGAAGGCCGGGGCGCGGCTGCCGTCGACGGCAAGATGATCGATGCGGCATCGGCCCGGATGGCCGAGAATGTGGTGCGTTTGGCGGAAGCAATCGCCGCACGCAGCTGAAACGAGGACAAACAACATGCATATACACGAATACCAGGCCAAGGAAGTCCTGGCCAACTACGGGATTCAGATCCAGCCGGGGACCCTGGTGTACAGCCCCGATCAGGCGGTCGCGGCCTACAACTCCCAGGGATCCGCGGTGTGCGCGGTCAAGGCGCAGATTCATTCCGGTGCCCGCGGCAAGGCCGGGGGCATCCGCCTGTGCCGGAGCAACGACGAGGTGCGCCGTGCCGCCGACGAGATGCTCGGCGAGAAGCTGGTGACCCACCAGACCGGTTCGAGCGGCAAGCTGGTGCAGAAACTGTACGTCGAGGCCGGGGTCGACATCGACCGCGAAATCTACCTCGCGTTCGTGCTGGACCGGGCCAAGCAGCGGCACGTCGCCGTGGCTTCCGCCGAGGGCGGCATGGAGATCGAGCAGCTGGCCCAGGAGAAGCCGGACAGCATCCTGCGCATCAGCATCGACCCGGCTTCCGGCATGCGCCACTTCCAGGCGCAGGAACTCGCTTTCGGGCTGGGCCTGGGAGCCGATCTGGTCAAGCAGGCGGTGGCCACGTTCCGCGGCCTGTACAAGGCGATGATCGAACTGGATGCCAGCATGGTCGAGATCAATCCATTGGTGGTGACCCGGGACCGTCGCCTGATCGCGCTGGACGCCAAGATGGAATTCGACGACAACGCGCTGTTCCGCCACCGCGAGGTGGCCGAGTTGCGCGACATGTCGCAGGAGGACCCGCGCGAGACCGCGGCCTCCGACCACGACCTCAGCTACGTGGGACTGGATGGCGACATCGGCTGCATGATCAACGGGGCCGGGCTGGCCATGGCCACCATGGACATGATCAAGCTGTCCGGAGGCGAGCCGGCCAACTTCCTCGACATCGGCGGCGGCGCGTCGCCGGAGCGGGTGGCCAAGGCGTTCGAGCTGGTGCTGCAGGACGGCAACGTCAAGGCCATGCTGGTCAACATCTTTGCCGGAATCAACCGCTGCGACTGGATCGCCGAAGGCCTGATCAAGGCACTCGGCGTGGTCGATCTCGGCGTGCCCCTGGTGGTGCGCCTGTCCGGCACCAATGTGGAGGAAGGCACCCAGATGCTGGTCGACAGCGGATTGCCCATCATCATGGCCGACACGCTGGCCGATGCCGCCCAGAAGGCGGTGGCGGCCGCACGGGAACAGGGAGAGTGACACGATGTCGATTCTGATCAACAAAGACACCAAGATCCTGATCCAGGGCTTCACCGGCCGGATCGGAACCTTTCATGCCAAGGAGATGCTGGAATACGGCAGCAACGTGGTCGGGGGCGTCACGCCGGGGAAAGGGGGACAGGCGCACCTGAACCTGCCGGTGTTCAACACCATCAAGGAAGCGGTGGAAGCGACCGGCGCAACGGCCAGCATCGTATTCGTGCCTGCCGCCGCGGCCGCCGACTCGATCATGGAGGCCGCCGACGGCGGCATCAAGTATTGCGTGGCGATCACCGACGGCATCCCGGCCCAGGACATGATTCGCGTCAAGCGCTTCATGCTGCGCTACCCGAAGGAGCGCAAGATGATCCTGACCGGGCCCAACTGCGCGGGTTCCATCACGCCGGGCGAAGCGATGCTCGGCATCATGCCGGGCCATATCTACGAGCCGGGCCGGGTCGGCGTGGTCGGACGTTCCGGCACGTTGGGCTACGAGGCCGCCTCGCAGATGAAGGCCGAAGGCATCGGCATCTCGACCAGCATCGGGATCGGCGGCGATCCGATCAACGGCAGTTCGCACCGCGACATCCTGGAGTTGTTCGAACAGGACCCCGACACGGACGCGGTCATGATCATCGGCGAGATCGGAGGGCCGCAGGAAGCCGAAGCGGCGGCATTCGCGCGCGACCACATGAACAAGCCGGTCGCGGCCTACGTGGCCGGGCTGACGGCGCCGAAGGGACGGCGCATGGGCCATGCCGGGGCCATCATTTCCGGGAAAGGCGAGAGCGCCTCGGAGAAAGTCGAAATCTTCCAGGAAGCCGGCGTGGCAATCGTGCCGAACCCTTCCGAATTCGGCACCACCATGAAAGACGTTGTATCAAAGCTCTGAGGAGGCTGCATGTCCAAACCCAAAGTCATTGCCACGCGCCGCTGGCCGGAGCCGGTCGAGGCGCACCTGTTCGAGCACTACGACTTCACGCTCAACGAGGACGACCACCCGATGGGCGTGGACGAGTTGCACCAGGCTCTGCGCGAGTACGATGCGGTTTGCCCGACCGTGACGGACCCGATCACCGCCGAGGTGCTCGGCATCGACGGCATCCGCGCGAAAATCCTGGGCAATTTCGGCGTGGGCTTCAACCATATCGACTTGGACGCGGCCAAGCAGGCCGGCCTCGTGGTGACCAATACGCCGGAAGTTTTAACCGACTGTACCGCCGATATCGCCATGAATCTGTTGCTGACCGCCGCCCGCCGCACCGGCGAAGGCGAACGGCACCTGCGCGCCGGGGAATGGGCCGGTTGGCGCCCGACCCACATGCTGGCGACCAAGGTCACCGGCAAGACCCTGGGTTGCGTCGGTTTCGGTCGCATCGCCCAGGCCATGGCCCAGCGCTGCCATCTCGGTTTTGGCATGAAGGTGATCTTCCACGACCCGTACCCGCCGAAGCCGGAAATCGTGGAAAAATTCCAGGCGACTGCCTGCGATTCGGTCGAGGAAGTGCTGGAGAAGGCGGATTTCGTGTCCCTGCATTGCCCGGGTGGCGAATCGACCTATCACCTGATCAACGATGAGCGCCTGGCCCGGATGAAGTCTTCCGCCATACTGGTCAATTCCGCCCGAGGCGACATCATCGACAATCAGGCCCTGATCAAGGCGTTGAAGAATGGCACCATCGCGGGGGCCGGGCTCGACGTCTTCGAAGGCGAACCCAAGCTCGACCCGGGATTCCTGGATCTCGAGAATGCGGTTCTGGTGCCGCACCTCGGAAGCGCGTCGACCGAGACCCGGATCGCCATGGGCATGCGGGTGGTCGAGAACCTGGATATGTTCTTTTCCGACCAGGAGCCGCGCGACCGCGTCGCCTGAGCACCCGCTCCGGGATCGGCCCCGCCTGCATGCCGTCCGACGTCGCCGCTTCTGCCGATCGCCCGGAAGACCGCATACGCGCCGACACCCTGCGCTATACCGAGAGTATGGTCCAGCAGCTGGGCGGGTTGCTGCTGGGAGTCATTCGTCGCCGCACCCCGGAAATTGTCCCGCTTCTTGAAAGCCGAGGGGAGATAACCTCGGAGACCCGATTGCGGGTTCTCCAGGCCTACGGGATCGGCTTCCAACTGTTCAATATCGCCGAGCAGAACGCGGCAATCCGGCATCGCCGGGCAATCGAGGACGAACTCGGGCCGCAGCAGGTCCCCGGTTCTTTTTCTGCCGCGCTCGCGCACGCCCGCGCTGTCGGGCTTGATGCCGAAGCCGTTCGCGACCGCCTGCGGGGCGCGCAGGTCGTGCCGGTGCTGACGGCGCACCCGACCGAGGCCAAGCGGGTAACGGTACTGGAAATCCACCGACGCATCTACGTGCTGCTCAAGGAGCTGGAAGAGACCCGCTACACGGAGCGGGAACGCCAGCGCATGATCGATGCCATCAGCGACGAGATCGACCTGCTGTGGATGACCGGAGAAATTCGCCTGACCAAACCCACCGTGACCGAGGAGGTCGCGTGGATCCTGCACTTTTTCGACGAATCGCTTTATCGTGGTGCGCGCGACCTGTTCTGGCAGTTGTCGCAGGCGCTGAAAGAGCACTATCCCGACACGCAGTTCGAGACGCCACCGCTGCTCCACTTCGGTTGCTGGGTCGGCGGCGACCGCGACGGCAATCCCCACGTGACGCCCGAGGTGACCCGGGAGGCTCTCGATGGCTACCGGGAAGCGGCGCTGTCGCACCTGTACCGGCAGATGGCCGAGGCCCGAAGCCGGCTGTCCATCGCCGCCCATGCGGTGACCGTGCCCGGGAACTTCCTGTCGCGGCTGGACGTGATGCTGGGCGGGCAGGAGGACGCCAAGGCGCTGCGCGCCCGCAATCCCCAGGAAGTATTCCGGCAATACCTGAACCTTTTGATGCGCCGCCTCGAAGCGACTCAAAATGAGGCGCCGGATGGATACGCCAACGCGACCGAACTGGTGGAAGACCTGAAGGCCTTGGAGAGAGGCTTGCGCGAAACCGACTGCGGCTCCATCGCCGACTTGCTGGTGCGCCCGCTGCGCCTGGAAGCGCAAGTGTTCGGCTTCCATACCGTGAGCCTGGACATTCGCGAGAACAGCACCGTGATCAACAACACCCTGTCGGCCCTGTATCGCCAGTTGGAAGGGGAGGAACCGCCGGAGCCGGGCAGCGAAGCATGGCGGGAATGGCTGAAGCGGCAGATCGCCGAACCCATGGAAACCCTTCCCGAATTTGAACTCGGGGATGAGATGGCGCAGCGCACCGTGGCGCTGTTCCAGTTGCTCGGCGAGATCGCGGACCGGCGCGGGATGGAGCCGTTCGGGGCCTTCATCCTGAGCATGACGCACACGCCGGCGGATCTGCTCGGGGTGTACCTCTTGGCCAAATACGGCGGGCTGTTTTCCGACCTCAAGAACTGCGAAACCTGCCGCCTGCCGGTGGTGCCGCTGCTGGAGACGATCGACGACCTGCGCCGGGGACCCGTGCTGCTGCGCGAGATGCTGGATGTCCCGATGGTGCGCCGCAGCGTCCGTGCCGGCCTTGGAGTCATGGAGGTCATGGTCGGGTATTCCGACTCCAACAAGGACGGCGGATTCCTGTGTTCCAACCATGAAGTGTCGCTGGCTCAGGCTCGAATGCGCCGGGTGGGCGAGGAGCGTGGCGTGCCGGTGGCGTTCTTCCATGGACGCGGCGGATCTTCGTCACGCGGCGGGATGCCGGCCGGCCGTGCGATTGCCGCCCAGCCGCCGGGCACCATCGGCGGGCGGATGCGCCTGACCGAACAGGGCGAAGTGGTGTCGGGAAAGTACGCGAACCGCGGCTATGCGGAGACGCAACTGGAGATCCTGGCGGCCAGTGTGCTGGAACATTCCCTGCCTGGAGACGAGAATCGCCATCCCGGGTTCGAGGAGGCGATGGAGGCCTTGTCGAAGCTGTCGTACACCGCCTACCGGAAACTGGCCGATCACCCCGGCCTGGTCATGTTCTACCAGGATGCCTCGCCGGTCGAGGAGCTGGCGTTGCTCAAGATCGGCTCCCGCCCGATGCGCCGGTTCGGCGCCAATACCCTGGACGACCTGCGTGCCATCCCTTGGGTGTTCGCCTGGACGCAGAACCGGATGATGGTCCCGGGCTGGTACGGGGTGGGCGACGCCATCGCGGAATTCATCCGGGTGCGGGGCAAGGCGGGCGAAAAACTTTTGCGCGAGATGTTCGAGCAGCACCGCCTGTTCCGGCTGGTGATCGACGAGGTGGAGAAGACCCTGTTCCAGGTCCAGCTCGACATTGCGCGGGATTACGCTGCATTGGTTCCAGATCCCGAGGTGGGAGCCGAGATCTTCTCGATGATCGAGCAGGAATACGAGCGGACTTGTGAGGCCGTGCTTCGGGTATCTGGCAGCGAGGCCCTGTGCGACCGCTTCGTGATGTTCAGCGACCGCCTGTCGCGGCGGTTGCCGATTATCGACCGGGTCAGTCGCGAACAGGTCGAACTGATCAAGCTATGCCGGAGCCAAGAGCGTCCGGAGACTTTGGACCTAGTTCCGCTGCTGCTGTCGATCAACTGCGTGGCGGCCGGGTTGGGCTGGACCGGTTAGACAGAAAGCGATACAATACGATATGAGTAAGCACTGTACCTTTGCTTCCTCAAATAAATGGCAAATTCTCTACAGTCTTCAATCCAACCTGTCTTAGGCAAACCTAAGAGCTTAAGACAGCCTCTCGTTGTCCCCCGCGCACAAATTCGGCGCCCTAAGGTGCGGATTCTTAAGGGCGATTGCGCGAAAGTAATCCGGAAGCAAATACCGCCTGAAAGTGTAGATTTGATATTTACTTCACCGCCTTACGCTGACCAGCGAAGAAAAAATTACGGTGGCATCTCTCCGGATGAATATGTAGATTGGTTTTTGCCTCGTGCAGAGGCCTTTAAATCTTGTTTGAAGCCAGAAGGTTCGTTTGTTTTGAATATTAAGGAGAAAGCGATCAACGGAGAACGACACACATATGTTCTAGAACTAATACTCGCGCTCCGCAAGCAGGGCTGGCGATGGGTAGATGAATATTGTTGGCACAAAAAGAATTGCTACCCAGGGAAATGGCCTAATCGATTTCGAGATTCTTGGGAGCGATTACTGCATTTTACCTTGTCTAAGAATTTCAAAATGAGACAAGAAGCAGTCATGGTGCCCATGGGTGATTGGAAACATAGTCGCTTGAAGTCGCTGTCAGAAACAGATCAAATACGTGACTTGTCAAAGAACGAAAATGGCTTCGGGAAACGTATCGCCAATTGGGTTGGGCGAGATATGGCATATCCAACCAATGTGCTACATTTTCCGACGGAATGTGGTTACAAGGGGCACCCCGCAGCCTTTCCGCTGACCCTTCCGGATTGGTTTATTCGATTATTTACGGATCCGGGAGATTGGGTTCTGGACCCCTTTGCCGGTTCTGGAACCACACTAGCAGCAGCAAAATCTCTGGGACGGCATAGTGTCGGCATTGATGTTCTTTCGGATTACTGCGAAGTAATGCGAGAAAGACTGCGCTAGTGACTCGATTGAATTACCCTCAGTGGTGGTCTGCTGCGGAGCCGGAACTTCGTAAAATCGTTTCAGATTTTTTTGTCAAAATGGAGGAAAAATTAAATGAACCTCCAGAAAAAATGGTGAAAAGAAAAAATCCATTTCTATTTAGAACTAAGGCAGAAACTGGGGAAGACTATGCGGCGGCATTGATTGAAGCATTTCTTTCATCAAGCGAAGAAACCGTTTTTGGCGGCGTATTAGAAAGCATGGCTACAGTGATATGTCGCCATGCAAAAGGAGGAAGAAAATCAGGGATAGAACATATCGATCTCGAATACGATATTGAAAATAACACACGCGTAATTGTCCAAATCAAATCAGGAATTCATTGGGGAAATTCAAGCCAAAGAAAATCTCTACGCAATGCTTTCCAAAAGGCTAGCCGAATTTTAAGGCAGGGGAATAAAGGCTTAAATGTGAGATGCATAGAAGGTTGTTGTTATGGTCCGAGTGGACACCAAGATTTAGGCCATCATGAACGTCTCGTAGGCAATGAGTTTTGGCAAGAAATTTCTGATTGGGATAAAACGAGTGTGGCCGTACTCAATCTAGTAGGCGAGCATGCTAGTAATGATTTTCATATGGCACGAGAACAAGCTAAAGCCAGGGTTCTTGAATACTTAAAACATCAACAGGTGTTAAATGGGGATAAAGTTCTTTGGGGTAAGCTTCTTGACTTAGTTTTGCGGCCAAAAACACCAAAGAAAAATAATAAGTCTGATGACGAATCTACGCTAGCATCAGAAATGTGAATTTGTGGCATGATCAAGAGAAACTAAAAACTTAATAAAGCCCGGCTTGCGTGAAGCACTTATTCTTTTGTTACTCGCGCGCCATAGTTGAGGATGCGCTAGGGAATAAAATGATTGACTTTTCGAAAACTTAAAAAATCAACGAGGCAAAAAATGTCTGCACAAAAACTACCAGAAATCAAAAACGCATTTGATGCTCTTCGCGACGAGATTAGAAAACTGAGAAAGTATGAAGATAACAAACTTCTTGCTCCGGTTTATATCCAGTATTACATGCAGGAAGGCGAATATCGCTATTCTGATTATGTGGAACAAATTACGGATGATACGGGCGATGGGGGGATAGATGCTGTTGTTATGCAAAATGAGGACCAGACAGATCAATTATTATTAATTCAGGCAAAACATGTGCCTAGTTTTAGCAAAGAAGAGGCCTTAAACGCGGCCCAAAAAATTAAAAACACCATCGAACTTTGGAAAAATGGTCAGCAAGAAGGGCTCAACCGAAAAATTAAAAGAATTCTTGCAGCGGCAATGGATGTGTTTGATGAAGAGGATGAACCCGCTATCGAAATGGCGATCGTTACTACGGCGTCCCCATCTCTGAAAGAGAAAAGTAAAATCAGAAAAGCATTGTCGGATGATCCCGACCTTGAGAATTATTCACCCAAGATTGTATTTGGCGATGAACTGGTTGAGAAAATAAAGGCAATTCAAACCCCCAAATTTAAAGTAGATCTGGGAGAAATCAAGATTAGCAGGCAGTCTGGGCAATTGTCCTATTCATTAGCTGGTGAGGAAAAATGTATCATCGTTAGCATTTCTGCGAAATCACTAAAAAGTTTGTACAACCAATTTTGTGAGAATGGCTTATTCGGACAAAACTTGCGCGAATATATTCAAAATAGAAAAGTTGACAGTGCCCTTGTTAAATCTATACAGAAAAAACCTGACTACTTTTGGATGTTAAATAACGGGATAACTATAGGATGTAATGAATATAGTGTTGATGGCAATCGGCTTAGGCTTTCTGGCTTTTCGATTATTAATGGAGCACAGACCACCACCAAAATTGGCAAAACCGATTTCGCCTCTGACTTCTATTTGCCCTGCAAAGTAATTCAAGAGAGCGCGGAGGAAGAATTAGATACATACGCTGAAGCAGCGAACGCACAGAAGCCTATAAAAGATAGAGATTTGAAAGCTAATTCTGATGAACAGCGCCAGTTGAAGCAACGTTTTGAAAACAATTCTCCCCCTGTGCACATCGAAATTAAGCGCGGTGTGAAGAAATTTACAAGTGCTCAGAGAAAGAAACTTGATCTAAGAGACTGGCAGCAAATTAACAACCATGAATATGGGAAACTTGTTCTTGCTTTTCATCGCCAGAAGCCATGGATTTCTTATGGCTACCCAGGGAGAATATTTTCCTCAGATGATATCTACCAAGAAACTTTTCGCCGATCTTACTACTTAGAAACTGACATAGATATTCTACGCATTCATGATGTGTATTTGTCATGGAAAGACAAAATAATTGAAAAATGGGAGAGCCAAAAACGCTTTGAGATGTCAAGTGCAAATCATGAGGAAATAGTAAAATTTGGGAAATTCGCCTTGATAGCAAATCTTCGATTGATTATTTGTTATTCGAGCATTAAACAAGCAATAAGTGAGAGGAAACTTGAGACTTGGGAAGACGTAATCACATGTCAAGAATTAAAAGGGAGGCTCTTGTCAGATGATTCTGGCTCTATAGATTTAAGTGAGATATGCAGTGAAAAGATTGAGAACTTTTTAGACACACTATTGGAGGTGCATGGCGAATTAATCGAATCATCCGGGAAAAGTCCGCAACAAATGTACAAGGATAAGGAGTTCTACCATAAGCTTAGCCGAGTAATTGTGGATAGACTTGGGAGGAAAACAGAATTGCAATTTGCCTACAAAAATGTTGGTGATGTTTTTTCCTCAGTTTAATTTTGGGCATCAATAGCATTAAAAAAACAGGCAATTCACAACAAATACTATGAAGAAACTGCTCTTTCATCTGGACACGGACGCCCAGCCATCCGCTTTCGACCAGGTGGTCGCCTACGACGGAGGCGCGGATGCCGTCCTGGCCTACGGCGGGGTCACTGCTGACAATTGCTTCCCGCTGGTGGAAGGTGCGATCTTCACCCGCGCGCCGAAAAACAAACGCTATACCGCGATTCTGATCGGTGGTAGTGACCTGGCACAGGCCGAAGCCCTCATGGACACCGTGAAGTCCCAGTTTTTCCAAGGTTTCCGGGTGTCATTGATGATGGACGCTAATGGCTGCAACACCACTGCGGCGGCAGCAGTCGCGATGCTGGGTGCTGCGCACCCGCTTGAAGGCTCCAGCGCGACGGTGCTCGCCGGAACCGGGCCGGTTGGCCAACGTGCTGCGGTCATGTTGGCGCAGTCGGGAGCCCAGGTGCGCCTGACTTCACGCAAACTGGAGCGCGCCCAGCAGGCGTGCGAGGGAATTTCGGAACGTTATGGCGTGGCGGTGGAACCGATGGCGGCATCGGATGCGGCCGGGACGGCCGCCGCAATCGAAGGCGCGGCCATCGTCCTGGCTACGGGTCAGGCCGGGGTGCGGTTGCTGCCGACCGAAATCTGGCAGGCATCGTCCAGCCTGCGTGCGGTCGGGGACGTGGGAACCTGCCCGCCTCTGGGCGTGGAAGGGATGGACATGACCGATGGCGGTCGAGAAGTTGACGGAATCTCCCTGTTCGGCGGGCTGGCCTTCGGGGCCCTGAAACTCCGAACCCACCGCGAGGCGATCTCGCGGATGTTCGAGAGCAACGATCAGGTATGGGATGCCGAGGAGACGCTGGCCTTGGCCCGCGAGCTTTACGACTGACGCCGGCGCAACTCGGTGTCGATCTGGTCGATCTGTTCCTTCAGCGTTTCAGCCTGGTAGCGAAGTTCCAGCCGTTCGCGCGCTTCCTGGACCAAGCGGTAGGTTTCCTTCAGGCGCTGGGAGTGCCGGCCGAGTATCGTCTCGGGATCCTCATGATCCTGCAGCATCCGATCCCGGATAACCTGCTTCCTTTGCATGATGGTCATCATCGCGGCGTAGCTGACGCCTAGGCGGAAGTCGTAAGGCTTGTACCTTTGCAAGGTGGTGACCTCCGGGCGCAATTCCTCGACGATCTTGATCAGCGTACGCCGGAAGTTCATCAGGTCTTCCTTGAGCGTTCCCTCGACTTCGTAGTGCTGGATGATCTGCGGGATCAGGCCGATGATCTGGATGCGTTCGTCGTCGTAGACCAAGAGCGCGTGGAGCAATTGCTTCTCCAGTTCTTCGATGGAGAGGGCGGAGGCGGTGTCCAGCTGTTCGGCGTAGGTTTCGCGCTGGGCCCGAAGTTCGCTGATCGTGCTGTCTTGCAATGATTCCGCGGAAGGCACGGCTGTGCGCGGAATGTCGACGACCGGGTGCGGGGGTTCGCCCTCCGCGTAGGCGCAAAGCGACAGGGTGGCCAGCAGGATGCCGGGGAGTATGGAGTGGATGCGTGGTGGCATGGGAATACAGGTGTTAGGGCAAGCAGTATAACGGGTAAGCGGTGCAGTTATAGCACGCCATGAAGATGGCGTGTCTATACAAGTTTTAAACGGCTATAAGTAAAGGTAAATTCTTTATTGCGTGACATGTGGAAATCTCCCTTCTGGAGAATATCGCGCCCAATTAGACCTTGGTATTCTTTACTGTTGCCCTTGTATTCAAGGACATCGGACGAGAATCTTTCAGAATGTCCATCGTCAAAAAATAGGGCTATATCTACTATGTACGATCTTGATTCTGATAGGCCCACTGGGGTTGCCACGCCCGTTCGGCCTATGGGCAACAAATTCAATTGCTTGACAATTTCTGGTGCAACACACGAAAGGCATGCTCCCGTGTCAATGAGGAATTTGTAACGATCTGATGAGTGTTCGACCGGTTGACCTGGAAGTACAACGCTTACTTCAATGAGTGGGCCGATTTCAGGTTCATACCTTCCAACTATTTTCGACATGAGAGAAATACCCTAAGTCCACGACTGTGTCCGTCACTTTCTGTATGGAAAACACACCATCAGGATAATTTTTTTCTGCATGTGTGAATGCATCTGAGGCTGAAGCAAAATACTTGATAATCTTTCTGTCGCGGAGCAGGGCATACTCCCCTGAATGTGAAGATTTAATGGTCGGCAACAGTTTCTTGAACGCCTGAAAATTTTTATCTATTTCGGCTGTTCTTTCTTCCAGAGTGATCACTGTAAACTGCCCCCAACTTTTGCCCTGCAGGGCAAAATCATGATAGCACACGCTCGCCTGCAGCAAAGCTCTCGGTCTCTCTCCCATATACCAGTGCATACACATTCTCAACTTACTCATCGACAGCCGCTGGGTGTGCCATACAATAGTCAAATAGCCCTGACCGATGTCGGTACGCGGACCCCGCCCGGATTCGGACAGTCGAGACCCTAGCATCGTGGCCCGACCGGAGGAGCATGTCGATGACCGATGAGAAATACCACCTGGCCGCGCGCCTGATCCACTGGGTCATGGCGCTGGGCTTCGTCTTCATGTGGGGCTGCGGCTACGCGATGACGACCCTCGTGGAGGACGACTCCCCGCTGGAGGAACTCCTGTTCGACCTGCACATCTCGGTCGGGGTGACGCTGCTTGCCCTGCTGGTTCTGCGCATCGCCGTGCGCCTGACCCACCCGCCGCCGCCGTTGCCGGACGCGATTCCGAGATATGAACGGACCGGCGCGCATCTGGGGCACGCCGCGCTCTACGCGCTTCCCGCCTTGGTCATCGCGGTCGGCTGGGCAGAGACGAATTTCGGCGGCCATGCGGTGCAATGGTTCGGCGTCGAGATGCCCGCGGTCTTCCCCGAGACCGGGGAAGATCTTCAGGACTGGGCCGAGGATATGCACATGTGGCTCGCCTACACGATGCTGGCGGTCGCCGTGATCCACGTCACCGCCGCATTCAAGCACCGATGGTTCGACGGGCACGACGTGATCCACCGAATTGCCTTGGGCGGCAGGTGATGCGCCCCAAAATCGACACGTATCCCGATTGCGGGCAGGCGGCGCACGGCGGATTGAGCCGGCGCGCGTTCCTGAAGCTCGGTGTCGCCGCGACCGCGACGGCGGGGCTGTTCGGCGCCGCTGCGCCGAGCGTGCGGGCCGAGAACGGGAAACTGTTTCTCATCGGACTGGAAGAGCACTTCGCAACACCCGAGCTTCAACGGCGGCATAGCGTCAAGGAAAAGCGCCTCTTCTCGGGTGGCCGCCGCAGACCCGAACTCCTCGACCTGGGGGCGGGCCGGGTCGCGGACATGGACGAGGCGGGGGTCGACATTCAGGTGCTTTCGGCCGTGACGCCCGGCGTCCAGAACCTGCCTGGAGCCGAAGGCGCGGCATACGCCCGCAAGCTCAATACCTGGGTCGCCGACGAAGTCATCGCGGCCTATCCGGAGCGCTTCCGCGCCTTTGCCACGTTGCCGCTGAACCAACCGGAGGCGGCGGCTGACGAGCTCGAGCGTTCAGTGCGCGAGCACGGTTTCGTGGGCTGCATGAGCTATGGCGCCATCGATGGAAAGTTTCTCGACCACGTCGATTTCAAGCCCGTGTTGGCCCGGGCCGAAATGCTCGGCGTTCCCGTCTACATCCACCCGAACTGGCCTTCCCCCCAGGTGAGGGACATCTACTACGACGGGCTGGGCGACGGGCTGGTGAGCCGGATTCTCAGCGGACCGGGTTATGGCTGGCACCAGGAAGTCGCGCTCCAGTTCCTGCGCATGGTCGTCAGCGGAGTCTTCGACGAATTTCCCAAGCTTCAGATCGTCGTCGGGCACATGGGCGAAGGGCTTCCCTTCTATTACTGGCGATTCGGGGACGACCTGGCTCGCATCGCGAAGGACAGGCTGGACAAGCCCGTGCAGCAGTACTTCCATGACAACCTCTGGATTACGACCAGCGCGTTCTTCCGCGATGAGTTGCTGTCTCTGGCTTTGGCGGTCATGGGCGAGGACCGGGTTCTGTTCTCGGTTGACTATCCCATGGCGAGCGGAAAGCAGGGCGCCGACTGGTTCCGGGCGGTCGATCTGCCCCGGACCACCAAGGAAAAGATCGCGCACGGGAACGCCGAGAGGCTTCTCGGGATCGGTCCGTTTTAGGGCAAGCTCCGGTTGGCGGTGCCCCCCGTGCATTAGCATCAGGCGAATGGATACCGCCATGTTCGATCTGGTCGCGGCCGGTCTCTACGCGGCGGTTGAATAGTCGTTGCGCCTGCGCATCCAGCACCGGGTGCAAGGACACTGAAGCTGTGCGTTAGTTCTAGAAAACTGCCGAATTAAAATCCTGAATAGGAGATAATTAACGATGCAGAACATCAAACAAAAAGGCTATCCAACACTAGGAACAATTCTCGCGCTGGCCGTGCTAACCACGGGGTGCGTTGAAATTGAGCCAACACCTCCTGAAATCACTACCATCAGTGATATGGCAGTCGAAGTTACCGCATTTTCCAACCTCTGGGTCTGGCCAACGGAGGAGGCGGTCACGAAAAAAGCATACCAAGGATGTTCAACATATGGAAAACAAGCGATCTACCAAGGCCAGCATTGTTCAAGCCACGATATCAACACAAACACCTACTGCTACGGCGGTCGCGAAGCTAGCTACCAATACAACTACAGCACAGGCACCTTTCAATACATCCCAAGCACTCCTGAAACTTGCAGAACCCGTACTTCCACCACATGCGAAGCCATGACGTATGTATTCTCCTGCATCAAATGATAACTTTAATTAACGGTTATAAGTAAGGAAGTTGACGATCCTAAAGTCGCTTCGCGGCGAACTTCTGAAACTCGCCTAAAGCGAATATATCGCGCAGTTGATTCTATAAATTGACGGAGCCAGTCTAATGTTGTACGCTCTTCATCACTTCGGCCCCGTCGGGCTTGCCGCAAGGCCCTCGGCGGGGTTATTTATTTTGTCCGTTAGACCCTTCTTGTCGCCGCCCGATAAACTGTATTGCGCTCGCGTTTGCCGACGGCCACCACCGCCACGACAATGTCCCGTTCCCGCACTTGGTAGACGAGCCGGTACCCTACGCTACGCAGTTTGATTTTGTAACAGTCTTTCACGACACTCAGGCGGTCTCGCTCGACCCGTGGCGCTTCGAGACGGGCGACCAGTTTCGTTTTGAACTGTTTGCGGATATCCGGGTCCAGTTTTTTCCATTCGCGCATCGCGCTCGTGAGAAAAACCAGCCTATAGCTCATCGACCTTGACTTCGATTTCAGCCTCGCCCTCGCGCTCGCGAACAAGCGCCGCAAGTTCAAGGTCTTCCAGTTTGCCCATAATGGCTTCCCAAGCAGCGGAGGGAACGGCGTAAAAGACTGGGCGGTTGCGATTCAGGATCGCGACCGGCGCACCCTCGGCGTACTTGATGACGGCCATGGGATTCTTCTTCAGATCAGATATGCCTACGCTTGCGTTAGCGAGGACAGGATAGATTGGGTTCATCAAAAGACCTCATAAAGAGTCAATATAAAGACCTATTATTAGCTCGTTAAACTAAATGTCAACTGTCATGTCGTCCTGATGCCCTGAGGCCGAGTGCCATCTTTAATGAGTCTGCATTGAACTGCCTCGCCGTTGTTCCGGGCAAATTCCAGTTCTTCGGCAGAGTGTTTTGTCCAGCGAAATTTGCCAATTTCCCCACTTCCGGGGAAAATACGCACCCTGTCGATGACCCCACCTGAAAACCCTTCTTCTTCCGGGCCGATGCCTGCACCGCGAACGCTGGCCAACGCCATTCGGGCGTTGAGCATGGATGCTGTCGAACAAGCCGCTTCCGGCCATCCCGGCATGCCGATGGGAATGGCGGATATCGCGGAAGTCCTGTGGCGTCGGCACCTCAGGCACAACCCTGCCAACCCCAACTGGCCGGACCGGGACCGCTTCGTGGTCTCCAACGGGCACGGCTCCATGCTGCTGTACAGCCTGCTGCATCTGACCGGCTATCCGCTGGCGATGGAAGAACTTCAGGCCTTCCGCCAGTTGCACTCGCGCACGCCCGGCCACCCGGAGCTTGACCGGGACATCGGGGTCGAGACCACGACCGGCCCGCTGGGCCAGGGGCTGGCCAACGCGGTCGGGATGGCGCTGGCGGAGCGGTTGCTGGCCGACCGCTACAACCATGACGGGCACGAGGTGGTCAACCACCGGACCTATGTGTTCGCGGGCGACGGATGCTTGATGGAAGGGGTTTCGCACGAGGCGTGCAGCCTGGCCGGCACGCTCCGCCTGGGCAAGTTGATCGTGTTCTACGACGACAACGGCATCTCGATTGATGGCGAGACCAAGGGCTGGTTCACCGACGATACGGCCGGGCGCTTCTCTGCCTACGGCTGGCACGTGATCCCGGGCATCGACGGGCATGATCCGGAGGCGGTGGACCGGGCCATTCGCGAAGCCCAGGCCGACCCCCGGCCGTCGTTCCTTTGCTGCCGGACCGTGATCGGTTACGGCGCACCGCAGAAGCAGGGCACTGCAGATACGCACGGCGCTCCGCTTGGCGCCGAGGAAGTGGCGCGGGCGCGAGAAACCCTGGACTGGCCCCACCCTCCGTTCGAGGTTCCGGGCGAAATTCACGAAGCCTGGGACGCCCGGGAGAAGGGCGCGGAACTGGAGTCCCAATGGCGGGCGCGAATGGATGATTATGCCGCCCGTTGCCCGGACGATGCGACCGAACTGGCCCGGCGCCTGGAAGGCGACTTGCCGGAGGCGTTCACGGAGGCGATTGACGCCCATATCAGGAACCAGCTAATGGAGCCGGCGAAAGCGGCGACCCGCAAGCATTCCGGGAACACCCTGGATGCGATTGCCGGCAGCCTGCCGGAACTGATCGGCGGCTCGGCGGACCTGACCGGGTCCAACAACACCCAACCCAAGGGCAGCCGTGCGGTCAGCGCGGACGAGTCCGGCACCTACATCTACTACGGGGTCCGGGAGTTCGGCATGGGGGCGGTGATGAACGGTTTGGCCCTGCACGGTGGGTTCATCCCGTATGGCGGAACCTTCCTGACGTTCTCCGACTACGCCCGAAACTCTATCCGCATGGCGGCGCTGATGCACCAACAGGTGATTTTCGTCCTGACGCACGATTCCATCGGCCTGGGCGAGGACGGCCCGACCCACCAGGCGGTGGAGCATCTGGCGAGCCTCAGGCTGATTCCGGAGCTCGAAGTCTGGCGACCGGCCGATGCCGTGGAGACCGCAGTCGCCTGGAAGTGTGCGCTGCAGCCCGGGAACGGGCCGACTGCATTGGCGCTGTCGCGCCAGTCCGTGGCGCAACTGGAGCATACCCCGGAAACTGTCGCGCTATCCGCGCGCGGTGGGTACGTGCTGGCGGATTCGGACGGCCCACCGGAACTGATTTTGCTTGCCACCGGGTCCGAAGTCGGGCTGGCCGTCGAATGTGCCGCGGCTCTGGACGGAATCCGGACACGGGTCGTGTCGATGCCCTGCATGGAACAGTTTGCCCGACAGGATCCGGGCTACCAGGAACAGGTCCTGCCGAGCGAGGTATCTGCCCGGATCGCGGTCGAGGCGGGAGTCAGCGCGCCGTGGCACCGCTGGATAGGACCGCAAGGACGCGTGTTGGGGGTCGAGGAATTCGGCCATTCGGCACCAGGCGCCCGGGTGATGGAACACTTCGGGTTTACCGTGGAAAACTTGACAACGATGGCCCGGGAAATGTTGGGTCAGGGAGTGACAGCATGAGCATTCGCGTAGGAATCAACGGCTATGGACGCATTGGGCGCAACATCCTGCGGGCCCTTTACGAAGCCGGGCGGCAGGATGAAATCAGCATTGTTGCCATCAACGACATCGGCGACTTGGAGGTCAGCGCGCACCTGACCCGCTACGACTCGGCGCATGGGCCGTTCAACCTGAATGTGCAGGCCGATGGAGACGCCATGATGGTGGGAGGCGACCGCATCCGGTTCACCGCCTGCCGCAACCCGGCGGATATTCCCTGGAAAGAGTCGGAAGTGGATGTGGTGATCGAGTCGACCGGGCTTTTTGCGTCGCGCGAGAAGTCGCGAGGCCATCTGGAAGCAGGCGCGCCCCGGGTGCTGATCTCGGCTCCGGCCGGCAAGGACGTGGATGCGACCGTGGTGTATGGCGTCAACCACGACCAGTTGGGCCCGGATCACGTCGTGGTCTCCAATGCTTCCTGCACGACGAACTGTCTGGCGCCCCTGGCCAAGGTCCTGATGGAATCGGTCGGCATCGAGTCCGGCATCATGACCACCATCCATTCGTATACCAACGACCAGGTGTTGACGGACGTGGCGCACAGCGACCTGCGCCGGGCCCGTTCGGCCACGCAGTCAATGATTCCGACCGCGACCGGCGCGGCGCGGGCGGTCGGCCTGGTGCTGCCGGAACTCGACGGCCGCCTGGACGGATTCGCCATCCGCGTGCCGACCATCAACGTTTCGGTGGTGGACTTGAGCTTCGTGGCCAGTCGGGAGACGAACGCGGAAGAAGTCAACGCGGCCGTGCGCGTGGCAGCCGAGGGGCCGCTGGAAGGCGTTTTGGCGTACAGCGAGGATCCCCTGGTTTCGATCGACTTCAACCACAGCTCGGCGTCGTCCTCGCTCGATGCTTCGCTGACCAAGGTGCTTCCGGGCAACTTGGTCAAGGTTCTCTCGTGGTACGACAACGAGTGGGGTTTTTCCAATCGTATGCTGGATGTCATTGCGGCCTGGATGCGCGCCTCCGCATGAGCATGCCTCCCGGTTTGCCGGGCAAGCTCAAGCCGGGCAGCCGGGTACTGCTGCGCACCGACTTGAACGTACCGATAGAATCCGGCCGTATCACGGCGGATGAGCGGATTCGCGCCAGCATCCAGACCCTTCGCCGCCTGCAGCAGGCCCGGTGTCGCGTCCTGGTGATGTCGCATCTGGGGCGGCCGCAGGAGGGACGCTACGATGCAGCCGCTTCCTTGGAACCGGTGGCGATGGCCTTGTCGGAGCGGCTGGGCGAACCGGCAGTTTTCCGGCGCGACTGGATCGACGGCGTGGAATCCAGGCCGGGTCGCGTCACCCTGCTTGAAAACGTGCGGTTTCTCGAAGGGGAGACCGGGAACAGCGACGATCTGGGCCGACGCATGGCGGCCTTGTGCGACCTCTACGTGATGGACGCCTTCGGCAGCGCGCATCGGGCGCATGCCTCGACCCATGCGGTGGCCCGGTACGCCCCGCGCGCCTGTGCCGGCCCTTTGCTGAGGCGTGAACTGCGAATGCTGCAGCGTGCCCTAGGGAAGCCGGAACGCCCGCTGGTGGCGATCGTCGGTGGCGCCAAGGTGTCGACCAAGATCGAGGTGCTGGAACGCCTGGCCGAGATCGCTGACGAGTTGATCGTCGGCGGGGGGATTGCCAACACGTTCATGGCGGCGGCCGGCCTGGACATCGGTGATTCCCTGTACGAACCGGCGCAGTTGGATCTCGCGCGGCGGTTGATGAAGTCTTCTTCCCGGCGCCGGGCGACCGTCCCGTTGCCCCGGGATGTGGTCTGTGAGCTTCCCGGTTCACACGAGCCGGTCGTTCGCGAAGCGGATGAGGTGCGCCCGGGGGAGCGGATCATGGACGTCGGGCCAAAAACCCGGGAGCACTATGGCCGGCTCGTTGCCCGGGCCCGGACAGTGATCTGGAACGGCCCGCTGGGCGTGTTCGAGGATCCGCGCTTTGCAGCCGGAACAAAGGCCTTGGGACATGCCATTGCGGGTTCGCAAGCCTTTTCTATTGCGGGCGGGGGTGATACGCTGGCGGCTGTAGGGAGTTTTCGGATAAAGAGCAAGATGTCTTATCTGTCGACCGGCGGAGGCGCATTCCTGGAGTATGCGGCGGGCCGCACGCTTCCAGCCGTTGAAATTCTCAAGACGGTGGCCTCATGACTGCGCCGTCCTCCGAACTTCGCCACCGGCGAACCAAGATCATCGCCACCTTGGGGCCGGCGACGGATTCGCCGGAGGTATTGCGCGACTTGATCGATGCCGGCGTGGACGTGGTTCGCCTGAATTTCTCGCACGGCACCCAGGATGAGCACCGCGAGCGTGCGGAGCGGATACGCGAGATGACCGAACCGGATTACCACTTGGCGATCCTGGGTGACTTGCAAGGGCCGAAGATTCGCATTACCGGCTTCCGTGATGGTTCGATCACTCTCAAGCCGGGCGATCCATTTGCCTTGGATCCGCATCTCGAACCGAATGCCGGCACGAGCGAAGCCGTTGGACTGACGTACCCGGAACTGTCCGAAGATGTGCGTGTCGGCGACAACCTGTTGCTGGACGACGGCCGTCTTGTTCTGCAAGTCAAGGCGTTGGAGTCCGGGCGCATCATCACCGAGACCATATCCGGAGGGGTCTTGCAGGATGCCAAGGGCGTCAACCGCGCCGGCGGCGGCTTGTCGGCCCCTTCGATCAGTGCCAAGGATCATCAGGACATCCAGTTGGCCGCGGAAATCGGCGTGGACTACCTTGCCGTGTCCTACCCGCGCAGCGGGGGCGACATCTACTATGCGCGCGAACTCCTGCGCGAGGCCGGCGGCAACGCGCACCTGATCGCGAAGATCGAACGGGCCGAAGCGGTTGAGAACATCGACGAGATCCTGGATGCCTCGGATGCGATCATGGTGGCGCGTGGGGATCTGGGTGTGGAGATCGGCGACCCGGAACTGCCGGCAGTGCAGAAGAGCTTGATCCGCAGGGCCTGGCGGCACAACCGGGTCGTGATCACGGCGACGCAGATGATGGAATCGATGATCACCAGCACCATTCCGACGCGTGCGGAGGTGTTCGACGTCGCCAATGCCGTGCTGGACGGGACCGACGCCGTGATGCTGTCGGCAGAGACGGCGATTGGAAGCAACCCGGTCGAGGCGGTACTGGCGATGAGTCGCATCTGCGTGGGCTCCGAAGGCAATGCCGCCGGTGACATCCTGGATCTCGCCAACGAAGAAGAAGACCTGTTCGACGCGGACGAGGCGATCGCGCTGTCGGCGATCTTTACCGCCAACCACCTGGAAGTCAAAGCCATCGCCGCCTTGACCGAATCCGGCTCCACTCCCCGGCAGATGTCGCGCTTTCGCTCCAGCATCCCGATCTATGCGGTTTCCCGCAACCTTGAGACACGCCGCCGGGTCAACCTGTACCGCGGGGTATATCCGGTCACCCTGCGCAGCATCAGTACCGACCACGCCGAACTCAACCGGGATCTGGTCGACGTGCTGAAAAAAAGCGGGGTGGTGGAGGACGGCGACCGGGTGATCATCACCAAGGGCGATCTGGCGGGTGTTCAGGGAGGCACCAACGCCCTGAAGATCGTGGAGGCCGGGGCGATGCCCGAATCGCGTGGCGTTGCGGTCGAGTAGCATAAAATAGATTGTTCGCGAACCTTCCATTTTTTAACCTTTTAATCAAACATTTTTTATGAACCGTGAAACACTGAGCGCAACCGCGCGCGCCATGGTGGCCCCCGGCAAGGGAATCCTGGCGATGGACGAAAGCCACCCGACCTGCAAGAAGCGTTTTGACGCTTTAGGCATTGAATTTACTGAAGAAAATCGCCGCGCTTACCGCGACATGCTGGTTACGGCGGCGGGTTTGGGGGATCATGTCGGAGGCGCGATCCTGTTCGACGAGACCCTGCGCCAGAAATTGCTGGACGACACGCCGTTCCCGGAACACTTGAACTCGATCGGCATCGTGCCGGGCATCAAGGTGGATAAGGGCGCCAAGGATCTGGCGGGTTATCCGGGCGAGAAGGTGACGGAAGGCTTGGACGGCCTGCGCGACCGTCTGGCCGAGTACGTTGAACTGGGTGCCCGTTTCGCCAAGTGGCGGGCGGTGATCACCATCGGAGAGGGTATGCCGAGCGGAGCCTGCCTGGAAGCCAACGCCCATGGTCTTGCCCGCTATGCGGCCCTGTGCCAGGAAGCCGGCTTGGTGCCGATCGTCGAACCCGAAGTCCTGATGAATGGCGAACACGATATCGACCGCAGTTACGAAGTGACCGTCCGTGCGCTGGAAGTCACCTTTGATCAGTTGGCGCGTCAGGGCGTGTGGCTTGAAGGCATCGTCCTCAAGCCCAGCATGGTGATTTCCGGGGACCGGTGCGCCGAGCAGGCGGATGTCGAGACGGTGGCCGCCCGCACGGTGGAATGCCTGAAGAAGACGGTTCCTGCCGAAGTGCCTGGAATCGCGTTCCTGTCCGGCGGGCAGAGCGACGAGGAGGCCAGCGCACACCTGAATGCGATCAACCGGCATCCGGATCTTCCCTGGGCAGTGACTTTTTCCTATGGTCGCGCCCTGCAGCAGCAGGCGATGAAATCCTGGGGAGGCGCCGAGGCCAACCGCGAAGTCGGGCAGGCCGCGATCTCCAAGCGCGCCCGCCTGAATGGGGCGGCCGCACGCGGGGCTTACGACGTCGAGATGGAAAAGGCAGCCTAAATCGGCCCCATGCCGACCGTCCGGCTCCGCAACGCTGACCGCTCGTTCGAAACCCAGAGGAACGAAACCCTGCTTGAGGCCGCCATCCGCGAGGGTGTCGGCCTTCCGTACGGATGCAGCGCCGGGAATTGCGGGCTGTGCCGCGCCCGGCTGATAGAAGGGGAACTCAAGCCCGTTCGTCACCACGATTTCGTGTTCACCCAAGCCGAGCGGGCGCACGGCGATTTCCTGATGTGCAGCAACAGCGCGCAGAGCGACCTCACGCTCGAGGTTGTGCTCGAAAAAGACCCAACGTCTATTCCCTGGCAAACCCTGCAGGCGAAAGTGAAGGTCGCCGAAAAGCTCGGTGAACGCTTGCTGTGGCTGAAGCTACGCGTGCCCCGCTCGCAACGGCTTCGCTTCATGGCAGGCCAGTATGCGACCCTGACGCTGGAGAACGGCGCGGTGAGCGACAGCGCGATTGCCAGTTGCCCTTGCGACGAACGCCATATCGACTTCCACATCCGGCGCCTGCCGGACGACAATTTTTCCGACAACGCGTTCGAGTCCCTGCGCCCGGGGCAGACCGTGACGGTCGAAGCACCCGGGGGCCGGTTTGCGTTCGATGACGATTCCACCCGCCCGGCCCTGTTCGTGGCGTTCGACACCGGGTTCGCGGCGATCAAGAGCATGCTCGAACACCTCACCGCGCGCGAATCCGAACAACCCCTGCATCTGTACCGAATCTGTTGCGGAAAGGAAGACCTGTACATGCACAATCTGTGCCGTTCCTGGGCGGATGCGCTCGACGAACTGAGCTATACGCCTCTGGTGATCGAGGAGTCGTTCAGCGAGTGGGCAAAAGATGAGTTGTCCGGCATGGAAAAAGTGGAAACCATGCTGAAGCGTGTCGTGGACGATCATCCAGACCTTTCGGGGATGGATTTGTACGTTTGTGCGCCGGAGCCGGTGGTGGAACGCTTTGATGCCCTGGCCACGCAGCACCAGTTGGTACGGGAGCAATTTCACGCTGAAATCATCCGTGGCAACTCGTACACTCGCTGCCTGGGGGCGACGGCGTGAATGTGCACTGCCCGTTCGAGCGCCTGATCGTCGCCGGGATGCATGCCTGCTCGCGGGCTATTCCGGTAACGCGCCGGGAGGGTGCCGGCATTGACTGCAATGACGCAGATTCCTGCAACCGTTGCCAGGAGTTGCAGGAATTCTTTGAACAGGTGGGCGCCGAAGCCTTCGGCGAGGTCGAAGATCGCACCCAAGTACCGCACAGCACGTTGCTGAAGATACAGATTGGTGGATTGGCGGGGACGGTGCAATGCCTGGGTCTGTCCGTGGGCGAGAAGATCGAAGACCTGGATCAGGTGGCAGGGCAAGCAGGCGGGAACCTTGAAGAACTGGACCACGAAATCTTGGCCGAAGCGATGCGCGGCGCACGTGCCCGGCGACGCCGGCACTGACCCCGGACGAACGAAGAAACTGTGAACAAGCGTTGCTACGGTCAGGATCACCTTTGGCTGGAGCCTGACGGTTCCGGCATGGCCAAGGTCGGCGTGAGCCACTACGCGCAGGAGGAACTGGGCGACATTCTGTTCGTGGAGCTGCCGGAGCCCGGAACCGAACTGGCTCAAGGCCAGAGTTTCGGGGTTATCGAATCAGTCAAGACCGCATCCGAACTGATCGCCCCGGTCTCGGGCAAAGTTGTGGAAGTCAATGAACTCCTCCGGGAAGAGCCGTGGCAGGTCAACGATTCGCCGGAGGGAGAAGGTTGGATACTGAAGATGGACTGTGCCGAGCCTGACCCCTGTGCATCCCTGATGGATGCGGATGCCTACAAAGAACTGACCGGCGGGTAGCCCCTGCCCGGGAGGTTGGCGCGGAAGGTAAAGAGATAGTGAATCAGATCCTTGTCCGCCGACTCTTCCGTATAATTTTCTGAGCATGAATGGTCAAACCTGCTTTCTGATGCCCGAGGGGCCTGCCAATGCGCCGATTTCTCCCCTTCTGGAGATGGGTGCCTATGAAGCATTGTGGCTGGAGAATGGCGCATCCTTTAAATCCATCGCACAGCGTTTTTCGGCCGACCCGCAAGCACTTCCATCGGACTTCATCGAGCAACCTAGGGCCCGACAGTGCGCTTCTGAAGCCAAGAAGCGACTGGAGGATGCGGGCATCCAGCGTTTTGGTGTGCGGGTTCATCATGCTGGGGATTATCCTTCGAAGTTGCGCGATGCCAGGCACCCTGTCGAATTCCTGTACTACCGCGGTGCGTGGGAGCTTACGGAAAAGAGGTGCATTGCCGTCGTGGGGAGCAGGAAGGCTTCTCGTGAAGGGCGATTGAGGGCCAGACGGCTGGCGAAGGAATTGGCGGCCCGAGACTTCGTCGTGGTTTCGGGCTTGGCCGCTGGCATTGACACTGTTGCTCACAGGGCAGCCTTGGAATCCGGCGGTGCGACCATTGCGGTTGTGGGCACGCCGCTGGGGGAAATCTACCCGCAGGAAAATCGAGCCTTGCAGGAGGAAATCGCAACGGAACACCTGTTGATCTCGCAGGTTCCCGTACTGCGCCACTCAAAGCAGAGCCCCAAGCATAATCGCTTGTTTTTCCCTGAGCGCAATGTCACCATGAGCGCGCTGACCGAGGCGACGGTCATCGTCGAGGCAGGAGAGACTTCGGGCACGCTCGTACAGGCGCGAGCCGCCCTCCACCAAGAGAGAAAATTGTTAATCTTGGATTCATGCTTCAAGAGATCCGATCTCACTTGGCCCGTCCGGCTGGAAAAGCAAGGCGCCATCAGAATCACAGGCCCCGGCGACATCTGGCAAGCCCTCGAATAGCCGCGTGCGTTTCCAATTATTGACGACAGCAATATTGGCGACCATGTGGACTTGGACGCAGACGACCGGTGTTGCTATATTTTCGAATACACGTCCGGCAAGGATTACAGGTTCAGCGAGACCAACAGCCTAATCTCGAACTTGAAGAAGAAGCCCAGCAAGGAACGCACCCATCCGCTGGAATACAGGTATAAGACCCAGGCGATTTCCCCCGGTGCGCACAATGGCTGGGCGAGGCAATCAACCATGAATGGTTGAAGACGGCGACTCTCGTGCCGGTCCCCCCGTCAAAGGCAAAGGGGCATTCCGAATACGACGACCGGATTGTGCAGATCTGCAATGGGGTGAAAGCCTCGTTTCCCGTCGATGTGCGCGAACTGGTCTTGCAGCGTGAATCCATTCCTGCGGCGCATGAAAGCCCTGATCACAGACCTTCCGGTGGATGAATCTTGTGGATCTGTATGTGATTGATGAGCAAGAAACCGAGCCTGTCCCCAGCCAGATCGCAGTTGTTGATGATGTTCTGACGGCAGGAAAACATTTCAAGGCGATGAGCCGAATTCTGCGAAGTCGATTTCCCAGTGTGTCCCTTTATGGCTTTTTCATAGCACGTCGGGTATTCCCGGACGAGCCCGATATGTGAAGAACAGATTAGCTGATACGTCTCAAAGTCTGAAACATTGCAATTTTCCCTGCATCAGACGTAATGGCGACGGTAGGATCGGCGGGTTCCGGCTCGCTGGGTAATGACGCCGATGATGTCGGAAGGATCGCTGAGTTCAAGCGACGGATAGCCGGAGTTGACCGGCCGCAACCAGTGGCGCTCGTTCTCGACCCAATACTGTCGGAAGATCGGCTCTCCGTTCACCTGCGCGACCACGTAAGAGCCGGACTGTGCATCTCCGGCCGGATCGACGATGACGATGCAGCCGTCCGCGAATTCCGGCTCCATGCTGTCGCCGAGCACGCGCAAGGCATAAGGCTCGTGAGCCGCGCAGCCAGCATCGTCCAGCACGGGGTTTTGGATGTGTGGGTCGGAAGAACTCATGCGAAATCAATTACAACACATTTTGACAATAGCAGGAAACCAGCGAATCTGGAGTTTGCTGGGCTCGGACAGCCTCGGTGATTTCAGAGGCCAGACAACGATCAGCCGAGAAGCCCGGTACAATGCGCGGGCTTTCCCAAGTTTCCCATGCCTGATTCCTGCCTGATTGTTAATGCGACTGCGGTCAACGAAGGTCGCGTGTTCGAGACGGACCTGCTTGTCCGAGGCTCGCGGATCGAAAAAATCGGTCCCGGCCTGTCCGGCGAACCTGCCGATCAAGTCTTGGATGCGGCGGGGCTCCACCTGCTGCCTGGAATGATCGACGGCCAGGTTCATTTCCGGGAGCCGGGCCAGCCGGAGAAAGGAACCTTCCAGTCCGAATCCCGCGCCGCGGTGACGGGCGGCACGACCACGGTCATGGACATGCCGAACAACCAGCCGCCGGTCGTGACCCTTGAGCGGCTGGACGAGAAATTGGCGCGGGCAGATGGCGCGATGCACACGAACTATGCATTTTATTTCGGTGCGACCAACCACAATGCCGACGAGGTTCGAAAGTTGGATCCCCGGAAAGCGTGCGGGCTCAAGATCTTTATGGGCGCGTCGACCGGAAACATGCTGGTGGACGACCCCAAGGCACTGGAACAACACTTTGCCGGCTGCCCTACCCTGATCGCAACGCACTGCGAAGATACGCCGATGATCGAGGCGGCCTTGGCCGAACACGTCCGGCAGTACGGCGAGCAAATCCCGATGCACTGCCACGTGGAAATTCGCAGCCGGGAGGCATGCCTTGCTTCTTCGTCCATGGCGGTGGGCTTGGCGAAGCGATTCGGCTCAAGGCTGCATGTGCTCCACCTGACCACGGCCGACGAATTGCCGCAGTTCGATGTCGGGCCGATCGAAGGCAAACGGATTACCGCCGAGGCCTGTGTACATCATCTGGTTTTCACCGACGCCGACTATGCACAGTACGGCGGCCGCATCAAGTGCAACCCCTCGATCAAAAAGCAATCGGATCGGGATGCGCTGCGTCAGGCGGTGCACGAGGATCGGATCGATGTCATTGCGACCGATCACGCGCCACATCTTCTGTCGGAGAAAGAAGGACCGTACCAGGAAGTCGCAGCGGGGCTGCCGATCACGCAGCATGCGTTGCCGATGCTTCTGGAACTGGTTCACCAGGGTGTCTTCAGCCTGCCGCAGGTCGTACATAAGGCGGCGCATGCCCCGGCACTGTGCTACGAGGTCCGTGATCGCGGATTCCTGCGCGAAGGCTACTACGCGGATCTGGTTTTAGCGGATTTGTCGGCGACGAGGCAGGTGGAGCCGGAAGAAGTCCTTCACCAATGCGGTTGGTCGGCATTCGAAGGACAGATGTTGCATGCCCGGATCGACACGACGATGGTGTCAGGCCGGATTGTGCACCGGGATGGGCAGGAAATGCCGCCCGCAGCCGGAATGCAGATCGATTTCGACCGCGAGTGATTCTCGACCCGGTCGTTATTCGTCCGCGTCGGTACCCGCCTGAAGCAACCCGTACTGCTCGACCCCGATCTGGTCGATCAATTGCAATTGCGTCTCGATGAAGGCGATGTGCATTTCCTCGTCCGCGATCAGGTCTTCGAACAGGCGCATGGAAGCATAGTCGCTCACTTCCTGGCAGACATCACGGCCTTCCCGGTACAGAGCATGCGCCTCTTGTTCGGCGGCGAGGTCGCATTCCAGGACCTCCCGGATGTTCTCGCCAATGCGCAGCGGGTCCAAGGTTTGCAGGTTGGGGTGTCCTTCCAGGAAGATGATTCGCTCCACGAACCGGTCCGCATGGCGCATTTCTCCAATGGACTCTTCTCGTGATTTTTGGGCGAGCTTGCCGTAGCCCCAGTCTTCCAGCAACCGGTAATGCAGCCAGTATTGATTGACGGACCGCAATTCACTGGCAAGGCTGCGGTTCAGGTAGTCGATGACTTTCTCGTTTCCTTTCATGATGGCGGTCTCCTGCTTTTTCCGTAAATCAGGCGTCAGTATGCGCCTGCTTGATGATCTGGTTGATTAGCGGCCGACAGTTGCCGCATCGCGCGCGTTTTCCCATCTGGCGGTAGACAGAACGGAAATTCACGGGTTGTCCTGCTTTGGCGGTGGCTTTCACCGCGGCGCGCAGTTCTCGGTCACTGACTTGAACGCAGGAACAGACGATCATGCGCGTGACCCGCAAGTCTGCGGGCTAGGTGAAATGTCGTAGGTGAAGCGTTTCGGATGATTGGCGAGAAGCGATGAAATCGCATCGATCACGTCAATTTCATGTTTTCGATCGCGCCCTGATCAAAGTCCACCTCGACGACCAGGTCGGATTTCAACTGGGACTGGCAGGCCAGGATATAGCCTTTCTTGAGCATGTCACCGTCTAGCACGTAGGCGAAATCGTTCAGTGCCTTGACCTTGCCCTCCTTGAGGATGCACCGGCAGGTCCCGCAACTTCCCACCTTGCAGTCGCAAGGCCACTTGATGCCGGCGTTCAGGGCAGCCTGCAGCAAGTTGATCTTGCCGGGCACCTCGAAAGTCTCGCCAGTGTTGGCGATGGTGCAAGTGAAATCCTTTTTCTTGCCAAAAAGCATCCCAAACCCCGATTAGGTTGACCCGCCACTATTCTACATCAGGCATGGCCCGAATGCGGGATTCAGGCTTGGTATGTATTCGCGGGTGTTTGGGCGGCTTTGAGGAAGCGGCGGACGTAACGGGGTGCGATGTTGGCGCGATTGACCAGTACCAGCATGTCGGCCACGTTGAATTTTTTATCCCAGCAGGGTTTGCCGCAGATTTCCGCACCGAGATTCAGGTAGGCTTTCAGCAGAGGCGGCAGGATCTCCCGAACCGAATCGGAAAGCTCAATGGCCGCATCCACGGCAGGCTGGTCCGGCTCAGGCAGAGGGGAGCGAGGATGGACGTCCAGGTCCAGGTTGACCAAGCCGCGCTCCAGCGCATTCTGGTAGATGGCGTGAGCCTGACGGCCTCCGTCCGACATGTCCACACTGGCACACCCGAACAGATATTCGTAGTTCTGGGACAGCATAAATTCCGCAAGACCCAGCCACAAACAAGTAATGGCCCCGCCGTTGCGGTG
The DNA here is from genome assembly GCA_965204575.1 of uncultured candidatus Poriferisulfidus sp. GTDB lineage: Bacteria > Pseudomonadota > Gammaproteobacteria > Poriferisulfidales > Poriferisulfidaceae > Poriferisulfidus. Next base: position 618,853 of record OZ241993.1, read on the forward strand.
ATCGGGATGCACGCAGGTGCGGCCGACTTCCAGTTTCCTTCCGGGGAGGCTGCGCAAGCGGCCCAGTTTGAATTCCGACTGGGTGTAGAAGCCCCCGGCCTGCGGGACATCCTCGTCCGAAAGGACCCGGGTGCAGGCGACAAGGTCCCCGGTAACCGTGTCAGTTACGGTCAGGTGTCGGCAGAATGGGTCGTAAGGGTCCGAGTCGATCTGCTCCGCGGCACTTTCCAGGGATGCCCCCATTTCCAGTGCGAAAACCCGGTAACGAAGACGCTGACATTCGGTAATGACAGACATCTGAGTGGCGATTTCGAACTGGTATCTGCTTGCCATGAATTGACGGCCAAGTTACTTTTGCAAGTATATCGTATTTTCAATGTGTTACAGCCCCATGAAAGCCGAAACCCCTCAACGTGGCCCGACAAGATCGGGTGTGAAGGCTGCCTTTAGCCTGAAGCGGTAAAATGGCAGACCCGCTGGCTCCTGCCGGGGCAAACGCCTGTTTATGGCTAAAAAACTGTTCAATCGCCTGTCCGATGCCGTAAAGAAACACACCGACGGCAATCCCCGGGTCGTGGGGGCTGACGAACACGGCATCAATCCTTCGGAGGTTTCCAGGTCCGCCCGGCGCGTGGTGGAAATCCTGGTGGAGGGAGGCTACGAGGCCTATATCGTCGGCGGCGGCGTGCGCGACCTGATGCTGGGCCTGCACCCGAAAGACTTCGACATTGCTACGGACGCCCGTCCCGAGCAGGTGAAGAACCTGTTCGACCGCTGCCGCATCGTCGGTCGGCGGTTCCGGCTCGCGCATGTGTACGTGGGCCGAGACCTGATCGAGGTCGCGACGTTCCGGGGCGGGCACCGTTCGCGCTCCGGGCGCGCCCATGTCTCGGTGACCTTGGGGGGGCGAATTCTTCGCGACAACGCATACGGGACGATCGACCGCGACGCGTTGCGGCGGGATTTCACGGCCAACTCCCTGTTCTACGACCCGATCCGGAACACCGTGCTGGACTTCGTCGGTGGCGTGGAGGATCTGAAGCAGCGTCGCCTGCGCATGATCGGCAAGCCTGCAGTGCGTTTTCGCGAGGACCCGGTGCGATTGCTGCGCGCGGTGCGTTTTGCGGCCAAGCTCAACTTCCGGATGGATCCGGCCATGGAGCAATTGATTCCCGAACTGGCGGACCTGCTTGACGCCATTTCACCGGCCCGGCTGTTCGACGAAGGCATCAAGCTCCTGCACAGCGGCGCGGCCGAGCGCACGTTTGAGCTGTTGCGCGACAAGGGATTGCTGCACCAGTTGTTCCCACGTACGGAGGCGGCTTTGGAGCGGGACCACCCGGAAGATCTGGAGTTCATCTGCTTGGCGCTGGCGAACACGGACGAACGGGTGCGTTCGGGCATGCCGGTCTCCCCGGCTTTCGCCTACGCGGTATTGATGTGGCCGTATGTGCGCCAACTGCTGGATGAACTGGAACCGGGGGAGTTCAGCCCTCGCGATGCGTTGTCGATTTGTGCTGACCGGGCCTTGGAGCATCAGGCGCGGACCATCAGCATCCCGTTTCGTCATGCCCAGATGATCCGTGAGATCTGGATTCGCCAGCCGCAGTTGGAAACAGGCCCGCGCAGTCACCCTGAACGGGTGATGTCGCGCAGCGCATTTCGTGCCGCATATGATTTCCTCGGGTTGCGCGCGCTGAGGGACGAGCGGTTGCAGGGGGCTCACCAGGCTTGGACGCGGGCCCAGGAAAAATACGAAGCAGGACCCAGCGACGCTCCCCGACGCCGTCGCCGCCGTCGGCGGAGATAATCGTGCCTCGGGGAGACATTTACATCGGGCTCGGCAGCAATCTGGACGGGCCGACCGAGCAAGTCCGCTCCGCGGTGCGCGAACTGGGGCAACTGGCCCAGGTTCGCCTGTGCGCTTCTTCGGGCCTGTACCGGAGCCCGCCGATGGGTGGGCTGGACCAGCCGGACTACATCAATGCGGTCGTGCAGGTCGAAACCGACCTGGAGCCCGAGCAACTGCTTCACGAACTGCAGGTGATCGAGCGTCAACACGGGCGAAAGGAACAACGCGAACGCTGGGCATCGCGGACATTGGACCTGGACCTGCTCTTGTGGGGGCAGGAACGTTTTGACAGCAAGGCCCTGACGTTGCCGCATCCGGGCCTGCACGAGCGGGCGTTCGTACTGGCTCCGCTGCGGGAACTGGACGCGAATCTGGAAGTGCCCGGGCGGGGCACGGTGTCGAAGTTGCTGCGGGAGTGCAAGTATTCCCGGGTGGATCGGGTGGGGGCTTGCCAAAGCCTGCCCGACTCGGCACGCCTGATTGCGGTGGAGGGGCCGATAGGCGTTGGCAAGACCACGCTGTGCAATCGTCTGGCCGCCGATTTCAATGGCCGGCTGATGCTGGAGAACTACCAGGAAAACCCTTTTCTCAAAGATTTTTTCGAAGCCCCTGAAAAAACGGCTCTGGCAACCCAGCTGCACTTCCTGACCAGCCGGGCCTGCCAGTTGCAGCAATTGAACCAGGTGGATTTGTTCCAGCAGCGCACTTTCTCGGATTACGTGTTCGAAAAGAGCGACTGGTTTTCCAGACTGTCGCTTCAGGGCGACGAATATGACCTGTGGCTCAGCTTGTACACTCATATGTCCGCCGGGCTTCCACGTCCGGACTTGGTGATCTACCTGCAGGCGCCGGTGTCGGTTTTGCTGGAGCGGATCACGATGCGGGGGCGGTCATTCGAGCGCACGGTGCGCCCGGAGTTCCTGGAGGCGCTGTCGGCATTGATGGCGGAGCACTTCCGCCATTACTCCGGAACCGTGCTGACGGTCGATACTTCCTGCGCCAATCTGGCGGAGAGCCTTCAGGACTACCAGAGCCTGCTGGTTGCGCTGGATGGCGTGACCCAGCCCGGCCAGTATTTCCTGGATCCGAGCCAACCGGAGGGGATGCTGGGTTACATGGCTCCAGCCGGTTCGATGACGCAGACATGAGTGCACCGGATTCTCCCGTGACGCTTGACGCCCTGCGCCGGATGGTGCGGGAGGGCAAGAATCGTTTTGCTGGCCTGACGGCCTACGATGCGACGTTCACGCGCGTGCTTGACGCATGCGGAGTGGAGTTCATCTTGGTCGGTGACTCTCTTGGCATGGTTATTCAGGGCCATCCCAACACTCAGCCGGTGACCATGGACGACATGGTCTACCACACGCAATGCGTCGCCCGCAGCATTCAGCGCGCCCTGCTGATCAGCGACCTGCCGTATATGAGTTGCTGCGATGTGCCCATGGCGCAAGCCAATGCCGCGCGGCTGGTGCAGGAAGGTGGCGCGCAGGTGGTCAAACTCGAGGCCTCCCAGGACCAGGTCGAAATCGTTCGTGCCTTGTCCGATCAGGGCACCCCGGTCTGTGCGCACCTGGGGCTTCGCCCGCAGAGCCTGACCAAACTGACTGGGATCCGGCGGCACGGGCGCACTGCCGAGGAAGCGGACGAACTGCGGGAGACGGCGCTCGCGCTGGAAGAAGCGGGCGCGGACCTGCTGCTGCTGGAATGCGTGGTCGACGACTTGGCTGCGGAAATCACCGAACAGGCGGGAATCCCGGTAATCGGCATCGGTTCCGGCGCGGCCTGCGATGGACAGATCCTGGTGCTGTACGACCTGTTGGGGTTGACCGACCCGGCTCCAAAACACGCCCGCAGCTTCATGAATTCGGGCCGGGGTGTCGCGGATGCAGTCCGGGCCTACGTCGAAGCGGTTCATTCCGGATCCTTCCCATGATCCTGTGCCGCACGGCGGCGCAACTTCAGGCCGCATTGACCCGGCAGCCCGAAGAACGGACCCTGGTGCCGACCATGGGCGGCCTGCACGCCGGGCACCTGAGTTTGATCGAACATGCGCGGCAGCGTCCCGGGATCGTGCTGGCCACCGTTTTCGTCAACCGACACCAGTTCGACGACCCGGAGGATTTCGCCAACTACCCCCGCGAAGAGGAAGAGGACTTCGAACGCCTGCGCCAGGCGGGGGTCGATCTGACGTATGCCCCGGACGAGCAGGAAGTCTGGGGCGGCGAGCCTCCCCGGCTGGAGGCGTTCGAGATCCCGGGCTTGACGGATGTGCTGGAGGGTCGGTATCGCCCGGGGCACCTGACGGCGGTAGCGGCAGTGGTCAGCCGGCTGTTCGACCAGACGGCGCCGACGGCCGCCGTGTTCGGCGAGAAGGATTACCAGCAGCTGGTGCTGGTGCGGCACCTGGCGGCGGAATGCCAGCCGCCGATCCGAATTATTGCCGCTCCGGTCGTACGTGAGCCGGACGGCCTGGCCATGAGTTCACGAAACCGAAGGCTGGATCCCCAGTCGCGTGAACAGGCGGCTGGATTGCACCGGACCCTGGAAGCGGCCGCAGAATCGATCAAGAACGGGCTTGATGTCGAGCAGGCGCAACGGCAGGCGTTTGAGACCTTGGTCGGGTCGGGATTTGAACCGGACTATGTCGAGGTGCGCGAAGCGGATTCCCTGTGCCGGCCCGCCCCAACCGACCGGGATCTCGTCATTCTGGCCGCGGCGCGGTTGTCGGGGGTGCGGTTGCTGGATGTCGTCCGTTTCGGCCCGGCCTTGTCGTGAGACCCTAGCAAGCCGCCGAAATTTTTTGGCCGGGGCGTCGGTTGCACTGACGCTATGCGAGGTCGTGCCGTTCGAGAAACTCGCGGGTTACGGCAACGCACTCCTCGGGTTTTTCCAGTTGAAGCAGATGCGTCGTTTCGGGGATGAAATCGTAATCCACTTCATAGGCGAGCCGCTGGTCGAGCGTGGGCAGGTACGAGTGCGGCAAGGTAGGGTCGGCACCGACGATCTTCTTCGGACAGGCGAGAAGATCGAGATCAAGCAGCGGAAAGAAACTCCGGCCGTATTCCATGAGATTCGCTTCGTATTCGCGGGGGCAGCGAAGCTCGTAACCGTGACCGCCCGCGGATCCTCGAAGCGTCGTCAGCGCCATGAGCTCGTGCACGCCAGGGATAACCCTCTTGAACGATGGAAGAAACTTCAGCAGCTCGACAAACTCCTCCCGTGACTTGAAGCGCTCTTCCCGCTGCCGGGTCTTGGCAGCCACGAGCGCGGCGGCTTCTAGAAGTTCCGTCTGACTCATGTCGTGCTTGGCCAGGGGCGGATCGAACAAAACCAGTGCCGAATAGATCTTGCTGCAGGACAAAATGGCGACAATTGAGGTGAGGGAGTGAAAGATGCCGATCGTCGGCTTGCTGCCATACACACGATCGATGGATTCGAGAATAATGTCGTGATCGCAAACGAGCGTCGGAATGTTGTGATCCCTCCGGGCACCGACGCTATTCCAACCGTGGTTCCTGAGGTCGTAGACCATCACGTCGTAGTCGTTCGCGAGCAGAGACCAGAACGGGTAATAAAGATCGGCGGCGAGACCACTGCCGTGGCTCAAGACGATCCGGGTGCCTGACGGATTGCCGTGCTGGCGCACGGTGGTGACGGTATCGTCGTCGAGACGAACATCGAGGGTTGACAAGGGGTTGGGTATCTCCCACACGATGTCAGTCGTCATGGCAGAGGGTCCGGGCGCCTCCCAATACGCGTTCCGAACGGAACGCAGGGTTGCCGAGATCGCGGGGCAGCCGATACCGGAATTGCCGACCGCCTTCGGGTTCGAGGCGGTCGGTCTTGCTCAACTGGTGCCAAGGATTATCCGGCGAGTGCGTGGATGCTATCTGGGATGCTTACTGGCCGCGCGCGTCGATGAAGCTTACAAGTTCGCGGAGGTTCTTGAACTGTGCGCATTCATCCGCAACCAATCCGAGGCCGAATTCCTGGTTGACCAGTTTGAAAAACGCGATCGCATCCACCGAAGAAACTCCGATGTCACTGAATGATTGGTCGAAATCTGGGTCATGGCCTAGGTCGAGGTTGTCGGTGATGAGCGTTCTTAGGCGGTCTTCGGTTCCAGACATGTGTATTTCTCCCTGAAAGTGAATGTTATTGTTATGTGTTCAGTCCGAAGTTCCCAGCCCAAATTGGACGTGGAGATGACCGGACAAACTGATGTCCCTACGAGGGCAAAGTACCGCTCGCTGGACATCTCGGACATTGTAGCATTGGCGCTTCACGAATTTGTGTGCACAAAACCTCGAAGCGCCCAAGTTTGCCGCTGGGCTCGACTTGGAATACGATATTTTAAATTCATTCCAGTTCAGGTAACGAGCCCTCTATGGCAAAGCCGGACAAATCTTCTACCCCTCCTGACCCTCAGGAATCGAAGCGCGTCGCGGGCGACCCGCCCATAGCGGTTATCGGCATGGCCTGCCGGTTTCCCGGCGCGCCGGATATCCCGGCTTTCTGGCGCCTGCTCGAAAGCGGCGGGAACTCGATCAGCGAGGGAATCTCCGGCGCGGGCGCCGAGCGCATGGGAGAACTTTTCCCTGGCGGTGTGGTTCCGAATGAAGCCTGCCGCTTCGGGTCCTTCGTTGCCGACATCGACCAGTTCGACGCCTCGTTTTTCCGGATTTCACCGGCAGAGGCGCAATTGATGGATCCGCAGCAGCGCATGATGCTGGAGACGAGCTGGCAGGCACTTGAGGATGCGGGGATCGATCCGGACCGGCTCAAAGGCGGCCAGACCGGCGTCTACACCGGGATCAGCAATGACGAGTATCGGATGCTGGTCCTGGACACGACCAAACCGACCGAGGCGGCCGGATGCCTCTATGCCCTCAGCGGCACCAACCTGAACGGCGCCAGCGGGCGGGTGTCTTTCGTATTGGGTCTCATGGGGCCGGCGAAAGCCGTGGATGCCGCTTGCGCGTCGTCCCTGGTCTCGGTCCACGATGCGGTGGTTGATCTGCAGCAAGGCAAGGCGGACCTGGCCATTGCCGGCGGCGTGCAGGCCCTCCTGAACGGCCGCGTATACGAACTGCGTGCGGATGCAATGATGCTGTCTCCCGACGGCCAATGCAAGACTTTTGATGCATCTGCGAACGGTTACGTACGCGGCGAAGGCTGTGGGGTCGTGATCCTCAAACGGCTGAGCGAGGCGGAAGCGGATGGCGACCGCATCTGGGGCGTCATCCGAAGTTCGGCAGTGAATCACGGCGGAGCCAGCGTCGGACTGACGGTTCCCAATACGCCTGCGTTGGAACAGGTGATCGAGACGGCACTGTCGCGGGCCGGCATTCCCCCGTCGGAAGTGGATTACCTGGAGGCGCACGGAACCGGAACGACGGTGGGTGATCCCATCGAAATCAATGCGGTGGCCTCTGTCTACGGGAAGGATCGCGAGGCCGATCATCCACTTCTGGTCGGTTCCGTAAAAACCAACGTCGGCCACCTGGAGTCTGCCGCCGGGGTTGCCGGACTGATCAAGGCAGTGTTGGCGGTGGAGCGGGGCATCATCCCGAAACACCTGCACTTCCAGGACCCCCACCCGGGCATCGACTGGGATCATCTGCCGCTGCAGATCACCTCGTCCACGACGGACTGGCCACGCCACCGCGGGCGGCCGCGATTGGCGGGCGTGAACTCCTTCGGGATATCCGGGACGAATGCCCACATTGTGGTGGAAGAGTACGACGGTCCGAGCCCGGCCCTTGGCGAAGGATATCGGGCTGCGGGTTCCGCGAAGGCCGTGGAGATCTCGACGCCGGGGACCGTGGCGGATCTGCCGTTGCCGGAACAGGAAGGGAGCGGACGCAAGAGCCGTCTGTTGCCGTTGTCGGGCAAATCGGAGGGCGCGCTTCGGAAACTGGCAAAGCGGTACCTGTCGTGGCTCGGCGACCGGACCGAAGAATCCCCGGAAAACGTTGCCGTGGAACCGTTGCTGTCGGACATGGCGTGGACCGCCGGCGTGGGGCGGAGCCATTTCGATCACCGCGCGGGGATCGTGTTCCGCGATGCCGAGTCGCTGCGGGAACGCCTGAAGGATTTGGCTGAAGCGGACGACGGCGTGAAACCCGGGATGGCGGCCAAGGTGGCATTTGCCTACACCGGGCAGGGAAGCCAGTGGGCCGGCATGGGGCAGGCAATCTACGAACACGAACCGATAGCGCGCGCGGTTCTGGATCGCTGCGAAGCGGCATTCCGGGGTGAGCGGGGAACCTCCCTGCTGGACGTGATGTTCGGCCGGGCCGAGGGTGAAGGCGAACTTGAAGACACGGCGTGGGAGCAACCGGCTCTCTACGCTTTGGAGTGCGCGCTGACGGCGCTATGGACGAGTTTGGGCATCAGGCCCAGCGTGGTCGTGGGGCACAGCGTCGGAGAACTGGCGGCGGCACAGGCGGCGGGGGTGTTCAGCCTGGAGGACGGGATGCGGTTTGCCGCAACCCGGGGCGCCTTGCTGTCGGGAACCGAACCGGGCGCCATGGCCGCAGTTTTCGCGCCGGCGGAGCAGGTGGCATCGGAGGTCGAGGCATTCAATGCGTCGTCGTCCAACGCCAGGCTGAGCGTTTCGGGGTACAACGGAACCCATCAGGTGATCAGCGGTCCGATCGAGGAAATCGAAGCCATTTCGAAACACCTCGAATCGGAAGGGACCCGGGTCAAGCGGCTGAACACGGCCCGAGCATTCCACAGTGCCCTGGTGGAGCCGGCCCTGGCCGCGCTGGAAGCATCCCTGGAGGGCATCGCAATCAAGCCTCCCTCCCTGACCGTGGTCAGCAACCTGACGGGTCAAGCCGTCGGACCGGACGAGTTGCTGGACGGGGCCTATTGGAGAAGGCATGCCCGGGAGCCGGTGGCATTCGCTCGCGGTGCCGAGACACTGGCGGAACTCGGGGTGGGTCTGGTGCTGGAGATCGGCCCACGCTCCGTGTTGGCCCCTATGGCAGCTGCGGCTTGGCCTGAATCCGCACAGGCTCCCGCAGTGCTGTCGAGCCTGCGCCCGCCATCCGGCAACGGCAAGGCATCCGGAAGCGGCAGTGATTTTGCAGAGGCAGTCGCGGAAGCCTATCAGGCAGGGCTGCAGATTTATTTCCCGGGGCTTTTCACGGGCGAAACGCGGCGACGAATTTCATTGCCGGGCTACCCGTTCCAGCGTGAACGCCACTGGGTCGAGGCCTCGAAGCGACGGCACTTGGCCGAGGGCCATCCCTTGCTGGGCGTCCGGCATGAATCCGCCAACGGCGAGATCACGTTCGAGACCGAGATCTTCCCCTCGGATCCGACATGGCTGAGCGACCATCGGGTGTTCGGCCGGCTCATCGCACCGGGCGCACTTTATGGCGCCATGGCGGCATCGGCTTCTCTTGCCGAAGGCGGCCGGTCGATGGTGGTGGAAGACCTGCAGTTGCATAACCCGCTGATCTTTTCGAACGAGGAGACCGGGGAAGGGGAGGAAGAGAATGGCCGAAAAGTGCAGGTCGTGCTCGATGCCCCCGGACAGGCGCCATCGCAGCGTGTCCGGATATTCAGCAAGGGAAGCGAGGAAGACTGGGTTCAGCACATTGAGGGCCGCGTGTCGCCGGGCACCTCCATGCCGGAAGACAGCGCGCGGATCGATGTCGAAAAACTGAAGTCCGACCTGTCGCCGGCTGACGTGCCAGCCTATTACCGTGCCAAGGCGGCGACCGGGATCGACCTCGGCCCATTCTTCCGCACGTTGGGGAAGGTGTGGTCCGGGCCAGGTGAAGCATTGGGAGAAGTATCTTTGCCGGAATCCCTGGGCCGGAACGAACTGGACGTCCACCCGCTCGTACTGGACGGTTGCTTCCAGGTCGTGGGCGTGGCGCGAAACATGACGGGCGCCCAGGGGGAGGCGACGTACCTGCCGTTCGGCTGGGAGCGGCTGTGGCTGGCGAAGCGGCTGCCGGACCGGGTGCTTTGCCACGTGCGCATCAATGAGGCTCCCGGGCAATCGGAGGGAAAAACGGGCCAGGCGCCGGAGGTCCTGAGCGGGGAATTGCGCATTTACGATCCGGACGGGGTTTTGCTTGGCGGATTGAGCGGGTACACGGTGAAACGGGCGACGCGGGCGGCGCTGTTGTCGGCGGTCGAGGGGGTGAAGGACCTGCTGTACGAGGTTGTCTGGCGCGACTGTGCCCTCGCACAGGGAATCACTCCCGCCGACTTCTTCCCGGATCCGTCTTCTGTCGCGGCTCGCACGGGATTGTTCTCCGAGTATGTGGCAGCCGAGGGGGTCAAGCCGGAGGACCGGAGTTCCCTGCTGATGGATCTGGAGCGGTGGTCGCGCTCCTATGCGCTCACGAACCTGGAGAAGCTGGGCTGGCAGCGCGAGGTGGGCATGACCGTAGACCCCGATGAGCTGCGGCAACGCTTGGGAGTCATCGAGGATCACAAGCGCCTGTTCCGCCGGCTGTTCGAAATGCTCGCCAAATCAGGAGTGCTGGAGGAGACGGAGGAGGGCTTCACCGTCGTGGTGGGGCCGGAAGACCCGCTGCCGGACGAACTGCCGGACAATCCCGAGGAATTCCACGCCCGGATGGCCGAACGCTATCCCCATGGCTCGACCGAGATCGGGTTGTTCCGCCGGTCCGGCGGTGCCCTGGTCGAAGTGCTGCGCGGTCAAGAGGACCCACTGACGCTCCTGTTCAGCAGCGGAGAACCGACTGCGGCGGATCTGTACCTGAAGGCGCCGGTCGCCCGCGCCGCGAACCGGTTGCTGGCCGACGCGGTTCGGACGCTGGTGTCCGCATTGCCCGAGGGGCGGCGCCTCAGGGTCATCGAAGTCGGTGCAGGCACGGGATCGGCGACTGCGTCCGTCCTCCCGGAGCTTCCGCAGGGACGGTTCGACTACACGTACACGGACATTTCGGCAGGCTTCTTCTCGGAAGCGGAGGCCCGCTTCGGAGATGCCGGCGGCTGCATCGAATACCGACCGCTGGATATTGAAAAGGACCCCATCGATCAAGGCTTCAACTCCCACGGCTATGACTTGCTGATTGCATCCAATGTGCTTCACGCGACGCGCCATCTTGATGAAACATTGGGGCACTGCCGGGATATTCTTGCCCCATCGGGACAGTTGATCGCGCTTGAGAACCTCCACGGCCAGGGCTGGATGGATCTGACTTTCGGACAGTTGGACGGCTGGTGGCGGTTTGCCGACGACTACCGTCCCCACCACGCCCTCGCGAGCCCTGCGGTGTGGCGTCAAGCACTTGGCAACTCGGGTTTCGGAGAGGTGGAAGTTCTTGGCGTGGACGAGTCCGATGCAGCCAAGATGCCGGATAAGGGCGTGATCGTCGCACGGGGTCCCGCGGAAGTGGCGGAGCCCCCGGGCGTATGGGTGCTGGCAGCGTCTCGCGGAGACAGGGCTGCAGATCTTGCGGGCTTGTTGGCGGCAAGGAACCAGACGGTCGTATTGGCGGGGAGCGAATCGCCCGAAGACGGGCAATTGGCAACAGGTGGTCCCGGCGTCTTCAGGGCCGCGGTGGAAATGGATCAGCGCGAATCGTGGCAGTCCCTGCTGGAAAGTCTGCCCCAGGAGGCGCCGTTCAACGGCGTGGTGCATCTTGCGGCACTGGACGGCCGTGGGACAGAGGCGGCGGTCGAGGAAATGGCGGAAGACGTCAAACAAATCGGCGCGAGCGCATTGGCGCTGGTGCAGGGCCTGACCGATGCCGGCATCACACCCGAGAAGGGCGTATGGTTTGTTACGCGCGGGGCGCAAGTGCTGGAGCGGGAACGCGGCGGGGCACTCGCAGGCGCGACACTCTGGGGTTTTGGCAAGGTGGTGGCCCAGGAAGCGGCACATCTGCAACCGAGGATGGTCGATCTGGATCCCGCGGAAACAGTTTTCTCGACCGATTTTCTCAACGAATTGCTGTACCCGGACCCGGAAAACCACATCGCTTACCGTTTGGGCGACCGCTTGGTTGCGCGCTTGGTTCGGTTCGGCACCGAGGCGGAGCGGCTGGTTCTGCCGGAAGAATCGGACTGGGTCCTGTCTCCGGACCCGGGCGGGGTGTTCGAGAAGCCGGAAATCAAACTGCTCCCGGAGCGTACCCTGGAGCCGCAGGAAGTCCGCGTTACGGTCGAGGCCACGGGGCTCAACTTCTGGGATGTGTTCCGCTCGCTCGGTTTCATCGAGGAAGGGAACCTGGGGCGGGAGCTGTGCGGCCACATTCTCGATGTGGGCTCCGATGTCTCTACCGTCTCGGTCGGAGACCGCGTGGTTGGATTGGGGTTCGGGGCATTCGGGCCGGAAATGATTACCCGGGAAGAACTGGTGGCGCCAGCCCCGTCGGGCGTTTCAGTGTCGGGACTTGCCACGATTCCGAGCGCGTTCGTGTCGGCGGCGCTGTCGTATGAACTGTCGGGCCTGGAAGCCGGAGACCGCGTTCTGATTCATGCGGGTGCGGGCGGCGTGGGGCTCGCGGCAATCCAGCTCGCAAACGTCGCGGGAGCGGAAGTTTTCGCCACCGCAAGCGCGCCCAAGCAGGCCTATCTCCGGTCACTGGGCGTGGAACACGTGTTCGACAGCCGCCAGACGGCATTCGGGGAGGAGATTCTTGAGGCTACGGATGGCGCGGGAGTGGACGTGGTGCTGAACTGCCTGACGAGCGAGGGGTTCATCGACGCAAGCCTGTCCTGCCTGGCGAAGGGAGGGCGTTTCGTGGAACTGGCCCGGCGCGACATTCTGAGCAAGGACGAGATGGCGGCGGTGCGTCCGGACGTGGCCTACGACATCCTGGAACTGGACGTTCTGAAAAAAACAGACCCGGCGTGGGTCGGAAGGGTCCTGGATGGGGTCATGGAGCAGTTTTCAGCGGGGAAACTGACATCGATCGTCCACAGCAGATGGCCGCTGGCCGAAGCGGGAGCCGCATTGAGGTTCATGCGCTCGGCACGGCACCTCGGGAAAATCGTCCTGACGCCGCCAGCGCTCATGAGGGGCCGGTTGCGGCAGGACCGGACCTACCTGGTGACTGGCGGGTTGGGTGGAATCGGGTGTGCCGTGGCCGAATGGCTCGCGGGTCAGGGAGCGGGAGCCATCGTGCTGAATGGGCGCCGGGACCCGGATGCTGCGGCCGAGGAGACGATCAGCGCACTCAGGGAACGCGGGATGACGGTGCAGGTGGAGCTGGCGGATGTGCTGGACGTCGCCGCGGTGGACCAGATGCTGGCGCGGATCGACCAGGAACTGCCGCCCCTCGGCGGCGTGATCCACAGCGTGGGGGTGCTGTCGGACGCCGCGTTGACCAACCAGGACTGGGAGAGTTTCGAGAAGGTGCTGTGGCCGAAGATTCTGGGAGCCTGGCACCTGCACCACGCGACAATGAATCGCGACCTGGATCTTTTCGTCCTCTTCTCGAGCCGGGTCGGCGTGATGGGCAATCCCGGCCAGGCGAATCACGCCGCGGCCAATGCCTTTCTGGACCAGCTCGCTGGCCATCGCCGTGCGTTAGGCCTCCCGGGACAGGCCATCGCTTGGGGGGCCTGGTCGGAAATCGGCGAAGCGGCAGAGCAACGGGAACGGATCGAGCGGCGGCGCGCGGCGCTGGGTGGCCGCTGGTTTACTCCGCAGCAGGGAATCAAGGCACTTGAGAACCTGGTGCGCCAGGACACCACGACTTCCGTGGTGATGGCGATGGACTGGGCCGTGTTCGAGGAAGCCACCGGAACCCGCCCTCCCCTGCTGGAGGATCTGCTGTCCGTCGCGTCGGACCTCGAAACCGAGGCCTCGGCTCCGTCGGGGGACCTGCTTTCCCAGCTGCGTGGGGCGCCTGCGGCAGCACACGAGGAACTCCTCGTCTCTTTCTTGCAGCAAGAGGTGCAAGCGGTGCTGAGGCTGCCGACGGCGCCGGCGCCCACGGTAGGATTTTTCGATCTGGGGATGGACTCGCTGATGGCAGTGGAGTTGCGGAACCGCCTGAACCGCGCATTTTCCGAAGAGTACACGGCATCCAACACGGTCGTGTTCGACTATCCCGACATTACTACGCTCGCAGGTCATTTGGCCGAGGAGGTTGGCGATGTCGGCAGCGCGCCGGCTCCTCAGGCTCAACCCGAGCCCGAGCCCGAGCGCCAGCCGGTCGAACAGCGCGAGGATGACGACATCGCGATCGTGGGCATGGCGTGCCGCTTTCCGGGCGCCCCGGATCTCCCGTCATTCTGGCGCGTGCTTGAGGCCGGTGAGGACATGGTGACCGACGGGCGCCAGGATTCCGACTTCTGGGGCGATCTTGGGGAAGATTTTCGCGCCAAATACGCCGCTTACCGCCGGGGCGGGTTTGTGGAAGGGCTCGACAAATTCGATGCGCGCTTCTTCGGCATCCGGCCGATCGAGGCGCGGACTATGGATCCTCGGCAAAGGCTGTTGCTGGAAACGAGTTGGCAGGCGCTTGAGGATGCCGGAATGGACCCCGACCTGCTGAAAGGCAGCCAGACCGGGGTGTACGTGGGGTTGGGCGGCAGCGAGTATCGGGACCTGGTCGCCACCCTCGGCGAGGAGGACAACTACATCGGCACTGCCGGAAGCGTAGCGGCCGGGCGGGTTTCCTATGCCCTGGGTTTCATGGGGCCGGCAATCCCGCTGGACATGACCTGTGCCTCGTCGCTGGTTGCGGTGCATCAGGCGTCCGCAAGCCTGCAGCGGGGCGAGGTGGATCTGGCTCTGGCCGGAGGCGCCAACGTGGTCCTGTCCCCTTCAGTCACAAAGTTCATGGCAGACTTCGGGATGCTGTCGGCAAGCGGGCGGTGCGGTGTTTTCGATGCCGCGGCAGACGGTTTCGTGCGAGGCGAAGGCTGCGGGATCGTGGTTCTCAAGCGGTTGAGCAAAGCGGAAGCGGACGGTGACCGAATCTGGGGCGCGATCCGGGGTTCGGCGGTCAACCAGAACGGGGCGAGCGCCGGCATATCGGCACCAAGCGGAACCGCGCAGGAGCAAGTGCTCGGAGAGGCGCTGGCCCAGGCCGGGATTCCGCCGTCAGAGGTGGATTACCTGGAGGCCCATGGAACAGGCTCGGAATTGGGCGACCCGATCGAGGTGCGCGCGGCGGCGGCAGTGTACGGCAAAGGGCGCGAAGCGGATCGCCCGCTGCTGATCGGTTCGGTCAAGCCGAACATCGGGCACCTGGAGTGGGCGGCAGGAGTTTCGGCGTTGATTAAAGTCGTGCTGGCGATGCAGCGGGGGAAGATCCCGAGGGAACTGCACCTCAAGAATCCGAGCCCGCAGGTGGACTGGGACCAGTTGCCCGTGCGGGTAACGTCGGAAACGATCGACTGGCCGCTCGATCCCGGCCGGCCGCCGCGGGCGGGTGTGAGCGCTTTCGGATTGTCGGGGACGAATGCCCATGTCATTGTGGAAGGCTATGGCACGTCGCAAAGCGGGCCATCCAAGTCCGACGGGATGTCCGCCCCCAAGGGGGCCGAACAGACTGTCGACATCTCGCTGCCGGAATCCGTCGCAGATTCGCTGCCGGCGGCAGGGGAATTCGACCCGCGTGCAGCAAGAATCCTTCCCCTCTCCGGGAAATCGCACGCAGCACTTGGAGAGTTGGCAGGGGAATACCGGTCATGGCTTGATGATCACGCAGAGGAGCTTTCCGAGGAAGGCGAAACTCCAGACCGATTGCTTGCCGATATGGCATGGACGGCCGGGATGGGGCGAAGTCATTTCACTCACCGCGCAGGCGTGGTGTTCAGTGATGCCGGATCCCTAAGGGACGGGCTGGAGGCGCTGGTAGAAGCGGACGAGAGATCGGAACCGCGAGTGGCAGCGAAGGCCGCGTTCGTGTACACCGGGCAAGACAGCCAGTGGGTCGGGATGGGAGAAGCGCTGTATCGGAGTGAGCCGGTAATGCGGGCAGTGCTGGATCAATGCGACGCCTGGCTTCAGGAAGAACGGGAAGTTTCATTGCTGGATGTGATGTTTGGTCGAGCCGATTCGAAAGAAAGCCTGGACGATCCGGCATGGGCGCAACCGGCGATCTATGCGCTGGAATGCGCGCTTACGGCATGGTGGCGGAGCATGGGGGTTCGCCCGAGCGCGGTGATCGGCCATGATCTCGGGGAAGTCGCGGCAGCGCAGGCAGCGGGAGTATTGGGCCTGAAGGATGGCTTGCGGTTTGCGGCAGCGCGTGGCGCATTGGCTGGGGCTTCGGATGAATTGGAAACGGCTTTCTCGGATATCGCGATCGCGCCGCCATCGGTCACCCTGGTCAGCAGCGCAATGGGTCGGACGGTCGGGCCCGACGAAATACTCGACGCAACGTACTGGTGCGAGCAGGCGAGCAAGCCGGCGGAACTCCAGAAATGCGCCGGGGCGCTGTCGGATTTTGGAATCTTTGGACTGCTGGAAATCGGCCCGCGCGAGGCATTTGGCCCCATGCTCGCCTCTGCCTGGCCAGAGTCGGCGGGAGATGCCGGGGAGCCCGCGCTGATCCCAAGCTTGTCCGAACCGTCCGGTGACGAGCCGGTGGAGGATGTTTGCCGGAAATTCCTGGGGGCCGTGGCGAAGGTGTACGAGGCGGGGTTGCCGATTTCCTTCCAGGGGCTGTTCGCGGGAGAGGCACGGCGCCGAATCTCACTGCCGGGCTATCCGTTCCAGCGCCGTCAACACTGGTTCAAGGCACTGGAGCAATAGGTGGCCCTTGTGTTGTCCCGCAGGGGCGTTTTGCCGCGAAAAGTCCATTTGCTAAAATTCGAATCATGAAACTGACTTTCCTCCGCGCCCGCCTGCATCAGGCAACAGTGACTCATGTCGAGCCGGACTACGATGGTTCGTGCGCGATTGATGGCGAGCTGCTGGAAGCCGCCGGTATCAGCGAGTACGAGCAGATCGACCTGTACAATATTAGCAACGGGGAACGGTTGACGACCTACGCCATCCAGGCTGGCCACGGCAGCCGGATCATTTCGGTGAATGGCGCGGCGGCGCACAAGGCGTCACCGGGGGATCAGGTCATCATTGTTGCCTACGCGCAACTGGAGCCGGAGGAAGTGGCGGACTTCAAGCCCGTCCTCGTTTACTTGGGCGCGGGCAACCGCGTCGAGCGCATCACCCACAAGATTCCGGTCCAGGCGGCCTAGTCAGCCGGTATTCCGCATTCCCGCCGCGATCGCGCTGATCGATCGCGCGACGACATTTTGATAGGGATCCGGGTCGGAGGCCTCGCGCATGCGGCGCAACAGGCTGAGCTGGATCGCGTTGAGAGGGTCTAGGTAAGGCTTGCGGCGGCTCAATGACCGGCGCAGCACCTCCTGCGTTTCCAGGAGTTCCTTGCAGCTTGTTACCCGCAGTACGAGTTTTCGGGTGAGTTGGTATTCCTGTTCGATCCGATTGTAGATCTGATCGGCGTCGACCGGGTGCTGGCTCAGTTGCATGTACTGCCGGGCGGTCGGCATGTCGGCCTTAGCAAGGGCCATCTGGATGTTTTGCATCAGGGTCTGGAAGAACGGCCAGCGCTTGTACGCGAGGCGGACCTGTGCCAACCCGGTTTTCGGGTGCGCCTTCAGGTAGGATTCGAGCGCGGTGCCGATGCCGTACCAGGCGGGCAGGGTATGCCGGGAGAGCGACCAGCCGAAGACCCAGGGGATGGCGCGGATGGAATCCATCGAGCGGTCCACCGCGCGGCGATGCGAAGGCCGGGAACCGATGTTGATGTTGCCGATCTCCTGCACCGGGGTGACCTCGTAGAAATAGTCCAGAAACCCCCGGGTTCCGATGAGTTCCCGGTAGGCCTGCTCTCCGTCCTCGGCGAGTTTCTCCATGACCCTGAGATCGTCGGCGTATTCGTGAGCCAGTTTTCGGAACTGCAGGTGGCGGGAGGCCAGGATCAGGCCGGTCGCACCCATGGTCAGTTCATACACCGCAGTCTCCAGGTTCGAGTACTTGTATGACAGCACCTCGCCCTGCTCGGTCAGTTTGATGGTGCCGCGTACCGTGCCGGGCGGCTGCGCCGTGATGGCCTCGTAGGTTGGTCCCCCGCCCCGCCCGACGGTCCCGCCGCGGCCGTGGAAAAGCCGGAACTGCACGCCGTGGCGCTCGGAGACCTCGTGAATCTGCTTTTGCGCCTGGTACAGGTTCCAGACCGAAGCCAGGATGCCGCCGTCCTTGCAGGAGTCGGAGTAGCCCAGCATGATGTCCTGCACGCCGCCGGAGGCATTCAGCAGCGGGCGATAGACGGGATCCCGGAACAGCCGGTTCAGGATGCCCGACACCCTGCGCAGGTCTTCGATCGTTTCAAACAGCGGGCAAACCTGGAGATGGCAGAAATGGTGCTGCCCGTGGCCTCCGGCCAGGCCGGCGATGCCGCCCAGGAACAGCACTTCCAGGACATGGCTGGCCTCGTGGGTCATGGAAATGACGTATTGACCGAAGATCTTCGGGCTGATCTGTTCCGGCACTTCCCGCATGAGGTCGAACACGGCCAAGGTCTCGCGAGTGGCGGGGGACAGCTTCCTGCGATCCAGGGAGACCGGCCCGTCCATCTTCTTGAGATGCTTTTGCAGGGCCTGGATTCGCCCGGCCTCGGTCAGGTTGGCGTAGTCGGTCTTGTCCATGGCCTGCAGGATTTCGCTGACCGCCTCCGTGTGACGGGGGGATTCCTGGCGGAGGTCGAGCCGAGCCAGGTAGAAGCCAAACGTTTCCACCAGCCGGATCAGGTCGGCCAACTCACCGTCGGCGATGCGGCCATCGCCCTGTTCGACCAGCGAGTCGTAAATCAGCCGCAGGTCGTCGAGGAACTGGGCCTCGTCCTGGTAGCTGTCCGAACTGTGCCAGGCTCGTCCCCGCAGGTGATCGAGCCGATGCTGCAGCCGGTGCAGGATAACTTCCAACTTGCAACGGTACGGCTCTGTCTCGAATAGCGAACTGGTCCGGCTCCGCACCCGGTCCAGCACCTTGCGGTCGGTTTCCAGGCTGGTGCGCATGCGTTCGGGCAGATCGATCAGGTGGGAAGAATGGCTGAGGATGCTTTCCAGGTTGCGGATGCGGCGGATGTACTCGCCGAGGATGGTTCGCGCCTGCATCCGGCAGGCTTCGCGGGTAACGCGTGCGGTGACGTGGGGGTTGCCGTCGCGGTCGCCACCGATCCAGGAGCCGAACTGGATGAAACTCGGAAGCGTGCGGGGTGAGTCCGGATAGGTTCGCCGCCAGGCGCGCTGCAGGTTGCGGTACAGGCTCGGGATGGCCTCGAACAGGGATTTCTCGAAATAATGCAGGCCGTTCTTGACCTCGGTCTGCACGGTCGGCTTGCCTGGGCGGACTTCATCGGTCTTCCACAGCAACTGGATTTCCGCCTGCAGGCGGTCACTGGCCTCGTCGCGTTCCACTTGGCTCAAGGTCCGGTCGTCCGAGGATTGCAGCAGGATGAAGATGCGCCGAAGCGCTTCCTGCATGATGCGGCGCTTCGCCTCGGTCGGATGGGCGGTGAAGACCGGCATGTACTCGACCGAAAGCAGCAACTTTTCGGCCTTGGCCGCGCTGAAGCCCTGTTCCTTGAGTGTGCGCAGGGTCGCGTCGAACGAGCCCGGCCATAACGACGTGCCGGCCTGCAGGTACCGGCGGCGCCGGTCCTGGAGGGCCGCCTCTTCGGCGACGTTGACTAGGCTGAAATAGGTGGAGAATGCCCGGATGACCTGGACGGTGAGGTCTTGGTTCAGCCGGTCGATCAGGCCGATCAGGCGCGCGCGCCGGTTGACGTCCTCTTCGTGCTGCAGGCGGATATAGCCCCGGCGCAGCCGCTCCACGACCTGGAACACTTGGGGCGGGGCGTGCTCCTGGAGCACGAGACCGAGTAGGCGACCCAGCAGTTTGACCCGCTGTCGTAACTTGCGGTCAATGGCATCGCCTATCGACGGCGTGTGTGTGGCCGCGCTAGGCATAGGGGGAAAACGGACGATGTTCGGGTGCCCATTATACTAGGCGCACCCCAAACAAAGACTTTTTGGCATGCCTGCGCCATACCCGGAGTCCCTGTCCCGTCATGCGGAACGCTTGCGGAAAATCCCGCTGCGAACCTTGTTTGCGGAAGGCCGGGATCGCTCTTTCCTGTGTCGCGACATCGAAGGCATTCATGTCGATGCCTCGCGCCAGCGGCTGGACGCCGAGGCTTGGACGGATCTGCTGCGCGTGGCGGAGCAGGTGGAGCCGGCCCGTTCCGACCTGTTTGCCGGCGCGCCGGTGAATGCGACGGAGAATCGTCCGGTGTTGCACTCGGCCCTGCGCGATCCGCGCCCGGACGGCCTGGTCGTGGAGGGAGTCGATATCTTGGCAGAGGCGCATCGGCAGCGTCAGCAGATGCGCGAATTCGCTAAGACCTGCGCCGCACGCTGGCGGACGGTCGTCAATCTCGGAATCGGCGGTTCGGACCTGGGCCCGCGGATGCTTTGCGAGACGTTTCCCCGGGCATCTGGCGCGCCGGATGTCCGCTTCGCATCCACGCTGGATCCCGAGGAGCTGAGCACTGTGCTGCACGGTTGCGACGCGAACCAAACTTTCTTCATCATCGCTTCCAAGACGTTCACCACCGAAGAAACCCAGCGGAACTTTTCTGCGGCCCGGCAGTGGCTCGCGGAACAGGGCGTGGGGGCCGGGGAAGCGATGGAACATTTTGCGGCGACCACGGCCGCGGTGGACCGCGCACAAGAGTGCGGCATCGACGCGCAGCGGATCTTCCCGTTCTGGGAAGGGGTCGGCGGCCGCTACTCGGTCTGGTCGAGCGTGGGCCTGCCGGTCGTGTTGCATGCGGGCTGGGATGCATTCGAACAATTACTCGCGGGCGCCCACGCGGTGGACGAGCATTTCAGGGAGGCGGAGGCGGAATCCAACGCCCCCTTGCTGCTGGCATTGCTGATGCTCTGGAACCACACGTTCCTGGGCGCGGCGACGCGGGCGGTTCTCCCGTACAACTATCGCCTGCGTGCCCTGCCGAGATTCCTGCAGCAACTGCAGATGGAAAGCCTGGGCAAGCGTGCGGGTGCGGACGGCGAATTGCAGGATGTCGCAGCCCCGATCGTATGGGGCGGTTCCGCCAATGACGGCGCCCATGCGTTCTTCCAACTGCTGCACCAGGGTTCGCAGGCCGTGCCGGTGGACGCGATCATTGCTCGGGGGAATTCGGGGGATGAGCGAGAGCGCGCGCTGCTGGCGCAGTGCCTGTCCCAACTGGACCTTTTGGCCTCGGGGCGGACCCTTGAGGAAGTGGAACCGGCCGCCGGGGTGGCGGCGGGCCACTACGTGCATCCGGGTGATCGCCCGAGCACCTTGTTCCTGATGGAGGATCTAAGTCCGCGGCGGGTCGGGGCCCTGTTGGCGCTGTTCGAGCACGTGACGTTTTCAGTCGCCGTGTTCTGGGGGATCAATGCCTTTGACCAATTCGGGGTGGAATACGGCAAGCGCCTGTCGCATTCCTTGGCGGAGGCATTGCAGGATTCGTCGGCGCCGGCTCCCGGGCACACCCTGGACGTTCTCATCAACCGATTGCGGCGCCGGTGATGCGCTATCTGCTGTTCAGCGACGTCGATGGGACGATGCTCGACGTCGAGACGTACCGCTGGGAGGAGGCGCTGCCCGGAATCGAGTGCGCCCGCAGGCATGGTGTGCCGATTATCTTCAACACCAGCAAGACCGAACAGGAAACCTTCCAGTTGGGGGAGGATCTCGGGATTCATGCGCCGTTTTCCATCGAGAACGGGGGCGCGGTATACGTGCCGCCCGGAACCTTCGACGATGGCGAGAAGGAGGGGCTGATCCCATTCGGTGCCCCCTATCCGGTGATTCGGGCAGCGCTCGACGAACTGGCTTCTTCGTTTCGTTTCCAAGGGATATCCGATATGAGCGAGGAGGAGGTCGAGGCCGCTTGCGGTCTGCCGACGGGCGCGATGGCGGCGGCCCGCGAACGACGCTTCACCGAACCGCTGGTCTGGCGCGATGAGCCAGAGCGGCTGGATGATTTCACCGAACAGTTGCGGTCCCACGAACTGATCCTCAAGCGAGGAGACCGTTTCGTGCACGTCATGGGGGCGACCGATAAGCGGGTCGCGCTGGAGCACCTGGTGCCGCGTTATCGGCGGCAGTATCCGGAGGTTGTGAGCGTGGCGCTCGGCAACGGTCCGAATGACTTGGGCATGATGGATGCGGCGGACATCGCGGTGGTGATCAACAATCCGGGCGGACGCAACATACAATATCCCGGTGCGCGCGTCCCGGAGGGGACCGGACCGGCGGCCTGGTCGCGCGCGGTTCAGGCATTGCTAGAGGGTTAGCCATGAGCGATTTTTTCCAGAACGGGCAGATCGTCACGCTGCATGACTTGGCGGGACGCCCCACCGAGGAATTCGAGTCGGAACTGCTCGGGTTTTCCCGCAGCCGCCCGTTGGGGCTGGTGCTGCCTTCCTTGTATTCGGAGTTGGAAGGGCCTGCGCTCGGCCGGATTGTCGAAGAGCTGGCCCAAGTGGAATACCTGAACGAGATCGTGATCGGCCTGGATGCAGCCGATGCGGAGCAGTTCAAGCACGCACGGGGTTTCTTTTCCCGCCTGCCGCAACCCCATCACGTGCTTTGGAATGACGGTCCCAGGTTGCGGGCACTGGCCGACGAACTGGAGGCACGGGGCTTGGCGCCGACCCAGCAGGGCAAGGGGCGCAATGTCTGGTTCTGTTTCGGCTACGTGCTGGCGTGCAACCGGGCGGAGGCTCTGGCGCTGCATGACTGCGACATCACCACATACGATCGCCGCCTGCTGGCGCGGCTGATCTATCCGGTCGCGAACCCGAGTTTCAGCTTTGCATTCTGCAAGGGCTACTACTCGCGCATTTCCGAGCAGGAGCTGAAGGGCCGCGTGGCGCGACTGCTGGTGGCACCGCTGCTGCGCGCCCTGCGCAAGGTGTTCGGGCCGCATGATTTCGTCGAATACCTGGACAGTTTCCGCTACCCGCTGGCCGGGGAATGTTCGCTGCGCACCCATGTGCTGAAGGACTTGTACCTGCCGGACGATTGGGGCTTGGAGATCGGCTTGCTCGCCGAAATCCGGCGCATGTATTCCAGCCGACGTGTCTGCCAGATAGACATCGCGGACCTATACGACCACAAGCATCAACAGATGGGTATGGCCGACGCACAAGCGGGATTATCGAAGATGAGCGCGGACATTTGCAAGGCCGTCTTCAGGAAAATGGCGATCGAGGGCGAGGTGTTTTCCGAAGGCGTGTTCCGCAGCCTCAAGGCGGCCTATCTTCGAGAGGCGCTGGACCTGATCGAACACTACCAGAGTGACGCGGTGACCAACGGGCTGAACTTGGATCGGGATGCTGAAGAACAGGCGGCGGAGTTGTTCGCCAGTAATTTGCTGAGTGCAGGAGAGGATTTTTTGGCGCACCCGATGGAGAGCCCGTACGTGCCGAGTTGGCGGCGGGTCCGTTCGGCTATTCCGGATTTCCTGCAGCGCCTGGAAGCGGCTGTGGAGGAAGACAATCAGGCGTGAGCGGCTGTGGGGCTGTGATTCGGCAGCAGCAGAAGCCGATTAAGGTAGAATATTATGTAATTTTCTACCCTGAAGGGAATCATGAGCCTCAACATCAAGAATGAGGAAGCTTGCCTGTTGGCGGATGAACTGGCCCGTCTGATGGGTGAGACCAAGACCGGGGCGATCACCGTCGCGCTTAAGGAACGCCTTGAACGTGAGCGACGGTTGCATGACAGGGAATCTTTGCTGCGGAACATTCGCGCCATCAGGAAACGTTGCGCGTCTCTCATCGGCCCGGGACCTTCCGCGACGGAACATGGCAACTTTCTCTACGACGAGCGGGGGCTACCCAAGTGATTGTTGATACTTCGGCAATTCTGGCAATTTTGCTCGATGAGAAGGATGCGGAGCGCTACGAAGAAGCCATCGCCTCGGCATGGCCGCGCCGGATGTCGGTAATCGGGTTTCTGGAAGCCGCCATCGTCGCCGAGAGCCGGGGCGGGGAAGCCATGGGACGGGAGTTCGACCATTTGACCGAACAGATGGAGATGGAATGGGTGCCGGTTTCACTGGAGCAGGCGCAGGTTGCCCGCGAAGCTTGGCGTCGCTTTGGCAAGGGCCGGAGTCCGGCCCGCTTGAATTTTGGGGACTGTTTTGCGTACGCGCTGGCCAGGATCAGCGGGGAGCCCCTTTTGTTCAAGGGCGGGGATTTCGCCCAGACCGATGTTGAAGCGGCATAAGTTGATTCTCTTGGCCTAGTGCTGGCGCGGGGAAGGATTTTTTGGCACATCTTATGGAGAGCCCCCCGCACCGAGTTGGCGGCGGGTTTGTTCGGCTATTCCAGATTTCCTGCAGCGTCTGGAAATAGCCGTTGAGGAAGACAATCAAGAGTAATCGTTTGGCAGCAGGAAGGTATCCAATCTCGACCGCGGTCTAGAGTCTGTTTCGGGCAGACCTATGCGCAACAGCGATCCGCGTAGTAGTTGTCGCCCTGCGACATCTGGATGAACTGGCAAGGTTCGTCACCTACTGTCCAGGCGTCGTGTCTCGGGGGCAACATCGTGATGTCGCCTTTGCGGAAAGTTTCCCTTGAACCGTCGTCCATCTGGATTTCGATTGCACCGGAGATCACGTACGCGACGTGCGGAAGCAGGCAGGATTCCGTTCCGGCGTACTCCTTGAGGTCCACAGACTATTTGGCTCTAGGGCTGAAGGTCACCTTGATGGCTGTGACCCCGTCGAGTGTAACGACCTGTTTGGAGATTTTCCCGTGGACATCCGGTTCGGCGCCGTCGATGTTCGCCTTCATCATATTAGGCAGCGACATATCCTTACTCCTTTTCTAATGGAGGGGATTATTCATCGTACTCCTATAGTGATTCATGTCAATCCCTCAATTTGAAGGATCAATTTATTCTTAGACTGCTTAAACTTAGAGTGTTTCGTGGCTACTCGGAATGATCTTTTGTAACTGATTCTGCAGCTTGGTCTAGGCTTGGGAATAGGGATTCACGAGTAATATTCAGCAAGCGCAATTCATCCATGATGTGTTGTTTGTGTTCGTCTAGCACTTCAAGTGTCGCATGCGCATAAATTGGAATCCCGGGATTCCACTCTAGGACTTCACTGCGTTCAAATCGTTCATGGAATGCCGAGATCAGGAAAGCACCAGCTTGTGCCCTGATACGCGCAAATGATTGTTGCGGCTCGACGATAAACACACGGTAGAAATCTCGGGGGTCTATTTTCCCTTCAAATGATGGTTTTTCTTGTCGGATTAAATCATAAAGGCGCCGCATGACATGTCCATATGTTCCAATTGGTCGGGGGTCAGCCTCGCATCCTTCGCCCCAAGACTCAATTCCTAAAAGAAAATTTTGTTCAACACACGAGAGTTTTGCAAAATTGGTAACAATTTTGATGCTGTCGCTGTTGAAAGGTTTTACCATTTCCTTTGGTGCGGAGAGAATGTGCAAGCGACCGGTTGTTTTTTCGACCGCTTCGCAAGCATAAAACAAGGCTACTAGGGGGTTTCGTGTTACATCAAGTAGACGGGTCTTAAGCCCATGGTGTTGCGCCAGCACCCACTGAGATAGAGCTGAAACTGCATTGTCAAAATCCTCCGGCCTTCGAGACATTAGATCCAAGAGCATACTTCCTTCTTTAGCGCGGAGGGTAGGGTTGCGCCTCACCGAGGGAAAGAGCCCCCACACGTTGCTGCGCTCTCCACGAAAATAAAGTCTGCAATCAGGAAAGCTCGACCGAAGACTGTTGCATTCTTGGATTAAATCCGAGACGCAACTCATGTGCCCATCAGGGATGTCCTGTTCCTGCTGTCTTGTCGCAGAGTCGTTCTCTGGGTACAGTTTGGCTTGCCACAGTTGTGTTGCTCCGAGATCTGCCCCCGTAAGTGTGGCGGATGTGAGGTCAGCGTCTGCGAGTTTTGCATTGGAGAGATTTGCACCCCCGAGATATGCGTTATTGAATTCCGTATTTGTAAAGTCGATTTGGAAAAGGGTTGCTCTAGAAAAACTAGTATTTGCCATTTTAGAGCCACAAAAACTGGAAGCAGACAAGTTTGCGTCGTCGAATCTAGCTGCAAAAAGACAAGCACCATCAAGTTTTGAATTTGCCATTTCAGCTTTTCGAAAGTCTGCGCCCCATAGTTCGGCGTTTCTCAAATCAGTACCTGCCACCCTATATTGGCTACAAAGTTGTGCGTTCCGGAAATTAGCCTCCCGAAGATTAAATCTGACGAGAGGAATATAGCCTTCTCCGTCTAACTTGTCTGAATTTTCAAATTTCTCGTAGAGATCTGCATTTTCAAAATCAGGAGTAAAGTCTGACTGTGCTCGTCGCGTGTTCCAACTCTCGACACCTTCTAGGAGCCATTCAATGTGTTCGGGATTGGCCATGTACTGTACCTATGGTTATTTCTGCCACTCGACATAAGTTTTTTCATATAGTGTGAACAGATGCTCAATGCGTTCGCGTTCGGAAGAAAATTTAGTACGGCGGTAGAGTCTATCCACGGCCCGGTCAAGCGCTTGATGTGCTTTGCGCAAACTAGGCGGTATCAGATCGGGATCGTAAAGGTCGGCCAACGTCGCATCAGGATGTTCGGTTCGAGCATCGAGGACAGCCTGTGCCAGAGGCTCCAATTTGGACAGGCTGGCGCTCTGTTTCCTGAAAGCGGCCGGTGTCGGGAAAGTGTTGTAAACAAGGCCGATGGAATATCGGTAGCGGCTTTCCAATCGTCCGCCAACATGGCGCAGCCACGCCATGTGCATGGCGGAGGTCAGTAGCGCAAAGTCGGTGAGGGTTGCGTTCTGAAGTAATAAGGCTGAGTCACTCGGGATTACTGGTGGCTCAAGCCAGCCAATTGGCGCATAGTCTCGCCGCTCGGAGCTAACTCGTGGAATGAGCAGAAATGGTGCCGTAGGTAGCACATTGACATGGTAGAGCGTCGGCGTTTCTGCGTTGGAGCACTCTTGCTGGTTTCCCGGTAGGCGCGGACAGTAGCAATCCGCTTCCGCACGTGTGGCAACCGTGCCAGCACACTGGGCGAAGCATCATGCAAGGCCAGAATCCATCGTTCTCCACCTTGAAGATACTCGCGGGCTCCAACAAAGGGACGCAGGAAAGGTTCGGCATCGGGCTCGGCCTCTAGGAATTCGAGGCGTTCTTCAAGATTGAAAATGTAATTCCCTCCGTCGATGGGTTTGGAGCCGATAATCAATCTCTTCAATCCGTTGATAGGTTTGCTCTCTTCTTGTACCGTCAAGTGGGGGTTGGTAAGTCCACTGGCGTCGAACAGGTAAGGAGACAGGGCAGGATGCCGGGTTTCTTCCGGCTGGCCATTGATGTCGGGATAGTTGAAAAGACGCACGTTCACCTGTGCATTCTCTCGTCGGTCAAGTCCAATAATTACGACATGCACATGTGCCTTGCCCTTCGCATCCGAACCCCAGGCAAAGGTTCGGTGTGCAAATGCGATCTCCAGTTTGTAGCGGTCAAACAGGATCGGCCAGAGTTGTCCGACCTGTTCGCCTTGAGTGATCGAATTTGTTGCCACGAAGCCGACGCGGGCAGAACTTTTCTGGACATATTCTCCAGCCTTGATGAACCAAGCGGATACGTAGTCAAGTGTCCCGGCTTTCTTGCCCAAGGCCGCAATTCGATGCACTTGCGCACGCTGTTCCCTATTCTGCTTTTTCGCACCGAGATAGGGGGGATTGCCGAACATATAAGAGCATTTCTCCGGTGGGCAAAACTTAGCCCAATCTGTCTCCAAAGCATCTCCATGCAGGATATGGGGTGATTTCTTCAGGGGAATTCGTATGTAGGTTTGACCGAACTCCAGACTGAGCCGGTTATTCATGATGTGATCCATCATCCACAGGGCAGTTTCCGCGACGCGGACAGGGAATTCGTTAATCTCGATACCGTAGAACTGATCCACGTCAATCACGGACAACTCGTCGGGCAGGATACCCTTTTGGCCGGGGTGGATCTCCTTCATCACCTCAATTTCAAGAGCCCGCAATTCCCGGTAGGCGATAATCAGGAAATTCCCGCAGCCGCAGGCTGGATCGAAGAACCGCATTTCCCCCAGTTTCTTCTTGAATTCTCGCAGGTCGGAACGGCGACGGCGGTCTTTCCTGGACCTCAGACATTCGAACTCATCTCGCAGATCATCTAGGAACAAGGGTTCAATCACTTTCAGGATATTGCCTTCAGTCGTGTAATGCGCCCCATCGGCATGGCGAGCCTTGGGATCCATGACTGACTGGAACAATGCACCAAAAATAGCGGGTGAAATGTTCGACCAATCGAATCGACAGGCATCTAGCAATGCCTCACGCATGGTTCTATCAAAGGAAGGAATACTCAACGTTCCATCAAACAAATCTCCATTCACATAGGGGAAACGAACAAAGTCTTCATCCAGCGTCTTTTGGCGCTTAGATTCTGGCGTATTCAGCACTTGGAATAATTCAGCCAATCGTGACCCAGTATCCGATCCATCTTCACTTGTTCGCGATAAAATCAAATCAAGGAAAATATCGCGGGGCTCGAAGATTCCTGTATCGTCCACAAATAGGCAGAAAACAATCCGAGCAAGATACCTCTCTAAATCATGGCCTCGGTACCCCGCGGCTTTCATCCGGTCGTGTAGTTGTCCGACTAGTTCGGATGCCTTGATATTTGCAGGGTCCTGGTCCCGGAACACTCGGCGCTGGACACCGAGGATGAACCCAAAATCTTCAACGTGTGAAGATAATTCTTTGAGGCGAAAAGAAATCTTCTCGCGCTCGTCAAGATCGTGAAGTTCGAAATTTTGAAAATCGCTTACTAGGATGTAACGAGGACGCCCGTGTTCGGGCAGTGCCTCAAAATACTCTTCAGCCTGATCGTAAGCATCAGCAAGATTATTTCCAGCACTTTTCTGTTCGACGATCAGGACGCTGGGCCAGAACAGGTCAATAAACCCCGAACTGTTGTCCAACTTTCGCACATGCTTCTCATAGTAGCCGACCGACCGTCGTTTTACGCCGAACACATGAAAAAAATCATTGTAGAAACTCTGCGTTTCCCCTTTCTCATAGGCGGCGTCCTTCCACTCGTCGGCGAAGGTGGCGGCACGGGCACGGATCTCGTTCCAAGACAGGCGCATCAGATAATCCGTGTCTTAATGCGAAAAAGGCTCAAACCAGGGTGGGCAATTCTTGGGTTAGATTCAAGGATGATCGACCAACCTGATTAATCCGATTCCGGTGGAACGATCGCTTCCAGTTGAGGGATCAATTTAGGAAGGTCGTTGTGCACGACATCCCAAAGAACATCGTAATCGACAGCGAAATAACCATGAACAAGCCGATGGCGCATACCAATAATCTTGTCCCATTCAATCTCTGGGAATTCCTTCCTAGTTTCAATGCTGAGGCGAGAGGCGGCTTCTCCGATTATCTCCACAGATTTCATTACAGCATTTTGGTGCAACGCATCCTGCTCAAGTTTCTGTTGTGTCAGCCCTCTGGAAAATTCAACTGCGTTGCGTGCGGCAAGCAGCATGTCGGCAAGATACGACGGATCATGCCGCATAGATCGTTTTTGCAGAACCCAGGATGTTTTCCCGGCGTATCCAGTTCGGGCTTTGTTCGATTGATTTTCGCGTGAGCAGGTCGACTTTGCGGCCAAGCATCTCGCTTAATTCTTCCTCCATCTGATCCAGAGCAAGAAACGACAGTTTCGCGTCAGGGCTAAATTTCACCAGCACGTCGATGTCGCTGTCAGGGCCGAAATCGTCGCGCAATACGGAGCCGAACAACGCCAGTTCCGTAATCTTCCGACGTTTACAGAAAGCGGCAATTTCGTCGGGTGATACGCCCATGCGCTCTTGGGTGGCTTGATCCTTTTCCATGAGTTGGTCCACTCAATTCAGGAAGATTGGTTCTCATTATAAGAGGCGCGAAACCGTGCGTCGTTCAGGCTCCCCACTGTTCCTGCCACGCCGTGAATTCGGATAGTCGAACACCATAGGGTGCCAGATTTCCCTCATGCAGTCCCAGTAGAGTCTTTTCAGCGATTTCACAAAAGCGGGGATGTTCCGGTTCGTCAATCCGCTCCCGCGCCCAAGTATCGATATGCGTAGCGGCCTGCTGCTTGTTCATGCGTTTGCGGACGACGGTACCGACGACTTCGCGCAGCGCGGTGCGGTGCCGCATGCGAAACGGGTCGGGCTCGCCTATGGACTGCCGTACGGCGGCATAGCGGGTGGCTGATCGCTCGTAGGCCCAAAGAAACATGTCTTTGAGCAATTCAATCCGATTCAACTCGTATACGCCTAGCATAGCCTCGGTGTAAAGCTGTTGGGAGACATCTTCGAAAGACAATGGAGACAGGTTTCTTTGGATCAGCGGAATGTTCGCGGCCAATCGCGAGACTCGCTTGTTGACATCGTCGAATGGCTGCAAGTAGGGAAAATGCACCATTGCAAAGAAGGTCTGTTCAAAAGGGTCACGAATTGCTGAAGCAACGGCGAGGATCTGGTCAAAGCATTCTTCAATGAGTTGTGGCACTTCCAAGGGATGGAAGATCGAACCTCCGATTCCGACACCAGCGTGCCGAAGCCGTCCTTCTGCGTCGGGGTCGGGCAGCAAGTTGTTTGCCAGCAGTGCATGGAGGTTGAGCAGGGTATGTCGGTTAAACCCGATGTCCTCCACAGCCTCAACAAGAAATTCAATGGCCTCTTTATGGTTGAGGATCATTTGCGCTTCAGCCCGTTTTTTCCCCTTCGCTTCTTTGCCAAGTTCAAACAGACGACTGGTTTCGAGCAGGGAATAGGTATTGCCTTCGAGACGGCTGGAGTTCCATGACAGGTCGATGAGCAGACGGTTCAGAATCTTCTTGGCATAGGTCCCGACGGGTTGCCCGGTGCTTTCCAACCGGCCCACCTCCTGGAGGCGTTCACGTTCCACATCTGTGAGATAGAAGGTTTCGTTGGGTCGATAGGAATCAAGAAAGGATCGGTCGTAGCCGACGGGCCTGCGTGCCTCGACCGGCTGGCGGACATATTTCCGAATCTCGGCACCGGCCTCAGACAACGACGGCACAGCCTCAGCCTGAGCCTGGATTCCAGACGGTCCTGATGTGGTATGGACTTCCACGTTTATTGCCCTCGCAATCATTTTTTCCGTTTCTGGACATGTGTTGATCGGGAGCAGTTCGATTTCCGGGTGTTGCCGGGCGAAGACCCGGAAGATCTCGTCTGCGAATGCCGGCCCGATGTTTTCTATCCCCTGGAAGTCAAACATAACCTTCTGGAACTTATCCACGCGCACCAGGAGCCGCTTGGCCTGGGAGCGGGAGATCAGCCTGTCCTCTCCTAGCTGAACCATCCGCACCGGAACAACCGTTTTGGTAAATCCCAAATCTTCTCCGGAAGTGAATTGATTAAAGACTTCCTCTGTCGTTCTTGTTGTCTTGCTTTTCAGCTTCATGAACACGGAAGTCTCACCCAAATCTTGACTTCTTTCCAGAATCCAGTCTTCCTCCTCCCCGAATTCATGGGAGAAATAGATGCCGCCTGAAAGAATGGCAAACTCGTCGAATATTCTGGACGTGAAGAAGATTCCTTCTCCGGTATGACGATCAGGGTCGGTCGTCAGCTTGCCTTTTGACAGTTCTAGGATGGCATGGCGTTCGTCCAGCAGCCCCAATGTTTTTTGTATCTTCTTGAATATCCCGCACCCATCGTCGTGGATCCACATTTCTGTACCCACTATGGTTCGAGTGATCCCCACCCGGATTATGGAGCCGTCAGAATGGTCAATTGCGTTGTTGAACATTTCATTAAAGCCGTAATGCCAAATACCTGATGCGTTGTCCGATAGGGAACCGAGTTGGTCTTCAACGTCTTGCGTCCAAACAACTTCTTCCATCAATTTCGGCTTGATCTCGTAACGACCAACCCAACTGGACAGTGTTGCCAGCCGGTACCGGGTTGCGTTAGTCTTCCCGGACTGCTCAAGAATTCCCTCCTCGCAGAGTTGCCTTAAGTGCTTGTTCACGGCTTGGCGGGAAATCCCAAATCGCTCTGCCGTTTCTTTTGCTACGGCTTCCGACGACTCCCCGACTTGATCGAAGATATAACTCCTGATCTGCTCACTTCGGGTACGGAGTGTGACCATTGTCAATATTCCCTCTCGGATTCTCGAATATTGGAAACTTTGCCATGAATAATTGTAAACTTTAGTGCCGATAGTTGTCAACTTTTTGGCTTGAATTGATTGATAGTTCTTGCGCTGTGCTGCGTAAGGAAGATTGACAAATGGAGAGGAACTATAATAATAGTCATTCTCATTACCACCCCCTTTTGCAATGAAGAAGCTCGCCCTGGCTTTGCTGGTATTTCTCGCGGTTCAACCCGCCTTGATGGCAGCCGACTCGGTCACGCTGACGCTGTATTCCTCGCGCAAGGCGCATCTGATCGAGCCGGTGCTGGAGCTCTATACAAAGCAGACCGGCATCCAGTTCAACCTGCATACCGGGAAGCCGGGCCCGATCCTTGAACGCCTTGCCGCAGCGGGCAAAAACGGTGGAGCCGACATCCTCTTGACGGTGGACGCCGGGAACCTCTGGCATGCCGCCGAGCGTGGCTTGCTTGTGCCGGTTGATTCCGAAGCACTAGTCCAATCCGTTCCGGCCGCTTTGCGCGATCCGGAGAACCGCTGGTTCGGATTCTCGAAAAGGGCGCGCACTCTGGCTTACAACACCGAAAAAATTTCCCCCGACGACCTTTCCTCCTACGAGGATTTGGCAGATCCGAAGTGGAAGGGAAGGCTTTGCCTGCGCACCTCCAAGAAAGTCTACAACCAGTCGCTGGTCGCGACCCTGATCGCGCATCACGGCGAAGAAGCGACCGAAGAGATCGTGAAGGGTTGGGTGGCCAACCTCGCGGCCGAACCTTTTTCCAACGACACCAAGGTTCTGCAGGCGGTTGCGATGGGGCAGTGCGACGTCACCATCGCCAACACTTACTACTATGGCCGGTTGATGCGCAAGGAGCCGGAT
Organism: uncultured candidatus Poriferisulfidus sp.; assembly: GCA_965204575.1. GTDB lineage: Bacteria > Pseudomonadota > Gammaproteobacteria > Poriferisulfidales > Poriferisulfidaceae > Poriferisulfidus. The sequence continues at coordinate 651,820 of OZ241993.1, forward strand.
CTCAAGCTTGCCCTGTTCTGGCCGAATCAGGACTCCCAGGGCGTCCACGTCAATATTTCCGGCGGGAGCCTTCTGACGGTCTCCTCTCACCCCGAGGCGGCGCAAGCGTTTCTCGAATGGTTGGCGCAGCCCGAGGCCCAGGGCTTATTCGCTGAACTCAACTTGGAATACCCGGTTCGGGAAGACATCCCCCCGGCACCGGAAGTCCAGGCTTGGGGTGAATTCCAAGGGGATTCGCTGAATCTCGCTGAAGCAGGCCGCCTGCAGGCGGAAGCCGTGCGCCTGATGGATCGGGTTGGCTATCGCTGAACCTTCCAGTGCCGTGACATTGGTTACCGGCTTTTCCGGTCGTTTCTGGTATTGGGGTAGCCGGTTTCTAGCGGCGGCCATTCTGGTCCCGCTGATCGTGATCTTCGGAGCCTGGTTGGCTCCGGCCACCGAGGTCTGGGGGCATCTGGCGGCGACCGTACTCCCGACGCTGGTCGGCAATACTCTGCTGCTGATCTTCGGCGTCACGACTGGCACCCTGATTCTTGGGGTCAGCCTAGCCTGGTTGGTCAGCACCTGCGAGTTCCCGGGGCGACGCTGGCTCGATTGGGCACTGATGTTGCCGTTCGCTCTGCCCACTTACGTGATGGCGTTCGTATTTCTCGGGCTGCTCGACTTTCAGGGGCCCGTGCAGGGGTTTTTGAGGCAGGTTTTCGGTCTGCCGGCCTCCTGGAGCATTGAAGCACGGCATTCCGCCGGCGTTCTGGCCGTCATGGTGCTGGTGCTGTACCCCTACGTCTATTTGCTGGCGCGAGTGGCCTTTCTGAAGCAGGGCCGGGCTGCGCTGGAAGCGGCCCGTACGCTGGGCATGACGGCACGGGAAAGTTTCTTTCGGGTCGCCCTGCCGATGGCTCGTCCAGCGATTATCGGGGGCGTTAGCTTGGCCGTCATGGAGGCGCTGGCCGATTTCGGCGCGGTCGCCGTATTCAACTACGACACGTTCACCACGGCCATCTACAAGGCCTGGTTCGGCTTCTTCGATCTCAATGCCGCCAGCCAGTTGGCATCCCTGCTGCTTACGTTCGTTTTCATTCTGTTGTACCTGGAGCGCTACGGGCGCGGAAGGGCCCGATTCGACGACAGCGGCAGCGCGCCGAATCTTCGCACTTACCGCCTGCATGGCCTCCGCGCGGTGGCGGCAAGCACGTACTGTGGCTTGATTCTGCTTCTGGCGTTCATCATTCCGATGGCGCAACTCCTGCTGTGGGCCTGGAACTGGACCGACGACCTGGATTTTGCCTATCTGTCGCTGCTGAGCCACACCCTGGCCTTGGGCGCCATGGCGGCCGTAGCAACTACGGCGGGAGGTCTGATTCTTGCTTATGCCCTGCGACGCGACACAAGTTGGCTAACCCGGACGAGCGTGCGCATTGGCACTTTGGGCTACGCCATCCCGGGTTCGGTGCTGGCAGTGGCCGTGATGTGGTCGTTGGGTTGGATTGATCGCCAAGTCGCCGAAATATGGTTGTGGTTGACCGGAACCGAGGCGACATGGTTCTTTGTCGGCAGCGTGTTCAGTCTTATACTGGCTTACTTCGCCCGGTTCCTGGCACTGGCGTTCAACCCGATCGACAGCGCGCTGGAGCGGGTCCGCCCCAGCATGCGGGAAGCCGCACAATCGTTGGGCTTCAGCGGGGTAGCGCTGGTGTGGCGGATTTACATCCCGATCCTGCGCCCCGGCCTGCTGACGGCGGCGTTATTAGTCTTGGTTGACGTGATGAAGGAAATGCCGGCCACCTTGCTGCTGCGCCCGTTCGGCTGGGATACGCTGGCGGTCCGGATTTACGGCCTGTCTTCGGAAGGCCTCTGGGAGCGGGCCGCGCTGCCGTCGGTGGCGCTGGTGGCGGCGGGCCTGATTCCGGTGTTCCTTCTGGCTGTTCGCGGCCGACGCTGAGAGAGGATCATGGCGCTTCTGGAAGTCGAAAAAATTTCCTGCACCTACGGTGACGGTCCGGCGCTGCGCGATTTTTCATTCGAAGTCGTGCAGGGGGAGATTGCCGCCTTGCTGGGGCCGTCCGGCGGCGGCAAGACGACCACGTTGCGCGCCATCTTGGGTTTCGAGCCGATCTTGGAGGGAGAGATCCGCATCGCGGGCGAGGTCATGTCCCGACCGGGGTTCAACGTTCCGCCGGAGCGCCGGCCGGTCGGCATGGTGTTCCAGGACCGCGCATTGTTTCCGCACCTGACGGTGGAGCAGAATATCGCCATTGGGATCCGCCGAGAACCCAAAACCGATCAGGACCGGATTGTTCGAAACCTGCTGGAAATCGTCGGCCTGGAACACTGCATTTCCCGCTTTCCGCACGAGTTGTCCGGCGGGCAGCAAGAACGGGTGGCATTGGCTCGGGCCCTGGCTCCGCAGCCGCGCCTGCTGTTGCTCGACGAACCATTCGCCAGCCTCGACATCGACCTGCGCGAACGGCTGAGTTTCGAGGTCCGAAACATCCTCAAGGAAACCGGCTCCACGGCAGTTGTCGTGACGCACTACCAGGATGAAGCTTTTGCCATGGGTGATCAGGTCGGGATTATCGAGGACGGTGCCATTCTGCAATGGGACACGCCGTTCAACATCTACCATCGCCCGGTTTCCCGACAGGTCGCGAGCCTTGTCGGCCGAGGAGTCTTTATCGAGGGCATCCTGCGCGAAGCAGGGGCCTTTGATACCGAAATCGGCCGGGTTCAAGACGAGCACCACACCTATCCGAATCCCCCGGGAACACGCATGGACATCCTGCTGCGCCCGGATGACGTGCTGATCGACCCGGAGGGCGCGATTCCCGCCACGGTGATCGAAAAGGCCTTCAAGGGCGACGACACCCTGTACACGCTGCGGTTGCCATCCGGCACCCGACTGCTGGCGCTGGCTTCCAGCCACAGGGACTTGGAAATAGGGGAACAGACCGGCTTGAGCTTCGACTTGGAACATTTGGTGGCGTTTCCCCAGCTGCCGGACGCCTAAAGTTATAATGTTACAGTGCAATCGCCGGAGCTGATCCTGTCCGCGTGGTGACCCGAATGACCGCTGCATCCCTGCCGCCGACCTCCCCGCACGACCACCAGTCCTGCATCTCGGATACCTTGGCGCACGCAGAGGCGGTCTGCCAGAGCCGCAACAAGCGGCTGACCGAAAACCGGCGGGCAGTTTTGGAGTTGCTGCTCGACAGCCATTGCGCCCTTGGCGCCTACGAGATTCTCAGGCGTTTCGACTGGGGCGGGCGTGCCCGAGCCCCGGTCCAGGTATACCGGGCGCTTAATTTCCTGGAGTCCATGGGGCTGGTGCACCGTGTTGCCAGCAGCAATGCTTATGTCGCCTGCTCCCGGCTCACCGAGCAGCACGGCGCTGTACTTTTCGTGTGCAAGGCCTGCGGTGTTGTCATGGAGGGTGAAGAACTCGAGCTGGAATCAATGATGGATCGATTAGCCCGGCAATCCGGTTTCACGATCCATACCCGGTTGCTGGAGGCCGTCGGATATTGCCCCAATTGCACTGAAGAGACAGAAGATGCCGACGCATGATTCGGGCGAACCTCTGGTCTGCGTTCGTTCTGCGGGAGTGCACCGGGGTGGGCGTTGGATCATTCACGACGTAAATCTCGAAATTCGCCCGGGTGAGGTCGTGACCGTGGTCGGCCCCAACGGGGCTGGCAAGAGCACCTTGCTCAAGACCCTGCTGGGACTGTACCGCCCGGATGCGGGAAGTGTGACTCGTGTTTCCGGGCTCCAGGTTGGCTACGTGCCGCCTACCGACCCGGTTCAGTTCGACCTTCCGTTGACGGTGCGACGTTTGATGACACTGACTTCTCCCCGTCCCGCCAGCACCATTGCGGATGCCTTGCGGGAAACCGGTGCCGACCACCTGTCCGGCTCCCAGGTCAGTGAACTCTCGCACGGCGAATTCCAGCGGGTCATGCTGGCCCGGGCACTGTCACGCAATCCTGATCTTCTGGTGATGGATGAGCCGCTGCGGGGCATTGATTTCTCCAGCGAGGCGGAGCTGTACCAATTGATCTCGGAGGTCGTCGAACACCGGGGATGCGCGGCGTTGATGACCAGCCACGACCTGCATTACGTGATGAGTCGGACCGACCGGGTCGTCTGCCTGAATGGGACGATCCGTTGCATGGGGGCACCGGAAGACACGGTGGACCACCCGGAATTCCACCAGTTGTTCGGGACTCGTGCGGAAGCCTACCGCCATGTCCGCCATCAGTGCCAAGGCGAGTCGCCGGACGCCTGATTCTCCCGCCCGTGTTGGACGATTTTTTCTTTCGCGCCCTGCTCGCAGCTCTGGCTGTCGCGGTGGTGGCCGGGCCGACCGGTTGCGTGATCCTGTGGCAGCGCAAGGCCTATTTTGGCGACACCATGGCGCATTCCGCGCTGCTCGGCGTGGTGCTTGGCGTGATCCTGGGGCTCAACCCGGAAGTCGGGGTGTTTGGGGTTGCATTTCTGGTGGCGGTGGCGGTGGTGCTGCTGCAGCGAATATCGCGCTTGGCGGGCGACACGATCCTGGGTGTGCTGGCGCATTCGACTCTCGCAATCGGCCTCGTCGCCATGGCCTTGACGGACAACTACCGACAGTATGAATTAACCGCCTACCTGTTCGGGGATGTGTTGGCGGTCGGCCGGGAAGAACTGGTTCTGATTGGGTTGGGCGGACTGCTCGGCCTTGCGATGCTGGCAATGATCTGGCGCCCGCTGGTGGCGGCAACCCTGCATGAGGGCATGGCGGCGGCCGAAGGCGCGAAACCTTTGCGCAACCAACTCCTTTACATGGCCTTGGTGGCTGCCGTGGTGGCGGTGGGCATGCAGGTGGTCGGTGCCTTGCTGGTCGTCGCGCTGATGATCGTTCCGGCCGCGGCAGCACGCACTTTGGCCCGCACTCCGGAACAAATGGCACTGGTCGCGGTGTTGGTCGCCGCGCTTTCCAGCGTACTGGGGCTGTACGGTTCTCTTTGGCTCGACACTCCGGCCGGGCCGACCATCGTGTCAGTGGCCGCGTTTCTCTTTTTGGGGTGCCTTGCGTTTGACGGGGGGGTCCAGCAATTGAGCCGGAGCCGGAGCCGGGGCGTCAGGCGTGGCGTTGCTCGTGCTCCAGAAGGCGACGCTTAATTTCTAAAAGTTCCGCTCCTTTCTCGGGGATCAACGGTCCGCCGTAACCTCCGAGACCGTTTTTTCCGACCACGCGGTGGCAGGGCACGACGACACAGAGCGGGTTGCGACCGTTGGCAGTGCCGACTGAACGCGGGCTACCTCCGGCTTTTTGGGCGATGTCGGTATAAGTCCGGATCTGCCCGTAGGGAATTTCCAGAAGCGTGCTCCACACCTTGCGGCGGTACTCGGTGGCGGGACTGTCCAAGTCGAGGGATGAAAGCGGAAGATCGAACGTCTGACGCTTTCCTTCGAAGTATTCCCGGAGTTGCTGCGCGGCAGCGCGGGTCAAAGCGTTTGGATGATCCGGACGTCGCTTCCGACTGTCTAGGTTGAAGAAGATCGCCGACACGCCGTGCCGGTCGGTATAGATTTCAATCGGTGCATCGAGAGGCGTGTCGAAACTCTGGAAGCCGGTGGCGTTCGACACGGCCATGGAATTACCCGCCGAGCTTTTCCTGGATGCGGGCGGCCTTGCCAGTGCGGCCGCGGAGGTAATACAACTTCGCGCGACGCACTTTTCCGCGGCGCTTGACATTGATCGAGTCGATCAGCGGGCTGTGCATTTGGAACACTCGCTCCACGCCTTCACCGTGTGAGATTTTCCGCACCGTGAAAGAAGAATTCAAACCGCGGTTGCGCCGGGCGATCACCACGCCTTCGAATATCTGCAAGCGCTCGCGTTCGCCTTCCCGAACCTTGACCGAGACTGCCACCGTGTCGCCCGGGGCGAATTCAACATCCGCCAGGTCTTGGCGCATTTGGGCGCTTTCCAGTTTCTCAATCGTCGCGCTCACGGTTCTTGTCCTCAGAGGTTGCGTTCAGGTATTCGTCCAGCAATGCCTGGTCTTCCGCCGACAGTGCGGCACGTCCAAGCAAGTCCGGGCGGCGTCGATAGGTGCGTCCGAGCATTTCCCGCCGTCGCCAGCGTTCTATTTTGCCATGATCGCCGGTTAAAAGCACCTCCGGCACGCGCAGGCCGTCGATTTCTTCCGGCCGGGTGTAGTGCGGGTAGTCCAGGAGCCCCTCGCTGAACGAATCCTGTCCAGCCGATTCCGCACAGCCGAGAACGCCCGGCAGCAAGCGGGCAACGGCGTCGACCACCACGGCTGCGGCCAACTCGCCGCCGGACAGCACGTAGTCGCCGACTGACCACTCGGCGTCGACCCGTTGCTGCAGAAAGCGTTCGTCGATCCCTTCATAGCGCCCGGCGACCAGGATCAAGCCGTTTTCTTCCGTCGTCTCTTGCGCCCGCGCCTGGGTAAAGGGGATTCCCTGCGGGGTCAGTGCGATCGTGCGGGCTTCCGGGTTCGCCCGGCGTGCCGCTTCGTGCGCCCGCGCCAGCGGTTCGTACTGCATGACCATGCCGGGCCCGCCGCCATAGGGGCGATCATCAACGGCGCGATGCGGGTCTTCGGTGAAATCACGAGGATTAATGCAATGAACTTCCAGTTTTCCTTGAGCGCACGCCCGGCCGACCACCCCTTCGGAGACAACGGCCTCGACAATTCCCGGAAACAGTGCGACGACATCAAAGCGCATGACGTCACTCCCGCACGCCGTCCCATCGCAGGTCGATCCGGCCTTGAGACAGGTCAATCTTGAGGACAGTCTCGCCGGGAGCGTAGGGGATGAGATATTCCTGATCTCCGCGAACGAGTAAAACGTCGTGGGCGCCGGTCTCCAGGATCTGGTCGACGGTTCCAAGTGCTTCGCCTTGCTGATCGAATGCGGCCAGCCCCAGCAGTTGGCGATGGTAGTACTCGCCTTTCGGCAGGGTCGGGAACTGAGCCGCATCAATCCAGATTTTCTGGCCGCGCAACGCTTCCGCATGGTCGCGGTCGTCGATGCCGCGGAGTTTGGCGATCAGGCCGCGTTGGGTGCGCCGGCTGGACTCCAGTTCATGGAGGCTGCTGTCCCCGTCGGTGCGCAATTGCCATGGACGGTACTGGAGAAGGTTGTCGATGGGGCGGGTATACGAATATATCTTGACCCAACCCCGCACGCCGTATACGCCGCTGATGTAACCGCACAGTACATAGGCGGAAGCCGCGGAACCGGATGGGTCCGTGGCGGAGGGGGTGTCCAGGGGGATGGCCTCAGGCGGCCTGCAGCTTGGCGTGTTTGCGGACCAGCTGCGCCGCACGGTCGGATAATTTCGCGCCCTGTTCCAGCCAGTGCTGTACGCGCTCCTGATCGATGCGCAACTCTTCTTCCTTGCCGGTGGCGATGGGGTTGAAAAAGCCCAATCGCTCAATGTACCCACTGTCGCGGGGTTTACGCGAATCGGTGACTACCAAGTGGTAGAACGGGCGCTTCTTCGCGCCGGCTCGAGACAGACGGATGGTGACCAAAAGTTGCTCCAGAAAGTCGTCCACAGGTTGCGGGGTGCGCATTCTAACAGAATCCGGCCCCGTCGCCCGGCCGGGTTCGGAAAATACGCCTTTCAGAAACAGCGGTACTGCGACGGGTTCTTATCGGTCAGGTTGCTCCTCTTGCTGTTTGAAATGGCGGCCTTCCCACAGGCAGTAAACCACCGGGATCGCGATGAGGCTCAGGATCAGTGTTGAGGACATGCCGCCAACCATGGGCAGGGCGATGCGCCGCATTACGTCCGAACCCAGACCCTCGGTGAGGAATATCGGAATCAGGCCCGCGATAATGATCAGCGCTGTCATCAGTATGGGGCGAACGCGCAACACGGCCCCCCGCATGATGGCTTCAAGAAGTTCCGTGTGGTTCGCCGGTGTGTGCTGGCGCACCTGCTGGTCGATGTAAAGCAGCATGACGACCGCAATCTCGGCGACGATTCCTCCGAGTGCGATAAAACCGACTCCCACTGCAACGGAGAAATGATAATCTGCCAGATAAAGCGCCCAGACTCCCCCAATCAGGCCGAATGGCAAGGATAGCATCACCATGAGTGTGCGATCCAGCCTGCCGAAATGCAGCATGAGCAGCACGAAGATGATCAGGATGGCCGACGGGACGGCAATCTGCATTCGCGCCTTCGCCTCCAGCAACTGCTCGAACTGCCCGGACCATTCAATTGCGTAACCTGTGGGCAGTTTCACTTTTTCCGCCACCCTGTTCTGGGCCGCGTCCACGTAGGATCCAATGTCCCGGTCCGCAATGTCCACGAATACCCAACCGGTGAGTCGCGCGTTTTCGGATTTGATCATCGGCGGACCTTCGACGAACTCGATGCTGGCCAATTCGCCCAGCGGGATATGTTGTCCCTGCGGGGTCGGCACCAGAATATCGGCCAGGTCTTCCGGGTATTCGCGGAAGGGTCGCTCGTAGCGCAGCATGATGTTGTAGCGTTCACGTCCCTGAACCGATTCGGAAATCTTCATGCCGCCCAGCGCGGTCTGGATGATGCGCTGGAACATGCCTAGGTCGATGTTCTGCCGCGCCAATTCATTCCGATCGGGATTGATTTCCAGGTATTTCCCGCCGACCACCCGATCGGCGAAAGCGGAACGCGTTCCTCCAACGTTCTTGATAGCGGCTTCCACGTCCAGCGCGATCCGGCTGATCTCATTCAAGTCCGCTCCGGAGATTTTGATTCCGACCGGTGTGCGAATGCCGGTAGAAATCATGTCTGTGCGGATTTTTATCGGATAACCCCAGCTGTTGACCAAGCCGGGGAGCCTCACCCGTTTATCCAGGTCTTCAATAAGCCCCTCGACGGTGAGCCCGTCGCGCCATTCGTCCTGGGGCTTGAGCCGTATCCAGCTCTCGATCATTGAAATCGGGGCTGGGTCGGTCGCGGTGTCCGCACGCCCGACCTTGCCGAAGACCGTCTCTACCTCGGGGACCGTCTTGATCAGGCGGTTGGTCTGGGCCAGGATTTCCTTGGCCTTGGTGATCGACACGCCGGGCAGGGTGGTTGGCATGTAGAGCAGCTCTCCCTCGTAAAGGGCCGGCATGAACTCCGAGCCGATGCGGGAAAGGGGCAGAGTCATGCTCGCCAACAGCAACCCGATGACGGTCACCGTCATCCACTTGCGGTGCAGTGCGGCCGACAGCAGAGGCGTGTAGAGTCCGACAAGCCCGCGGTTGATCGGGTTGCCTTCTTCGCGGTGGATCCTGCCGCGGATCAGCCACTGCATCAATACAGGGACGAGCGTGATCGAAAGAATGGCCGCGAACGCCATGGCGTAGGTCTTGGTGAACGCCAGAGGCGAGAACAGGCGGAAAGATTGCCCGGTCAGGGCAAAGACCGGCAGGAACGACACCGTGATGATCAACAGCGAGAAGAACAGCCCGGGCCCCACTTCCTTGGCGGCCAGCAGGATGGCCGCGCGTTTGTCTTCCGTGCTGGCGCCTTTGGCCATGTGGGAGAGTTTCCGGTGGGCGTTTTCGACCATCACGACGGAGGCGTCGACCATGGCCCCGACGGCGATCGCAATGCCCCCCAGGGACATGATGTTGGCGGTGATACCTTGGGCCGACATCACGATAAAGGCCGCCAGTATGCCTAGCGGCAACGTGACAATGGCCACAAACGCGGATCGGACATGGAGCAGGAAGACCAGGCAGATCAGTGCGACAGCGATTCCTTCCTCGATCAGTTTTGCGGTCAGGTAATCGATTGCCCCCTCGATCAGCGGGGCGCGGTCGTAAACGGCCTGGATCTCCACCCCCTGGGGCAGGCCGAGCTTCAGTTCTTCCAGTTTTTCCTTGACTTCCTTGATGACGGACAAGGCGTTCTCCCCCGAACGCATGACGATCACGCCTCCGACCACTTCGCCTTCGCCATCGAGTTCCACCACGCCGCGGCGCAGCTCCGGTCCTTCGACGACGTGCGCCACGTCCGACAGGGCCACCGGCGTGCCATTCTTGGCGTAGACCACGACCTTCTCCAGTTCTTCTAGGCCGGTGATATAGCCCTTGGAGCGGATCATCAGCTCCGTTTCGCCCTGTTCGATGACGCGTCCGCCGACTTCCTTGCTGGCGGCACTGACGGCACCCACGATGCGGTGCAACGGGACGTCGTAGGCACGCAGGCGGTTGGGGTCGACCAGTACCTGGTACTCCTTGACGAATCCGCCGACCGAGGCCACTTCGGACACGCCATCGACCGTGGCCAACTCGAGCTTCAGAAACCAGTCCTGCAGGGAGCGGAGGTAGGCCAGGTCGTACTTGCCGGTCTTGTCCACCAGGGCATACTGATAAATCCAGCCCATGCCGGTGGCATCCGGCCCGATTTGCGAAGTGGCGTCCCGTGGCAGGTCTCCCTGGATTTTGGAGAGCGCCTCGACGACCCGGCTGCGCGCCCAGTACTGATCGACGTCATCTTCAAAGATGATGTAGACGAAAGACGTGCCGAACATGGAAAACCCGCGTACGTCCTTGGTCTTGGGGAGCCCGAGCATGGTGGTGGACAAGGGGTAGGTCACCAGGTCCTCGACGATTTGCGGGGACTGGCCGGGGAAATCCGTGCGGATGATGACCTGCGTGTCCGACAAGTCCGGAATGGCATCGAGCGGCATGTTTTTCAACGAGATCCAGCCGGCCACCAGCAAGGCTGCTGTGGCCATGATGATCAGCAGCGGGTTGCTTGACGACCACCCGATGATCTTGGCGGTCCCCGACCGGGTCGGGTCGTCGCTCAGGTGGGCGCTAGTGATGCGCATGGCCGCCTCCTGCGGGTGCCGTGACCACAGGAGGTTCAACCCCCTTTATCTCGTCAGGCAATTCCACCTGCACCGCATGGCCTTCGCCATAGGGATGCCGCATTTCGCCATCCGGCTGAAGCCAGTAATTGCCGGTTCCATGATCCAGATAAAGCCGGATGCCTTTGTCCTTGTAGTGCTTCGGCCGGCCTTCGGTAATCCACGATTTCAAGGCTGCCACCAATCCGGCAAGCGCATGCTGTTGCTCTTCTTTCGTAGTGGCCTCCAGCGCGGCTGCCAGGGCTTTGCTGGAATCCTCCAGGATGAATTGCAGTTTTGTGCCACGGAATTCCGACAACAGTTGGCGATTCAGTTGCAAGGCGCTCTTCAATATTTCAGGTTCGGGATCAAGCATGGCAGTCTCCGCTTCATGCAGATGCAGCGCCGCATCGACCAACTGATCAACCATCGCCAGCTGCTCCCTGCTGACTTCCAGCAGCGCCAGCGGCGTTTGCACTTTCTGCAGCTTGCGGAAGGATTCCCGTAGGGCGCTTTCCGAATCGATCAGAAACTGGCTGCTGACCACGATTTTTTCACCTTCTTCCAATCCGCGTACGACTTCCGTTCGCCCTTTGTTGTGAATCCCTGTCTGGATTCTTTGCGACCGGAACCTTCCTTCGCCCAGCGCAACGATGACGAAATCACCCTCCGAACTTTTGAGGATGGCCTCCGACGGGATGCTCAGACGCTTTTCGACGTGGGTCTCGAACAACACGTCGGTGTAGGCGCCGGGCTTGAGCGCGCCGTTCCGGTTGTCCAGCACTAGGCGCACCTGGCCGGTGCGACTGTCCAGGTCGATGGTCGGGTAGATATAGTCGATTCGCGCGGTGCGTTCGACATTGCCCAGGTTCGGGAATGTCACGGTGGCTTTGCCGCCTTTTTCCAGGAACTGGAGATCCTTCTCCGCCACGCTGACCTCGATCCAGACGGAACGGTAGTCCTGGATGTTGGCAATCTGCATGCCGGGGGTGACGTAGCTTCCCTTGTTGGCCATCAATTGGCTGACGGTGCCGGTCGTCTCCGCATAGAAGGGGAGTCGCTCGAGTTTCCGGCGTTCAGCCTTGATCTGTTTCAGCGCCTTTTTGCCCACGCCCAATGATTGCAGGCGCTTCGCGCTGGAGTTGATCCGCCCTTTATTGCCGGTGGCGATGGCGGCGAGATAGTCCTGCTGGGCAGAGATCAGGTCAGGGCTGTACAGTGTGAAGAGCAGGTCGCCTTCCCTGACCTCGTCGCCCACCGCAGTGATTTCCAGGTCTTCTATCCATCCTGCGACACGGCTTGAAATAACGTACGCGTTTCTCACGTTTTCCGTGACTAGGCCATAGCTCCTGATATTGGCGCCGAAGTTGGCCAGAGCCGCTTTTTCCGTGCGCACCCCGATGCTCTGGATCGTTTCCGGCGCGATGACCACGGCGGTCTTTGCGGCAGCGGAATCCGATTCCATGCCACTGGCGGGTCCGCTTTCGGCCCATGCCGGATTCATGGCGAGGGCCAGCGTGGCCCACAAAATATTATTGGCTTTCATGGTGTCCCTCCACGATATGGCTGTTGAACCGAGCGGACAGCCGGACGTGCCGGCTCCGCTGTTCCGCCAGTTGTGCGGCAATGATCCGGGCATCAATCTGCGTCTCGAGCACAGATTCCAGCGAGACATTGCCGGATTCGTAATCGCGTTCCGCCGCTTCTGTCTTTTCCTGGAGGGCGGAGGCCTTCTCCTGAAGCAGTGCGATGTTGTCCAAGGTGGCATTGCGCTCGGCCTTGAGGGCGGCCATGCGTCCCACCCATTCGCGCCGGACGTCCTCGTAGGCGTACTTGGCGCTGCGTTTTCCTGCTTGTGCCGCCCGCAATTTCGGCTTTTGGTTGGAGGTGGCCCATAGAGGGATGGAGACGGTCGCCTGCACGCTGACCCAATCGTCCCCGGAAAATCCTGCGCCGGATTCACGCTGCTTGTAGATTGCCTGTACTCCATAGGTGGGACCGAAGGCCGCATCTGCCACGTCCACGTCCTTGGCGGCGACCCGCACGTCTTCTGCGGCAATGCGCACCGGGTAGAGCGCCGTTCCATCGCGGCCCCATGGGATTTCCGGAATTGAAGGGATAGGGATGGATGGCACCTCGTCGACCAAGCGGACGAGCTCCTCCTCAATGGCCACACGCTCGACTTTCAGATCGTTCAGGCGTTGTTCCACTCCGGCGCGGTCAACGTCAATTTCGGAGAATCTCCCGTAAACGGGACTGCCTGCCTCCAGCCGGCCCTGCATATCCTCCTCCATTGCGCGGTAAAGTTCCAACTGTTCTCCAGCCAGCCTCTCCAGGGTTTTGACCTTGTCCAGTTCAGCCAACTGGCCAATGAGGATGGATTCCAGCCGCTTCCGCGTATAGTTGGCGACCAAGCTTTGACGCTTGGCGAGGCTTTCCTGTTTGCTGGATCGGGCTTTGCGCAGGGAATAGCCAGGGATTTGCTGTCGGATTCCCAGAACTTTCGAAGTGGGCAAGAACCGGCCGAACGCCGGGCTATTGATTGGCACGTTCTCCGCACCAAAAATGATCTGCGGGTCCGGAAGACCCATTTCACTGTCGGACAGTTCCTCGAAACGGGTACTCTGCTCCAGGATGCTCGTGACCTGGGGGTGTTCGGCCAATTGCCGGGCGTAGCTTTCCAGCGTCTCGGCGTTTGCCTGTGCCGTCCCCAGGGAGATGGCCAGTCCTGTTATGGCCCAAAGGCGTTTTGTAACCACAATAACCTCCTAATCGGTTGTTTCCCGGTACGCGCATGGCGCACCGATACTTTCTGGGACACCTTGCGGTGTCTGGATCAGGAGGTGTGTTTAGGAGGGTAGTCTATGCCGTAGGAAAGAGGGGATTTTGGCACTTTGGCGGAAAAGCCGTGCCCCCCGTCTTCGGAGGCCAGATCCATTCCCGGGCTATTGAGCAAAGGAGTCTGGGGAGAAACCTGACAGTGACCGTATGCGCAATGGTCGCAGTCGGGCAGGTTCCCTTGATGGGACCCGTCAACGTCGGATGCCGGGTCCGGCCCATCCGCATCGTGGCACTGCATGTCCACCTTCACGGTTTCGGCCGGAATCGTATTGACGCAATCGCACGAGGCCGCGAAAGCCGCAGCATAGGCATTCGCCGCGAATGCCATCGCGATCAACGAAACCCAAGCAATTTTATTGTTCCGCATAAATCCCACTATACCATTGTTTCCGCATGTTTTTATGGATTGTATCCCGTAACTGCTTTCACTTACAGAAATTCCTCGAGACCGTACCGCCCCGATTCCCGGCCGTTCCCGGACTGCTTGTACCCTCCAAACGGCGCGCTGACATCGATGAAAGTATCGTTGAGATGCACGCCTCCGGTCCGGAGGCGGCGTGCAAGTGCGTGGGCGCGTTCAGGGTTGCTCGTCGAGGATGATGTCGGCGGATTTTCCGCCCAGTTCCTGCACGACCCGTTTGCCGTTGATGTAGAAGCGGGTCCGATGATTCATCGCGTATTGTCTGATTTTACGATTGGCCTTGGCATGGCACTTCGTTTTGTTTGATCTGAAGACCTAAATTATGGCGAAGTCTTTTCCCACGTGACAGTCCTACCTACATTTACTGGTGTCGAGGTGTTGTTTGCCGCGTAGTTGTCATGATCCAAACTTGCTGTAATGCAGCCTAGAGGAAAAGAAGCAGCAAGATGAAATAAAACTTGTATTATTATTTTTTTGATGGCATCGAGCCTTGGCAGAGTTGCATCATGTTTACATGAATTCTTTCAGACCGTGCATTAATGAAACCCTCGAAATTGCCATTTAGTAGTTCATCATATGGGATCAGGTGACTTTCTAAACGTAACTTTACTTCTTCTTCAGTTGCGTTGGCATCTGCAGCTCGTTCCTGAAGGTATTCCTTGGGCGTTTTTGCTGCAATTTTTCGATTAGTTTTCCATGAAATGAGTGCACAGTTCAGGGCTGAATTGACAAGGTGATCAGGGTGGTCATTTTCGATCAAACTTTTTGGAAAGACATGGTGATATTCTCTAGATCGAACTTTATCAGCGGTTGCTTTTGCTCCATCAGCAAAATCATAACCCCCTCCATATAAAGAAACTGCAATAATCGCACGGCCAAGCCTATCCTTACGTCCTGGCCAACCGCCTCGTAATAATTCGTCTGCAGTCGGAAGGGCGTTTTGGTCTTCGTCGAAAAGGTCAGGCAATAAATTCGAACTTGGGTTTTTAATCAAGTCGGACATGGCTTTATAGTCAGAAAAAGCCCTAGTTGTTGCAGTTTTAAGATAGCGGTCGGTGAAGCTTGCCCTCCAGATTGCCTTGCGGATTTGAGTACGGGCGCGTCCTTCTTCATCTGTGCCATCTACTGGTACATCGGCCCAGAGCGCGGAAGTCAAGTAAATAATAACCTCTGTTGGAAGAAGCTTTTCATTAAAGATTGCTTCATCGCGCAAGAACTCCACACCTCTAGATAAGCCGGAAACAACTCTATTCCAAACGTTTGCTAGTTCTCTGCCAAATACGGGGTCTAGATAAGTGCGCTTCAAAGGCGGCTTACCATTGAGGAGGGCTCCAACGGCCAAAGCGATATCTTCTGCTTTGCCGTAATCACGAATACTCGGTATTTCTTCATAAAGATTTTGGATCATATCGTGGAGAGAATTTCCCATAGCCCCTTCAAGTTGGGCGACCACGATATCGAAATCTTTTAATGGTGACGCAGACGTATTCATCTTAATAAAGACGTCTAGGGCGGTTTCCTTATCGGTGCCAACTGGGAGAGAGAGAAAAGGGATCGGATAGGAGGCGAGTCGCTGGCGCAGTTTCATGATGATTTTGTCTGTCGCCTTGTCTGTTCCTGCCTTCTCCGTCCAAGAATCCATCGCCTTTTCACCTTTAGAACCGGGGCAAAGTAGTGATGCTGGAAAATATTTCCTCTCAAAAGTCCCAGCCGGATCATCAGCCCATAGAGGCATACGCATGCCGTATTTTGATGAATAACGCCGACAAATCTCTACTTCAAGATGTTCTTCATTTTCTAAAGAAACAAAAACGGTGAAATCTTCGTAGTTGTCAGTGAGCGCGCGCCAAAGAGCTGTCATTCGTTGCTGCCCATCCAAAAGGTTCATCTGTGGCTTGCTATTCGACTCAGGTGCCCCTGAAATTGGACGGGAGACAAAAAGTTGCTCGTCACCCACCTCAAGGACCAATAGTGCTCCAATGGGTAGTGATGGTTGACGCAGGATATTTTCCAGTACGCCTTCAACTTGATTTGGTCTCCATGCCTCAAATCTCTGAAATCTGGGCAGGGTAATTTGTCCGTCACTGATCATCGCAAACCAGCCCTCAACGGTTTTTGTTCGTGCTTCCATATTATTTTTATTGACAGAAATGGCAGGTAAGGATTCTAGTGTATATTCTTTTCTGCAATAAATAAGGGGAATTACCCCTTTTTCAATACATTGTTGTGTCTAAATTAGACCTTGACCGGCAATTTCAAATATGGCAGTAAAAATAACACCAAGGCTGATTTTGCTGACCTATGAAGCCACACTAAAATCATATTGGAGGAAAAATGCCTTAAGGCAATTCTTAAGAGCATCTCATATAACCGAGAAATTTCTTGCGACTTGGGCGCCCGAAGAAAGCAAACGAGAATTTTTAGATCGCCTGTTCATTAAGTTGCAGAAATCCGATAAGGGGAAATCTTTAATAGTTCAAATGGCTCTATTTCTCTCTGAACAAAATACGTTTCCAGATTTGCAAAATTGGGAAGATTCAGCCCAAAAGATATCCCTCGCAACTAAGGCGGTTCAAGATCTAAAAAATTATCTTAAATTGCAAAGCGAAGAAATACGTGACGAGCGAGAAATTGAGGCGGTAAAAGAGCAAGCGAGGGTGAGAAATGCTGAAATCCGGAAATCGATAACAGACAAGTCTAAACTTCAACAGCGACTAGATGCAATGAATTCAGAAATCGGGACTCAAGAGGGAGGGTATAAATTCCAAGACTGGTTTTATGATTTATTGGATTATTTTGAAATTAGCAATCGGCGGCCATATTGCACAAACGGAAGGCAAATAGACGGTTCGTTGACATATGACGGAACGACATATCTAGTTGAGCTTAAATTTACTGGCACTCAGTCAAGTCCAACTGATATCGATTCGTTGCGATCTAAGGTTGAAGACAAAGCAGATAACACTATGGGAATTATGGTTTCGATATCAGGTTATTCTAGTGTGGCAGTTGATACTGCATCTGGAAGGCGAGGTCTTTTATTGCTTTTCGATGCACAACATCTCTATGTGAGTTTATCGGGAGGATTAGATTTCGGGGAAATCATTTCACGAGTAAGACGACATGCGTCTCAGACAGGTGAAGCATATCTCAAAGCTTCACAGTTTAGTGGTTAAAAGGTGTAAAAAGTAGACCACCGAAAATGTCCAAATCCCTCAAAAGAAATAGCACGCAGCTACTTGCACTTATTGTTATGGGGTTTTTATTTTTCTGAGTGACTTGAGTAGCCATTTTGATTAATGTGGTGGGCCCGGCAGGATTCGAACCTGCGACCAAAGGATTATGAGTCCCCTGCTCTAACCGACTGAGCTACAGGCCCACGGATGGCGTCGGAATCCAGAGCCCGGTCATTCCCGGTCGAGGAAACTGCGAAGCAGTTCGGAACGGCTGGGATGGCGCAGTTTGCGCAGGGCCTTGGACTCGATCTGCCGTATTCGCTCGCGCGTCACCTCGAACTGCTTGCCGACCTCTTCCAGGGTGTGATCCTGGTTCAGGTCGATTCCAAAGCGCATGCGCAGCACTTTCGATTCGCGGGGTGACAGCGTACTGAGCGCTTCGCGGATCGCTTTGGCCACCGCCGCCCGGGTGGTGGCGTCTTCCGGCAGTTCCTGCGAGGTGTCCTCCAGCCGGTCCCCGATATGCAGGTCGTCGTCGTCGCCGACCGGAGTCTCGATGGAGATCGGGTCGCGGGCGATGCTTTGCACGCGGCGGACCTTGTTCTCGGCCAGTTCCATCCGGTCCGCCAGTTCCGCCGCCGTCGGTTCCCGTCCCTGCTCCTGCATGATCTGCCGGGAGATGCGGTTGACCTTGTTGATGGTTTCCGTCATGTGAACCGGCACCCGGATCGTGCGCGCCTGGTCGGCGATGGAGCGGGTGATGGCCTGGCGGATCCACCAGGTCGCGTAGGTCGAGAACTTGAAGCCGCGCCGGTATTCGAACTTGTCGACCGCTTTCATCAGGCCGATGTTGCCTTCCTCGATCAGGTCCAGGAAGTGCAGACCGCGGTTGGTGTATTTCTTGGCAATCGAGATGACCAGCCGAAGGTTGGCCTCGACCATTTCATCCTTGGCTTTCTGCGCCTGCACATCGGCGGTGCGCAGGTCGCTGACGATGGATTTGATGACTGGCAGTTTCAGATAATGCGTGTCTTCCAGTGCAGCCAGTTTTTTCTGGTGGGTCTCGATCTGCTTGCGCACCTCGCGCAGGTTGTTCTTGTACGAGATCTGGCGGCGCAGGCAGTTGCCGATCCAGGCCGGCTTGGAGGCGTTCTTCAGGAAGTCCCTCTCAAAGTCCTCCGCGGGCATGCCCGCATCGAGGCAAAGCTTGCGGATGTTGGCTTCCTCCTGGCTGGCGACATGGTCCATCTGGTGCACGATTCCACACAACTCGGCAATGATGTTGGGAGGGAGGCGGAACAGGACGAAATAGTCGGCCACTTCCTGGCGGCGGCGCTGATAGGCGTTCGGATTGCGCCGGACATTGCTGTTCATGGCCCGCTTGTGGCGGTTGGCCAGTTCGCGGAAACGGGTTTGCACCTGGCGCTTGGTGGGGGAGCGGTCCTTCTTGCTGTCCTTGTTGATTTCGACCTTCTCCGGCTGGACGCGGGGATCCTCGAAGCCGAGCACGAGGTCGGCGATCTTGAGCTTCTTCTGCTTGAATTCCTCGTATTTTTCCAGCATCTTCTGGATTACGAGCGGACATTGCGCCATGGCGAAGATGGCGTTGCACTCGCTGAGTTCGATGCGCTTCGCGATCTCGATCTCCTCGGCCCGGCTCAGCAGGCTGACGGCACCCATCGCGCGCATGTACATGCGGATGGGGTCCGAGGTGTGCGAGTCGTCCGGTTCGGGCGTCGTGTTCTCCGGAGAGTCCGGGTCTTTTCCTTCGATCTCCTCGTCGTCCCCCATGAGGTCGCTCTCCTCGTCGGGGTCCTGCTCCATGATTTCGATCCCCATGTCGGAGAGGCTCTCGACCATCAGGGAGATCGATTCATCATCGTGCTCGTCGGACAACTGCTTGTGGATCTCGACCAGCGTCAGGTGCCCCTTTTCGCGCCCGTGCGCGATCAGTTCTTCAAGAGTGTTGTCCTGGTCGGTGGGGGGCGTGGAATTTTTGCTCATAGGACAGGATGACGAGGCGCAACCTCTTATTGTACTAGAGAGACCATGCTTTTTCAGGGAAATTCTGTCAAACTGTCAAACCAAAGCTGAAATTTCCCCTTTTGCGGTTGGGTTGGCGAGCGGCAGCCCGGGGCTATACTTTTATTGGAGAAGAACAGGATGCAATACCGTTGGCCGGCATTCGTGGGTGGCATTGCCGCTGGGGTTGCCATGCCGCTGTTTGCCCCGGCGACATTTGCCGGCACTTACGACCTGGTGATTGGCGAGACTACGCTTGACGCTTCCGGCACCGAGCGTCCGGCCTTGGCTATCAACGGTTCGGTCCCGGCACCGAGGCCCCCGGGAAGGGCTTGAGGCGGCGGTGCCTCCGACCCGCGACCCGCTGCTTCTGACCATGGCGGACATGGGCCATGGTCAGATGGATCACAGCGAAATGCGCTATGGCGATACGGCCGGGACGGAGCACCATGGGGGCCACCACGAAGGCCATCATGAGGGATGCCACGAAATGTCACACGAAGATGTCGAGACGGGGCGTATCCTTCTGGGCGCATCGCTGACGCTCGCCTTGCTGGTTGCAGGTCCGGCCTATGGTGCGGGGGCGAAAGAAAAGCAATTCTCTTCTTTCATGATGAACCAGAACGAGATCCGTTTTGGTGCGCACGGCGGTTATACCTGGGAAGCCGTGGCCTGGATCGGCACTCACACCGAAAAGATGTATCTCAAATCGGAGGGTGAGTCGGAATCCGGCGCAGGGTTGGAGACGGGCGAGGCACAAATCCTGTACGGCTGGCAGATCTCCGATTTCCTCGATGCCCAAGCTGGCATCCGCCACGATTTCCACCCTGGGCCGACCCGCACCTATGCGGTGTTCGGCCTGCATGGCCTGGCTCCGTATCACATCGAAATCGACGCGACGATATTCCTCAGCGAAAGGGTGGATGTCTCGGCCAGCCTGGGAGCCGAACACGACTTGTTAATTACTCAGCAGTGGGTGTTGCAGTCGTTGATCGAGATTGATTTTGCCGCCCAGGGCGTGGATGAACTCGATATTGCGGCCGGGCCGACCGGTTTTGAGTTTGGCCTTCGGCTTCGCTATGAGTTTGCCCGGGAATTCGCGCCTTATATCGGCATCGTCTACGAGCGCGACCTGTTTGCGACCGAGAGGCTGACGGTGGAACGCGGTGAAGATCCCCAGTTGTGGTCACTGGTCTCCGGGGTTCGACTTTCTTTCTAAACCAAAGGCGGCTATGTTAAACTTTGCGGCCCCATTCCCCGGTAGCTCAGTTGGCAGAGCGGGTGGCTGTTAACCACTAGGTCGGCGGTTCGAGCCCGTCCCGGGGAGCCACCTCCCCCTTGCCGGATCCAGCTTCCTTTCAGATTGGCGGGAGAGTTATCGAATGGCGAGCATATTCGAGAGGCATGGTCTACCAGACCACTTATTCAACATTCCTGAGTTAGATTTCCACGAGGATCTATTTGCAGATCGTCTTGGTGGCCTATGGTTCAGGCTAGGAGCTTGGACTATCCAACCCTACCGCGATGTTCAAGGCGTTGAAAATAGGATTGAACGCCAAAGTATCATGCTTCCACCTGGGCAGTTTTCTGAGATCTACGGCAAATTTGAATCCATTGGTAATTTGATTCATAATTTAGGAAAACCTACAAAAGTTCTGCAGTCTTATGGAAAGGATGAGACGTATTACTATGCTCCGTTTTACCGCTTCGATTTGGGTTTAACATCAGTATCATGCGAGCCGTTGGTATTCTTGCGTTTCTTGACTTCCAGCGTAGAACTTTACGTTAATCCCGACTTAGAGTTGTATTTTGAGCTAGAGGAAAAACCTAGCGGCATTTGGTGGGATCCATCACGTGGTTCCGAGATACTGAGGCGTCGTGTGATTGAGAATGGAAATCTGCATGTCGTTGAGATACGGAGCGACTATTTGCAGAAATATCTTCAGGCGCGTCAACTGTCTTTGGTGGTCGCACATTATCGCCACCTCCACCTCTTTGATCCCTCTCCTGAAACCCTAGAGGCATTTGTGGAAGGAAATCTAGAACAAGGCTCTCCAGATCAGGGGGCTAAGGCAGTGTTTCAAAACTGGGGACTCAGGCAAGACGTCCTGGGATCACCATTCCTTCAGAGGAGATTGCATCTATGGTTTGAAATCAAGCCCCCCGAGATCAACATTGATGACCCATGGGCTGACGAACCACCTTTCGATCCCTACGAATTTACTCTGCCCACTCAAAGGGGGTCGGTAGCCCCGGCCCGGTGGACGTACTTTCGGCAAGTCGAAGGGAGGAGATTCGAAGGCGAATCTGGTAACTTTCTGGATATGGTCTATTTTAGACAGGAAGTGTTATCGAAGTATGAAGGGGCTTCCGGCTTTGAGATCTCGGACACTGGCTCAGTAGAGTATCGGCACTACTGGGGACTGGTCCGGGGCATGTCGCGGATTGGCAATGAACTCATCTCAACCGCCATCGGTGATTTTGCGGAGGGGGTTCCCTTTGAGGAGTGGCAACACTGGAAACAGCATGTTGTTGAGCCACCGAGCCCAGAAACCATAAGCACACTCTGCGAAGAACAGACAGTACCGGATGCGGTGAATTGCTTAGTCGAGCAACTCAATGTATTGAATGAAATGTTGGCGAATCTCGCGAATGTTATGGGGGCTGAGGTCTCAGACCCGTTTTGGAACGGTTCGGTTGAAAGTTTGGCTGGCCGTCAGCTCAAATGGGTGTATCCAACGACTGCTGATGACGACGAGTTTCTCAAGCGGGCGACACTTATGTCGACATTGGTTATTGACGGGTTAATCCCGCCATCGCTTCGGGGTTTCCTTCAGACTTGGGGGGATGACTTACACCTTGATGGCCAAGGCCAATCTCTAGGTTCCCGAAAGCTTCTAGAGAGAGTCACGCTCGTTGCTGTACTGATAGAGGAACTCCAGCCTACTAGTGCAGAGATTCCCATATTGGTTAAACAGGCGGGAAATTGCACGAGTAGTGCAGCCGACCCTGATCTGCAGGTCGAACTCAAAAAATTGTTTGGTGACATCAGGGACGAATTGGCCCCGCTAGCGTTTCTCTATGATCTGCGGGTGCACGCCGGAATCGCACATTCCCCCAATAAGGAAGAGGTAATTAAGGCAATGAAAAAACTTGACCTTCCTGAAAGAGACTGGCATCGGACTCACTATCTTTACCTTCTCAACCTTGTCACCCAAAGCATTAGGCAAGTCGGTGATTACCTTGTAGCTGCCGCAGAGAATGTGTCTAGGCATTAAAGAATTCCGTGGACAATGGAGCTAAGGCATCTAGGGATATACCGCCGTTTTATATAGAAGCCGACTTGACATCAAACTTACCACTTCTACAGCCTGAAGGGGTAGACTCTGCCGCTGAGTTTGCAACCCTAATACATCGGCATCTTTTCGACTGGCAGGACACACTCGGTTTCTTTCACGCGCCGGCTACAGTTGCTGTAGCCATTCCCTGAATTCTTCGCCGAGATCTTCGCGGCGCAGGGCGTATTCCACGGAAGCTTGGAGATAGCCGAGCTTGCTTCCACAATCGTAACGTTTTCCTTCAAACTGGAAGGCCTGGATCATTTCCTTTTGCAACTGAAGGGCGATGGCGTCGGTCAACTGGATCTCACCACCTGCACCGGGCGCCGTTTCGTGCAGGTACTCAAAGATCTTCGGGGTGAAGACATAGCGCCCAACCACACCAAGATCGGAAGGTGCCTCGTCGGCCGGGGGCTTTTCCACGATGCCGGTCAGCGTCCACAGCCGTTCACCGCACGGGTCGCCGGAAATCACGCCATAGCGCGAGATGTGTTCCAGAGGGACTTGTTCCACTGCGATCACACCGGATCCAGAGCGCTCGAACACATCCACCATCTGTTTTAGGCAAGAGACATCTCCGCCGTCGATCAGGTCGTCTGCCAGGATGACGGCGAACGGCTCGTCGCCGACGACCGGTTCCGCGCATAGAACGGCATGGCCCAGCCCGAGCGCTTGGCGCTGGCGAAGGTAGACGCAGGTGACGCCCTCAGGGGTGATTCTCCGCACCTGCTCAAGTTGCTCGGTCTTGCCGTTGGCCTCCAGTTCTGCTTCCAGTTCGTAGGCCATGTCGAAATGGTCTGGGATCGAGCGCTTGTTGCGTCCGGTGATGAAAATGAGTTGGTCAATCCCGGCGGCAACGACTTCTTCCACCGCATACTGGATGAGCGGTTTGTCCACGATCGGCAACGCCTCCTTGGGCACGGCCTTGGTGGCGGGCAGGAACCGCGTGCCGAGCCCGGCAACGGGAAACACCGCTTTGCGAATGCGCATGGCCATCTACGAAAAAAGACTCAAGAGCCGGAAAATACATATTGTACTGGAGCTTCTGCGCGCCTAGTCAGAGGCGTTTTGTCCCATAAATGCTGTGTTAGAAGTGTATGGTTAGCTACTTGTAACAGTCCCTTGAGTTCTTGTAGAGGCTAGGGGCATATTTCTTTCGAAGACTATAGTACACTGAGCAAACGAGAGTTTTTCTCACAGAAAATTTGCAGCTAGAGTACTTACTCCCTCAGGAAAATGAAAACACTTTTTGAGTCAGAAACTGGTTTTCTTAACCAGCTAATCTTAGGGGACGCAAAAAAAATTCTATCTACGCTACCTGATAGCTGTGTAGATTTAGTGGTCACCTCTCCTCCATATTGGACGGCTGTGGAATATGAGGAACCGACTGTCGAAAGTGTTGGCACCTATGAGGAATATCTTGCATCATTGTTAGCCGTTTGGGAGGAATGCTTCCGTGTGTTGCGCCCAAACGGAAAAATGGCTATCAATACCCCAATTATGCCAATCCCGAAGAAAATTATAGGAGGGCAACATACTCGGCATCTGAAAAACATCAACAACGATATTGAATTCACCATTCTCAATAAAACCAAATTTCTGCGCTACAGCCTGTTCATCTGGCAAAAGCAAACATCTAAACTAATGTTTGGCAGCTACCCATACCCAGGGAACATATTAGAGAACAACACAGTCGAGTTTATTAATGTGTTTGTCAAACCTGGCAGACCGCCAAAATTTTCCAAATTGATAAAGCAGGCTAACAAAATACTACAGGATGAGTGGATCGACTTGACTCAGCAAGTATGGTTCATGTACCCAGAAGATATAAAACGGGAGGGTGACCATCCTGCGCCTTTTCCAGAAAAACTGCCAGCCCGATTAATTCGTATGTATACCTATGGAGCAGCCGGGGATTTCGAAGGAGAAGTAGTGCTGGATCCGTTTTGTGGCACGGGTACAGCTTGTGCTGTCGCTAAGAGAATGAAACGGCAGTTTATTGGTATTGACATAGTAGAAAGTTATCTTGCCTACGCTCAAGACCGTGTGGAATTGGCGGGTGGTCAAACAACACCTGCCCTCTGGGTGGGACGCCCCAAATATCCTGGAAAAGCTGAATTGGACAAGATGGCTAGTTCCTCCGAAAAAGCAGGAAAAAAGACGGCAAATCCTATGAAACACCGACGAAAAACGTACGGCCGGTCTACTCAAGAGAAGCCTCAAATGGGGCTACTCTGAGTTTTTAGGTAATCAAAAGTTTGTTTGATTTGTCGGCGGTGTTGGTTCCATAACAATGCCAAGAATCTCACATGACTGGAAAAGGTGGATCGACCGATATACTGCGGATGGAAGTTATTGGTACGTGCCCAAGGGTAGAAGTATCTCCGATATTGAAACAATCCAGCAACAATTAAGGGTGCTTGCCCAGCTTGAAGGCAAGAAATGGAGGCAAGCACAACGTCCTTATATCAACAAGTTGATACGAGAGAATCTTTCGGAGGCGCGAGCTCGAGACGATGATCGAAAAGGTATTCCTATGGCTCGAATGCTTGCGAAAGTCTTTGAATTACTGGGATTTGCGTGGGTGGATGAAGACGAGGCCATTGTTCTAACTCCGGCGGGAGAGAAATTCATAGCATCGACTAACCCAGAAGCCGTTGTGGCGAGACAATCGAGGCGTTACCAAGTTTCCAATCCGGTTTTTGGAATGAGTTCGACCAAAGGGGTACAAATCCATCCAGTACCGTATTTGCTTGAGATTTTATTGCAGACAAAGACCTTGACGAAGCTAGAGTATGTCCTTTTTTGTGCCAAGGCGAAAAGTTATGGAGATGTTGATGATACTGTTGAGGGAATAAAAAAGTGGCGCAATATTGGCCCACGGTATCAGCAGACAATCATAAAAACATTAGAACAGACTACCATTTCCAAACCTCCGAATCGCCGAAAGTCCATCTACAACACGGTTAACTTGAACGCACCCTATGCGCTTGCCTTTTGGACCGCATCGAAATTGATCCAAGCCATTCACCGAGATGGGGAAACTCTTTACAAGGTCGCTCGCGGCAAATATTCAGAAGTTCGTTCTCTCGTAAAGCAATCTCAGCGTGACGGGCAATACATCTTTTTTGAAAGCGCTAAAGATTGGGTGGCCTTTTATGGAGATCCCGAAAAGGCCCACACAAAAATGTCGGCACTGTCTTACTATTCGGATGTTGCTGATTTCGACAGAGTTCGGGCTGTGCTCGATGAGATGCACGGCTATACCTCTCGTGAGAAGCAAAAGTATATTGAACTGATTGTCGAAGAAAAAACTGTCGAAGACATCTTAGAAAGCAACATCGAATTAGTTGAGCCTGGCATGAGATTACTTGAGCGCCAAAAGCAGACCGAAATCGGACGCATTGATTTATTCGCCCGCGACAAAGAAGGTGTTTATACGATTATTGAATTAAAAAAGGGGAGAACTGATGACCGTGTATTTGGGCAGTTGTCCCGGTATATGGGTTGGTGCAAGAAAGTGAAGTCTAGGTCTAACCAAGTTCGTGGGATCATTATCGCTAAGACAATTGGGGAAAAATTGTGGGCTGCGGCTGATGGGCACGATACCCCTGTTGAACTTATGGAATATGACTTGAAAATGAGTTTGGATAAAGCTCAGCGATCTATTTCTTGACAACGGAAAAGCATGGCGTTGGGCTTTTTGCCATTGCTTATTGCCTGACAATTGCAACAAAGCTAGTGTTTGTATCAGCAGAGACCCATCTCCTATGATGTGCCATTCAGCTTCATTCTGACTGGGAGAAGGCTATGCACGGCATTGATAATCTGTTGCAGATCATGCGGGACCTGCGGGATCCCGACCATGGCTGTCCGTGGGACTTGCGCCAGGATTTCAGGACGATTGCGCCCTACACGGTGGAGGAGGCTTATGAGGTGGCGGATGCCATCGAGCGGGAAGCCTGGCATGAGTTGCGTGGCGAACTCGGAGACCTGTTGCTACAGGTGGTGTATCACGCGCAAATGGCCGAGGAGAAGGACCTGTTCCGTTTCTCCGACGTGGTAGAGGCGATCTGTACCAAGATGGTCGAACGACACCCGCATGTTTTCGGGGAGGTCGGCCAGCGCAACGAGGATGAAATCAAGGCGGACTGGGAGAGGCGCAAGCATCGCGAACGGGCCGAATACGGAACGTCAGGCGTACTGGGGGGCGTGCCGAAGACGCAGCCGGCGCTGACGCGGGCGTTCAAACTGCAGAAACGCGCCGCACGGGTGGGGTTTGACTGGGAGGAAGCCCAGCAGGTGGAGGACAAGATCGAGGAAGAGTTGCGCGAATTGCGCGAGGCGCAGGATGCAGATGAGCGGGCCGCGGAAATTGGCGACCTGCTGTTCACCCTGGTGAACTATGCGCGCCATTGCGGCCTCCGTCCGGAGGAAACCCTGCACCGCGCATGCTCGCGGTTTACGCGGCGTTTCGAATCCATGGAGGCACGCCTGCAGGAGAGCGGCGAGGCGGTGGAGACGGTGTCCGCCGAGCGTTGGGAAGAATTATGGCAGGAGGCGAAGCGCGCCGAATCCTAGGCGCGCTCCATCCGCATCGAAAAATCGACGGCTTGGATATCCTTGGTCAGGGTACCGAGAGAAATACGTGCCGCACCGGCGGCCGCGTAGTCGGTCAGGTTTGATTCGGTAACCCCGCCGGAGATTTCCAGCGGGATGTCCGGGCATTCGGCCGCTGCCGATCGTGCCTGTTCCGGGGTGAAATTGTCCAGCAGGATCACGTCCGGGCGCGCTTCGCGTACGCGCTCAAGTTGTTCCAGGTTCTCGACTTCCACGATGACCTGCGTGTCCGGATGCTGGCCGCGCGCCTCGCGGATGGCGACCTCCAGGTCGGGAAGCAGGGCCCAATGGTTTTCCTTGATCAGGACGGCTTCCGCCAGACTTGAGCGGTGGGCCACGCCACCGCCGCAGCGTACCGCGTATTTCTGCGCGTGGCGCAGGCCGGGGAGCGTCTTGCGGGTGTCGAGCAGCATGCACGGGGCTGAATCCAGCGCTTGCGCGAACTGGCGGGTGCGGCTGGCGGTCGCCGACAGGAACTGCAGGAAGTTGAGCGCCGTGCGCTCGCCTTGCAGCAGGGCTCGGCCTGAGCCCTGAAGTTCACAGACGACGGTATCAGCGTCAACCAGGTCGCCGTCTTCGGCCTGCCACTCAAGGGCAATGGAGGATTCCAGTTGGTGGAACACTTCTGCGGCCCAAGGGATGCCGCACAGTACGGCTTGCTGCCGGCAGAGAATCGTCGCGCGAGCCGACTGCTCGGGAACCAGCCCGGCGGTCAAGTCGCCGGTCGCCTCGTCCTCCCGCAAGGCCCGAGCGACGTCCTCGCGAACTATGCCCGGGTTCGGGGTCACCACTTACTCGTCGTTGTGTTCCCGGGTCAACTTGAACACCACGGTCGACAGCAGCAGCATCGCAATCAGGTTCGGCCACGCCATCAGGGCGTTGAGCGTGTCGGACAGGAGCCACAGGTCTCTCAGCTCGAAGGTTGAGCCGACGAACAGGGCCACGATCCACAGGATCCGGTACGGATACAGTATCCACCGGCCGACCAGGAACTGGATGCAGCGTTCGCCGTAGAAACTCCAGCCGAGAACGGTGGTGAACGCAAAGATCGCGGCAGCGATCGCGACGATGGTTCCGCCGACTGTCGTCAGGGTATGGTTGAACGCCTGGGTGGTCAGGGTTGCACCGCTGGCCCCCGTGGTCCATTCCCCGCTGACGATGATGACCAGGGCGGTCATGGTGCAGATGATCAGGGTGTCGATGAATGTGCCGAGCATGGCGATCCGGCCCTGTCGGACCGGGCTCGAGTTCTGCGCCGAGGCGTGGGCGATGGCTGCACTGCCGAGGCCGGCCTCGTTGGAGAAGATGCCGCGCGCAATACCGAACTGGATGGCCATCATGACCGCCGTGCCCGCGAACCCGCCGACGGCCGCGTGTCCGGTGAAGGCTGATTCGATGATCAGGGCAAACGCTCCCGGGACTTCAGGCAAGTTCATCAGGATGACGATCAGCGCGCAACCGACGTAGGCTGCGGCCATCAGGGGCACCAGCCGCGCCGCGACTGCGGCGATCCGCTTGAGTCCGCCCAGGATGACGACACCGGCCAAGACGGCGATGACGATGCCGGTGACTTGCTCGGGGACGCTGAATTCAGAATGCAGGGCGTCGGCGACCGAATTGGACTGAACCATGTTGCCGATGCCGAAGGCCGCGATGGTGGCGAACAGGGCGAACAGCATGGCCAGCCAGGTCCAGTTCTGGCCCAGCCCCTTTTGGATGTAGTACATCGGGCCGCCATGGAACTCGCCTTCCGGGGTTTCTTCACGGAAATTCACCGCCAGCACCGCCTCGGCGTATTTTGTCGCCATGCCGAACAGGGCCATGACCCACATCCAGAAGATGGCTCCGGGTCCACCCATCGCGATAGCGGTAGCCACGCCGGCGATGTTACCGGTCCCGACGGTGGCCGACATGGCAGTCATCAAAGCACGGAACGGCGGGATTTCGCCCGCCTCGGTCGAGGTTCGCCCTCGCGCCAGTTCGCGGAAGCCGACCCCGATCTGCCGCAAGGGCATGAAGCGGAGGCCGATCATCAGGTAGATGCCGAGTCCAAGAAGAAGGATGATAGTCGGCCAACCCCAGACGAAACTGTTGACCTCGGAGAGCCATGCGCTCATAACTGAACCCCCATTGCGGCCGTGCACCGCCGAATCATTCAAGGGTCATTATAAGCACGATGTCCGCGGCGCCTGTCAGAATGATGTAACATTTGCAGGGCAGACTAGCGCAAGCATGCCCGTTGCAAAAATCCTCATCGTCGAGGACGAGCCCGCCATCCGCGAGATGGTGAGTTATGCCCTCCGGCAATCCGACTTTGAACTGCTGGAAGCAGAAGACGCACAGCAGGCCTATGGATTGATTGCCGACCATAAGCCGGACCTGGTCCTGCTTGACTGGATGTTGCCCGGGCAAAGCGGCCTGGAGGTGGCCCGGCGCTTGCGCAAGGATGCGCCGACCTCTGAGCTTCCGATCATCATGCTGACCGCCCGCGGGGAGGAATCCGACCGGGTGCGTGGACTGGAGTGCGGGGCGGACGACTACGTGTCCAAGCCGTTCTCGCTGCGCGAATTGATCGCCCGCATCCACGCCCTGCTGCGCCGTTCCGCACCGCATATCGCAAGTCCCACGCTACAGCATGGAACCGTCCAGCTCGATTCGCTTCGGCACGAGGTGTGGGTTGGCAAGAAGCAGGCCGAAATGGGGCCGACGGAGTTTCGGCTGTTGCGTTTCCTGATGGCGCATCCCAACCGGGTCTATAGCCGCAGCCAGCTGCTGGACCAGGTGTGGGGGCAGAATAGTTACATCGAGGAACGGACCATCGACGTGCATATCCTGCGTTTGCGCAAGGCGCTCGGCAAGAAGGCCTCGGGTCATATCCGTACCATTCACAGCGCAGGTTACCAGTTCCACACCGACCTGCCCGCAAAATCCAGCAAAAAATCCGGGAAGGCCAAACAGCGTAAGGCTGCCTGACGACTCGGGTGAAGGATCCCGCGCTTTCCAGGGAGGTCACGCGCCTGTTGGCGCTGGCGGTGGTCGGCGCGGCAATTGGCTCTGCTTTTTCAGTGCCAGGTCTGGGGTTCGGGCTGGCGCTGCTCTTCTTTATCCTGTGGCACGCGCGGCAGTTGCGCCAAGTACGGAAATGGGAGCGCCTTCCACAGGCACCGATCCCGCACAACCTGTCGCCGTTTTGGCACAAATGGGTCGCGGATTTGTCGGATCGCCGGCATCAGGCGGCTCAAGTCAAACAGGAGCTAAAGCGTCTGCAGAGAAAATTCGAGGTTCTGTCGGTCGCCTTGCCGGACGCCGCCGTGGCGGTAGATTCGGAATTGCGGATCGAATGGTTTAACGACACAGCCGAGTCCTTGCTGGATTTGCAACCGGATGATCAAGGCCGCTCACTGGCCCATGTCGTGCGCATCCCGGAACTGGTCCAGTACTTGCAGGAGGGGGATTTTGCCCTGCCCTTGGACTTGGAGGCATTCGCAGATTCTTCGCACCCGGTGAGCGTGCAGGTTTCGAAGTTCGGAAAACACGACCGGCTGATCACCTTTCGCGACCTGACCCAGGAAATTCGCCTGAACCAGTTGCGCCAAGAGTTCGTGGCCAACGTGTCGCACGAGATCAAGAGTCCCCTGACCGTGGTGACTGGCTACCTGGAGACCATCGAGGACCATGCGGACAAACCCCCGAAGCGGTCGGTCATCCGCGAAATGTCACGCCAGTGCCAGCGCATGCGTCACCTGGTGGAAGACCTGCTGGAGTTGTCGCGGCTGGAGGCCAGCGAACTGAGCGATTACGACCTGCAGGACGTGGACTTGGCTCTCCTGACGGATGAGGTCCGCCGAGAAGCCCAAGCCCTGACCTCGGAAGCCCAGCACACGATCGAGGTGGAAGGCGAGGCTGGGGTGACGATCCGAGGGCGACCGGAAGAACTGCATAGCGCGTTATTCAACCTGGTCAGCAACGCGCTGCGCTATTCACCGGACGGGGGCGTGGTGAAGATCGGTTGGCAACGCAAGAACGACCGGGTCCGGCTGTCGGTCACCGATCAGGGGGTCGGCATCAAGAAAGATCAGATCGCCCGGCTGGCCGAACGCTTCTACCGGGTCGATAAGGCCCGGTCGCGCAACACCGGGGGGACGGGGCTCGGGCTTGCGATCGTGAAGCACATCCTGCAGCGCCATGATGCGCGGTTGCAGATCGACAGCGAATGGGGCAAAGGCAGCACCTTCACCTGTGTATTCCCGTTTCCGGTGGAGGGCCGCAAGGGGCGTTAGACGGTATCAGCCGAATCGGCCCGTGATGTACTCTTCGGTCAGCTGGTGCTTCGGTGTGGTGAAGATGTCCTTGGTGGTTCCCACCTCGACCAGGTAACCCAGATGGAAGTAGGCGGTGCGCTGGGAGACGCGCGCGGCCTGCTGCATGGAGTGGGTGACGATGGCGATGGAGAAGTTGTTACGCAACTCGCCGATCAGTTCCTCGATCCTCGCGGTGGCAATCGGGTCTAGAGCCGAGCAGGGCTCGTCCATCAGGATCACTTCGGGACTGACCGCGATGGCACGCGCGATGCACAGGCGCTGCTGCTGGCCGCCGGACAATCCGGTGCCGGGCTGATCCAAGCGGTCCTTGACCTCGTCGAGCAAGCCTGCCCGCTCCAACGAAGTATGGACGACTTCCTCCAGGTCGGTGCGGTCGTGCACCAGCCCATGGATGCGGGGGCCGTAGGCGACATTGTCGAAGATTGATTTCGGAAACGGGTTGGGCTTCTGGAATACCATGCCGACCCGGGCGCGCAGCAGGACGGGATCCACTTTGCGGTCGTAGATGTTGTGGCCGTCCATATGGATCTGGCCCTCGACCCGGCAGCCGTCGATCGTATCGTTCATCCGGTTGAGGCAGCGAAGCAGGGTGGTTTTCCCGCAGCCGGACGGGCCGATCATGGAGACAACGGAATTCGATCCGATGTCGAGGTTGACGTCGAAGACGGCCTGTTTGGCGCCGTAGAAGACGTTGACGTCACGGACCTTCATTCGAGGGTTTTCCGTGGTGTAGTCGCCGACCGTCGTCAGGTCGATATCTTTCTTTCCGGAAATGGCGGTTTCTTCTGGCTGATCCGGGATCGGCATGTCCAGGGCTTCGGTGGTGTCCATAGGGTTATCCATGAATTATAGGGGACAAAAGGGTTCCTCAGAATCGCTTGGCAATCTTTTTGCGCAGGTAGACGGCGGTCGCGTTCATCGTGACCAGGAATGCCAGCAGTACCAGGATTGCAGCGGAGGTGCGTTCGGTAAAGCCTCGCTCGGGGCTGTCCGACCACAGATAGATTTGTACCGGCAAGGCCGTGGCTGGGTCCGTGAACCCGCTGGGGGCCTCGACGATGAAAGCCACCATGCCGATCATCAGCAGGGGGGCCGATTCGCCCAGCGCCTGCGCCATGCCGATGATGGTGCCGGTCAGCATGCCGGGCATAGCGATAGGCAGTACGTGGTGGAACATCGCCTGCATGCGCGAGGCGCCGATGCCAAGCGCTGCCTCCTTGATGGAGGGGGGCACCGACTGGATGGAGGCGCGCGATGCGATGATGATGGTCGGCAGTGTCATCAGCGTCAGTACCAGCCCGCCCACGACGGGCGTGGACCGGGGCATGCCGAACCAGTTGATGAAGATGGCAAGCCCGAGCAGTCCGAAGATGATCGAGGGCACGGCGGCGAGGTTGTTGATGTTGATCTCGATCAGGTCGATGAAGCGGTTGCGTGGCGCAAACTCTTCAAGATAGACGGCCGCGGCCACGCCGATCGGGAACGACAGCAACAGGGTCACGATCAGGGTCAGGAACGACCCCATCAAGGCACCGAGGATGCCAGCCTGTTCCGGTTCCCGGGAGTCTCCGGCAGTGAAGAATGTGGTGTTGAACTTCCGTTCGACAACGCCTGCCTCATCCAGGATGTCCACATAACCGATCATCCGGTCGTTCAGGCGCCGTTCGTCCTCCGGCAGATTCCGGTCGATGTGTCCTTTGATCAGCATGTCAATGTCATCGTCGGCCACCAGCCAGACGCGCTGGGTCGTGCCAATCAGGCCGGGATTCTCGAGAACTCGTTCACGCAGATCAAACGCGGCACCCCCGCTCATGATTCGGCTCACCTCGCGGCGTCCCGACCGTCCGCTGACCTGAGGGAACTGCTGGTACATGGCGGTCTTGACCAGCTTCCAGTAATCTGCGGAGAACAGGGCCTGGGGGTCGCGGTCGCCGTCTGGGTCGATGACCTCGGGATCGAAGTAGATGGGCAATTCGATGTAGGTCTGGGTGAACGCCTGATAGCCATTCGCAATGATGCTGGTGAACAGCAGCACCAGGAAGGACATCCCGAGGAGAATGGCGATGATGCCGTAGGCCCGGAACCGTTTCTCGGCCCGTTGCCGCCGGGCCAGTCCGGAAACAATCTTTTGCGTGTGAATCATTCGTACTGCTCCCGGTATTTGCGCACGACGTAAAGGGCGATGAAGTTAAGCACCAGGGTGACGAAGAACAGGGTCAGGCCGAGGGCGAACGCGGCCAGTGTCTTGGGGCTGTCGAATTCCTGGTCGCCGACCAGCAGAGTGACGATCTGCACGGTAACCGTGGTCACGGCCTCCAGCGGGTTGGCTGTCAGGTTGGAGGACAGGCCGGCCGCCATCACGACGATCATGGTTTCGCCGATGGCGCGCGAGATGGCCAGCAGCAAGCCCCCGATAATCCCGGGGAGGGCGGCGGGCAGAATGACCCGGCGCATGGTCTCGGAGTGGGTGGCCCCCATTCCCAGCGAACCGTCACGCATCGCCTGCGGTACTGCGGCAATCACGTCATCGGACAGGGAGGACACGAAGGGAATGATCATGATGCCCATCACGAGGCCGGCCGCCAGGGCACTTTCGGCCGCGACGTCAAGACCGATGGAAGCCCCGAACCCGCGCAGAGCGGGGCTCACTACGATGGCGGCGAAGAAGCCGTATACCACGGTCGGCACCCCGGCCAGAATTTCCAGCAGTGGCTTGACCGCGGTGCGGACCTTGTGCGGGGCGTATTCCGACAGGTAGATTGCCGACATCAGGCCGATGGGCGCGGCGATCATCATCGCAATGAACGAGATGAGCAAGGTGCCGGCAAACAGCGGCACGGCGCCGAAGGCTCCGCTGGAGCCGACCTGGTCCTCGCGGATCGCCATCTGCGGGCTCCACTCTAGGCCAAACAGGAACTCGGTCACTGGAACGGTCTGGAAGAACCGGCTGGCCTCGAACAGGACCGAAAGCACGATGCCGATGGTGGTGAAGATGGCCAGTGTCGAGCACAGCAGCAGGAATCCGCGGACGAATTTCTCAATCTGGATCCGGGCGCGGACGCGGGGGGTCAGGAATTTCAGAACCAGCGCGGAGCAGATGGCGAAGACCGACAGGCAGGTGGCAGCCAGCGCAATCGCGGCGGTTTGCGACAGTTCACGGTAGCGGTCCGCCGCCATGCGGACCTCCTCGCTGGCCATCTGATAGCTCATGGGATTGTTGATGGCGTTGCGGATGTCGCCGATCAACAACTCCGGCGTCGCCGCCATGGACTCGGCATCCGGCAGTATCGCCAGCACTTGGGCCATGAGGATGTCGCCCTCGAAAATCAGCCACAGGAAGTACACCAGCAGGGCAGGCGCACCGGCCCAGATGGCGCCCAGCATCCCAAAGTGTTCGGGGAGGGAGTTGAGACGCGTGACGTTCGCTTCCCGGGCCTGCCGCAGCATGCGGCGCTGGCTAAAGAAATAAGCTGCCGACGACAATGCCAGCAGTACAAAAATCAGAAAAAGTGGGGACACCTGGGAATGATCTCTTAAGAGAGAAACATTATCCCGGCAGAATATGTCAGTTTGGTTACAGCGGCATGGACGCGCTGTGACCAGATCGCCGCGGTCAACTCTCCGGTTCGACGAATTCCTTTGGCTTTTCGGAACCTTCTCCGAAGAAATATTTTTCCATCTCGTCTTCGAGGAATTTCCGCGCCTTGGGATCGACCGGGGTCAGCCGGTATTCGTTGATCAGCATGGTCTGGTGGCGCAGCCAGCCGCCCCAGGCCTCGGCCGAGACCCCGTCGAAGATACGCTGCCCGAGCGGTCCCGGATAGGGCATCCGCTCCAGACCCTCGGCTTCGCGGCCGAGTTTTACGCATTGGACCATTCGGGGCATTGCTGAATAGGTTCGAGGACGGGTTGATGGGGGAAAGGATTATAGATTAACTTGACCAAGCCCGTCACTCACAGACTACGCCGTCACCGTCGCCATCGTGCATGAGCGGATAGGCGGGATGTCCGCGCGGTACGGGCGCGATGCCATGGCGGCGCGCTTCGCGGCAGGTGATTCTTCCATTCCGATTGTCATCCCAAAGGCGCAGGGCTTCCGCTCCTTCCGGGGATGATGCGGGACGGGAGTCCGGCAGGTCGGATGCAGCAATGCAGTCCGATTTCTCGATTTCGGTCGTCGTGCAGGTGGACAGGACCCGCTCCAGGGCTTCGGCCTCGCGCCGATCGATGCTCAGCCCGTACTTGAGGCGTACCTGAATCACGCGATTGGCGAACCAGCATCGATTGATCGCGGGCATCCATTCAGCCGCATCGTAGGCGCGTTTCTGGTGTCGATTGAGTTTGGGGTCAGCCAGTGTCAGGTTGAGAAGGTCGGAGCTGAATCTTTTTCGGGTGGCGATATCTGCGCGGCACAGCCCGCTGTCGTGCGCCTCGGAGCGGGCCACGACATGTTCAATGTCGGTTTGCCGAATGCTGCCGAAACACTGCCCGGTGTAGGGACTGTAGATTTTTCCGAGTTCGGTGACGATTCTAGGCTCGACCGACTGCGGGTAGGAATAATCACGGCTCCGGTAGGGTGAGCAACGATCTTCCGGCTCGACGACCAGGCCGCGCCAGGTTTCGGCCGGGACGGGCGGGACGTGGAAAACAGTAGAAAGGACGATGCAGATAGATGCCTTGCACAGCCTCCGGTGAGAGGTTCGGGGGATCCGGGGGGACATGGACTGTGGAGCGATCTTGCGTCGTTTGGCAATGCCGGAGCGGACGAAGCCGCAAACCGGCTTCTTCGGCATCCGGCGCATGGAGATGATCGTGTGATGCGGGCGCAATGTCGTGACGGCACTCCTCGCGGCAGATAATCTTCCATTCTGATTGCCAGCGCGTTTCGAAAAATTCATTCGCGCAGTTCAAGGGTTCCTGTAGATTTTGCTGCGGCGGCCGACCCGCAAGATCAGGACGGTCAGCCGTTCATTCTCTATTCTGCAGATTATGCGGCAGTCACCAACCCGATAACGCCACAGGCCGGCAAAACCCGCCGCCAGCGGCTTTCCGAGCTGCCTGGGGTTTTCAGCAACCGCCACGCGGTCATCGAAATAATCGAGAATGGCTCGTCGTGTCTGCGCATCCAGCTTCCTGAGTTCCCTGACCGCGCGCTTGTCGTATTCAATTGTCCAGGGCAAGCGTTCGCCTCACTGTCTGGCTGGTCATGGTGTCGGCAGGATGTTCCAGCCGATGGACGGCAAGAAACAGGTCCTCCAGGTCATCGAGGTTGTCTTCGATGAGTTTTTTGATGTAGAAGGTTTTGGTACGGCCTGTCGTCACGGCGAGGGCGTTGAGCCGTGTCTCGACCTCTTCGCTTAAACGCACGCTTGTCATGATGGTTGCCCTCCTGATCGTAATAGATGTAAGACATGTATTATTTCACATTATTGGGAAATTGGCGTCAACTGCAAGGCTGCACGTTTGATGATTACTCGGGACTCGGCAAAAAGTCGGAAAGGGAAAATTTTTGCGCCGGTACCGGAAGCATCGAATACCCTGCCGACGACCGCCCAGCCCAGCCATGCAGGGCAAGGCTGCAAAAAACCCCCGAACACTCGCATCCCTTCATGCGGCTGGACTAGAAGTACCGCAGCAGCCTCATTCTCAGGCCGATTTCATCGGCATCCAGCTCGTGCATGGCCCGAACCCGCAAGTCCCCCGTCCCGTCCAACTGCACCAGGGATTCCGAATCGTAATCCATGTAGTAGGTTTCGACTTGCAGGCCGATCTGTTCCGCAAGCGAAGCATGTACCCCCATTCCCAGGGCCCAGGCGGTGTAGTCCCGGTCGGTACGGACGGTACTCGCCCCGAAATCCTCTTCGCTTGTGCAGCGTGCCGGGGGAACTTCAAAACAGCCGGTTGCGCTGTTGACGTATTCGGTCTCGATCCGGTGCACGCCGGCCAAGACGTAGAGCCCGGCATCCGGGCCGAGCGCGGAGGTCAGGAACTCCGGTCGCCCGCCCAGCCTGAGCGTCACGCCGTAGCTGTAGTCTTTTTCGAAGGTCCAGCGCTCCGGCCAGTTCTCGCCGACCTGCGGGCCGACCGAAAAGGCCGGCAGGTCCGGATCATTGGCATCGTTGTAGGTTTTCCGTGCCGCGGCATCCTCGGTGCCTTCCAGCCCTCCGCGCGCTTTCCCGCCGTGGTAGGCCAGATTGATCTCGCCGCTCCAGTACAGGCTTCCGTAGCGGAGAGGGCGCTGGTATCCAAGCACGAACCCGAACCCGCTTGCCGTCTTGGTGTCGGAATCCCGTTCCGTGAAGATTTTGCCCTGGGACAGGGTCATGTTTCCGTCCGGCGTGTTGTCGAGGGTCTTGAAGACCGAAACGTCCAGGTCTTCCGCGGCGGCGGAAATCCCGATATAAACGCCTTCCTGCAAAGCGGCAGCCGGAGCCGGGGCGCCTGCCAGAAATACCGTGCAGACCAGGATTCCAGAGATCGGGACGACGGATCGATTTATCCTCTTCATCTTTGTCCTCAGCCAAAGTCGGTCTCGGATTCAAGAAATTATAGTCGGCATGTCAGGCCGCATCCTGCTGCCGTGATTGTTCTCGCACGGCATCTGCCACGGCCTGGCCGATCAGTTCAATTTTTGCGAGTTTTTTATCTTGGGTCGGAGTTCATCCAGGATGGCCCGGTCCAGCAGCCCTCCCCACAAGGCGCAGGCCTCGATCAGACTGGATGACTGTACCACGCGGCATCTTATTTTTGGAATGCGGTTATACGCTGGAGGGCGGCTCGCGCTGGATCAGTCTCAGGATCGGAGTGGCCACGCCGACGGTCAACCGCTTCGGGTCGAACCAGCGCCCGCCTTCCCGGAACCCCGCGCGGTCCGAATTCCGGATCCGGATTCGCAGGGGATGAAGGCAAAGTTCCAGATGGCTCAGGCGATGGGTCAGGGGAGGGTCCTCCCGCCACCCCAGTTCTTTCCCGCAGTCCCGGGCCCAGCGCCGCGCCGCACTCCGGTTCGGGTATTCCGGCAGGCTCCAGAGCCCGCCCCAGATGCTGTCCGTCGGCCTTTGCAGCAGCAGAACCTGCCCGTCTTCGGACTGCACGATGGCCACCCAGAAATCACGGCGCGGCAGTGGGGATCGCTTTCGGTCAGGTCGCTCATCCGGTTCGTGGCTGGCGTAGTGACAGTCCTGGCTCAACGGGCAGCGCGTGCAGTCGGGTGCGCGCGGCGTACAGCATTGCGACCCAAGATCCATCAAGCCCTGCGTGTAGGCGGCGGCATCCCGGTCCGGCAGCAATTGCTCGGCAGCGTGCCACAAGGCTGAACGGGAAGTCGTGGGTAGGCCCTGATGCCGCGCAATAACGCGCCGCGCATTGCCGTCGAGCATGGGGGCCGGCTGGTTCAAGGCAAGCGAGGCGATGGCGCCGGCCGTGCTGCGGCCGATGCCTGGCAGATGCATCCAGCCTTCGACGGTGCGCGGCAGACGGCCCCCCGAGTCGCGGATGGCTCGTGCAGCCTGATGCAGGTGGCGTGCCCGGGCGTAGTAGCCCAGTCCGGACCAGCACGCCAGCACGGAGTCCAAGGGGGCCTCGGCCAGTTGTTTGACGTTCGGGAACTGCCGTATGAACCGACGGAAATAAGGAATGACGGTCGCCACCTGGGTCTGCTGCAGCATGATTTCGGAGACCCACACGCGGTACAGCGTGCGCCGGCGCTGCCACGGCAGGTCGTGCCGGCCGTGTTCGCGCTGGTAGCGGATGATCCGGCTGGCGAACGACGACACAGATTCAGAACAGGTCTTTGAGCAGTTTCCGCAGAACTTTTCCGGCGGGCTTGCCAGCTTTTTCTTCGACTTTTTCCTCGACCTTGTCGACGATGGACTCCAATCCCTTATCAAGCCCTTTGTCCAGTTGTTCCTCGACCAGTGACGACATGTCCAGGGAGTGTGACAGGTTGTCGAACGGTCCTCGGATCCGAACCGGAATCCGCAGGCTGTCGCCGGACCAGACGTTCAACTGGTAGTCGATCGACGAATGCGGCAGGTCGATGTAACCCAGCCCGTCCAGGGAAATCGCGCCGGCATTCAACTTCAATTCGCGACTGGTTAATCGCCCGTCGTTGGCGTCCCAGCTCGCAAGCAGCAGGTCGAACGGCAACTTGCCCTGGGAGGTCGTTTCGCTGGGGCGTCCCTGCAGTGCTGCAACGGC
Organism: uncultured candidatus Poriferisulfidus sp.; assembly: GCA_965204575.1. Taxonomy (GTDB): domain Bacteria; phylum Pseudomonadota; class Gammaproteobacteria; order Poriferisulfidales; family Poriferisulfidaceae; genus Poriferisulfidus. The sequence goes on from OZ241993.1 coordinate 691,615, forward strand.
AGCCTCTACGGCTTGGGCGACCCCTCCGACCTGCAGCACGCCGTTACGCACGGTCAAACTGGCGAAACCGGTCAGCGAAGGCCAAAGCGTGGCCATGCGGTGTCCGCGCGCGTTGAAGGCCAGGTTCAGGTCGGTCGTGCCCTCGATGGGGGTGTGCCCATGTTCGTCGAACAGGGCGAGCACGCGGCCGAGTTCCATCTGTTCCAGTTTCAGATCCAGCCGATACAGCGGAATGCCGCCGGAGACGTCCAATTCCGCGCTGGCCTCGACCGTGCTGTCGTTGATTCTCCCGTCCAGCGATTCGACTTCCCAGAGCCCCTGATTGGCTGTCAGCTGAGTGCGTGTTTCTGCGAATTGAAGCCCTTGCCAATGCAGGCGTTCCAGCGCTACTTTTGCCACGAGCCTTTGCTGGCGGAGCCAATCGATCGGCAAGCTGCTTGGTTTCGGTGATGCCGCACCTTCGGGATCGGGTTTTTCCTCGGCTTCGGCTGCCTGATCCTGAGGGAGGTAACGGTCCAAGTCGATCTCGCCCACCTGCAGGTCCAGGGCGAGCCGCGGCCGGTCGAAGTCCAACAGAGAGAGTTCTCCTCGAATCGGGGTGGAATCCAGCACGGCATCCAGCCCCGACAGCTGGACTCCCTGCGGATGGATCCTGAGATCGCCTTGCCATTTCAGGAACCGCAAAGCGGTCGGATCCTCCAGGGTTGGCACTTCTTCGTTCCACAGGGCCAGCCAGTGCAGGACGTCGACGCCGGTTCCCTCGACATGTCCCGTCAATTCCGGCTTTTTGGACAAGGACTTCACCTCCAGAGGGGCGAGCCGCAACTGCGCGCCTTCGACCGTCGCCTCGGTTCCATCGAGGCGAAGAGTGTCGCTTGCCTGGTCCCAGTGGAAGGATTCGGCCTCAATGGTGGGATTGATGCGCATGAAAGCGAATGCCGGCCCAGTCAGCTCCAGCGTCATGTCCAGGTCTTCCCCGGCGATTTTCTCTCCGCCGTCTTTCAGGGCGAGATCGGTGGTCATCTGCACTTGGGCATTGATTCGGCTTTCGGCACGGGTGTCGAGCCAGGCCATCAACTCGCCGTTCAATGCGACCTGCATGTTGCCGCCGGAAGTCAGGTTCTTCAAGTTCAGGTCGAGATCAGAGCCTCGCAGGCGGCGATTGCGCAACTCGTCCCAGATCGCGATGGTCCCGTCGGTCAGGTGGATCTCGGCCAGGTCAATGCCGGTCGCTTTGCCCGGGTCGCCTGGGCCGGGGCTGGCGGCACCCTGGGCGGCGAGCAGGTCGGACCAATTGGTGTGCCCGTTCGACTTCCGCCGCAGCCGCAACTGCAGTCCGTCCAGAAGTACGGAGCGAATGCGCAGTTCGCCGAGCAGCAACGGGATGACTTGCAAATACGCTTCGACGCGTTTCGCGGTCAGCATCGGCTCCTGCCCGAACCCCGGAGGGTTGTCGAACGAGATGTCGTGGACCTCGAAGCCGACCAGCGGCGGGTTCAGGTGCAGGTCCAGGCTGCCGTCGATGGTGAATGCCCGCCCGGTCTGTTCCTCCACTAGATTGATGAGGTCGTCCCGGTAATCGTCGGGTTCGAACGTCAGCACCAGGTAGCTGAGCGCCAACAGGCCCGCAAGCACCAGCGTCAGGATGCCGAAGGCGGTGTAACGCAGGAGCCTGAACAGCATTAGCCTAGGACGAGGCGGTTTCGCGTGCCCAGTCTCCCGAGCGGCCCCCGGACTTGCGCAGCAGCCCGATCTCCTGGATGCGCATTCCCCGGTCGACGGCTTTGCACATGTCGTAGATTGTCAGCAGGGAGATTTGCACCGCCGTCAGGGCTTCCATCTCGACCCCGGTGGGTCCCTTGGTTTCACAACGCGCGAGGCAGTGCACGGCAGGAGGTTGATCCTCCAGTTCGAACTCGACTGATGCATGGGTCAGGGACAATGGATGGCACAGCGGGATCAATTCCGCAGTTCGCTTGGTGGCCATGATGCCCGCGGTGCGCGCAATGCCGAGCACGTCGCCCTTGCGGTGGGTTCCTTCTCGAATCTGCTCCAGGGTTTCCGCCTGCATCAGGATGCGCCCTTCCGCTTCCGCTATGCGGTGTGTGGATTCTTTCTCTGAAATGTCAACCATGTGGGCTTCACCCCGGGCGTTGAAGTGTGTCAGGTCGGCCATGTTCTGGAAATCAGCGAATCCGTCTATTGTATGTCCATATCGGCTTATCGGGTCCGCCGTCCGACGGCTGTGATTGGCACTGTGGCGGTTTCACCGTGAGCACGCGAAACAGGCGCAAGGGCATGCCCGAAAATAACCTCGTAAGTCGCGTGGACCCGCCCCTGATCGTCGATTGGATAGGCATCGGTCAGGGCTTGCCACTGATGTCGGGTGCAGGGCTGTTCGGCCGGGGAGTCGATACGACTTGAACCGATGCCCTTCAGTTCAATCATCAGGTCTCGAACCGACGCATAAGAGGCGTCTAACCGCTCGACGTCAAGAACCGGATCCTGATAGCCTTCTTCCAGCAGCAGGTCACCGATGGGGTGCATGTCGCTGAACTCGTTGACGCCGCCTTCCATGCCTGCCGCCTGTTGTGCGGCATGCAGTTCCTGCAGGGTGTCCGGGCCATAAGTCGAGAACATCAGCAGCCCGCCGGGGCGCAGCACGCGGCTGATCTCCCGCAGGGACTCGGCCAGCGGCACACACCACTGCAAGGTGGAGCTTGAAAACACCAGGTCGGCCGTGCCGGGCGCGAAAGGCAGATGAAACGCGTCGGCCACGACGGAAGAACCGGGCTGTCCGCGCCTTTGATTCTGCCGCAGCATGGCGTGCGAGAAGTCGACCGCGACAACCCGGGCCTGGGGGTAGCGCTGGCGCAACTGCGCCGTTCCGTCCCCGGTTCCGGCACCCAGGTCCACCACGCATCCGGGATCCAACTGGACCAGGTCCAGTCGTTCGAGCAGCCGAAGGGTGATTTCGCGTTGCACGCCTGCAAACTCGTCGTAACGAGCCGCCGCGCGGTCGAATCTCCTGCGCAGTCTTGCCTGCCGGGAGTGATCCGGCTCGTTCATCCGAGTGACTCCCAGAATGTGCGCATCAGCTCCGCACACTGGCCCGGTTCCGACAGCGGCAGGGCATGCCCGGATCGGGGGACGAGGTCGAAGCGGGCCTCGGGGCGCAAGGTGTGCAGAGCCCGGCCTGCGTCCGCCGGAATCAGCGCGTCGCGTTCTCCCAGGATGCACTGTTGCGGGACCCGGCATCGGGTCCACGTCTCGCGCAGGTCCGTGTGTTCAAGCAGGTCCAGTCCCCGTTCGAGAGTCGGGCGGTCCGGAATCGATGTGGCCTGCAGTTGATCGCGGATTTGCTGGGCTTGGTCGTCGCCATGGGCGACCAAGGTCGCAAAATAGCGCATAGCGGCTTCAGAGTCCAGCTGGATGCGCTGGCGGAAGTCCTCGAATGCCGAAGCCCCGATGGCATGGGGCCAACCCTCGCGTTCGACCATGCAGGGCAGCGAGGCAAGCAGGGTCAACGAGCGCGGGCGAAGCCCGCCCTCAATGGCGGAAAGCGCCACCAGGCCGCCCATCGACCAGCCGACCCAATGCGCATCCTCGTATTCCGCCAGTTGCTCGGAATCCCGGCCATTGGACCGGCCGGGGGTTCCGTCGTACCCCGCGAGCGTGAGCCGGCGAACCGTATAATTGGCAGCGAGCCGCGTCGCGACCGGTTCCCACACGAATGAATGAAACCCGAATCCGTGAATCAGGATCACCGACGGTTTGCTTTTGGAATCCGAGTTGGTCATGAGTGCTGAAGTTCACCAGTTTCTTGTGCTGCTGAGCGTGGTGCTGGGCAGTTATCTGCTCGGCGCGGTCAACAGTGCTTTGATTATAAGCAGGGTCTTTGACCTGAAAGATCCGCGCACCGAAGGTTCCGGCAATCCGGGTGCGACCAACATGCTGCGGGTCAGCAAGAACAAGAGATGGGGTGCGATGACCCTGGCCGGGGATGCCGGCAAGGGAGCGCTGGCGGTTTGGCTGGCCTCCTATTTTGCCGGAGAAAGCCTCCCTTCCTCTTGGCCGTCGCCGGAAGTGTTGGCTGCCGTCATGGCGGTGGTCGGGCACGTATGGCCGATCTACTACCGTTTTCAGGGCGGCAAGGGTGTGGCGACGCTGGCCGGGGTGATGGCGGTGCTGAATCCGCTGCTGCTGGCGATGGGACTGGCGACCTGGCTGTTCGGGTACGGGCTGTATCGGCGGGTATCGGCCGCCTCCATCGCGGTGAGTGCGGCCTTGCCGTTCTATGCCTGGGCGGTGCACCGGGACTGGGACCTGGTGTGGGCGGGCCTCTTTCTGGGCATCGTGGTCGTCTACCGTCACCAGGAGAACCTACGCCGTCTTCTGCGCGGCGAGGAGGACTGAATCTAAACCGCGAGGGTTTTGCATTGCGACGGGTTCGTTGGACTTCCTTACTTCGTCCAGGGATCGATGGGGCGGGGCGGGGCGGTGTCGCGTTGCACAAAGCCCGCGAATTCCTCGTCCGTTAACCGGGCGCGCTGGCCGACAGTGGTGAGCAACGACCCCAACGCGGCCCTCCCTTCCGGCAGGACTGTTTCCTCCAGAATAGCGCGCACCTCGACCTCGGTGCTGCGGCCGCGAAGGGCGGCCCGCACACGCAGGGCGCGATGCACCTCGGCCGGTACATTTCGGACAATCAAAGTGGCCATAGTCAATCCCCAGTCATGATGAAAGCATTATCTACGTGATGGTTTCGCTTCAAGCGGGGCATGCCAATGCTTTTGGATGTGGGTGACCCATATGAAAGTTTCCGCTATCGCACTTCGGATTCTTCGGTCAGAACATCCAGGTATTGCTGGTGGCCAAAGAGACGATTGCGTTTCTTCCCGGTCAGTTCGTGCACAATGCCAAGCTGCTCCAGCAATTTCACCCCGGCGGCTACGGCCGTATATGAAAGCCCCGTGTTTCGGGCCATCTCCTGGAGGGATGCGATAGGGCGTTTTTGCAGCACTTGGTGTACTCGGAGCGCCGACCCGGCTTTGCGTCCTTCCTGCTGAATTCTTGCCCGGTCCTGTTCGAACATGTCGAGTAGACGCCGCGCGGTGGAGACGGCCCCTTGGGCGGTTTGCGTCACGCCGTCGAAAAAGAATCTGAGCCATGCCTCCCAGTCGCCGTTCTCCCTCACCTCATCGAGGAGTGCGTAGTACCGGTCCCGGTGCTGCTTGAAATAGAGACTCAAGTATAAAAGTGGCTGGCGTATGACGCCCGCGTTGTACAGCGCGAGAGTGATCATCAGGCGGCCGACCCGGCCATTGCCGTCCAGGAACGGATGGATGGTCTCGAACTGGACATGGGCGAGACCTGTGCGCAGCAGTACCGGCAACCCATGCTTTTCGTCGTGGTAGAACTGCTCCAGGTTGCCCATGCAGGTTTCGACGTCATGGGGGGGCGGAGGCACGAAGCGCGCCCGTCCAGGGCGTGTCCCGCCGATCCAGTTCTGCGTCCTGCGGAATTCTCCCGGCATTTTTTCGCTGCCGCGGCCGTGGCTGAGCAACTTGCCGTGGATTTCTCGGACGAGCCGGTTGCAAAGCGGGAACCCCTCCTCTAGTCGGAAGATTCCATGTTCCAACGCCGCGACATAGTTCGAGACTTCGATGACGTCGTCCAAGGGAGCGCCGGGTGCCTCTTCGAGCTCGAAGAGCAGAAGATCCGACAAGGTGGACTGGGTGCCCTCGATCTGAGAGGACAGGACCGCTTCCTTGCGCACATAGGTGTAGAGGAACTGGTGCACGTCAGGCAGGAGCGTGGACAGGCTGTCCAGTTGGCCGAGTGCCAGCAGTGCTTCTTCCATGGATCCCTGGAGAACGCCCAGGTCCAGCGAGGGCTCGGGCGGAAGAGGGTTGGGCACGAAAGCGCGCACCGTTTCACTGCCGGTGTGGGTGGTACTGAACTGGCCTGTGGGTCCCCGCCTCATGGTTTACCTTGTCGCGAAAATCAAAATAAGCAATCCCGTTATTATTATTTCATGCCTAAATAAAAATAACAAGCCTTTTTTGGTCAGGTTATTATGGAATTGAAAATAAGAAAATGTCTTATTATTACTTCAGGGGTAAATCATAATAATAAATTCTTCGTGTCGGTTGCCCAGAATGGAATGGGAATCCGGCATGGTGCGGAATTGAGAAAAGGACGCGTTTCAAAGACACAGCAAGTAGAATAAGGATCAAGCGGGTGTAGTTCAATGGTAGAACTTCAGCTTCCCAAGCTGATAACGAGGGTTCGATTCCCTTCACCCGCTCCACTTTTGAGAACCGATGAGCGATCCGGCCACCGTCGCGAAGACTGAACCGCAGGCTTTCATGCGCAGCGTTCTGCAGCGCATTGCGACCGGGCCCGAATACAGCAAGGATCTCCCGCAGGAAGAGGCGCGGGCCGCGCTGAACCTGATTCTGGACGGCCGGGCGGACCCGGTGCAGGCAGGGATTTTCTTTATTGCATTGCGCATGAAGCGGGAAACCCTGGAAGAAAACACCGGTTCGCTGGAAGCGCTGCGCGACCACACCGAGCCGGTGGTGGCGGACGTCACTCAGGTCGTGGATGTTGCAGAACCCTATGACGGCTTCGTGCGCGGGCTGCCGGTCGGGGCGTTCCTGCCGGCCGTGTTGAGTGCCTGCGGGCTGCCGGCGGTCTGCCATGGCGCCGAGGCGGTTGGGCCGAAGTTCGGAGTGACGCCGCGGCAGATTCTTCGCGCCTGCGGCGCAAACGTGGATCGCACGACTGCAGAAGCAGCCGCACAGATCGGAGATCCCAAGTGTGGCTGGAGTTACGTGGATCAGTCACAGTTCTGTCCTGCCCTGCACCAGTTGCTGGAATTCCGCACCCGCATCGTCAAGCGCCCGGTGCTGACGACGGTGGAGGTGCTGCTCGCGCCGGTGCGCGGCCGCGACGCCACCCATTTGGTTACCGGCTACGTGCACAAGCCCTACCCGCCGGTATATGCGCACCTGGCCCGTGCCGCAGGGTTCGATTCCGCACTGATCGTGCGCGGCGTGGAGGGCGGCGTGTTTCCCTCGCTCAAACAGGCCGGGAAGGCGTTCGGGTTCCACGGGGACGAGGAAGAGACGGAGTGGGACTTCCACGCCGACGACCTGGATTTCACGCACGACAGTCGCGCGGTGCCTCTGCCGGATGGCGACCTGCCGACGGAGCAGATGGCGCAGGCGGCAGCCGAGGCCGGGATTTCGGCGTTGGCCGGGCAGGCGGGGCCGGCCAAGGACAGCCTGCAATATGCCGCGGCAATGATTCTGTCGCACCTCGACGGCAGCCGGGACATTCGGAGCCATTACTCCAGTGCGTGCGAAGCCATCGACAGTGGCCGGGCACGGGCACGTTTCGAAGCGGGTACGTGATGGCCATGGACGAATCGACCCAAGTGAGTCTGGAAAGCGGCATCGCGGCGTTCGCGTCCAAGCAGTTTTCGCGTGCGCTGCAACTGTTGACCCCGCTGGCTGAGGCGGGAGAGCCGGAAGCCCAGTACCGATGCGCGATCATGTGCCAGAATGGATTGGGTTGCGTGGTGGATGCCGGACGGGCTTTTACCTGGATGACTGCGTCGGCCGAAGCGGGTCTGGCATTGGCGCAACACGGCTTGGGGTTCATGTACATGGAGGGTGAATGTGTTGAACAGGACGGGGAGAAAGCCGTGTACTGGTACGAAAAGGCGGCAGCTCAGGGACTGGCCGGCTCGCTGACCACGCTGGCCATGATGTACGAAGAAGGAAAACTGGTGCCGCAGGATACGGAGCGGGCCCGCGCCTTGTACAAAAAAGCAGGGTTCTGATTACATATGCGTCCGTCTCAACTGGCCCGGGTATTGGAGGAGGAGTTCCGAAGCGCAGCCCAGGGACACCACACGCCGGCCATGATCTGGGGACCGCCTGGCGTGGGCAAGTCGCAGATCGTGGCGCAGGTCGCCGACCGCCATGCGGCGCCGATGATCGATATCCGCCTGTCGCAGATGGAACCGAGCGACCTGCGCGGCATCCCTTTCAGAGTGGACGATACGGTGGATTGGGCGATTCCGGCCATGCTGCCGAACGTGGACCGTCACGGCCCGAACGGAATCCTGTTTCTGGATGAAATCACCTCGGCCGCGCCGACCGTCTCTGCCGCCGCCTACCAGTTGATCCTGGACCGGCGGCTTGGACACTACCAGGTGCCGGACGGCTGGGCCATCTTCGCGGCAGGCAACCGGCAGGGCGACCGTGGCGTGACTTATGTGATGCCTTCGCCGCTCGCCAATCGCTTCTCACATTTTGAGATCGAAGTCCACCTCGATGACTGGGTGCAATGGGCCTATGGAGAGGAGATCGACGACCGGGTGATCGGTTTTCTGCGGTTGCGTCCGGAGCTGCTGTTTGATTTTGACGCCGAACACAATCCCAGTGCGTTTCCCACCCCGCGGTCCTGGGAGTTCGCGCACCGGGCGCTGCGCAAGTTCGAATCCGATTCCTCGGTGCTGGGCGAAGCGCTTCAGGCCTGTGTGGGGCCGGCTGCGGGGATGCAGTTGAACGCCTTCGTCCAGCATGCCGCGGAGTTGCCGGACTTGGACGACGTACTGGCAGGCAAGGATACGGCCATTCCGGAATCGGTGGATCTGCAATACGCCGTGGCCGCCGCGCTGGTTGGCCGGGCGGTACGCGCTAAGAAAGAGTCGAAGCTTGATGGGGTGCTGGGCCCGGTCCTGACTTATGCCGGACGATTCCCGCAGCGCGAGATTGGTGTCATGCTGGTCTGCGACTTGTTGCGCGGGATCGGAGAAGAGCCGGTCTTCGGTGCGCCGGAATTCAAGCCTTGGGCGGATCAGGTCGCGGAACTGCTGGTTTACGATTAATGCCGGCGGCGCGCGACGCGAAGACCCGCCTGGCACAGGCCCGCACCCGGTTGGTCCTGGATCGACCTTTCCTTGGCGCCCTGGTGCTGCAATTGCCGCTGGTGGAAGAGGAGGACTGGTGCCGCACCACTGCCACCGACACACAGAGTTTCTACTACAACCCTGCCTATATTGATCGTCTGACCGGTGAGGAGATCCAGTCAGTACTCTGCCATGAGGCTCTCCACTGCGCGCTGCTGCACTTGCATCGGAAAGGACACCGCGTACGGGGACGCTGGGACGTCGCCTGTGATTATGCGGTGAATTGCCTGCTGGTCGCCGAGGACATGGTGCTCCCCCAAGGCGCCTTGTACGAACCGAAGTTCGCAGATCTTACAGCGGAAGAAATCTATCCTTGCCTTGACGAAATGGAGGACAAGCGGACCCAGGACTTGCATCTGTACAGCGATTCGTTGGGCCGGGAAGATCCGGCGGCCGGACCCCGCCCCCTCAGTTCGGCAAAGCAGAATGCCATGGCGGCGACCTGGCAAGCCCGGGTTTCGCGCGCCCTGGATGCGACTCGGCAGGCCGGGCGCCTGTCCGAGAGCTTCGAGCGGCATTTCTCCCCGCAACTGATGCCGCGCCTACCTTGGCGGCAGTTGCTCGCCCGTTACACCGGTGCGCTGGCACGTGACGACTACAGTTACCAGCGCACTTCGACGCGACGCGAAGGCCCTGCAATCTACCCAAGCCTCCGTGGGCGCGAAATCAATCTGGTCACTGCACTGGATGTCAGCGGTTCAATCTCTGATGCCGAGATCGCGGAATTCGTCGGCGAGGTCAACGCGCTCAAAGGAACCCTTCGCGCCCGCATCACGCTGCTGGCGTGTGATCAGGAACTGTCCTCGGAAGGCCCGAAAGTGTTCGAACCTTGGGAGACGCTGGAGCCTCCGACCCAAGTTAGCGGCGGCGGTGGTACTTCGTTCCGGCCAGTCTTCGAATGGGTGAATCGTCAGGACCGAATGCCGGACCTGCTGCTGTATTTCACGGATGCCCGGGGCCGTTACCCAAAGACCGAGCCGCCTTATCCGGTACTGTGGCTGGTCAAGGGCCGCGCGCCCGTGCCGTGGGGCGAGAGAATCCAGTTGAACTGATCACGGTGCTGGCCGAGCCCGACCTGTTGCGCATGAACGTGCTGTTGACTCAGCCGCTGCAGGCGGTCCGTATCGATGAGTCGCGGATGTGCCTGGAGGCTCTGACCGAGCAGGGCGAGGCGCGAGTGTCGCTGCATCCGAACACTCGTCCGGAATCCTACCTGCGCGAAGTGCGTGCCCTGCTGTCCACCCGGATTCTGGGTTCTCCGGGAGGGTATCCGCTGTACATTCGACGCTGGACCCGGATGGGCCAGGCACGTGACGATGGCTCACTGGAGCGGTTGTTGCTGCTGGGTGAACCGGAGGCGGTGGCGGCGGTGGTCCATGCGCCGGGACTGACGGAGGAGTTGGCGCGACGGGCCTGGTGGGTGGAACCGAACTCCGAACACGCCCGGCGGATGCTGGATAGCCCAGCTGTTGCCGACAGTGCGCTGGGCGCGACGCTGGTGGAATTTCTCCTCGAATTCCTGCCATTCGAGGAGCGTCCTGGCGACATCATTGCCTCCTTGCAGCGTCTGCTGCGTCACTCGTCATTGACGGAGGAGCAGCGGTCCGCCTTGTGGCAACGCGCCCAGCGCCAGTCCACCTACATGGTCGGATTTTTATCGGCGGGTGCCGAGTGCTTGCCGGAAATGCGCCCCCCGCACCCGAAACTCGAAGAGGTCCGGGCTGAAATCGGCCAAGATTCGGAAGACCTGCTCGCACAACGTCTTCTGTGGGCTCTCGATGCATCCGGACAGGGTTTTCTCGCGGCCGCCCAAAAAGCCCTCGCTCGTCCACCCAACCAAGACGTGGTGGTGGCCCTGTTGAACGCGATCGGGCAGGGGTTCGCCCTGCCTGAAGCCGCTGCATCGTTCCGCACGTTCAATGAACTGGAGAAGAGAATTGATGCTTTGCCAATCCAGGCCCCGTGGGAGGAAAACCCGGATTTGTCCGAATTCCGCCGTTCGGTGTTGTGCTTGGCCCGGGTCGGTGAGCGATTGTTGGATCCGATTTTTGGTGTGAGCGATGCGGTGGGGTCGGTCATGCGCCGGCGGATCGAACCGGTCGTCCAGCCGATCAGGGAATATTTGGAATGCCTGTCTGGCCATGAATGAAGACCTGAAGATAAAACTGCCGGACGGAAGAACGCTGGCCTACGCCGAGTACGGGGACTCCGGCGGTATCCCGGTTCTGGGTCTGCACGGCACGCCCGGGACCCGGCACATCTTTTCGCTCGGCGACGTTTCGGCTTGCAAGTATGGACTCCGCGTAATCGCGCCGGACCGGGCAGGCGTCGGAGATTCGGACGACCGCCCCGATCACAGTCTCGCGGGACATATCGAGGATGCCGTCGCGCTGCTGGATCATCTCGGGATAGAGAAGTTCGCGGTGCTCGGTTTTTCCGGCGGGGGGCCCTATGCGGCGGAAGTCGCGAGGCAGGTGCCGCACCGGATACGGGCTCTGACCCTGGTCAGCGCGCATGCGTTGAGCACGCCGCCCGGCCCGGGACATCGAGTCCTGATGAAACTGGCCAACGTCAGCATCCCGGTGGCCCGACTAATGTTCTTGGCGATTGCAATTCCTGCGGTCACAGCACCAAATTTCTCCCGGTTCCTGATTGGTCCCGGTCTTAATCGTAGTGATCGGCAGGCTTTGAGAGACCGGGAGATCCGTCGATGCCTTACCAAGGGCATTGCCGGAGTCCTCTGGAGTGGACGCGCGACCGCCTTTGAGGCGAGGAATTTCTATCGTGAACGCCCTCTTCCGCCGATGGCGCTGGATGTGCGGGTCCGAATCTGGCACGGGGCGGAAGACAAGGTGATTGTGCCGGAGGCGGCGTTTCTTTATTCGCGCATGTTTCCCGGCTCCTTTCTGACTGTCATCCCGGAGGTGGGACATCTGTGGGGGTTGGTGGCCTGCGACCAGGTGCTGGCGACCTTGGCCAGCGATTTGCGTTGAAGCTTCGATGGGACTAAAGACATTCCGTACAATGTTGACATCGCACGTTCAAAGAAGATCGAAAAGGAACAGGACATGACCGGTGAAACCCGGCATTGCACTAACGGGCCGGATGTGGACACCAGGCTGGCCGCAGCTGAGGCATTAGCAACCATCGCTCATTCCGGCCAGGTAGATAAATCTGGTCGACCGTATAGGAACCATTTGGAACGGGTTGCGTCTCGACTAGGGCCGGACACACATTCGATCATCGTCGCATGGCTGCATGACGTCATTGAAGATACGGAGGTGACGGAGCAATGCATCCGATCAGTGATCGGGGAATCTGTCGCGGATGATGTGCTGGTACTGACTAGGCGTGATGGCGAGACCTACAAGGACTACATTGCTCGTGTGTGCGCACACGGGTCAGTCGAGGTGTGCAGGGTTAAGTTGGCAGATCTGCACGATCACTTGTCCGAGCGTTCCGGATATATTCTGCCTGACAGCCTCCGGAAAAGATACGAGACGGCGGCTGAGACCTTGGAGGCAAGGCTATCAAGCGGTTGATTGCAAACGGTCTGTACAGGAGAAAGCCCGTACCCGGGAAGACTGAGTGTACGACTAAAATCCAGACTGAATCGTCTCGGTTTTTTCGCCTTTGAAGATGTCCGGCTCTATCCGTTGGTATCAAGAAAATTCGGGGCATGCCGCGAAACGGTACGAAATGGCTGCTGCGGGAGACATTCATGGTTGGCTGACAAGGTTTTTGCCGGAAAGTCCCGCGCGGGTTCTGGATATCGGCGCGGGTAGCGGACGGGATGCAGCCTGGTTGGCCGGACTGGGTCACCGAGTGGTGGCGGTGGAGCCTTCTTCGGCGATGCGGAAGGAAGCAAGGAGGCGACACCCCGAGCCGAAGATTCGATGGATGAACGACCGCCTGCCTAGTCTGGGCCAGGTTTCCCGACAGGAGCCATTCGACCTGATTTTGCTCAGCGCAGTGTGGATGCATGTGGCGGAATCCGACCGCAAGCGGGCATTCCGGAAAGTTATCAACCTCCTCAAGCCGGGCGGGACTCTCGCCATTACGCTGCGTCACGGCCCTCCGGACCTAGAACGAGGGATCCATGCTATATCCGAGGAGGAACTGAAAGACTTGGCCCGCGACCATGGAGCCTTCGTGGCGTACCGGGGCGAGAGCGGAGATTGCCTAGGACGGAAAGGTATCCGCTGGATTCAAGTCGCGATCCGGTTTCCGGACGACGACACTGGTGAGCTTCCGCTTTTGCGCCACATCATTCTCCAGCAGAGCAAGAGCGCGACTCACAAGCTGGGTCTGCTGCGCACGTTGTGCCGGATCGCGGACGGTGCGCCGGGTAGCGCCCGAGCCAATAACGACGGCAGCGTCAGCATCCCGATGGGCTTAGTGGCTCTGACTTGGCTTCGGCTGTACAAGCCGCTGCTGAACAAGAGACTTCCTCAGCGCCCATTCGGTGGTCGGAAACCTCCGGGCCTAGGCTTCGTGAAGGCTGCCTACCGGGAGATCGAGTCGCTGTCGCACCTCGACCTGCGGATGGGCATGCGTTTTGGCGGGAGACAGGGGTCCGTCCTGCATCAGGCGATCCGAGATGCAGCGAACAACATCAGGGACATGCCGATCAAGCACATGACCTATCCGGGCGGGGAGCAGAAACCGATACTTCGGGTTTCCCCCGGCGCACGAACGCGCAGGACGGGCGAGGTCCTGCTCGACGAAGACTACCTGTTCGGTTTTGGTGAGGTCCGAGTTCCGGAAGCCCTGTGGCAGGCCCTGCGCAAGCATGCGTTGTGGGTGGAGCCGGTAGTAATCTCGGAGTGGACCGAAATGATGCGGGTATATACACGAAGGCAGGAAAAGGCGGTCGACGAGAGCGAACTCAGGGACGCCATGGTCTGGGCAGACCCGGAGCGGGACGTGCGGGATTCCCGCGAGCGGGCGAAACGCCTCCTTGAGAATCGGGAACTGTACTGCGTCTGGAGCGGAAAGCGCCTCAGAACGGCATGGGACATTGACCACTGCCTGCCGTGGTCGGTATGGTCGTGCGGCGACCTGTGGAACCTGATGCCGGCGAATCGCGACGTAAACCAGAACAAGAAGAAAGACCTCCTGCCCAGCGAACCCGTCATGGACGAGGCCCACGACCGAATCCTGGACTGGTGGGATCGCGCCTATTTCCGGGACGATTCCCCCATGAAAGAAAGATTCTTAGTGCAGGCGGTCTCAAGCCTTCCGGGCATCCGGCGGGAAGAACGTTCTCTCGATCTTGAGGAGATCTTCGAATCGGTCTGCCTGCAGCGGGCGAAGCTCAGACGTGACCAGCGGGCGCCGGAATGGGTTGGATTGATTGAAGACATTTAAACAACGCCCCCCTCCCGATAGGGTTTTCCATGCAAGGTTCGTTTGCCTGGTAAATTCCACAGGCTTTTGAAGGGTGGCGGCTAGCAGGCCGACAGGCCGGAATTCCAGCATTATGGCGGCTCAATGGATGTTTTTAGCGGTAGTGATTTCTGCAGTGCGGTGGATTGCTGCTTTCCGGACAAAGGAGCCAGACAAATTCGTGCGATAATTCTTTGCCCAGAAACAATAAAATTGAAATATTGTTAATCAGGTTCCCGGCAATATGAAAATTTATATTATTTATCAATATTTTGCGGAGATCTCGATTTGCATCTAAATCTAAATTCGGGCTGTGAACAATATTTAGAAATCATGTGATGCGTTCATACCAAAGTTTGATTGACCGGCCTAACTCCGCGCCTCTAGAATGGCAGGAGTCTTGCACACATAGCGAGTCGACGTTACACCAACTTTCACCATATATTGGGAAATTGAAAAGTTCCATCGCTCGTGACCTAGTTTCAGAGTATTCGAGAAGAGGAGAAATAGTTGCAGATGTTTTTTGCGGCAGTGGCACAATTCCGCTTGAATGTGTTCAGATGGGACGGCGAATCTTTGCGTCAGATGCTAGCCCTTATGCGATAACTCTTACTAGAGGAAAACTGAATGCTCCTTGTGATCTCGAAGAGGCAAATAAAGCGTTGGATAAAGCGCTAAAAGCCGCACAATCATGCCAAATAGATCTTCGCCGGGTTCCAGGTTGGGTGCGTAGTTTCTATCACCCTAAAACACTCAAAGAGATTTTAGGGTTACTCACAGTACTGCATAAGCGCAAAGATTATTTTCTCCTGTCTTGTTTGCTGGGCATTTTGCACCATCAACGCCCAGGATTCCTGTCTTTTCCGAGCAGCCACCTTGTTCCCTATCTTCGCTCAAAAAAATTTCCGCAAGACGATCATCCTGAGATGTATGAGTATCGAAGTGTCCAACCGCGTATTAAAGCGAAAGTTGCACGAGCTCTTAAACGACGCAAAAAAATAGATACTAGTCTAGTCGTTGGAATTCGCCGATCGACAATTGAATTTTTGACCTCGCCTCGTACGGTAGATTGCTTTATTACAAGTCCGCCCTACATGAATGCGCTTGATTATGGGCGTGACAACCGCCTGCGAAATTGGTTTTTATCGGGAAGCACCCAGGAACACATTGATACGCGATTGGCTAGCGATGCAGATTTTCGTCGCATGATGTCGTCCTATGCGCGAATACTTACAAAGACCTTAGTTAAAGGTGGACGGTGTGTGTTTGTGGTGGGTGAAAGGGCAAAACGGAATGGGAAACGATCCCCATCAGAAGCGCTCTCAGAAGTTCTAGAGAAATTTGCACCAAATTTAAGAATTAAGGAAATCATTAATGATCAAATCCCTGATATTCGTCGCTCGCGGCGTAATTTTTCTGGCGTGAAAATGGAGCATATCCTCGTTTACGAACGTCATTGCTAGCATGCGCAAATACATGCCTGATTCTCAGCACTTTTTAGGCCAAGTTTTGCCTGAATTCCCAGATCATGAAATTGTCGATCTGATTGGTTCTGGTTTCAATGGGCATGTATATCGAGCACATGCACCAAATATCAAAGGTGATTTAGCTTTCAAATTCGTGCCAACAGAAAACCTTCCCTCGGATCCCGAACAGCGTAATACTTACTTGACCGAGGCTAGAAAGGCTAATCTATTGGAAAATGAAAATGTTGTTCGGTGCATAAGTGTGCTTCCGTGGGAGGACAAAGCCTTAAATAGGACTTTTGTTGTGTTTATCCTTCCTTATGTGCCGGGCAAGTCGCTAGCAGAGTACATAAAGAACAACCGAAAAAACATCAGTATTGCATTTGTTGAAAACTTCCTTCTAACAATGTTCAACTTGCTTCACGAGCTTGGTCTGCGCAACATGGAACACAATGACCTGCATTCTGGGAATGTGCTTGTTTCTCAATCTCAATATGATCTGAGTGGCAAAACGACATTTCGAATCACGGATTTTGGTGTTGCAGAGGTGACAGAGACTCACCATCCTAACGACTATTTGTCCGTCGCGAGGATGCTAAAAGACCTACTAGGGAACATTGACTACCAAGAGCAACAATCACGTGATCGTTATGTATATGAAATATTGCGAACTGACTTCTTAGGACGACACCTGATTGAAACGGACCCATTGGCTGATTCATTAGCGAGGAATGCGAGGGGACTAGCTGAAAAGCTAAACTCCATAGATGATGATTTTCGTGAAGCTAATAGAGAGCATACAGTCACTCAAATGGAAACACCATTTGACTATCCGAATTGTGAACAGATGGGCAATTCTCATCTACTACTAAAAAATTTGTATTCGGACCAATTGCTAGGGCTAGATAAGATTCGCGAGCGATCAAATCTCGTACTTACCGGACCACGAGGCTGTGGCAAAACGACGGTTTTTCGAGCGTTGAGTTTAGACTATAAAACCTCTACGGATGAAGACCATCCTTCTGAAATCCAGTTCATAGGTGTTTATTATCGTTGTGACGACTTGTATTTTTCATTTCCACGCTACGAATTGCCAGCAAGACAAGAAGCTATTGACATCCCGATGCATTTTGTCGTTGCCACCCTTATGGCAGAGACTTTACAGCATTTGAGCAGTTGGGGGAGGAAGTTTTTTGCAGAAGAATTTCAACAAAAAGAGCCAATTGCGGCTAAAAAATTGTGGGGAATAATTGGACTTAACCAACCCATGGACCCATCCGCCGGACAGTTTGCGTTATTGGTTAATAGCCTTATAAAGCAACGGAAGCGTGCAGCCAACAAACAACGTGTTTGTCATGACCCCTCTCATCCAATCAAAAACTACGTGGGGCCAGAGGCGCTATTTAAATTCTGTTCGGCACTCAGATCCACATTTTCCTTTTTAAGCGATCGTCCTTTTTTCTACTTTATTGACGACTATTCGATGCCGAAGATTACATCAAACTTGCAACAAAATTTAAACAGACTATTTATGCATCGAGATGCTGACGTGTTTTTCAAACTGTCTACAGAAAGCCCCGTTTCATTCGAACGAGGCGATATAGACGAAAAACAGTATGTAGAAGAGCGTGAATACGATCTGCTGAATTTGGGATTGCGCTATCTTGCAAGTGATGGAAAACAAGTACAGACATTTCTTACTGATCTCTTTCAGCGCCGTTTTCACGCTGCTAGAAATTTTCCATGCGATTCGCTTGCTGAATTGCTTGGGGATAACCCTAGAAATGAAAATGATAATGCAAGAAAAATCAGAGAGAAAAAAAGGCATAACACATACTGGGGAGTTCAGACAGTCACCGCGATGTGTAGCGGCGACATTCATTACATGATTCGACTTGTCGGAAAGATGGTCGAAGATGCAGGCGATCTTGATTCGCGCAAAGAAATCCCTCGTATACTATCGGACCGACAGTCTGAAACAATTCGAAAAGCAGCAGGTGAGTTTATGGAGTCTGTCCGAAACTTGCCGCGTCATGGAGAAAAACTAGCGCGAATAATTACTGCACTGGGAAAAGTAGCTAGTTCGTATTTACGTTATCGCAATGCACGTAATGTGACAGGGAGCCCGCCGCATCAAGCGTCGAGAATTGAACCATATGGCCCTTTAAAGTTATCGGATGATGCCCAAAACCTATTGAACGACTTAATCCGATTTTCTATCCTAATGATGGATCCTCGTGGAAAGAGTCGCCGTGGAGACGTTGTTCCCCGACTGTATCTCAGACGTTATCTATTGCCACATTTCAATCTCACATTCAGTAAGAGAGATTCCCTTCAACTAGAAAATACTGAGATCGAATTGCTCCTAACTGACCCAGATCTTTTTGAAAGACGAAAATGTATTAGAAGTGCTCGTGATTCAAAGGCAAAAGAGCAACAAAGCCGAAGTCAGGAAAATTTATTTGATGAGAATAGTAATGGAACGTGAGGCCATGCTAGAAAAATTGCTCAGACCTGATGAGCAGTTGTCCGCAATTGATTGGCCCGAACTGATGCCTATCGATAACTTTTCTCTTGGTCCTACAGACTGCCTTGTCGTTGGGATGGGTTTCGAAGAAAGAGCATTGGCTGCACTGAAACAGGCATGCCAAACATCAAAAGATTTTCACGTTGTATTAATCCGCTATTTGCCTGAAATCCGGCAAAACAAAGAGGCAGAATGTCTGGATCTTTGTAGAGCTAGTAACCTTAATGTCACTCAATTTGAGTATAACCGTGAGCAGCCTTCGGGTATGGGTGTGTCTCTAGCAGATTACGTGTCGAGTTTCGAGCGAATTTTCTTGGACATTTCGGGGATGTCACGCCTGTTGATCGTTCAAGCTATTGTGGCTCTGATTGAGAGTGGTAGAAAATTTCATATCTTGTATACGGAAGCGCAAGTTTATCCACCGCTCCGAGAAGAGTACGAAAAAGAGCGCGAAAAGGCGAGTGTGGCAGACAACGCGAGCCTTTCATTTATTTCTAGTGGAATTTTTGAGATTGTTTCAACTCCAGAATTGAGCTCAGCTTTCATGCTAGGAGGGGCTATCCGTCTTATTTCATTTCCATCATTTGATCCTAGCCAATTATCAAATCTTGTCCAAGAGGTTCAACCCACTCACAACGATGTTGTCCATGGAACGCCTCCGCACGAAGAGATGGTTTGGCGCACAAATGCGATTAGTCAATTGAACGGGTCAACAATGAAAGCATTGCAACGTGCAGAAAGTCATAAAGCCAGCACTTTAGATTATCGAGAGACGCTCAATCTAATCTTAGACTTGTATCATCGGCACTCGATGTTTGATCGTTTCGTGATTGCGCCGACTGGCAGCAAAATGCAGGCTATCGCTATTGGCATTTTACGTGGAGTGCTAGCAGATATCCAGATCGTTTATCCAACACCTTTACAATTTGTCGAGCCGGATCGCTATACTGAAGGAGTGAAACAGATTTTTCACCTTGCCGTGGATTGTGTGGAAGTTTATCCCGTCCAAGATTAATATTCATATTGAAATATTTTTTTAGATGCTCTAAATCTGGGGATTACCCTAAATCTCTAGTCTTCTGATTTTGCTTTATGCGCCAACTGATCCTCGTCCGCCACGCAAAATCCGATCGCAGCGATTGGAGTGTTCCGGATGTTGAGCGCCCGCTTGCTCCAAGGGGGGAACGGGATGCCCCGGAAATGGGGCGGCGGCTGGCGGACCGCCAGAAGGATATCGATGCTTTGTACAGTTCGCCCGCCCGCCGGGCACTCGACACTGCGGAACATTTCGCTTCGGCGCTGGGCATGGACGCGGCGGACATCCGCTTGCGGAAAGGCTTCTACACATTTTCGCCCAACGACATGCTTCGGGAGTTGCGCGAACTGGACGATGCTGCTGACCGGGTCGTGGTTTTCAGCCACAATCCCGCGACCAGCGGAGTTGCCGCTTACTTGGCCAACGAGGTCTTGGGAGACCTTCCGACCTGCGCGGTGGTTCGGCTGGATGTAGATTGCGACTCTTGGCGGGACCTGGGCCCTGCTGTCTGCACCCTGCGCGAGGTTGACACTCCGAAAAACCCGGCTTGACGGGTGATCCGATTTGATCAGGGATTGATCCCGTCCACGTGCTGTTGCAGCCAGCATTCCAACGCTGCTGCATGCCATAGGAGGCTGCCGTCCAGCGCAGTTCGATAGCGCAGGGGATCCCGAAGCAGCCGGTCCAGATACTCTCCCCTGAACAGCCCACGATTCCGGCATTCGGGCAGATTCAAGGTTTCCCGCGCCCAGTCCAGGAAAGGCCCCTGCACGTACTTGAGGGCCGGAACCGGGAAATACCCTTTTGGCCGGTCGATCACCTCCGCCGGCAGCCGCGACCGGGCCAAGGCACGCAACGGGTACTTGCCGCCGTCGCGCAGCTTCAGTTCTGCCGGCATCCCGGCGACGCATTCCACCAATTGATGGTCGAGATACGGCACGCGCGCTTCAAGCCCCCACGCCATGGTCATGTTGTCGACCCGCTTGACCGGATCATCGGTGATCAGCATGGTCGCGTCCATGCGCAGCACGGCATTCAGGAATTCGACGTCCTCGCTGCATTCCAGCCGTTCGGCGAGCAATGCCCGGGTATGATCCTCGCCGACCCATTCCGGCACCAGCGCCTCACCGAACTCATCGTGGGTACGGTCAAGGTAATGGCGGCAGAAAGCATCCAGTCCGTCCGCCTGTTCCTCGTGCATTTTCGGGTACCAGGAATAGCCTGCGAACACTTCATCTGCGCCTTGCCCGCTCTGCACGACCGAGATGTCTGGCTTGACCTGTTCGGCCAGCAGGAAGAACGCCGCCGCGTCCTGCGCCACCATGGGTTCGCTCATGCAGCCGATGGCCTCGTCCAAGCGGCCCAGCAGTTGATCGTTGCGGATGAAGTAACGGTGATGTTCGGTGGCATAGTGCCGGGCAACCGCATCCGAGTAGTCGAATTCATGCCCGGCTTCTCCGCCTGCGTCCTCGAAGCCGATGCTGTAAGTGCGGATGGGTGAGGAGCCATGCTCGGCCAGCAGGGCCACCAGCAGGCTGGAGTCCAGGCCGCCGGACAGAAGCACGCCGACCGGGATGTCGGAGATCTCCACCCGCTTGCGCACGGCCTCCCGAAGTTCGACATGCACCTGCTCCACCCATTCCTCCGTGCTGCGAGCGGGATCCGGGTTGCGTGCATCCAGTTGCCAGTAACCCCTCTCTTTCATCGTGCCGTCCGCATCGACCATCAGGCAGTGGCCCGGCGCGAGCTTGCGGATGGAGCGCAGCAGGGTACGGGGTGCCGGGACGACCGCGTGCAGGCTCAGGTGATGGTGCAGGGCGACCTCGTCGAGCGCAAGATCGACGTCCCCGGTGGCAAGCAACGCCTGTACATTGGAGGCGAAGCGGAACACATCGGGGCTCTGGTGGTAATAAAGCGGCTTGATGCCCAGCCGGTCCCGGGCCAGGAACAGTTGCTCTGCATCCGGATCCCATAGGGCGAAGGCGAACATGCCGTGCAAGCGCCCGACGCAGTCTTCGCCCCACTCGGCGTAGGCTTTCAGAATGACCTCGCTGTCCCCCGTCGTCTGGAAACGGTGGCCGCGCTCTTTGAGCAGCGTTCGCAGTTGCGGGTAGTTGTAGATGCACCCGTTGAACACCAGGATTCGCCCGGAATCGGGATCCAGAAGCGGTTGATGCGCGCGGGGATTCAGGTCGATGACCGACAGGCGTCGGTGTCCCAGGGCGATCGGGCCCTGATGCCACTGGCCTTCGTGATCGGGTCCACGCCGGGCCAGGGGCCCAAGCATGCGGGTGATTCGGGCGGGGTCGGCCGGCCCTCTAAAATGCCTTTCTCCCGCAATTCCACACACAATACAAGTATAGTAAAGCCTTTTTCTGGAACTCTTTTTATATGAAGGCCGCCTGTAACGCAAGTTACTCTCCAGACCGTGTTGGGGGCGGCCAGATTGCAGTTTTATATTCGACCTGTTGATGCGGGTCCCGCCGAAGCTTCGCCCACTGGCCCTGATGGAATCTGCCGACCCGGTCCTCATTTCCAAAACGAGCTCGTAGCTCAAAGAGACTGCCAGGCTGACGGGTCGTCAGGTCTGGTCCTGCTTGCCATCACAATCGGGAATGCCTTGCGCAACCTGTTTCGTGCCACCTCCTCTGGTGAAGTCAGTGTCGGGAGCCGTCAGCCGCGCGGCGGACAGACGTAATCTTTCTGGTACTTGCGGCCATGGGCCAGCAAGGCCCAGGCGATTCTCGCCTGCCGGTTGGCGACTGCCACCGCGGCGACGTTGAACGGCTTGTTCCGCTTGATCTTCTCGACCCACTCGGGCAGCTCCCGGCCGTTGGCCAGCAGTGACCGGGCGCCATGGATCAGCAGCGTGCGCAGGTAGCGGTCGCCCCGCTTGCTGATGCCGAGAATGCGGGTCTTCCCGCCAGTGCCGCTGTGGCGCGGCACCAGCCCCAGCCAGGCCGCGAACTCCCGAGCGTTGCGGAACGCCCGCGCGTCTCCCGCGGCGGCGACCAGGGCGGTCGCGGTCAGCAGGCCG
The DNA here is from genome assembly GCA_965204575.1 of uncultured candidatus Poriferisulfidus sp. GTDB lineage: Bacteria > Pseudomonadota > Gammaproteobacteria > Poriferisulfidales > Poriferisulfidaceae > Poriferisulfidus. The sequence goes on from OZ241993.1 coordinate 714,055, forward strand.
ATGCCCGGCACCTCCCGCAGTCGCCGGCAAGCCTCATGGCTTGTGCACCATGCCTCCAGCTTCCGCTCGACCCGCGCAATCGCCTCGTCGTGCTCGTGGACGCGACGCCACTGCGCGGATAACTCTTCCCGACCCATCTCCGGGACTCGCCCAGCCAGCCGGTCCAGCACGCCTTCGATCTCCCGGCTCAGCCCGGCCCGTCCTTGCGGCATCACCTCCCCGTATTCGCCCAGCAGGCCGCGCAGGCTATTGATCGTCGCCGTGCGGAACTTCACCTGCTGCTGCCGCAGGCGGTGCAGCCCCAGAATCATCTGCTGCTCCTCGTCCTTGATCGCCACCGACTTCGACCGCGGATGCTGCACCGCCGTCCAGATCGCCCGCGCATCCTGCACGTCGCTCTTGTTGCCGGTGACGAACGCCCGCACCGACTGCGCCGGCAACACGGTCACCTCGTGTCCCATCTGCCGGAACCGGCGCGCCCACTCCTGCGAACCGCCGCAGGCTTCCAACCCGATCCGGCAGGGCGCCCGGTTGGCAAAGTGCTCGACGAACTTCTGCCGCGACAGCTTCAGATCGACCAGTTCGCCGCCGGCCTCCACCCAGTGCAGTTGGAACACGTGCTTCGCGGTATCCACGCCGACCACCGGTTTATTGCTATACTCCATCTCGAATCCTCCAGTCTGGCTCGTTGAAGTCGCCTATTGTCCACCTTTGGTACCCTAGATGCCGTCCGGACTCACTGGAGGATTCACCCTCTCCCAGTAATCCGGTCGCCAAGGCCAGGCGGCTTTCATACCATTTCCAATCATGCCCGATTCGCTGCCGGATTTATCGCATGCCATCCGCCGGTGGGGCGGGGAACTGGGCTTTGACCAGGTGGGCATCACCGACCTGGATCTGGAAGAGCATGAGGTGCATTTGCTGAACTGGCTGGAACAGGGCCGGCATGGCGAGATGGACTACATGCAGCGCCACGGAGTGCGCCGTTCGCGCCCCGGGGAGCTGGTGCCCGGAACGCAGCGGGTGATTTCGGTCCGGCTCAACTACCTCCCGCACGGGTTTGATCGCGCCAAACAGGCACTGGCGGACCCCGCCTGCGGCTACGTATCCAGGTACGCTCTGGGCCGGGACTACCACAAGGTCCTGCGCGGCCGTCTGCGGAATCTGGTTCGACGAATCGAGGAAGCGGCCGGTTCCTTTGGCTACCGCGTGTTCACCGACAGTGCGCCGGTGCTTGAGAAGGCGCTGGCGGAGCGCGCCGGGCTGGGCTGGATCGGCAAGCACACCAACCTGCTGGCCAAGGATGCGGGATCCTGGTTCTTTCTGGGCGAGATCTACACGGACCTGCCGCTGACGCCCGACCCGCCGACCCGCGAAGAACATTGTGGGGATTGCCACGCCTGCATCGATGTCTGCCCGACCCAGGCGATCGTCGCGCCATACCAGTTGGACGCGCGCCGCTGCATCTCGTACTTGACGATTGAATTGAAAGGATCGATTCCCGTATCGCTGCGGCCATTGATCGGAAACCGGGTCTACGGCTGCGACGATTGCCAGCTGGTCTGTCCGTGGAACCGTTACGCCCAACTGGCGGCCGTGGAAGATTTTCGGCCACGGGCCGTGCTGGAGGAATCGTCGCTGGTGGAAATGATGGCTTGGGAGGAAGAGGACTTCCTGCGTTACACCGAGGGTACGGCAATGCGCCGCATCGGCCACCTCCAGTGGCTGCGCAATGTCGCCGTGGCACTGGGCAACGCCCCGCGAAACGAGACGGTTACCGCATCGTTGAAAGCTCGCTCCGGGCACCCCAGCCAACTGGTGCGCGAACACGTTTCATGGGCGCTGGAGCGCCACGCGTGAACACCGTCTCCGAACATCTCCGGGCGTTGTACCCGGGTGCGGATGCGGATGCACTGCGGCAGAGGATTGCCGAGTGTTTTGAGCGGCACACATACCTGCCGTGCCGCCCGGATCGGGAGTGGTCGGAGAAGGACACGCTGCTGATTACCTATGCCGACACCCTGGCGGAGCCCGGGGTGGCGCCGCTGCGCACCTTGGCCGATTTCCTGGAGACCCGCCTGCAGGACACGTTCAGCGCAGTGCATCTGCTTCCCTACTTTCCGTTCACTTCGGACGACGGCTTCGCGGTCTCGTCCTACCGGGAAGTGCGCCCCGACCTGGGAGGCTGGGAGGACGTCTCCCGGATCGCCGAGAAATTCGACCTGATGACCGATCTGGTGCTCAACCACTGTTCGCGGGAACACCCATTGGCGCGACGCCTGCTGTCCGGCGATGCGAGTGCGGAGCCTTGGTTTCACGTGGTGGATTCGGCGATAGACACCTCCATGGTCGTCCGGCCGCGGGCGACCCCACTGGTTACGCCGCTGCCGGATGACCCGCAGGGCCGCGGGGTCTGGACCACGTTCAGCGACGATCAGCTGGACTTCAACTACCGCAATCCGGAAGTCCTGCTTGAGGTCATCGACGTGATGGCGCAGTACGTGGCCGCCGGCACGCGCCTGTTGCGGTTGGACGCGGTCGCCTATCTGTGGAAGGAACCCGGGACGACCTGCATCCATTTGCCCCAGACGCATCGGATCATCCGGTTGCTTCATGCGATCCTCAGGGAGTATGCGCCGGGCTGTCGGCTGATCACGGAAACCAACGTTCCGCAACACGAGAACCTGAATTACTTCGGCGAGGGAGACGAGGCGGACCTGGTCTACCAGTTCGCACTGCCGTCCTTGGTGTTGCAGGCCCTGCATCGTGGCAGTTCCGTCTACCTGAACCGGTGGCTCCGCGATTGGCCGGAGTTGCCGCCGGGCTGTACGTTCCTGAATTTCATCGCCTCCCACGACGGCATCGGCGTGCGCCCGGTCGAGCGGATCGTCACTCCGGCGGAATTGGAGGATTTGCTGCAGACGATGCGCCGCTTCGGCGGGCGAATCAGCACCCGGGCCGGCGACGACGGGTGCGAACATCCCTACGAGATCAACATCACGTTGTTCGATGCCTTGCGTGGCACCCGCTTCGGTGAAGATGATTTCCAGATCGCCCGGATGCTGTGCGCGCACGTCATTCTCCTGTCGCTGCCGGGGATTCCGGCGTTTTATATCCACAGCCTGCTGGCTTCGCCAAACGATGAGGAGAAGGCGCGCGAGACCGGACGTGCACGCTCGGTCAACCGCGGGCAATTGGATCGGGCAGCACTCGAACAGCAATTGGATGAGCCGGGGCACCCGAGGCGAGAGGTATTGGAGGCCCTGCTCGGCCTGATTCGCCTGCGGGCCGGGCAGCCTGCGTTCGCGCCACAGGCGTCGATGATGCCATTGACCCTCGGTTCAGGATTCCTCGGCCTGATGCGGGAGTCGCCTGGGCAGAAGATTCTGGTGCTCTGCAACGTCACGCCACAGCCACAGCGCGTGAATTTGGACACGCACCCGCTGGGTGCGCCGCGTGCGGTGGACGACCTGATCGGCCGGAACAGGATTCGGGTCCCCCATCGCCACCTGAACCTGGAGTTGGAGCCGTACCAGTGCCTGTGGCTGGCGGCGGCCAGTCGCTAGACTCTAGGTTTTTTGGTAGTATTGCGCGGGCTGTCCGGGGGTGTGATCCTTTGACAGCCTGTTTTACCGGCCGACCGGAGCTTCTCGCCTCTGATCGGCCTTTTGATTAGCCTGAGAACCAACGAGGAGAAATTCATGGCGCATTGTGGAGTGATCTGCATGCAGATCTGCGGTTTTTCTCTCTCAGGTCTATTGGCTGTTACGGCGTTCCTGTTCACGACAGTGACCGTTCATGCACAGGAAATCATCACGGTGTTCGGTTCCAGGACGGTATTCCAGCACGCCGGCGTCCCGACAGATACGCCCAACCTGATCCGTTTGGCACCGGGCGGCGCGGTCAGTCGCAACGGCGCCTTGACCAGCATCCCGCAATACCGGGGATTGCATACCTACCGGGTCCAGACTCACCTGGACGGTCGCCAGCCGCATACGGCCGGACCCGCCTGGATGGACAGTCCGTTGCACTACATGCCGAGCTCCCTGATGGAATCGGTGCAGGTGCACCGGGGCATCGCGCCGGTCGGGGCCGGGTCCGCGATCGGCGGCTACATCGATGCGCTTTCGTACACCAGCCGATACACCCTGTCGAAGGATTACGAATTCCACGCACGGTTGACGGCGGACAACCTCTCGTTCAACGACGGCAAGAATGCGAGCGTGTTCCTGTCGGTGGCGAACGACCGCTCCCGATACCATGTGTACGGGGCACACGACCAGGGCGACGAGGCGAACAGCGCGGACGTCAAGATCCAGACCTCTCACTACAAGCGGGATTTCTTCGGGTTCGGCATGGGCCACCAACTGGGCGAGGGTGAACTGATGATCGACTACGCCCGGAACAATACCGGTGACGCCGGCGTTCCGGCCTTGCCGATGGACATCCACTTCTACCATACGGACCTGATCAACCTGCGCTACCGCGGCGATACGGGAGAGTGGCACATGGAGGCGCAAATCCATTACCAGGAAACCGATCACGACATGTCCAACTATGCACTGCGCGACCCCCCGGACTTCAGCCAGGCCAACATCCTGCCGCCGTTTCGCGGGACCGACAAACGCCTGGTGCTTGTAGACGGGCTTTCGATCGGGGGCAGACTGGCCGGGAGCCGTCCGTGGGGCGACGGGACCCTGCGCTTGGGGCTGGACTTCAGGCAGAGTGAGAACGGGGCGACCGTCTTCGATCCGGATGCGCCTCCTTTCTTCGTCGAAAACTTCGATGACACGACAACGGACGAATACGGGGCATTCATCGAATGGAGCGGCGATCTCACGGGCCCGTGGAGCGGCGAATTCGGCGTCCGGGTCCACCACACCCGTACCGATGCCGACACCGTCGAACATTTCCGGCCGACCTGCCAGATGCTTTTGCGGGTCAACGCCGATCTGATGAATCCCTATGGCCCGGACGGGGCAAAGACGCAGGCGATTGAAGATGCCGGGGGGTGCGATGTTGCCGTCCCGAGCGTTTGGATGCCGCCTCCGGCGATGTCGGTCGGCATGTTGAGCGGGCGCTTCAACCGGGCCGACCGCAGCCAAACGGACACGGAAATCGACGCCACGGCTGTATTCCGTTACGACTGGGGCGAATCGACGGAATTGGAGTTCGGCCTGGCGCACAAGACCCGGGCGCCGGCCTACATGGAACGCTACCTGTGGGTTCCGCTCGAGATCAACGCGGGCTTGGGTGACGGCAACAATTACGTGGGCGACGTCAACCTCAAACCGGAGAATTCCTGGCAAATCGAGTTGGGCCTGAACTGGGAAGACAGTGGAAAGAAATTCTCGCCGCGCATCTTCGCGCGCCGGGTCGACGACTACATCACCGGGATCCCGGCCACGGACGAACACATCATCCGGGTCAGCCGCGTGCTCAACGGCGATCCGACCCCGGTTCAGTTCGCCAATGTCGATGCCGAATTCTATGGGGCCGACACGGTGTTCGGATTCCCGCTGACGGAGGAGTGGCGGCTAGACGGCACGGTCAGCTATGTACGCGGCAAGCTGCGGGAGTCCTTCCAGAGCCAGAGACGGGCGGATGGCACAACCCGCACGATCCGGGACGACAGTATCTACCGCATGCCGCCGCTGCGCGGCCTGCTGTCCGCCTCGCGCACCCTGGACGACTGGGTGGTGTCGGTGGAGGTGGACTGGGCGGCGCGCCAGTCCAAGATCTCGCAACTCATGCTGGATGACCCTCAAAGCGGCAACAATCACAACCGACCGACTTCGGGGTACGCGTTGTACAACCTGCGCACCCAGTACATGCACCCGTCTATGGGCTTTATGCTCTCTGTCGGCGTGGAGAACCTGACGGATCGCATGTACGTCGACCACATGGACGGCTTCAATCGGGTCAGCGGGGGAGAACTGGCGGTCGGCGAGCGCCTGCCAGGGCCGGGGCGAAATATCTACGCCCGGATCAACTGGGAGTGGTGAACGCGGCCGTGACCGGCCGCCCGAATGGCAGTAGGCCTTGCCGCCGTGCGGGGCCTACTTGTTCCGGCAGAAGTCTTTCGACTTGCAGACGCCGTACAGGTACAGGGAGTGGCTTTGCAGGTCGAAATGGTTCTGCTGGATGATCTCCTTGAGATGCTCGACGAGTTCGGGATACTCGAATTCGATGACTGCGTTGCACTCCGTGCAGATCAGGTGCTCGTGCGGGGATTCGTCGTTGAGCTCGTAGACGGCCCGGCCCGCGTCGAAGTTGTGCCGGACCACTAGGCCCGCCTGTTCGAACTGGGTCAGGACCCGGTACACGGTCGCAAGGCCGATGTCTTCGTTGGCATCCAGCAGCTTGCGATAGAGGTCTTCGGCCGACACGTGCCGCACATCGCTGTTTTCCAGCACGGCCAAGATTTTCAGCCGGGGGACGGTGCTCTTGAGGCCCGCCTTGCGCAATCCGTCGTCGCTGGACATGTGGGAACCTCCGCTAGTCAAGGGGACTTCATACTCTAGCATAGAGAAGTGTTGGGAAGGGGCTCGTGTCATTCTAAAATTGTTCGTGCGAAGACCGAGCCCGGGAGGCTCCGAGGAGAAACTGATGAGTGAAGAAAACCGGAAAGACATCCGCATGCTGCTGAAGCGGTTCGGGGTGCAGGCGGACGAGGCCATCGTCCGGCATCTGGCGGTTCTGGGAGGTGGTGTGCCCCTGCGGTTGCGCTGCACGCTGGAAGACCTGACCGATTACGGCGACCGCTCCCCGGACTCGCCGTTGAGCGTGGTGATCGAAGGAGAAATCCAGGCGGAGTGACCGCGCCTATTGGTGCGCGCGGATCAGCAGCGTCTCGATCCGGTTGTCACGGAGCCGCTTGCGCACTTCGCGTAGCTGCGCGAGGTTCTTGTAGGGTCCGACCCGAACCCGATGCCAGGTGTCGCGGTCGAGGGTGACGGACTGGATGGACGCTTCGGTTCCGAGCAGGATGACCTGAGCCCTCATGCCGTTGGCGTCGTCAAGATTGCGGAAAGAGCCGACCTGCAAGTAGTAGACGCCCTCGGGCACGGGCTTGGCTTTCTTGTCGCCTGGTTTCGGTTCTTTTTTGGCGGGTGGTTCCGGGTCCGGCACCACGACCTCCTGGTTGGGCAGGATGGTGTAGAAGTCGAACCGCGGCGTTTCCGCTGGCTTCGCTGCGGCCATCTTCGGTGGCTGCGCATTACCCCACAAGGTGTTCCATTCCACTTCCTTCGCCACGTTGAACGCCAGCACGCTGACGACCCCGGTCAGTAGACCGCCGCCGAGCAGGAGCCATGGGGGCAGGGGCTTGCGTGCGCGCGTTTTGCGTTTTTTGGCGGTCGGTCGCCGCTTGGTGGTCGCGGGACGTCGTTTCGGGGCCGCAGTGCGTTTTTTGGGGGCCGCCATCACATGCTCTCGGGGGCGTCGATGTTCAACAGGTTCAGGCCATTGCCGAGCGTCTGGCGTACCGCCATGATCAGCCGGAGCCGGGCCTGGCACTCGGGAATCTCATCGACCAACACGGCAACGGCATTATAGTAAGCGTGAAATTCCTGAGCCAGTTTGCGCAGGTAGACGGTCAGATGATGCGGTTCGCGCTCCCGGGCCGAACGCAGGACCGCGTCCGGGTAGCGTGACAACTGTTTCTGCAATGCGCGTTCGCCCTCGTCGGTCAGCGATGACAGGTCGCAAGGGTCCTCGGGAATGTTGATGTCCTCATCTTCCGCCCGTTCCAGGATGCTGCAGATCCGTGCGTGTGCGTACTGCACGTAGTAGACCGGGTTGTCCACGCTTTGTTCGGTGGCCAGCTGAAGGTCGAAGTCCAGGTGCTGGTCCGATTTACGCATGACGTAGAAGAAGCGTGCCGCATCCTGTCCGACTTCGCGCTGCAGCGACTGCAGGGTCACGAACTCCCCGCTGCGTGTCGACATCGAGATTTTTTGCTTGCCTCGGTACAGGCTGGCGAACTGGACCAGCAGGATTTCCAGCCGTTCGGGGTCGATCCCGAGCGCCTGGAGCGCGGCACGCACCCGCCCCGCGTAGCCGTGATGGTCCGCCCCCCAGATATTGATCGCGGTGCCGTAGCCGCGCGCCATCTTGTCGGCATGATAGGCGATGTCGGTCGCGAAGTACGTCCACTGCCCGTTGCTTCTCTGGACGACGCGATCCTTTTCGTCGCCGAATTCGCTTGAACGGAACCAGAGGGCACCCTCCAGTTCGTACAGGTGGCCGGCCTCCCGCAGTTGCGCGATGGTTTGCTCGACCTTGCCGTCGTCCAGCAGTTCGCGCTCGGACTGCCAATGATCGAAACTTGCGCCGAAATGATCCAGATCGCGGCGGATGCGTTCGAGCAGCGTGTCGACCGCGTCCGAGGCCAACTCGGCCCAGATCGTTTCGTCGAGGAAATCCCGGGCTCGAAGGATCAGGAAGTCCAGGTACATGTTGTGCCCGTCCTCGTCCGGCCCGTCGTCCGGTGCGCCCGCCCGGATGTTTTCGAACGAGGCCCGCCACACGTCGCCACGAGCACGGTGGCAGTCGGCCGCGATGTCGAGGATATAGTCGCCCTGGTATCCGGCTTCCGGGAAGATCACGGGTTCTCCGCACAGTTCCAGGTAACGCAGCCAGACGGAAATCGCCAGGATGTCCATTTGTCGGCCGGCGTCGTTGATGAAGTATTCACACTCGACCGTATGGCCGGCCGCTTCGAGAATCCGGGCGAGGCAGGAGCCGAGCGCGGCCCCGCGGCCGTGTCCGACATGCAGGGGGCCGGTCGGGTTGGCGGAGACGTATTCGATCAGGATGCGCTGTTCGCTGCCGGGCGGCCGGGTTCCGTAATTCGTCGCTTGGTTCAGGATCTGGTCGACGATGTCCGCCTTGGCTTCAGGCCGCAACTGGAAGTTGATGAATCCCGGGCCTGCCACTTCCGCGGCCAACAGGTCCGGGTTCTCCGGCAGGTTCTGGATGATCCGCTCGGCCAGTTCGCGTGCATCGAGATTTGCTTCCCGCGCCAAGGCAAGGGCGAGGTTGCAGGCGTAATCTCCATGTCTCGGATCCTTGGTCGACACGACCTCGATGCGGTCGGGGTTCGGGTCGGGCAATAGGCCCTGCTGGTGCAGGGTCTGCCACGCCTGGGTCAGGTTGGCGACAAGAGTAACTTTCACGGGATTGACCGGTAAGAGGGGCGTAGTGTAACGCCATGCTTTAAAATTACCAGATGCGCCTAGCGGTATTGGCCTTTTTCCTGATTTCCGGTTACGCGTTTGCCTTTTTCGAGGCAGACCCGGCGGGAGAATGGCTGCGTGATGATGCGCCGCACGTGTACCTGGTACGCCAGGGAGAAGCCGAGGCAGACGCGGCACGGCGTTTCGTCAAGGACCCGCAGGACTGGCCGGAAGTGTGGTGCCCGTGGCCGGGGTACGAGCCGCCGGTGCCGGTCGGTCCGGGAGACCTTCTGGTTCGCGTGCGGGTCAATGGGCGCAGTTGGATCCAGCGCGCCCGGCTTGGCAACGGCGACCAACCGCACGCCCGGGCATTGGAGGCTTTCAATGTCGGCGAAATCGAGCCTTTCATCTGGATCCCGGATGCGCGGGCGCACCCGCCGCAGCACCTCGAGATCGACTTGACCGAAATCGTCGTGCATGAACCGGCGCGGGCGATCCACCGCAGGATTTCGAGGTTCTGGCCGGGCAGCGAGACGCAGCCTCTTCCGGTGGTTCGCCTGAACGCGGGCAGCCTGGAGTTCCTGTCGGTCGGCATGGCGCTGACGGTAGTCCCGGCCGGGGAAGAGGCAGAGCCGGCATCTTGGCTTCGAGCCGTGGTGGCGGCGGTCTTTCCCAGTTACAGTTATGCGCTGTTGCTGGAGCCTGAAGCCGTTGCCGCGCCGGGGGATTCGGTGCGCAGTCCGACGGCGTGGTGCTTCCGGCGCGATTCTGTCCCGGCTTCCGAATAGGTTTGGAACGGGTTTTGGGCCGAACGCCCAGAACCGTTCAGTACTGGTAGGAAACCCGGAAACCCCAGCGGCGCCCCTCGTTGGTCAGGGGCGCAAACACCATGCCAGTGCCCTTGTAGCCGTCCGGAGCGGCCGGGCCGCCGGGGAAATTGGCCGGAAACCTGGATTCGCCGCCCTCCCGGACCTCGTCCAGGAGATTTTTGCCGAACAGGGAAAGTCGCAGCCGTTCATCGAAACTGGCATAGGTCAGGCTTGCCTCCAGCACGTCGACTTCGCTCAGCCTTCCAAGATTGGCGTCGTCCGAGGCCGCATCATCGTTATGGCTGAAATCGACCCGGGTCAGCACCATGCCGTTCCACGACTCCATCGGAAGGCTATGGGTCAGCCCCAGACTGTAGGTCAGCGGCGCCAGGCGCGGCAGGTCCAGGTCTTTGTCCTGCCCATCGATCTTTCCGTCCCTATTGAGGTCCTCGCGCACGGTGTCGTACTCCCCGTCCGTATAGCCGAGATTGGCGGTCAGTGCCAGGCCTTCGGCAAGCCGAGCCCAGACTTCCAGCTCGATGCCCTTCAGCGTCGCATCGGCAGGGTTCAGGATATTCTGCACCGAGCCCGCGGTAGGGTGCGTTCGCGCCACTTCACGCTGCATGTTGTCCACCTTGTTGTAGAACAGCGCCAGATTGGTGCGCAGGCGTCCGTCGTGCCAATCGACCTTGGCGCCGACTTCATAGGAATTCTGTCGCTCCTCGCTGAACGGCTCCGGATCGATATCGGGGTCCGTATGCCGGAAGTTGTAGCCGCCGCTGCGAAAGCCCTTGGTCCAGAACGCGTAAAGGTTCACGGCATCGCTCGCATGGTACTGCACGCCGACTTTTGGTGTCCAGTTGTTCCAACTGTGTTCGTCCGAGTAATTGAAGTTGCAGGCCCTGGCGTCGAAATCGCATCGCGAGTCTCCTATCGGAATGGGGGCCAGGCCCGGCGCCACTTCGATCATAAAGGCCCCGGGATCGAACGTCGCGATGTCCGCCTTCTTCTTCTCGTAGGTGTAGCGCACGCCCAGGTTGAAGGTCACGCTCGGCGTCGCGTGCACATCCGCATGGATGAAGGCCCCCCGCGTCGTCTGATCCTGAGAGCCGCCCAGCGCGGAATCGATCCAACTGTTGTGCCAGGCACTGGTGTAAGTCCCCGAGTTTTCCACGCATAACGCGGGCAGTCCCGGGATATTGTTCAGGCTCGCCCGCACCGGGGCAACGTTGCAGAGCGGGAGAGCGGGATTGTAGACGGCGTGACGCTCCCGGAATAGCACCCGGCGCTCCCAATAGCCGATGTCCTGGTCGAACCAGTACAAGCCTGCGGTCAAATCCACCCGGTCGTCGAGAAACGACCCGAAATACCTGAATTCGTTGCTGAACTGCTCCTGATCGAAATAGGCGTCGCCGAGGAAGACGTCCAGTTCAGAGGAGTCCAGGTCCGTCCGCGCATCAAGATCGATGCGGCGCCAGCCGAAAATATTGGTGATCGTGCCGTTGCCCAGAGGCACGCCCATGCTGAATTCGGTGAACGCTGGGACCAGTCCGAATCCGAGTAGCCCTTGTCGTTCACGGCGAAGTCCCATGAGGTCCGGTCGTAGAGGCCGCGGTTCTGGCTGCGGGCGCCATCGCCGCGCGCCTGTCCGCGTTCGAACCGCACCGTCAGTTCCGCGTCCTCGCCCAGGTAGTACGTCAGGGACGGCCGCGCCAGCGAGATGCGGTAGGCACCGAAATCGTCGCTGGGATCGGCCAGGTTCGTGTGCCAGCCCTCGTCGTCCTTGTGGTAGAGGGCCAGCCGTCCCAGAAGTTTGCCCGGCAGGATCGGTCCGGACACCGTGAGCCCTCCGCCCTCTTCGGTGCCTTGCTGGAAATCCCCCCGGAGCGTCATTTCGAACTCGTCGCTCGGTTTGCGGGTGCGCAGCAGGACGGCGCCGCCCGTCACATTGCGGCCGAACAACAGGCCTTGCGGGCCGCGCAGGATCTCGACGCCTTCCAGGTCGAAGAAATCGTTGATGACGCCTGCCGAAATGCCCATGTAAATCCCGTCGACGAACACGCCCACCGTCGGGTCGATGGACGGAATGGAACTGTTGATGCCCAAGCCGCGGATGGTGAAGTTGGCCACGCCTCGCGTGGTCCCGACATCCGCCAGCCCGACGTTCGGGGCCCGGTAACTCAGGCTGGCCAGGTCGCTCGAAAGGCGCGCCTCCAGTTCCTCGGAAGAAAACGCCGATACCGCAAACGGCACTTCCTGCAATGCTTCCCCCGCATCCCGCTTGCGCGCCGTGATCGTGAACTCTTCGGTTTCGGCGACGACGGCCGGAGGCATCCCCAGCGCGATCACGCAGAGAAGCATCGCCGGTGCCCGAAGCCCGGAAAATGCGCGATTCATTGTGACGGACGCCCGCCTGTCGGCTGTGCGGTCACCACCAGATGCAATCTCCTCCCGGCAGAATTTCCGACATTATATGCAAGGCATGCCGGGTTTTCGTCGGTGCCGAAGAGGTTTGAGGGCGGGATTTGTGACCCCTGTATATAATTCCCCAATCGCCACACCAGCAGAATCGAGATTTCTCCCGCGTAATATCCCGCCATGCCGAACAATCTGGTTGTCGTGGAGTCTCCGGCGAAAGCCCGGACGATCGAGAAGTATCTGGGTCCAGGCTTCCAGGTGCTGGCGTCGTACGGCCATGTGCAGGACCTGATTCCGAAGGACGGGGCCGTCGATACGGAAGGCGATTATTCCCTCAAGTACCAGGTGACGCCCGGACACGAGAAGCACCTGCGCAAGATCGCAAGCGCGCTTGAGGATTGCGAGGCGCTGTACCTGGCTTCCGACCCGGACCGCGAGGGCGAGGCGATCTCCTGGTCGCTGTACAGCCTGCTCAACAAGCGCAAGAAACTGGGCGAGAAGAAAACCTACCGGGTGGTGTTCCACGAGGTGACCCCCGAGGCGGTGCGCCAGGCCCTGGAGCACCCGCGTGACCTGTCGGACGACCTGGTCAACGCCTACCAGGCGCGGCGGGCCATCGACTACCTGGTCGGGTTCAACCTGTCGCCGCTGCTGTGGCGGAAGATCGCCCCCAAGCTTTCGGCAGGCCGCGTCCAGAGCCCGGCCCTGCGCCTGATCGTCGAACGCGAGGGTGAGATCGAGGCGTTCCAGCCCCGCGAGTTCTGGAGCGTGGACGCGATCCTCGACAAGGACGGGCACGGGTTCCCGGCCAAGCTGCACATGCTGGACGGGAAACGCCTGAAGAAATTCGATCTGGAGAACGAAGAGCAGGCGAGTGCAGCCCGCGACCAGGTCCAGGCGCATGCCGGGGAACTGGCCGTCGCCTCGGTGGAGCGCAAGGAGCGCAAGCGCAACCCGGCGCCGCCGTTCACCACCTCGACCCTGCAGCAGGAAGCGTCGCGCAAGCTGCGTTTCTCCGCGCGCAAGACGATGCAGGTCGCCCAGCAGTTGTACGAAGGCGTCGACCTGGGCTCCGGCCCGGCCGGCCTGATCACCTATATGCGAACGGATTCGGTCACGCTGTCGAACGCCGCGCTGAACAACCTTCGGCAAACCATCGGCGAGCGTTATGGCGAGGACCAGATGCCGCCGTCCCCCCGGCGGTACAAGACCCGCACCCGAAATGCGCAAGAGGCGCATGAGGCGGTCCGACCGACCGATGCCGCGCGAACGCCGGAACACACCCGCGGCAAGTTGAGCAGTGACCAGCAGAAGCTTTACGAGTTGGTCTGGAAGCGCGCCGTGGCCTGCCAGATGATCCCGGCCGTGATCGATCAGGTCAGCGTGGATATCGACTGCGGTCCAGGCACCCAGTTGCGGGCGACGGGCTCCCATGTCCGGATTCCGGGGTTCATGCAGGTGTACCGTGAAGGTTCGGACGAAGCAAACGGCAACGGAAGCCAAAAAAACAGTGACGAACGCTACCTCCCTGAATTGCGCGAGGGCGAACGCGCGGCGCTCCAGGAGGTCAAGGCGAACCAGCATTTCACGGAGCCGCCGCCGCGCTACACCGAGGCGAGCCTGGTCAAGACCCTGGAGGAATACGGCATCGGCCGCCCCTCCACCTATGCGGACACCCTGTCGACCCTGACCAATCGCAAGTACGCGGAGATCGACAAGCGGACATTCTTCCCGACCGCGCTTGGCAAGGTGGTGTGCAATTTCCTGACTGAGCACTTTTCGCGGTACGTCGACTACGAATTCACGGCGGAGCTGGAGGACTCTCTGGACCAAGTGGCGCGGGGAGAAACCGAGTGGATCCCGGTCGTGGACAGTTTCTGGAAGCCGTTCCACCAGCAGGTGGACGAGAAGAGCAAGACCGTGTCCCGCCAGAAGGCGCAGATGATGCGCGAACTCGGTACGGATCCGGAAAGCGGCAAGCCGGTCCGTGTCCGGGTCGGGCGCTACGGGGCGTTCGTCCAGGTCGGGGACCGCGAGGACGAGGAGAAGCCCCGGTTCGCGAGCCTTCGCGAAAACCAGAGTTTCGAGACCATCACGTTCGAGGAGGCGATGGACCTGCTGGTGCTGCCGAGATCGCTGGGGGCGGGAGACGACGGGGAGTTGATCGAGGTCAACATCGGCCGCTTCGGGCCCTACGTGAAATACGGCCCGAAAAAATACGTGTCCCTGCCGGAAGGAGAGGATCCGATGACGGTGACGCGCGAGCAGGCGGACGAATGGATCGCGGAACATCGGCACCGCGAGGCGAACCGCACGATTCAGGACTTCGGGGTGGACGATATCCAGGTGCTCAATGGCCGGTACGGCCCGTACGTCACGAATGGCAAGCGCAACGCGAAGATTCCGAAGGGGGAGGATCCCGCGGAACTGACGCTGGAACAATGCCAGGAACTCCTGGCCGCCGCACCGCCGCGCAAGCGCCGCGCTTCACGCGCAAAACGCAAAAGCTGAGGGGACGTCTCCGGCAGGGGCGGCAGTACGCTGGACACCCGAGAGGGCATCCGGGCATTGCTGGACGGCAAGGTCCTCGCCTATCCGACCGAAGGAGTGTGGGGCTTGGGCTGCCTGCCGGATCACCCGGACGCGGTGCGCCGGCTGCTGGACGTAAAACAGAGAGACCCGGACAAAGGGCTGATCCTGATCGCGGCCCGCTGCGAGGACCTGGAGCCGTATATCCACCCCCTGGATGGGGAACAGCAGGCTAAACTGGAATCCCCGGGAGAACCGGTAACCTGGTTGGTCCCGGCCGCCGAAGGCGCGTCCGCCTTGCTGCGGGGCACGCATGCGACCCAGGCGGTTCGCATCACCCGCCACGGCCTGTGCCGTGTGCTGTGCCTTGAGGTTGGGGCCCTGGTTTCGACCAGCGCGAACCCGGAGGGCGCACCCCCGGCAAGAACGTCCGAGGAGGTTCACGAGATGTTCGGTTCGACGATAGACGGAATCGTGGAAGGTTTGCTCGGCGGGGCTTCGGGCTCCAGCGAGATTCGGGACTTGTTGACGGGACGGGTGATCCGCTCGGCGCAGGCGGCATGAGCGACGCTCCCGACTCCGGTTCCGTTCGCGCCTTCCTGGAGAAGTTCCAGCAGGACGCCACCGGGGCGTTCGAACGATTGGAGCCGACGGCGAGGTTCCGCCGGGACCCTTGGGATCATCCCGAGGGAAGCCGGGGCGATACACGGGTGCTGGAAGGAGGGGAGACTTTCGAGAAAGCGGGCGTGAATTTCTCCGACGTCGCAGGCACGGCGCTGCCCGAGGCAGCCACCGAGCGGCACCCGGAATTGGCGGGGCAGTCGTTCACCGCGACGGGCGTGTCGATCGTGGTCCACCCGCGGAACCCCTACGTGCCCACGGCGCACTGCAACGTCCGGTTCTTCAGCGCCCGCGCGCCCGACGGCACGGATCGGTGGTGGTTCGGAGGCGGGTTCGACCTGACGCCGTACTACGGGTTCGAGGAAGATGCCCGGCACTGGCATGCCATGGCCCGCGATGCTTGCGCGCCTTTCGGGGACGAGGTCTACCCGAAGTTCAAGCAGTGGTGCGACCGCTACTTCTACCTGCCGCACCGAGACGAGACGCGCGGCATCGGCGGCCTGTTCTTCGACGATCTCAACGAATGGGGCTTTGAGAAGACTTTTGCGTTCATGCGTGCCGTGGCGGAGCACTTTCTCAAGGGATACCTGCCGATAGTGGAACGTCGCCGCGAGACGCCTTGGGGCGAACGTGAAAGAGCCTTCCAGAAATACCGTCGCGGCCGTTACGCCGAGTTCAACCTGCTGTACGATCGCGGCACGCTGTTCGGGCTGCAGAACAGCCGGCGTGCCGAATCGATCCTGATGTCGCTCCCTCCGGACTGCGGTTGGATTTACGACTACCAACCCGAGCCCGGCTCGCCGGAGGCGGAACTGACCGGACGCTTTCTGGGTGCCCGCGACTGGGCCTGACTACTCGACGGTGATCGTAATCGTCCCGGACACGACCGGCGGGTCGTGCGGGATGTGCGCGTAATCGCCGAGCACCAGTTGCAGCGTATAGCGGCCCGGCTCCAGCGTCAGCATGGTTTCCGTCTGTCCGCCGCCGAAATGGCGGACCTGATCCGTTGTGGGAAGCGGCATGCCGAGGTCGACTTCCGGAGAGTTGATCAGCAGGTGATGATGGCCGGTATTCGGCTGGTTCACGCCAGCCGGGGCGACGCCCATGTCATGCAGGCCGAACGACACCTTGAAGGGAGACTGGACGGTTGCGCCGTCGGCAGGTTCGATGAGGTACACGCCGGCGCCTTCAGGCGCCGGTTGCCGAGGCATCTCGGCCAGGAGGGGAGACAGGGCCAGGCCCACGACAAGGGCAAGAATGCCGGAATGTGCGTATCTCATGTCGGGTACTCCAGGTGACGTTTCCGGATGGCGTCGATCATGTCGACCAGCGATAGCAGAAACAATACCACAAAAAGGCCCAGGGTCAGGGCCGGGATGGACAACCCCAGGAACGTCCACTGGATGGTGCCGCAATCGCCGCTGCCCTGCAGTGCAGACGCCACCGCCCCTTCGAGGCCGACCTGGTCGAGCAGGTGCCAGAACCCTGCACCGCAGTCACCCAGAGTGTCCGGCGGGTGGTTCTGGAGATAGACGTGTCGTCCAGCGATTCCGGTCCCGCCCAGGCTCATGACCAGGGCGCCGATGTCGTAGCCGATCCGATCCCTCGCCCCAGGGCGCTGAAAGTAGGCCAGCGCAAAAATGACGGCCAGCGCGGTGAAGACGAATCGGTCCAGAATACACAGCGGACAGGGCTCAAGACCCAGGGTGCGCTCCAGGTACAGGTAGCCGAAAGCGAGCGCGGCCACGCAGATGACGAGGCCGACGAGATGGAGGTTTGGAATGCGGTGCATCGGTTTTTATTATTGCTTCCCAGTGGCCCACGAAGTCCTAGAAACCCAAATCTTAATTACTGCCGGGAAAAGAAATCCAGTAACAAGCGTCAAATATATCGCCAAAGACACATAAGCGATTTGTCCATTTTCAAGCCAAGCAGCTATCCAAAAGAAGGGGGCGACCGGTAGAGTAGCCCAATACAGAGCCATTTCCAACATCCACAGATGGAACGCCCAAATAGGGAAGCTCCAGTTCCATGGCCAAGAGGTGTGAATAGTGGCAATCTCCTGTATGCATAGAGGCGCAAGGTACACGAAAGACATCTGTGCCGCAAAAAGCGCCCATGCTGCCCATATCAGGAACACCAGTATCTTTTTCAAGATTGTTTTACTTTGGACAGGCGGCCCGATACTCGTCCTTGTCCAAGTCTTTACACCATTTGCAGAACATTAACCTATTTTGTCATAGTGGACGAGAGATTGAAGGCCGCTTCTAGGTACAACCAAGGCATCAAACATCATCTCTGCGAGATTGCGGCACGAAGACTTCCTCAAGTCGGACAATTCGCAGAAGGATAGTTCCTTTTTCGGCTGTGGTTTCGGTTTTGCCTGCGGATATTTCAGTTCGAACAGCCTTTGGGCTTCGCTTTCTTCCTCTTGTTGTCTGAGCCATTCATCGAACTCTTGGTCTCTTTTAGAAATACGTTCTTGTGATTCTTGATACAGCCTGATTTTTTCATCCAATAGTTTCTGGATTCTTTCCGCTCTTTCCCCTTTTTCATCCTCGGTCGTGTCATCCGCGAAAGCCGGTAACACCAAGAATGCACCCGCGAGAACCATGAGCGCTAGCACGATTGGCTTCATCAAAGCGTGGCAGACCTCTTGGCCGCGGAGCAGGCCGTGTACGGCCTGCGCTTCCGAATAATTGAAAGTCGAAGTTTTATCATGGTCGGAGTAGGGCTTGTTTTGGCCCTGCGGCTTGTGGTCAAGCGAACATCAGGCGTTCGCCCTTGGGTTCGGGGACAGGTCGCCCCAACTCTTGGGCCCGGTCGATCCAGAACTGCATCGCATCGTTGATGTTTTGCAAGGCGGTTTCCTGATCGTCGCCATGTGCCATACACCCAGACAACTCGGGGACCTCAGCAACAAATACCTGATCTTCGTTGCTCCAGTAGAGAATGATTTCATATTTGTGCATCAGATTTCCTCCTCCAATCGGTATTTTAGAATTAACTGCCGGACCTGTTTTACTTGATAAGGTTTCACTTGCCCGCCCCGGCTCTGCAAATTGATGAGTTCCACAACGCCTTCCTTGTCGAAGAGATGGTGACTGCCCCGTACCCGCTCCGAGAAACCTAGGTGGCGTAGCAAGGCACATAGGTCGGCGAAACGGATGTTCGCGTCTGATCGTCCATGGAGAATAGTCTGAAACAGTCGCTCATGCCGACCCATGGCTCGTCTTCCTCAATCCGCTGGAATCAAAAGCCTGCATAAAAATAAGTTGTGTATCAAATAGATACATAATCATCGCCGGTGCCGAATAAATACTCATTTTACAGCCGCAAAAGAATAAATTCCAGCCTCGGAGGGAAGAGAAAAATTTGACTTTGCGTGGACATTGGGTTGATACAGTTTCCGAAAACAGGCGCAATCCCCTAAACTTAACGAATGGCACCCTATCCCGCCCGCTTTCCGCACACCCGGATGCGCCGCATGCGGCGTGATGATTTTTCACGCCGGCTGATGCGCGAGAATCGCCTGACGGTGGATGACCTGATCCTGCCGTTGTTCGTCCAGGAAGGGCAGGGGGAGCGTACCGAGATTTCCTCGATGCCTGGCATCGGGCGATTGAGCCTGGATTTGCTGGAACGGGAAGCACAGGAAATCCAGGAGCTGGGAATCCCCGCGGTGGCCCTGTTCCCGGCGGTCGGGGACGACCGGAAAAGCCCCGGGGCGGAAGAAGCGTGCAACCCGGACGGCCTGATTCCGCGGGCGATCCAGGCGATCAAGCAGGCGGCGCCCGAACTGGGCGTGATCGCGGACGTGGCGTTGGACCCCTACACCTCGCACGGGCAGGATGGCGTGCTGGACGAGAGCGGTTATGTCGCGAACGACGCGACGGTGAAGGTCCTTGTCGAGCAATCGCTCTGCTGTGCCGGTGCCGGGGCGGACGTCGTGGCGCCGTCCGACATGATGGACGGCCGCATCGGCGCGATCCGCGAGGCTTTGGAAGCGCGGGGTTTCGAGAACGTCCGAATCCTCGCGTATGCCGCCAAGTACGCTTCCGCCTTCTACGGGCCGTTCCGCGATGCGGTCGGTTCCGCGGCCAACTTGGGAGGCGGCGACAAGTACAGCTACCAGATGGATCCGGCCAACAGCGATGAGGCCCTGCGGGAGGTGGCGCTGGATCTTCGCGAGGGCGCGGACATGGTCATGGTCAAGCCCGGGCTGCCGTATCTGGACGTGCTGCGCCGCGTCAAGGAAGAGTTCGGGGCGCCGACATTCGTCTATCACGTCAGCGGCGAATACGCCATGCTCAAGGCCGCCGCCGCGAATGGCTGGCTGGACGAGCGAAGTTGCATGCTGGAAGCCCTGCTCGCGTTCAAGCGTGCGGGTGCAGACGCGATCCTCACTTATGCCGCCCGGGATGCCGCCGCCTGGCTTTCCGAATAAAAGCCTTTAGGGAGTTTCCGGTTCGTGGAGCGTTATGCCGTTATCGGGTATCCGGTCACGCACAGCCTGTCACCGGCTATTCATGCCGGGTTCGCGGCCCAGACCGGAAAAGAAATCCACTACGAGCAACTGAATGTCCCGGCGACCGACTTCGAGACCGCGGTGCGGGATTTCCGGCAGGCGGGCGGCTGCGGGCTTAACGTGACCGTGCCGCACAAAGAGGCCGCGCTGAATCTGGCAAAGGAGGTCATGCCGCAGGCCCGCATGGCGGGTGCGGCCAACTGGTTGGCATTCAGGGAGGGCGTCGTCGTCGCCGGCAACACGGACGGCAGTGGCCTGGTTTGCGACTTGACCGAGACGCTGGGCCTCGACCTGTCCGGCATGCGGATTTTGTTGCTGGGTGCCGGTGGCGCGGCACGGGGCATCTTGGGCCCCCTGCTGGGATGCGCCCCGAAGCACCTGACCGTGGCCAACCGCACTCCCGAACGCGCGAACGCGCTGGTTCAAGCGCATGGTTCGCCTGGAAATCTCGAAGCATGCGGGCTGGGGGACCTGGGCGAGGCTTCCTTCGATTTGATTCTCAACGCGACGGCGGCGGAGTTGTCGGCCTCGCCAATGAATTTGCCGCCCTCGATCCTGGATGCGGAATCAACGGTCTGCTATGACCTGATGTACGGTGCCGAGACCGCGTTCATGGCTTGGGCGTGGCAGGCCGGTTGCGCCTGCGTTTGCGATGGGCTCGGGATGCTGGTAGAGCAGGCCGCGGAGAGTTTCGAGTTGTGGCACGGCATCCGCCCCGACACCGCGCCGGTACGCGCCCGCCTGCGTTCGGCGGTCAGGCCCCGTACTCCCTGAGATAACCTTCGATCTGCTCTTGATACTGCCGATACTGCGGGATGTCTTTCAGGAACTGGTAGAAATCGCTGGCGCACGCGACTGAAATGACCGGAATCCCGCAATGTTCTTCAAGCTCCTGCACCGCAGAGCGCTGGCCCTGCCCGCGTTCGCCGCGATCCATCAGGATGAGCAGCCCGACCGGTGTGGCGCCGAGCGACCGGATCAGGTCCACCGAGCCCCGGACCGTGATCCCGGACGAGATCACGTCATCCACGAGCAGTACCCGGCCCTCGACCGGGGCTCCGAAGGTCTGTCCCTGATCGCCATGGTCCTTGGCTTCCTTGCGGTCAAAGCCTACCGGCACGGTCCGGCCGTACAGCCGCTGGAACGCGCAGGCGGCGGAGGTGGCCAGGGGGATGCCTTTGTAGGCCGGGCCGAACAGCATGTCGAACTGGATGCCCGCATCGGTGGCGGCTTGGGCATAGAACGTCCCGACCTGTTCCAGCGCCGCACCGTCGTTGAAGGACCCGGCATTGAAGAAATACGGGCTTTTGCGGCCGGACTTCAGCGTGAAATCGCCGAATTTCAGGCATTCGTACTCCAGTGCGAGCCGCAGAAACGCGGCCCGGTAGTCTATTGGCGGGGTCGTGGCGGGTGGCGGCATGCCGGTATACGGGGGTTCCAGCCTGATTTTATCCGATGCAGTCGGCGAGAGGGGCGCGATGCGCATAATTACGCTTAACGCGAATGGCATCCGAAGCGCCGAACGCAAGGGATTCTTCCGGTGGCTGGCCCGCCAGCGGGCGGATGTGGTCTGCCTGCAGGAGCTCAAGGCCCACCTGCACCAGATCGATTTGCCG
Organism: uncultured candidatus Poriferisulfidus sp.; assembly: GCA_965204575.1. GTDB lineage: Bacteria > Pseudomonadota > Gammaproteobacteria > Poriferisulfidales > Poriferisulfidaceae > Poriferisulfidus. The sequence goes on from OZ241993.1 coordinate 735,755, forward strand.
ATGTTCTATCCGAAGTCGTTTCATTGCTACTACCATCCGGCCGAGCGGCCCGGCTACAGCGGCGTGGCTTTGTTCTCGCGGGAGGAGCCGGACCGGATCATCGAGGGTTTCGGCTCGGCCGAATTCGACCCGGAGGGCCGCTACCTGGAGGCTCGCTTCGGTCGCCTGTCGGTGGTTTCCCTGTATGCGCCGTCCGGGTCTTCGAGCGAGGAACGCCAGCAGGCGAAATACCGGTTCATGGACGAGTTCATGGCGCACCTCCAGTCCCTGCGGCGCCGGCGCGCCATTGTGTGCGGCGACTGGAACATCGCACACCGCGAAATCGACCTGAAGAACTGGCGCTCGAACCGGAAGAACTCGGGTTTCCTGCCGGAAGAACGGGCCTGGATGGGCCAGGTGTTCGGCTCGGGCGGATTCGTGGACGCCTTTCGAGAGGTCGATGCCAGGCCCGAGCAATACACCTGGTGGTCCAATCGCGGCCGGGCCTGGGACAAGAACGTGGGTTGGCGGATCGATTACCAGGTGGTGTCGCGGAACCTGGCAAACTGTGCCCGCCGTGTACGCATCTACAAGGCGCAGCGGTTTTCCGATCACTCGCCGTTGATCATGGACTACGAACTGCCGGGGTGAGGACGGGGTGGAAATTCACACGCTGAGCTGGCGCGAGACGCTGGCCATGTACCGGGACATCCGGATGGTGCGGATCCTGTTGATCGGCACGTTGAGCGGACTGCCGCAGGTCGCAGTGCTGTCCATGATGACCCTGTGGCTGCAGGAGAGTGGATTCAGCCGGACGGACATCGGCCTGTTCGGCTTGGTGCTGGTCGTGTATGCGGTCAATGTCGCATGGGCTCCCATCGTGGACGCGGTGCGCCTTCCGGTCCTGGCCCGATGGCTGGGTCCCCGACGATCCTGGATCGTTGCCATGCAGACGGTGATCGTCGTATGCCTGGCCGCGCTGTCGCGCTTGGAGCCCGACGGGCAGCTTGAATGGATCGCGATCTGGGCGGTGGTGCTGGCGGCGGCCGGCGCGACCCAGGACGTTGCCATCGACGCCTTGCGGATCGAACAGTTCCGCGAAGACGAGCCGCGCAAGGTCGGCGGGGGCTCGGCGATGGCGACCTCCGGCTGGTGGGTCGGCTACGGTTTGGGCGGAGGGCTCGCCCTGTGGCTGGTGGAGCGACTGCAGGAAGCCGGGATCGAACGGGCCTGGCAGCAGGGTTATCTATGGCTGATCCTGCTGGTCGGCGTGCTGGTCGGCCTGTTCCTGTGGCTGGTGCCGGAACCCGATCGCCCCCGGCAGACGGTGAAGCGAACCGTCAGTTGGGGACTTCATCTCGTGAAGATGTACGTGCACCCCGTGCGGAGTTTCGTGGTGCGCTACGGAGCGCAGCTCGCAGCCTTCCTGCTGCTGGCGATCTTCCTGTTCAAGGTGGGCGAGGCTTTCCTGGGGCGGATGTCGCTGGTGTTCTACACCGAAATCGGCTTCTCCAAGTCCGACATCGCGTTGTATTCCAAGGGCTACGGGGCCGTGGCCATCGCCGTCTTCGCGGTGCTGGGCAGCCTGATCAATGCCCGCTACGGCCTGCTGCGCGGGATCATCATCGGTGGCGTGGCAATGGCGCTGACCAACCTGCTCTTCGCGCTTCTGGCTTGGTACCCGTCATCAGGGCTGTTCGTGGCCGCCGTGATCGCCGACCAGTTCACCACGGCAATCTCGACGGTTGCGTTCGTCGCCTTCCTGTCGCAACTGTGCGACCGGAACTGGACGGCCACCCAGTACGCGGCGCTGGCTTCCCTGGGTACGCTGTCCCGGACCCTGCTTGCCGCCGGCAGCGGCATCCTGATCGACGGGCTGGGCGGCGACTGGCCGCTGTTCTTCGTCATCACGACTTTGATGGTGGTACCCAGCCTTTTGCTGATCGCGATGAACCGTCGCCGGCTGGCACCCTTTATGGAAGGGCGGTCAGTGAGTAAAATGGGAGAAGTTTGAGTTTATCGGAGCAGTGCGATGGAACCGGAAGACGTAGTCCAACACTCGTCCGCTGAATTTGCTCGATTCCTGAAGAGCGTGCGGGACCACGCTCTGGAGATGGGCGGATTGGCAGAGCAGCACGTCGAGTCGGCGACTCAGGCGTTCCTTGAAGGGGACCAGAAGCTGGCCAAGAAGATTGCGCGTGCCGACTTCAAGGTCAATGCGCTGGAAGTGAAGATCGACGAGGAATGCAGCGAATTCCTGGCCTTGCGGCATCCGGTCGCCATGGACCTGCGTACGGTGATCGCGGTGATCAAGGCCACGACGGACCTGGAACGGGTCGGCGACGAGGCGGAGAAAATTGCCCGGTTGACAGTAGAGCTGGATTACCAAGCGGTCCGGAAGCGGCACCTGCGGGCCGTGAAGCACATCATCCGCCATGTCCGGGCCATGCTGCACAAGTCGCTTGATGCGTTTGCCCGGCTGGACACGGATCTGGCACTGGAGGTTCTCAAGGAAGACGCCGAAGTCGACCAGGAATACGAAGCCGGCATCCGCCAGATGATCACGTTCATGATGGAGGATCCGCACGACATCCGCCTGGTGTTGGAAATCTTGTGGTGCGCCAAGGCGCTGGAACGGATCGGCGACCATGCCGCCAACATCTGCGAGCATGTGCTGTACCAGGTCATCGGCAAGGACCTGCGGCATGTCTCGATTGAACAGGTGGAGATAGAACTGGCCGAAGCGCAGATCTGACCGGGATACGGCGGCGTATCAGCCGCCGAAAGCGTACTTGAAGCCCAGTTTGAACCGGCGGCCCTTGGCGTCGTGGGTCAGGTTGTCGTGTGCCGCCTCCCAGTCCACTTGCGGTGGGTCCTCATCCGCGATGTTGTGGACCGTGAGCGTCAGCGTCGTGTTTCCGGCCGGCGGCTCCCAGCGCAGGCCGATGTCCAGGGTGACGAAACTGTCGATGTCCGGGTAAAGGCTGCCCGCCCTTCTATCGTCGTAGGCGGAGATGTAGTGCATGTAGAGGCTGGTGGTCCAGTCGCCCGAGGCGTAGCTGGCGAAGCCGTGCCCTTTCCATCGTGGCAATGGCGGGATGTCGAAGTCGGTGGGGTCGTTGTAGTAGCCGGCCGCTTTGACTTTGTCCCTCAACTGGACCCCCCTGAAATTCATGGCGTCGACGTCATACTCCAATAGGTAGGTGCCGCCCAGCCCCCATGAGAAGATGCCCTGCTCCTCATCGTGGCGGCCACCCAAATTGAAATCCAGCCCGGATGTGCGGATGGTCGGACCGTTGATCATTCGCGTGCGGATCGTCTCGACCTGGCAGGTACTTGGCGTGGTGGCGGCGTGCCCGGTTCCTGCGGCGCAAACGATAAGGTCATCTACCGGCGAAGCGGTCGCGCTGGTGTTGAACTCCCCATCGCTCGTGTACCAGTTGTTCTCGTAGGCGGCAAGGATGGAGCCGTGCGGGGTCGCCGTGATGGGGTCGTCGAAGATGTATTTCCAGTAGTCCAGGGTCAACTCCACTCCGCTTCCGAACTCCGCGAACATGCCGATGTTGTACGTCAGCGCTTCCTCGGGATCAAGCCCTTTGTCTCCGCGCACCTCGATCGGCTTGTAGGCGCCGTCGACCCATTCCTGCCTGTAGAAAGGATCTTCGTTCAGGTCGTCCACCGAGGGGGCGCGGAAGGTTGTCTGTACCGACCCGCGCAGGGTGACAGAATCCGATACGTCCCAGAGCAACGCCGCCTTGGGATCGAATGTGCTGGATTCGTCGTGTTCCTCGTAGTGGACGGCGAGTTGCGTGCTCATCGTGTCGCTGAGGTCGTGGGCCCACTCGCCGAAGAACGAATGGGTCGTCTGGTGCGTGGAGTAGGGGTAGTTCCCGACGGTGAAGCCGAACGTGCCGATTTGCCCGTCCGTGAACGCGACCCCAGGACTCTTGTTCTGTTCGGCACAGTCAAGTTCCTCGTCCGACGCGCTGGGGGTTTGGTCCTTGTTGACCCGGCACGGGTTGATGCTGAGGTCGCCGGCCCGGTTCGGAGTCGCTTCAGCCTCGAATCGACGGAACTGGTAGCCGGCGGCAAAACTGCCCATGTCCTCGCCCACATCCCCGGTCAGGGTGAGATCGAACACGTACAGGTCCGCTTCGCTGTCCAGGGATACCTCGCTGCCGACCATCCAATCGAGCAATTCCCGGCTGTTTGTCCTCGTCTCGTCGTAGTCGGGATTGGGGCGCGCGGCGAACTCGGCTCCGGGCTGTTCGGAGTATTGCAGCGCATGACTGTAAGGGTTGTAGTACATGCAGTCGCCCTCTCCGGCACTCTTGCCGGCGATGTCGCCGAGCTTCAGGCCGGACTTCTTCGTGGGGTCTGGCAATGCCTCCACGCCGCAGTTCGGGCCGCCGAAACCGCGGTACGCGAGAAAGCGCCGGGTGATGTATCCCGCGGGCTGGCCCACGGTCCCCTCGGAATGCGAGTAGGAGAAGCCCACGTCGTATTCGTACAGGTTGTCGCCGAACAGGCTGATTTCGTCATTGACCGATGCCGATAGGCGCCAGGTCTCCGATTCCCGCTTCATGAACCGCGCGGGACCCGAATGCCCGACCGTCCGGCCTCTGAAGCCGTAGGGATTGCCGCCGTTTTCGCCGAAAGTTTCGACCAGCGTATCGTAGGCCGGGTGGTTCATGTCGATGAGGTTGACCTCGTCGGCGTTTGCCCAGGCGGCTGGCGGATAGGATGGCGTATTGCGCCATTCGGGGATGTCCGCCTCGGAGTACATCGCTTCCAGGTGGTAGGCCATGCCGGTCTCGAATTCGCCGTTGAGTTCCGCGAAGATCCGGGTGTGGTCCTGCTTCTCGATTAGGTTGTCGAACTGGCTGTAGCGGAACCGGCAGGTCCAGGTTTCCGCATATCCGCCGAACTCCTCGCACCGGGGGTCGTTGAACCACTTGACCTGCGTGCCCGCCGTATCCGTATCGCTGTCGACACGCGTCTCCCCATCTGCCTGCAGCCGGTAGAAAGTTCCCGGGTTGCCCACGCTGGACCAGCCGTTGAGTAGCCCCGCGAATTCCCGCAGCCCCCAGTCCCGTTCTCCGGCCTGCAATTCCTGTCGCCGATAGTGTTCCGCCGCGACCACCAAGTGCGCGTTATCGCCAACGTCAACGCCCCAGATGCCTGCGATCGTGCTGTCACCCGCATTCTCGAAAGAATCATGCGAAGCACTCAGTTCAAAACCGTCGAAATCCTTGCGCGTATGGAAGTTGACCACGCCGCCCATAGCGTCCGAGCCGTAGATGGCGGCCGCCCCTTCTTTAAGAACATCAATGCGCTCGATCGCCACCTGGGGGATCGTGTTCACATCCACGAAGCGGCCGCTGACCAAGCGTGCCGGGACGTAGACCTGCCGTCGGCCGTTGATCAGCACCAGTGTGCGCGAGGCGCCCAGCCCGCGCAGGTTCACGTTGGAGACCGATTCGGCCAGGTTCTGGCCGGTGCCGTACCAGCTGTTGTTTTCGCCGAGGATGCCGTGGCTCGCGCTCAGGTTCTTGAACAGGTCGACCATGGAGGGCGAGCCCTGGAGTTCCAGCAGGCTCCGGTCCATCGTGACCACCTGCATGGAGGCGTCGTTGGCGTCCTGCTTGATGAAACTGCCCGTGACGGTAATCTCTTCCGCCTCGTTGTTCTCTTCAGGTTCGTCGGCATGCACCGGGAGTGATGCCGCGCCCAGAAAGAGCCCGGCAACCACAAGCCCACACTGCGCCAAGCTTAACCGGCGATCAAAACAAGGCGACTGGGCATACCCTTGATATCTGATCGGATTCTCCGCCATCGGGCCCCCTACTTCGTGCCCCCGCCACTTTATCATAATACTGAAATACGATTCCCGCAATTTGGCGGCAGTCTGGAGACCGGGTTTCCGCCTCTCGACCTGGACGGCTGAGAGCCTTGGAATATGCGGGATCGGCCGGAAGATCAGGCCAGGAGGAATTCCAGCAGGGCCTTTTGCGCGTGCAGCCGGTTTTCCGCTTCTTGCCAGACCACGCTCTGAGGCCCGTCGATCACCTCGGCGGTTACTTCTTCGCCGCGGTGGGCCGGGAGACAGTGCATGAACAGGGCATCCGGGGCAGCCCGGGCCATCAGTTCGGCATTCACCTGGTAGGGTTGAAATACCTGGCAGCGGTCGGAGTGCTCGTCTTCCTGACCCATGCTGGCCCAGACATCGGTGACGACCAACTGCGCGTCGGCGACGGCGGTATTCGGGTCTTCATGCCACTGAACCTGGTCCGGGGCGCAGTTCAGCCATTCCTCGCCGGGCGTATAGTCGGCGGGCGTGGCGATGCGCAAGGAAAAACCGAACTGTCGGGCCGCATTGATGTAGGAGCGGCACATGTTGTTGCCGTCGCCCACGAACGCGACCTGAGCGCCGCGGATGTCGCCGCGCAACTCCCGCCACGTCAGCAAGTCGGCCAGGAGTTGGCAGGGATGCAGCCGGTCGGTCAACCCGTTGATGACCGGCACGGACGAGGCCCGGGCGTAATTCTCGAGTGTTTCATGCGCGTAGGTGCGCACCATGATCGCGTCGGCCATTGAGGACAGCACCCGCGCCGCATCCTCGACCGGCTCTCCGCGGGACTGTTGCGTGGATTGCGGGGACAGGAACAATGCGCTGCCGCCGAGCTGGGCCATGCCCGCCTCGAACGACACCCGGGTCCGGGTCGAATTCTTGTCGAACACCATGGCCAGGGTCTTGCCGGCCAGCAGCCCCCAGTCGGTTCCGCTTTGGCGCATCTCCTTCAGTTCCACTGCCCGGTCGAGGACGCTGTCGAGCGTGGCCGGGCTCAGATCCATCAGGCTCAGGAAGTGCTGTACGCTCATGCCGTCCCTCCCGCGGTCTCTGCCAGGAGAGGAATCAGGCGTTCGCAAAGGAGGTCGGCTTCCTCGTCGCTCATCACCAGGGGCGGCAGGAGCCGCACCACCCGTTCCTGGGTCACATTGATGAGCAGGCGCGACTGCAGGGCCCGCGCGACGAGATCGGGAGCCGGCTCGCTCAGCTCAATGCCGATCATCAGCCCCCGGCCGCGAATGGACTCGATCCCGGGCAGTTCCGCCAGTGCGGCATGAAAACGTTCCATCAGGGTATTCCCCAGTTGTTCCGCGCGTTCCAGAAGCTGATCCTTGTCCAGGGCATCAAGAACCGAAAGCCCCACCCGGCAGGCCAGGTGACTGCCGCCGAACGTCGTGCCGTGTTGCCCGGCCGCCAGGGCGGTCGCTGCCGCTCCCCGTGTCAGGCAGGCCCCGATAGGATAGCCATTGCCGAGTGCCTTGGCAAGCGTCACGGCATCCGGCAGGATGCCGGCATGCTGGTAGGCGAACAGCCGGCCGGTCCGGCCCATACCGGTTTGCACTTCGTCCAGGGTCAGCAGCACGTCGTGCGCGTCGCACAGCTTGCGCAGGCCGACCAGGTAATCGTCGTCGACCGGACGGACGCCACCTTCGCCCTGGATGGGCTCGATCAGTACCGCCACCGCGTTCGGGTGCTGGGCAAGGGTGGCCTGCATCATGGGCAGGTCATTGAAGCCAACCCGCACGAAACCTTCGGCGTAAGGGGCGAAGCCCTCGCGGACCCGGGCCCCCGACGACGCGCTGAGCGTCATCAGGGTGCGTCCGTGAAACGCGCCCTCGACCACCAGCACTTCCGGGGACGTGATGTTCTTCCGGGCGGCGTGCAGCCTTGCGATCTTCAGCGCGCATTCGTTCGCTTCCGCACCGGAATTGCAGAAAAAGGCGCGTTCCATGCCGGAAGCCTCGGCCAGCCGGCCTGCCAGGGCCTCCTGCGGTTCGATCCCGTAGAGGTTGGAGGTGTGCATCAGGATGCCCGCCTGTTCGCGCAGGACTGCGGTCACGTCGGGATGGCAGTGCCCCAGCGCGCACACGGCGATTCCGGCGACGGCATCGAGGTATTCGTCGCCGTTTTCATCCCATAGCCGACACCCTTGCCCACGGACGAAACGTACCGGGAGCCGGGCGTAGGTGGGAAGCAGGGCGGAGTCAGTTTCAAGCATAGTCGTTAAGGCAAAGCGGCAGCCGTAGCTGCCGCCTTGCCCTCAACAGGGGGTGGTCGCGAGGTATTTAGAAAGCCAACCCCCCGTGGCCGAACGATACCATCGACATCAACATGGGGATCGACAGTAACGTGTTAGTCCGTGACGCTAGCATAGCAGTTTTCTTGGCTTTCGCCTTTTCCTCGTCGGTGGCTTCCACCATGCCGAGGACCTTCTTCTGGTTGGGCCAGATCAGTCCCCACACATTGAGCAACATGATGGTGCCGAGCCAGACGCCAATGCCGATGTTCGGGTTGGCGAGCGTGAAAGCATTGCCAATGCCGATGCCCAGCATCTCCAGCGCGGCCGCGCCGGTCAGCCAGGTCAGCAGAGCCGCCCAGCGGAACCACAGCAGCGCCTGCGGCGCGATGTATTGGTTGATGGCCGCAGGTCCCGGGCCATCACTGTCCGCGATCGCTGCGGCGACCCCGGGGATCTGCACGAAGTTGAAGTAGTACAGCAGCCCGATCCAGATGATGCCGACGAAAACATGCGCCCAGACAACCAGCGAGATCCAGTTTAGGTCGATCTTCATGTCGACCAGCCAGCCAAGGACGATTGCCAGGACCAGCCCGGAAATCAGGGTGCCTTTGACGGAAGTCAGAGGGTTTTTCATTGAGAGGTCTCCTGCGACATCGCGAACGTGTAGATTGTATCAAATGGCTTCCACATGTGCAGCGGATGTTGGGCGCTCAACGGTGGCGAACTCGGTTACATGAGGTTTCCCGACAAAAGCCACATAATTTGCAATAAGTGCCTCTTTCACTGAATTGCGATTTCTTTCAGATGCCCCAACATGGTAGAAGTGTTCTTTAGTGAGCACATGAAACTCGGACCATAAATCAGCAACGTACTGATTTTTTCGGTATCTATTGCTATGCCATGTGGACAGGAGAAATTTCGCACTAGATGCACGCAGTATGGCGAATAGCCGTTTTTCTTGTTCTTCTCCCCATCCGTTGTAGTAGTCGGTATGGCGATCTATGTACGGGGGGTCGCAGTAGATGAAGTCATTTGCAGAGGCTTTTTGGATTGCAGTCTCAAAAGAACATACCTCAAACCTCCAGTCGGAGTTGTCGATGAATTCCTGAACCCACTTAATTTGGTTGGTGATTTTGGTTATGTAGGCTTGAGCAAAGCGGTTGGGTTTGTGTCCCCATGGCACGTTGAACTTGCCTTTGCCGTTGAAGCGGATCATTCCATTGAAACAAGATCGATTCAAGAAAAGGAAATCCAGTGGATCATTCTTGTTGTTGAACCTTTCTCGTATGTGATAGTAATGTTCTCCCCCTATTTCTTTCATATGCTTGCCTTCTTCCTCAAGGTACGCTTTGGCGATGGGCGGGGTGATGGAGTGTTTTTTGACCGCTTGGTAAAACGCGATCAGGTGGGGGTTGGTGTCACAGAAAAGAGCCTGCGAGGGAGCGATGTTGAAGCCGACCACGCCGGTTCCCATGAATGGCTCAATCCATGTGCCTTTTCCATTCCAATCCAAAGCCTCACGGATCCACGGCACGAGTTTTGTCTTGATACCTTGTGACTTGATTGGCGGAACTTTGACTGGATTCATTTTTTTCGACTCGGTGGACGTTTTTCGACTACTTTGGAAAGGTCGCCCTCTCTGTGGACAACAAAATCCTTGAGTGACCTGATTGGCTGGCCACTTTCACTCGTGATTTCCCCATAGTTCATCCAATAATCATCGAACCATTTTTCCCCCAGTTTGTGAAACATGCCGTTTCCGGCTTTCATGTCCTCGATGTGATTAATGCTGCCAATATTGGCGGTGTTTCCACTTCCGCTTTTATCACTTGCGATGCGCCACTTTTCCACCACGAAAAGTTCAAGATCCCGAATTGCCGATTCGATGGAATCTATCTCCACAACTGGGTAATGCTCAGGTCTTTCTACGTCTTGTTCTTCTTGGCGGTTGTAGATAATGCCCAGGCAAAAATGGCCAGAGTACTCGCTATATGGGAACTGAATGTTTTTTGTGCTGAGCCTATCGGTGAAATACTCTCCATGTGAGCCAAGGGTGAAACCATTGCAATATTCTGGATTGTTAGGGAGCCTGTATGTGGTTTTAAAATCAAGAGCAAATTTAACACCAGTATTTTCGATGAAGGTAATGTCGGGATAGTAGTTTTGGTGATCTGCCAATACTATTTCGTAGTCGTGTATCTTTGCAAAGTAAAACAAATATGGAAGGAGATGAATTTCCAATATCTTCGAAATTAATTTCGTGTCCGATGAGACCGTATAGATACGGCGGTCCGCGTCAATAAATCCCTTAATAGCCCACTCTCCGCTTTCTGTCACAATTTGCGCGCTTAATTCGGTCGCGAAATCGGTGATCAACCTGCCAAAGCGTTTTTTTGACGCTTCGACCGATTTTCCAGACTTCTTGGCTGATGCCATGTTGGTGCCCAATCGAGATAGAGGCTGTTTTCAATCGATTTGAACAAGGCCGACAGGGTGGGTAATTTCCCGTGACCATAGTACCCTAAAGTTAGTGCCCTAAAGTTTATCTTTGAATTTTCTGCCATTTGTTAAACTGCCACGCAGTTCATCTTGGTGCAGACAGATGGATCCCGTAGAACTTGCCGTATTTTCAAGCCGCATGGAAGCATTGTGCGAGGAGATGGGCGCGACTCTGCGCCGCTCGGCATTCTCGCCCAATATCCGGGATCGCCTGGATTTCTCCTGTGCGATCTTTGGCCGGGACGGTCGGCTCGTTGCGCAGGCAGCGCACATTCCGGTGCATCTGGGCAGCATGGCCTACGCCATGCAGGACTTGGTGGACCGCTTCGACTGGAGTGATGGCGACGCCGTCCTGCTCAATGATCCGTTTCTCGGAGGCACCCACCTGCCCGACATTACCGTGGTCACTCCGTGTTTCCTGGATGGCGAACCCCAGGGTTTTGCGGTGAACCGGGCGCATCATGCGGACGTCGGGGCCGAATCGCCCGGTTCCATGCCGACTTCGAGCCGGCTGGAAGAGGAAGGCCTGATCCTGCCGCCGCAACGGATTTGCCGGGACGGGCGTCTGGACGAGTCGAGAATCGAGACCATCGTAGGCGCGACGCGGGCACCACGGGATATGCGCGGCGATCTCCTGGCCCAGGTGCATGTGAACGACCGGGGCTGTGCACGCCTGCGGGAGCAGGTCGGCGAGATGGGAACAAAAGCCTATGCTCAAGCCTTGGAGGCATTGAACGACTACGGGCGGATCATTGCGCGCAACGCCCTGCGGGCCATCCCGGACGGAAGTTACGAGGCCACCGAGGTGATGGAGGATGATGGCCTGGGTCACGAGGATGTCCGCCTGCAGGTCCGGATTGAAGCTCAGGACGGCCGGGTCCGGGTCGATTTCGAGGGCACGGATGCGCAGGTGGAGGGCCCGATCAACTGCCCGATCTCGGTGACGGCCGCGGGAGTCTACTACTCGTTCCGCTGCCTGATGCCCGCATACACCCCGGCATGTGCCGGATGCTTCGACGCGATTGAATTGTCTGCCCCGGAAGGATGCCTGCTCAACGCGCAATCACCCGCAGCCGTGGCGGCCGGGAACGTCGAAACATCCATGCGCGTGGTGGATTTGGTCCTCGCGGCATTGCAGCAGGCTCTCCCCGAGCGCATTCCGGCGGCCAGCCAGGGCACCATGAACAATTTCGCCGTCGGCCAAGATGGCGAGGTATCCTGGGCTTACTACGAAACCCTGGCCGGGGGAATGGGCGCCCACGGCAGAGGCCCCGGCCCGTCGGCCCGCCATTCGCACATGACCAACACCCTGAATACGCCGGTGGAAGTGGTAGAGCAGGTGTATCCGATGCGGGTACGTCGATATGCATTGCGCCGAGGTTCCGGCGGGCAGGGCCAGCACCCGGGCGGGAACGGGGTAATCCGGGAGTACGAATTCCGCACTCCGGCGCAGTTCAGCCTGCTGGCGGAACGCCGTCGCCGGGCACCGTCGGGCGCCGCCGGAGGCGCGGACGGTCAGGCTGGGCGCAATTGTCTCAACGGCGAAGATCTTCCCGGCAAATGCCAGCGTCAGGTCGAGGAGGGGGACCGGCTGGTGATCGAGACACCGGGGGCGGGTGGCTGGGGGGCCACGTCGTGACCCGGGCGCTGTACACGGCGGAGCAGACCCGTGCCATCGACCGGGATGCGATTGAACGCCGAGGCGTTCCCGGCCCTGAACTGATGGCGCGTGCGGCAGAAGCGGTCTGCCGGTTGATTCAGAAGGAATACCCGGAGATCGAGCGGATCGTGGTCTATGCCGGGGTCGGCAACAATGCCGGGGACGGTTATCTCGTGGCTCGCCGGATGCAGGATCTTGGGAAATCCGTGCGCATCGTGCAGTTGGTTCCAAGCGAATCCCTGCAAGGCGATGCCGCGGCCGCTTGCGAGGAAGCAATGCGCGCCGAGGTTCCCATGCAACCGTTTGCGGAGGCGAATCCGGTCGACGAGGACCTGGTCGTGGATGCACTTCTGGGTACCGGCCTGTCCCGTCCGGTCGAGGGAGACTGGGCGGAAGCCGTGGATCACATCAACCGGTCGAATGCGGGTGTCGTGTCCGTGGACATCCCGTCCGGTCTGGATGCGGACACCGGGGTGGCGGATCCGCAAACCGTGAAGGCCGATCACACAGTGACCTTCATCGCGCGCAAGCGCGGGTTGTACACCGCGGATGGACCGGACTGTGCCGGTTGGGTGACTTACGACGACCTGGAAGTGGAATCCGACAGTTCTTCGACAGTCGTGCTGTGCGATTGGGCAGAGATCCGCCGGGACCTGCCCCGGCGTCGCCGGAGTTCGCACAAGAACGAGTTTGGGCACGTACTGGTGATCGGCGGGCATGTCGGTTATCAGGGCGCAGCCGAACTGTGCGGCATCACTGCCTTGCGTTGCGGGAGCGGCTTGGTGAGCCTTGTCCAGCCGCCGGAAGCTTTGAAGATGCGTTCTCCGATGCCGGAATTGATGTGCCATGCGATGGCGAACCGGCGGGCTCTCCGGGATCTGGCGGGCCGGGCTTCGGTGATCGCCATTGGGCCCGGGCTTGGACGGGATGCCTGGGCGCAGGACATGCTCGGGGCGGTTCTTGAGATGTCCTGCCCTCGGGTGATCGATGCGGATGCGCTTCGCCTGCTGGCTGCCGACCCTTGCAAGAATTTGTCTGGAGATTGGGTCCTGACTCCGCATCCGGGAGAAGCGGCAGCATTGCTAGACACGAAGACCGCGGAAATCCAGAAGGACCGATTCTCGGCAGTCGGGCGCATTCAGGAAACCTACGGAGGTGCCATCGTCCTCAAAGGGTGTGGCACGCTCGTCGCCGATGCCGACGGAGGAGTCGGCGTTTGCGCCGGCGGCAACCCCGGCATGGCGACGGCCGGGATGGGCGATGTGCTGACCGGTGTCATTGCCTCCCTGGTGGGCCAAGGCCTGGACATCGGGTCCGCGGCTCTTGCCGGGACCTGCCTGCACGCGGCAGCGGGCGACCTGGCCTGCGAGCGCGGGATGCACGGCATGACGGCCAGTGATTTGCTGCCCCACCTTCGGGCACTGTCGGATCCTCCGGATGCTGTTTGATTTCGCAACGCAGGATCAGACCGAGGCTCATGCCGCCGCAACGGCCCGAGCGCTGGATGCCCCGTGCGTGTTCGCCCTCCGTGGCCCGCTCGGCGCGGGCAAGACGACCTGGGTCCGGGCTTTCCTGCGGGCTCTTGGGCATGACGGCGTCGTGCCGAGTCCCACCTACACCTTGGTGGAGCCCTACGAGACAGGCGGGATGAAGGTCTGGCATGTGGACTTGTATCGCCTTCAGGATCCCCTTGAGCTGGAGGCGCTGGGAGTCCGGGAACTGTTGGACGGCAACGCGGTGATGCTGGTGGAATGGCCGGAGCGATGGCCCGAGATCGAAGCCCGGTCGGACATCAGCCTGGACTTCCGGCATGGGGATTCGGAGTCGGCGCGGCAACTCAAGGTGGATGCCGCAAGCGAGCGTGGGCAGGGTTTGCTGGAGCGGTCGGAATTGCGAAAAATTGAAACTCAAACATAATATAAGCCCATGCTGAATCGCCGAAGATTCCTCAGTCTGCTGGCGTTGCTGCCACTGGGTTTGCCGACCGCCGTATCAGCGGCGAGGCGGTTGGTGGCGCTGCGCCAAAGCGTGAACAAGCAGCGCAACCGGATCGTGTTCGAGTTCGACGGGAAGGTCGAAATCGAGAGAAAGTTTGGCATCAAGAACCCGCCGCGCTATGTCCTGGACGTCAAGCGGGCGAAGATCTCGAAATCCGTCCCCAAGTCTCCGCGCTTCGACCGCAACGGCATCGTCAAGGGCCTGCGTTCGAATGTCTCGAAGGACGGAACCCTCCGGCTGGTGCTGGACCTGAAGCGTTCGGCACCTGTGGATGTCAGCAAGTGGCCGACCCCCGACGGGAAGGGGGATCGGGTCGTGGTGGATTTCTTGGGGTCGTTCGTCGCGCCCAAGCCCTCCAAAAAGCCTTCGACTTCTTCGAAAAAACCTTCCGGTCGCGCACCCACCCCATCGATTTCGGGTCGGTCACGACGCCTGGTCGTGGCGATTGATCCCGGGCATGGCGGAAAGGATCCCGGCGCAGTCGGCAAGGGCCGGACGCGCGAGAAGGACGTGGTGCTGTCGATTTCGAAGAGGCTCTACAACCTGCTCAAGGCGGATCCCCGGATCACACCGTATCTGACCCGTGACCGGGATGTCTTCCTGCGTTTGAACCGGCGCACCCGGATTGCGCGCGGCAAGAAGGCCGACCTGTTCGTCTCGGTGCACGCGGATGCGGCGCGCCGACGGAGCGCACGCGGGGCATCTGTTTACGCGGTCTCCACGAAGGGGTCCAGCAGTTCCCACGCGCGGTGGCTCGCAAACCGGGAAAACGCGGCGGACCTGAAAGGGGGCATCGAGATATCGGGCCGGGACCCGGACGTGCAGGACGTACTGCTATCCATGTCCCGCAATGCCGTTCAGGAGTACAGCCTGCATGCGGGGGAGTTGATGGTGAGTTCGCTGAAACGAGTTGGAAAGATGCACAGCCAACGAGTCGAACGGGCTGGGTTTGCGGTGCTGAAGTCGCCCGACATCCCTTCGATCCTGGTGGAAACCGGCTTTATTTCCAATGTCCACGAGGAGAAGCTCCTGCGTACCAAGAAACACCAGCGCCGCGTCGCGCTGGCCTTGCGCAGCGGCATCCGGAATTATTTCAACAAGGTGCCGGAGTACGGTTGACCGGAATTTCCCGGTCGGCCTTCATGCGTCGAAGTAGCCGAACCACAATCCCGGCAAGTCTCCCTCGGCTTCCGCCAGGTGCAGTTCCACGAGTTTGAGTGAGTCGGCCTGCGAGGCCGGCAGGAATGACCCGACCGTCAATGCGGGATGCCCGCCGTGCAGCCGGTGCAACCAAGTCAGGTACAGGCGGTTGACTTGGCCGGATTGCATCAGGATGCCGTTCATCCGGGGACCGCAGAACAGGTATGCCGTCCGCGCACCGAGCTCCTTCAGATGGGCGACGACCGTCTCGCTTCCGACCCAGTCGGCCTCATCACCGAGAATTACGTCGACGCCTTGTTCGCGCAGTTCGGCGGCTCGCTGTTCCGGGGCATTTGCCGGTGCCAAGACACGCAGGACTTGGCGATGCTCGGCGACGGATGCCGGAATCTGGAAATCCAGGCTCCGGCTGACCACCAGCACGGTGGGGAAAAGTGAGTCGTGATTCCGCGTGCGGTAGTCGAGCAGGTCTTGGAATTCCGGTGTTTGCGGCAATTGCAGCAGATTCCCGAGGCTGCCGCGTTCCAGGTCGCGCAGGTAGCCGCCGCTGGTGATCAGGCAGTCGGCCTGGGCCATGAGTTCGCACAGGAGCCTCAGGTCGCGCGGGTCGGTCAGGGTTGCGGGATGTGTCCAGCTGCCTTGGCCGTCGTCGATTGCGATGGCGCCATTGAGGCTCATGATGAAGCTGCTGTAGATGTACGGTTGATCGGCTTCTGCCTGTTCGACAAGCCGGTGTCCAAGACACAGGCCTGACAATGGATGGCGGGCGGCATCCGGCGGATATAAACGGGTCAGGGAGGTCGGCATGGCGGGCATCCCCGTACAATATACAGGAGATTTTTACGCTGCCGCGCACGGAAATACCTTGGATTCATTTGACCTGAGAGGGTTTCGCGATACCGCGCCCTACGTGCACGCCCACCGTGGGCGGACGTTCGTCCTGTGCCTGGACAGTGCGGTGCTGGAGCATCCTGGCGAAGACACGTTGTTGCAGGATATCGCGCAACTGCAGGCGCTGGGAATCCGGTTGGTGCTGGTATTCGGTGCACGTTGCCGGATTGATCGGCGGCTTCCGAACTCCGATTTTCATAACGGTTGCCGAATCACCCGGGCCTCGGACATGCCCGTGGTGCTGGAGACGGTTGGAGCCTTGCAGTCCGAAATCCAGGCGCGCCTGTCGCGGGGGTTGATGAACACGCCGATGGCCGGCATGCGGCTGCGCGTCCTGACCGGCAACCTGGTGGCCGCCCGGCCCCGCGGGGTTCATGACGGGGTGGATTTCGAGCATACCGGCGAAGTGCGGCGGGTTGCCGCCAATGCGGTCGAAAACCTGTTGCAACAGGACGCCATCGTCCTGATTCCGCCGCTCGGCTACTCGGCGACCGGCGAGACATTCAATCTCAATGCTGCGGCATTGGCCTGCACGGTAGCCCAGTCCATTTCTGCGGACAAATTGATCTACCTGCATGCGGAGCCGGTCTTGCGGACTCGCCGTGGCCTGATCCGGCAAATGACCTCAAGCGAAGCGCTTGCATTGATTCGCAGGCGCAAGCTCAGTCCCGTTCAGCGCCAGATGCTTCAGGGTGCCGTGGATGCCAGCCTGTCTTCGGTGGGCCGGATTCACTTGTTGGACGTACGCCGTGATGGCGTATTGCTGCAGGAACTGTTCACCCGGACCGGTGCCGGGGTCATGGTCACGCGCACCGAGGCCTATGCGCCCCGGCAGGCGGAGATCGCAGATATCGGCGGCATCATGGGCTTGCTGAACCCGCTGGTCAGACAAGGTGTTCTGGCGGGGCGAACCCGGGAAGAGTTGGAATTGCGCATCCACAATTTCCGCGTGATCGAACTGGACGGGCTGATCACGGCCTGCGCCTGCCTGCATCCGATCAGCGAAACCCATGCGGAACTGATCTGCCTCGCGGTTCATCCGGAATACCAGGGCCAGGGGTTCGGGCATGCCCTGCTGGACGATGCGGAGACCCGTGCGTTCGAGAACGGCTTCCGGCAGATCTACGTCTTGACCACGCGGGCCATGCACTGGTTCCGAGAGCAGGGGTTCCGGCCTTCCTCGCCGCGTTCCCTGCCGGTGGCACGACGGAAGTTCTACAACAACCAGCGCAATGCCAGGGTGCTGGCCAAGGTTCTGGAGGATCGGCATGGGTGACGAGATCCGCACGGACCAGTTCAGCGAATCCGACGCGAAGCGTTTCCGGCGTGCGCTGGAGCGCGAAACCGAATTGCTCGGCCGTTGGTTCCGGGACCGGCATTTCGACGATCAGACGTACCAGGTCGGCTTCGAGTTGGAAACTTGGCTGATCGACCTGGACTGCCACCCGCTGCCGCACAACGATGCCTACCTGGAGCGGTACAACGACCCGCTCTGCCTGCCGGAACTGTCGCGGTTCAACGTCGAGTTCAACACGCCGCACACCCAGGTGGGCTCTGGCATGCTGTCCCTTCTCCATCGGCAGTTGGACGAGTCCTGGACGCGTGCGACGGAAGTGGCGGAGTCCATGGACATGCGGCTCGGCATGATCGGCATCCTGCCGACCGTGCAGGAGAGCGACCTGACGGTCGACAGCATGAGCCAGCTGAAGCGCTACCGGGCGCTCAACGAGCGCGTCATGGACCTGCGCAAGAATCGTCCGCTGCAGATCGACATCCGTGGGCGGGATCACTTGTTCAGCCTGCACGAGGATGTGATGCTGGAATCCGCTTGCACCTCGTTCCAGGTTCACCTCCAGGTTCCCCAATCGCGGACGGTCGCCGCCTACAACGCCTCGATGGCCCTGTCCGCGGCCACGGTCGCCATGTCCTGCAACGCGCCGTTCCTGTTCGGAAGGGATCTGTGGGACGAGACCCGGGTGCCGCTGTTCGAGCAGTCGGTCAGTTTGTCCACGTTTGCCGGCCAGACCCACCAGCGCATTGGGCGGGTCGGTTGCGGCAGCGGTTGCGCGCGTGAATCGCTGTTCGAGTTCTTCGAGGAGAACCTGAACGTTTTCCCGGTCATTCTGCCGCAGCCTTTCCAGTCGGAGAACGAGCAGTTCATGCATCTGAAGCTCCACAACGGCACGATCTGGCGCTGGAACCGCCCGCTGATCGGAAGCGAGAACGGCGTGCCGCATTTGCGCATCGAACACCGGGTCATGCCTTCGGGGCCGACCGGGATCGACATGATTGCGAACGTGGCGTTCTGGGTGGGCGCAATGATGGCGGCCCTGGAAGGGGGAGAAGGAGCCGTTTTGGACATCCCGTTCGCAACGGCGCGGGAGAACTTCTACCGGGCAGCTTGCACCGGCCTTGATACCAAGATCACTTGGGGTGATGGCGCCGAGCACCCGATTTCGGAGTTGATTCTGGAGACTTTGCTGCCGATGGCACGCCGGGGATTGAAGGCCAGCGGCCTCAGCGAATCGGAATCAGACCGCTATCTCGATATCATTGAAGCACGCGTGGAGAAAGGGCGGACTGGTGCACGCTGGATGCGCGCCTGGCGTTATTCTCACGATGGAAACATGCGATCCCTGGTCGGTGCCTACCTGACGCGCCAGCAGAGCGGAGTGCCGGTGCACGAGTGGCCGCTGTGAGCGAGTCATGCTGAAAGTCCTGGATCACTTGCCGCCGGGATTGGCAGACTGCCCGGCCGAAGGCCTGGAAGAAGTTCTTGGTGGACCAACCCTGCTGCATTTGCCTGGGGAGCGTCCCGATCCGCTGTTTCTGTCAGTCTTGCTTCACGGCAACGAAATTGCAGGCTGGGAGGCGGTGCGCGGAATCCTCAGGGATTTCTCCGAAGCGCGTCTGCCGCGTTCGCTATCCGTCCTGATCGGCAATGTCAAGGCAGCCCGTCTCGGCTTGCGCCGTCTTGACGGCCAGCAGGACTACAACCGGGTCTGGGATGGCGGCGACAGTCCGGAACATCGCATGGCACGCCAAGTGGTGGAGGAGATGCGCCGTCGCAGTCCGATCGCCAGCATCGACGTGCACAACACGACTGGCCCGAACCCACACTATGCCTGCGTCAATTGGCTGGATGGGCGCTCGCTGTACCTAGCGCAGCGATTTTCCAGGACCGCGGTGTATTTTCGGGCCCTGCTCGGGATGCAGTCGATGGCGTTCAGCGACTTGTGCCCATCCATAACCATCGAATGCGGCCTGCCGGAGAGCCCGGAGGGCATCGTCCATGCCAAGGCGTATCTGGAGCAGCGATTGTTCGAGGAATCCATTCCGGATCATCTGCCAGTCGCAGACGAGTTGGAGTTGTTCCACACCCGGGCCCGGGTACGGATTCCCGAAGGCCTGTCATTCAGTTTTCAGCATCAGGATGCCGATTTCTACATGCCGGAGGAACTGGTGGAGCAGAATTTTCGGGAATTGCCCGAAGGAACGGCTTTCGGGATGTGGGGAGATGGGGTCGATCCGCGCCTGAAAGTTCAGGATGAAGAAGGGAAAGATGTCTTCGACATGTATTTTGAGAACCGGGGTCGGCAATTGATGGTTCGGCAACCGTTTTTCCTATCGATGTTGACGACACGGGAGAAGATCGTGGAGCAGGATTGCTTGTGCTACCTCATGGAGAAGATGACCCATTACTGAAAGGCTGTATTGTTGACCTAATCATAATTATTATTATAATAGTAGTTATATGTAAATTATTGCAGTAACTACTACTATGGAATATCTTTTTACCCTATCAAAAGCACGACAAGACCTTGCCCGACATGTCAAGGCAAGGCGTCTGGCCATGGGACTGACGCAGCAAGGCTTGGCGGATCGCTCCGGGGTGAAATTGGCCACGTTGCGCAAGTTCGAGCAGAAAGGGGCGATTTCTCTGGAGTCTTTTCTCAAGTTGCTGATGGTTCTCGGCGGTTTGGATCTCGTGGTCGAAGCGGTAAAGCCGGGGCAGGCTAGGTTCTCCTCCATTGACGAGGTGCTGGAAAAAGCCGAAAAGAAAATGCCTCAAAGGGGATGGCGTACATGAGTTCGCCCATCAATAAAATCAAGATTGGCCTTGAGTTGGCGGAGGTGACCCTGCACTTGGGGAGACTCGCATGGCACGATGGCCGCATCTACTTCGAGTACGACTCGGCCTTTCTGAACGGAGGGTTGGAGATCTCGCCATTCAACCTGCCGCTGCAACCTGGTGTACGGACTTTCGATCCTCTCTTGTTTGAAGGTCTGCCCGGCGTGTTCAACGACAGCCTCCCGGACGGTTGGGGGCGCCTGCTGCTCGACCGCATGATGATGTCGCGTGGAGTTTTTCCTGGAGAGATGACCCCGCTGGACCGATTGGCGCATGTAGGGAGAACCGGCATGGGCGCTTTGGTCTATGAACCTGACTTTGGTGATGGCGTGCCAGATCGTGATATCGACTTAGACCGGATTGCCGCACACGCGCAGGAGGTGCTGGACGGTGAGGCAGAAGAGGTTTTGGAAGAACTGTTAACTCTAAATGGTTCTTCGGCAGGCGCACGGCCTAAGGTGATGATCGGACTGGATGCGGACCGTCAGGTTGCGATTCACGGTACGCATTCACTGCCGGAGGGTTTCGAGCCGTGGCTGGTGAAGTTCCCTAACCATGGCGATGGATTGAGCGCCGGAGCCATTGAGTACGTCTATGCTTTGATGGCCAAGGACGCAGGCTTGGACATGACCGATGTCCACCTGTTCCCGGCGCAAAAAGGCGCAGGCTATTTCGCAACGAGGCGGTTTGATCGTCGTGGTGGCCATCGCCTTCACGCGCATAGTGCCTGCGGCTTGTTGCATGCTGATCCTAGGGTGCCGTCACTGGATTACAAGGGCTTGATGGCGCTGACAATGGCCCTGACGCATGATATTCGGGAGACAGAAAAAATGTTCCGCTTGGCCGTGTTCAACGTCTTGGCCCACAATCAGGATGATCACTCCAAGAATTTTAGTTTCCTGATGGATGCGGAGGGGAATTGGACGTTTGCCCCGGCTTACGACTTGACTTTCGCCTCCGGCCCGGGCGGAGAACAAAGCACTATGGTCATGGGCGAGGGAAAAAATCCAAGCATCGAACACCTGATCCAGTTGGGTCTGGAGGGGGAACTGCCCCGTCCCCGTATCAATGACACGATCGAGCAGGTGAAAGATTCATTGAGCCAGTGGCGAAAGCTCGCTAAAGAGTACGGGGTCGTACAAGAAAGGCTCGATCTGATTGCCAAACGACTGGAAAGCCATCTGCGAGTGCCGTGAGGCATCACCATACGACTTTCAGAATTCCATGCTCGCGCCCATGAACAGGTAGCGCCCCAGGGCATCGTAGGTACCAGGGAAGACATTGCCGTTCCCAAGCCGGGACGGTCCTGCCGGGTTGCCCGCGACGGGTGGGGACTTGTCCAGCAGATTGTTGGCTCCGAACCGAATCTTCGCGTCGTTCGTGATTTGCCAGGTGACAGCCAGATCCAGATAGTTCATTTTCCGCAAGTCGACCAGGCTCTCTCCATCGCCGTCGACCCGGTTGATGTGACGCCACATGAGGCTCGCCGTGACGTCCCATGGAGAATTCCAGGTCGCGCGCAGCCGGTTCTGCAGATCCGGGATCGGGGGGCCGCAGGTCCAGTTCCCGGCGCAACTCTTCGTCGGCGCACCCTCAAGTTCTTGCAGGTCCCAGGAATCGATGTACGACAGGACGTTGCTGAACGACAGGTCGCCCCACACCCCGATGTCGACGGCATAGTCGACCACGAGATCCAAGCCTTCCACTTCCTCGCCCGGCAGGTTGGACTTGTGCGAGACGACATGACCGCTGGTTTCGATGTCGGAACCGATCCACAGATCCCCGTTCCGGCCCCGATTGATCCGCTCGCACAGGGGCTGGTTGCCGGCAAGGCACTGCTTGATAACCTCTTCGGGGTCCGGGAAGCGGATACCCTGCTCAATCTGGATGCTGTAGTAGTCCGCCGTAAGAGACAGACCGTCAACGGCTTCGGGCGTGAACACGATGCCGATCGACCAGGTTTTCGCGACTTCCGGCGACAGATCGGGGTTGCCACCCTGCAGTGCGTTGTACTGCGCGGCAGGCGAATGCTCGATCTTGCCCCATTGATCCTCGGTCACGCCCGACAACTGGCATTGCTCGAAGGTGTAACCCAACCCGGTTTTGCCGTCCGTGATTTCTCCCGCACACGGATCTCCCCCGATCTCGAACAGGGTAAATCTTTCCGGCAGGAAGAATTCCTGCACGTTCGGGCCGCGGACCGCCCGCTGATAGCTGCTGCGGACTCTGACGTTTGAATCGATCTGCCAGCCGAGGCGGAACGCGTAGGTATGCGTTGTCTCGTCGTAGTCGTAGTCGGAGTAACGGTAGGCCGCGTCGAGCAGCAGTTCCTCGGCGTATGTTTCCCCTTCGATCAGGGGGATGCTGGCCTCTGCGAAAAACTCGGCCACGTCGTAGCTGCCGCTGACGGGTTGGGTGGCTCCGCCCTGGCCGGAGCCGTCGCCGGTCCGGAACCCTTCGTCGGGATTGAAGTCAAGGATTTCCTTTCGATATTCACCGCCCAGCACGATGCTGACGGCGTTATCGGCGAGCGGAAACCGGATGTCGTGCTTATCCAGGTCGCCGGCAATGAAAGCGGAGGCCACGATCTGTTCGGTTGAACCTTGGGCGCGTAGGGGTTTGGCCAAGTACTCGACCATCTCCGGGGTCACTGCCCCGGTCTTGAGAATGTTCCAGGGGACGCAGTCCGGGTCCTCCACCGCCCCGTCGGCATCCGGCAAAGTGGCCCGGCACACGATCTCGCTGTTCGGGTCGTCCGGATCCTTGCGCACGGCGTCGAGTGCGCGCCTGATCCGGGTAATGGAAAGGTCGTTGCGATAGGTGTTCCGCATTTCCACTTTCGCGTACTGGACGAACGCGTCATAGCGCCATAAATCGCTGAGATCCCCGCGTAGGCCCAGAACGCCCCGGTAACTGGCATGGCGCAATTCGTGCATCCGGTTGCCGCCTTCCACGTTGCGGCGGCCGATATAGACGACCTGCGTATCATCCGGGGTCAGGCCCTGGGAGCCGCAAATGGCTTCGAATTGTTGCTCTGACAGAAACGGGTGGCCGCAGCTCAGTTCATTGGTGTGGAAGAAATTTCCGGAAGGTGCGATTTGTGCCGTGGAACGGTCGTTCATGTACATGAATTCGGCATAGGCTTTCGCTCGTTCGTTGACGTCGTAGTGGGCGAAGGCGCCGAAGGTGTACCGTTCGTCGGGCCGCTGGAAAAAGTTGGCCGGGCCGTAGTTGTAGGTGACGCCCTGGCGGTCTACGAATTGATCGCCTTGCACGATATAGTCGAAAGGGTTGTCCGTTTCCTGGAAGTCGGTGAATCTTCCCTGCGGGATGGTGGAGGATCCCAGGCACGCGCTCAGGTCGTCGTTGAATGCGCAGGAACTGTAGTCGCGCGCCCCTTGGAGGACCGGGTCGATTTCGCGATAGGTCGCATAGGTGGTGAGGTTGCCGCGTCCGTTGGGGGCGCCGAAGCCGGCAATCAGGGAGAACTCGGAGATTTCCCCGTCCGTTTCGTAGCCGCTGGCGACCGGGTAGCCGGCCTTGGTGACGATTTCCTGCCACCGGCGGTTGTCGTTGTCGTGGTTGTATTGACTGTACTGGACGTCCAGGCGCACGCCCTCGAAATCATCCATCAGCAGGAAGTTGACGACGCCGGCCACGGCATCGGAGCCGTAAGTGGCGGAAGCCCCGCCGGTCAGGATTTCCACCTGCTTGATCAGCGCGCCGGGAATCTGGTTGATGTCCGGCGCGATGCCTCCTATCAAGGGCGAGCCAGCCGGCATGCGGCGGCCGTTGACCAGCACCAGCGTGCGTTCGGTGCCCAGACTGCGCAGGTCCACGGTCGCGGTGCCGGTGGAACTGTTCGATTGCCCCGCACTTTGGGAGGCGAACACTTGCGGGTATGAGCGCAGCATGTCCTCGACGCGGACCGCGCCCTGGAACTCGATCTCTTCCGCCTGGATCTGGGTGATGGGGCTGGAGCCGATCAGGTCGTCTCTCTGGATTCGCGAACCGGTGACCGTGATTTCCTCGACGCCCTCGGCGTCATCCTGCGCCTGAGCGCTCGATATGGCGAACAGGGTGAGGCCGAGGCCGAGGGCAAAAAGAAGGGTCGCCCGCGTGCCGGAGAACGGAAAGTTCAATGGCGAAAGGTCCTCGCAAGACGCGATCATATGATTAACATTTCCTGTTTACCGGTTTTCGGAATCCTTGCGCGGGGGCTCGACTTCCCCTTCGATGATGCGTCCGGACTCATTCGAGTCAGGGGGCTCGGGGGGTTGGCGCGGCGCGGCGGGAGCTTTCAGCAGCCTGAGCAAAAACGAATGAAGCCCCGGCAGGATCAGCAGGGCGGCGCCAAAGCCGTCGGTGATGAAACCCGGCAGGATCAGCAGGATTCCCCCGACCGTGACGCGGGCGCTTCGAAACAGGGCCAGGCTGAAGTCGGGGCGTGCGCCCCCGGTCGCCTGCTGGAACAGCGAGTGCATCGTCACTTCCTGGTTGTGCCGGATCAGCGCGACTCCGAGAATCGCGGTCGCGACCTCGAACCAGAACACCCCCCAGCCCCAGCCGTGTTCGACGGCGGCCATCACCATCAGGAACAGTTCCAGGAAGAAGAACAGGACGAAGAACGCGAAAATCGGCATGAGTCAGGGCATGTGAGCTTCGATCAGGCCCGCCAGGGCGTGCACATAGTCGGCATCGTCGTTGAGAGCGGGAATATACTGGAAAACCTCTCCGCCTGCCGCGCGGAACACGTTTTGGTTTTCCTGTTCGATCTCCTCCAGGGTCTCCAGGCAGTCGGCAGAGAAGCCGGGGCAGAACACATCGACGGAGCGAATGCCGGTTTCGGGCAGTTTTCTTAATGTTTCGTCGGTGTAGGGGGTCAACCATTCCTTGGGCCCGAACCGCGACTGGAACGTGATGCACCATTGGTCCCATTGCAGACCCAGAATCCGGGCGATTTCGCAGGCGCTTTCGTGGCATTGCCGGTCGTAGGGATCACCTTGTTCGATGGATTCCTTGGGCAGGCCATGGAAGGAGAGGACCAGTTTTTCTCCGGCGCCGCGTTGCGCCCGGAAGTTGTGGATCTGTGCGGCGCAGGCGTTGAGGTAGGCGCGATCATGCGCATAGTGTTCGATGAAACGAATCCCGGGGGCATTGCCCCGGTGATTCAGGGCGTGGATCAGCGCATCGCGGGTGGAAGCCGTGGTGGCGTTCGAGAATTGCGGGTAGAGAGGCAGGACGATCAGGGTGTCAACCGCGCCCAGCTCGTCGAGCGCCTGTGCGATGGAAGGGCGGCCGTAGCGCATTCCCAAGACGACCGGCACCGCATGCCCGCGCTGGTTCAACTCTTTCTGCAATGCATCGCGCTGGCGCCGGCTGTAGACCAGCAGCGGCGAGCCCTCCTCCATCCAGATCTTCTGGTACAGCCGGGCGCTGCGCCGGGGGCGGATGCGCAGGATGATGCCGTGCAGGATCGGTTTCCAGAGCAGCGGGGACAGCGCAATCACGCGGCGGTCCGACAGGAACTCCGCCAGGTAGCGGCGAACCGCCCGCGGGGTGGGTTCGTCTGGAGTTCCGAGATTGGAGATCAGGACCCCGGTACGGGATCCCGGCGATTCCGTCACTTCGCGATCCGTTCGCGCAATGGGCTGGTACGGGGGAAGTGGGCGCGCAGGAATTCCATCTGGTCCGCCAGCACTCGACGGCCCTGGAGGTAGATGTACTCGGCGTGAGTCGGCACGAACGGAACCGCAAGCAACTGCATGCCGGCTTCCTCCGGGGTCCGGCCGGCCTTCTGGTTATTGCACCGCTTGCAGGCGGTGACCACGTTGTTCCACTCGTCCATTCCGCCCAGGCTCAGGGGACGGACATGATCGCGGGACAGCTCGCGGCGCTCGAACGGACCGCCACAATAGAGACATAGCCAGGCATCGCGCTTGAACAAGGTCGGGTTGTTCAGGGGCGGAGTATAGGTCTCGTGCAACAGGCGATTGCGGCCGTAGGTCGAGATGATGGAGTTCAGGGCGAGGATGGTGCGCCGGCCGGTGACGGCGTTGTATCCGCCGCGCACGCGCAGAATATCTTGGCCACTGACGTAAGCGACCTGCCCCGCATAGTGCAGGCGAACCGCATCCTGATAACCGATCCACTCCAGCGGCATTCCGGAGATATCGGTCCGGAGGATTTGCTGTGTCAGGACATCCAACATGGTCGCATCCTATTTTGCGCGCCACTTTATACTGATTTGCGCGATTTTACAACCGGATGCGTCAAGCAGGATTGGCTTTTTGGGCGAAGTGATCGGGAGGATTGCCGGTGATTTTGTTCCGAAAATTACTTTAACGCTGCTATTGCAGTATCTTTGGCTTACCAAGATTACGGCATGCATTCTATGGCTATAATGGCTTCCAACTTCTGGGTGGTTCTGTCCAGTTGAGATATGGACCTGGGGCGATCAGATGGCGGTCCATTGCTCGGTGGATATTGGGTGCGAGGGCTATCCCGTTCACGGTTCGGTCATCATGCGATTCGGAAAAGGGGCGGAGATGTGCGGCTTCTATCAGGCTTGTTCCATCGGGCACCAGGAAACGCCAGCCGGTGGCGGCGCACCGATGACCGTAGGCTATGGATTGCGCACGAACCCCTCGAAGACATCCCGAACAATCCCCTCGAATTTCCAGACCTCGTCGTCGGTCAACGCAGAAAAGAATTTCTCGCGCTTTCCTTTCGATAGAGTCCCATCGTTCTGACGGATAAAGAGAATGAGGCTCTGGACCAACTGGTCCGGCATGTCGATCATCTCAGAGATTCTGGCCTTGGCCTCATCGTGTCGGCGCAGGTAGTCGATTTCTTCGGGCAAGTCGTGTTCGACCGCGCGCCGGACGCAGGAATACAGAAATTCCGCGGCATCGGTGCAGTCGTAGTACCGGTAAAGGTCGTCGGTCTGATTCAGAACCTCGACATTGTGCCTTTCCGTCGGACGCCACTCGATGCAATCCATCAACGGCCCCGTGTGGGCCTGTAGCGTTTCGCGATAGTCCTCGATTCGGTCCAGCATCACCGACGACACCGGGAAGACCAGGCCCGGAGGAGTATACCCGCGCTCTGCCAGGACATGATGGACCAGGCAGCGGTGCACGCGCCCGTTGCCGTCCTGGAACGGGTGCATATAGACGAACCCGAAAGCCGTCGCCGCCGCTTGCAGAACCGGGTCCAACCCGTCGCCGTGCATCCGGTCGTTGGCCATCAGCATTTTCGAGCAGAGGTCTCCGAGACTCTCCGGGCGCGCGCCGATGAATTCCGGCAGGGGGTCGCCGATGCCGTCGCGTTCGCCCAGAAACACACCATCCGGGCGTAGCCCCGGGAAGACGAATCTCGTGTCTTCGATCAGGACTCGATGGAGCCGGACAAGCTCTTCGAGCGTGAGCACGTTCCTCCCGGCCTGGATCACTGCCTGACCCCAGCGGTCCAGCCGGCTGCGGGGCGGACGCTCTCCCTCGATTTCGAAACTGGCGCGACTGTCCGCCAGCAGCAGAAAGCTTGCGGCTCGTGCCGCCAGGCGCCTGTTGGTGCGCCCGACGATTTCCGCGGCCCTGTCGGCCAGCCCCAATCCGGCAAACTCCTCAAGCCGCCCTGTCTTGCGGATGGTCGGGCACCAGCCTGGACACCCGAGCAGGTTGTCCCGGACCCTGTGGCGCCTGGAAAGTTTCGCCTTGCCGGTGAAGTAGACCCTGTCGTCGAGTGCATCCACGCTCGCAATGCCGGGCGCGTCTTCGACGTCCAATGTCTGTCCAGTCAAAAACTCGTAGAAGAACCAGATGCGACGCGGCTGCGTCCGGGTCGGTGCGGACCTGACATAAGCTTCCAGGTCGGCTTTCGACATTTCATGGAAAATGTGCTTCAGGAGGAGCAGGTCCATCGATTCATGACGCAGTGCGAACTCCAAGTGATCGATGACCCGGTCGCCGGGATGGTAGCGCTTGTCGAACACCTGAAACCCATGCTCCTGACGTTGGCTTCCGCGCACATGCTTTTCCGAAATCCTGCTGGACCACCTGACCGGCACGTGGGTCCCGAGCATTTGCGCAAGTGCGGCGAAACCGGCTAGGCGGCTTCCGCTGGGGCCGGACTTCTCTAGGGAGAGGGACGCGTCCAGATGTAGGCGCATGGGATCGAAATAAGCCTTTGGATGTCGAATTATAATATATTTTCTAAATAATTATAGAAAAAACTATATAAATATAGATTCCTATCGATTTTTATTCTTTGCACATCCGGGTACTCAACCGGACATGGAGTAAAGAGCCATAGTGTGAAAATATTTATAGAATAGTGATACATTAATTGTTTATCCGGACATTGAACCGGACATTAATGCGAAAACAAGCGCATTCCGATGCGGAAATCCGATGGACCTTTACCGTTTTGAGCCGCTGCTCTTTGATTCGGCCTCCAGGCACCGGGGAGAACTGAACGATCAGGTGGTTGACCTCTCACGGATACCGGCGAGCGGCAGGCGCGCAGGATTACCTCCTCGCTCATCAGCCAAGGAGTCCTTTCGTCCGAGAGCACCCGTGCCCCGCTAAGGGCCACGTTCCTGGCCGCTCTCGCCTCGCGCTGGTTTCCGGGATTGTTTCCAGACCGCGTGGCGTAGCCACATGCAGTCAAAACGCTTGCTCATTTAAATTCGGAGATACGTCACGATGTGTCTAAAAATTCTACAATTGCCAACATACACATATGAAAAAAGTGTGTCTGCCCGTATATTTCTACCAGGGCAAGAGAGTTCTACCATAGAAATCCCATAAGTATATGAAAAATCTAAATATTACTGAATTCTTGCATAGGGAGAGGCCAATTCCAGAAAATTCCTTTAGTTACAGGCTTATCCCGTTTTCTACCCCCCGTTATCCCCAAAGTTATCCACAATCAAAATCCCCTTGGAAAACCCCGTGACTGAGCTCTGCCTGCATGTGGCCGTGAACGCGCCGATACGACACGGATACGACTATCTGCCACCGGCGCGGGGGGCCCTGCCGCCGCCGGGAGTCCGGGTTCGGGTGCCGTTCGGCGCCCGCAAACAAGTGGGTGTGGTACTGGAGGCTCGACCGCGGCCTGCCGGGGGTCCGGAACTCAAGCGGGTCGGGACCGTGCTGGACGAGGCTCCGATAATCGAGCCTGGTGTTCTGGAGTTGATGACTTGGGTGGCCCGATACTACCAGCACCCGATCGGACAGGTGATCAATGCGGCATTGCCGGTCCGCCTGCGTCGGGGAGAGTCGGCGGAACTCTCGGGAACAACCGTGTGGCGGATGACGGCAGATGGACAAGAGGCCGACCTTGAGGCACATCGTCGCGCTCCGGTCCGGCAGGCACTGCTGCGTGCTTTCCAGAGCCATGGGGAAGGCCTGTCCGCGGAGCAGCTGCGCGAGTTGTGCCGCAATCCCTCAGCTCCGCTCAAGGCACTGATCGAGCAGGGGCTGGTGGAGGCCGAATTCAGGTTGCCGATTCCTCCCGCTCCCGTCGTTCCGAGGGAAGTGTCACACAATCCGCACCAACGCGAGGCCGTGGACGTGTTGCAGGGGCATTCGGGCTCATACAGTTGCACTTTGCTGCACGGCGTGACCGGAAGCGGGAAGACCGAGGTCTACCGTGCCGTAATCCGTTCGGTGCTGGAACGGGGCGGGCAGGTCCTGGTGATCGTGCCGGAAATCGGTCTTGCGCCCCAGTTGCGCGACAGGCTCGCACGTGACGCCCGAACCCGCATCGCGGTCTACCATTCCGAGTGCACGGCACGCGAGCAGTACCTGGCTTGGCTTCTGGCGCAGAGCGGACAGGCGGACATCGTGGTGGGCACCCGCTCGGCGGTCTTTCTGCCGTTCCGGGACTTGCAGTTGATCGTGGTCGATGAGGAACACGACCCTTCGCTCAAGCAGCAGGAAGGATTCCGCTATCACGCCCGCGATGTCGCGATCTACCGGGCGCACCGGGCCGGAATTCCGGTCATCCTGGGCACGGCCACGCCGTCGATCGAGACCTGGCGCAACGTGCAGACGGGGAAATATCAGCACCTGCGCCTGCCAACGCGTGCCGGCCCAGCGGTCTTGCCGAACACGGAACTGATCGACCTCAACCAGTACCCGGTGACGGACGGCCTGTCGGAACCGCTTCTGGAGGCCTTGCGCGAGACGCTGGACCACGGGGATCAGGCCTTGCTGTTCCTGAACCGGCGGGGCTTCGCTCCGATTCTGTATTCGCCCCAAACCGGCGAGCCGGTGGTTTGCCCGGATTGCCAGGTCTGTTTGACGTATCACCAGCCGCGCCGACAGTTGCTTTGCCATCACTGCGGATTCCGCCAGTCCGCCGAAGAAGAAGTCGAGAAAGGCGCGATCCTGCTGGGAGAGGGGACGCAACGCGTCGAAGACCGGCTGCATACGGAATTCCCGGACTGTCCGATTCTGCGCTTGGACCGGGATCAGATCCGTGGGCGCGGGGAACTGGAGCGCCGTCTCGAACAGACCCGCCGCGGCGACTATCGAATCGTGATCGGCACGCAGATGCTGTGCAAGGGGCACGACTTTCCCGAGGTCACGCTGGTCGGAGTCATCAACATCGATTCCCAGTTGTTCAGTCCTCGCCTGCGGGCACCGGAGCGAATGGCACAGATGCTGGTGCAGGTCTCAGGTCGGGCGGGTCGCCGGAGCAAGCCCGGCAAGGTCCTGCTTCAGACCTGCCTGCCGCGGCATCCGATACTGGGCCAGTTGCTGAACGAAAGTTACGAAAGCTGGCTGGAGCGTTTATCGGCCAGACGGCACGAACTGGGCCTGCCGCCATACAGCCATTGGGCGGTCCTGCGGGCACAGCACAAGGACTACCAGAAAGCGGAAGCATTCCTGCTGGATGTCCGTCGCCGGATGGAAGGGGCGGCGGGCGTGAGAGTGCGGGGCCCGGCTCCGGCGATGATGCCGAAGCGTGCGGGGCTCTGGCGCACCCAGTTGCTGCTGCAGGCAGATTCCCGCAAGGCGCTGGAGCATTGCCTGGAAGGCTGGCTCCAGGATCCGGGCAGAAAGGGCCGGGTGAACTGGACGCTGGACGTGGACCCGCTGGATATCGCCTGATCAGTGCGCGGTGAATTCGACCATCCGCCGGGTCGAACGCAGGGCACGGCGGCGGATATCCTCTTCGACATGAATCTCGTTGCTTCCGGTCTCCAGGGTCTCGATGAGCCGGCTGAGGTCGTTCATGGCCATCCAGGGACAATGCGCGCAACTCTTGCAGGTGGCCCCCTCGCCGCCGGTCGGCGCCTCGATAAAGTTCCGGCCCGGTGCAGCCTGCTGCATCTTGTGGAAGATCTGCCGGTCGGTGGCGACGATGAAGGTCGGGTGGGGCAGTTCCTGGCAGGCCTGGATCAGGGCCGTCGTGGAACCGACCACGTCGGCCATGTCGATGACGTCCTCGGGGGATTCCGGGTGAACCAATACGGCGGCTTCCGGGTGTTCCGAAATCAGTTCGCCAAGTTTTCGCGACTTGAATTCGTCATGCACCACGCAGTGGCCCTGCCACAGCGCCATGTCGGCGCCGGTGACGCGCTGCAGGTAGTGACCGAGGTGGCGGTCGGGCGCCCACAGGATCTTTTCTCCCTGATCCATCAGGTGCGAGATGATCCGTACCGCGCAGCTTGAGGTGACCACCCAGTCGGCGCGTGCCTTGACGGCTGCGGAGGTGTTGGCGTAGACCACGACGGTCCGGTCCGCGTGTTCGTCGCAGAATGCGGAGAACGGCTCGATCGGGCAGCCGAGATCCAGCGAGCATTCGGCCTCCAGCGAAGGCATCAAGACGCGTTTTTCGGGGTTCAGGATCTTGGCGGTCTCGCCCATGAAGCGGACGCCGGCCACGACCAGGGTCCGGGCGGGCTGGGTCGTGCCGAAGCGGGCCATTTCCAGCGAATCGGCCACCAGCCCGCCGCTGATGTCCGCCAGTTCCTGCAGGTCCGGGTGGGTGTAGTAGTGGGCGACCAGGATCGCGTCTTCGCGCGCCAGAAGTTCGCGCGCCTGCTCCATTAATTGTGACCGTTCCGCACGCGTGTATCCGCCCAGCCCTTCCTCGATGACACGAGTCTCAGGGTAGTCGAAAGCAACCGCCGGTGCGGAAATTCCTGTCATAAAAACAATTCGTCATTGACCCTTTCACTATTATAGGACTCACTCCAGTGCGTCTGGCCATTTGGTATAACCTAAGTTATACTAATGATCGTGAAAACCGCCATTTCCATTCGTGACGATATTTTCGAGGCTGCAGAACGCACAGCTGCGACCTTGGGTCTTTCCCGAAGTGAACTCTATGCACGAGCTGTCGCCGAATTCGTTGAGCAATGCTCTGGAGACCGAGTGACGGAGCGCCTCAACGAGGTGTACGGTGACGACGGGTCATCCTCGGATCTTGACGAGGTACTCGCGGCTTTGCAGTTTCATTCTCTGTCTGCTGAAGAAAAGTGGTGAAACGGGGCGAGATCTGGTGGGCGGGGTTGCCCGCGCCCCGGGGGTCCGAGCCGGGCTATCGTCGTCCGGTCCTGATTATCCAGTCCGATGACTTCAATCGTAGCGGAATTCGGACAACTCTCGCCCTGGCCATCACATCAAATCTGGAATTGGCAAATGCGCCGGGCAATGTCGCGCTCGGGAGACGCGGAACCGGTTTGAACCGTTCTTCGGTCATCAACGTGTCGCAAATTGTGACTCTGGACAAGCGTTCCCTTACCGACCGAGTAGGAAAAGTTTCCGGTTCCATACTGACCCAGGTCGAGGAGAGTTTGCGGCTGGTTCTCGGATTCCGGCGGTAGTCTGGGGCGGGAAAGTGGCCCACCGATGCCTTGAAAAAGGCCCCTAGTGCTCCAATTTAAGCCCTGTCGAAGCATTCAGGCTAAATTTCGTGCCCGAACCGAAAAAACAGCACCACGCCTTCGAGGCGGAAGTCGACCAGCTATTGCACTTGGTCGCCCATTCCCTGTACTCGCACAAGGAAATCTTCCTGCGCGAACTGATCTCCAATGCGGCGGACGCACTGGACCGGCTCCGGTTCGAAGCACTGTCGGACGACAGCCTGTACGAAGGGGACAGCGATCTGGGCATCCGCATCGAGGTCGACGAGAAAGCCCGCACGCTGACCGTTTCCGACAACGGGATCGGCATGAGCCGCGCGGAGGTGACCAGCAACATCGGCACCATCGCCCGATCCGGCACGCGCGCGTTCCTGAAGTCGCTCGGCGAAGAGAAGCAGGGCGAGGTCAGCCAGATCGGCCAGTTCGGGGTCGGTTTCTACTCGGCATTCATCGTGGCCGACCGGGTAACCTTGGTCACCCGTCGCGCTGGCGGCAAGCAGGGCACGTGCTGGGAATCCGACGGGCGCGGCGGTTACGACCTGTCCCGGGTAAATTCGGCTTCACGCGGCACCTCGGTCACCCTGCACCTGAAGGAGGACGAGTCGGAGTTCCTGGAAGACTACCGCCTGCGCGAGATCGTCAAGCGCTATTCGGATCACACGCCGTTCCCGATCCGCCTGCAGTCGCGCGATGACAAGGGGCAGGTCACGGACGACTGGGACACGGTCAACCAGGCAAAGGCGCTCTGGACCCGCCCGAAGAAGGAACTGGGTGACGAAGACTACCAAGAGTTCTACCCGCATGTCGCGCATGACCCGAACCCGCCGCTGGCCTGGACCCATCATCGGGTGGAAGGACGCAATGAGTACAGCCTGCTGCTGTACCTGCCGAGCAAGGCTCCGTTTGACTTGGCAGACCCGAATCCTCAGCACGGTGTCAAGCTGTATGTACAGCGGGTGTTCATCTTGGACGAGCCGGACAAGCTCATGCCGCGCTACCTGCGTTTCGTGCGCGGCATTGTCGACTCGAACGACCTGCCACTGAATATTTCCCGGGAGTTGCTGCAGAACAATCGCACCTTGGACACCATCCGCAGTGCTTGCGTGCGAAGGGTGTTGGACCTGCTGGAGGATTTGAGCGCCAACCAGGAAAGGACCTACGAGGAATTCTGGACAGAATTCGGGCATGTGCTGAAAGAAGGCACGATTGAAGACATCGGCAATCAGGCACGAATTCTCAAATTGCTGCGTTTCCACTCGACGCAAAACGACGAAGACGCGTCGAAAGTTACTCTGGACGACTACATCGGGCGCATGCAGGAGGGACAGGAGAAAATCTATTTCCTCACAATCGACAGTCTGGCTGCTGCCCGGCATAGCCCGCACCTAGAAGTCTTCAGGCAACGGGGAATCGAAGTGCTGCTGATGACGGACCCGGTCGACGAATGGGTGATGGATTGGGTTCGGGAATATGAGGGCAAATCGTTCCAGTCGGTTGCCAAGGGTGAACTGGACCTGCCAGGGACCGACGCGAAAGAGGAACCCAAAGAAGACACTGACGAGGATCCGTTGTGTACGCGGATTCAAAAGGCTCTGGGCGACGAGGTGGAGGCAGTGCGTCGTTCTACACGCCTGACCGATTCGCCGTCTTGCCTGGTTCGGGGCGAGCACGACTTCTCGCCGGCGATGTGGGAACTGATGCGTCGACAGGGGCAGCCCCTGCCAAAACCAAAACTGATCCTAGAGGTCAACCCGGACCACGCGCTGCTGCAGCGGATGCAAGCCGATGAAGCGCGCTTCTCGGAATGGGCGCGCTGGCTTTTGGATCAGGCGATTCTGGCGGACGGTGGCGCGCTTGAGGACCCCGGCAGCTTTGTCGGCCGGATGAACGCGCTGCTGACTTCTTCGCCAGATTCGGAGTCGGGTTAAACGAAGCAAGTTTCCTTTATTTAATGGTTCCCCTCGCAGAGCCGCGCAACGCTAACTTGATATGATGTACTTCCAAATCCACCTGTCTGATTCTGAAAGATTGCATGATGGCGAAGAATGTTAAAACCCCCAAGAGCGGGAAAATGGAATCCCACAAGACTATTAAAACTGGTCGGAGGGCTGGCGGCGTTTCCCGAGTACCAGCCACCTCTACAGGCGGTGGTAGGTGCATTGTGACTCCGACTTCCGAACGCATCATCAAGGAAACTTCGGAAAAACGCCGGAAAGCCATGAGGGTGTTGGCAAATCGGTAGGCGCCACTACCGTGTCACTTGGGCAGATGCAGTCCGGGGCCATGAGGAAGCGCTCCAAGATGGCGGGACCCCAGGAATCGTAAGCGAGCATGCAATTCGGTCGGCAATTGCCCGTCCGTACCATGGTTACTACCGCCTCATTCATCAGAAGGCAGCTGCACTAGTTCACGGGGTGGTCTCCAATCACGGTTTTTCGGATGGTAACAAGCGTACAGCTCTTTATCTTGTTGAATTGTTGATTCAGAGAAGTGGCTATGAGTTTGTTGCAGATGACGAGGTGGTCGTTGAAACCATTACAAGCGTCGCACGTGGGGAAATTGGTCACGAAAAACTTGCGAAATGGTTTCGTGAATGCATAGTCCGACCTAGTGCGCCATAGTTATGCGGATGCCGCAAGCACATTGCTGATCTATGGTATGGTGTGGAGACGATCTTTGGGCATTGACAGGGGATATTGCAGGAGGAACAAAATGAAAAAACAGGATTACCTTTTAGCGGGTTTGGTTGTGGCCAGCCTGTCTCTTGTTCTGGCACATGAAGCCACTGTCGCGGACGAAGATCCGGAAGTGACGCGAACCCGCCAGCATGTCGAGATGCTGGATACGCTCTACAAGACCGCCATCGTCCTGATCACGGACAAATATGTGACGGACCCTTCCAAGTTTTCAGGTGCAAGTGCGGCGAAGATGATCTTCGATGCCATGAAAGAGAGCGGCTATCACGAAGTGCGCTTGGTCGGGCTGACTGACGTGATGGTCAACCCGGGCATTAATGCACCGCAGGATGCTTTCGAGGAAGCGGCCAAGGAGAAGATTCTCGCTGGCGAGGCGACTCACGAAGAGGTGGTCACCATCGATGGCAAACGCTACCTGCGCAAGGCGACGGCCGTTCCTGTCGTTCTGGAAAGATGTGTAATGTGCCATGGCAATTTCGCGGGGAACGATGGTGCCATCGGATCACTGATGTATACCGTGCCGCTGGTCCAGTAAAGCGAACAGGCCAGTCATAACTGGCAAAACCAGAAAAGGGGGCTTAGGCCCCCTTTTTTGTGTGCGAAAACCCCGCCGAATCGGAATTGCGGATCAGTTTTTCTTTTCGTCTAGGCTCGCGAGAAGTTGCTCTGCCCTCTGAATCACTTCTTCCACGGTAATCAGCCCCATCACGTCCGGATCATGGATCTTGAAACCCCAGCGCAGGTCCGAAGCCTTTTTCCCAACCCGGTAAACCGCCGCGTCATCGTAGCGGTCCACGCACCAATCGAGACTACGGTAAGGGCCGGTACGGTGCCGGTTGGAGTTGGCGTACAGGCCAAGAGCCGGGATACCGGCAATCGTCGCCATGTGAATCGGGCCGGAATCCGGGCTGATCATGAATCGTGCTCGGCGCAAAATCGCCATCAGTTGCTGCAGATTGGTGCGGCCCGCCATATTGATCGGCGGATGTCGCATTCGGGCACAGAGCTCGTTCGTGAATTTCACCTGCCAAAGTTCCCGGGAACACGTGAACACAACCCGCATGCCATGTGCCTCGGCCAGATGGTCTCCAACCCGGACATAACGAGCGATGCGCCAATTGCGTTCCGGGTGTCCGGCGCAGGAACTGATGGCCACAATCGGCGGGCCGTCCGGCAGTTGTTCTTCCGCCCAGGCGCGTGCCATGGGATCTTCCGGGATATCCCAGCGATACTGAAACCGATCGGGCTCAATGCCGCTGGTCTTTAGGAACCCCAGGAACCCGTCGACGACATGCGGCCGGGTGTCAGGGGCGATCCGACAATTGGTGAACAGCCCGTGACCGTCCCGGGACCGGGCGCGGTCGAAACCGAGTCGCACCGGAGCGCGGACACACAGGCTGGCCAAGCCCGCGCGCAGTGCGACCTGCATCAGGAACAGGCCGTCGAATTGACGGTTTTCCAGTGTCCGGGCCAGATCCCGGTAGGCGCGCAGTCCGCGGTTCTTCCGAAAAACAATGAATTCAATCTCTTCAAATCGTTCTACCAGCGCCGCTTCGGTCTCGCCGATGACCCAGGTCAACCGTGTGTCCGGCCAGCAGTGGCGCAAGGTGTGTACCACCGGCAGCATGTGCGAGATGTCGGCAATGCCCGACACGCATAACAGGCACAGTGTTTTCGGGGGATAGGATGGGCGAGAGGATTCGGTCATGCGGCCATGGGCGGGGCAGGACGGTGGGGGCTCGCAACTAGATCCTTATCTGGGGGGATTCGACTTTCGCGAAGGCTCGTCGACCCGGCTGGATTCCAAGCGGTTATCCGGGGGGTCGCTGCGTCTCTCTGGATCCGCCTGGGTCTGGACGTAGTGGGCACTGTGCTTAACGAACACTCCATGAGCCGTGTGATGCGCGATCAGGATGCCTCGCCATCCGGCCAGAAAGCCTTTCTGCAGCACGAAACTCTTGAAGAAAGTGGCCCACGCCCGCAACAGCGCCACGCCCGGATGGAACGCTTTCTTGCCGGAGAAGATGGTCGCATAGGATACCCCGTAGGCGGTCGAATCGATCCCCCAGGCCACCCGGTCGCGGCTCTCCTTCTCGTGCCAGAGCTTGCCCGCAAGCAAGACCGGCCTTGTCCCGTCTTTCAGTACGACCTGTTCATGAACGAGTTTGGAATCAAATTGCCCCGTTTCCCGATGGTACAGTCGAATCTTTGGTTTTCGCCCCACCCCTCCAACGGTGACGGGCTGCCCCAAGACAACCCGAGGCCGCCGCATCCTGTAGGCCTGGTCAGGGTCGCCGAAATTGATCTTCTGGATGGATTGCTTCAGCTCGTCGTCAAGCCACTCGTCCGTGTCGATGGCCAGAACCCAAGGATGCTGAGCGTATTCGGCGGCCATATTGCGCGTCGGTCCGAATCCTGTGAACTCTCCCTCGACCACCCGGACATTTTCGAAATCGGCGCAAAGTTCGGCCGTGTTGTCCGTGCAGTTGTTCAGGTACACAATGATCTCGTCGAAGACCGCGAGCGATTTCAAGCATCGACGGATCGTTTCGGCGGAATTGGCCGAAATAATGACCACGCTGACGGGTAAATGGGCGACTGCCTGCTCCTTGGGCCTAGGGGTTGGGGTCGGCTCTTTAGCTTCTGAATCCCTTTCAGGAACTTTGGGTGCCTCCGAGCCAGCGCGTCCGTAGATGTCCTCGAAGCGTACGATGTCATCCTCGCCTAGATAATCGCCCGATTGCACCTCGATCAGGTCCAGCACCTCCTCTGTGGGGTTTTCAAGCCGATGCTGGGTACCCTGGGGGATATAGGCGGACTGGTTCTTCGATAGCAGAAAGGTTTCCTCTCCTCGCGTCACCTTGGCAGTGCCACGCACCACGACCCAGTGCTCTGCACGGTGCCGGTGCATCTGAAGCGACAGTCGCCCGCCTGGGCGGAGACTAAGACGCTTAACCTGAAAGCCCTCGCCGTCATCCACCCGTTCATAATGTCCCCATGGGCGGTATACCTTTCTGTGGTGGCGGTACTCCTCCCGGTCTGCCCGCTTGAGTTGCTCCACTATCTTTCGTGTGTTTTGGGTGGCGTTCCTATTCGCGACAAGGAGCGCGTCCGGGGTGTCAATGATGACAAGGCCCGTCACACCCAGTGTTGCGATGATCCGACTTTCCGCACGGATGTAGGTGTCGCGAGTGTCCTCCAGGACCGCGTCACCTTGGATGATATTTCCTGCCTCATCCCTCTGAGCAGGTGCGAACAAATCCATCAGCGCCGCCCATGAACCGATGTCGGACCAACCCGCAGCAAATGGCACCACGACCGCGTCCGAAGTATGTTCCATTACGGCATAGTCCACCGAGAGACTGGGTGCCTTGGCGAAGCATTCCGCGTCCAGGCGCAGGAAACCAAGATCCTGCTTCGCATTCTTATAGGCTTTTTGTGTGGCTTCCCGGACCGGGGTCGCATAGCGCTCAAGTTCCTCAAGGTAACAACGTGCGCCGAATACGAACATGCCACTGTTCCAGTAGCAGTCCCCGTCCTCGATCAGTGTGGCAGCCTTCTCGCGATCTGGTTTTTCCACGAACGCTTCCACGATCCGGGCACTTTTGCTGACACCGGTTACTGGCCCGGCCTTGATGTATCCGTAGCCGGTTTCGGCGTAGTCTGGAGTGGCACCGAACGCGACCAGCCTTCCTACAGCAGCCTCCTGTAGAGCTTCCTGGATTACGCCAGCAAATTTCTCGTTGTCGCGGATCACATGATCCGTTGGCATGACCAGAAGGATAGGTTCGTCATCTTCACCGCATAGGCTCAAGGCTTCCAGTGCCGCCGTGGCAATGGCGGGCGCCGTGTTTCGCGCCATGGGTTCCAGCAGGATGGCATCGGGTGTCACCCCGATGGCCTGAAGCTGTTCTGCCACCATGAACCGGTGTTCTTCGTTACAGACTACGATCGGCGAGCGAAGATCCTCAAAGGTCGTCAGCCTGAGGACAGTGGCTTGAAGCAGAGTGTGTTCGTCTACCAGGGCAATGAGCTGCTTCGGATAGGCTTCCCGGGACAGTGGCCAGAGCCTACTGCCAGTACCGCCGGAGAGAACTACAGGGAATACGGGGTGGCGCACTGCGTGACAAGTCTGCTTGTATCAAGGGAGTGCCAAGGAACTACACACTAGACGATCCCATCTAGCATTCGCACACGGTTGACAGATGCAAGCACGATGTTACCATGATCTTGGCCCTAGGAATTGGGGTGACGGGACGGGGAGAGGACAACGAAGCGGGGGTGTTTCGGCATCTAGTGGATACCGTCTAAGATCCGTCAACAGCGCACGGTTGACAGATGCAACGCCGCCGTGTGCGGCATTTCCAAAGGCCCCCCGGCACTGTCTATGTGGGGGCCTTACTTTTTGGAGTCGTCTTGTATGTAAATCCCTTGCGCTAACATGGACGCCTTTCATAGGGATTTGCCGTTAATGAAGAATCGAGAATCACAGTGGGTCCTGGACATTGACCGCGGTGTGGTGGCGAGTATTTGCGCAATCCCGATTAAACGGCGATTCTGAACCGACGGGACCTACCGATGCCGCCGATGCGGTTGTTGCGTCTTCAACTTCCCTGATCATTAACGCTATGGATAATCCGCCGAAATCCATCTGTCTTTTGCGCCTGTCCGCGATAGGGGATGTCGCACATATGGTTCCGGTCGTGCGCACGATCCAAAAGTATTGGCCCGAGACCGCACTGACTTGGATCATAGGGAAAAACGAGGCCCGTCTTGTCTCCGACATGCCGGATATTGAATTTATCGAATTCGACAAAGCCAACTTTCTGAAAAGCTTGTGCTCGGTTGGCCGAAAGGTCCAGCACCGGAGGTTCGATGTTCTGCTGTGCCCCCAAGTCTCATTGAGGGCGAATGTCATAAGCGCGTTGGTTCGTGCGGACCTGAAACTCGGCTACGACAAGACCCGCGCCAAGGACCTGCACTCCTTGTTTTTCCGCCAGCATGTCGCATCGGCGCCGCGGCAACATGTGCTGGACAGTTTTTTCAGTTTTGCCGAGCACCTCGGCTTGCGCGAGCGCGACTTGCGTTGGGATTACCTCATCCCGGACGAAGCCCGCGAATTCGCTCGACAATGCTTGGCGGATGATCGCTTCAACGTGCTCATCAGCCCGTGCTCCAGCCATCCATTGCGAAACTGGAGCGCGCCCCGCTACGCTGCCGTCGCTGACCACGCGGCCCGCGCACTGGATGCTCGGGTCATCCTTTGTGGGGGGCCGTCAGAACAGGAACATCAGATGGGCCGAGAGATCGAGAGACATATGCAATCGGAAGCCCTGAACCTGATCGGCAAGGACACCCTTAAGAAATTCCTGGCCCTGCTTGAGGGCGCGGATGTCCTCATCTCGCCGGACTCGGGTCCCGCGCACATGGCCGCCGGAGTAGGCACACCCGTCATCGGCCTGTACGCGGCGAGCAACCCGCATCGCAGTGGGCCCTACCTCAGTCAGCAATGGTGCGTGAACAAGTATGGAATGGCTGCGCAAGCGTTCAGGAACAAGTCCGAGGATGAATTAAAATGGGGAACGAAACTGGAATATGAGGGCGTCATGGACTTGATCGAAGTAGATGAAGTCACCTCTCGTCTGGACGCGCTTGCCGGAAATCGATAACCGACTGCTAGGATTCGGACTATGGAACACATCAGTGTGCCCGTATCGCCTGGGGAATTGCTGGACAAGATCACCATCTTGGAAATCAAGGCGGAGCGGATAACAGACGAAGCGAAACTGCGGAACGTCAAAGTAGAATTGGCTCTGCTGATCCAGACTTGGGGGCAGTCTTCCGTCGACCACGATGCAGTCTCGCCGCTCAGGCAGACGCTTAAAGAGATCAACCAAGCCTTGTGGGACATTGAGGACCGGATTCGGGTCAAGGAAGCGAAGAAGGAGTTCGATCAGGAATTCGTTGATTTGGCGCGTTCTGTCTATGTTCAGAACGACCAGCGTGCTGCCGCCAAGAAGCAAATCAACACGATGCTTAATTCAAGTATCGTGGAAGAGAAATCTTATGCGAAATACTGACTGGTTACGTACTCTCATCAACCTAATCAAGGATTCCAATCTTGCAAATTTCCCATTAGAACTTATAATGTTACCTATTGGGTAACGAAAATGAGAAGATATCTTGGATATCACATTTCGAAGCCGCAGGCTCAAGAAGGTTTTCGATTTGGAATCCGAACTCCAAAGAGCCTACGGGAAGCCGTTGGCAAGAAAAATCATGATGCGCCTTGCGGTTTTGAGGGCCGCGCCGAATCTCAGTTCAGTGCCGGTCAAGCCACCGGACAGGAGACATCTCCTCAAAGGTGACCGAAGTGGCCAATTTGCAGTGGATTTAGATCAATCATGCCGCCTTGTTTTCAAGCCCGACCATGACCAAATAATACTGGCCGAAGATGGAGGAATTGATGCAACACAAGTAACCGCGATAAAGATTCTCGAAGTTATTGATTATCATTGATGGAGGCAACAATTATGGGAACCACGCCTAATCTATACAATCCAGACTACTCGGTTCCGCCGGGATGGGTTTTGGAGGAACATATAGAAGTACTAGGCATCTCGCATGCTGAATTCGCGCGCCGGTGTGGGCGTTCGCCAAAACTGATCAGCGAAATCATCACGGGCAAGGCCCCGCTTGAACCAAAGACGGCACTTGAGTTCGAAAAAGTCCTCGGTTTGGACGCTAGGATTTGGCTGGGAATCGAATCCAATTACCAGCTTCATCGGGCGCGTGAGGCTGAAAATGAAATTGCCTCGAAACGTGACAGGTGGGCAGAAAGTTTTCCAGTCCGCGAACTGGTAAAACGAGGATATATACAAAAGCCAGGATCAACCGCAGATGCCGTGTCCGAGTTATTGGCATTCTTTGGTGTTGGCTCGATTGACGCATGGACCACACGTTATGCGGCCGTCAATGTTGCCTATAGGCACTCTCAGAGTTTCTCAAGTGATGAAAAAGCACTAGCCACGTGGCTTCGTCTAGGTGAGCTTGAGGCCGAAAGCCAAAATTGTGAGAAATACAGCCAGGCCCGGTTTAAGGATGCAACGCGACAGATTCGAAGTTTAACGTGCGAGCCTGTAGGGCAAGCCACCCTGCGTGCGACTGAGTTATGTAATCAGGCGGGCGTTGCACTTGCACTGGTACGTCCTTTGCCCGGGACCGCGTTGAGTGGGGCAGCTAGATGGCTTTCTCCAAAGAAGGCATTAATTCAGTTGAGCGCACGCCACAAGTCCGACGATCACCTTTGGTTCAGTTTCTACCATGAAGCCGCACATATCCTGCTTCACAGTAAGAAAGACATTTTTGTTGATGC
Source organism: uncultured candidatus Poriferisulfidus sp. (assembly GCA_965204575.1). GTDB lineage: Bacteria > Pseudomonadota > Gammaproteobacteria > Poriferisulfidales > Poriferisulfidaceae > Poriferisulfidus. The sequence goes on from OZ241993.1 coordinate 779,113, forward strand.
TGTGAGGAACGGAGATACAGGTGCTGAGAAAGAGGCAGACGAATGGGCATCGAAAACTCTCGTACCCAAAACCGAATGGGAACGATTTATCGCAACATCTCCACGTAGTAGGAGCGCAGTTGAGGTATTTGCTGATGAGCAGGGAGTGGCCCCCGGCATAATCGTGGGGATGCTTCAACACCAAGGGATATTGCCTTGGACACACCTGAACGGTCTTAAAGTAAAGCTAGAATGGCGGAACTCGGAATAACTCCGTAATGGCGGGGGTGTGTACCACGGTAGCATGTGAGAAACATCGCCGATCGCCGACAACCGCAGCAGGCAGAGGGTCTTCGGGGGGTATGATGGGCGCGCGGATTCGCTCATGCAACAAGGTATGCCAGACGAAGGGCAGGGTCATATCGTATACGACCCCGAGTGGCTTTCGGAAATAACGCCGGAATTTTTCGACCCGCACTACCTGAGCGTACAGGGAATGCTGTCCAGTTTCGGCAGCGGGCGGGGGACGGTCTGGTTATTTCGGCATGAAGGAAAAGAATTTGCGTTGCGGCACTACCATCGGGGGGGCAAGGTGGCCCGGTTCCTCGGAGACCGCTACCTGTGGGTGGGTTTGAATCGGTCGCGCCCGGCACGGGAGGTCAGAATCTTGAGCCAGTTGGCAGGGCAGGGGCTGCCCGTACCCAGTCCAGTGGCCTGGAGGGTGATTCGCAGCGGCCTGATGTATCGCGCGGACCTGATCGTGACCCGGATTTCCCGCGCCCGCCCCCTCACCCAGATCTTGCGCGAGCGAGTCTTGGAAGTGGCCGAGTGGGAAGGTCTTGGGGCGTTGTTGCGCCGATTCCACGACTTTCAGGTCTGGCACGCCGACCTCAACCTGAGCAATATTCTGCTGCGTGCTCCGGATGATTTCTTCCTGATCGACTTCGACCGGTGCCGAATTCGTTCCGGAGGGCTCTGGAAGCGGCGAAACCTCAAGCGTCTCCACCGATCCTGTCTCAAGGAACAGGCGAAGAACCCGGAGTTTCACTTCAGGGAGCAGGACTTCGAAGCCCTGTTGCGGGGGTATGCCCGCGGGGCGTCCGCGACCGGCTCGTGATGCGACGGCGCGAATTTTTAGGCGTAGGCGGGGTTGCCGCGGCGACCGGATTGGGACGGGTCCGGCGGTCGGACGCCGAAGAACCGCTGCGCTGGAAGATGGTGACCGCCTGGCCGAAGAACTTTCCCGGCATGGGAACCAGTGCGGAATTTCTGGCGCAGTCCATCGGCGAGATGTCTGGAGGCCGCCTGCAGGTGCAGGTCTATGGTGCCGGCGAACTGGTGCCTGCGTTCGAGGTGTTCGATGCGGTCAGCCAAGGTGCGGTGCAGATGGGCCATGGCGTTTCCTATTACTGGAAGGGGAAAAATCCGGCCTTCCACTACTTCTCCGCCTTGCCGTTCGGCATGACGGGCAACGAAATGAACAGTTGGCTGTACAAGGGGGGCGGCATGGAGTTGTGGGAGGAAGCCTACGCCCCGTTCGATGTCCTGCCGCTGGCCGCCGGCAACTCCATGGTGCAGATGGGGGGCTGGTTCAAGCGGGAAATCCATCAAATCGAGGACTTGAAAGGTCTGCGGATGCGCATTCCGGGGCTGGGAGGCGAAGTGCTGCGCCGGGTCGGAGTCACGCCCGTGGTGCTCAGCGGCAAGGAGCTGCTGGTGGCGTTGCAGACCGGGGCGATCGATGCGACCGAATGGATTGGCCCGTGGAACGACTTGGCGTTCGGCTTGCATCGCGCGGCGAAGTACTACTACTACCCCGGTTGGCATGATCCCGGTACGGCGCTGGAGTTTTTGATCAACCGCCCGACGTTTGAAGCGCTTCCGGATGATCTGCAGGCTATCGTGCGGTATGCCGCCACGGTGGCCAATGAGGATGTTGTGGCGGACTACCTCGCGCATAATAACGATGCACTGAAGATATTGGTCGAGAAATACCAGGTGGAGCTCCGGCAATTCCCGCCGGAGGTACTGCGCGTCCTGCGCCGACATGCCGAGGCGGTCATCGAGGAGGTGGCCGGGGGCGACCCCTTCGTCCGGCGGGTGAACGACAGCTACCAGGCGTTCTATGCCCGGGTGCGGGACTGGACCGCCATCTCCGAGAAGGCGTACCTAGACACGAGATCGGGGTGATTCTTCCGTTATGCTTGGCGGGTTGTTCCGGAAAGGCAAGAAGGGGTGGGGCGAGGTCGTCCCTTAGGGCTGGGCGACATCGATCACGTGAATGGACACTTTGTCCGCTTCCTCGGGCGTCAGGGAGTCTTCCAGTTGGTGCTGGAGTTCATCAGGGCTGGTGGGGTGAGTCTTGGTTTCGGGGTTGCGGGTAGAGAATTTTTCGCCGAACCAGAACACTAGGTAGATCCCGCGGCCCTCTGCGCCGGGAGCCCGGTTGTATCTGATGAGTTGTTCTCTGATTCCCTCCCACAAATCCTTGGAATGGCTTTTCTTGACCTCAATGGGGAGGTTGAGGTTTTTGTAGGATACCTGTATGTCGGCTCTCGTATTGTCCGCATGAGAGGCTTCCCGGTCCGCCTTGATGTCAAGAGGCATGATTTTCTCCTGCAAGTCAGAAAGGAACGCGTTCCTGCATTCATCTTCCACCTTCGGGCTCCACTCAGGCGACTGATTCCAGTATTGGTGCCAGTCGTTGGTACTGCCATCCCGTATTTTTTTGCCCATCTCACCGAAGTCTTCCAGAAGCAGCACGACCAGATCATCTACATTAGCTGGCCTCTTTTTATCCAAGGTTTGGAGAAGTTTGTTTATGTCGCAATGCGTGAATTCGGACTGGCGGCGGAGAGCGCGTTGTTCATCGACCGCGTCCTGGAGATGGATTCGCCACTTGGACAGGGCTTCGTCGGCGACTAGACGGCTGAGCGTTTCTGTTGCTATTGGCGAGGAATCGCCTGCCAAATGACCGATCAATTCGCGAATCAGGCCCGAAGCGGCCATAGGAGGGGAATTCCAAGCTACATCCTCGTCAAGGGAAATGTGCCGAAAAGAAGAGCCAAGCAATTGAACGAGAGGTACTAGACATTTTCCCTTCAACAAGTCATCCCATTCCGGCGAGTTGCTGCTCTGACAGACAAATTCTGCGAAATATCTCATCCGTCGATCGTCTTTATGAAGATATGATTCCAATTGGTGGCGGTGAGTTTTTGGAGAGATGATAAATCTAGCAGCCAACCAGTAAACATGTTGGCCGATGTTCATGCTTTTCGTCTTTCGTGCCGCCAATTTCTCATTCAGAAGTTTCCGCAGGTTCGCGTGCTTGCAATGCAGCAGGGCTGCCGCGAGCAGATGTCCTAGCTCGTGAAGCTGCCGCGTGGTACAGCGGACCGGAAAGGATTTGAGCAGAGGCAGGGCTGCTAGGCTAGCGACTTTCACATGGGTGTCGGAGAAAGCGAGTTCGTATGAGTCGGCTAGGAATTCTTCTCCTTTCCGCATTTGGAAACGGATACGCCTGATGAGGATTTCAGCGACGAGATCAGGTCGCTCGGCAAGCAGGGATTTGTACCATGCCGGGCTGACTTCTCCGGGAAGATCATAATCGGCGAAGTAATGAAAAGCCAACGCACGCCGAGTTTGCTGATCTGCCGAGGGAGGGATCCCAGTTTCTTCCAATCCAGCCAGACAGGGATAAGTTAGTAAGTGGGGTCGGCCTTGTTTTGCGTGGCGGATAATCTCACTCACGCTCGGAGCGTCTTCATGCGAAATGGAATTTTTAAAAGATTCGAGTATCAATTGGACTAGATGAGAGTCGTTGTCCAGCAGGTCGCAGATTCGCTCCAGCGGCTGATCGCCCTCGACATCGTAGAAGCCGCCAAAATAGGCCCACGCAAGGTTGCTAAGAAGTCCCAACGGTCCGCGATTCTCGCGCAGTTCAGCCTCATGAGCCTTGACTTTTGCTATCCAGTTTTGGCTTAGTTGCTCCCGCTCTTGAAGATCCATAGCTATTCGCCGCTGCCGCGCTTCGATGTCCTTGAAGTGCTCATCGGGCAACCGGCAAACCAACATATCCTCAAGTGCCTTTTCCAATTCCGGATGTCTGACGACCCGCATCTGGATGTCGTCCAGAGAAAGGTCGATCATAGTGTTTCCATCAAACAGAGCCCTGACAACTTGTCGGAGATAGAATTCTGCGGTTTTCGGATTTTTGGACTGAATGGCTAGGTTGAGACACCAAGGCCAGAAGTCAAGAGCAGGCTCAAGTCCGAATAGCCAGTCTCCTGTTTCGTGTGAGAGCAATTTGAAGTTGTCGGTATCATTCCACTCCTCCACTCCGTCTTTAAAGATTTTCCGTTGTTTGTCCGGCTGAAGTTTGAACCAGCCATGAACGGACGATACAGTCTGTCCGAAAGAACTGCGCACCGTGTGCTGAATTTCAGAGCACCAGGCGGTTTCCAGCCAGTGGCGAAGATCAAGGAGGCTGATTGCTCTATCGGGCGTAGGGGAAAAAATCCCTTGGAGGATGGCAAGAAAAGTCCGAAATGTCCTGAAGCTCGCTTTCGAAAGATTGGGTTTTCTAGCGTCATTGACCCGGATGACCAACTTGTTGAGGATATCGGTCAGTTGATCCGAGCGCAATTGTTTGACAAAGCGGTTGGCCCAGGAGGTATGGAAAGTCGCGGTGGAAGGTTGTCCTGAATCCATCAGGCAGTCCAGTGCCTCATCGGCGGGGATATGTTGGGGGAACAGTTCGGTTAATACGGTATCCAGTAGCCTGCCGTGGAAATCCTGAACTGTTCCCTCCTGAATCTCAAGAAGCAATTTTTTCAGGAGATTACCTGCTTTCGTAGTCCCGGCGCAACTTTGTATGAGTACGTTGAGGGCCATTTCCTTGTTGATTGGCCAAGACTTCTCGTCCCGGATGATCTTCAGCAGAGAGTCTGAGACTTCCGGTAAGTCCGACCCATAGTGAAGAGCCTTAAGCACGAGGTAGCGAAAAGACTGTTCGTTATAGCTTGGCGCTGGCTGTCTCAATGCTTCTTTGAGATATTCATGCAGGTCGGGGCCGGCTAGGTCGCGCAATGGGGTGTTTCGTTGCGCGATGTCGATGTATCGAGGATTGTCGTTTGTTTTTTCCTCCAGTTTGTCGAACAGCAGGAGTTTATCTTCAGCATTAAAAGATTCAACATCGCCATAAAGAGCAATCTCTAGGGGGATGTTCTCGATCAGTTTTTTCCGTCCTGAGTGACTGTACGTTGCGAACCAGGCGGCAACATTCTGAAGTTTTGGCACTACAGCTTTATCCGCACCGGACATTAGAGAAAAAATCCGATTGGCAGAAAATCCTTGTTTCACTTGCTTGGCAAGGTAGCGGCCGCCCAAGAACTCTGCGGTGCATTGATGTTCAGGGGCAATTCGCTCTTGCCCTGGGACCCGAGTGAAGGCCCGGGTTCGCACGACCTGTTCGCCGTCGGCCCTTGAAACGACTTTCTCCAACGCAGGATAATCTTTATTGGGTTTGCCCAAGGGCAGTGTGTAGCCTGCGCTACCGCTCAGTAACTGAACAGCACACATGCGGCCAGCGGTATCCAGCAGCATGTCCATGCCAGCTCGATTGGTTCCAGCAATAATGTGCTCCTCGTTTGTTTCGGACAACAAGGTTTCGCACGCCTTCTCGTATACTTCCCTGTGATTGGTTGGCCAGCTGCCATGCTCGTCGACCGACTCCGCCAACAACAATAGGGCTTTGGGGTTCTTCAGGAACCCGCCAAGGTCATGAGCACGTGCCTGAGAGATGAATTCTTCAGGATTTCCATTTTTGGGTTTGCCATGCCGGCGGAGGACTTCCGGGATGCTGGCATCAGTCAACGGGTCGAGCTCCAGCAATGAAATTTCAATGCCGAGTTGTTCCAGTTTTCGCCTGTCGTTGGCCCCCAACCAATCAATCGTACGACAGGACAGGCGGAATTTGGGGAGTGCAAGTTTCTGAAGTTTTCCGCGGATTCGGTCAATGGGCTTGCGCCCATCTTTCGCTCCAGCCCGCATTTCATCCAGGCCGTCGATGAACAGAAGTTTGTCACGCCATCGGGAATTCTTCATCCTTATGAAGTCCCGTGCCGAGATGTACTCGCCGTTCTCGTGGAAATCCGCTTCCTGCCGAAAAGTGGTGGTTTTCCCGGCTCCGGGCGAGCCAAGCAGGACATAGGCGGGACAGTCCCGATATTCGGCCAGTCGCTTGGAGGCAGTTTCCGGGCTGCCCTCCGAGTCCTCTTCAATGATGGAGACGGTGCGGGGGACAGGTTTAATCATTTTCGTCAAACCAGTGGCGGGCCGGGACGGACAGAAATTCCTCGAACGAAACTCCTCCCGTGCCGACTACCATCGTATCCGCGGACGGAAACCGTTTCTTGAACATGGCCAAGCCGGAGACGCTTCTTTTTCGCCCTCCGCTTTTCACCTCTATGGCCAAGAGCCTATTGCCGTGTTGGAGGATGAAATCCACTTCATGAGGAGATTCCCGCCAGTAGTGAACCTTGATGTCGGGGGAGCCGGAGTTGCACAGGTGCGCACCGACGACACTTTCTACCAGGTGCCCCCAAAAACTCCGGTCTGCTTTTGCTTCTTCAAAGGTGTACCCGCAATTCGCGGTCATGAGCGCGGTATCCAGAACTAGGAGTTTTGGGCTGGACCTTCTGACCCGTATGACGTTTCCTGCATATTGTTGGAGTCCTGTCAGCAGGCCGGTACGTCCCAAGAGTTCCAGATAGTCCGCCAATGTCGTGACATTCCCCTTGTCGTCAAGCTGACCAAGCAGGTTCCTGTACGACACGATCTGCGCGCTGAACTCCGACCCGATTTCGAACAGTTGTTTGAGCAATGCCGGTTTGTGGATTGCCATGCGTTCGACAATGTCCCTCTCGATGTTCGTTTCGATGATTGCGCTCCGGACATATTGCTGCCATCGTTCCGGCCGATAGATCAGGGGGGCTGCACCAGGGTAACCTCCAAAGTAGAGATACTGGTCCAGGCTGAAGCCGAACGCCTCGACCATTTCCGGGTACGACCACTGGGTCAGGCGGATGGTCTCGAAGCGTCCCGTCATGCTTTCGCTGAGCCCCTTCTGCATCATCAATGGCGATGAGCCAAGGATGACGACACGGAGATTGCGTTCGTGGAAGCGGTCGGCATCCCACAGGGCCTTGACCGCACTGGACCATTCCTGGATTCGCTGGATCTCGTCCAGTACCAAGACATGCCCGAGCTCCGAGTTCTCGGCTTTTTTCCGGGCTTGCTGCCAGATTTTTTCCAGCCATAAGGCGTCCTTGGCAATGTGGGCTGGCACGGGGTCGTCGCCGCGCACATAAGTGGAGCGGACATCCGTTCGTTCCAAGGCCTGTTGGACCAGCGTGGTTTTTCCGGTCTGGCGTGGTCCTGTCACCACGATCATATGCCGCGGTGGTTTTTCTGGACGCTCCTCAATCCTCTCCAAAAGGATTGACAATTGGCTGCGCTGAAACTGGCTCATGCATATATAGTACCTATCCTAATAATTTTGTCAAATATAGTACTAATTTTTAGTCTTTATATATAGTAAGATATTGATGGATAACAATTTATATATTATCTAATTCCTTATGTTATCACGGAATATCGGCGCAGGGTCTCCACGTAGAGCTTGATTAATTGATTCCTGTCGCGGACGTGAACCTGCGCCTGTACACCGATGCGTTCCGCCTTGTCCGGGTGCTCCAGCCATTGTGAAAAAACCTGTCCAAGTTCGTCGACATCCTGCACCTGTCGCAGCCCGTCACAGTCCAGAAGGGCCTGAACCTCTGCCTCGAAATGATCGGTGTGAGGCCCGACCACACAGGCTTTGCCGAGCATTGCGGGTTCCATCACGTTGTGTCCCCCGCGCGGGACTAAGGACCCTCCCACAAACACGAAGGCGGCATGCCGCATCCACCACAGCGCTTCGCCCAGGGTGTCCGCCAGATAGGCCTGATCGTCCGGGCGGGGTTGGCGGTCGCGGGAGTGCAGGCCGGCTCGCAGGCCGAGCGTTTCCAAGTGCTTCAGGATTTCCGGAGCGCGATCCGGATAGCGTGGCATCAACACCAGTAATTTGCCCCGGGGATCGAGCGTCTTCCATAATTTTGCGATCAACTTCTCCTCGTCTTTGTGCGTGGATACGGCCAGGATGTAAGGGCGTTGAATCGGGGCGCCGTCGGGGATGTCGTCGATGGCGGCTGCGTACTTGATATTGCCCAAGTTCTCGATCCGGTCGGGGGGTGCTCCCAGTGCGGCGAAGCGTTCGGCATCTTTTTCGCTTCGTGTCAGGATGCAGTGCAGTTGCTGTGCCGCTTGGCGCAATGCGGGGCGCAACGGGAAGGGGGGATTCTGCGTCCGCTGCGAGAGACGGGCGTTCACCAACGCCATGGGAATGTCCAACCGACGGGCCGCGTGAAAGAAATTCGGCCATAACTCGGTCTCGACGATCAGGATGGTTTTAGGATTCAGCCGTTTTAACCAGCGGCGAACCACCGAGACATGGTCTAAAGGGAAATAGATACAGGGGATTTCCGGCAGCAACGTGCGTGCCATACGCCGCCCAGTCGGAGTTCCGACACTGATGAAAAGATTGTGCTCGTTTTCAAGCAGTTCCCGTGCCAGTGGCAGGACTGCGCGGACTTCGCCAACCGAACAGCAGTGCAGACAGATTCGGTCTTTCAGGTCTGTCGGCAATCCGCTGGCATAACGCTGGCGCAGGTAACGCCTGCCGCCGTCGCGCAGAGAGCGCGATGCAGTGTACAGAAACGCGGGAATAGCGGCCGTGAATGCAAGCGCGCGATAGGTTAGGGGGGCGCGGCTTTCCAGTTCCGGTTTCAAAATATTCAGTCAAGCAGGCTGTTCGCCCACTCGATATCTTCCAAACTGAGCTGGCCTGTGGCTTGGCGCAGGCGCAAGGTGTCAACAATGTAATCGTAGCGGGCCTGTGAATAGTCGCGTTCGGCGGCATAAAGCCGACTGGTCGCCTGAACTACGTCGACCGTGTCGCGAGTGCCGGCCTCAAGGCCCGCCTGATGGGCTTCGAGGTCCACCCGGGCGGACTCCAAGGCCCGTTCGAAGGCGCGAACCCGCGAAGTTCCGGCCGTGACATCGCGGTAGGCGGAGCGGACATCCTGTTCGACTTTACGTTGCGTGGCCAATAGCTCTGCTTGGGCGGCTTCCCGCTCGAATATGGCCTGACGGGTGCGGTAATACGTTTCGCCTCCGGCCAGCAGCGGAACCTTCAACTGGATCGAAACGCGGTCCGCGTGCGTCTTGCTTCCGGCCGGGCTGAACACGCCGCCGGTATCCTCGCTATCACTCAGGCTGGCGTGCAGGTCCAGGGTCGGCCAGTGCTTGGCCTGTTCGAACCGTACGGTGTGGCGGGCCACATCCAGCGTGCGCTTCTGGATCAGATAGTCCAGGTTGTGTTCCAGTGCCGCCTCGGTCCATTCTTGGATATTGGCCGGGTTCGGCGGGACTGGCCGGAGTCGGTCCGACAGGGAAGATAGACTCTGGTGCGGATGGCCGGTGATCACGGCCAGAGCTTCCAACTGGTTTTCCAGGAGGTTTTGAGCCTCGATCTCCCTTGCCACCGCCAGATCGTAGGAGGCCTGGGTCTCCTTGACTTCGACGATGGCGGTCAGCCCGACTTGGAAACGCGCCTCGGCCTGTTCCAGTTGCAGGGCAATGGCGTCTTTCTCCTTGCGCGAAAACAGGGTGCCGTCTTGGGCGGCCAGGACGTCGAAATAGGCTTCGGCCGTTCGTACGACCAACTTCTGGCGAGCCGCGTCGCGTTGTGCCAGCGCCCGGGCGGTACTGGCGCCGGCGCGGTCCAGTTCAACGTACAGGTCGTGGTGGTACAGGGTCTGCGTGAGGGTCAGCCGGTCGTTCCGGGTGGTGAATCGGGCACGGCCGCTTCTGCCGAAACTCTCTCCGGCGACTGACTGGCGGGTTTCGGAAAGGTCATATTCGAACGCGATGTGCGGCAACCAGTTCGACCGGGCGATAGCGTCCCCTTGGGCGGTAGCCTGATAGCGGGCCTCGGCCACCTGCAACTCGGCGTCGTTCTGCTGGGCCAGCAGGTAGATGTCGAGCAGGCTGTCGCCGGCGTGCGCGATGCCGGCCAGGCTGCACGCGAGCAGGGTTGTGAGGTGCTTCAACCAAGTCATAGCCAGTTCAAGGTGTCTGCCATATGTTGCACTAGTATGTGGGGACGTCGGGGTCGATCTGTCGTGCCCAGGCGTCGATGCCCCCATCCAGGTTCAGGACATTTGAGAACTGCATGTGCTGTTCGAGGAACAGGCAAACCGAGCGGCTGCGAATGCCGTGGTGGCAGAGCACCACGGTTTCCCGGTCTGGGTCCAGTTCCTGCAGCCGGGCGGTCAACTCTTTCATGGGAATGCAATGACTGTGCGGCAGGCAGGCGCGTTCGATCTCCCAGGGTTCGCGGACATCCAGGAGCAATGGAAGCGGGGCGTCCGAGTCCAGACGTTGCTTGAGTTCGGTCGGAGAAATGTTCCGCATGGTTAGGCGGAGGCAGTGGCAGGGACGATGGGATCCAATTCCAGTTCGAACAGCCTGTTGCAGGAAGTTTTATCGGATCCGTACTGGCGAATCAGGCAGGCCTCCATCACTGGGGGGTGGCCGACCACGACGAACAGGCGGCCGGAAGATTTCAGCCACTGCTCGAAATGGGGGTCGTAGTCTGGCATCGAAGCGGTGATCACAACCGCATCGTAGCGGATGTGCGTCTGAAAGGACCAGGCGTTTATGGCACGGACGGAAACATCGGGGTCGATCCGGGCAGCCAATACGTCTTCTGCGGCTGCCGCGAGTTCCGGATGAATTTCAAGGCTGTCGACCCGGACATGGAGGTGCCGCATGCAGGCAGTCAGGAAACCCGAGCCGGTGCCGACCTCCAGCACGCGTTCCCCTGGTCGCAGGTCGAGAGACTGCAACAGAAGCCCCTGGTTACGAGGGGACATCATGTGCTGTCCGCAGGGCAGGGGGATGACCGTATCCGCGAAAGCCTGCCGGGCATAGTCGGGAGGGACGAAATTTTCCCGGTTAACCTCTAAAAAGGTATTCAACACGCGTGTATCGAGGACGGAGCTTCCGCGCAATTGCTGCTCCACCATGTTGCGGCGGGCTGTTTCGATTTCCATGTGATGGGCGGGAAGGCTTGCGCACGCTTGCAACGTGCCATTTTACAAGGTCGCGGCACTGTCCGCTTGTTGCTTTTTTCGCGTAAAACTACTGCGGCATGTAAATTTCGGAGCCCTTTTCCCGGAACTCGACCGCTTTCTCCTCCATGCCCTGCTCCACGGCTGCCGTCAGGTCGGTCAGGTTGTGCTGCCGGGCGTAATCGCGTACGTCTTGGGTGATTTTCATGGAGCAGAAGTGAGGCCCGCACATGGAGCAGAAATGCGCCAGCTTGGCGGCCTCCTTCGGCAGGGTCTCGTCGTGGAGTTCCTGTGCCTTCTGCGGATCCAGGCTCAGGTTGAACTGGTCGCGCCAGCGGAATTCGAAGCGCGCCCTGGACAGGGCGTTGTCGCGCAACTGTGCACCCGGATGTCCGCGTGCCAGGTCTGCCGCATGCGCGGCGATCTTGTAGGCGATGATGCCGTCGCGCACGTCCTGCTTGTCGGGCAGGCCCAGATGTTCCTTCGGCGTGACATAGCACAGCATGGCGGTGCCGAACCAGCCGATCATGGCGGCACCGATGGCCGAGGTGATGTGGTCGTAACCCGGCGCGATGTCGGTGGCAAGCGGGCCGAGGGTGTAGAACGGGGCTTCGTCGCAGTCCTTGATCTCCCGATCCACGTTCTCCTTGATCATTTGCATCGGGATATGGCCTGGACCTTCGATCATGACCTGGACGTCATGCTCCCAGGCAATCTTCGTCAGTTCTCCGAGCGTTTCCAGTTCCGCGAACTGGGCCTCGTCGTTCGCGTCGGCAATGGAGCCCGGGCGCAGCCCGTCGCCTAGCGAGAAGGATACGTCGTACTGCTTCAGGATCTCGCAGATTTCCTCGAAGTGCGTGTACAGGAAATTTTCCTGGTGGTGCGCCAGGCACCATTTGGCCAGGATGGATCCCCCGCGCGACACGATGCCGGTGACGCGGTCCGCAGTCAATGGGATGTACGGCAGTCGCACGCCGGCATGCACCGTGAAATAGTCCACGCCCTGTTCGGCCTGCTCGATCAGGGTGTCCCGGTAGATTTCCCAAGTCAGCTCTTCGGCTCGACCATTGACTTTTTCCAGTGCCTGGTAAATCGGTACCGTTCCGATCGGCACCGGCGAATTCCGGATAATCCATTCACGCGTTTCATGGATGTTGCGGCCGGTGGACAGGTCCATGACCGTGTCGCCGCCCCAGCGGACTGCCCAAGCCATCTTCTCGACTTCCTCGGCGATTGAGGAGGCGACGGCGGAGTTCCCGATATTGGCGTTGATCTTGACCCGGAAGTTTCGGCCGATGACCATCGGTTCCAACTCCGGGTGGTTGATGTTGGCCGGGATGATGGCACGCCCAGCCGCCACTTCCTGGCGTACGAATTCCGGCGTCATGGTTTCCGGCAGGCGGGTGCCGAACGGTTCTCCCGGATGGCGTTTCAGCAACTCTTGGAAAGCCGGGTCCTCGCGCAGGGCCTCCAGGCCGGCATTCTCCCGGATCGCGATGTATTCCATTTCCGGCGTGACGATCCCGGCGCGGGCGTAGTGCATCTGCGTGACGGCGCCGCCATCGCGCGCCCGTCGAACCGGGCGGTCGGCCGTCATCCTGATTTCCTGCAGTTGCGGGTCGCTCAGGCGTTCCCGTCCGTATTCAGAAGTCGGAGCATCCAGCGCTTCGCTATCCGCCCGTTCCTGGATCCAGGCTTCGCGCATGGGCGGAAGCCCGGCCTGGATGTCGATCGTCGCATCCGGGTCAGTGTACGGCCCGGACGTGTCGTAGAGGGGGATAGGTGGATTGAGCCCGCTTCCAAAACTGGTGGATGAGGCGGTTTGCTCGACCTCGCGCATTCCGACCCGCAGGTCTGGGCGGGAACCGGGGCAGTAGATCTTGCGCGAGCCCTGCAAGGGCCCGGTCACGTCTTCCGACAGGCGGGACGTCTGGTCGCGCAGATCTTCTGCAGGCTGGCTCATCAAAGGGATTATACAAGGCGGAAAATTTGCGCCCGGACGCGGTTTCTGCTAAAGTTCGCCGCTCAAGTTTGAGGCTTTCCCCATGTCACGGATCTGCCAGGTCACCGGCAAGCGCCCGATGTCGGGCAACAACGTTTCGCACGCGCACAACAAGACGCGGCGACGTTTCCTGCCGAACCTCCACACCCAGCGCTTCTGGGTGGAAAGCGAGAACCGCTGGGTCAAGTTGCGGGTCTCCCGGAAGGGGATGCGGATCATTGACAAGAAAGGCATTGAAGTGGTTCTGAGCGAAATTCGCGGCCGCGGCGAGCGGGTCTGACGATCATGGCCAAGGCAGTCCGTGAGAAGGTCAAGCTGGTTTCAAGCGCCGGCACGGGTCACTACTACACGACGACCAGGAACAAACGTACCGCGACCGGCAAGTTGGAAATCAAGAAGTACGATCCGGTCGTGCGCAAGCACGTCCTCTACAAGGAATCGAAGATCAAGTAAGGGCCGGGCGACCCCGCCCGACTTTCCCGTCAAAAGCGTGAACTACTCCGGGCAGGCGCACTCGCACTCGCCGCGGCTGTTCCAGCAACACGCACCTTTAATTTCCTTGGTCTCATCCTTCCAGATACCACAATTTCCTCCGGTGGTCCTTTGACCCATCGGATCCTTGATGCGGAAGCCGTACCGGCCTCCTGCAACGATGGTGACGTACTTGGGAGTGGGCTCCTCGCCTGCCGCGGCTTCGGTTTGCGCATCCTCGTCGCCGAACCAGGAGGCGGCATTGCCCATGGTTTCACAGCCTGCCAGGGTGAGGGGGAAGAAGAGAGCCAAAATCCAGAAGTGTTTTTTCATAGACATAGGAAACCGAAACATTAAATTTGAATGGGTAAATCAGGCCGGGCGCAGCGAATAGCGGGATAACCGCCGCGCAAACTGCTGAAGCCCGGCGATGCCGGTTTGTTCAGCTTCCGAGCACCACTCGTTCAGCCGGGTCCGCATGATCCGGTAGCCCTCGTTGCGGGCGCGGATGATTTCCTGCAGCCGCTGTTGGTAGCGGACGACTTCTTGCACCCGGGGGCATTGCGACAAGATCTGCTGAAACTGGTCGTGATCGAATGGCGTCAGCCGGTGCTCCAAGGTCGGCAGCATCTTGATCAGCCGTTTGAGTCGGCGGCGGTAGTGCCCGGTTGCGTTGCGCATCTCGGCGCGCAACGTGGGAAGCAGCACTTTCCGGGCGTATTGGCCCATGACGGTGATCCGGCTGCTGATCAGGGCCTGCATCGTTTCTTGGTCGATCTGGGTTTTCGCATGGCGCAGCTTCAAGCGGGGTGCCTGATGCAGCACCTTGGCCATCCGCAGCATGCGCAGCAGGCGGATGTACATCCAGCCGATGTCGAACTCCCACCAGCGCATCGAAAACCGGGCCGAGGACGGATACGCGTGATGATTGTTGTGCATTTCCTCGCCGCCGATCAGGATGCCGATGTTGACGATGTTGGTGGAGAGGTCGTCCGTGGCGAAGGATCGATAGCCGAACCAGTGGCCGATGCCGTTGATCACGCCTGCGGCGAAAAACGGGATCCACATCATCTGGATCGCCCATATGGCAATCCCCGGCAGCCCGAACAGGATCAGTTGCACGAGCAGCAGCAGAATGATGCCGATGTTTCGACGGGGGGAATACAGGCGCCGTTCCAGGAAATCGTCTGGCGTGCCGCTGCCGTAACGGCGCAGGGTGTCTTCCCGTGCGGCTTCCTTCTGGTACAGGTTGACGCCGTCCCACAGTACGGCGCGAATCCCGGAGACGGCCGGGCTGTGCGGGTCGTCGCAGGTCTCGCAGGTCGCATGGTGCTTGCGGTGCACCGCCACCCACTCCCGGGTCTCCATGCCGGTGGTCAGCCAGAGCCAGAACCGGAAGAAGTGTTGAACCAGCGGATTCAGGCGTAATCCCCGGTGAGCCTGCTCGCGGTGCAGGAAAAGTGTCACCGCCACGATGGTGATATGGGTCAGCCCCAAAACCAGGAGGAAATAGCCCCACACCGGCAGCAAGAACAGGCCGTGCCAGAAGGCGATCAGTTCGCTTGTCAAGGCAATGTGTGGGTCAGGAGAATCAGGGTTCGCGTTGCAGCCGGATATTACCATACGCGTCCACTTCGGCGCGCCAGTCGGGGGAGACCCGGATCGTGGCGGTATCCTCCAGGATGATGGCCGGTCCCTTCATTGTCTGCCCGATCGCCAGTTCGGCGCGCGAATAGACGGGAACCGGATCGTCAAGGCCGTACACCGCCACGCGATCGAAGGGGTCTGCCGGTTCCTGCACCGTCCAGGGAGGCAGGGTTGGCGGGGGAGCCGGATCCCTCAGGTTGAGCCGGAGGTTGACCAGCTCGACCGGCATGTCAAGCGTGTAGCCATAGCATTCCCGGTGATGCGCATGAAAATCCGCCTCCGTCCGGGCGATCGAGACCCAGGGCAGGCGCAGGACTTCGGATTGCCCCTTGTAACGCAGGTCCAGGTCTCGCGTTTGCCGCCAGGCCCGCGAAACCTCACCCCCGGTCTCTTCGTGTATTTGCTCGGCGAGCGTGTCGAAGCGCTGCTCGATTTCAGCCTCGTCCATGTCCTGCAAGCGGCCCGGGACGGTCTGGGAGAGTTCCCGACCTTGCGGCGCCAGCAGCAGGCCTAAGGCAGAGAAGATCCCGGCGTGCACTGGAATCATCGCCTGCGTCATCGACAGCGCGTCCGCCAGTTCGCACAAGTGCAAGCCGCCGGCTCCCCCGAATGCCATCAGCACGAAATCCTTCGGGTTATGTCCTTGGCGTACCGAGACGACGCGAAGCGCCTGCGCCATGTTTTCATTCACCAGGTGGACGATGCCTTGCGCGGTCTCGTTCGAATCCAGTTCCAATTCCTGTGCCAGTCGACCGACCGCCAACTTTGCGGCTTCAACATCCAGGGGAAGGTCTCCCGCCAGACGGGTTTGCGCCGGCAGCCATCCCAGCACGACATTCGCATCGGTCACAGTCGGTTCCGTGCCCCCTCGCGCGTAGCAAGCAGGGCCAGGCCGGCTCCCGGCGGAACGCGGACCCACCCGGAGCAGATGGCCGCTGTCGCGATACGCCAACGATCCTCCGCCCGCGCCAATGGTATGCATATCCGCCATCGGTACCGAGACCGGCCAGCCGCCGATCTTCCCCTTGGAAGTCATCTTGATGTCGCCGTCGATCAGTGCCACATCAGTGGAGGTCCCGCCCATGTCCAGGCTCAGGATTCGCCCGCATCCGGCCTGGCGGCCGATTTGAAGGGCCGCAGCCAGTCCGCCCGCCGGACCAGACAGCAAAAGCCGCACCGCATGGCGGGCGGCCAACTGACCCGGCAAGGTGGCCCCGTGGCTTTGCATGGTATCCAGCCGAGCTTTCGGCAGGGACTGATGCAGTTCATCGATATATCGACCGACCCGCGGGCCGACGTAACTGTTCAGCCAGGTTGCCATGCCGCGCTCGTATTCGCGGATTTCCGGCAGGACTTCGGAAGACCGGGAGACAAACAGGCCTTTCGGCAGGGCCTCCTCGATCCGCCGCTCGTGGCGGTCGTCCAGGAACGAGAACAGGAAATTGATGGCCACCGCCTCGGGTTTCAGGGCTTCGATCTTGCGGCACAGTTCATCCAGGTCCGCCTCGGTCAGCGACTCCAGTTCCTCCCCGTCGAATGCCAGGCGCCCACCGGTTTCGAGACAAAGGTCCGCCGGAACGGGCGGCTCTTCGAGAGGGGGCGTCAGGTTATACAGTTCGGAGCGGGCTTGGCGTCCCAGGCTCAAGATGTCGGCGAATCCGCGGTTGGTGATGTAGACGCAACGGGCGCCCTTGCGCTCCAACACGGCATTGGTGGCGACGGTCGTTCCGTGAACCAGGTGAAAAGCCTGCTGCAGGTCGATGCCCAGCTCCCGAAGGCCGTGCAGGATCGCCCGCGCCGGGTAATCCGGATCGGATGGCACCTTGTGGACTCGCCACGTTTCGCCGTCCAGCACGGTGAAGTCCGTGAATGTGCCGCCGGTATCAATGCCGATGGGCATCATCTGCTTGCATTCGACCCGATGTTAAAATGTAGATTCTTCTGAGAGGCCGTTGGTTCCGGCGTTTTTGTTCATGTCTTCGAGGTTGCCAAGCTTCCAAATCGAGTATTTTTCGGATCCGGTTTTTCCTCAACACTCCGAACAAACCATTGTGCGTATCTTATACGGTGCGCGCACGGAGGCGGGTGAATCCGGGCTGGAATTGGGGTTGCCGCCGCTGGGCGTTCCGGCCCTGTGCGAGCATTGGACCAGCGACTGTATCGAGCGGCGTGGAGAAAGCCGGGGATTCCGGTTTGTCTGCTTTGGCTCGCGGATGTTCGCGTACGCGGTGTTCAAGGAGGATTCCCTGGACCTTGAAGCTCTCACGCAACAGGTTTATCGCGACCTGCTTCGGCTTGCACGGGAACAGGGATATCCCTGGATATTGCGCGTATGGAACTATTTTCCGGATATTGTGGGGTCGGCCGGAGACCTCAACCGCTACCAGTCATTCTGCGAAGGCCGTCGCCGGGCTCTGATGGAAGATGGGCGGGGGGCCGACCAGTCGCTGCCCGCGGTGACCACCTCGGGCAGCTTTGCGCCGGGATTCGCCGTGTATTTTCTGGCTGGGAAGGAAGCCGGCCAGTCGCTGGAAAACCCCCGACAAACGGCCCCTTCGGACTATCCCGAGCACTTGGGGCCTCACGGTCCTTCATTTTGCCGCGGCGTCTCGCATGCGGCTGACGGGCAAGCCGCCCTGTACCTGTCCGGGACCGCCAGCATCACGGGACACGAAACGCAACATCGCGGGGATGCGGCGGCGCAGGCCCGGGAAGTTCTGCACAATCATGCAGCCGTGATCGAACAGGCCCGCATCGAGGGCGCATCGCGCCCCGAGCGGCTTCACGACCTCCCGTTCGAGAAGGTCTATCTGGCGAATCCGGAGAATCTGCCGCAAGTACAGGATGAAGTGAGGGCCATCATCGGTCCGGACACACCGTGTTATTTCCTGCATAGTTGCTTGTGCCGGAACGATCTTCTCTTGGAGATGGAAAGCACTATCTTCGATGAGTCTGCTTAACCTTCCTCACGCGGTTCCCCGAGTCATCCTGTTCGACTGGCACGCCACGCTGGTGGACACGCACGACGCGATGTACCACGCGATCGATGAAATCCTGCCCAGGCTGAGGGACTTGGGGTTGTACGAGCGAATGATTTCGGTCAAGCAAAGCCGGACTCTCGAGGATGCCAAGCTGGTCCAGTATGTGCGCCAGCACGGGCAGCTGCACCCCAAGGTCCGAAAAGCCCGGAAAGTCTCGAGGACCGACATCTTCGAAGTCCTGTTCGGACACGACCAGGAAGCCAAGGACATGGCGCACCGCGCGTTTGATGCCGCCTACCGGACCCATTGCGGGGAGGTGACGCCGCTGGAGCCGGACGTTTTGAAGACGATGGAGCACCTGCGGGAAATGGAGATTCGCCTGGGCCTCCTGAGCAACCGCAACCGGGAGTTCGTGGAGCAGGAAATCGAAGCACTTGGAGAAGACGGCTGGCGGGAGAGTTTCGACACGATGGTCTGCGGCGATGACGTGCCGAGGCGCAAGCCGCATCCGGACCAGGTCCAGGCCGCGCTCAGCCGTCTCGGTGAACGCGCCGGCCTTCATTGCTGGTACGTCGGGGACAGCACGACCGACGTGGCGGCCGCCTGCAAGGCAAAAATCGCGGCGGTGTTCTACAACGGGGCAAACTGGAAACAGGACTGGATCGATCGGATTTTCCCCGGCACCGTAAGCTATCCACACCGCCCGCACGCGGTGGTGGCCAACCTGCACGAACTGCTGCACCAGGTGCGGATACTGAAGTACGCAGTCTCCGAATAGTGTGGCGCGCCTAGGATTCCGGGATTTCCAGCCGGGTCTGCCATTCCACGTGCAACGCGTTTTCTTTCAGGTTCGGCCCCTTGGGGCCGCCATGCGAGACGCTGTGGCTTTGCGGGCCGTACACGTAGTCCAGATAGGCGAATACCGCATCTGCCAGGCCCACGCAGGGTAGGGTGAAGTCGGACGTCACCTGCGGCTGGTCCTCGCCGTCGACCTGGATGACGTGCGCCATGTGGTGGGCGTGCAGCTTGCCCTGGTACTCGACGTCGAACAGTACCTTCGACACCAGGGTCTGGCCTTCTTGACGGACCTCGTCCGGGAACAGGCCGTGGAACGTGAACAGAGCGGAAGACATGGTGAGGAAGAGTAATATAGCTATATGGTATACCGACTTGAGACGGCCGTCGCCGTATTCGAACTGCGCCAGGAACCGCTTGGCATGTGGGACCTGTGGGTGGACGACACCCCGACCCTGACGTTCCTCTCTCCGGAGGAAGCGGCCCAGGCGGTGGCCGACAAGGAGTCCGGCTATTCCGTCTGGGACAACGACGAAAGCGAGGCTCCGGCGGACCTTTCCGACTGGGAGCAGGTCGAAGAATAACGGGAAGCTTGGTTCGGCGCCTCTACATATAAGGACAGGCGCCCGAAGGCGCCTGTCCGATCATTGCCGAAAGCCGGGATCAGCGGATGTGGTATCCGGTCTCGTGATGCTGGCTGGTGTCCAGCCCGGCCAGTTCCTCGTCCGCATCGGCCCGCACCGGAGTGAAAAAGCCGACCAGTTTGATGACTACGGCCGTGAGGACGCCCGTCCAGACCAGCACGGCCAGTACGCCGATCACCTGTGTCGTCAACTGGCTGCCCATCGTCACGCCCATGCCCAATCCGGCGCCGCCGAGAGCCTCGGCCACGAACACACCGCACAAGATGGTTCCAAGTGCACCGCCGATGCCGTGCACTGCGAACACGTCCAGGGAGTCGTCGATCCGGAACTTCTGCTTGACCGCGTTGGTCACGATGAAGCACAGGAAGCCTGCACTTAGACCGATGACGATCGCGCCGACCGGGCCGACAAAGCCGGACGCCGGGGTGATGGATCCCAGCCCGGCCACCATGCCGGTGATGATGCCCAGCACTTTGGGCTTGCCGAAGTAGACCCAATCCGAAATCATCCAGGTCAGGGATGCAACCGCGGCGCTGATGTGCGTGACCAGCATGGCCATGCCGGCGTCGCCATTGGCGGCGACGGCGCTGCCGGCGTTGAAGCCGAACCAGCCGACCCAGAGCATGCCCGCACCCATCACGCTCAGGGTGAGGTTGTGCGGTGGCATCAGGCGCCCCGGGAAACCATCCCTCGGGCCGAGCATGATGGCCGCGGTCAGGGCTGCCACTCCGGCCGTGAGGTGTACGACCAGTCCGCCCGCGAAATCAAGCACACCCATCTCGGCCAGCCAGCCGCCGCCCCAAACCCAGTGGCAGACCGGCAGATACACCAGGGTGATCCACAGGGCCGTGAACCAGAGCATGGCGGGGAAGCGCATGCGCTCGGCGAACCCCCCGATGACCAGTGCCGGGGTGATGATGACGAAGGTCAACTGGAACATGGCGAAGACCGTCTCCGGGATCGTTCCGGACATTGCATCCCGACCGACCTCGGCCAGGAACAGGTTGCCCAGCCCGCCGATCCAGGGATTGCCGGCCCCGCCGTCGCTGAATGCCAGGCTGTAGCCGTAGATGACCCACAGCACCGTGGCCAGGCAGGCAATTGAAAAGCACTGCATCAGCACGCTGAGGACATTACGGGAACTGACCAGTCCAGCGTAGAACAGGGACAGGCCCGGCAAGGTCATGAACAGGACCAGCGCGGTCGCCGTCAGCATCCAGCCGGTGTCGCCGGGGCTGAGTTCTTCGGCAAGCGCCAGTGACGGGGCGATGGCCAGTATCGCGGCCAACCCGGTCAAAAGATTAAATCGCTTCATCGCCACGCTCCCCTGTACGGATTCGAATGACGTCGACAAGTTCGTAGACGAAGATCTTTCCGTCACCGATCTTGCCGGTGTTTGCGGCCTCTGAAATCGTTTCGATGACTTTCTCGACTTGGTCGTCCTGAACGGCGACCTCCAGTTTTATTTTTGGCAGAAAGTCGACGACATATTCCGAGCCCCGGTAGAGTTCGGTGTGTCCTTTCTGCCGCCCGAAGCCCTTCACCTCGATCACGGTCATGCCGTGGATGTCCTGGTGGGAAAGCGCCTCGCGTATATCGTCCAGTTTGAACGGTTTGATAATCGCGGCTACCATTTTCATGGTTTGTTTATCCTCCTCGTGTGATCCCCCGATATTGGCCGTAGGTGGCCGTGCGCCCTATCATAGCGTATAGGGTCAGTCCCATTCACCAGGCTTCCGGTGGGAAATGAAAAGGGGCGCCGTGGGCGCCCCTTTCCAAGTAACCCGGGTTCGGGTTATTCGACGTGGTAGCCGCTTTCCTCGTGCTGGGAGAGATCGAGACCCATGCGTTCCTCTTCTTCCGAGGCGCGCACCTTGGTCCACAATCCAACCAACTTGAGAATCACGGCGGTGACGACCGCGGTCCACACGAACACGGCGATTACGCCGGTGCCCTGGATGGCCAACTGTGCACCGATGCTGTCGGCATGCAGCCCGGCTCCGCCGAAGGCTTCTGCCGCGAACACGCCGGTCAGGACCGTGCCGAGCGCTCCCCCGATGCCGTGCACGGCGAACACGTCCAGCGAATCATCAAGTTTGAAATTCTGCTTGACGAGGTTCGTGACGGTGAAGCAGGTAAAGCCGGCCGCCAGACCGATCAGTACCGCACCGGCCGGACCGACGAACCCGGAGGCCGGGGTGATGGCCACCAGCCCGGCTACGGCTCCCGTGACGATTCCGAGGACTTTCGGTGTTCCGTAGCGAATCCAATCGGACACCATCCAGGTCAACGCCGCGGCGGCCGTCGCGAGCTGCGTCACCAGCATGGCCATGCCGGCATCCGTTCCTGCGGCAACCGCGCTGCCGGCGTTGAAGCCGAACCAGCCGACCCACAGGATGCTGGCTCCGATCACGGTCAGCGTCAGATTGTGCGGGGGGGCCTGCCGCGACGGGAACCCGCTGCGCGACCCGATCAGGATGGCCGTCACCAGGCCCGCCACGCCGGCCGTCATGTGCACCACCAGGCCGCCGGCGAATTCCAGCACGCCCATCTCGCCGAGCCAGCCGCCGCCCCAGACCCAGTGCGCGACCGGGAAATAGACGAAGGTCAGCCAAAGTGCGGCGAACCAGAGCAAGGCCGGGAAGCGCATCCGCTGGATGAAGCTGCCGATCATTAGCACCGGCGTGATGATGGCGAAGGTCATCTGGAACGTGACGAACACCGATTCCGGGATGGTGCCCGAAAGGCTGTCCCGGCCCAGTTCCGCAAGGAACAGGTTTCCGAGTCCACCGATCCAGTCATTGAAGCCGCCGCCGTCGCTGAACGCCAGGCTGTAGCCGTAGATAAACCACAGCACGGAAGCTAGGCAGGCGATGGCAAAGGCCTGCATCAACACTGAAAGCACGCTGCTCGCCCGGGTCAGGCCCGCGTAAAACAGCGACAGTCCCGGTAACGTCATAAACAACACCAGGGCGGTGGAAGTCAGCATCCAGGCGGTGTCGCCGGTGTCCAGCGCGGTTTCCGCCAGTGCCGCTCCGGGAGCGATGGCGAGAGACAGCGCGCCGATGACCGGAAACAGGCCCCGCCGGGCCAAAAAGTTAAATCGCATCATTGCCGGTTTCTCCAGTTCGTATGCGCACGACCTGATTCAGGTCGTACACGAAAATCTTCCCGTCGCCGATCTGGTTGGTGTTGGCGATCTCGCAAACTGTGGCGATTACGTCCTCCAACTGTTCATCAGTGACGGCCACTTCCAGCTTGACCTTGGGCAGGAAATCGATCACGTATTCCGACCCCCGGTACATCTGGGTATGTCCTTTCTGCCGCCCGAAGCCTTTCACCTCGGTCACGGTGACGCCGCTGACGTTTTTCGTCGACAGTGCCTCCCGTACCTCGTCAAGCTTGAACGGTTTGATAATGGCGACAACCATTTTCATAGTCGCAGTTCTCCTTGAAGGGTCAGTTCCCCTCAGTTCTGGAATTAAATGTAGTTTTTTTAAACAGGAATGGATCTAGCAATGCCCAACGGGCATTGTTGGATCAGGGAGGCACGCGGAGAAGCAGGACGCGAAAGCATCGTCGTCAAAACACCCGACGGACGCAAATCCAGAATCTCGCAGCGAAGAAGCGATGTCATGAATCAATCGATTCGGCCGATGGCCGGTGTTGCCCTCTGAAAATCCTCACCCGGGTTCGATGATCCGGCGAGGCCCCCTGTCAGTTGCTGTACTCGTGACGCAAATGAGCGACCCGTGTCAGCAATTCGTAGGCTATTGTACCGCCTTTTGCCGCGACCTCGCAAACCGAGACCTGCGGGCCCCACAATTCCACCCAGTCCCCGGTGGCGGCCTCGCCGTCCGTGAGGTCGATCGCGATGAGGTCCATCGACACCCGGCCCAGGGTCGGAAAACGCCGGGTTCCGATGGCGACCTCCGTCTGTCCGTTCGAGGCGTGCGGATAACCGTCGGCGTAGCCGGCCTCGACCAGCCCGACCCGCATATCCGAGGCGCAGGTATAGGTCGCTCCGTAGCCGAGCCGCTCGCCGGCCCGGCAGTCGCGGATCGTCAGCAAGGGGGCTTCCAGGGTCATCACCGGCCGCAGATCGACCGGGGGGCAGTGACCCGGGGTGACGCCGTACAGCATCAATCCCGGCCGTGTCCAGTCCAGATGGCTTTCGGGGTAACGCAGCACGGCGGCGGAATTGGCGGCCGACCTCTCGCCGGTGCCAGGGATTTGCGCGAACCGTTCGAGTTGTACGCGGGTGGTGTCGTCGTCGGGATCGCCGGCGCAGGCCAGGTGCGTCATCAGCCCGACCGGGCCCGGATGCCACGGCAGCGCCTGCAGCCGCGCCAGGCAGGATTCCGCCTGTTCCTGGTTGACGCCAAGCCGGCTCATGCCGGTGTTGACCTTCAGCCAGAGCTGGGGACCCATGCCGGAGACCTTGGCCTGTTCCAGCAGGGCGAGTTGTTCATTGTCATGGACGACCAGGCACAGGTTTTGCTCGATTGCCGACTCCAGTTCCCCCGGCTCGCGGGCTCCATGCATCACGATGATCGGGTCCTGGATGCCGCCGTCGCGCAGTTCGAGGGCTTCGTCCAGAGCCGCGACCGCGAAAGCATCCGCCTCCCCTCGAAGCGCCTGGGCGCAGGCGGGGACCCCGTGCCCATAGGCGTCGGCCTTGATGACGGCCATCAACGAACTGTGGGGGGCCTGCGCTCGCGCCTGCCTGCAGTTGTGAACCAGATTGGAGAGGGAGACTCGGACCCGGGCGGGCCGGTTCATGAGGAATAGCCGTAGTCTTGCGGGGTTTCGCCTTGGTAGTCGTCCGGGCTGCGTTGCTCGAACTGGAAGTGACTCTTGGTGAAGTTCAGGCTCATGGAAAAACAGCGGCCGTTTCGGTTTTTTGCCACTTTTAGTTCAGCGTTGGCGATCGCGGGATTCGGCATATTCTCTTCATCGGTGGCGTTGTACAGGAACATCACGATGTCGGCATCCTGCTCAATGGCGCCGGAGTCGCGCAGTTCCTGCAATTTGGGCGCGTCGCCCGCTTCGCGCTTGGAGCCTTGGCGGTTGAGCTGCGACAGGCACAGCACCGGCGTTTGCAATTCGTTGGCGAGCGCCTTCAGTTCCCGGGTGATGACGGCCAGTTCGGCATTGCGGTTGCTTTCATGGCGGCTGTCGCCGGGGATCAGCTGCAGGTAGTCGATGACGATCAGGTCGAGCCTGTTGTTGTGGCCTGCGCGCAGGCGCCGCGCCATGCGGCGGATCAGCACCGGGGTCGGGGCAGACACTTCGTACACGTACAGATTCGGCTTGGTCAGCAGGCCGAGCGCCGATTCGATGTTTCTCCAGTTGGCATCGTCCAGCCGTCCGCTGCGCAGCTTGGTCTGATCGACTTGGGCCACCATGGCCAGCATGCGGTCGGCGAGCTGCCGGGCCGACATTTCCATGCTGAAGACTGCGACCACGTCCTTTTCATGGCCCGGGATGCCGCCGCCGGCGACGTTGAACGCGATGTTCATGGCCAAACTGGTTTTGCCCATTCCGGGGCTGGCGGCCAGGATGACCAGTTCACCGGGTTGCAGGCCGGATGTTTCCCGGTCGAAATCGCTGAACCCGGTCGGCGTGCCGGTCAGCAGTTGCTTGCCGGGATTCTTGCGCACCCATTCCTGACGGGATTCGATTTCGCCGACGGACTTGGTGGACGCTTCTCCGATGCGCACGAAATCGTTGCTGCCGCGCTTCTCGGCATCGGAGACTTCCAAGATCAGGCGTTCCGCCTCGCTCACAATCGCATCGGAGTCCCGCCCCTGAGGGTCGTTGATTAGCGCGATGATGTCGCTGCAGGCCCGGCGCAGCTGGCGTTGCGCCGAGCAGTTCAGGACGATGCGGACGTAATACTCGATGCGCTCGGACGTGAAGTTCTCGTCGGCGATGTAGCGGGCGTAATCCAGGATTTCCGGGTGTTCGTGGTAGTCCGCATGGCGCCGCAACTGATCCGAGGCGGTGACCAGATCGACCGGCTTGCCATCATGCTCCAAGGCGTGGATCGCCTCGAAGATCATGCGGTGGCTGGCTTCGCTGAAATCGCTGACCTGCAGGGTCCGGATCTTGTCCCAGGCGCTTTCGTCGTTGATCAGCGCGCCAAGCACCGCACGCTCGGCATCAAGAGGTTCGACAGCGGAAAGAGTCAGGGTTTCGTCAGCCATCCTGTGTCGGATTCCAAGGGTCTAGCGGTTCTGGAGACAGGCGCGAGCCTGTTGTGGTTCGTCGCTCTATACTGTCGGGGAAGCCCGCCGTCCTGTCAATAGGAAAACTGGTATAGAAACCTGCCTATAACCTGGGGAGAACTTCAGGTCGTCCCGTTCAAAACTTGTGGGCAGGTTTCGGGGGAGGCGGTTTCAGGAAGCCGGTTCCTCCGTCGCCGGGGCTTCTTCTGGTGCGGCCTGCACTTCGTCCGCATCCGAGGCGGCTTTCGTTTCTTCTTCTTCCAGTTCGACCGGAGTTTCGATCTCGCCGCTGGATTCCACGGTGACCAGTACAGTGGCCTCGACGTCCGAATGCAGGTGCACCGTGACCGGGTGTTCGCCCAGGCTGCGCAACGGCCCGTCAGGCAGCCGTATCTCGTGGCGTTCCAGTTCGCCTCCGGCCTCGGTGATGGCCCGTGCGATCTCCCCGGCGCCGACCGAACCGAACAGCTTGCCCTCCTGATGGGTTTCCGCCATGATGGTGACCTTGAAGCCGTCCAGTTTCGCCTTGCGCTGCTCCGCCCCGGACAGAGCCTCCAGCGCCTTGCGTTCCAGTTCTTCACGATGCGCCTGGACTTCCGCCAGGTTGGCTTCGGTCGCATACTTGGCCTTGCCGGCCGGGATCAGGTAGTTGCGCGCATAGCCGGGCCGCACGCGGACGACATCGCCCAGCGTTCCAAGCCGTTCAATTTTTTCGAGCAGAATGACTTCCATGTTGTTTCTCCGGTTTCAGGAAATGCCGTTATCGTTTCCTGCCGCCCGTCGCCTCCATCCTATCAGGTCTTCGGCCGCCCCGAGCGTTGCGGTGACCAGTAGAACTTCCGGCAGGCTGAGCAGCAGGAGGTAAAAAGGAATCAGTACGGCCAGCGGATAGCGTATCCGGTCGCTCAGGCGGTGCATGGTGGCGATGCCCGGGAACAGGAACGCCGTGATCAGCGTCAGCGACAGGCCCAGCATGAACGGGCTCGGGAACCACCAGGCCATGATGACCGTCGCCAGGAAAATGATGTCCGCGACGCGGCCGTAGCGTGTCGCCCGGAATTCAAGCCCGAAAAAGGGTATTTCCGCCAGTGTGCTCTGCCACTTCCTGGCAAGCAGGAGCAGCAGGGTGGACAGGAGCGCCAGGCTGGCCATGACCACTTCGGCGCCGATCTGGCTCAGCCATTCCGCAGACACCCCCCCGAACGGCTCGGCACGTTCCGCCTCGAGGGCCGCCTGGCGGAAGGTTTCCAGTGCCGCGATCCAGGCCGCGTCAAGATCCACCGCCAGCAATCCCAGCAGTTGAGCGCCGGTCCAGGCACCGACGAAGCCGCACAGGATGGCCAGTGACAGGGAATCGCTCAGGCGCAGGATTGTGGCCAGCAGGGCCGGGGTCCCGAGGAAAATCAGCGGGGACAGAAATGCCATGGCGTGGGCTGCGATCAGGTAGGAAATCGCGGCGCAGGCGATGCCGGACAAGATCAGGATCAGGGCGGCTTCCCGCGGAGGCCGCACCAGCATCAGGAAAGCGGCGACGATGCCGGCGAACAGGGTGCCGAACAGCAGCAGCGGCACATGCATGGCCAGCAACTGCAACAGGGTCAGGCCGCCGATGATCGGGATCGGCGGGCCCTGCAGGATCCGCCCGAGCGCAACGAGCATCAGTGGTTGTCGCAGTAGGGCAGCAGGCTCAGGTAACGGGCGCGTTTGATGGCGGTGGCGAGCCGGCGCTGAAACCGCGCCGGGGTGCCGCTGACCCGGGCCGGCATGATCTTGCCGGTCTCGGTGATGTAATCGCGCAGCAGATCCAGGTCCTTGTAGTCGATTTCAGACGGGTTGCTGTTCGAAAAACGGCGCGCACTCTCGCGTTTGGGGTTGCTGGCCATGGCTACTCCTCGGTTTTGGAGGGTTCGGCGGCGGGTTCTTCAACCGCGTCCGGTGTTTCTTCCGCCTCGGTGCCGGCGTCGGAATCTGCTTCGGCCTCGGCCTGCGGGCGTTCATCGCCCTCCGACACGGTTTCTTCAGCCTCGGCGGCTGGCGGGGAGGCTTCCGTTCCTGTCCCGTTTTTGTCTTCAGGCTTGTCTTCGGCAGCCTTTTCGGAAGCTTTCGGGCTGTCGCCCCATTCGTTCTCTTCCTCGTCTTCCTCTTCAGCCGACTTTGCCAGCGGCGAAGGCTCGGTGACGGCCTCGTCCTGGCGGACGATCAGGTTGCGCAGCACGGCATCGTTGAACCGGAATGCATGCTGGATTTCTCCCAGCGCTTGCGAATCGCATTCCACGTTCATCAGCACGTAGTGGGCCTTGTGCAACTTGTCGATGGAGTAGGCCAGCTGACGGCGCCCCCAGTCTTCGAGGCGATGTACTGCGCCGCCGTGGTCGGTCACCATTTTCGAGTACCGCTCGATCATTTGCGGTACCTGGTCGCTCTGGTCCGGATAGACCAGAAACACGATTTCGTAATGTCGCATGTGCGCTCCTTTCGGGTTGCCAGCCCCCCGTCACTGCGGTGGGGCAAGGAGGAGGAGATTTCAGGCGCGCATTCTAGCAGAACCGCGCCTATGCCGGTTGTCGTACGAGGCAATGCTCATGCGGCATCATGTTTCCCGATCCATTCACGAAGAGCGAGGTCGATCCGCGTTTGCCACCCCCGGCCCCCGGCCTTGAAGTGATCGATTACGTCTGGCGACAGACGAATGGTGGTGGATACCTTCGGTTTTTCAAGAGGGGGCCGACCCCGGCGAACAGGCACCTTGGCAAATTTTTCCGGCCAATCGCCCTGAGAAAGATCCGGGGCGTCATCCGGGTCAAAATCTTGGACTGTAGAGTGCTTTTTCCCGCTCATTTGCCTTCCTCATGCTGATGATGCGATATACATCATTTCTTGGCGTCCAGACCAGAATCACCATTCTTTCGTCAAGAAATCCAATAGTGATGAAACGGTCTTCGCCATAGTTTCTCCGGTCATCTTCATCAGTCAGAGTGGTACCTTCGAATACCTCTCCGGCCCGAGCCATGTCCAGCCCTCTCGCTTCAAGAGTGGCTGCACGTTTTTCCTCGTCGAACTCAATCGACATTTATTTTATGTTACCACAATAAATAAGCTTGGCCGATCTCATTTCTTCACTTCGGTGCCGCCGCAACGGGCGCGATGCTCTTATGGGGCAGGAACAGGCCGCAGCCCAGCAACCGTTCGGGGCCAAGACCTTGGCGCTGGAGATCCACGGATTGCTCGGGCTCAAGCCCGTCCAGCATCAGGCTACGGCAGTGCAGGGCTCCCCCGCCCCCGGCGACGAGATGGGTGCGGCCCGCCATCATGCGCGGGGCTTCAATGCCGATTTCCTTCAGTTGCTCGGCGCACAGGCCCAGGAATTCCTCCTCGTCCTCGTTTTCGATCGCGACGTAGCGGGCAAAAACCGTGCTTTGAGCCTGCAGCGGATGCAGGCGGTTGTCCTCGATGACCATCGGATCCGGGCCGATCTGCAAGGTGACTCCGGACAACTCTCGCGCCTCCTCAAGCCGGTGGTAGGGCAGCCGCAGGGCCAGCCGGGTGCGTTTCGACAATGGCAGGTAGGTCGTCGGATCTTCCGGCCGGATCCAGCCGTTTCCGGATTCGGCTCCATGGATCGTGTGAACGCCAGCAAGTGGTTCGTCCGCAAGCCAGGGCCAGACCGCGAGAAGCGCCGAGCGCAGGTCGCGGGCATGGTCGACCGGCAAGGCCTTGCAGCGGATTCGGTAGCGGACATCCACCACGTCCGGCGCGACGGCGGGAGGAGGCGTATCCGATTCCTGCCAGTGCACGGTCAGGGACGGCGGGCCGTGAAGAAGCTTTCCAACTGCTCCTCCCAGTCTTCCGGGGTGTCGGAAAACGGAGGCCGGACGTCCAGGCTGAGGAACCGTTCTCCCGCGTCGATGCGTGCCGCAATCAGGTCTTTGAGGCCCTCGAAGGAATCCAGGTCATAGTGGGCGATCAGGAGTTCGCTCAGGGTCAGCATGGGCGGCGGGCGCGATCCGTGTAGCGGGTCCGGTACAGCAGGCGGGGGTGATCGGCAGAGTCGGTGTAGGCACTCCGGCAGTGCAATACATTATGCGCGATCAACCCGCATCCCGCCTCCAGGCGCAGGGGGTGTTTCGCCTGCGGCAGGGTTTCCAGTAGCTCTTGGATCCGGGTTCGGGCCGCCTCGGTTTCGGTGTGCCAGCGGATGTGGATGGCGCGTTCGGTATAGCGCATGTACAGGTGTTCGCCGTCGACCGAAAAGACCGGCCCGCTGAATTCGGCCCGGCGCTCCCGGCCGTCTTCGGCGTGGGCGGGGACCGTGAAGGCCTCGGGGTGAGCCAACGCCCGGATCAGGTCCGGGTCTTCGTCGCGCAGGGCGATGTACAGCAGGCGCGGGTCAAGCAGTCGGTTGACGCCGCCTTCGAGCGCCGGCTGGATGCAGTGCAGGATGAAACTGCGGATTTTCTGTGTCTCCGGCTGGTAATACCCGTCGGTGTGCCAGCGCAGCCGGTGGCGGGTGTACGGGATGAATCGCCCGGCCGTGTCTTCCCGTGCCGTCAACCGTGCCACTCCGTCCGGTTCGGCGCACTGGTGGTGGTCGAGATGCTCGAGTCCCAGTTGCTTGCCGAAGGCCAGCAGGTCGCGGGGTTCGGGGATCCGGTCCGTGACGTAGCAGGCGGCCCCGCCAGCATGTAGGCGCGAGATCAAGGCGCTGATTTCCTGCGCATCCAACTTGGCAGGATTTTGGATTTCGACCGGTGTGAAATCCACCTCGCTTTCGTCGAGGACCTGTTTCCGCCACACACGGTAAGCCTCTGTGCGGGCGAGATCCCACCAGTCGGGGGGAGGATGGGAGGGAACGTCAGTCAAGAAGATCGCGCAGGCGCGAGATGCCTTCCTCGAGAGTCGGCATGTCGGTGGCGAACGAGACCCGGATGTGGTCGGCCGAGCCGAACGGGAGCCCGGGCACGACGGCAAGGCGCAACTGGTCGAGCAGCAGGGTGGCGAACTCGATGTCGGAGGGGCATTCCAGCCGGCGCATGGCTTCGCCGACGTCCGGCAGGCAGTAGAACGCGCCGTCGGGCTTCAGGCAGGTGATTCCGGGCAGTTCGTTGAGCGCCGTCACGATGTAGTTGCGGCGCTGCTCGAAGGCGGCCACCATGTCGGGCACCGAGGACTGGTCTTCCAGCAACGCGGCACAGGCGGCGGCCTGGGCGATCGAGGAGGGGTTGGAAGTGCTCTGCGACTGGACGGTCAGCATGGCGTCGATGATGTCCTTGGGCCCGGCCGCATAGCCGATCCGCCAGCCGGTCATGGCATAGGCCTTGGAGACGCCGTTGATGAGGAGGACGCGGTCGCTCAGGTCGGGCGCGACCTGGATCAGGTTGCAGAACGGCACGCCGTCGAACCGGATCAGTTCGTAGATGTCGTCGGACGCGACTCGGACGTGAGGGTGTGCGCGCAGCACCCGGGCAAAGCCCTCGAGATCCTCCCGGTGCAGCATGGCACCGCAGGGGTTGGACGGGCTGTTGAGGATCAGCAGTTTCGTGCGCGGGCTGATTGCCTGGTCCAGTTGTTCGGCAGTGGGGCGGAAATTCTGCTTCAGGGTGGTCGGCAGGAACACCGGCTCGCCGCCCGCGAGCCGCACCATGTCGGGATAAGAGGCCCAGTAGGGGACCGGAATGATGACCTCGTCGCCGGGGTCGATCACGGCCTGCAGGCAGTTGTACAGGACCTGCTTCGCGCCGGCGCTCACCAGGATCTGGTCGGCCTCGAAGTGCAGCTTGTTGTCGCGGTGGAACTTGTGCGCGATGGCGGCGCGCAGGGCCGGCGTGCCGCCGACCGAGGTGTAGCGGGTCTGGCCGTCGCGGATGGCCTGGACCGCCGCATCGCAGATGTTTTCCGGGGTGTCGAAGTCCGGTTCTCCGGCACTCCAATCAATGATTTCCTGGCCCGCCGCGCGTAGGCGGCGCGCAGTCGCGGAGACGGCCAGCGTTGCGGAAGGCTCGCAACGTCCGACCCGTTTCGAAAGGGCGCGTTCCATGGGAAAGTCCGGTGGCGCGTAGTTTACCGCACCTCGACTCGCTATACTGGATAAATTTCCCTGAAAAGTGAGCGAAATGTCGTCCGCATTCGACCTTAAAGCCTCCTTCGCGCCGGCGGGCGACCAGCCGGAGGCCATCGCGTCGCTGGTGGCGGGCCTGGAGGACGGCCTCAGCCACCAGAGCCTGCTTGGCGTGACCGGCTCCGGCAAGACCTACACCATGGCCTGCGTCGTCCACAAGGTGCAGCGGCCGACCATCGTGCTGGTGCACAACAAGACCCTCGCCGCGCAACTGTACGGGGAAATGAAGGAATTCTTCCCGGACAACGCGGTCGAGTACTTCGTGTCGTACTACGACTACTACCAGCCGGAGGCGTACGTGCCGTCCTCGGACACCTACATCGAAAAGGACGCGTCGATCAACGATCACATCGAGCAGATGCGCCTGTCCGCGACCAAGGCGCTGTTCGAGCGGCCCGACACGATCATCGTCGGCACGGTTTCCTCCATTTACGGGCTCGGCGATCCCAAGTCCTACCACCGGATGGTGCTGCACCTGAACCGTGGCGACCGCACCGGACAGCGCGGGATCCTGCGGCGTCTCGCGGAGTTGCAGTACAAGCGCAACGAGGTCGACCTGCGCCGCGGCACGTTCCGGGTCCGCGGCGACGTCATCGACGTGCATCCGGCGGATTCGGACCGCGAGGCGGTTCGCATCGAACTGTTCGACGACGAAGTCGAACGTCTGCGCCTGTTCGACCCATTGACCGGGGAGGTCCGGCGCGACGTGCCCCGCTTGACCGTCTACCCGAAGACCCATTACGTGACCCCGAAAGTGGTGCTGGAGCGCGCGGTGGAACAGATCCGCGAGGAACTCGAGGAGCACCTCGCCCTCCTGGTGTCGGAGGAACGGTTGGTGGAGGCGCAGCGCCTTGAGCAACGCACCCGCTACGACCTGGAGATGATCGAGGAACTCGGCTACTGCGCCGGCATTGAGAACTACTCACGCTACCTGTCCGGGCGCGCCGCCGGCGAACCGCCGCCCTGCCTGCTGGACTACCTGCCGGACAACGCCCTGCTGTTCGTCGACGAGAGCCACGCCACGATCCCGCAGTTCGGCGGCATGTACCGAGGCGACTATTCGCGCAAAAAGAACCTGGTCGATTACGGGTTCCGGTTGCCGTCCGCACTGGACAACCGACCGCTGAAGTTCGAGGAATTCGAGGCGCTGGCGCCGCAAACCGTCTACGTGTCGGCCACGCCCGGGCCGTACGAGATCAAGTTGTCGGGGCAGGTGGTCGAGCAGGTGGTGCGCCCGACCGGGCTGGTCGATCCCAGCGTCGAGGTTCGACCGGTCTCCACCCAGGTGGACGACCTGCTGTCCGAGATTCGCAAGACCGCCGGGGCTGGCGACCGGGTGCTGGTGACCACGCTGACCAAGCGCATGGCCGAGGACCTGACCGAATACCTGCGTGAGCACGACGTCCGGGTCCGCTACCTGCATTCCGATATCGACACCGTGGAACGGGTCGAGATCATCCGCGACCTGCGGCTGGGCGAATTCGACGTGCTGGTCGGAATCAACCTCTTGCGCGAAGGGCTGGACATTCCCGAAGTCTCGCTGGTGGCGATCCTGGATGCGGACAAGGAAGGGTTCCTGCGCTCGGAGCGCTCGCTGATCCAGACCATCGGGCGGGCGGCGCGGCATGTCAAGGGGCGCACGCTGTTGTACGCCGATGAAGTGACCGACTCGATGCGCCGGGCCATCGACGAGACCGACCGCCGCCGCGCCAGGCAGCAGGAATTCAATCAAAAGCACGGCATCACTCCGCGCGGCATCGAGAAACGAGTCGCCGATATCATGGAAGGCGCCGCTGGGCGCTCGTCAGGAAAACATGCGAAACGGGTTCGGTTCGGGCCGGCCGAACCGGTCGAGGTATTGAGTCCAGAGGAAGCGCTGCGGAAGATCCGGGAACTAGAGCAACAGATGTACCACCACGCGCGGGAACTGGAGTTCGAGGAGGCGGCGCGGTTGCGGGACGAGGCCCGCGCCATTCACGAGCGGACTTTCGGCGCAGAGCTCAAGGCGGCGAGTTGACGGAGCTGGTGGGTAGCATGTGCGTACAATTGCGGGCTTGACCATGGATTAATCGTTTGTTGTTTTAGCCAAAGAGATTCCACCACGTGTAGCAAGTTCCATGTAGAAAGGCGGTGACTCATACTTCAACTCCTTTACCTTGTTGTATGGCACTCCGGAACTGCATCGGATCATCGATAATAGGGGTTGTCAGTGATCCAATTCCCGTCCCTCGACATGACACTTTCCCATAGCCCAGTATCCGGCCCGTTACACCTTGCTTCAAGTTTACGCCCTCAATTCGAGTTAATGCGATCTCATTGGTAGTTCTCGCAATTAAGCCTGTCTTATAAACCACTCGACTACTCGTAATCACGATTTCGGTAGTGCGCTTCGTAATCCACATTAGAATTCCTGCAAAGGTTAGTAGAGAGCCAAATCCCCACAACACAAGCATTTGTGAGGAATCTATCAGTATTGTGAGAAACAAAGGAATTCCAACAAATAAACACATCACAATGTTCAGGGTGTAGGTCCAGTGAAACTTAGCTTCATACGCAATTGTTTCATTTTTTGCAAGAGTGGATTCCACATATTTTCTAGGCATCTTCTCAGTCCCGAATGTAACTGCCCAAAATGCTCGGGCATCAGTATGCTAGGGCTATGTAACTAGACGCCACTTTATTACATTTTTACTTTTGATTCATACTGCAAACTTTTGATGCTAGTATGGATCAGTTCCACCATAAGGCAGCATACTAACAAGTTCTTGTGGAGCTTCAACCATATAGCGTAGCAATAACATAACAAAAAGAGACCATGGCTCCGTAGCTTCATAACAGCATAGCCTACTACCGGGAGTAGGGAGGAGATCAATTGATTGATTTGATGGTATGCCACCCACAATTTCGCCGGAAACATTGAGCAACATGTTTTGGTTACTTGTCGCTTTGAGGGCGGCTACAGTGTCAATCCTCTCATGGATCGCTAGATTTTTGGTTGACACAATGCGCTCATATACGGGTATTAGACGTTCTATTTTTATACTTTCAGCAGCGATGCAGAAGAATATGGACTGCCAATTATTGTGGCTACTCCCAAACAAAGTATGAGTTGTATTTATAGGGCTAGGCTGTAATACATAAGCTTTTCGATGTAGTTTTTTGTAACTCAAACATTTGTCAAAACTATTCTTAAATTCAAATGCATTGAGGCTGGCTTTAATTTCTCCACAGGCATATGTTGCCTCTACAGGAAACATTTGAGCACCGGTGCCCGTAAAAATGCGGGGAGTATTCAGCCTGTTGTACAGGATGATATCCATCTGTCTTGACACACCACCAATCGAATCTACAACAAACCCATTTGACACACCCACTTGTTCTGGCAATACCTCTTCCAATTGAGATCGAAATTGTTGCTCGATTAATGCTCCTGTCTCGCCTGAGTGGGGTATGGAACTCCGAATTTGATCAATAGCAGCGGTTAACTTGTTTTGAGTGGTGGATAACACGTTGCGGTATAGCGATATGGTCATTTGTAAAAACCCCGACAATCAAAAATGAAGCCTAATTTTTGAAATTAATATATCTTCGTGGGAAACAAATTTTTAGCCATGATTGATGCGAACGAGAGTGCGGCCACGAGCGCGGCCTTCAATGTAAAGCGGGAACCGGCCAGGCAAATCCTCCAAATCAATCGTGTCTTCTACCAGCGGTTCCAGGTCTTCCGGCTGAAGGATCCCGAATAACTGGTTCCAGGCGCGATGACGCCGTTCCATCGGGCAGTTGGCCGAGGTCACGCCCAGGATGCTGACTCCGCGAAGGATGAACGGGATGACGGAGCCCCGGAACTCGTTGCCGGTGGCGCGCCCGATACTAACCACGCTGCCCCAGGGCTGGGTCATGCGCACCAGCAAAGGCAGGGCGTTACCGCCCAGGTTGTCGATGGCGCCGGCAAATTTGGCCTTCGCCAAGCCATCCGGGTCCGCGGACAGGTCGAGAGGTTCCCGGATCTCGCTCGCACCAAGCGCGCGCAAGGCATCATGTGCCTCCGACTTGCCGGTCATGGCAATCGTCGAATAGCCCAGACGGCTGAGCAGCAGGACGGCCAGGCTGCCGACACCGCCGCTCGCACCGGTCACCAGGACGGGTCCTGTTCCCGGCATGACGTGGTTTTCCTGCAGGCGTTCGATGGCCAGCATCGCGGTGAATCCGGCAGTGCCCAGGATGGCCGCCGAGCGCGGGGTGAAGGGGGAAGGGATATCAATGAGAGAATCTCCAGGCACGCGCAGTCGCTCGGCAAATCCGCCGTCCCGGGTTTCGGACAGCCCGCAACCGGTTATCAGGACCGGTTGTCCGGTCACGAATTTCTCATTCTCGCTGGAGACCACGGTGCCGGCTGCGTCGATTCCACCGATCAGGGTCGGCACGCGCAGGATCGGGGCCGTGCCGGTCGCGGCCATCGCGTCCTTGTAGTTGATCGCGGAGAACTCCGGCGCGATCACCACGTCACCGGGGCTCAGTTCCTCCACCGAAACTTGCACGAGTTCGCAGTGGAGCTCTTTTTCGGCCCAGAGGCGCAATGCGCGGTAGGAATCGCTCATGCGCTCAGACCCCGGTACAGTTCGCAGGCACGTGCGTAGGCGGCGTCCGGGTCGGAGTTCAGGACACAGAGGTGCCCCATCTTGCGCCCGGGGCGTGCCTCCTCCTTGCCGTACAGGTGCAACCGCACGGTTGGGTCGCTTTCAAGCGGCGTCCAGTCGGGTTCGCCGCCGTTCCAAAGGTCTCCCAGCAGGTTGATCATCACGGCGGGCGTGTGTTGCGTGGGAGCGGCGAGCGGAAGTCCGCACAAAATCCGCGCCTGCTGCTCGAACTGCGAAGCGACGCAGGCATCCAGCGTGTAGTGGCCGCTGTTGTGGGGGCGGGGTGCCATCTCGTTGAAGAAGACACCATCGGACGTCACGAAGTATTCGACCGCAAGCACGCCGTGGTAGTCAAGCGCGTCGGCAATCTTGCGCGCGCTGTCCTGGACCTGTTTCTGGACGATCCCGGAGACATCGGCCGGGGCGCGGGAGCAGTGCAGGATCCCGTTGCGATGCTCGTTTTCCGCGACCGGATAGGCGACGCTGTATTCGCAATCCCGAGCCACGATGACGGAGACTTCCTGCTGCAGGTCGAGCTGGCGTTCCAGCACGCAGGAAACGCTGCCGAACCGGGCGAATGCCGCTTCCGCTTCCTCGGGGGCCCCAACGACTGCCTGGCCCTTGCCGTCGTAGCCCAGGCGGTCGGTCTTCAAGATGCAGGGAACCCCGACCTGTTCCAGTGCGGCCGGGATCTGCGCTGCGTCCGAAATGGGCTGGTAGGGCACCGGAGGCGTGGCGGGCGTGTGCTCCGAAGCGAAACGCTTTTCGGCCAGCCGGCTTTGTGCGACGGAGAGGGGCTGGGCATCGGGCCGGACCGTGATCCGGTTGCGCAGGTATTCCACCGCCTGGGCGGGAACGGCCTCGAATTCGTAACTGGCGGCTTCGCACATCTCGCCGAGCCGGTCCAGCGCATCCGTTTGGTCGTATCCGGCGATCAAGTGTTCATCGGCAAGAAGCCCGGCCGGGCAGGGATCTTTCGGCTCCAATACGACGACGCGGTAGCCCAGGCGTTGCGCGGCCTCGGTGAACATGCGACCCAACTGGCCGCCGCCGAGCATGCCGAGATGGGCGCCGGGCGCGAGAGGTTCAGTCGAGTTTCTGCTCAAGGACGGAGCGGGTCTGGGCGTCCCGAAAGGCATCCAGCCGTTCCGCCAGATCCGGGTCTCCGCCGGCCAGCATTGCCGCCGCGAACAGCGCGGCATTTGCGGCCCCGGGTGCGCCGACGGCGAAAGTGGCAACGGGAATGCCTTTCGGCATCTGTGCGATCGACAGCAGGGAATCCCAGCCTTGCAGCGCGGTGGCGTTGATGGGAACGCCGAGCACCGGCAACGGGGTCATAGCCGCCAGCATGCCGGGCAGGTGCGCGGCTCCGCCGGCACCGGCGATGATGCAGCGAATCCCGCGATCGCGGGCGCCACGGGCGAATTCCGCCATCAGGTCGGGCGTGCGGTGCGCGGAGACCACCTGCGCGAAGTAAGGAACCTCCAGCGCGTCCAGGTGTTCGGCCGCAGCCTTCATGGTTTCCCAATCGCTGCGGCTTCCCATCACGATGGCGACGGGCGGGGCCGGGTCGGGGTTGGTCATGACGCTTCGGTAACGTTGGCGAAGCAACGAATTATACTCCCCGGTGGTTCATAATGGGCGTTTCCACTAGGGTCCCGACGACCGTGTCTCCTGTATTTCGCACTGATCTCGCCCATTTGAAACGCATTGCCGAGGGCAAAGTGCGCGATCTGTACGAAATCGATTCGCAGCACATGCTGATGGTAGCCACCGACCGGTTGTCGGCCTTTGACGTGGTGCTGCCGACCCCGATCCCGGGAAAAGGGCGAATCCTGACCGCCGTCTCCGGATTCTGGTTCGACCGCCTGGAGCCGGTCGTGCCGAACCACTGTTGCCCGCTGGGACTGGAGGATTTGCCGCTGGAGCCCGAAGAGCGAACCCTGCTGGCAGGCCGAAGCCTGCGGGTGCGGAAGCTTGAGCCGCTGCCGGTCGAGGCCGTGGTCCGCGGCTACCTGATCGGGTCGGGCTGGAAGGATTACCAGCGCGAAGGCCGGGTCTGCGGAATCGACCTGCCGCCCGGTCTGGCTCTGGCCGAGCGCCTGCCGGAACCGTTGTTCACGCCTGCGACCAAGGCCCAGCGGGGAGAGCACGACGAGAACATCAGTTTCGAAAGAGTGACAGACCTGATCGGAAGGGAACGCGCGGAAGAAGTGCGGGACGTGAGCCTGCGGCTGTACGCCGAGGCGAGCGCCCATGCCCGCGAATGCGGTGTCATAATCGCGGACACCAAGTTCGAATTTGGCTTGGACGAGGCGGGGACGCTGGTGCTGATCGACGAAGTGCTGACGCCGGATTCCTCCCGCTTCTGGGATGCGGACGACTGGCGTGCGGGCGAGAACCCGTACAGTTTCGACAAGCAGTTCGTGCGCGATTGGCTGGAAACCCTGGAATGGGACAAGCGGCCCCCCGGCCCGGAAATCCCGATTGAAATCGTGGCACGGACCACGGAACGTTACCGACAGATCGGCCGCCGCCTGTGCGGCGGGTCGATCCCCGACTGAAGGAGAGGACTTATGGAAAGAATAGAAGAACCCGGGAAGGCCCCGGAAGTCCGCATTGCGGAATTGGAGAAACTGACCGGCCGCCTGCGCATTGGCCTGATCCTGATCGGGTCACTGATCCTGTACCAGGGCACTTGGGAAATCGGATTGCTGGGCCCGGTTCGGGTGTACGCGTCGGAGGTTTACGCCAGCCAGTTCATCCTGGAAGACGAAGATCAGAAGGTCTACGGTCGCTGGGAGGTGACGGAGGAAGAGGGCCCGGCGCAATTCGTGGTGTTCGGCGATAGCCGGGACTATATTCGGATCAGCGCGGAAGGCCTGGAGCAGCGAGAGGACCGGGTGGTGCCGGAGTCGGGCATGATTCCACTGGAAAAATAGCCAATCGTGATAAAATGAACTTTCACCCGTGAGACTCACGATGAAGAGCAAGACACTGACCCGCAGCACGGTCAGCGCCAAACCCGGTGCTGGCAGCTGGTACGTGGTGGATGCCGCCGACCAGGTCCTGGGGCGCTTGGCGACCCAGGTGGCGCACTGCCTGCGCGGCAAGCACCGCCCCGACTGGACGCCGCATGTGGATGCGGGCGACCACGTCATCGTGCTCAACGCCTCTTCGGTGCGGGTGACCGGCAACAAGCGGGCCGGCAAGATCTACCACCGCCACACCGGTTATATCGGAAACCTGCGCAGCGAGTCCTTCGAAGACCTCCAGGAACGTGCCCCCCAGAAAATTATTGAGTTGGCGGTTCGCGGGATGCTTCCCAAGAGCCGGCTGGGCAGCCGCATGCTGCGCCGGCTGCATGTCTATTCCGGGGACGAGCATCAGCACGCCGCCCAGCAGCCTGCGGCATTGGAGATCTGAGCATGGCCGCGTCAGTTTTCCTGGGCACCGGGCGCCGCAAAGACTCGACGGCCCGCGTGCGGCTGAGCGAGGGCTCCGGGAAAATGCGGGTCAACAACCGCGATCTTAAAGATTATTTCGTCCGCGAGACCGCCCGCATCCAGGTCTGCCAGCCGCTGGCCGTGTGCGACATGCTGGGCAAGTTTGATCTGGATGCCAAGGTATCCGGCGGCGGCACCAGCGGCCAGGCCGGGGCCATCAGGCTCGGCATCGCCCGGGCGCTGCTTTCCTACAACGAAGAGAACCGTGCACAACTGCGACAAGGCGGGTTCCTGACCCGTGATTCAAGAATAGTCGAAAGAAAGAAAGTTGGGTTAAGAAAAGCCCGCAAGGACATTCAGTACTCCAAACGCTGAGTTGAGTCACTGAAACCTTCCGGGTACTTCTGGAAGGCTTTCAGAATTTTCCAAAACCTAATCTGTCTGGCCGGAACCTGACGCCGGGGTCTTGCGCCTTGGCTGCCAAGTGTCTCGGCGAGGCACCAATTTCAACTTCAACCAAATAGGGGAAAACATGAAAAACTGGAAATTGATTGCTGCCTTTGCGGCAGCTCTAACAGGGACAGCCATGCCGGCTCATGCCGAGATCGATCTCTCGGCGAACTTCGGCATCATGTCCGATTACATCTATCGCGGCTTCCATCAGAGCGATGGCGTGGCCAACGGCGGGATTGACCTGGCAACAGGCCCGTTCTACCTGGGCACCTGGATCGCCGACCTTGATTCCGGCAACGGGATCGAGATCGACGTCTACGGGGGCTTGGCTTTCGAGTTCGATAATGGCTTCTCGGCGTATGTCGGGTATACCGCCTACCGCTACACGGAGGACGACGACGGGGTCTACACTCCGGCCGACCCTGGTAAACCAGCCGTGTATAGCAGCGCCTACGAGAAAAGTGTAACGACGGACAAGACGGGCTACAGACTCGGCACAAATGGGAGCAGCACTGTGAAAATCACAGGTGGCGTGTACGAGTATGTCCCAGATGATCAGAACGACACTCCTCCGACGGTAAATCTCAATGCCGACAACGATGGGACCTACGTCTGGACGGACGCTGAATATGATGCTCTTGATGCTGCAACACAGGCGAAATACACAAGGGTGACTGAGACTGAAACCGTCAGCAACCGGTACACGCCGACGGAATACGCGGCATTGGAGGATGCGGAGCAGATGGCTTATACGAAGGTTGCCGACTCCGAGGAGGTTGCCGTCAAAGCCGTCGAACCGACCGCAGCCAGTTGCGACAATACCGGGTTCGACAAGGACTACGACGAGATCAATGTCGGCGTGGGTTATGCCAAGGGTGATTTCTCGGCCAGCCTGGACTACTCAATCGGTGAGCATGAGAATTTCTGCGGGGCCGAAGACAATGACTACGATATCGCCACGCTGACCTTGGACTACAAGGGCGCCTACGTGACGTTCGGCACCTACGGCCTCAGCGAGGACGACGTGGACAAGGGCGAGCCGGAAGGTGATTACGTCGAGCTGGGCTATGCCACGACGATCAATGAGATTGATTTCGCGGTTTACCTGGTCGACTCAAACGAAGATATCGATGACGAGACCCGTCTCGGGATGAGTGTGAGTTACGGATTCGGGCTGTAAACGGTTATTGGTAGTACGCTCGAAGCAATCCGGCACCAGGAGGGCCTGTCCGCGAAGCGGGCAGGCCTTGCCTTTTAAGGGATGCCAGCAAGTGAGATTCTCTTTGGTACGTGTGGCGGAGAGTGAGGGATTCGAACCCTCGGTACGACAAGTCGCACAACGGTTTTCGAGACCGCCCCGTTCGACCAC
This sequence comes from uncultured candidatus Poriferisulfidus sp., assembly GCA_965204575.1. Taxonomy (GTDB): domain Bacteria; phylum Pseudomonadota; class Gammaproteobacteria; order Poriferisulfidales; family Poriferisulfidaceae; genus Poriferisulfidus. The sequence continues at coordinate 821,119 of OZ241993.1, forward strand.
TCCGGCAACTCTCCGCTGCGTAGCGTACCATCCGCCGGGATGCCGCCCTAGTTGGCGGGCTGTGCGGGGGTCAACGAAACGACCCGGTTGGTTTGGTTGTAGCTGACAGTTTACGGGCGAGTGGTGGGCACCATTCTTTCAGGAATCTTCATGTAGAATACCAATACTACAAGCCCAAGGCGCGGAATGCGCTCATCGTGTCACCGTCATACCTGACTCCGAAGAAAATATGCCTGCTTTTATCCGCTATCCGTTATTTGGCTGCGTCATTTTTGCCCTATCCGCCTGCGGCAGTTCCGGCAGTTCCAGATTGCTGGAGCCAGCAGCAGCCCCTGCCACGGGAGGATCTGTGCCCGAAGTCCAAAAGGAATACTCCAGTGTGGATTACCTGCTGGAGGACATTCAGGAAATTCAGGATGCCATAGGCAAGTTTGCCGGCAACCTGCTGCAGGTCTATAGAGACGCAGACGGGAACAAGTATCTCCTGACGGACGCGAACGTCACCTCCATGAATGTGGATGGCGTGACGAAGCCGACGGGTGTGGAAACGATTCCCGATTTTGCTAATTTATTTGCCGTTTACAAGGATGAGAATGAAAACGAGTACCTTCTCACGCCTGCCAACGTGGCCGACATGGATTTGATGGGCGTGGATCTGCCGACGGGTGTTGACACGGCCCCGGATTTTGCCGACCTGACGAAGGTTCGCGATGGAGACGGTACGGGAGCTACGAGGTTGTCCAAAACACCGACTCAACTTGACAAATTGAGAGACAACATTGTGCTCATCAGCACCCGGTACCTAAGCACGGGCGCCGTGTTGGCCCAGACTGTCGATGAGAATGTCGAGGACGAACGTCCCGACGCTACGATGCCTGAATCCACTCCCGTCGCCACTTGCGGGGATGCGAGCGCGACCGGTCCTGCAAAGTGTACGTTTGGCCCGGACTCGCTACGAGAGGATGGAATAATTTTCCATTTGGGTCGGACAGGGTCTTCGGATAAGAATCGTGTAGGTTTTCGCAGTTTTAAGGCGGACCGCGAACCCGTCATGTCTTACCGCGATGCCGAGATGTCGCAGGTCAGGCAATTGGAAACCGGAGAGTCTGTCCTCCCGCAGGTGTATAAAGACGAAGACGGGAACAAGTATCTCCTGACGAGCGCCAATGTCACCGGCAAGAATCTTGATGATGTGGAGTTGCCGGGCGATGTTACAGAAAGACCGGAATTTGCCGACTTGTTCGCCGTCTACAAGGATGAGGATGATAACGAGTACCTCCTTACGCCTGCTAACGTGGCCGGCATGAATCTCGATGACGTGAAGTTGCCGGATGATGTTACAGAAAGACCGGCTTTTGCCGACCTGACGATAGTTCGTGAGGGAGAAAGCGACGGTTATCAGTACGTTGGCTATGACGGCATGCTGCAATACAGCATGTTCTTTGTCGGAGTGTACCGGTTTTTCGACGAGGATGACGATCTCGAGCACCTGCGTTTCGAAAATGCCTCGCTGGGCCGGATCTATGACGAGGATTCCATTGAATCCGGTATCCAGTCTCCCAGTGTCGCGTTGACCGGGAAAGGCGTCATGGTCGGTGTGGAAAGACGAATAACCACCCTAGATAGCCACCTCGTCCAAGGTGACGTGAACATCATGTACGATCCTTCTGTTGAGGCTGATGCTGATGCTACCCCACCTGTTGAGGCAGCGCCCGCGATGATCGATATCGAAATCGCCAACATTCAGAGGTTGGCTGATGATGGCGAGGCGTGGTACGCAGGAAATGCTTATGCAGCGGCACTGACCTGGACAAATCTGGAGGTTACGGGTTCCAAATTCTCCGGAGGCGATCTCAATCCACTTACCGCAACCCCAGGGAAACTGGAAGGCTCTTTCTACGGCACGAAGGACCGCCCCGAGGTGGGTGGAGTCTTCCACCATGTGGGTGGCTCGCACGAAATCATCGGTTCGTTCGGTTCTAGGCTTGCGGAGCCGGAGGATGATGATGAGGAATGATGGGTCAGTGATTCAGCGGTCGGGGCGTGAAGCAGCAGTAAAGTGGACCATCTGGCATCAATGCCGATAATCCCGGACAAGCCCGACGGAGGGCTCGTTATCCGTAGCCTTTCCTGAGTGCGAAGCAGTCCGTGACCTTGATGCAGGTCGGAATCCAAGAACCGGGAATTGGCTGGGGGAGAGGGATTCGAACCCCCGCTGGCGGAGTCAGAGTCCGCAGTCCTACCACTAGACGATCCCCCAGCGGTGCGGTTAAAATTATACGCTCACCAAGCAGGAGCAATTCCCCATGGCAGACGAGCCGGAAAACCAAGAAACCGAAGAAGAAGACGATCCCAACACCCTGCGCCTGGAGGCTCGGGAGTACGATACGATCGGACTGATCCACTGCGGCGTGACCCGTGAAGGCCTGGTGGCGATCGGCGGGCAACAGTTCAACGTTGAGGATGGCGAGGAACAGACTGCCGAGCACGTCGGAATTACGGTGCGACGCGAAGGCGAACAGTACACTTTCTCAAAATCAGCCTAGGCAATGTGAAACGGGGCACCGTCCCGGTGCTCCGCCGAAACAATCAGGATGCGGAGTCGGCAGAGATTAACGTGCCGATGCCCTCGCGCGTGAAGACTTCCAGCACGACGGCATGCGGGGTTCGGCCGTCGATGATGTGCGCGGTGTGGACGCCGGCCTTCAACGCATCCAGCACGCAACGGGTCTTGGGCACCATGCCGTCGCGGATCGTGCCATCCTCGATCAGGGATTCGATGGCTTCTGAATCCAGGTTGGTCAGGAGTTCCCCCTTGGCATCCAGTACTCCGGTCTGGTTGGTCAGGATCATCAGTTTTTCGGCTTTGAGCGCGACGGCCATGTGGCTGGCGACGGTGTCCGCGTTGATGTTGTAACTCTCGCCGTCGGCCCCGACTCCGACCGGAGCGATCACCGGAATCTTCCCGCTGTCCTCCAGTTCCTGGATCGGTCCGGGATCGATGCTCGCCACCGTTCCGGTATGGCCGAGATCAATGATTTCAGGCGCATTCATGTCCGGAGAGAACTGCTTCAACTTGAGCCGCTTGGCATGAATGAAGCCGCCCCGCTTGCCGGTGACACCGGCAGCACGCCCCCCGTGCTGGTTAATCAGGTCGACGATTTCCGTGTTGATGACGTCGCCGAGCACCTTCTCCACCACGTCCATGGTTTGCCGGTCGGTGACCCGCACGCCGTCGACAAACCGGCTCTCTATGCCGAGCTCTTCCAGGTGCTGCCCGATCTGCGGGCCTCCGCCATGTACGACGACGGGCTTGATGCCCACATGCTGCATCAACACCAGGTCGCGTGCGAAACTGCTTTTCAGCGTTTCATCGACCATCGCGTTGCCGCCGTACTTGATGACGACGGACCGCCCGGCAAAGGCCTGGATGTAGGGCAGGGCCTCGACGAGGACGTGAACGGTCTGCTGGGCGGATTGCCGGTCCATGTTGTTTTGCCCGGACGGGCTATTGGAAATACCTCAACAGTCTCAGCTTCAGACCGGTTTCCCGGGCATCCGCCTCCTGAGAAATTTCGATGTGGGGTGCTTGGCTGCCATCGAGCGCGCTGAAGACTTCTTTGTCATACTCGCTGTGGTACGCCTCGACCTGCAGACCCATTTGTTCGGCAACCGACGTGTGTACGCCTGCCCCGAAAGTCCAGGCAGTATAGTCCCGGTCGATTTTGTCGGCTCCCCTTGCATAGGATTCATCTTCCATTCCGTTCAGGCATCCACCGTCTGCGGAACACCCTTCGTAGGTAAGGGTCAATTCACCCTTGACCCGATGAACGGCCGCCAGAACGTAGAGCCCGGAATCCTCCCCGAGCGCGGCGGTGAGAAAGTCGGGCTGTCCGCCCAGCCTGAAGCTCAGGCCGTGACTGCGATCTTTTTCGAAAGTCCAGAAATCCGGCCAACCCTCTCCGGATTGGGGCCAACCCGGGTCGTCTGCCCCTCCTGCCGCCCTGGCGGAAGCATCCTTGATCCAAGGCAACCGGCCCCGCGCCTTCCCGCTGTGATAAGCCAAGCCGACTTCACCGCTCCAGTACAGGCCCCCGTAGTGGAGGGGGTACTGGTACCCGGCCACGATCCCGAAACCGCTTCCTGTTTCGGTGTCGGAATCCCGGTTGGGGAAGATTCGGCCCATGGAAGGGGTCCCGTTGCTCGGGTGGGTGTTGTCCGTCGTCTTTGAAAAGGCGGCATCCAGGTTTTCCGCCGCAGCGGAAAGGCCCACATAGAACCCCTCGTCCATGGCCGAGGAGAGTCCGGGCGCAAGGGTCGACGCGGCGGCGAAGATCAAGGCTTTGGCTCTGTACATTTTTCAATCCGGTTCGGCCCGAAGACTCCCGTACGCGGATGGCCCGAAGATCGTGTCAGAAAAGGTGGATCGACTGCGAAGTGGTCGGAGTGAGAGGATTTGAACCTCCGGCCCCTGCCTCCCGAAGGCAGTGCTCTACCAGGCTGAGCTACACTCCGAAACCTCAGGTCGGCGCATTTTACACCCGCCCGCAGACAAAAGCGTGCGCAACGCTTCGACTCCCGGTTGCTTCAAGGACAAAAAAGCCCGCCGGCAGAACCTGCCGGCGGGCCGGTTTGAAACCCGTTGGATCAGTTGGCCTGAACCGTGATGCGCCGGGGCTGGGGAGCGGCGTGCTTGCCGATTCGGACATGCAGCACTCCGTCCTTGCCGTGCGCCTCGATGGCGTCCGGGTCGACGTCGGCCGGCAGCTGGAAACTGCGTCGGAACGCGCCATAGACGCGTTCGGTCCGACGATAGCGCTTCTCGTCGCCTTCACCGGTATCGGTTTCAGCCAGGCGTTCGCCCTTGATGTGCAGAACGTCGCCGTCCAGGCTGATCTCCACGTCTTCCGGCTTGACGCCGGGCAGGTCGGCCGTCACCAGGTAGTGTTCGCCACGGTCCTCGAAATCAACCGCAGGAACCCAGCTCGACTGGATCTGGCCTCCAGCGCCGTGCGTCAGGCCATCGAACAGTTGGTTCCAACGGCCCAGCGTCTCGAACGGGTCGAAATAAATGCTCGGATGCATGATTTACCTCCTGTTTGCCATCCTTACCCACCTCATTTAATAAGGTGGGGCACGGAGGATTTCAAGAGGCAGGGGTCGTCGGCTCGAAGCGTCCCTGCTCCCGGTTTTTCCGGACCTGGTCGTGCGGGAACAGTTGCCCGCCCATGGCGATGTAGGCACCGGGGTCTGCGGTCAGTGCGGCGGCAATGGCGAAGCCGAGGTTGAACGGGGCGTCGGTCTGGCGGAACCGGGCCGGGTTCATGGCCCCGGTCAGCACGATGGTCTTGTCCGGGATGTCGGCTAGCACCGCGGCGGATTCCGCCATGGTGTCGGTGCCATGGATCACCACGAGTCGCGAGGCTCTGCAACTGGCCGCAGCCGTGCGCAGGGTCTGGCGGTCGTCGTCGGTCATGTCCAGGCTGTCCTTGCGCATCACCTCGATCAACTCCCAGCCGTCCTGCATGCCGGCTTCGGCCAGGATATCCGGTGCGCAGGGCGCTCCGATGCTGTAGTCACTCAGGGCGTCGTAGTAGACCTTATCGAAGGTTCCTCCGCAGGTCAGGATGGCGAGTGGAATCATTTTCGTGCCATACGGAAACGGCGCCACTTTAACATGTCCCCGGAAGAGACCATCGGGAAAAGGTTGCGTTCACTGATTCGGCTCCGACCATAAGCTGCTGACAGGCAGGGCAAACAGGTTCTCCCCGAATGCAAGTTTTTGTTCTCCGAGGTAGAAGAGGATGCAGGTGACCGGCCGAGTCTTGCCGGGACCCTCGGTCGAGAACCAAGCCATGTGGCCGAAGTCTTGCCAACTCACCGAGGAGGCCGCTTTGACCTCAAAGGCGACCAGGCGGTTCCCGCTCTCGGCGAGGACATCGATTTCGCGGCCTCGCTGGTCGCGCCAGTGATAAAAATTGAAGCCATGCTCCTGATAGGGTTCGGATCGGAGAAGTTCGGCGAATACGAAACTCTCCAGCAGTCCGCCCAACGCTGTCGGGTTGGCATCGGCGTCGAAGGTTTCCGGGGTCAGGCTGCGTAAGGCTGCCGCCATTCCAGTGTCCACGAAATGGTTTTTGGCGCTGCGGATTTCGCGGGAATGCTCGCCCGACGCCCAGGCACCAAGCTTCACGATGATAGAAAGCCGGAGCAGGACATCCAGATACTGTTCAATCGTCAGGCGCTGTACGCCGATCAGTTTGCAGAGTTGTGCGACATTAAGTATTTCGCCGGTGCGTACAGCCAGTTGCGCAATCAGTTTTCGCAATGCGTCAGTTTTCCGGACGCGAAGCAGGTCCGCGACATCACGGTCGACGATGGTGTCGACATGATCCCGGTAGGCGGCCTGTCTCGGTTTGAGGGGAATGCTCCTGGTTTCTGGAAAGCCGCCTCTGAGTATGAGGTCGATGTAATCGGCACGCGGGGTGGATTCCGGTTCCGGCAGGTCCGGCAGGTCTGGGTTCTTCGAGATGGCCCAGTCGAGAATGCAGGAAGGCGGGCGTGATTTGATTTCCGCGACCGTCAGGGGCCAAAGCTTCAGCATCCGCATGCGGCCGGCAAGCGAGTCTGCCACCTTCATGGTAGCGAATACATTGGAAGATCCGGTCAGGACGAATTGGCCTGCCTGCCGGCGCGCATCAACCATCATCTTGATCGCAAGCGCCATGTTGCCCGATCGTTGTGCCTCATCAATGACCAAGGGCCGATCCTCAAGCCGGTCAGTCAATGTGCCGATTTGACCAACCGGATCCCTTGCCATGGCATCGAGAACCGCCGGATCATCCAGCGTGATGAACCTGCCCGTCTGCAGGATGTCCCGGACCAACGTGGTCTTCCCGACCCGTCTCGGACCGGTGACGTTCACCACGGAGGAATAAGCCAGAGCCGACCGAAGTTCGGCAATCATGTGGCGGGGCAGGAGATGATTTTGGTCAGTCACTCGGAACCCGATTCCGGTGGACGAACGCCTGTCTGGCGGCAATGGGGAAAATTATACTATAAATGTGGTGAAAGTGATAGTATAAAGTCAGGTAAAATTATAGTTAGTGCATGGTTAAAGTGATCGTTTATAGAAAGGGCTGGCATTTCCTTCCCCCACGCGACCGAAAACGGATTCTCCAGAGACATCGCTTTGGCAGTGGTCCAAAGCTCAATCCGCCCTGCGGTCCTGCCGGGTTTTCCAGGCATTGAATTGCGGCAGGCGCAAGTGATACCGGGCCAGCACACCTTCGTGCAGACGGCGCAGTTCCTCGATCACCAGTGCGGCTAGGTCTTCGTGTTCGGATGGTTTCATTCCGGTCGGAATGGCTTTTTCTACAGCGGTAACCGTTTCGGTCTCCGGGCTGAGAACCACTTCCCGGACAATTCGCTTGACGGCTTTTCCGTGTCGGAGACGGAAGGGGTCCGGTTCCGCCAGGTCCTGCCGGAGAGCCCGGTACTCTCGCACGGACCGTTCGTAAGCCCAGAGATAGAGATCCCTCAATAGTTCCACCCGTGTCATTTCGTACACGCCCAAGGTGGCTTGACTGTATGCGGAATCGGGAACGTCGAGAAACGTCAGCGGGCACAGGTTCGCACGGACCAGCGGAAGGTTTGCGGCGAGGCGCGAAGTGCGCTTGTTCACGTCGGAGAACGGCTGGAGGTAGGGCAGGTGCACCATCATGAAGAATGACTGCTCGAACGGGTCCGAGATCTGCCGCGCCTTGGCCAGCAGGGAGTCCAGGATTTCGCTGAGGTGCATCTCGCCGGACACCGGTCGATAGACACTCTTGCCGATTTCGACCTGGTGTCGCCGGATTCTCCCTTCGTCGTCGGGATTCGGAAGCAGGTTTTCCGACAAGGCGCCGTGCAGGTTGAACAAGGTGTAGCGATTGAAATCCATGGCCCCGGTGTTCTCCACGAGCAGTTCGATGGCCGCCTTGTGGTTCAGGATCATCTGGGTCTCGGTCGCGGCCTTCCCTTCGGCCGCCTTGCCGTGCTGGATGAGATTGAGCGTGTCCAGTCGGCTGTACGTGTTTCCTTCCAAATGGCTGGATGCCCACGACAGGTCGATCAGGAAGCGGTTCAAAACACTCCTGCCGTGGGTGCCGGCCGGCCGGGATGCCTGTCCGGTATCGCCCATTCTCCGCAGTTGCTGCCGAATCGGGGCAGGAAGATAGTGACTTGTGTTTGGTTCGTAGACATCAAGAAAATCTCGCTGATACCCGACGGGAGACCGGGCTTCGAGCGGCTGGCTGATGTAGTGGGCGATGTCCTGACTGTCCGGGGACAGGGGGATGTGCTTCGGCTGGTCGTCAAATCCCCCCTGTGCCGTGCCCGGACTCTGCGCCGGAAGGGCCAGATATTTCCGTGAGCGGCCCTCGCCTTGCGCAAGGGCCTTGCCCTCGGCGACCAGCCGGCTCAGATGGCGCTGGGCGGTTCTCCTCGTCGCTTCGGGAGACACGGCCAGCAGGTCGGAAACCGACATCGGCTCCGACGATTTGAGTAGGATCTCGTGAATCCGGGACAGACTGTCCATAAAAACCTTCCGCCTGAATGGCGCGATTATAACAGAAAATGGCACAATAATGCAAGAGGGCTGGCGCAAATATGGCGCATTTACTTTTATTCGCGCCATATTCCAGGTGGTATTGGACGGGATTCGGGGCAGGAGAAAACCGCCCCGGTTCTATTCGATGTTTTGTATCTGCTCGCGCATCTGTTCCACCAGCACCTTGATGGCCAGCGCTGCATTGGTGGTTTCGACATCCGGCGCCTTGGAGGCCAGCGTGTTCGCTTCGCGCGTGAATTCCTGCATCAGGAAGTCCAACTTTCGTCCTTGCGCCCCGCCCGCTTTCAGGGCAGCCCGGGTTTCTTCAAGATGGCTGTCGAGCCGGGCCAGCTCCTCGTCCACATCGGCACGCATCACCTGGACCGCGATTTCCTCTTCCACCCGCTGGGCGTCGACCGCGGCCTGCAATTCCTTCAGGCGTGCCTGCCAGCGTTCGCGCAGGGCCTGCTGTATGGCAGGACGTTTGGACTTCAGCGCCACGACCTGCCGCTCGACTTCCTGCAGCTGCTCGCGCAGGACGCCCGCCAAGCGTTCGCCTTCGCTTTCCCGCTGCCGGATGAACGCGTCCAGGGCTTCGTCAAATGCCTGCTGGACCGTAGGCGCCAGTGCGGTGTCGGGAGCAGAAGCGGCGCTCCAGACCGCGGGCAGGTTCAGTACGTGGGCCGGGTCGGAGTGGGGGAACAGGCGTCGGCAGGTGCTGACCAGGCGGCGCAGTTGCGCCTGATCGAGGTACCCGTCGGCGGGTTCACCTGCCGCTCGTCGGAAACTGGCCGTGACATCAACCTTGCCGCGGGAACAGGCCTTGCGCAACTGCTCGCGCCAGAGAGGCTCCAGCCCGGCACACTCCCGGGCAAGATGGAACCCCGGTTGCAGGTAGCGGTGATTGACGGATCGGATTTCGACCACCATCTGCCCGCGCCCGACTTTCGTCTCGGCGCGGGCAAACGCGGTCATGCTGCGCATCGTGCCGAAAACCGGCTGCGTCAGTGCAAAACAGCTTACAGGCTGTAGTACATATCGAACTCGACCGGATGCGTGGCCGCCCGGAGACGGGTCACTTCCTCGCGCTTGAGTTCGATGTAGCCATCAATGGCGTCGTCATTGAAGACGTCGCCAACCTTGAGGAAGTCGCGGTTGGCGTCCAGCTCATCCAGCGCCTGGTCCAGCGAATGGCACACGTGCGGGATGGCGGCTTCCTCTTCCGGCGGCAGGTCGTACAGGTCCTTGTCCATCGGCTCGCCCGGATCGATCTTGTTCCGGATCCCGTCAAGACCGGCCATCAGCATGGAGGCATAGGTTAGATACGGGTTGCCGCAGGAATCGCCGAAGCGGACTTCAAGGCGACGCTGCTGCGGGTGCGAGACGAACGGGATGCGGACCGCCGCCGAGCGGTTGCGTGCGGAGTAGGCCAGCAGCACCGGCGCCTCAAAACCCGGCACCAGCCGCTTGTAGCTGTTGGTGGTGGAGTTGGCGAACGCATTCAGCACCCGTGCATGCTTCAGGATGCCCCCGATGTAGTGCAGGGCCATGTCCGACAGCCCCCCGACGCCGTCGCCGGCGAACAGGTTCTTGCCGTCCTTGCTCAGCGACTGGTGCACGTGCATGCCGTTGCCGTTGTCGCCGACCAGGGGTTTTGGCATGAAGGTCGCGGTCTTGCCGAAGTTGTGCGCGACGTTCATGACCACATACTTGAGGATCTGGTTCATGTCTGCGCGACGCACCAGGGAGTCGAAGCGGGTACCGATCTCGCACTGCCCGGCGGTGGCGACCTCGTGGTGGTGAACCTCGACCGGAACGCCCATGTCTTCCAGCGTCTCGCACATGACGGAGCGGATGTCCTGCAGGCTGTCGACCGGCGGCACCGGGAAGTACCCGCCCTTGGGTCCCGGGCGGTGGCCGATGTTCGAGTCCTCGAAATCCTCGCGGTCCGAATTCCAGCAGCCTTCGTCCGAATCCACCTCGTACATGCAACGGTGCATTTCATCCGCCCAGCGCGCGCTGTCGAAGATGAAGAATTCAGGCTCCGGGCCGAAATACGCGGTATCGGCAAGGCCCGTGGACTTGAGGTATTCCTCGGCCTTCTTGGCGATGCCGCGGGTGTCGCGTGCGTAGGGGCGCATGGTGGTCGGCTCGATCACGTCGCAACGCAACAGCAGGGTCGTTTCGGTGTAGAACGGATCCATGACCGCGGTGCTCGGGTCCGGCATGAGGATCATGTCGGATTCGTTGATGCCTTTCCAACCTGCGATCGAGGATCCGTCGAACATCTTTCCATGTTCGAAGGTGTCTTCGTCGACGACGCTGGCCGGCACGGAGACATGCTGTTCCTTGCCGCGGGTGTCGGTGAAGCGGAAGTCGATGAAACGGACGTCCGACTCTTCAATTGTCTTGAGAATTTCTTCAGGGCTCATAGCTCAGGCTCCAGAGTAGCGAATTCAAGCACGGGGAAACACAGCGAAACGCCCACCTGCGCCCGATTGGGTTCAACCAGACACATTGGTGCGTCTAACGCAATCCCCTGTGAGCGGGCATTATACATACTAAACCCGCCTTTTTTCTCCGGATGGGCCTTTATTCGTAGTCCTCGTAAAGGGAGATCAGGAAACTCACCAGCGGCTGGATGTCGTTCGGCGTGATCCAGACCTCCCGCAGCTCGGGAGCCACATTCCGGATTGTCCCGTTCCGGCTGTTTGCGGAGGCTGCGATGTAGAACGCGACCGAGGCATGCAGGTCGCTGACCTGGCCGTTGTGCATATAGGGGGCCGAATGGCCCAGATCCCTCAACGTCGGGGTTTTGAATGCCGCGATTGACTGTTCGAGGGCTTGGTCTGCGGTCTTGCAGCCCGCCCCGTTTTGACAGAACGAGCGGTGCAGGGGTTCCTGGGCGTTCGGGTAATCTTCGTTCATGAAGATGTTCCAGGCACCCAGGTCCGTCGCCATCGGCTCGGATTCCGATGCGGGTCTGCGGAACAGGCCCTGCCGGTCCGGGTTCGCGGCGGTTGCAGGCAGGTAGATGTCCGCCTGCTCGTTGCGCTGTCCGATTGTCGGGATCAGCAGTTTCCAGAACGAACCTTGTCCGTGGATGGCTTCATATTCCACTTGGGTCACGCCGATGTTGTGAAAACCGAAATCCGTGAAATGCGGGGCCGCGTGGCAGGATCCGCAGTTTCCGGCACCGCGTTCGACAGCAGGTTTCCGGTTGAAGAAAACCTGCAGCCCCTGCAGTTCGATTTCACCGAACCGGTAGGGCTGGTCATGGAACCGGAATCCGCCATCCTCCGTCGCAGGATTGCGTTTCACGAATTGCAGTTCGCCGCTTTCGTCGAGCGAGTCGATTCGCGTCAGCAACCGGTCGCTGTAGTCCTCGTCCGATTCGCCCTCGTCCGGGCGGACGGGCAGGCCGTTGATCGACAGAAACCGATCGTAAGGTGAAAGGATGTCCTCCTCTTTAGAGAATTTCAGATCGGCGAGATAGTGTTCGATCAGGTTGGCTACGCCGACCAGGATCTCATCGCAAGAACTTCCCGCCACGTCTACGCGCAGCCCTGCTGCGATCCGGTGCGGTTCAGGCAATGCTTCCCCGGATCCCGAAACGCCGGAGAACACTTCAGAGTAACTGAATCCACCGAATTCTTTCGCCAATGCGCCCGTCCCGTCGTCTTTCCGGATGACTTCGCAGGCATGGCGTGCGGCGAGGCCGCCCTCGCTGGGTAGCCAGCCTAGGTTACGTCCCGTGAGCGTGGCGATAATCACTTCCCGAGCCGAGGCAAACTCCCCGTCGACATGTAGCAGGAAGGGATCTCTTGGCGCCAGGGAACCTACCAGCACCGGCGAATTCCGCACGGTCACGGATTGCCCGTCGTTCCGTTCAGGCACGGGGCTCCGGGAGGCAAAATCGTTGTAGGCGCGCATACCGAGTTCTTGCTGTCCGACATGCTCGTCCACTAGGTGGCAGGTTCGGCAGTTGTAGGACAAGCCCTCGAATGGGCCAGTCGCGAACGGGACCTGATAGGGCGGAAGCCCGAAGAACCGGTACGTCTTCTCCAGTTTCGGGTCGCCTTCGTCAAGCGGTTCGTTGATGTCGCCGCCGCGGGTCACGAAATCATGAAAACGCTGGGCGAACCGGGTCTCGAGGAACAAGCGTTCTCCATGGAAGACTTCGGCGGGATCGGGTGCCGGCACTTCACCGGCTTGCGCAAAACCGCCAAGGCCCGAAACGGCCGCTGCAGCGAAAAGAATAACGCGAAAGTTCATGGGAGGCGCAGTCAGGTGCGGCGACAGGTCGCCAGCTTGTCCGGGGCCCCGATTTTCCCTTTCGAAGCTCCCGAGGCAAACGGAAATTCTACTCGACCGGCGTGACCGGCTCCTCTACGGCGGGATACTTCAAGGTGAGTTCGCCGCCCAGGTCTATGGCGTGCGGGTTCTTTTCGCCCTTCTCCGTCAGGTCGATGGCCACGTGATCGTCGTACTTGCCCTTGGGGAATTATGTATGAAAATTGGCAGAGGATTCCTCGCCAATCTTCACCATTTTTTGACGCTTCCCAGGCCGACTGTGGCGGGATGCCCCGCCGGTGTCGCCACCTCCACGTCCAGCCGCCCCATTCCCGAAGGCCAGGATGTTCAATGCGGCGTTCACGTCCGCATTGCCCGCGTGCCCGCAAGCGGTGCACTTGAAATCTGTTCCATTTCTGTTTTTCTCATCGACATGCCCGCATGAATGACACGTCTGGCTGGTGTACGCCGGAAGCACATGGCGCACTTCCATCTTGTAGTTCAGGCACAACTCCAGCGTGCCCCAGGCGCTGGCCAGGATCTTCCGGTTCAGAGCCGCTTTCGCTTTTACGTTCCTGCCGGGCTTCTCTTTGGTGCCCTTGGCCGATTTCGTCATGTTGCCGATGTTCAGCTTCTCGACATAGGCCACATCGTATTCTGACGCAATGCTCTTGCTGACGTGGTGCGCCCAGTTCAACCGGGCGAAGCGTTCCGCGCGGAACGCTTTCTGCAACTTCACCCTGGTGATCTTCCTGCGGTTGCTCCCTTTCACCTGTCGCGCCATCTTGCGCTGGTACCGCTTGCGCCTTGCCACCTTCCGCTCCAAGTCCGGGCCCGGGTGCTTCGTGCCGTCCGACAAGACCGCCCACCCGTCCGCGTTCACGTTGCGGTCGATGCCCACTTCCCGGATGCTGTGCGGAAGACTCGCTTCCGCCTGGACTTCATAGGCCAGGTAGGCATACCACTTGCCACATTCGTATCTGATCCGGCCGGACTTGAACTCGCCGTCCGGGTACGGATTGTTGCCCGCCATCTTCATCCAGCCGACCTTCTGAACGTACAGGCTCTCTCCTGCTACTCGTGCGGATTGATAGTCAATCGGAAAACTCGGAATCGTGCTGTACTTGCCGTGAAACTGCGGCAGTTTCCGGTTCAGTTTCCCGCCGGTCTCCCGATCCTTGAAGAACGCCTTGTAGGCTGTCTCGATGGGCTTCAGGGAGATCCGGACCACCTTGGACGGATAGTCCTGCAGCCACTTTGTCGTCCCGTCATCTCGCCGCATCACGGTGAAGACGTGACACAGGGAATAGTGTCGAAAGTCCGGCTTGATTCCGAATTCGTACTCGCCCCTGAGCTTCCCGACCATGTGGTTCCACACGAAGCGGCAGGCCCCGGCGGTGCCGTGCAGTTGCTGGTTCTTTCGTGCAGAGCCCGGATGCAGGCGGTAGCGGACGGTGCGGGGGACTTTCATAGGAAGATTGTCTTCAAGCCTCCCTGTTTGTCAACTCTCGTACATAATTCTTGGTGCTTGTATCCTCCCCAGCTTTCCTCCGGGATGTAGCTGGCGTAGTCGTTCTCAATCGTAGCCAGATTAACTTCGTCGAACAGGTCGGCACCATCCGGCAGCCCCTGGGCATCCTTCTTGCGGTACTCCCGAATCGTCCCGTTGTCCTGCACCTGCCACAGGCCATGCTTGCCTTCCCCGATCATCGTCATGGTCTGTTCCACCACGTTCACGAAGCGGTAGGTGTAGTTCGTGTTCATGTGTCCAGAGAAAACCGGCAGATGGGGAATGCTGGAATGCGTCGTCTTGGGACGGCCTTCGCCGACCAGCAACTTCTGCCCGTCATCTCCCCGATCGCCTGGTCGCTCGTGTAGTAATAGGGATCGCCCTTCGTCAGGTCCTTGATGTGGCCGGCCTCGTCGGCACCCAGCGGGGCGGACGCGATCAGCAACCACGCGCCCGCGAGGCCGAGTGTGGTTGCGTTGGTTGGTTTCATGGTTTTACCTCCTGCTACTTTGATTGGTTCAGGGGGAGAAATTCAAAGTTCTCCCTTGGCCCTCTGTCCGCAGAAAAAGGCAAGGCCCGACGAATCCGACGTGAACCGGATCTTCGCGCCCTTGTCGAAATAAATGATGTCGCCCGCGATCGCATGGAACGTCTCACCGCCTTCTTCGGCCAGGGTCATTTCGCCAGAGACGATGAACTTGGCCTCGTTGTAGGTGTAGGTGTAGTCCAGCGGGTTGCTTTTTGCCAGGCTGAACAGGCCGCAGGTCAGCGGCGCGTTTTCGTCCGAAGTGATGAGGTCGGACAAAGCGGCCTCGATGCCTTCAATGCCCATGGAAGCCAGTTCCATGTCCGCGGCGCCTTTGTGAGTAGTCATCTTCGCTCCACCGTGGCCGTCGGCGATGGCTGTGCCCGAGCAGGCCAGCATGGCCGAGACGAGCAGGGCGAGAGAAGTTCTGTTTTTGGGTTGCATGATGTTCCTCCTAGGATTTGGTTTGGATTATAGCCCTGAAAATCCGGTCGATGCGCGGCATGCCGTAAAATTTGTGCTTCCTTGTTTCGCTACGGAGACATATGATGCGCGAGCCTATCCATCCGGGTGAGACGCTCCGCGAGGATCTCGACGCGCTTGGCATGAGTGCGGCGGAGTTGGCGCGCCAGATCGAGGTGCCGGTCAACCGCATCACGGAAATTCTCAACGGTCGTCGTGCGGTGACCGGGGATACGGCACTACGCCTGGGGCACTTCTTTGGCACCACAGGGGAGTTCTGGCTTAATCTGCAGAAACTCTACGAGTTGCGGTGCGCGCAACAGAAGCACGGCACCGCGATCGCACGGTTGTCGGTCTTGGATGCCGACCGGACTCTGCGCGCGTCGGGATGAGGATGAATTGCGGCTGGTCGGCGTGGTACATCGTTGCGGGTTAGGCGTATGCTGGCGAGAAACGACATCCTAGATCTACTCCGGGAGCACAAAACGGCTCTGGCCCAACGTTTTGGGGTTATTGACCTTTCCCTCTTTGGTTCCTTCGCCCGTGACCAAGCCACGGATGCCAGCGATGTCGATATCCTTGTGCGGTTTGATGGCCCGGCCACCTCGAAACGGTATTTCGGCGTGCAGTTCTATATTGAAGATCTACTGAATCAGTCGGTTGTACTGGTTACCGACAAAGCATTGCGAGCGGAATTCCGTCCCTATGTCGAACAGGAAGCGATCCGTGTCTGATTTAAAAGTTTGGGGTAGGCACCTTAGCTTGGAACAGCGCTCCGGTTAAAATCGGTTCCTCAATTTTGCTACGGGACATCCCGACATGGCGGGTTACGGCCTCAACGACATCAAACCTGGCCTGAAGATCATGCTCGACGGCGCGCCGCATGTCGTGGTGGACAGCGAGTTCTGCAAGCCGGGCAAGGGCCAGGCGTTCACCCGGATGAAGGTGCGCAACCTCCTGACCGGCCGCACCAATGACAAGACGATCAAGTCCGGAGACACCGTGGAAGCGGCGGACGTGCGGGAGATCAGCCTCCAGTACCTGTATGCGGACGGCGATTCGGCGGTGTTCATGTCCCCGGAATCCTACGAGCAGTACTCGATTCCCGCCTCCGTGCTGGACGATGCCGTCACCTGGATCCGTGCGCAGGACATTTGCTCCGTACTGCTGTACAACGAGCAGCCGGTCAGCCTGACCCCGCCGCAGTTCGTGGAGTTGAAGATTACCGAGACGGATCCCGGCGTTCGGGGCGACACCGCATCCGGCGGGACCAAGCCGGCCACGCTGGAGACGGGCGCGGTCGTGCGCGTGCCCCTGTTCGTGGAAACCGGTGAGGTGATTCGGGTGGATACCCGCAGCGGCGAGTACGTATCCCGCGTTCGCGACTAGGCTATTCGCCGTCCTCCGGTGACGCCTCGGAAGCGTCGCCGTCTTCACCCTTCGGAAGGAGCAGGGGTTGGCCATAGGCCACGGCCTGTCCGGGCTCGATAGCTGAATCCCACACCCGGTCCTGATGGCCGCTGAGCAGCACGACGGTTGATCCCAGGTGAAAACAGCCGAGTTCATCGCCCCGGCGAAGTTCGATGTCCGGGGGCTTTCCGTTGTGCCGCCAGCGCGAGATCGCCCGCCACCGCGGCGCGACGATGCCGCACCAGCTCATCTCGATGCAGGCCACGTTGACGGCTCCGACCATGACGACGGCAAAGGGGGTGCCGTCCGGACCCTCGAACAGACTCGCCACGCGCTCGTTGCGTGCGTAAAGCCGCGGGATGCGTTCCACCGCATAGGAGGCGACGGTGAACTGACGTCCCGGAATGTGGCACATCTCGGTGAGGCGGCCGTCGGCCGGCATGTAGACCCGGTGACAATCGTCCGGAGAGAGGTACAGGGTGGCGAACCGGCCCTGTGCGAATTCAGGGTGGGGGCCCCCGAGCAATTCGTCCACGGTGAAGGTCTGGCCTTTCGCCTGGATGGTCCGGCCCTCTTCGATTTGGCCGAATTGGCCGATTCGGCTGTCGCAGGGTGCCGCCAATGCATCCGGGTCTTCCGGCCAGGGCCGGACGTCTTTTTTCAGGGTGCGGACGAACAAGGCGTTCAGGGTCGGATACGCTTTCGGGTCCTCGATTTCCGCATCCTCCATCCGGAGCCCGAAAAAGGAGACGAACGAGCGGATCAGGAAGTTCTTGACCGCCGGGGTTTCGATCCGGGAGAGCCAGTAAGCAAGGGTGGAGACCCAGCGGTGGGGAAAGCAGTAGAAGCCCCAGGCCTTGAGGTCGAGCAGGCGCGTGCGCCAGGGTGATTCAGGAACCGGGGTCATTGGCCGAGGTCAATCAGTGTTCGAAGATCCGCGGCGATGGCCTTCGGGGCCAGGGGCGGAGTGAACACGCCGGCAAGCCGCGCCTCGGGATCGATCAGCCAGGCGCTGCCGCTGTGGTCGACGAGATAGCCGGTGGTGAGTGGTCGCCTGGAATAAAAGGCACCCAGTTGTTTTGCGAGGTCCGCAATCGCTTCGGCCTCACCGGTGGCCCCCACGGTGCCGGGGTGGAAATGGCCGACGTATCGGCTCAGGGCCTCTGGACTGTCACGCTCGGAGTCGACCGAAACAAAGACGATCCGGGCCTGTTCCTCGCCCAAGGCTTGCAGGGCGGTCGTCAATTGCTGCATGGAAGGCGAGCAGATGTCCGGGCAGTTGGAATAACCGAAGAACAGCAGGCTCCAGTGGCCGCGGAAATCCTCCGGTTCCAGCGTTTCGCCGTCATGGCGCGTGAGAGAGAAGGCAGGCAGTGGCCGGGCTTGTTCCCCGAACACGGTGGCCGCCTGAAATTCTGCCACCTCGCCTGTTTTCCACCAGTAGATGCCCGCAATCCCGGCGAGAACGAGGATTGACAGGAGAACAAGGATGCGCTTCAAGGAATCTTCCCGGAAAATTGGAGCGCCCAGTTTATCAGTCGATATGCCAGACTAGTCCTGCGCTGAAGTTCCGGTGGGGAGCCGCGTAGCCGATCACCTCCTGGTAGGATTCGTCGAGAAGATTCCGGATCTCGAAGAGGAGGTCGAACTTCGGGGCCAGGCTATACCGTGCGGACAGGTTGGCCAGGTAATAATTCTCGAGCGTTTTCCTTTCTGCGGGGAAACTTGAGAAATCATCGTCCAGCAGCCCCCGCACCGTCGTGAAATCCAACCGCGAGTGCCACGAATCCGAGTGATGCGCCAATGTCAGCCGGTATTGGTGCCGGGGCCGGCGGACTTCTTTCCTGTCGGTTGCGCTGTCCGGATCCGGTTCGGTCGCGTGCAGGTAGGCGTAGTGGGCGGAGACGGTCCAGTCCGGGTGGGGCTCGAATTCCAGTTCCAGTTCTCCTCCCCAGCGTTCGGAACGCCCGGATTCGTTGATGGCGGTGGGCAGCTCGGGGCCAGCGAAACCGTCCGGGTCGTAGTACCCCCGGATTTCATCGCTCAGGCGCTGGTCGAAAAGGCTGAGGCTGACCCGGCAGCAGGCTCCGCCGGGATTGTGCTCGATGCCGACCTCGGTGTTCCGGGACCGTTCCGGCTGCAGGCCGGGGTTGCCTTGGAAGGTGTCCGGGGAATAACCGTAGCGTTCGGTCAGGGTCGGGTTGGCGATCCCGATGCCGCTGGCCAGGTAGAGCCGGGTCGGCTGACCGGGGAACTGGTAGGCAAAGGAGACGCGCCAAGTGTCGGCATCTTCGAAATCATGGTTCTCGTCGCGCCGGAGCGACAGGTCGACCGTGGCCTGGGGGTCGGGCTGCCAGTTCAGCGTCATGAACACGCCGGAGGAGATGAAATGCAAGGGCTCGATGCCTTTCCGGTGGTAGCGTTCCCGGCTCCACTCAAGCCCGACGCCGAAGGTGCAGGGTTGCCCGAGAAGGCAATCCTCGAAGTCGCGCCAGACCAGTTCGTCGATCTGGATGCGGCGTCCCTTGCTTTCGGTGGGGAAGGCATCCTGCGGCTGATTCGTCGTCTGCAGGAAGCCGAGGGTTGCTTGGTGCTTGAAGGGCCCGGCCTGCGTGTGCAAACTGGCATTCAGATAGGTCCGGCGGTTTCTGGACGTGTACGGGGCGTCCGTGGGCCCGGATCCGTCGTATTCCGAATTCGCATGTGTCCGACGGACGGAAAAGCGGAAGCCGGTCTCAGCCGAGGGGCGCCACTGTCCGCCCCATTGCAGGGTATTGTTCCGGTAGCCGTCTCGCTCCGAACCGGTCAACGAGATGTTCTCGCCCCGCGTCTGGAAATGATGCGCGCTGGCTTGCATGCTGAAGCCTTCGGACTCGGTGGCGACCTGGAGCGTGGTTTCATGACGCTGGTTCGAGCCGGACTTCTGGGTCAGGCTGGAACTGCCTCCCTTTCGGCTGATCAGGTTGACGATGCCGGAGATGGCGTCGCTCCCCCACAGGGCGCTCGGCACACCCCGTAGGATCTCGATGCGCTCGATCCCGGCGATGCTCAGGTGAGCGAAATCCACGACGCCGCTGGTCGGGTCGCTCAACTCGATGCCGTCCAAAAGGATGCGTGTGTGATTGGATTCACCGCCGCGCATCCTCAGGGCCGTCAATGTCCCGCTGCCCCCTTGCTGGCTGACGGTCAGCCCGGGGATCTCGCGCAGGACGTCCGAGATGGTGGCGCCCGTCCCGCGCCAGTCGTCCAGGTCGATGATGGTGACGCTGCTGCCGACGGTGTGCACGGGCTGGGGGATGCGCGAAGCGGTGATGATGAGGGTCTCAATGTCCTGCGCAGCGGGCAGGGGCGAACACCAGAGCGCGATGAGCACAAGCGGCAACAGGGTCTTTTTGGGCATGTCGGCTCCAATCCGGGGTTGAAGCAGACACAGGGAAACGGCACGATCGGGCGACCGCGCGTCATCCCGATCGCCCACCGCAACCGTGACAATTCAGAATGAGGCCGGTCTCCGGGCTTGCGAGGGTTACCCGGACACTTCCTTCCCAGGCCGAGGCCCAGTGGCTTGCGTGTCCCTCTCGCCTACCGTTGCGGGGGCAGCGCCGGCTTTGCGTTTGCGCACCGGCTTCCCTGTTTCATCTGTCGGACAGACACCCCATCCCGCAGGGTGGGGCAGTGTAACACGCGGGAAAGGGAGAAGTGTCAGGCCGCGCTGGCGGCGAGCGACAACTCTTGCAGGATAGACCGGACGGCAGCGGGGGGATCGTCGGCCTGCACCACCGGGCGTCCGATCACCAGATGATTGGCGCCGGCTTCGGCGGCCTCTTTGGGCGTGACCGTCCGCTTCTGGTCGTCCGCGGTCGCGGCCGGCCGAATACCGGGCGTGACGATCCAGAAATCCGGCCCGCACGCCTCGCGGATCTGCCGTGCCTCCCGGGCCGAGCAGACGATGCCCGAAAGATTGGCCTGCAGCGCGAGCTGGGCCAACCGGACAACCTGTTCTTCGGCAGAACGCTGCCCGATAGCGTCCAGATCCTCGTCGTCCAGCGAGGTCAGCACCGTGATGGCCACGACACGCAGTTCGTCCTGCGCCGCTTCGCGGGCCGCTTCCAGCATGGCCGGTCCGCCCGAGGCGTGCACGGTGCACATCCACACGCCCATCTCCCGCGCGGCGCGGCAGGCGGCCGCCACCGTGTTCGGGATGTCGTTGAACTTGAGGTCCAGAAAGATCTCGAAACCCTGCTGCTTCAGGTCGCGGATCAACTCCGGCCCGCCCTTGACGAACAGTTCGGACCCAACCTTGAGGCGGCAGTCGCCGGGTGAGAGGCGGCGTGCAAAATCCACGGCCTCCCGGCTGCTCAGGCCGTCCAGGGCGATGATCAGGCCGGGCGCCGGATCCGCAGGCATTGAAATACTAGACCAGGTAGGGGCGGTGCGGGGTCTTCTCGGCGTAGGGCTCGATCGGCCGCAGGGTGTCCCACTGCTGGCAACTCGGGCACTGCCAGAACAGCTTGTGCACCTGGAACTGGCACTCCGAGCATTCGTGGGTCGGACGGTCGGCGAGGTAACGGTCCAGCGTGGTCAGGATCTGGCGCATGCTCTGCTGGTCGGCCGCGACCCGGTTCTCGGTGATCGCTTCCACGTATTCGCGCAGCAGGACCAGCGAAGAGGGGTTGGACTGGAAGGTGCCGTCGAAGATCTCATCCAATCCTCTGTCGCCGTTCTGTCGAAGATCCTCGACCAGGGACAGCACCGGGAACAGGGCATGCGGCTGGGTTCGTGCTTGGTGCAAAAACTGGCGGAATCCGTCCAGGTCTCCCTGGGCCTGGTAGGCCTTGTGGATGAGCCGGATGATTCGCGGCGCGAACGCCGGGCGCTTCTCGTAAGCATCCCGGTAGTGGCGAATGGCGGCATGGTAGTCGCGCCGCTGGGTCGCGATGTCGCCGAGCATGATGTGCGCCCGCGCGCAGTCGCGGTAGTGACTCAGGGCTTTGTGCGCGTGCTGGACCGCTTGCTCCTCGCCATTGCCGTTGGCGCTCGTCGCCAGTGCGTTCTCTCCCAGCTCGCAGTAGTACTGGGCAATGATTTCCTGCTGCGACCCGCCGCCTTCGCGCTCGATGTTGCGAGTGACGTGAATCGCTTTCTTCCATTCTTTTTCCTGCTCGTAGATCTCGCGCAGGTGCTGCAGCGCTTCCAACTGGTGGCTGCCGGTGTCGAGCACGCCGCCGAGCAGGTGCTCGGCCCGGTCGAACAGGCCCGACTTCAGGTAGTCCCGAGCCAGTTCCAGCAGCGCGTCGGCCTTGGTCTGGTCGTCCAGGTCCGGGCGCGCGATCAAATTCTGGTGCAGGCGGATGGCGCGCTCCACCTCGCCTCGCCGGCGCAGCAGGTTGCCGAGCACGATGTAGGTCTCGACGGTGTCGGCATCCAGGTCGACGACGTCGACGAACAGGTCGATGGCCTTGTCCGGCTGTTCGTTGAGCAGGTAGTTGATGCCCTTGAGGTAGTGGCCCGGGATCGGCTTGGCCTGGTGGCGCTGCATGTCGCGCCGTGCCGCCCACCAGCCGGTGAGTGCCGCGACCGGCAGCAGGAGCCAGAGCAGGGCGCTCATCATGTCAGGCCTCGTGGATCGGCATGCGCCGCAGGTTGCGAACTTCCTGGTAAACCAGGTCGTACTGGCGCTGCAGGCGGGTCAGTTTGAACCGGTAGCGCAACACCATCCAGCCGCCGAGCCCCATGGCGAGGATCAGCCCCAGTCCCAGCGTGGCCAGCAGCGCGAACCCCAACTGCAGCGTGTACTCGGCGAAATACAGGTTGATGCCGACCGCTTGAGGGTTGGCCATCACCAGCATCAGGCCGAAGGCCATTACCAGCAGGAAGATGAGAAATGCACCCAGTTTGTTCATGTTCGGCGCCTCGAAGAGCCGGACATATGAATATAGCACGGCTCGACCGGATTTTCACCGCAAAACTGCGGGAGAAGAAATACGGGAATTACTGGAACAGGTCGCGCAGTTTTTCGCGCAGGCTCTTGCCAGGCTTGAAGTGAGGCACGTGGCGCGTGCCCAGCATGACGTGGTCGCCGGTGCGGGGGTTGCAGGCCATGCGCGGCTGGCGCTCGCGCAGGCTGAAACTGCCGAAGCCGCGCAATTCCACCCGATCGTTCTGTGCCAGGCCTTCGGCGATGTGGTCGAAGACCAGCTTGACCGCCTCGTCCACGTCGCGCGGCGACAGGTGATCCTGCTTGGTCGTAATGCGCTCGATCAACTGGCTTCGGTTGATCTGGGCGGCGTTGTCTCGGGCAGGCATAATCGGTTCGGGCTCAGGAATCGTCGTCCTTCCGGCCTACCAGTTTATCGCGAAGTATGCCGCCCAGCGATTTGCTGATCTTGGGGGCGGCTTCCTTGTACTCCTTGACCGCCTGTTTTTCTTCGGCCTGGTCCTTGGCCCGGACCGACAGGCTCAGGTGGCGGTTCTTGCGGTCGAACGACTGGATAAACGCTTCCAGGGTGTCGCCGACCTTGACATGGTTGCGGGCATCTTCCACCGAGTCGTCCGCCAGTTCGGAGGCCGGGATCGAGCCGGTGATGTGCTCCGCCACCTCCACGGTGATCGTGCGGGACTCGACTTCGGTGACCGTGCAGGAGACGGCCTGGCCCTTGGGATGCTTCTTGAGCCAGCCTTGGACCGGGTCTTCCGTCAGTTGCTTGATGCCGAGCGAGACGCGCTCGCGGTCGACGTCGACGGACAGGACCTTGGCTTCGATTTCATTGCCCTTGCGGTACTCGTGGATGACCTTCTCGCCGGGGTCGGTCCAGGACAGGTCGGACAGGTGGATCAGGCCGTCGATGCCGCCTTCCAGGCCGACGAAGATGCCGAAGTCGGTAATCGACTTGACGGTGCCGGCCACTTGCGCGCCCTTGCTGTACATGGCGGCGAACGCCTCCCAGGGATTGGCGGTGCACTGCTTCATGCCGAGCGAGATGCGGCGGCGCTCCAGATCGATCTCCAGCACCATCACCTCGACCGTCTCGCCGAGCGTCACCATCCGGGACGGGTTGGCGTTGCGCGAGGTCCAGTCCATCTCCGAGGCGTGCACCAGGCCCTCGATGCCGTCCTCGATCTCGACGAAGCAGCCGTAATCGGTAATGCTGGTCACCGTGCCCGGGACCTTGCTGCCGACCTCGTAGCGGTCCATGATGTTCTCCCACGGGTCCTCCGTCAGCTGCTTGATGCCGAGCGAGACCCGGCCGCTTTCCTGATCGTAGCTCAGGATCTTGACGTCGATTTCCTGGCCGACCTCCACCACGTCGGACGGATGCTTGATGCGCCGCCAGGCCATGTCGGTAATGTGCAGGAGGCCATCGACGCCGCCGAGATCCAGGAAGGCGCCGTATTCGGTCAGGTTCTTGACCGTGCCGCGCACCACGCCGCTCTCGGAGAGCTTCTTCAGCATGGCGTCGCGCTCGGCGCTGTGCTCGGTCTTGAGCACGGCCCGGCGGGATACGACCACGTTGTCGCGGCGCCGGTCGATCTTGATGATCTTGAATTCCAGTTCGCGGTTTTCCAGGTAGGCCGTGTCGCGCACGGGGCGGACATCGACCAGCGAACCCGGCAGGAAGGCGCGGATCGAGTTGAGGTTGATGGTGAAGCCGCCCTTGATCTTGTTGACGATGGTGCCGGTGACGTTGGTGTTTTCCTCGTAGGCTTTCTCCAGGTCGCTCCAGATGCGGATGCGCTTGGCGCGTTCGCGCGACATGCGGGTCTCGCCGTTGCCGTCCTCGATGGCGTCCAGGGAGACCTCGACGGTGTCGCCGACTTCGACCTCCAGCTTGCCGTCGGGGCCGACGAACTGGTCGGCCGGGATGAAGCATTCGGATTTCAGTCCGGCGCTGACGACGACGGAGTCCGGCCGGATGTCCACGACGGTGCCGTCGATGATCGAGCCGGCCCGCGTCTGCAGGTGTGCAATGTTCTCTTCGAGAAGTTCCGCGAAGGATTCGCTCATGGATGGGTGCCCTTGTCTGATGGAGTTAATATTCCGGGCAGGCAGGCCCGGGCCTTTGCATGAACCTCCTCGATCGATTGTTCGCTGGTGTCGATCAGGCAGGCATCGGGAGCCTGAACCAGGGGCGATTCACCCCGCCGCATGTCTTGAAGATCACGCTGGTTCAACTCGTCGATTAGCGTATTAAGTCTAGCATTGATCCCCATTTCCTCCAACTGACGCTGCCTCCGGCGCGCCCGGACTTCCAGCGAAGCGACCAGGTGGAACTTCAGGCAGGCGTCCGGGAAGACCACGGTTCCCATGTCGCGTCCGTCGGCCACCAGCCCGGGCATTCGGCGTGCCGCGCGCTGATGATCCAGCAGGGCGCGGCGGACTTCCGGATGGACCGAGACGCGCGAGGCGACCTGCCCGACTTCCGGCGCCCGGATGCGGGTCGTGACGTCGGTTCCATCCAGCAGGATCCGGATCGATTCCGGCCGGGTCTCGATCTCGACTCGCATGGCTTGGGCGATCCCGCCGCAGGCGGCCGCGTCGTCGGGATCCGTGCCTGCCTGCAGGACGGCCAGCCCGGCGGCGCGGTACAGGGCGCCGGAGTCGAGGTAGTGCCAGCCCAGTTCGTTCGCGAGATTCCGGGCCAGCGTACCCTTGCCGGATCCGGCAGTGCCGTCGACGGCGATGACGGGAGCGGCCTCAGGCATCGTGCAGGCGTATTCCGGCCTGACGGGCGAGGCCGGGGAATTCGGGGAACGAGGTCGCCGCCCACTGCGCGCCTTCGACGGCGACCGGTTCCGAGGCCGCCAGCGCGGCAATCGCGAACGCCATGGCAATGCGGTGATCCCGGTGGCTTTGGATCGTGCCGCCGCCCAGTGGCCCGCCTGCAATCCGGACGGCATCGCCGTCGATCTCCATCGGCACGCCCAGCGTTTCCAGGCCTTCCGCCATGGCGGCGACCCGGTCGCTTTCCTTGATCCTCAACTCGCCGACCCCGGACAGGGTGGTCACCCCTTCCGCACAGGCGGCGGCCACGCACAGCACCGGAAATTCATCGATGGCATTGGCGACCAGATCGGGCCCGATGTCGATCCCGGTCAGCGAGCTGCTGCGCACGGCGAGGTCGGCGACCGGCTCCCGGCCGACGGAATCGGCGGCGTCAAGGGTCAGGTCGGCTCCCATTTTCGCGAGGATCTGCAGGATCCCGTCGCGCCGCGGGTTGACGCCGACGCCGGGCAGTTTCAGTTCGGAGCCCGGCGCAATCAAGGCGCCTACGATGAAGAAGGCGGCGGCCGACAGGTCGCGCGGGACGGTGATCTCGGCACCGTGAAGGGCCTGTCCGCCCTCGACGCAGATTTGTGCGCCGTCCACTTCGCAGTCTGCACCGAACAATGGCAGCATGCGTTCGGTGTGATCCCTTGACGGTACCGCTTCCGTCAGGCAGGTACGGCCTTGGGCCTGAAGCCCGGCAAGCAGGAGGGCGGACTTGACTTGTGCACTTGCGACCGGAGTCCCGTAAGTGATCCCCTGCAGGGAGGTGCCGTCAATACGGATCGGCGGGTGGCCGGAATCGGTCTCGATGCGTGCGCCCATCTCCCTCAGGGGGACGGCGACCCGCTCCATGGGCCGCTGCGACAGCGAGGCATCCCCGATCAGCGTGGCGGGGAAAGGGCGGGCCGCCAGCAGGCCGCACAACAGCCGCATGGCCGTGCCGGAATTCCCAAGATCCAGCGGGGCCTCCGGAGCCGTCAACCCGTCAGGGCCGCGGCCTTCCACCACCCAGCTTCCGGGCGAGGCTTCCCGGATGTCCACGCCCATCTGGGCAAGCGCGCGGGCGGTCGCCCGGCAGTCTTCGCTGTCGAGGACGCCTTCCAGCCGGCTGGTGCCCTCGGCAAGGGCGGCGATCAGGAAGGCCCGGTGGCTGATGGACTTGTCGCCGGGCAAGGCGAGGGTTCCGCGGACCTGACCTCCCGGTTCCAGTCGCCAGCCGTCACTCGTGTCCATCGGGACGCAAGGTGTCGCGGGTCTTCTTCGCGGTCGTGAACGAGCCTCGCAGCACATCGGACTGGTCGTTGTGCAGGGCATCGATCAGTTCGCCGATGCGGCCCTGGAATTGCTTCAGGACGGGCGCCAGGTGCTCACGGTTGGCTTGGCAGATGTCGAGCCAGAGTTCCGGGTTGCTGGAGGCAATGCGGGTGAAGTCGAGCAGGCCGCCTGCGGCATAGCGCTTCAACTCCTCGGCCGGGAACGTGTCGGTCAGGACCTCCATCAGGGCATAGGCGAGCACATGCGGGAGATGGCTGATGCCTGCGAACAGCGCGTCGTGCGTATCCGCATCCATGCGTTCGACCTGCGCGCCGAGCTGCTCCCACATCCAGCAGATCCGGTCGACTTTCCCGGAGTCGGTGTTGCTGACCGGGGTCAGCACCACGCGGCGGTCGCGGAACAGGCCGCTGCTGGCATGCTGCGCCCCGCTTTTCTCCGTACCGGAAATCGGGTGCCCGGGCACGAACCAGGGCGGAACCTGGCCACACGCTTGCTCAATCTCTTGCAGCACGGGCTTCTTGATGCTGCCGACATCGGTGACCACCTGGTGCTCGGCAATATGCGGCTCCAGGTTCCGGCAGACCTCGGCAATGGCGGCAGGCGGGGTGGCCAGCACGATCAATTCGACCTCTTTGGCCGCAGCCTCGGGGGTCGGGTGGATTGCATCGATCAAGTCGAGGCCGCGCGCCTGCTCCAGTGCCTCCGAGTCCGAATCGTAGCCGTGGATCGCATGTACGGCCCCGGCTGCCCGCAGCCCTGCCGCCATGGACCCGCCGATGTGTCCGACTCCGATCAGCGCGAGGGACGTGCTCATGATGCCCGCCATGCCTGCAACGCGTCGACCAGGGTTCGGGTCTCCTCGGCGGTGCCGATGGTGCAGCGCAGCCAGTTCGGCAGTTCGTATTCCGGCAGTGCACGCACCAGGATCCCGCGCTCGCGCAGGAAATCCACCACGGCCCGGGCCTGCCCGCCGAAGTCCAGGGTCAGGAAATTGCCATGCGTGCCCAGCGCGCGCAGTTCAAGCTCGCGGGCCGTCCTCAGCAGCTGGCGCATGCCCTGGGCATTGACGGCCCGGCTGTGCGTCACGTGTTCCTCGTCGCCGACGGCGGCCACTGCCGCCTGTTGCGCCAGCGTGTTGACGTTGAAAGGCTGCCGCACCCGGTTGAGCATCGCGATGACTTCGGGGTGGGCCAGCGCGTAGCCGATGCGCAGGCCGGCCAACCCGAAAATCTTGGAAAACGTCCGGGTCACGATCACCTGCGGGTATTCCAGGAACCGCCCGGCCGCCGGGATCGGGTCGCGGTATTCGGCGTAGGCCTCGTCCAGCACGACCAGGACCTGGGGCGGCAGCGCCTCGATCAAGGCCCGAATCTCGCCGTCTTCCAGCACGGTGCCGGTCGGGTTGTTCGGGTTGGCGATGAACACCACGGCCGTGGTCTCGTCCACGCATTCGAGCAGCGCCTTCGGGTCGTGCCCCAGCGGCTGCTCGTGCTCGACCGGGTATGGGGCCGAAATCCGTGCCGTGGCGCCTGCCGCCTGCACCACCAGCGGGTAGACCACGAAGGCGTGCCGCGCGAACGCGGCGCTGCGGCCCGCCTCCAGGTAGGCGCACGCGACCAGGTCCAGCAAGTCGGAAGAACCATTGCCGAAGATCAGGCAGTCGGGCGGGCAGTCGTGACGGGCGCTCAGCGCCTCTCTCAACGCGTGCCCGTCGTTGTCGGGGTAGCGGGACAGGTTGGCGGGCTCCCCCAGGGCGGCCACCGCCTCGGCGGATGGGCCAAGCGGATTTTCGTTGGAGGCCAGGCGGCAGACCTTCTCGTCCACGGTGCTGGGCCGGGCGCCGGGCACGTAGGGGGCCAGGCCCTGCACGCAGGGGCGTGCGGCCGCGACGATGCGCCGCAATGCCGCGGCATCGGAGTCGGAAGCAG
The DNA here is from genome assembly GCA_965204575.1 of uncultured candidatus Poriferisulfidus sp. Lineage (GTDB taxonomy): Bacteria > Pseudomonadota > Gammaproteobacteria > Poriferisulfidales > Poriferisulfidaceae > Poriferisulfidus. The sequence goes on from OZ241993.1 coordinate 849,880, forward strand.
TCATGAGGTCAACCCAGTGCGCAGGGGTAGGAGCCCAGGATCTTGCAGAACGCGGCAGCCTCGTGCAGGCTTTCCAGCGCCTGTGCCACCTGGGGATCCTGCTTGTGGCCCCGGATGTCCAGGAAGAACACGTATTCCCAGTTGATGGCCTGCGTGGGGCGCGACTCGATGCGGGTCAGGTCGATCCCGGCATCGGCCAGCGGATGCAGCAGTCCCAGCAGCGCGCCGGGCTGGTTGTGTGCCGACACCAGCACGCTGGTCTTGTCCTCGCCGGAGGGTGCCTGGTCGTGCTTGCCGAGTATCAGGAACCGGGTCCGGTTGTTCGGGTTGTCCTCGATGTTGGCGGCCAGGATCTTCAGGTCGTACTGTTCCGCCGCGGCGCGCGAGGCGATGGCCGCGGTATCGGCATGATCGGCGGCATAGCGGGCGGCGGCGGCGTTGCTGGCGTCGTTGATGCGGTCCAGGCCCGGCAACGCCCGGTCCAGCCACTGCCGGCACTGGGCCAGGGCCTGCGGGTGCGCGCGCACGCCCCGCAGGGCCGAGCGGTCCTCGCTGGAAGCCAGCAGGTGGTGGTGGACCGCCAGTTCGACTTCGCCGGCGATCTTCAGCGGCGACTCGATGAACCGGTCCAGCGTATGCGCGACCACGCCGTCGGTGGAATTCTCGACCGGCACCACGCCGTATTCGGACTGGCCGCTCTCCACCTCGCGGAATACCTCGGCGACGTTGTCGTGCGGGGTGATGTCCGCGGCATGGCCGAAGTGACGCCGGGCGGCCTGGTGGGTGAACGTGCCTTCCGGGCCGAGGTAGGCAACCCGGATCGGGCGCTCCAGCGCCAGGCAGGCCGACATGATTTCACGGAACAGGCGCATCATCCCGTCGTCCGACAGGGGGCCGGGATTGGTCTCGCGAATGCGGCGCAGGACCTGCGCTTCGCGCGCAGGGTCGTAGAACGCGCCGCCTGCTTCCTTGGCGCGTGCCGTCTCCAGCGCCAGCGCCGCACGACGGCTGATGCGCTCCATGATTTCGGCGTCCAGCGCATCGATCTGCTGCCGGGCCGATTCCAGCTCGTTGTTCTTCATGTTTTGCGTTCGAAATCCCGCATGAATTCGACCAGGGCTTCCGCCCCGGCTACAGGCATGGCATTGTACAGGCTCGCCCGCATTCCGCCGGTCACTTTGTGGCCGCGCAGCCCGGCCAGGCCGGCGGCCTCGGCCTGTTGCAGGAAGGCGGCTTCCAGCCCCGAGTCTGCCAGGGTGAAGCAGACGTTCATGCGCGAGCGGGCCCGGGGGGCGATGGCGTTCGCATAGAGCGAACTGGCGTCGATGCAGTCGTACACGAGACTCGCGCGGGTCCGGGCGCGCCGTTCCATTTCCTCCAACCCGCCCTGGTCGCGAATCCAATGCAGCATCAGTGCGCTGACGTACCAGGCATAGATGGGGGGCGTGTGATAAAGACAGCCGGTGCGGGCCTGGGCCGCGTAGGACAGGCCCGGGGCCAGTCCGGTCTCCTCGCGAAGGCAGTCGCGCCGAACCACCAGCACCGTCAGGCCGGCCGTGCCGAAGTTTTTCTGGCTGCCGGCATAGCACAGCGCATACGGGCGGATGTCGAACGGCCCGCTCAGGAAATCCGAGGTGCGGTCGCAGACCAGGGGGCAGGCCGCCTGCGGGGCCGGCATCGCCAGACCGGTCAGCGTCTCATTGGAGACGTAATGCAGGAAGGCCAGTCCATCCGTATCCGCCGGTGCGAGGCCGGGATAGTCCGCCGGGTCCGGCGAATCCGGCAGCACGCGGATTTCGCGGAGTTTTCTCGCCTGCTCGATCGCCTGTCGGGACCAGAAACCCGAGTCGACCAGTCCGACCCGGTCGCCTGGGGCGCTCAGGTTCTGCACCCACAAGGTGTAGTGCACCCGCGCGCCGCCGTTCAGGAACAGCACCGCGTAGTCGTCGGGAAGTGCGAGCAGGGCGCGCAGATCGGCTTCCGCCTGTTCCGCGATGGCGCCGAAATCCGGGCCGCGGTGGCTCAACTCCAGGATGGAGCGGCCGTGCGGGGGGAAGGAACGGACGGCCTCGGCGGCCTCGGCGACGACTTCCGGCGGAAGCTGGGCCGGTCCGGGCGCGTAGTTGTAGCGGGCTGGGGCTCCCTCAGTGGACAACCGGTTCGTCCTCGGTCTCGTCGTCGTCCAGCGGTTCAACGCAGACGACCCGGGTCAACTGCTCGCCGTCGCGCGGTTCGATCAGCCGGACGCCCTGGGTATTGCGCCCCACCACCGAGATCTCGTCGATGCGGGTGCGCACCAGGGTGCCGCCGTCGGTGATCAGCATGACTTCCTGGTTGGGTTCCGCTTCCACCGCACCGATCACCCGGCCATTGCGCTCGGAGGTGCGGATGGCGATGACGCCCTTGATGCCGCGGCCCTTGCGCGGGAAGTCGGCCAGTTCGGTGCGCTTGCCGTAACCATTCTGGGTTGCGACCAGCAATTGGCGATGGTCCTGCGCCTCGGGGTCGATGACCGCCAGGCTGATCACCTTGGCGTCCGGCTCCAACCGGATTCCGCGGACGCCGGCAGAGGTGCGTCCCGTTGCCCGGACGGTGTTTTCGGCGAAGCGTACCGCCTTGCCGTTGTCGCTGACCAGCAGGATGTCGTCATCGCCGTTGGACAAAGCGGCTCCGACCAGCCGGTCGTCCTCGCGCAGGTTGGCGGCGATGATGCCGCAACGCAGGGGACGGGAGAACGCGGACAGCTTGACCTTCTTGACGGTGCCGTTTCGGGTGGCCATGACCACGTAGCGGTCGTCGCTGAATTCGTGCACCGGCATGATGACGTTGACCTTCTCCTCCTCCTGCAGCGACAGCAGGTTGACGATCGGACGCCCGCGCGCGGTCCGCGCGCCCTGCGGGAACTGGTAGACCTTGAGCCAGTAGACCCGCCCGAGGCTGGTGAAGCACAGGACCGTGTCATGGCTGCTGGCCACGAACATCTGCTCGATGAAGTCTTCCTCCTTGGTGGAGGCGGCGGCCTTGCCGCGCCCGCCGCGGCGCTGCGCGCGGTAGGTGTCCGGCGACTGCGACTTGGCGTAGCCGTGCCCGGACAACGTGATCACCCGGTCCTCGACCGGGATGAGGTCCTCGTCCTCGATGTCGTAGTCCACGTCCTCGATCTCGGTGCGGCGCGGCTCGGCGTACTGTTCCTCGATGGCGACCAGTTCGGAGCGGATCACCTGCATCAGCCGCTCGGGATCGGACAGGATGGAGAACAGTTCGGCGATGAGGTCGAGGACTTCCTGGTAGTCGCTGCGGATCCTCTCCTGTTCCAGGCCGGTCAGTCGGTGCAGCCGCAACTCCAGGATGGCCTGGGCCTGGACCTCGGACAGGCAGTAGCCTTTGTCTTGGAACCCGAATTCCTTCGGCAGCCCCTCGGGGCGGGAAGCCTCGGCGCCTTTCTGCTCCAGCAACTGCGCCACGCCGCCGGGCGGCCAGGCGCGCTCCATCAGTCCGGCCCGGGCGGTGGCGGCGTCCGGCGAAGCCTTGATCAGGGCGATGACCTCGTCGATGTTGGCCAGCGCGACGGCGAAGCCCTCCAGGCGGTGGGCGCGGTCGCGCGCCTCGCGCAGGTCGAACAGGGTGCGGCGGGTCACCACGTCGCGCCGGTGGCGCAGGAACGCCTCCAGCACGTCGCGGAGGTTCACGATCTCCGGCTGGCCGTCGACCAGGGCCACCATGTTGACGCCGAACGACTGGCGCATCCGGGTCTGCTGGTACAGGTTGTTGAGGACGACCTCGTGGATCGCCCCTTTCTGCAGTTCGATCACGATGCGCATCCCGTCCTTGTCCGATTCGTCGCGCAGGGTGCGGATGCCTTCGAGGCGCTTGTCGCGCACCAGCGTCGCGATATGCTCGATCAGCTTGGCCTTGTTGACCTGGTAGGGGAGCTCGGTGACGATGATCTTCTCGCGCCCCTTGGCAGTTGTCTCGACCTCGGTGCGGGCGCGGATCATGACCCGGCCCCGGCCGGTGGCGTAGGCGGCATGGATTCCGCCGCGGCTGATCAGCCCGGCGGTCGGGAAGTCCGGCCCCGGCAGGTGTGCGATCAGGCCGTCAAGGTCGATCTCGGGGTCGTCGATCAGCGCGATGCAGGCGCGCACCGTTTCGCCGAGGTTATGGGGGGGGATGTTGGTCGCCATGCCGACCGCGATGCCGGCCGCGCCGTTGATCAGCAGGTTGGGGACGCGGGTCGGCAGGACGGTGGGTTCCTGCTCGTTCCCGTCGTAGTTGGGCGTGAAGTCCACGGTTTCCCGATCGAGGTCGGACAGCACCTCGTGGGCGATGCGCGCGAGACGCACCTCGGTGTAGCGCATGGCGGCCGGCGAGTCCCCGTCCACCGAGCCGAAATTGCCCTGGCCGTCGATCAGCATGTGACGCATCGAGAACGGCTGCGCCATGCGCACCATGGTGTCGTACACCGCAGTGTCGCCGTGCGGGTGATACTTGCCGATCACGTCGCCGACCACGCGTGCCGATTTCTTGTACGGCTTGTCCCAGTGGTTCTTGAGTTCGTTCATGGCGTACAGCACTCGACGGTGCACCGGCTTGAGGCCGTCGCGGACATCGGGCAGGGCGCGGCCCACGATCACGCTCATCGCGTAGTCGAGATACGACTGGCGCATCTCGTCTTCAATCGTGATCGGCAGGATTTCGGAGCTTTGCAAAGGGTCGGGATCGCTCATTCTGAGGGGGTTTTCCTTGGGTAAAAATACGTGGGAATTTGGGCTGAAATTCAATCAAACAATTTTACCAGAAATCGCGGTTTTCTGCACCTTTTCCAAGGGGGCCAAAAAGGCTGCCGGAAGGGGGGCCCAGAGGGCATGGGAGAGGGCTTCAGCGCCGCGATAAATCGGCCTGAATTCAGGCTTTTCCGGGGACCTGGGGGATGGTGGCTATGGGTGGACTCGAACCACCGACCTTGGCATTATGAGTGCCACGCTCTAACCAGCTGAGCTACATAGCCAGGTGCGCGCGCATTATATATGCGATTGGGGCAGGTTTGAGCCGGTGCCTTCAAATCCCGACTGCCGGATAAAGGATTTCAACCTTTCGGAGGATACGGGTCTTCGCCGTATGTGTTGCGCTCCCTGATCTGCCCGTTTTCTCGATGGACAAACATCTCGCTTTTGTTTTTAATTGCGATCTCTCTGGCGGTTTCAATCGCTTCTCTCTGTGTCCGATGGGTCGAGGTGGCGCGCTGATTCCCTTCACCCTTGACGGCCCACTCCCCATCGTGAGGAACAACAGGTTGATTTTCAGCCATAATTTACTCCATTCCAGTAGGAATTTCCTGTCGTCATCTTAGCAGTAAGGTTGAATTATATGATGTTATAATGCGTTTGTCAACCAACTTCCCAAGAGGGAAGGCGGTGTGGCAAAATCCATCAATAAGGCAAGACGATGCATAAGGAATTACAAATAAAGGAAGTGGTTGATGGTCATGGCACGGCTATTTTCCATCAGAAAAAATTTCATATTGGACCAGAAAGCTCACACCACAAAGAAAAGGGCTACGGTGGACAAACTTTCACCATCAGATTCAATGACGGGTTTGTTGTTAAAACAACTAATTTGAATGATTGCGGCAAATGTAATTTGCCGGACAACGCAGAATTCGCAGGACCAAGAAGATTGCCCTTCTGACCTTTCGATTTTGCTACATTCTTACCTAAAAAACTACGGAAACATTCTATGTTTGGACAAAGACTCAGGCTAGCCCGGAAAAAGTCCGGGCTTTCAATGCGTGCACTCGCGGACTGCGTTACTCCCAAAATCACGGCACAAGCCATCAGCAAATACGAGGCCGGAAAGATGATGCCGTCTTCGGCTGTTCTGGTCGGGCTTGGAAAGGCGCTCGACGTGCCGCTCGACTTCTTGATGTCCGATCAGGTCGTCTCGTTGGACAAAATAAACTTCCGCAAGCATTCGGGCACATCGGCACGAGACCGGGCCGTCGCTGAGGCGCTCGTAACCGAAAAGCTTGAAAACTATCTGGTCATTGAGGATATCTTGGATCTAGGCTCGCAGCCGGACCCTCTGGAGAGTTTGCGGTGCGACCGGGTTGGCAGCTTGGAGGAAGTTGAAGCAAAAGCGGAAGAAGTGCGACAGGCGTGGGGGCTGGGCACTGACCCGATTTCCAGCATGACCGGTCTTCTGGAAGACAAGGGAGTTAAAGTGATCGAAGCAAACCTTCCAAAACGATTCGATGGCCTTGCCTGCGACGTGAAATGTGGTGGCAGGCATGCGGATACCCAAGTGGTGGTGATTTCAAGCCACACCAATGTTGAGCGCAAACGGTTTAACCTTGCGCACGAATTGGCGCATCGAGTCATTCGAGAAACTGGCAATCCGGCGATCAGCATAGAAAAGGCCGTGGATCGTTTTGCCGGAGCTTTTCTCGTTCCTGCGGAACACCTGCGCGAGGAAGTCGGCGAATGTCGCCGCGGCGTGACTTACCATGAAATTATTCGCCTGAAGCACACCTATGGCGTTTCGGCAGCCGCCATGCTTGTCCGCTTGGGCCAGACCGGCATTCTGCCCCAAACCGTCGTTGATTATGCATTCCGGAGTTACGCACGGTCTTGGCGTACGAACGAACCGAAGCCGATGGGTGAGGGTGAAGGGTTTGCCGCATTTGAAACGCCGGGGCGGTTCGAGAGGCTGAGTTGGCGGGCTCTGGGCGAGCAATTGATTTCGCCATTACGTGCCGCGCAGTTGCTGGACCTCTCGCTGGACGAAGTCGAGCGTGAGATCAGGGGGCCTTGTGTCCAGTGATCGTGTTGTCGTTTGTGATTCATCGTGCTTGATTCACCTGCGCAAGGGAAAAGTCACCGTCGCGACGATGGAGTTGCCCTATCGGTTTGTCATTCCCTACCCAATACGTGAAGATGAATTGCTTTCTTTCACAGCTAGGGAAAAGAGGCGATTGGAGAGCAAGGGTCTTGAAACGTATGACCTCCCGGGAGACCAGACGGCGGAAGCCTTTGCGCTGAAGAGCCGGCATCCAGGGTTGTCGGCTTATGACTGCTTCGCCTTCGTGGCGGCAAAACACCATGAAGGCAGCATCTTGTTGACCGGTGATGGAAGTCTGCGTCACATTGCTGAAAAAAATCAGATGGAAGTACACGGGGTGCTCTGGATTACTGACGAATTGGAGGCCGCTGGAGTATGTGACGGAGTTTCGCTGATTAAGGCACTTGAAGCTTGGAAGAACGACGAAACGGTTTTCCTTCCGAATGACGAAATCGAGCAAAGACTTCGCCATTTTCGAAGTAAACACTAATTACAATCCGGATAGTTTAGGCCACGCTCTATGACATTCGGTTTGGCCGCTATTTAGGCTTCGCCGCAATACGCTAGCACGACGACCCGCGGAGAAGTGATGACGAATACCGACATGCGCTGCCCGTCCTTGAGAGTGGCTTCTCCGGAGTTCAGGTCGATCTCGACGTCCTGAAATCCTAAGAATTGCCCGGTTTTCGAATTGAAGGCCTTGTAGACGGCCTCTTTGGCACAGAACAGGACCCGGCTTTGAAGGAGGTCAGGGTTGTACCGGCGCTGTTCGCCGGGGGTTGAGATCTCTTCCATCACCTTGGGCGGCAAGGGTTCCGCCGGTTCGACATCGATGCCGATGAAAGACGAACCGTCGGAGTGCATCACGGCGGCCACGGCCACGTCCCTGTCATGGGCGAGGGAGCCGGCCACGCCGTCCGGCCACCTGGGTGCGCCGTTCGGCAACCGGGGCAACTCGGCGTCGGGCAGGCCCAGTTGTTCCAGGAGCTGCCGCGCCAATATCCGGACCGCGCCACTCTGCCTGAGAACCTTGAGGGTGGCTTTCTCGCGGCCTGCGCGCTCGGCGGGCAAGAGCGCATGCTCGTCTCCCGGCGTGATGATGCGATGGCCCAGCAACAAGCCGGGTGCCTGCAATGTTTTCAGGGCTTGCGCCAGCAGAGGGTCGACCACCGGCTCGAAGTCGGGAGATTCTGCTTTTCTCTCAGGCACTCGCGGGTCGCTCCCTTCCCGACATGTGTTCCTCCATCCCATAAAGCCGGGACACGCCTTCGGCGAATGCCGCCTGCCCTCCATAGCTGGGATGTCGCACCGAGTGGTGGTCCAATCCGAATTCATCCAGCGTGTCGTGGGCATCTCTCCCGATGGCGACGATTCGATGGGGCTGAAGGGCGTCCAGCAGGGCGAAGAACAAATCCTGGCAGGTTTGGCGTTCGGCCCGAGTGTGGCGACGGTTGGACAGGGGCTTGCCGGGCTCGAACGGGTGGAGGGGGAAGATGTTCCAGAGGAAGACCGGCTGATCCATCTGGGCCAGCATCTTCCAGACCACGGCCGCAGTGCGTTCGGCAACGGGCAGATCCTTGGTGGCGCGGCGCAGGGAGAGGCCGCCGTAGGCCCGGGAAAGGGCCGGGAGATGTTCTTCGTCGGTCAGCGGCAGTCCGGTGCGGCGGCCGCCGCGGTAGCCAAGGTCCCGGGCGACCCAGAGGGAATCGACACGCATGCGAATCGCTGCATCAAGCAGGGTGCGCAAATTGGTACGCCGGCGGCGGTCCGCGTCGGCCCGGTCGCACAGGTCGCATCGCTCGCCATACGGATTGAAGACTCCGTCGAGGCGGATGCGGCTCAGGGTCTTGACGAAAGAGTGGGGGGTCATGGATTCATCATTACCGCCACCTGCCGAAATGCAGACGTGTAGTACCTACAAATCATAGAATTCTGGTATCCGAAATACATACGGACCTCCTTCGTCAAGAGACATTTTTATCGGCAGGCAAAGAGATATTCTCTTATTTTGCAGTAATCGTGACCAAATATGTCAACCGCATCTTTCATGTAGTTAACACATCGGCTACTGACTAGGACCGCTGGTTTTTTGAATTGTTGGCACCCTCTCTGACCTTCAGCAATTATCGATTGTTCGGATGGCCATTCCTCAAATAGGTTGCCGCTCGCGGCATTGATCGCCTGAACGCGGACGAGTCGGTCGGCGAGTGATATGTCGCTAATGGCTGGTGGTTCTGCTGTCCCGGTGCAACCTGCTAGAAAGACAAACACGGACACACAAATTGTGATACTACTTTGTTTGCTCATTTATGCCGAAAAGTCCGGTAGGGTTGTTAAATGAAATTTGCTGCAACGTAGATGATGCTAGTAAGTTCAAAGGCTAAGGGCGATTCTTGGGGGTTGTTTATCCGCATGATACCAGTAGGTCGCTATTTTTTCACGCAGAGGGTCAGAAGGGCTAAATCTCGCATCCGTCTAAAATCCGTTCACCACGTCAGTCCGGGTTCGCCATCGACACCGGCAGATCGGCATGGATGCAAAGACGCAACAACCGCTTTCCGACCCCATCCCCTTCGCGTTCGAAGGGCGCGCCGAGGATTATTTCGCGATCTGGATCGTGAACCTGCTGTTCACGATTCTCACGCTTGGAGTGTATTCGGCTTGGGCAAAAGTCCGCCGGCTCCAGTTCTTCTACGGCAACACCCGCTTGGCGGGCGACGGGTTCAGTTACCTGGCGCGTCCCGTCGTCCTGTTGCGCGCCCGGCTTCTGGTGGCCGCCGTCCTGTCACTTTACATTGCGGCCCTCTGGTTTTCTCCTCCGGTCGGTTTCTTGCTGACCCTCGGGTTCATCCCTGTCTACCCTTGGGTCATTCACCGTTCGCTGCGCTTCAATAGCCGCATGACGGCATGGCGCACCGTGCGATTTGACTGGCACGGGACCTATCCGCAGGCATTCAAGGTATTCGTCCTGTGGCCGGTCGCCAGCATCCTGACGCTGGGTATTGCGTTTCCCCTTGCCGCCCGCGCCATGCGCGAGTACGTTGCCAACAGCCAGGCGTTCGGGCATGCGAGGTTTTCGGCGCGCACGGGTGTTGCGGAGTATTACCTTGCCGCAGGAGTGACGCTCTTGGTCTTCCTGTTCGGTGGCAGCGTCATTGCGGCCGTGCTCGGTGTCGTTCTGGCATTGCTGGGATTCGGGCTGGCGTCGGAGGCTTTCGTCATCGGGGGGGCCGAGCTGATCGCCTTGCTGGCCGCGCCGCTGGCAGCCTATGCCGGGGGCGAGTTGTTCATGGTCTTGACGCGAAACATCATCGTCAACCGGCTTGTCCTGCAACCGGGACATCACTTCGGTTGCAGCCTGTCCGGCGCCACGATCATCTGGATCAGCGTGACCAACATGCTGGCCATCCTGTTTTCGCTGGGATTGCTGTGGCCGTGGGCGCAGGTGCGGCGCTGGCGCTACCTGGCCGAAGCCATGGCCCTGAGGCCGGTCGGGTCGCTGGAGCACTTCATCGATTCGCAGCATGCCGCGGGAGTCGCCGTCGCCTCCGAATACGCGGATATTGAAGGCTACGAGGTCGGGTTGTGAGCGTACGCGGGAAGTTGTACCAGGGGGGCACCACGTTGGCCCGCGAAGCGGCGCTCACCCGAACTGAAGGCGGGGAGTTCACCGCGGTCGTGGTCTCGGAAGGCAAGACCGTTTTTCTTGGCCACATGCGGGGCGTGACGGCCCGCGTCGCGGGTTCCGACCGGCTGATCTACTTTTCCAACGATTTCGCGTTCAGCACGGACGACCACGAGGGGCTTGACGCGCTGTTGCCGGAAGGGCAAGCACGGCGAAACCGCCTCCTCGTGTTTTTCGAGCAGACCCGTATTGGCTACATGGTGGCTTTGGCCGTCCTGTTGATCGGTCTGGTGGTGGCTTATCAGATCTTTCCAGCTTGGTTTTCCGAGATGCTGGAGGGCCTGATCCATTTCGAGTTCATCCCGTTCGAATTCGACCGGGACGAAGGGGCCTGGGCGATTCATGTGCTGGACGTTCGGATATGATTTGCTTCCGGGCTGAAGGATGAAAGATCAGCATAGCCGCGATCTGATGCAATGCGAGGGTCGGTTGTGAGAAGTATGGGTATGGCTTCTCCTGAGTGGAAGCAAATTTGAGATGGCTGAGAACAGAAAGAGCAAGACTTTCTTGCCCCGCTGCGTATCGCTGGACCTTGAGGTCGGGAAAAAGAATGGGCGAATCCACGCCCTCGGTGCGGTGCGGGCCGATACAGGAGAAAGTTTCACGCACTCAGGAAGCGGCCTCGCGGCGGCATTGTTGAAACTCGACGATTTCGCTGCTGGCGCGTCCTTCATCCTTGGCCACAATCTGATCGCTTTCGATTTGCCGCATCTGGCGGCAGCAAACCCCGGCCTGCACCTGCTGAAATTGCCTGTGGTGGACACGTTGCGGCTCAGCCCGCTCGCTTTCCCACGTAATCCCTACCATCATCTCGTAAAGCACTACAAGGAAGGTGGAATCAGGCGCGGACAAATCAATGTTCCGGAACTGGACGCGCGCCTTGCATTGGGAGTCTTCGCAGACCAGCGCAAGGCGTTGAAGGATGCCCATCCGGACTTGCTTCAGGCATGGCATTGGCTGAGTACGCCGGAGCCTGGAGGTGTTGATCTCGCTCTCGACGGATTGTTTACCAAACTTCGCGGTTCGCGCCGCCCCTCGGATGCTGAAGCCCGGGCGGCGATCAGTCGGCGTCTGGAGGGGATCGTCTGCGCCACCCACGGGCGCGAAGCCGTGTCGAAGGCGGAGTCGGTCGGCTGGGAACTGGCCTACGTGCTGGCTTGGCTGTCGGTTTCGGGCGGCAATTCGGTGATGCCGCCCTGGGTGCGCCATCAGTTTCCGAAGGCCGCGAAATTGGTGCGCTGGCTCAGGGACTCCGCCTGCACCGACCCCGCTTGCGGCTGGTGTCGGGAGCGGCATGACGCACAGAAGGAACTGACCCGCTGGTTCGGCTTCCCCGGCTTCCGGCCCGAGCCTGCGGACCGCAGTGGCCGCTCCATGCAGCAGGTGATCGTCGAGGCGGCGATGGCCAGGAAACACGTGCTCGGCATCCTGCCCACGGGCACCGGCAAGTCGATTTGCTACCAAGTTCCGGCGCTGTCCCGCTACGACCGCACGGGCGCGCTGACGGTGGTCATTTCGCCTCTGGTCGCGCTGATGGCGGATCAGGTGGCGGGAATGGAGAAGAAGGGGATCGATTCCTGCGTGACGGTCAATGGGCTGTTGTCAATGCCCGAGCGGGCCGATGCGCTGGACCGGGTCCGGCTGGGCACTGCGGCTATTCTCCTCATTTCACCGGAGCAGCTGCGCTCCAAAACCCTGTGTCGGGCGCTCGAACAGCGCGAGATTGGTAGCTGGGTGCTGGACGAAGCACATTGCCTGTCGCGCTGGGGCCACGACTTCCGGCCAGATTACCGCTACGTGGCCCGCTTCATTCGGGAGTTGGCCGGTTCGGAGGCACTGCCCCCGGTACTGTGCCTGACGGCGACTGCGAAACCTGATGTGTGCGAGGACATCGTCCGGCATTTCCGGGACAAGCTGGAAATCGAACTGAAGGTTTTCGACGGCGGGGTCGAGCGGTCCAACCTCGAGTTCGAAGTGATCCCGACCTCGGAGGCCCACAAGTTCAGGGACATCCATCAGGTTCTGGCGTCGTACCTGCCCCCGGACATGCCGGGCGGTGCCATCGTCTACTGCGCGACGCGTCGGCAGAGCGAGGATACGGCGGAATACCTGCAAGAGAAGGGGGTTGCGGCCGCCCATTTCCATGCCGGCCTGCCGCCCGACTCGAAAAAGGACGTACAGCAGCGATTCACCGACGGCGGGTTCCGCGCGATTGCGGCGACGAACGCCTTCGGCATGGGCATTGACAAGCCCGATGTGCGACTGGTCATCCATGCCGACATTCCTGGGTCCTTGGAAAACTATCTTCAGGAAGCCGGGCGCGCCGGGCGGGACCGGGAGCTGGCGCGGTGCGTGCTGCTGTATGCGACCGACGACGTGGAACGCCAGTTCGGCATGTCGGCGCGTTCGAGGCTGAGCCGGGAAGAGATTCACGGCGTTCTCAGGGCGCTGCGAAACCTGAACCGGAAGAAACGCCTCGGTGGCGAAGTGGTGGCGACCGCCGGTGAAATCCTGATTGAGGACGAGGAACATGCCTTCAAGCGGGACTCTGCGACGGACGACACCCGCGTGCGCACCGCCATTGCCTGGCTGGAGGAGTCGGAGTTGCTAACCCGGGAGGAGAACCAGGTTCAGGTGTTTCCGTCCTCGCTTCGGGTGAGTTCCGTCGAGGAGGCCGCGAAGCGGCTCGACCGGCCAAACATCGCGACCCCCTATCGGCAGAAACTGTTGCGCATTGCCGAAATGATGATCGGGGCGGACGCAGATGAAGGCATCACGACAGATGAGCTAATGGAGGCGTCGCACCTGAGTCCCGAGGGTGTGCGCAAGGCCCTGTACGACCTCGAGCAAATCGGGATTGCCAGCAACGACACGGCCCTGACCGCGTTCGTTCATGTGGGTGTGAAACGCCATTCCCGCGAGCGCCTCGAACAGGCGGAAGCGCTGGAGACCGCCCTGACCGCGCACATGCGCGAAGCGGCTCCAGATCAGGGCAAGGGGGATTCGTCGCCCTTGCACCTGCGGGTTGCCGCGCAGACCCTTCGGGACGAAGGTCTGACTGATCCTCTGCCGGAACGGCTGTGGCGTATCATCCGCAGCCTTTCCCAGGACGGTCGCGGGGAAGACGGGGCCGTGGGCAGCCTGGCGGTGCGCCGGCAGGATGCGGAGCGGGTGTGGGTGACGTTGCGGCGCGAATGGGACGCGATAGAGGAAGCCGCGAAGATCCGGCGCGAGGCCGCCGGACTGCTACTGGAGCACTTGCTCGCCCGACTGCCGTCCGGGAGCCGGGGCACCGACCTGCTTGCCGAGACCACGCTCGGGAATCTGCTGCAGTCCATTGAATCCGACGTGACCCTGAAGGGCAAGGTCAGAAATCTCCCGAAACTCCTTGACCGCGCCCTGCTGTGGTTGCACGAACAGGAGGTCATTCGCCTGCACAAAGGTCTGGCGGTATTCCGCCCGGCCATGACCCTCCACCTGGAGCGCAGGGGCAAGGAGAGGCGCGGCTTTGCCAAAGCCGATTACCAACCCCTTGCGCTGCATTACAAGGGACAGGTCCTGCAGGTTCACGTGATGACGGAGTATGCCGAACGAGGTCTGGCCGCCATCGGCGAGGCGCTGCGTATGGCCATGGACTACTTCACCTTGAAGGAGGAAGAGTTCCTTGATCGTTGGCTGCCGGGTCGAGACAGGGAGATCGGGCGTCAGACGACGATCGGGTCGTGGCAGGCTATCGTCGAGAGCCTGAAGAACCCCGTGCAGCAGCGAATCGTGGCCGACGACCGGGAACAGACCAATGTCCTGGTGCTGGCTGGCCCCGGCTCGGGCAAGACCCGGGTGCTGGTGCACCGGATCGCCTACTTGGTGCGCGCAAGACGGGAGAACCCCCGCGGCATCTTGGCCCTGGCGTACAACCGCCATACGGCGGTTGACATCCGCCGCCGCCTCGCAGACCTGATCGGGGACGATGCCCGGGGCGTGACGGTACTCACCTGCCATGCCCTAGCGATGCGTCTGGCGGGAGCCAGCTTTACCGGAAGGGCGGCCCGCCCCGACGACAAAATATTCAAGGAAGTGATTCATCAGGCCGCGAAGCTGCTGCGCGGCGAGGGGCTGCCCCCGGAGGAGGCGGACGAGCGCCGCGACCGCCTGTTGGCAGGCTTTCGATGGATTCTGGTGGACGAATACCAAGATATTGATTCCGATCAGTACGATCTGATCTCGGCCCTAGCCGGGCGCACGCTCGACGATGATTCCGGCAAGCTGACCCTGTTCGCGGTAGGGGACGACGACCAGAACATCTACGCCTTCAAGGGTGCATCGGTGGCGTTCATTCGTCGGTTCGAGGAGGATTACGGGTCCAGTCCTGCCTATCTCACCGAAAACTATCGCTCGACCGCCCACATTGTGGAGGCCGCCAATTCGGTCATTGGTCTGGCGCGGGAACGGATGAAGGCCGGGAACCCTATTCAGGTCAACCGTGCGCGCAGAAAAGATGCACCGGGAGGCGCATGGGAAGCATTGGACCCCGTTTCCCGGGGGCGGGTGCAGATCCTCCCGGTGAACCGCGATCCTGTTCATCAGGCCCGGGTCGTCATGGAGGAGTTTCGACGCCTCGCCGGGCAGGCACCGGATTGGGACTGGTCGCGTTGTGCCGTCATCGCCCGGGAGTGGGAATACTTGGTTCCGGTGCGCGCGTTCTGCAAGGCCTACCGGATTCCGGTGCAAATGGGTAACGAGGAAGTCCCGGATTTCTGGCGATTGCGCGAAACCCATGAGTTCGTCGAATGGTTGCGGGACCGGGAATCCCGTTGCATTGACGGTGCCGGGCTGGGGGCATGGGCAGAAGCCCATCCGTCCGGTCGCTGGCATAACTTGCTGAGGCAGGCCATCGAGGAACACGCGCTGGAGGTTGGAGATGGAGAGATTCCGGTGCCCCACTTCATCGAATGGCTGGCGGAATGGGGGCGGGATATCCGGCGGCGGCAGCGCGGGTTGCTCCTGTTAACCGGGCATGGTGCCAAGGGACTCGAATTCGACCATGTTGCCGTTCTGGATGGTGGTTGGGATCGCGCCAATCCTGATGAGGATCCGGATGCGCCGCGCCGGCTGTACTATGTGGCCATGACGCGCGCCCGCATGACCTTGGCCCTTGCAAAAAGAGATGGGTCCCGGCGATTGTGCAGCGAACTGTTGGAGCATCCATCAGTCGTGGTCCGCGAGCTGCCCGATTTCCCGCCGGGTCCCCCGGAACTTGAACATCGGCATATCCGGGTCGGCCTGAAAGACGTGGATCTGGGTTTTGCCGGGCGCCGGGGTGCCGCGCATTCAATCCACCGCACCATCTCCGCGCTGTCATCCGGCGATCCGCTGAAGACGCGCATTTCGAGCGATGGACGCTGGGAATTGCTGAATTTGGCGGACATGGTCATAGGACGCCTTGCGAAAAGTTTTATGCCACCGTCCGGAACACGGTGCCAGTCTGCTGTTGTTCGGGCCGTCGTCAGGCGGAGCCGAGAAGAGACGCCACCGGAGTACCGCGACCCTCTATGCGACGCTTGGGAGGTGGTTGTGCCAGAGTTGACATTTGAGCCAGATATCTAGCCGAAAATTCCTTGAAAACCAAGGCTTTTCTCGATTTTTATCCAACCGTGCTAAACTCATCTTGCCCAGTTCGAACGCCCTCTGAAAACGGACTTGACGAGGGTCTTTTGAATCAACTCAAGGTTGGAATAAATAAAGGCTGACTGACCTGCATGAAGAGGAAACTTGCGAATGATGAACGTTAGCCTGGAATTGATAGCAATCGTTGCCCTGTGGGTCACCACGATGGGCTTTCTTTGGAGCCTCCACCGCGACATGGGCAATCTGCGCAAGGATGTCAGCAAGGACATGGCCGGTCTGCGTCAGGAATTCGGCCGGGACACTGCCGACCTGCGGGAACGCATGGCCCGGATGGAAGGCCTGCTGGAAGGCTTCGTCGGGCGCCCGCAGGAATCACAGCCCTAAGGAACGATGCCGCGCATTGGCGCGGTCGAGCAGATCGGCGGGACGAAATTCTCCCCGCCGGGACCCGACAGCGCCTGTAATATACTTGACAGGCTAGACACTTGTTATGCCTATGGGAATGACATCATGCCGATGAGCCAAGTGCCAAAGGACAGTTTGTACCGTCCCGAGTTCGAGCGGGACAGCTGCGGCTTTGGCCTGATCGCGCAGATGGACGACGAGGCCAGCCATGACCTGGTGCAGACGGCCATCCGGGCATTGGAACGGATGACCCACCGCGGCGCCATTGCCGCCGACGGCAAGACTGGCGACGGCTGCGGCCTGCTGCTCAAGATCCCGGCTGGCTACTTCCGGGCGGTCGCGGAGCGCGACGGTATTGAACTTGGCAAAAACAATGCGCTGGCCATGGTGTTCCTGAGCCAGGACGAGGCCCGTGCGCAGGCGGGCCGGGATGCCCTTGAAAAACACCTGACCGAGCAGGGGTTCCGGCCCCGCGGCTGGCGGCAGGTGCCGGTTGACCCGGAGGTGCTGGGCGAACAGGCCCGGGTCTCGATGCCGCGCATCGAGCAACTGTTCATTGACCTGCTTGGCGGCGACCCCCGGCACAGCGATGCGCCGTTGCTGCTGGCGCGACGGAAGGCGGAACGGGCGATGGCGGATGACCCGGATTTCTACGTATGCAGCCTGTCGTCCAGCGTGGTCAGTTACAAGGGCCTGATGATGCCGGAGTGGCTGCCGCACTTCTACGCCGACCTCAACGACCCGGAACTGACATCCTCGATTTGCGTCTTCCACCAGCGGTTCTCCACCAACACGCTGCCGCAGTGGGCGCTGGCGCAGCCGTTCCGCTACCTGGCGCACAACGGCGAGATCAACACCATCCGGGGCAACCGCAACTGGGCCGAGGCCCGGGCGCACACCTTCAGCAGCGCCAACCTGCCCGGGCTCGAGCAGTTGAGGCCGCTGGTCTCAGCGGAAGGTTCGGATTCCTGCGCGCTGGACAACATGCTGGAGATCCTTCATGCCGGGGGCATCGACATCTTCCGGGCGATGCGCCTGCTGATTCCGCCGGCCTGGCAGAACGCGAAGGAGATGGACTCGGACCTGCGGGCGTTCTACGAGTACAGTTCCATGCACATGGAGCCGTGGGACGGACCGGCCGGGATCGTTCTGACCGACGGCCGTTACGCCGCCTGCATCCTGGACCGAAATGGCCTGCGTCCGGCCCGCTACGTCATCACCCGGGACCGGCGCATCATGCTGGCTTCCGAAATCGGGGTGCACGAATTCGCGGATGCCGACGTGGTGGAGAAGGGGCGGTTGCGTCCGGGCGAGATGCTGGCGGCCGACACCCAGACGGGCGAACTCCTGACATCACAAAAGATCGACCGCATCAACAGCACCCGGAACCCTTACTGGCAGTGGCTGCATGAGGGATCCCGGCATACTCGCTCCCTGGTCAACCATCGGGTGCCGGAATGGGAGGCCTTTTCCCGCGAGGACCTGCGATGCCACGAGAAGATTTTCGACGTCAGCTACGAGGAACGTGAGCAGGTGCTCCGGGTACTGGCCGATGTCGGGCAGGAAGCGGTCGGTTCGATGGGCGACGACACGCCCCTGCCGGTGATGTCCGGCCGGGTCCGGTCCCTTTACGACTATTTCCGGCAGCAATTCGCGCAAGTCACCAACCCCGCCATCGACTCGCTGCGCGAGAAAGTCGTGATGTCGCTGGAAACCTGCTTCGGTCCCGAACTCAACCTGTTCGATGAAACCCTGAGCCACGCCGTGCGGTTGGTGTCGGAATCGCCCGTGCTGCCGCACAAGAAGTACGAACACTTGAAGGCGATCGACGATCCCGATTACCAGCCGCTCTACATCGACCTCAACTACGACGAACACCGGGATCTCGAGGAAGTCGTCCGCGGGATTGCCGCGCAGGCCGTGCAGGGCGTCAAGGACGGCAATGTTCTGATCATCCTGTCCGACCGCGACATCACCCCGGGCAAGGTTCCGGTGCATGCGCTCCTGGCGACGGGCGCCGTGCACCATGCATTGATCCATGAAGGGTTGCGCTGCCAGGCCAACATCATTGTCGACACGGGCACCGCGCGCGACCCCCACCACTTTGCGGTTCTGATCGGCTACGGCGCCACCGCGGTCCATCCGTACCTCGCGCTTCAGTCGCTGTCCGACATGGTGCGCCAGGGCGAGATCGACAAGGAGACATTCTCGGTGGTCGAGCGCAACTACTGCCGTGGCATCGACAAGGGCCTGCTCAAGATCTGCTCCAAGATGGGCATTTCGGCGATCACCAGCTATCGCGGCGCTCAGCTGTTCGAAGTCGTCGGCCTGGGCGACGAGGTGGTGGACCTGTGCTTCGTGGGATCGGTCAGCCGCATCGAGGGCACCGGCTTCGAGGAACTGGCCGCCGACCAACGGCTGCTCGCGGCTCATGCCTGGAGCCGCCAGGACCTGCGGCAGGGCGGGTTGCTCAAGTACGTCCATGACGAGGAATACCACGCATTCAACCCGGACATTGTTCAAGCTCTCCAGGCGTCCGCACGCAGCGGCTCGATGGAGGATTACCGGGCATTCCGGGACCTGGTGAATAGCCGGGAGCCCATGGTGTTGCGCGACCTGTTGCGGTTGCGTGAAGATGTCGAATCCATCCCGATCGAGGAAGTGGAACCGGTGGAGGCGATCACCCCGCGCTTCGACTCGGCCGGCATGTCGCTGGGCGCGCTGTCGCCGGATGCGCACGAAACCTTGGCGGAAGCCATGAACCGCCTGGGCGCCCGGTCCAACTCGGGGGAAGGGGGCGAAGACCCGGCGCGCTATGGCACCGACCGGACCTCCAAGATCAAGCAGGTGGCTTCGGGGCGGTTCGGCGTTACGCCGGAGTACCTGGTCAACGCGGAAGTGCTGCAGATCAAGATCGCCCAGGGCGCCAAGCCGGGCGAGGGCGGGCAACTGCCCGGACGCAAGGTGAACGAACTGATTGCCCGGCTGCGCTACTGCAATCCGGGCGTGACCCTGATCTCCCCGCCGCCGCACCACGACATCTACTCGATCGAGGACCTGGCCCAGTTGATCTTCGACCTCAAGCAGGTCAACCCGCAGGCCCTGGTGTCGGTGAAGCTGGTGGCGTCTGCCGGCGTGGGCACGATTGCCGCGGGGGTGGCCAAGGCGTATGCGGACCTGATCACGATCTCCGGCTACGACGGCGGGACCGGCGCCAGCCCGCTGACCAGCATCAAGTATGCAGGCGGCCCGTGGGAGATGGGAATCAGCGAGGCGCAGGTGGCGTTGCGCGGCAACAACCTGCGCGACAAGATCCGCCTGCAGGCCGACGGCGGCATGAAGACGGGCCTCGACGTAGTCAAGGCGGCCATCCTGGGCGCGGAGAGCTTCGGCTTCGGCACCGCGCCGATGATCGCCATGGGATGCAAGTACCTGCGGATTTGCCACCTCAACAATTGCGCGACCGGGGTGGCCACCCAGAACAAGATCCTGCGGCGCGACCATTTCATCGGCGAAGCGGACATGGTGGTCAACTACTTCACGCTGGTCGCCGAGGAAACCCGGGAATGGATGGCGGCGATGGGTGTGCGGCGCCTGGTCGACCTGATCGGTCGTACGGACCTGCTTGAGATCAGTCCCGGGATCACGGACCGACAACATGGCTTGAACCTTGAGCCGCTGTTGTCCGACGGCGGCATCCCGGCCGATGTGCCGCGTTACTGCCAGACCGAGAGCAACCCTTCTTTCGACAAGGGAGAACTGGCAGAGCGGATGGTTCGAGACACCCGCGAGGCGATCGAGAACATGACGGGCGGCGAGTTTCACTACGAGATCAACAACACCAACCGCTCAATCGGTGCGCGGGTCTCCGGGGAGATTGCGCGTCGCCACGGCGATCACGGCATGCGTTCGGCGCCGCTCGTCATTCGCCTGGCCGGTACGGCCGGGCAGAGCTTCGGGGTCTGGAATGCGGATGGCTTGCACCTTCACTTGCAGGGTGACGCAAACGATTACGTCGGCAAGGGCATGGCGGGCGGCAAGTTGGTCCTGCATCCGGGGCCGGACCTGTCGTTGCCGACGCACAAGACCCCGATCATGGGCAATACCTGCCTGTACGGCGCAACCGGGGGCAAGCTGTTCGCCGCCGGTACCGCCGGCGAGCGCTTCGCGATCCGCAATTCCGGTGCCATGGCCGTGATCGAGGGTGTCGGCGACCACGGTTGCGAATACATGACCGGCGGCGCCGTCATCATTCTGGGCTCGACCGGGGTCAATTTCGGGGCAGGCATGGCCGGTGGATTCGCACTGGTGCTGGACGAGCAGCAGGACTTCCCCGAGCGTTGCAATGAAGAAATGATCGAGTGGCACCCCCTGACATCAGAGGGTTGCGAAGACTATGTCCAGTACCTGCGCGGAGTGTTGATGGAATACAGCGGTGAAACGGGAAGCACACGGGCACAGCAGATCCTGGAGCAACTGGAGGACTGGTTGCCGCGGTTCTGGCTGGTGGCCCCGAAGGAGGCACGAATCGAAACTCTTCTAGACGGGTTTCGAGAGGCGGCGTAAGTTCAGGTCCGGCCCCGTTATCGTTCCGTTATGGCCGGGCGCATCCCCCCCGAATTCATCCAGCAACTGCTGGCGCGGGTCGATCTGGCCGACCTGATCGGTCGCTACGTCCCGCTCAAGAAAGCCGGGGCGGAGTTCAAGGCCTGCTGTCCGTTCCACAACGAAAAAACACCCTCGTTTACGGTCAGCCCGCGCAAGGGTTTCTACTATTGCTTCGGCTGTGGTGCGCACGGCACCGCGATAACATTCCTGATGGACTATAACCGGTATTCGTTTCCCGACGCGGTCGAGGAACTGGCCAAGCAGGCGGGGTTGGAGGTTCCGCATGTCGGTGGAAGTGCCGCGCCGCGTCAGGAACTCGATCCGTTGTACGAATGCATGGAAGCGGCATGCGGGTTCTATCAGAAAGAGCTGACCCGCTCCAAGCCGGCGCAGGCATATGCGCAGCAGCGCGGTCTTTCGGACAAGATTCGCGAGGAATACCGGATCGGCTATGCGCCGCCGGGTTTCGAGAACCTCGAGTCGAAATTGTCGGCACGGTTCTCCAAGGAATTGCTGCTGAAGGTGGGCCTGTTGTCGGAAAAGGAAAACCGGGTCTATGACAAGTTCCGAAACCGCCTGATGTTCCCGATCCGGGATTCGCGCGGTCGGGTGCTCGGATTCGGCGGGCGGGTCATCGATCCCGAGGATAAGCCCAAGTACATGAACTCGCCGGAGACTCCGCTGTTTCACAAGGGCCGCGTCCTGTACGGCGTGCACGAGTTGCAGCAACGCCGCGGGAAGACCCAATACCTGATCCTGACGGAGGGGTACATGGACGTGGTCAGCTTGGCGCAGGCCGGGGTCAGGAACGTCCTCGCGACTTTAGGCACGGCCACGACCGAGGATCACATCCGGCAGATGGGGCGTTTCTGCCGGACGTTCGTGTTCTGCTTCGACGGGGACCCGGCGGGTCGGGCGGCGGGGTGGCGCGCCCTTGAGAACCTGTTGCCGGTTCTGCGTGAAGGCGACGAGGTTCGCTTTGCTCATTTTCCGGAAGGCGAGGACCCGGACAGTTACATTCGCGCCCATGGCACGCCCGGTTGGAAAGAATTCATCCGGGGGGCCGAGCCGCTGGAGGACTATTTCTTCGCACACTTGGAGCAGGGTTTGAACCTAGATTCGGCATCCGGAAAATCGGCGTTGGTCGCGAAGACGAGGCCGTTGCTCGAGAAAGTCGGCGCCCCGGTTTTCCGCGACCTGATGACTCGAAAGCTATGCGATATGACTGGATTGAGGGAAGATCAGTTGCGTCTGGAACCGGCGGGTTCAGGCCGGACGGAAGCCCAGCGTTCCAAGCCAACTCCGTCGGGGCGGCCGACCACGATCCGGAAAATGATTCGGCTGCTGCTGGAGTATCCCGGGCTGGCTCGCCTGGTTTCGTCGCCGGAAGACCTGAAGGCCATTCCGGAGCCTGGGTTCCGCCTGTTCGCTGCGGTTGTGGAACTAGCGAAAAAGAATCCCGAGATCACTCCCCCTGGAATCATCGAGTCATTTCACGGCCAAGATGCAGAAAAACATTTAAGCAGTTTGATGAGTTGGAGACCCATAGAGTTGTCTGGGGTTCAAGAGGAGGAGGGTGTTCGAGAAGCCTTTATGGAAGGAATGCGCCGATTCAGAGAGAAACTGGTCAAGCAGCAGATCAGCCAGCTACATATCCGGCAAGTTGAACAAGGAGCCCTGAGTGATGTGGAACAAAAAGAATTGGCGAACTTGCGCAAGGAACGCGCCGAACTCGCGCGGGCTCCGGGCGGATAGCTTTCAGAACCGGCGTTTGAACCCGACCGTGATCGCCCAGTACTCGATATTGTCCATCTCGACCTGGTCCACGAAGGGCGTGACTCCATCCACGTACACCGGTGCGTGACTGCGGATTTGGTCGTAGGGCATCTCGTCCCGGAACTCGTCGAATTGCGCCCAGCGTGCCTTGATGCCGACGGAGGTCCGGTCGGTCAGGGCGTAGTCGATTCCGGCCAGCAACTGGAACCCGAACAGCGTGTCGGACAGTTCGATGTCCATGGAACTTAACGTGCCCGCTGCACTGGTCCGCCATTCGAGCCACGAGTCGTCATCCCAACCGTATTCGCGTTGGGTCGCCGGGACATCCGGGGCCACGTTCAGGTAACCCTCGTCCACGGTCTTGCGCAGGAGCCGGCGTTGGTACTGCATCCGCACCCGTGCCCATCCGGCACCGATGCCCACGTAGGGGGTCCACCGGGATTCCGTGGCAAAGTCGTAGAGCACGTTGGCGAAATACTGTCGGATGCGAAAGTCCGAAATCCATTCATAAGGCGGCGCAGTCTCGCTCCATTCGCGATCCTTGCTGGCTAGGCCCGGGTGCGTTGAGGCGGTAATGATGGGGTGGCTGGCCGAACCGGGCTTGACATGCATGAACTCCAGTTCGAAGCGGAACTGGTCGCGAATATAACCGGCGTGAAGGCCGGCGGCCAGGCCGCTGCCCGCGTCGAACCGCGAGTTCCATTTATCTCCGCGGCTGACATTGCTGCAGGCAGGATCGTTGCCGATTGCCCCGGACGGACGGGTCGCGTCGCGGTACATCAGGACATCGCAGCGCGTCGGATTGCTCTGCCCGGAGACCGTGGAGTCCAGCGCGCGGGAGTCGGCTAGGCCGATGTCTGCGCCGACGTAGAAGTCGGCATGCGCGGCAGCCAGGAGGGTCATGCCGAGCGTTAAAAAACAAAGACGAAAGAGACTCAAATGCGACATTTTCGGCAAATTGTTCGACGGCGACAGACTGCCATTATACGGCAAAATGACTGTTTCCCGGCATTAAAAACCCTTATAAAACATTGACCTAGGAAACGCGAGGAATGCGGTAGAATAAGTTTCCAGTTTCCCCAATAACAAACATAATAGGGGTTGATCGTATGGAGGGTGTCCTCGAAATTAGAGACGGGTGCAATACTCCGGAGCAACTGCTCCGGAGTCTCGCGTTTGCCCGCTACCTGAAGATATACAAGGAAGAGTTCGTCACGGACCTGATGAGCCGCGAAAAGAATCGCGGTGAAGCCCAGCACAAGGCGGAGATGATCCGCAAGATCACGTTGCGGGATATCACGAAGATTCTGGACGCCAACCATTTTTCTCCCGACGAGCTGGAACACGCGCGCTCGGTCGTCAAGTTCCTGGACGGTGGCTTCCACCACTTCCGCAACGCGAGTTATTCGCGCCTGGTGCGCCTGCAGAACGAGGTGGTCAGTTCCGGTACGGAAAGCCAGAGCACGATCAAGGACAAGGTTACGGAAAAGGCCGCCCAGCTGAACGACCTGATTCTGGAGACGCGCCGTCGGCTGCTGTCGCAAGTCGGGTTGGGCTACGGGGTCCGTCGTACGCCGGGCATGGACGCCTCGCCGAACGTGACGGCCGGCGAGATCTCCGGGCACTACTGCAACATTCCCGCTGGTTACAGCATCCTGTGCCATGTGCCCCTGACCATGGCGGCGGACATCCGCACGGGGGTGGATTACCGCACGCCGGCCAACCGGCGCGCTTACCCGTTCTTCCAGTTGGATCACAATCCGCTGCACCTCGAGCATTTCAACCCGGAAGAGTGGGTGTCGGTCCCGTTGCGGGTCGGACGCTGGCTGATCATCGCGTATATCCACAAGTCGCGCGGCTGCATCGAGATGGAGCCGGGCCTGCTGAACCTGTTCCCGTTCGCCGATGTCGAGCAGACTTTCCCGGCGATGCGCCCTGACGGGCTGTACTTCTTTGGGGACCCGAACGGGGTATTCGGCGAGGATCTCGGCTACTACTGGGACGAGGACAACCAGCTGCTGATCGGCATGGTTCCGCAGCACGACGAATACAAGTACTTCGGTTATTGCAAGAAACCCATCCTGACCCTGCACAACGTGCTCTCCATCCGTTGCGGCGATGTTCCGCTGCATTGCGGCTGCACCCGCTATCTCGTGGGTTTCGAGGGCGGCGAGCCGTACATTTCGGAAATGTTGATCAAGGCGGACGACATGGGCCGGGTCGTGCTGGAGCGCGCCAACGGCGCGGCGTTCCGCCGCCCGATCTTTTACGGCACCGAAATCGGCGCCTTTGCTTGCCTGGACGGCTTCAGCGAGCAGGCGAAGCTGGCCATGGAGGGCCGGGAGGTCGGCTACAACAACCACATGGGCTCGAACGCGCGGCAGGTCGTGCCGGTGGCCGAGGAATCCGAGGTGGCGCTGGGCAGCAACCTGGACGTGCTGCTGTACCTGAACAACTTCGACATCAAGGAAGAAGGCGAGTCCTGCATTGATACGGACATTCCGATTTCCGATGCAATCGAACATTTCCGCAAGGGCGAACGGGTCGCCGCGGGCAGTACCCAGACGCATCGGGGCAAGAAGGAATCCAGCTACTGGGCCAACCCGTTCCCGGCCCTGATGAGCAACGACGGCGACGTGCTGCACCCCGACCTGTACGAGCAGTTCAGCGAGACCGAGGCTTCCTTCATGAAGGACGTCGAGGCGTTGGTGGAGCGCAAGGAAATGTATCTTGGCGTGGCCTACAGCCAGCTGATGGCGGGGGTGTACGAGGGCGTCGAAGACGATGACGTCACGCGTTGCGGCTTCGCCAACCGGGAGGAGATCGAGCAGGTCGCGCCGGAGCGCCTGGCGCTCGAACTGATTCAGATGGTCAAGCAGATCGCGGTGAAGAAGCGCGAGCGGCTGGGCGGCGACGCCAAGGAAGTCGACGTGACGGTGGCGCTGGTCGGCGACAGCCGCACCGGCAAGTCGGAGACCGGAGAGAAACTGGAAGCCGTCCTCGGGCTGACGCTGGTCTGAGAACTGACACAAGGACTCTAACCTTAGCCCATGGGGAATTTCAACTGCGGGAGTCCCCGCCGCCGGAGTCTGGACTAGGCTTCAGCTTTCCTCGCCAGCGACTGGACGGTTTCCAGCAACGCCCCCGCGAGGGCGAGGGCCGGCTCCCGGTCGAGAGGCTCCACATCGGGGTCGACCGGTTGATAACGGAGTTCGCCCGCGTAATCGGTATAGTCCACAAGACCCGAAAACTGCTCCACTTCTTCGCCCCGTGCCGCCAGTTTCTTCAACAGTGCCCCCAGGTCGTGGGTGAACGGATAAGTCTGGCCGGAAAGGCAAATCCAGGCCTTCAGGCATTTCTCGGCCACCTGCTGCACGACCGAGCCGAACATCCTGTCGACGAAGATGGAAGGGTCTTCCCGGGCGCGGAGTATGGCCATGTCCTCTTCCGCCACCTGCAGGAGATGGCGGGCCTGCTTAAGGTCGCTCATAGAGCACCTTGCCTTCCCGCAGGGCACGGGCAAGAACATTGTTCAGGGAGTCGCGCCAGTATTCGACATCCTCAAGGCTGAACACCAGGATGTCCTTGGGGACGTCGAAGTCTTCTACCGCCTTGCGCACCCGGATGGTCTCGGAACGCTTACACCGGCCCTTGCCGAACGGCTCGGTCTCGATGACGATCAGGTCCACGTCCGAATCCTCCCTCGCGTCGCCGCGCGCATGCGATCCGAACAGGATGATCTGCTCCGGGTCCACCTCGTCCACGATGGCCTGGGCCATCTGCTGGAGAAATTCCTTGTTCACCTGGCTCATGCGGTCCGCTCCCATCCGTTTTCCCGACTGATTTTACCGCCATGCGCGGCTATTGCACGGCCGGCCGGGCCTCCGGGCCGACATTCTGGCTGGAAACGGTTTATGCCTGCGCAATCCGCTCGCGCTGTTCCGCGAGTTGTGCCTGCGCAGCTTCCAGTTCCGCCAATCGTTCGCGTTCTTTCTGCACGACTTCTTCGGGAGCCCGCGACACGAACTTTTCGTTTTCCAGCTTGCCGCGGACCGCGCCGAGCGCGCCGTCCAGTTTCCTCAACTCCCGGTCCAGTCTGGCCAGTTCGGCTTCGCGGTCGATGAGGTCGGCGAGCGGGACCAGCACACGCATATTCCCAACCAGCACCGTGGCGGCTTCCGGGGCGGTTTCATCCGGTCCCATCCAATGCACCGATTCCGGACGCGCGAGATTCTGGAGCCAGGCTTCGGTAGCCTCGAAACGCTGCTGATCCTGTGGCGTCCAGTTCTCCAAAAGCACCGGAACCGGGCGGCCCGGAGCAATATCCATCTCGGCCCGGGTCCGGCGAATCCCGCCGATGAACTCCTGCAGCCAGCGCATTGTTCCGAAGGTCTCGGAGTCTTCCCCGGCATCCTCCGCCTCGGGCCAGGGGCGGGTCATCAGGAACGCATCCGCCGCATTCTGACGCTGTGGCAATTGCTGATGCAACTCCTCGGTAATGAATGGCATGAACGGATGCAGCAGGCGCAGAATTCGATCCAACACCGCGTACAAAGTGTGCAGGGTGGCCTGCACGGCACCTCCCGGGGCCTCTTCATTCAGGGTCGTCTTGGTGAATTCCAGGTACCAGTCGCAGAAGTCGTGCCAGACAAAGTCGTACAGGGTTTTTGCGGCCAAGTCGAAACGATAGGCATCGAGGTGTTCGGTCACCTCCCGGGTCACCGTTTGCGCCCGAGCCGTGATCCAGCGATCAACCAGGCTCGCTTCGGCTGAGGGTGCCGACCCGTCCAGTCGTTCGGCATGGATCAGCGCGAAGCGCACCGCGTTCCAGAGTTTGTTGCAGAAATTCCGGTAGCCCAGCACGCGCGGCAGCTCGAAGCGCACGTCGCGCCCGAAGGTTGCCTGGGTGGCGAAGCAGAAGCGCAACGCGTCGGTCCCGCACGCCTGGAAGCCGTCCGGGAATTCCTGGCGGGTCACCCGCTTGATCGAGCCGGCCTGCTTCGGGTCCATCAGGTCGTCGACGCGCTTCTCGACCAGCGCTTCCAGGTCGATGCCGTCGATGACGTCGATCGGGTCGATGGTGTTGCCCTTGGATTTCGACATCTTCTGACCGTGGGCGTCGCGCACCAGGCCGTGCACGTAGACGTCGCGGAACGGAACGTCCCCCATGAAGTGCAGCCCCATCATGATCATGCGTGCAACCCAGAAGAAGATGATGTCGAAACCCGTGACCAGCACGTCGGTGGGGTAGAAGCGCTCCAGCGCCGCGTCCTTCCGGGGCCAGCCGAGCGTGGAAAACGGCCAAAGCGCGGAAGAGAACCAGGTGTCCAGCACGTCCTCGTCCTGGCGCAACGGCGCATCGGCCGGAATCCCGTATTTTTCCCGCACCTCCTGCTCGCTCCGGCCCACGTGCGGCGTGCCGTCGGCGCCGTACCAGGCGGGGATGCGGTGCCCCCACCACAGTTGGCGGCTGATGCACCAGTCTTCGATGTTCTCCATCCAGTCGTAGTAGGTCCGGCTCCAGTTCTCCGGCACGAAGCGGATGCGGCCGCCCCGTACCGCCGCCACGGCCTTCTCGGCCAGCGGCCCGGCGCGGACGTACCATTGGTCGGTCAGATAGGGCTCGACCACGGCGCCACTGCGGTCGCCGCGGGGGATGGTCAGGGCGTGTTCTTCCGTCCGCTCCAGCAGGCCCTGTGCTTCCAGGTCTTCCAGGACCTGCTCGCGCGCCTGCTCCCGGCTCAGGCCCCGGTAGGCTTCGGGCGCGGCCTCGCCGAGGTGCGCGGTGTCGGTGAAGATGTTGACCAGCGGAAGATCGTGGCGCAGTCCGACCTGGTAGTCGTTGAAGTCGTGCGCCGGCGTGATCTTCACGCAGCCGGAACCGAACTCCGGATCGACGTAATCGTCCGCCACGATCGGGATGTCGCGTCCGGCCAGCGGCAGCCGGACGGATTTTCCAATCCATTCCCGGTAGCGGGGGTCGTCGGGATGCACCGCGACCGCGGTGTCGCCCAGCATGGTTTCCGGACGGGTGGTGGCGACCACCAGCACTTCGTCGGAATCGACGATGGGGTAGCGCAGGTGCCATAGGTGCCCCTGTTCCTCGGAAGCCACCACCTCGAGGTCCGACAGGGCGGTGCGCAGCACCGGGTCCCAGTTGACCAGGCGCTTGCCGCGGTAGACCAGATCCTGTTCGTGCAGTTGCACGAACACTTCGCGAACCGCCTCGGACAGGCCCTCGTCCATGGTGAACCGTTCGCGGGACCAATCGACCGAAGCGCCCATGCGGCGAAGCTGCCGGGTGATGTGTCCGCCGGATTCGCGCTTCCAGGTCCAGACTTCCTCGATGAAGGCGTCCCGGCCCAGTTCCCGGCGCGTCCGGCCTTCGCGTTCCAGTTTGCGTTCGACCACCATCTGGGTGGCGATGCCGGCGTGGTCGGTTCCCGGCTGCCACAGGGCGGCGCGACCCTGCATGCGCCGCCAACGGGTCAGGATGTCCATCAGGGTGTCCTGGAACGCGTGGCCCATGTGCAGGGTCCCGGTCACGTTCGGAGGCGGGATCATGATGCAGAAGGGCTCGCCCTCGGCGTTCGGCGCAAATACGCCGCCCTCTTCCCAACGTTGCCGCCAGAAAGCTTCGATCCGTTCGGGGTCGTAACTCTTATTCATCTGTCGGGCCGCCCGGAGGGGAGCGGGGGGACGCGGTCGCTTTATTTGGCGATCTCGTGAAGTTCCGGTTCAAAGCCGAGTTCCCGGTACTGGCGGAAGCGCGCGCGGCCATGGTTCTTGGTGATGTCGTCCGGCCCCACGACTTCGGCGACCCGGTTGAACGATTCATATTCTTCCGGCATGTCGTCGGCCAGGTTGATCAGGACGTCCCGCTCCTGCGGCAGCCATGCGTCATGGATGGTGACCCGGACGTGCGGGCTCGGGCTTTCTCCGAGGCTGTGCGCCAGGAAACTCTGGTCGCGGAAGGTCCACATCTGGGTATTCAGCGATTCAGCGGCCTGCATGTCCGGGACCCGCACGTGCACGCGATGGCCCTGGGCCACGGCCTTCTCCGCGATCTGGCAGACGATCCGCTCGCGGTGGCCCCGCTTGATGACGTAGAAGTGGACGTTCTCCATCGGTTCAGGACTTCTGGGCGTCCTTCATCAGGAAATGCGTCAGCAACGGCACCGGCCGCCCGGTCGCCCCCTTGCTCTTGCCGGTATTCCAGGCGGTTCCGGCGATGTCGAGATGCGCCCACGGCGTGTCGCCGACGAAGCGCGACAGGAAGCAGGCGGCGGTGGTGGCGCCCGCGTAGCGTTCCCCGATGTTCGCGATATCGGCGAAATTGCTGTCCAGTTCAGGCTGGTAGTCGTCCCATAGCGGAAGCGGCCAGACCCGATCCCAACTCTCGCGCCCGGCGGCGACCAGTGCGCGCTCCACCGAATTCTGGTACGTGAACAGTCCCGAAGCATGCTTGCCCAGCGCGTGCAGGCAGGCACCGGTCAGGGTGGCGATGTCGATGATCAGGCGGGGCTTGAAGCTGAGGGCGTAATCGAGAGCGTCGCACAGGATCAGGCGGCCTTCGGCGTCGGTGTTCAGGATTTCCACGGTCTGGCCGGAGGCGGTCGTGACCACGTCGCCGGGTCGGGTGGCCCGTCCGCCCGGCATGTTCTCGGTCGCCGGGATGATGCCGACCAGGTGCTGCGGCAGATTCAGTGCCGCCGCCGCCTTGAGCGTGCCGAGCACGCTGCCGGCGCCGCACATGTCGAACTTCATTTCGTCCATCGCGGAGCTGGGCTTGATGGAAATCCCGCCCGTATCGAACGTCACGCCCTTCCCGACCAGCGCGACCGGAGCCTTGGTACGGGCTCGGCCGCGGTATTCGACGACGATCAACTGCGGTTCTTCCGGGCTGCCCTGCGCCACGGCGAGGAATGCGCCCATATTGCGTTTTTCCAATTCTCGGCGGCCGAACGACTTGACCGTGAATCGTGAATCCTCGCGGATCAGCGAGCGAGCCTGGCGGGCCAGGTATCTTGGCGTGCAGAGATTGGGCGGCAGGTCGCCGAGTTGCCGGGTCCAGATCATTCCGGACGCAATCGCCACGCCTTGGTCCACCGCCTTGCGGACCCCGGCCCGGGTGGCCGCGGAGGCAGTAACCGTGACGGATTCCAAAGGCGTGGCCGGAGGCTTGGCGGAGGGCTTGGTCTCTTGGAAGACGTAGGCCGCGTTCTCCAGGATCAGCGCGGTCTGGCGCGCATTCCATTGGGCATTCCTGCCGGCGACCCTGACTTCGCCGCTGGCGAGCGTCGCCGCGACCGTGGAGTCCTTGTGCAGGGTCCGGGCGATTTGGCGCATCGTCTTCAGGAAATCGTTTTCCCCGACCTTGCCGGATTCGCCGAAACCGGCCACCAGCAGGCGCGAAGCCTTCAGCCCGGCGGGGCGATACAATGCGTTGAGGGTTTCGGCCTTGCCTGCGGCATCCTGCTGGGAGAGGAGGTCACTGACCGCCCCGCCCGTGGCCTGATCCACGGCACGGGCACCGGGGGTCATCTGGCCGTTTTCATAGACACCGACCACCAGGCAGTCGCAAACGATTTCCGCGGGTGAGGCGGCGACAACGGAATACTTCATGGAGAGAACTTAAAGGTCACGGGTGAAGACGCCAAATTCTATCAAACTGCGCCTTCCCGCCTCTTTGAAGCGCCTCAAATTTCTTCCGGCTGGAAACTGGCAGTAGAATATTGGGAATCCGCTTCTGAAAGAGGTTTGAAGTATGA
Organism: uncultured candidatus Poriferisulfidus sp.; assembly: GCA_965204575.1. GTDB lineage: Bacteria > Pseudomonadota > Gammaproteobacteria > Poriferisulfidales > Poriferisulfidaceae > Poriferisulfidus. The sequence continues at coordinate 881,587 of OZ241993.1, forward strand.
GCAAGGCAAAAGAGTTGTTCAACTTGTCGAACATTTTCGTTTACCTGATTGTCTGGCCGATTTCCACCTTTATCGCCGTTTCGGTGCTGCTGATCTGGTTTGGCATCGGGCGGTGGCTTCACCATGAGGGCTACTTCAAGTGGCTCATGACACTGGGGGGGCATGCTCCCCCTCCCCCTCCCCCCGGCCTGCCATGACGAAAACGAGCCTGTCCGACCAGTTTCGGAATGTCCCCGCCTGTTCCGATTAAATCTTGGCCTGGATCTGCAGACCTTCCGGTTCGCGCAGGTTCTCGCAAATGCGCGTCGCCTGCTGCAATATCATCCGTTCTGCGGGTGCCGGTATTTGTCAAGTCGGGCGTGTAATTCCCTTTTGAAGAACCGCCTGACCCGAGGTCTGTCCAGCCTGGACCGCTATCTGTCGTCGCTGGATCGCCACCTCGCCGATCTCGACCTCCGGTGGAGCCGCAGCGTGTCTCGCGGTGTGGCCAGGCTGCGGCTGGGGACTGGCGGGAAGGCACACAGCACGCCGGCGTCGAGCCAGTACGATCTTGACGCCCATTCGACGGGCATGCCCGGGCTGCGCCTTTCGATCCTGGATCGCTACCTGGTGTACGAGCTTTTGCGTGCCGCATTTGCCGTCACCGTGGTCCTGCTGCTGCTGATCGCCAGCAAACTCTTCATGCAGCAGCTTGGTTACCTGACCGAAGGCAAGTTCTCCACGGGCATCGTCTACGAACTCCTGTTCAACAAGCTTCTTGCCTATTTCGTCCACATGCTGCCGTTCCTGATGCTCCTGTCGTCGGTGCTGGCGCTCGGCCGCCTGCACCAGGACACCGAGGTGACGGCGCTGCATTCCTGCGGTTACTCCGATACCCGCCTGTTGCTGCCCATGGCGCTGGTTGGCATTCCCCTGGCCGTCATGCTGGGGGTAATGAGCCTGCACATCACGCCCAGGCTGTCGCTCGAAGCGGAACTGGCCCACCATCAGGCCCGCCTGGAGGCGGGGCTGGACCTGATGCAGGAAGGCCGGTTCATGCAGACCCGGAACGGACGTTGGGCACTGTATGCGAGCCAGACGAAAGGGCAGGTTGCGGAAGATGTGTTTTTCGCCAGCTACGACGCGGAATCACAGCGAGTTCATATTGAAACCGCAGCCCGGGCCACCCGGGCCCGGGACCAGGAAAACGGCGTCTACGTGCTGGATTTCGAGGACGGTCGCTGGCATAGCGGCTGGCCGGGCGATGCGGACTTCCAGACCATGAAATTCGACCGGCATCTGCTGCGGGTCAGCATGGCGCCGTCGCCCAACGTCTGGACACATACCAAATACATGACGCCGGAGCAGTTGTGGGAGGACGGTTCTGCGGCCGCCCACGCGGAACTGCAATGGCGATGGTCTCTGCCAGTCTCGCTGCTCCTGATGCTGGCGCTCGCCATCCCGCTTTCGCGCAGTTCGGTCCGGGAAGGGAAGTACGCCCGCGCCGTCTACGCGATCGCCATCTACTTGGTCTATGCGCAGTTCCAGTTGCTGGCGACCAGCCAGGTACGGGGCGGGAATTGGCCCGACTGGGCGGGTGTCTGGTGGGTGCATGTGCTGATGGCTGCAGGGATCTTCCTGTTGTACCGACAAGCCCGACGGGGTCGGACGTGAATATCCTGACCCGCCACCTGATTTGGCGCGTGCTGGTCGGGATTGGGCTGGTGGCGCTGGCCGTGGTGACGATCTTGACCCTGGTGGATCTGATCGACGAGGTGCGCCGAGTGCGCCCGGGAGGCTATACGTTTGCGGACGCCTTATGGGTGATCGTGTTGACCATGCCGCAGCGCATCTACGAAGTGCTGCCGGTTTCGGTGTTCATCGGCAGCCTGCTGAGCTTGGGGCAATTGGTTGCGGACAACGAGATGACGGCACTGCGCGCATCGGGAATGGGCGTGTGGTGGCTGTCCAGGAGGCTACTGTCGGTGGGCCTGCTCTTGGCACTGGTGACCATTTTCATTGGAGAGAAGATTGCCCCGGTGGGCGGGGCATTGGCTTGGGACATCCGGCAGCAGCCGCAGAAAGGAACCTCGGTCGGAGAGGCGCAGGGATTGTGGGTTCGCAAAGGCGACCACTATCTCCACGTGCTGCGGGGAGACCGGCGCGACCGCCTGTCTCAGGTGCTGGCGTATCGCCTGGACGCCGATGGCGCCCTGGAGCATAGCCTGCATGCGAAGAGCGCGCATCTAGTGGGCGGACACTGGATCCTGTACGAAGTTCGGGAAAGCGTCATCCATCCGGACGGAAGTGTGACTCGTGAGGAGCATGCGCTAAGAACCGACGTGGCCCTGCCGGATGTCGACGTGTTGGATACGATGCTGATGCCTGCCGACGAAATGCCGATCATGCGCCTGAACCGCTACTTGGACTACTTCGAGGGCGAAGAACTGGACCTGCGCCCCTACCGGTTCGCTTGGTGGCAGCGCTTCGCCACGCCTCTGGCTTGCGTGGTGGTCTTGTTGCTGACGGTTTCGTTCACTTTCACCCAATCCCGCGGCGGGGGGCTCGGGCAACGCATTTTCATCGGCGTGATCAGCGGTATCGGCATCTACCTGTTCAACCGGGTCGGCGGACATCTGGGAATGCTGATGGACTTGCCGCCCTGGCTGGCGGCCTTTCTGCCGCTGGCCCTGCTTTTCCTGCTCGGGTGCGCGGTGTTGCTGGCGCAGCAAGCAAATACGCGTCAGGACTCGGGCAATCTTCCCAGCCAGGCATAGGGCCCGGGTCTCCCGCTCTGCCCTATTCCGCTGATACCAGCCGGGTGGCGCTCCACTGGTCGTGCCAGCAGAGCCGCGCCGCGCCGAACAGGCTCCACAGGAAACCCAGTCCAAGGCAGGCCCAGGACAAGATGGCGCCCAAGCCCCGAATCATGGCAGCCCCCCAGCCGATCCTCTGGCCATCCACGGTCTCGATGCGGACCCGCCAGGCACGCATGCCGACGGTGGCGCCGCGGGAACGCCAGCACAGGACGAAATAAGCCAGCCCGACGACTGAAAGGTAGGCTTGGTACAGCATGCGCTCCGGGGAACCGGGCACGGATAGGTCCAGCATGGCAAACGGAACGCTGGCGGCCCACCAGATGGCGGCCAGCGCCAGGAGGTCATAGAGGATGCAACCCAATCGCCGCCAGAGGCCGATGGTGTTCGCAGACGGCGCGGTATGCGAGTGTGGCAATTGGGAGGGAGAGTTTTTCAGGGATTCCGGAGGATGGTGCTGCAGGAAAAAAGAGATTTGATCCAAGGTAAGGATTAACTGCAAAGCACGCGCCTTAGTGTATTTTTCTTTGCTGGCAACTCCATGTCCTACAGAGTGCCGAGAAAAATCGATACTATTTTCTCCTACATTGAATCCTTTGAAAAAAACATCTCCGATGTACTTGTTGAATAAACCAGGAAAGCCGAGGCTACCTGAATCCGAGAAGTTCTCTCCTGCTCGGTCTAGCATATATCGCTTCAAGTCTACGGTTTTAGGATGTGGCTTTCCTTTTGATCCCATTGTGTTGTGATAATCCAACCTAACAATTCCTTCGATTTCACTAGCAAGAGTTTTAATACAATGAACAATGCTGTCAGATTCGCCCTTGTTATAAGCATTAAGTCCGGCAGTAATTAATTCTTTTTTCTCATTAAAAACCTCGCTTGCCCACCAATACTTTGTAAAGTTTTCTATTCTTTTGTCGGTAAACGAATCGATTATGCGATCTTCGGTGATTTTAATTTCTTGATTATTATTGATGTCAAGTATGAGCTGGTCGAATTCCTCTCCAAGGATTTGTATGAAGGGAAACCAGCCGAGGTTGAATAGGCGCTCAAAGTTATCTTGGATGGAAAGAAAGGAATACAAGGAATAAAATTTTATTTTTCTGAAGCATCTGCCAAGATCTATCCACAATTTGTCGGTTTCCAAGCGCCCAGAGAAATCAAAATAGAGGCCAAAACTCCAACTAATCCTGAATAGCCATACGAATTTATCTCCATTTTTTAAATCGAGCGTGAACGTGGAATCTTGGAACCTGACTTCTGCAATGTCCAGCACTTGGTTATCAAAAACGGCACAGCCTCCTTGGAGATGTACTTTAGATTTGATCCTCAACATAACTGGGTATTTTTTATATATATATGCTTTTTTGTTTCGGATAATAATTAAAACCTGATTCAGGTTTTCCAGATTCAGGTCAGAAAACTGGTTCAGTATTTGGTCAAAAAAGTGGCGGTGGTCATTATCGTAGGATGTGAAAAACGCTTTACATAGGACTTTAACTTGTTCTCCTTTATTTGCTGCATTCATAGAGAGGCCGAGCAGGTCCCCAACTTCTTGAATTTCGTGCCGGTAGTTTTCCATATGTACTTGACGCTATTTCATGTTCTGCCATTGTTCGCTTGCATTGCGGACGCATTAGCACTTTCTAACAGCACTTTTAAACTTTGTAAATTGCCGGCATAGTTGATTAGATAATAACCAAACGGATGAAAAGAGCCCCTACCACTTCGCCGCCAATCCCTAATGTCCCACCCTGCATCGACAAGGTCTGAGGCGGCAAAAATAAATTCAAGTGTATTAGTTAGAAAAACTACTGTGGCCATTTCCGCTTCGTAATTAATCTTGGCTTCGCCCCCATGGACAAAAAAATTCCGGCAGTCTACAGCTTCATCTACAACCACGAGAATATCGGGAATCCAATCTTCTATTACTTCTATGAGGACCTGAGACCTGTGATGTATTTTCCGCTTGAGTGTTAATTTTCCTACGCGACCAAGAGCGCTAAGTACGCTGTTGCGGTCCATACATTCTGGTAGTTTTCTAAATATCTTTTTAGCTTCTTCGGTAGCAAGCACTAAATTTTCAGAAATCGTTTCACTGTCAGGAAACTCGCTATCTGGCAAAAAATCGAACGTGTTGGCTGATCTGATCATGCGATCTTCTACAAAGACATTATTGTTTTCCCATCCGCTAGAGAAACTTAATCGAGCGTTACTCCAAGCCGCATCTCGCTCAAGCCATGTTTTGAGAACACGGGCAAACTCGTCTGGATCGTGAGCCGCATTTATCAATGTATCGCGTATAGTCGGATCATCTTCTACTGGCTCTTTGGGTTCGGGGTACATACTGGCATAGACATCGACCACTTTGGGAGGCGAGTTGGCCCCCCACACGATCTTAATCTCAGTTGGATATTGTGTAGTCCCCACCATCAGCGAGAAGAAACGCAAAGTCTGACGCATTCTGGAAAGTGCCAATTCGGTCGTGATTGCTTCCTCAAACTTGATGCCAATAAAGATTTTATTTTTCAGGTGCGCACCATCTGGCCCACCAAAGCCAACATTTAGCGAATGACCTGCGAAGATCTTACCGATATTAGTGGTAGACGAAAATATCTCTTTTTCCCCTGTGTAATAGGCTATCAAGGGATGATCACACACCGAGATCTTGTTGCGGGGCTTCTCTGAATCTAAAACTTTTCTAAGCGTTCCACTGGAACACCTTAGAGTCCCGAAGGTATCAATTCCCTGGAACAATGTAGTTGAATCGTCTAAAGAAAACAGTATTTGAGAAACATTGCTATCAGTATCGTTAACGTGATAATCGCCAAAAGTCACATAATATGCAGGTATGTCGTAGAAATGGTTCTCCACATCCTGTCTCCAACTAGTTCCCGGAGCCCCAGGAGTGATGCATTCAATGAGAGACACTTTTGTTAAATCATTCAAAATACCTGTAATGGTCTTTCCAGAGGATGGGGTAATTGAAAAAGGGTTACTATCCCATACATGCAACGAAGTTTTGAGGCCATCTAATAGGAGAGTGCCATGAACCTCTCTGTCGGGGGCAACAGTGAAAGTGCCGGTTAACAGCGAGTCACCATGTGGGCTTTTCAAGAGAGATTCCTTGATTTAGGTTAGTCCGAGAAAGTTACTTGCAAAATTTCTGCAATCCGTCTTGCGGTGGACGAAAAATACTGCACTTCATCAGGTGTTAGTGCCCGTCCGAGAATAGCGTGTTCGCGGTAAGAAAGCCACTTCTTAAGTACTTGGTAGCCTCCTAATTTGTAATTCCAAACGTTTGCAGGAATGTTACGCCAATAGGCATTAGTATTAAGGTAAATGTCAAAAGTTGTTTTGCCCAGCGCAGGCGTGGTTGCACCAAGAGTAGCTAGTTCTTCAGACGTATAGTCGCGCTCAATCATTCGTCCTGACCCCGGTTGTACTGCACCCTTTGATCCGAAATATCCCCATCTCGCCGTCAACTCAAAATCGCCACCATCCATATTATTTCCATTCAGTGTCATAGGCACGGAAATAGTTGAAACCCCAACATTTAGGATTCCTTCCGTAATGCCTGAAACAGGCACATCAGGGTTAAGCAATTGTGCCAACTTGCGACCGCGCTCTGATAGCCGAAAGAATTCTTCTGCAGCACTCTCGGCCTCGCCGTTAGGCCAATCTGGGAGTGGAATACGTGGCCATTCCATACGCAGTGCTCCAGCGTTGGCTTTGCGGTAATCTGGACAGTGCAGTGTTGCGATAATGTAGTGAAATAGGTCTTCCACGCTCGACCCTATACGCTCAAGATAGCGTTCGGCCATTCCAGACAAGTTTGCGCGGCGCAAGCAACTGCCATCATTTCGAGTTTCTCCTTCACTAAGCCATGCTGGAAACATATTGGCTCCACGTTCAATAAGATGTAGTGACGCGAGATGTTGTGTGACGCAAGCTTGAGGCGCTTCTGAATCTTTTCTCAAATGTGGGGCAGCCGACAACCAGACATTGCCCTCGAACACATGCGGTTTGTATTCAGGCCGTTTTTCGTTTAACAACTTAGTTTCTGATTCCCAATACAACCAGCGATGGTCAAAAGGTCGGTATGTATGGCGAACAAAGCCGGCTTGATTGGGTCCTCCTCGTGCAAGCAGTGTATGGCGTATAGCGTGCGGTTTATATCGTGCCTTGACTTCCATAGCTGCCGGATAGCGATTTTTAATTTCATCATCGTCTAATTCTGGATTGAAGTAGTCCGTAACACGCATTTTCAGCCGATCACGATCGATATCAATCACAAACGCATCACGATTCGTATTGATTCCAGAATAGTTGACAGGAAGCAAATCGGGTAGTGTTGGCCAATCAAACCAATCATCACTCACTGTTGTTGGCGCGAAAGGCAACCCTAGGGGGAGGATTGGTTCAATTTTCTTATAAAGTGTGTCTGGTTTTTCTTCCGCTGTTGCAATCAGTTCGGCATGCTTTTCTGATCCCCAAAGATTTCGAAAATCCACTGCATCAGTCGATTTGTGGTCGACTTTTCGTATTAGCGTCGTGATGGCCGTTCCGACTTGAATACCAACTGAATTCCCGGGAATAGAGAAAATACCCGGATCTGGTTTTCCCTCAGGAGTTTCCCCTCCTTTTCGGACATCTCCGTTTAGACAGTCGATACGAATTGCGTCGAATTCTTCGAGGTAATGCTCCCGCATTCCCGCAAATGAACGGCCGTCAAGCCAAGAATAATTAGAGATAAAACAGATAACACCTAGTTTGGTTTTTTCAGCAATGCGTCGCTCGGCCATGCGGAAGAAGCGAACGTAGAGATCATGCAACGCCCTACTGTCCGGCATTTCTGTTCGTCTTGCCGTCCTATAGACATCTAGAAGTGTTTGTTCTTCATCTACCGCAACACCTGCGAAGCCGTTGTAAGGAGGATTGCCAAGGATTACTAAGATTGGAGTTTCCTGTTTTACCTGCTCGGCGCGGTCGCGCTCCTCTCCAAGCTCTGGAAAGAGCAACGGCTTAGTTGTGCGAGACTCCCAGCCAGTAAGTGCATTAGTAAGGAATATACCAGCGCGCTCGGCACCATCATTTGCAAGTGCTGCGTTGAGTTTCTGCATTGCCAACCCGACCTGAAGGTGGGCAACAACAAAAGGTGCGGGCATTATCTCGAAACCGAATATTCGCTCCATTGCTGCTTGTTTCACTCGAGCGCCAACAAGTGCTCCAAGGCCACATCCCTCAAGATTGGCGGCAATACGACGTAATATTTCAGCAAGATACGCTCCAGTGCCACAGCATGGGTCGAGAACATAGACATTCTCTGCCGCTAATCCGTCTGTGACGCCAAGATCATCTTTTAATGTCCGGTCCACACGAGCTACCATGTAACGAACCACTTCAGTAGGGGTATACCAGACACCAAGTTGTTTGCGCAAAATCGGGTCAAAGGCTTGCAAAAAGGGTTCGTAGAAATAAGGTACGACTTCGCCTTCATTAAAACGTGCGAAAAAAGCAGATCGGTCTACTCGGTCGAGTGTACTAGCTGTCCAGTCCAATACCTCAACAAGGCCAAGTGATTGCAACCGACCTGGGTCGGAAAGTTGTTGGAATAGTGCACGTAATACAGGGGCTCGCAAATGCCAAACCGCTTCTCGCCAATTGAATTGTGATGATTTGTAGCCGCCTTCGAATAGAGGGCCATCGTCGGATTGTGTTTCTTGTGCCCACAACACCCAAGCTGAAAATACTCCATAAAACAGAGTCTGCACTAAAGTTGAGTGAAAAAAGCGCGCACCCTTTTCGCCCTCAAAATGAACGCCGAGAGCGTCTTCAAGTGCCACACGCAATGACTCAAGTGTTGGGGTGTCACCTGCCATTTCGACACGTGCTAGTCCATCTCGGGCATAGGATGCCAGTAACCAAGCCAGATCCTTCGGGTCAGTGAGCACTGCCTTATGTGACAATACCCGCGCAAGATACTCACCCAATCCTATTCCAGTTTCGCGAGCGAAAGCACGAGGTTTTTCCAACTTCTGGTGGAAAGCACCCGCACTATCTGTTAACTGAAATGTTTCCAATTTCGCAGGGTTACCTGATGCGTCTTGGCCTAGCAACACAAAATCATGCGTATTCGTCACCAATACCATCCGGTGTTGGTTCCAGTAACGGCTTACTTGATTACTCTTTGCTGTTAGCCAACTATCATCAGACGCATCTTTCACCTCAATCACGCCTCGTTCTGGCTTCTGACCCTCACGTGGTTGGCCTTTTTGCACTTGTTTGGCCGTATACAGTCCAATGTCTGGATGGCCAGCCCCCATATCCGCAAGTTGGATAACACAGAAGACCTTTGGATTGAGTGTTTTACCTATAGCGTTTAACAGGTTCGCAAGTGGTCCATAAGTCGACAATTCTGGAGTGGCTCCACCTGATGCATGTATTCTTCGAAGATCAGCAAAATATGCTTCTGATGCTGCCGAGAACTTCTTTTTTTGAGTCATTTTCTACATTATTCCCGATGCTTGGCATGGCACCAATTTGACGACTGACTTCAGTCTGGACTCTACTGAAGCGCGTGTTATCTTCTGTCATCTGCGCAATATACGCAAGAGTTTCCCTATGCCGTGGCAGATAATCAACGCTATGTTACTAGACAGGTTTCCTTGATTTTTTGGAGTTGCTATAACTCGATTTTCTGACATCGCAACTTTTCCCTGAGCCTGTTTACTAACAGCTTCACCCAGTTAGGTTAATCGAGCAACAGTTTTCTCTGTCTGCCGGGCGTATATGTTTCTTTCATAATTGTAGTTGTAGGATATCGCCTTTCTCTAGAAGTAGGCGAACTTTATTTTCTAATCTGCCATGGGCACGGAAAGGTCGAAGAAAACCTGGGAAGACTAGAGCCGAGGGCGCACTGCTGTATACTTTCCACGCATGTCCGACGCCGACATAATCGACACATTCCTCGACAGCAGCTGGGCGGAGCAGGGGCTCGCACGCTCGACGATGCTGGCATATCGGTCTGATTTAACAGGATTTTCAAAATGGCTCAACGCTCAGGGTGCGAACTTGCGCGCGGCGGATGGCGGCGACATCCAGATGTATCTGGCTTCCCGGCTCCAAAAAGGCATGCAGGCCAGCAGCGTGGCGCGCATCCTGTCGGCGATTCGGCTGTTCTACCGCTATGCGAAGCGGCACGCCCTGCGCAGCGACGACCCCTGCACGCAGATCATCACCCCGAAGCCGTCCCGGTACCTGCCCTCGGTGTTGAGCGAGCAGGAAACCGAAACCCTGTTGAACATGCCGAATACGGACACCCCCAAGGGACTGCGGGACCGCGCCATGCTGGAACTGCTGTATGCCTGCGGACTCAGGGTGAGTGAACTCGTCACCCTCAAACAAGGTCAGATCAACATGAAAACCGGAGTCTTGCGCCTAGTGGGGAAAGGCATGAAGGAACGGCTGGTGCCGATCGGCGAATGTGCGACCGATTGGCTGGAGCGTTACCTCCGGGATTCCCGGCCGGCGTTATTGAAGGACCGCCCCCGGACCGAGGACCTGTTTGTCACCCGCCAAGGCCGGGCGATGACCCGCCAGGCTTTCTGGCAGATGCTGCGTCAAGTGGCCCGGAAGGCCGGCATCACCAAACCGCTGACACCGCACACGCTGAGGCACACGTTCGCCACGCACCTGCTCAACCATGGGGCGGACTTGCGGGTGGTGCAGATGCTGCTCGGCCACAGCGATCTCGCTACGACCCAAATCTACACTCACGTCGCTCATGACAAACTCAAAGACATGCACCGGGTTCACCACCCTCGTGGCTAGGCGAGTCCTGTTGCTCGGTGCTTTGCTGCTCGCGGCCGCAGTTTCCGCGGAAACGAACAGCGAACAGCTCCGGGAACGCCTGCAGCTGCTGATACCGGACCATACGCCGGACCAGATCCGCCCTTCGCCGTCGCCGGGCTTGTACGAAGTGTTGTACGGCGCGGACATTTTCTACATTACGAGTGACGGGGAGCACCTGATTACGGGCGGCAATCTGATCGATGTGGACAGCCGGATCAATCTGACAGAGATTTCCCGGGCCGAGGTTCGGGCGAGACTGCTGGGCGCTTACGGCACGGACAAGATGCTGGTCTTCCCGGCGACCACGTCGCGTCGTCATTCGCTCGTCGTGGTGACGGATATCGACTGCCCGTACTGCCAGAGATTCCATGAGCATATCGAGGAGCTCAACAATGCCGGGATCGAAGTCCGCTATCTGCTGTACCCGCGGGCTGGCGAGGGGAGCGAGAGCTATCAGAAGTCGGTCAGCGTCTGGTGTTCCAATGATCCCCTGGATGCGCTGACCCGTGCCAAGCGCCGAGAATCGATCTCGCCGAAGACCTGTGCGAACCCGGTCCTGGAGCACATGAACCTGGTCGAGCGAATCAACATCCGGTCGACCCCCTCCATTTTCCTGTCGGACGGTTCGCTGATCCGCGGCTACCGCCCGCCGGCGGAGATCCTGGCCCTGCTTGGCGACTGATTTGGGATTCTACGGATCGGGCATGTCGTGCAGCCGGCGGCTGCGCGTGAACAGCAGGGAACAGCGTACCGGCCGGTCGGGGTAGACGAGGCGGATGTAGCGGGCGTATTCGTTCATCTGCCCCGCATAACGCTCGGCGATTCCAGCCAATTCTTCCGGGTCCTCCGTGGCGTGGGACTTGAAGTCGATGACCCAGGCCATATCCGGGGAGAGCAGCAGCCGGTCGATGATGCCGAATCCCTCGCCCGCCTCGGTTTTGCAGGCGACGGGCACTTCCGTGTACACGCGGGTCTGGGCGCCGGGCCGGAAAACCGGATCCAGTTCCGGGTCGGCGACCACCCGGCGGGCTTCGTCCAACCAATCCTGAAAGTCGGGACCCTCAAGGTCGCGGTTGTGGTCGTGCGCCAGGCGTTCGAGTTCGGTCCGGTCCGGTTCGCTGGCTCCCAGCCGTTCGATCAGGGCATGGATGGCGCGCCCGCGTTCCAGTGCGCGCTGACGTTCCAGGATTCCGTCCACGTCTCCGGTTTCGTCCAACTCGCCGACCATGCTTGGCGACGCCGTGCTCGGAAGTGCGAGCGGTGTGCCCAGCCCGGTGCAGTCCGGTTCCGGCACGGAGGGGGGAGGCGCGGCATCAGCGGATAGAGTGGGCGGCTTCGGGCCCCGGGCCAGCAACCTGTCTTCCTTTCCGGGCGCCCCCGGGAACAATTCCCGAAGCTCTTCGTGGAGTTCTTTGTACTGGCAGAGGATCAGCATCTGCCGGGCACGGGTAAATGCGACATAGGCACGGTTGAGTTCTTCTGCCTGTCTTTTCTGGTGTGCCAGTTCCAGGCATTCCAGCGAGCAGGAATCCATGTCTTCCTTGCGGGGCCGGAACAAGAAACGTCGGGGTCGGGCCTCGTCGGCGGGCCAGTCAAGCAAGATGTCGCCTTGTCGGCCTTGTTTCGTGGGCTTGTCCAGTTCAGCGTACACGATGATCGGACTCTCTAGGCCTTTGGCCGCGTGCACGGTCAGAATCTGGACGCGGTCGTCCTGGTCGTCTGATTTCAGGCTGACAAGATCGGGAGCGTCGTAGCCCTCGACGCGGCCGCAGCGCATTTCCTCGATGAAGTGGACGAAAGCCGCCGTGCTGGGGTAGCGTCCGCTGTCAAACTCCAGGGTCAGCTCGATGAAGCGGGTCAGGTTGCTGACCGCGCGCTCGCCGCGTTCTTCGTTCGGCCAGGCGTACCGGTAGCAGCGCAAGGCATCCGTCTCGAAGTAAATCCGGTCCAGCAGGTCATGGGTAGGGATGTGACCGATCAGCTTCCGCCACTTTTTGAAGTCTCCGTCTGCACGCCGCAACGGATGATCCGGGTCTTTCTGTTGGGCCAGGATTTCCAGGCGCTCGACCCAGCGGCCCGCACCCGCATTCGTGCGTGCCAGTTCCATCAGTTCCTCGTCCGTAATGTTGTACAGGGGGGAGCGCAGCACCTGCACCAGGTGCAGGTCGTCCGCCGGGCGAATCAGGGACTGGAGCAGGGCCTGCATGTCCCGCACTTCCAAATGGTTGAGCAGGGTCTGTCGGGACTGGCGCGCGAAAGGGATCTTGAGCCGTGCCAGTGCATGCTCGATCTGCGGCACATGGGTGCGCCGGTTTACCAGGATCATGCAATCGCGGTACCGGGCGGCGCGGGCTCCGCCCTCCCGGTCTTCGATGGCGATCCGTTCGTCGACGATTTGCCGGATTCGCTGGGCGATCTGGTCGGCCATCTGCTCCAGGTGGGTGGACCGGGTTTCGGGGCGGGGTTCAGTCAGGGGATTGCGCAGCGGTTCGCCGGGAAAATGCTCCGGCGACTTGTTGCGTGGCTCTTTCGGAATGAACGGGAGCAGTTCGACCCGCCCCCAGAGTTCTGCCAGACGAGTCTGGTGAGAAGGGAAATCCGGAAGAGGGAAGAGGCCGCCTTCGCCGAAAGCGGCGTTGACGAAGTCGATGATGACCTCGGATGAACGGCGGGAGGCATCCATGGAGGCGGGTTCGTCCGCCTGTAAGTAGGACTGGAGATAAATGCCGGCCTCCTTCTGGATTTCCGGGTTGGCGCGCCGCCATTGGTAGATGGACTGCTTGGTATCGCCGACGATGAACGCGGAACTGGATCCGTCCTCGGTTTCGTGCAGGGCTTCGAGGAAGACCTGCAGGGTTTGCCAGGACAGGGCGTCGGTGTCCTGAAATTCGTCGACCAGCACGTGCCGGAAACGTTGCCCGAGCTTGTACTGAACCCACTCGATGCCGCCGTTCATTAGCCGGTTCGCGAACCACAGCAGGTCGTCGTAGTCCATGTAGCCGTATGTCTGCTTCAGGCGCTGGTAGTTCTCGGCCAGCCGCCCGACGACGGTGTACCAATGGCCGTTGAGTTCGCAGGCTTTCCGGCGTCGCAGTTCGTCCAGAGATTCGGAAGTCGATTGATGCCACGAATCAAGTTGCTGTTCGAGTTCCCTGGCATTGTCCTCGCCCAGGCGTTTCCGCACCGCGTCTTGCGTTGGAATAAGCGAGCGCCGAATGCCTTCTCCCTTTGGATCGTCCAGGGCTTGGTGGAGATGCTGGATCTGTTCGAGGCTCCCGGCCTCGTCGTCGTCCAGCGCGCGACACAGTTTGACCGCGGCCCGGGCCTGGTTGGACTTCTCCGAGGCGCCGCTTTTCTGCAAAAGGCCCGCAAGACGGCGAATCCCCGGCTCGATTTTGGAAATCTGGATAGGGTCCGAATCTTCGTCCAGGCGAAAAACTTCATCGTGTAGATGTGCGCGCAATTGTTCCAGGGTGAACTCGCCTTCGAAAGCGCGCCACTCCAGGATGTGTCCTCGAAATCCCTCCAGGATGCGGCGCAGGTTCCATAGGTTCGGAATCTCCGCCATGATCGCGTTCATGGATTCGGCCAATTCGCTGCCGGGGTTGCGGAGGGTCTCCTCGAAAAGCAAATCTTCTGAAGCCTGGTGTAAGCGGGCGGCCTGTTCCCTTTGCGGGATCGCGAACCCGGCGGGGATGCCGGCTTCCAGAGGGAAGCGTTGCAGCAGTTCTTGGAAGAAGGAATGGAAGGTCGCGATGCGGATGGTCTGATCCGCAAACTGCACGGTTTCGAACAGTGCCCGCGCATGGTCCAGGTGTCGCTCCGGTTCGTCGACGCCGATCTTCCTGAGGTCTTCAATCAGGCCCGAATCGTCGAGTGCAAGCCAGTCGGCCAGCCTCTCGGTCAGACGCTGCTGGATTTCCGCCGCTGCCTTGCGGGTAAAAGTGATGGCTAGGATGGAGTCGGGTTCGGCACCTGCCAGCAGCAGGCGCAGGATGCGCGCGACCAGCAGCCAGGTCTTGCCGGTTCCCGCCGACGCAAAGACGGCAACGCTTTTATTCGGATCAGCGGAAGCTAGTGGATCGGCCATGTGGACCGGGGAAGGTTTTGGAGAGGCTGGGATGGTGCGATGGTCGGACTTGAATTTTTTTAATAAACAACTATTAGGCAAAGTATAATTTCCATTATTCGAAGCCAGCCAGTGTAAATCATAAAAGTTTATACCAGTAATTTCCGTTAGGAACAATGCATGTACGACGTTTTGATAATTGGTGCAGGAACCGCAGGCATTGCAGCAGCCAAACAATTGGAAAAATTGAATGCCAAATATTTGCTGATAGAAGAGGGAGATGGAGGTACGACGTGCGCAAAGACGGGATGTATGCCATCTAAAGGGCTAATTGAAATAGCAAAGAAAGTTAATAATACTCAGTCTTTAACTAAAGATAATTTGATCCAACAAAATCAATTCAAAATTGATACTGCTTCTGTGCTGAAAAAAGTGCGTACACTTAGAGATCATTTTGTCAAGAGAGCAATTAAAGGGAGTGAAAAATTTCCTCGCATCAAAGGGAATGCAAAATTTATTAATACTAATACTATTGAAGTCAATGGGGAAAAAATATCGGCAAACAATATAATTATTGCAAACGGCTCAAGGCCAAGAATACCGGATGTATTTGAAGAGGCGAAATCCAAGATATTAACTACCGACAATTTTTTTGAACAAGAAAAGCTACCAGATAGCATAGCTGTTGTCGGGCTGGGTATTATCGGGGTAGAGTTTGCTCAAGCTCTTGCAAGATTGGGAGTAAAAGTACAAGTATATGAAGAATATAAAACAATAGCAGGAATACAAGATGAAAAAGTTTTTCATCATGCACTTTCTATTCAACAGCAGTACTACTCGATTCATTTCAATACCAAGATTGCAAAAGTAACTGAGCAAGCAGGGAAGTTCCTGATTGAGTGGGAAAATGGTCGATCAGAAGTTGACCAAGTATTATTGTGTGCTGGAAGAGAATCCAATATTGATCAATTGAACTTGGGAAAACTAGGGTTAGATACTGCGGACACAGCAAACACGTTATATGACCCCTGCACGTTGCAGATAAATGATTTTCCAATTTATGTGGCTGGTGATGTTAGTTCCCAAAAAATGGTGGTGCATGAAGCCGCAGAAGAAGCAAGAGTTGCGGTACACAATGCGATGCATACTAAAAAGAAAAAACTTGCAAAGCCTGCTTTAAATATAGTTTTTACCGACCCACCCATAGCAAGAGTAGGCCAGTCATTAAATGAACTCGACCAGGAAAAGTGTGTTATTGGTGAATTCGATTTTTCTCTGCAGGGGCGTGCAACTTTAAAAGGGGAAAATCATGGCGTTGTACGGGTTTATGTGAATTCAAGAAACGATCATATTCTCGGTGCAGAAATGATAGCCCCAGGTGCGGAAAATTTTGCACATTTGTTAATGATGGCCATTCAAAATGAAATTCCATTACACAAGCTATTACAACTACCTATCTATCATCCGGTTTTGGAAGAAGGATTACGCCAAGCATTAGTTAATGCAAAAAGCAAATCAGCAGTTACATAAGCTTTCCCGTTGCGCGTGAGGCACCTGGAACACCCACTGCGACGCAACCGCTCCAGTCACAGCACGGCTCCACCGCAGGCCCGCCGGCAATGGGCCAAATGGGAGGCCGCCTACAACCGTATCCGGCCTCACGAAAGCCTCGACCTGATGACCCCGCTAGAATGCGTCAGGGTGCATTCGCCAAGCGAGGCTTGTTCCGATATGCAGCGAACCTGCACAGGGACTATCTTTTGAAATTTAAAAGCATAGAATACCTTTAGATTCTTAATATACTTAAGAATCTAGAGGTCGACACAAGAGAGAGGAATCATTATGAAAATTAGAGATCGAGAGGTACTAATACCTACCAGTATTGTAGGTAATTATCCTAACCCACGTTGGTGGGACACGTTGTGGGCAACCAATTTTTCGGGAGACCAGGCACCACCGGATGCGAAAGAGCGAGAAGCATTGGAAGACGCAATAGCCACTATGGCGCACGATCAAGAAATGGCAGGGCTGGATATTATTTCGGATGGCCGGGTGCAAGGCGATAATTATGTTGATCAAATCGTGTACTACTACCTTAAGCGTCTTGGCTACAGCATGCATGGGGAATACCTGGCTACACCACTTTATAGTGACTTACACTCCGCGACCTGCCATCAAGAAATCAAACGCTACGGCCCCATCATGATTCAACAGGCCAGGGCATTGAAACGGGCTACTGACAAACCGATTAAAGTGCAATACACGGGGGTTCAGGCTTTGGCTCAATGTACCAATGATTATTACTACAAGTCCAGTTATGATCGAGCGATGGCAATTGCCACAGCACTGAACGAAGAACTCCTTGAATTAGACGAGATGGGTGTAGACTTCATTCAATTGGACGAGTTTACATGGCCTTACCTTTTTGAAGATTGGGCGATAGAGGCCTACAACCGATGTGTGGAAGGTGTCAAAAACTCCAAGATTGTCACACATGTCTGCTGGGGAAACTACAAAGGTACTTACGGGTATTACATGGAAGAAGGAGCAGAGGATTTTGATATCACCAAGCGAGCAGGCGAAAATCCAACGAATCGAGCTGAATCCATCATACCGAAATGTTATGAGGCGAACCTGGATGTCATTAACATAGAAAACTGTGGCAGATGTGAGGGCGAACTGGATATTCTGGAAACACATCCGCTGCCGGATAACTTGTACTTTTGGGCAGGGGTCATCGATATCAAGAGCACGATTGTTGAAACCGCTGACCAGGTGGCTGATCGTATCCGGGGCCTGCTCAAGTATGTTCCTGCCGACCGCCTTGGGGTTACAACCGATTGTGGTCTTATTCACTTTTGGCGCTACATCGCCTATGAAAAAATGCGTGCTCTTGTTGAAGGAACAAAAATCGTGCGTGAAGAATTGCAAAAGGAATTAAAGAAAGCCGCATGATGCACTGATCGAAAATAAAGTTAATGGAGATTCTGTATCCATGCCAGTTCTAACCTTATGGTGCTCGGATTGTGAACGGGAGTTCAAAGGCATGGTTATGACTGGTGCGAAAGTTCCTGACGTGTGGGTTTGCGCGGTCTGTAAAAGTGATCGCGCAAGCCCAATACACGAAGATCATCATTCACATCCCTGGGCGAAAGATCCATGCGATCATGATTCTCATCAGACCTGCCCTTGCTGCGTAGTGTAATTGTGTGTTGACTCGCCACTCGACCGCAGAGAACAAATTTACCAGCATTGAAGCACTAGCTTCACAAGTTGAATCCGGAGATTGTGTAGCAGTCGGAGGTGGCTTGTCATCACGTGAGCCGATGGCTCTGATCCGTTCAATCATCCGCAATCGTGTTAACGGTTTGACAGTGGTCGGTTCTGCACACGGAATTGACATCGATTTGCTGTGTGGTGCAAATGCGGTTTCTGCGTCTCAAGAAAGTTATGTAGGGTTTGAACAAGATTTTGGCATGGCGCAAAACTATCGACGAGGATGCGAAAGTGGTGAAATTGAAATTCAGGACAATTGCTGCTATACGCTTGTTCAACAACTTCGTGCCTCGATACAAGGCTTACCATTTATGCCCATTCAATCAGTAAGAGGTACCGATTTTGAAAAAACTCATCCAAGTTATAAAACGATACAGAATCCTTATTCGGGAGAGGACATATTAGTTGTTCCACCTCTTACACCGGATGTGGCAATTATTCATGCCCAATATGCCGACTTGCATGGCAATTTGAGGATTGAAGGTCCTCCAGTCGTTGACTTGCTGTTTGCGCAGGCATCAAGAACAGTACTGGCAACAGTGGAAAAGATCGTGACAAATGAAGAATTGAAGCGCCTCGGTGGTGCAAATATTCCGTACTTTTATGTGTCATACGTTGCTGAAGCACCCATGGGCGCTCATCCGACCGCTTGCTATCCATTTTATGCCTATGATCGTGAACATACCGAGTTATACATGTCTGCTGCGAAAGAAGGTTCAACAGCGTTCAAAAAAAAATATTTGAAAGATTTCGTATATGAATGTGAAAGTCATGAAGAATACCTGCATCGCATTGGCGGAGAAGATACACGTGTAAGACTATCTAGCTGGAAGGAGTCAACTGATGCCTGGATGGAGTTATACAAGGAAAGTGCATAAATATGGGCAAGAATTGCACGCTGGGCGAGCTACTTATCGATCAACTGGCGCGAACTGTTGAAGATGACACATTAGTGTTCCATGGATTTGGATCACCATTAGTTCAGATTGCATTGCATGTTGCCAAAAGGGTATACACCCCTAATTTGGTGCTGGTAGCTGGTGCTACCTATGGAGTCAATCCAGATCCTCCTTTCATAGCTCCCACGACTAACGACTGGGTACATGACCGAAACTCTGAATGCCACCTAAGCATTGGTGAGTTATTCGATTTGTCTGCAAGTGGGCGCTTGGGGAGAATGTTTTTATCAGGCCTGCAAATCGATCGTTGGGGCAATACCAATGTAACTCAGCTGGGTCGTAAAACCTTAAAGCTGAAACTGCCGGGGGGTGGCGGCGCTTGTAACCTGTCATGTAATGCAAAAAATATAACATTGTGGACTGCAGCACATCGCTCAGAGCCGGTAAAAGGAAAGCGCCGCTATCGGATCGTCTCGCAGTGTGACTATGTCACCGGTTTTGGTCATAAGAACGCTGATGGGATTACTCGCAGGCAACTTGGGTACTTGGGTAACGGTCCACAGTGTCTCGTTACGGATTTAGGCGTTTTTGATTTCGACCAGGACGGGCATTTGCAATTAAATGCTCTCTATCCGCACACCACTGTAGACGATGTTCTGGAAAATACTGAATTTGAACCAAGAATGAAGAAAGAGGTTAAAACAGTTTCGCTTCCTTCTTTAGAAGTGCTTTCGATCATCCGAAAACTTGATCCACTTCATATTCATGAAAAGGAATTATTACCCGGGGACCGCTCATTGACATTGGAAGAGCCTTAAAATGCAGCAATCTGTTGAACAATCCCAAACGAGCATGAAACAAGTAGATTTCTCGGCTAGGTATCGAGACAAAAACAATATTGTTCCAATTCCTTATCGCAAAACCAGTGTTCAGCAATACGCTGGAGAGATGTCCGAGAAAGCGGTGCAGTCATACTTGTTGGGGAAAGAAGCGTATCGGCGTACAGAATTTATTGTGCTCAAAGGGGACAACCAGAAAAATGCAGTCGTTGCCATTCAAAAGTCTGATGATCAATCGTTATTTTCAGATATAACTCATGTTGAAATTCTAGGCCTTCCGGAAAACTGCATTTATGTTCAAGACAGCAGTGTTGACTGCGCGAATCGATCTGCCTTGGCTGAAGCTGCTTTTCGCAATCAAGTAAAAAAAAATGGGACATGCATTGTTGAAGGCAAGTATGACCATATCAACTTCATATGTCGTCCTGACCCGCTTGTGCTTCAGGTACTGGAAGTCGAACCACCTTCTCCACCAAAATTGTATGACATGGTAGTACAGGCATTAAGTTATGCTGATTTGCCTCCCATTCTTGTTGAGCTCAAAGCAATTGATGTAAGAGAGATATGTAACAGTGTAGATCCTGAATGTTACTTGTTGCCTTGTAGATCAGGTGGGATGGATCAACTACAAAAGCCTGTATATTTCTTGGACGAGCGTCCCAAGCAACGCAAAAACTGGGTTTTAATAGGATGTGAAAGAAGTCTTCAATTTCATCGACACTATTATGGAGATGAGCCACCCCAGGTTGAGATGTGTCCACGCAAGCTTCGACAAGAATCTGAAGTGCCTACACTATTGAAGTGTTGTCTACTTGAATTCGAGGTTGAAAGAGATGGGGACCTGATGGTTGTTCCCTGGGGTGCTGATCTCACTATGGTAGAACAAGCTTTACGGGAAATTTCGAGTGAGGTTGAGTATGTCTAAGTCTGCTTGGGATGGGATTCAAGTCATAAGTGAATTCATGAAAGAGCGTGTAGAGCGGCAAAAAAACGTTGGTATGACGATGGTTATCGATACGTGTATGGGGCCGCAGATGTTGCAGGATATGCTTCTAGTTTCGAATGAGTATATTGATCACTGGAAGTTTAGTTATGGAGTATCTGCCGTGATGCCTGCAAACATACTCCGTCAAATGCTCGATACATTAAATCAATACAACATCAATACATTTCCTGGAGGTACGCTGCTAGAGGCTGCGATCATTCAGAAAAATTGTCAATCGTACATGCTGCGTGCCAAAGAGATTGGATTCCGTTCAGTCGAAATTTCAGATGGAACGATCACACTGCCCATTAAGCGCAGGCGTAACGCAATCTTGTGTGCGCTAGACAATGGATTGATTCCAATTACAGAGGTAGGTAAAAAGGACCCCACAAAGCAACCAAGCCCTGAAGAACTCGCAGACCTGATTCTGCAAGATTTATATTTTGGTGCTGAGTATGTAATCTTGGATGCAAGAGAATCCGGGCGCGAAATCGGCATATTTGACCAAAATGGAGACTTGAAGCTCGAATTATTTGATAAAATCTTATCGTTAGTTGGGCAAAAAAAAGAAAAGGTCATTTGGGAAGCCCCCCTAAGAAAACAACAGGCCGCCCTGATCAAACAAATTGGTCCAAATGTAAACCTTGGGAATATAAGCCCCATGGACGTCTTGTCGCTAGAGTCATTACGCTTGGGACTTCAATATGAATCCTTAAGAGAAGTTGCCGACGAGTCTACCCAGCGTGGAATGTGGGACCCTGATTCAGTAGAAAACTCTGATACAACCGAGATACCGCAAGAATCTGTAAAGAAATGAGTGACAGATTTTCAGACTCCGATGCTGTTTTGTGTACCAATGGCCGGTTATCACAGCCTCCCGAAGATATATTAGTTACCAGTGCTTTTAAGAGTGAGCTTCAAGAACAGCTCTGCTTGTCAGAAGAAATGAATCGGGTGGATATTGCACATGTAATAGGATTAGTTGAGGCCAAGGTTATCAAGAAGAAAGTAGGCGCTGACCTGTTGAATGCATTGCAAAAATTACAGGAGAATCCAACGGATTTCCAACCTGACCCTAAATTCGGTGATTTATTTACAAATCGAGAAAATTGGTTAGAACAACACTCAAGCGCAGTAGGCTGGTTATGTGCAGGCAGAGCGCGTAGAGAAAGCACTACGGTCGCTTATCATTTAACAATAAAAAAGATTTTGCTTGACCTTGCTGATGAAATAACAGCCTTGATGCGGGTAATGATGATACAGGTGTCGGCGCATAAGGCATCAGTTATGCCGGATTACACGTATATGCAGCCGGGACAGCCAACGACATTCGGGCATTATTTACATTCATTTGTATTCATGCTGATGCGTGATCTTGCGCGCATTGAATCACTTTATGGAAGGGTCAATTGTTGTCCAGCAGGGTGCGGAGGCATAAACGGGTCAACTCTTCAGATTGACAGGGAAAAGCTGTCAAGCTTGTTAGGCTTTGCGAGGCCTGTCATGCATGCAAGAGATGCAATGTGGCAAGCTGATACTTCCATTGAGATCGCGTCAGTTTCAACTTCAATTTTAGTTACGCTGGACCGCTTTTGCGAAGATGTACTGTATTTCGTGACGGAAGAATTCAACTACATCGAGTTGCAAGATTCTTGTTCAC
The DNA here is from genome assembly GCA_965204575.1 of uncultured candidatus Poriferisulfidus sp. GTDB lineage: Bacteria > Pseudomonadota > Gammaproteobacteria > Poriferisulfidales > Poriferisulfidaceae > Poriferisulfidus. Next base: position 903,967 of record OZ241993.1, read on the forward strand.
GAGCAAGTAAGATTATGCCGCAGAAAAAAAATCCTTATGCTTTAGCGTATATTCGAGCGCTGGCAAATAAGGTTATTGGCATACAGAATATGGTGGTTGTGTCGCAGCGCACACCAACTGGACAGATTGATAATCGCCTGTTCTTGTACGGAGAAATTCCATTCGTGCTTAAGAAAAGCATCGAAGGAATTGGCTTGTTAAAAAATGCGGTGGAGGGATTGCAGTTCAAAACTTCAAATGCAGTAAACAGAATAAGGGAAAGCTACGCGATGGCCGCGGAACTAGCTGAACAAATTTCAGTTGAAAATGATTTGGATTATAGAACCGCCCATAAGATTGTTGGAAAAATTGTCCGAAATTTTATACACCTTAAAAAACCTTTATTCGAGTTAACGGAACAAGAATTGAATGAAGCTGCAAGCGATGTAGTAGGTCGCCCAATTTCATGCTCCAGGCAGATCCTCGAGATGCTGAATTCTCCGCATGTTGCAATTGAGAAAAAGTCCGGGTTAGGAGGCACGTCTAGAGAAAGGATCAAGGAGATGATCGAATACAGTAAACAAGAGATTAATTTTTATAAAAAATGGACAGACAATGAACGGGAAAAAATAAAACAAGCAGAAAATGCATTGTCACAACACATGCATACCATTATCAGTCAAGCCCAATGACTTCATTATTCGTAGAATCCTCTATATACCAGAATTCCTGGAGTACGGAATCCTTGCGAAAAATTTTTGATGAGAAATCAAGAATCAGAACTTGGCTAGAAATATTGGCCGTCCTAGCAGAAGTCCAGTCAAAATTTGGGTTAATACCAAAATCAGCTGGAAATTCAATTAGGGAATTTTGCAGTCAAGTTGAGATCGATAGTGAATTACTTAATGACATCAAAGAAGGGTTTGAACAAAGTGGCCATTCCATGCAGGGCTTTATCAATGCTTTGGCAAAGCGTGGAGGCGAAGATGTAAAAAACTGGTTGTATTTTGGCGCGACTGTACAAGATGTAACAGATACCTGGTTTTCGATCGCTTTGAGGGATGTCAGGGAACAGTTTTTGTTGGATATAAATGCAATATGTTCTATTACCAAAAATCTCATGAGCGAGCATCGCGACACGATCATGCCAGGGCGTACGCATGGACAACACGGGTTGCCTATAACATTTGGATTTAAGGTTGCGGGTTGGGCGTGTGAACTGGATCGTCATCGAACTCGGTTATCGCAATTGGGTAACCGAATGGACGAGGGGCAGTTATGTGGAGGCGTTGGATCACTTTCATCGTTAGGCCGCCACGGTCTAGAAATTCAAAAGGAATTTTGTAATCGCCTCGGATTACGCGACCCCATTATCTCTTGGATTTCAAGTCGGGATGTATTTGCAGAATGGGGCCAGTTATTAGTGCTGATAACTGGAACTGCAGATCGTATCGGTCATGAAATTTATAATTTGCAAAGGACAGAAATTGCAGAACTTATTGAGATTACGCCTATAGAAACCGTAGGCAGTATTACGATGCCGCATAAACAAAACCCAGAAATATCCGAACATCTGGGAACGCTTGCCAGAGTCGTTCGCCATAATGCTGCAATTCTTCTTGAGGGCTTAGTCACTGATCATGAACGAGATGGTCGATCTTGGAAAAGTGAATGGCATGTCCTGCCGCTCATAACTTTAGTATCGGGAAAATCTCTAGAGTTACTGAAATTAATATTGTCAAACTTAGAAGTACAAACACTGAAAATGAAAGAGAACTTAGAAATCAGTGGCGAACAGATATTTTCAGAAGGTGTAATGCTGGCGTTAGCAAAAAAACTGGGGAAAAACCAGGCTCAAAAAATAGTCTACAAGGAAGCAATGAATGCGCGTAAGAAAGGAATTTCATTCAGAGAGGCTGTTTTGAATAACTCTCAAATTTCATCCAATCTAAGTGCTGAAGATATCGATGAGATTTTTAAAAATGAAAATCGTCTTGGTTTATGTACAGCGATGGTTGATAGAGTGCTAAACAAAATATGAGTACTCAAACACTCGCATCTGATGACTTGCCGAAAATCAGCCGTTGTGAGTTCGCACAATTTCCCACTCCTTTGCAGCGGTTTAAAAAACTGGAAAAAGATCTCAATGATATTGAGCTATGGGTTAAACGCGATGACCTAATCGAATTTGGTTATGGGGGAAATAAAGTCAGGGCACTTGAATACATAGCGGCAGACGCATTAAAGAGGGGGTCGAAAACGTTAATTACGGGTGCAGGTGTACAGTCCAATCATGTACGTGCAACGGCAGCAGTGGCAGCTTATTTAGATCTGAATTGTATCGCTATCTACTGGGGCAGCCCCCCAAAAGAAGTTACAGGCAATTATTACCTGACCAAATTGTTGGGAGCAGAAACCAGATTTACACACGATACTGATCGAAGCTCGGTAGATACAATGATCCGACTTGTTGAGCAAGAACTGATGCATGGTGATGCCCTTCCTTATTCAATCCCGCGAGGAGGAGCATGTGCACTAGGGGTAATCGCTCACATGTTTGCGGCGAAGGAATTATTTGAGCAGTGCCAAAGCAAAGAAATAAATGTCGATCTTGTAACGCTTGCAGTGGGTTCTGGAGGGACTATAGCTGGTTGGGTACTTGCACGAATCTTGTATGACCATCCTTGGCGAATCGAAGGCTTTACTGTGAGTCGGCCTGCCAAGGAGTTAAAGGAAATTGTTCATAATTTAGTACAACAAGCCGCCGTAGTATTGAATGTCGCAGTAAACATAAATTTGGAGGAGATAGTAATCCGTGAGGGCTACATTGGTGATGGATACGGGATACCAAGTATTGAAGGGAATGAAACAATTAAAGATGTTGCAATCAAGCAAGGTGTTTTTTTTGATCCGACGTATACAGGAAAAGCATTTGCTGGACTTTCAGATTTAATAAATAATGGTTTCTACAAGGACATTCAAACAGCCGTGTTTTTACATACAGGAGGAGAGCCGGTTTTGTTTAGTTAGTATAGGGTCAACAAATGACAGAAGTTAAAACTACAACTATTCCTGATTTGCAAACAAGTGCAATGTCGACGGATAGCGATGAACGCGAAATTTTAAAATTGGTGGAGAATGCCAGATTTGCACAATTGCAAGTAAATTCCTATACGCAAGAACAAGTAGATGAATTAGTGACATCAATTGCCTGGAGCGTTATCAAAAATAGAGAAGAATTGGCACGCATGGCTGTTGATGAGGGTGAGTTTGGAAATTACGCTGATAAAGTAACAAAGATTTACAATCGCGTAATAGGAACATTGGCGGATATGCGTTCAGTCAAGACTGTTGGTGTAGTTGAAGAGGACCCTGAGACCGGAATAACAAAGCTCGCTAAACCCGTGGGTGTAATTGGTGCACTTATTCCGGCAACAGGTCCTGATGCAACGCCGCCCGTCAAGGCATTAGGCGCGATTAAAGCAAGAAACGCGTTGATCATAGCGCCACACCCAAGGACAAAAAGAAGTTCAGCTAGAGTAGTCGAATGCATACGAGAAGGTTGTACTCGCGTTGGTGCCCCTGAAGACCTGGCACAAGTGATAACCAGCCCTTCAATTCAAAAGACAAAAGTGCTAATGGAAAATGTAGATCTCATCGTGGCAACGGGGGGCATGAGTATGGTGAAAGCCGCATACAGCTCAGGGAAACCTGCATATGGAGTAGGTGTAGGGAATGCGGTACATATAGTGGATGAAACCGCAGACCTCAACGATGCCGCTGATATGATTGCAAAGGCAAAGACATTTGATTTTGCAACAAGCTGCTTGGCGGATAACGCCATAGTAGTTCATCAAGATATCTACAAAGTACTAGTAAACAAGTTGATAGAACTTGGTGGTTATTTATGTAATAAAGCAGATAAAAATAGCCTTGAAAAAGTTATGTGGCCAAAAGATGCCCATATCCCATCTCCTGAAATCATCGCGAAATCTGCAGAGTCAATTGCGAAGAAGGCACAAATTGATATTCAGCCTGGCAAAAGCTTTCTGTTAGTAGAAGAAACCGGAATTGGAGAAGGCCATCCGTTCTCTGGAGAAAAACTGTCCGTTGTTTTAGCCGTCTATCAATATTCGGGTAAAATCGAAAATGCGGTAGATGTCGTAAATAGAATTACGAATTATCAGGGCTTGGGACATACATGCGGAATACATTCACAATCTGAAGCAAACATCAACTATGTTGCCCTAAATACAAAAACAGCAAGAGTCATCGTGAATCAAAATCTTAATGAAGGAGCAGGCAGCCCCAGAAACGGATTGCCCTATACATTGTCACTTTCCTGTGGGACATGGGGAGGGAACATCACAACCGAAAATGTCAATGTTAGAAACTTTATGAATGTGACCTGGGTTTCACGTCCAGTACGTCCTCGTGCGTTTAACGAAGAGGAGCTGTTTGAAAATTATTGGAACAAATATGGCAAGTAAGAATCAGTTATTGAGATTTTCTCGGCTATACATGGGTGCATGACATGAAACATTATGAGTTAGGGACTGTAGAAGACCTAAAAAATTCTACCCGATTAAAACAAGAGGGTTTTGATGAAAATTTTTTAAAAGGAAAACGCCCTTCACCGATCGAACCGGTACAAAATGTTATGGATTTGGCCGATGATATTAACAGCAAGAAATATGATGCCGTAATTGTTGGAAGTGGCCCGGGAGGATCAGCTGTTGCAAGAGAACTGGCAAGGGCAGGAAAAAAAGTAGTCGTACTGGAGTATGGGAAAGATCATCGAGGTAAATGGTATTACGGAACTGTCGCAGGACCTTTTCTCTACACCGAAAAACGTGGCTTTTTAAAATCTAAGGAAGGGGTAACAATTGTCCGCCCGATGCTTACTGGGGGGGCAACCAACATGTTTGCAAGTGCTGCTTCAGGCCCTCCATCTTGGTGGTTTGATAAAACGGGTGTGGATATAGAGTCTGAAGTTAACGAAACCATTGATGAGCTTCGGATTGAGGCGTTACCTGAAGAACTCACTGGCGCTGCATCACAACGTATTGGAGAAGCAGGCAGAGATCTAGGCATGGACTGGGTGCCCCAAACAAAATTCATTCATCCAAAGCGGTGTTACTCTGAATTAGATTGCGGTGATAAATGCATGTTTGGTTGTCGATGTGGAGGCAAGTGGACTGCAAATGAATATTTGGATCAAGCTATTGAGGCCGGTGCGTCCGTTATTACCGAGTGTAACGTTCATAATGTTGAGATTGAAGATGGCGTAGCAACCGGGGTATATGCTGAAGTACACGGGGAAAGATTCAGACTGAATGGCCAGGTCGTTATTGTTTGTGCTGGAGGAATTGGCACACCTAGAATTTTACAAAATTCAGGCATTCATAATGCTGGAGATGCACTGGGTGTAGACACTACATTTGTTGTATATGGTGTCATCAAAGAGAAAGGAAATACTGGTGATCCACCTATGACGATCAGCTATTGTGACGATGAGAATGGTTTGATGTATTCGACACTCACTCAGCCATTTGGGCTATTTGCGCTTACTCAATATTACAAAGGTTGGAGGCATTTAAAGAAAGTGCCCAAGTTTCCGCGTATGCTAGGAATTATGGTTAAGATAAAAGAGGGCCTTAAAGGCTATGTGGCACCGGATGGACAGATCAGTATGCCTTTGTTGCATGATGATTTCCTCCGGGCAAACATTGGGTTCAGTACTAGCAAAAGTATTCTTATGAAAGCGGGATGTGATCCAAATACTATTTTTTGGAACCCCCCAAGAGGAACACATCCATGCGCAACAGTGCGTATAGGTGATCACTTGGATTCCGATCTAAAAACTCTTGCATTTGATAACTTATATGTCTCGGATGCGAGCACTTTCCCATTACCCCTGGTACGTCCTCCGACACTTACAATTATTGGGCAAAGCAAGAGGTTGGCAAAGCATCTTATTGAAACCAAACTCAAAGACACTCAAATTCAGAAAGAGGAAAATATGGCATTGGCACAATAGAAAATGCATGCAATTTTTTGTGCATTAAATAATTTACAAAAAGAAAATTGGAAGAACTAGAATTAATCAGCTTAAAACTATGTCCTTTTGTACAAAGGGCGGTGATAGTTTTAAATCACAAAAACATAAATTATAAAATCACTCATGTGGACTTGGAGAATCCACCAGGCTGGTTTAATAAAATCTCACCATTAAAGAAAGTTCCGCTTCTAAAGATAGGTGAAAAAGATGTCCTGTTTGAATCAGCGGTTATCTGTGAATACATAGATGATGTTACACCAATCAAGTTACGGCCAGAAAACCCGCTCCAATTGGCATACAATCGTGCATGGATTGAATTTGGATCTACATGCCTTGTAGATCAGTATTTGCTGCTTTTAAAAAAAACAGAGAAAGAGTTTAAAGAGCAAGCTGATCAAATCATCAGTAAACTACATTTAGTAGAGAATACTTTGAATAATCAGCCATTTTTTAATGGCGAACAATTCTCGCTTGTAGATGCCGCATATGCTCCATTACTGATACGATATGAAATCATAAATAATATTATTCCAATATTTAATTCTCAGAGCTTTGAAAAGCTTTCAAACTGGTCAGATACGATTCTTGGATCAAGCGCTGTACAAGAATCAATAGAATCAGATTTCCTCACCCAGTATAAAGACAAAATTGCAGGTTTCGACGGATACTTGTCATCCCATATTAGCTAAAGATTAGCTAGAAAAACTCTACTCTAAAAAACTTTCTTTTGTGAATTTACTTGCATCCAGATCTGCAGTTTGTGCTGCATTGATATTGGCCATAGGAATGGGTTTTGGACGTTTTTGTTTTACAGGCATTTTCCCTGTAATGGCTGATGAAGGATCGTTGACACTAGATGGGGGCGCCTATGTGGCATCTGCAAACTACGCAGGATATTTGCTTGGTGCATTGTTAGCTATTAATACGCACCCTAATGACTCGTTTAAGCTGTGTCTTTATTCGATTTTAGGTACCGCATTGACAATTGCGTTTTTGGCTGTGTACCAGAGCGTGTGGTTTTTGATTGTCATGCGTGGCCTTTCAGGTGTATTCAGCGCCACTGCAATGGTTGGCGCCTCATCATGGTTATTGCAGTACAAAGGGGATCATCGTGCTTCGCCAATTTTATACGCAGGTATTGGGTTTGGAATTTTAATTTCGGCAGAAATCATCGCTATAGGTCAGCACTTTGGATTTGGTAGTGCGGAATTATGGTTCTTGCTAGGCGGAGCGGGTTTGCTAATTGGGATACCTTGTATTTGGCTGATGAAAATGGATTCAGCGGGAAAGACCGTAGACCAAATCTATACAGGCATTCACAGTGCAGAAGTATTTGACAAGTGGAAACTAGTTTTAATTTATGGGTTAGCAGGGTTTGGTTATATCATTACCGCCACTTACCTTCCCTTGATAATCAAAAATGACTTGGGCATTGGAATCGGTATCCACATATGGGCAGTGTTTGGATTAGGAGCGATGTTCTCATGTTTTTTTTGGCATGGGGTTCAAGCTAAACTGGGCTCAAGAAATTCGTTATTTGTTAATTTAATTATCCAATCGATCGGTGTAGCGCTTCCAGTATTCAGTCAAACATTATCCAGTTATTTGTGCAGTGCACTCTTGGTTGGTGGCACATTTATGGGATTTGTTACTATTGCTAAATCAATAGCACTGCAAATATCTCATGAAGCACGAGGTAACCTCATGGCAATCATGACTACTTCGTTTGGAATAGGCCAGATTGCGGGTCCGCTGGTTGCCAACGAGACCTATGATGTGAGCAAATCGTTTTCTTTGTCTTTTCTCATGGCAAGTATGGCGCTAATTATTGCAGCCGTAATCTCTTTAAAAGCTAACAGGAAAATTTGATTAATCTGCATAGCGATAACCGACAAGCCTCTGGGTATGTACAGATCCTATGTGAAATTGGACAGTTCAAATGGTGCCGATGGCCGGACTCGAACCGGCACGGCTTTCGCCACTGCCCCCTCAAGACAGCGTGTCTACCAGATTCCACCACATCGGCACTGCCTGCAGTATTATCACAAAACGCGCCAAATCCTACTCAGGAATTTCTCCGGCTGGGCCCAATTCCGGTTCGAATTCCGAAATAACCGGCTGTTCCGGGATGCCGGGTTCGGGAAGGGCCTGCTCGGCTTCCGGTACGGCAATTTGCCCCATGAGGCTCTGTTCGGGTGGTGCGGTTTTGACGATCCACGCCAGCGCTAGGCAGTTGATGAAAAACAGGGCAACGATGACGGCGGTGATCCGACTGAGAAAGGTTGCGCTTCCGCGTGCGCCGAAAACAGAACCGGAGGCGCCGCCGCCGAATGCTGCGCCGGTATCCGCGCCCCGGCCGTGCTGCAGCAGCACCAGGCCGATGATGCTCAGCGACAGCAGGATCGCGGTGATGAGGAGGACGGTGTACATCTGCCTATTTTCGCACGGCCTGGCAAATGGACAGGAATTCGTCGGCCTTCAGGGAAGCGCCGCCGACCAGGCCGCCGTCGATATCTGGCATGGAGAACAATTCCGACGCATTGGCTGCCTTGACGCTGCCGCCGTACAGCACGACCGTGTCCTGCGCAGCGGTTCCGAGCTTCTGCTCCAAGTGCGCCCGGATGGCGGCGTGCACTTCCTGCGCCATGTCTGGGGTGGCCGCGACTCCAGTGCCGATGGCCCAGACCGGCTCGTAGGCGATCAGCGCGCGCGGGAATGCGTCCGGGAAGCTTCGGACCGGCTGCAGTTGCCGGTGGATCACGTCCAGGGTCTGTCCCGCCTCGCGCTCCTCCAGGGTTTCTCCGACGCACAGGATCGCCCGGGGTGCGCCCGGGGTGTCTTGTTGCGCCGACTGGTGCAGGAGGGCGAACTTCTGCTCGATCAACTCGTCGGATTCGCCGTACACGTGACGGCGCTCGGAATGGCCGATGATGGCGTGCGAGCAGCCCAGTTCGGCCAGCATGGCCACGGAGACTTCGCCGGTGAAGGCGCCCTCGGGTTGGTCGCAGACGTTCTGCGCGCCGATCTGGACCGGGCTTTCCGTAGTCTCTTCCAGGACGTCAAGCAGGTGGACGAACGGAGGGCAGAGCAGGACTTCCGGAGCGGTCGCATCCCCGACCCCCTGTGCGACGGCACGGGCCAACGCCCGGGCGGTGTCCCGGGAGCCATGCATTTTCCAGTTGCCGGCGACGACGGTCGGTCGAGCCATGAAAGGGATCCGGTGGTTATCGGGGGGTAATGCGGTGGGGCATTATAAAGGGCGGTTCTCAGGCACCCGTGTCGATCGAGTTGGCGATAGATTGCGCGAGGGCTTCGACCCTTCCGTGATCTTCTCCCTCCACCATGACACGCAACACCGGCTCTGTCCCGGAGGGGCGCAGGAGAACCCGACCTTGCTCGCCCAGTTCATTGCGCGCACTCTGCACGGCCGCATCCGTGGCCGGGCCGGGCGTACGGTCGCGTGGGCAACGCACATTGATCATGGTCTGTGGATACTTCCGCAGGTCCGAACGCGCCTGGCACAGGGGCTGGCCGAGAATATGCAGCGCTTCCAGTGTCTGTAGCGCCGCAACCATCGCGTCGCCGGTGCAGGCCCGGTCGCGGCAGATGATGTGGCCGGAGGTCTCTCCGCCGAGTTGCCAGTCGCGGGCCAGCAGTAATTCCTGGACATAGCGGTCGCCGACCGCAGCCCGCTCGAACGGGATTTCCAGGGCGGCCAGTGCTTTCTCCAGGCCCAGGTTGCTCATCTGGGTGCCGGCCACGCCGCCGTTCAGGGTGCCCTGAATCTGCCGGGCGCGGGCAATGACATACAAGAGATCGTCCCCGTCCGCGATTTCGCCGTCTTCGTCGATCATGATCAGCCGGTCGCCGTCGCCGTCCACGGCTAGCCCGAGAGTGGCACGGTGTTCACGGGTTTGGGCGCGGACATATTCCGGGCAGGTCGCACCACAACCATCGTTGATGTTCGTCCCGTCAGGCTCCACGCCGACGGTAGCCACGTCTGCGCCTAGTTCCTCGAACAGTTTCGACGCAAGCTGGTAAGCGGCTCCGTGCGCGCAGTCGACCAGCAGGCACAAGCCGTCGAGGCGGAACCCCTCGGGCACGGTGCCCTTGCAGAAATCAAGGTAGCGGCGCCCGGCGTCATTGATTCGGCGGGCCTTGCCGGGCAGCGACCGGGGGTCGATGTCCATCGGCTGCTCAAGTTCCGCTTCGATGCGATGCTCGATCTCATCGGGCAGTTTGGCGCCGTCCGCGTCGAACAGCTTGATGCCGTTGTCGTAGTGCGGGTTGTGCGAGGCGCTGATGACGATGCCGGCGCAGGCATCCAGTTCCCGGGTCAGTTGGGCGATGGCGGGAGTCGGCTGGGGGCCCAGCAGCAGGACATTGACGCCGGCCGCGGATAAACCGGCCTCCAGCGCAGACTCGAACATGTAGCCGGAACGGCGGGTGTCCTTGCCGATCAGGATCTGGGGGAATTCGGACTCGCGCCCGAGTACGCGCCCGATGGCCCAGCCCAGGCGCAGCACGAAGTCCGGCGTCATCGGGCTGACTCCAACCCGGCCCCGGATTCCGTCAGTTCCGAAATAGGTGCGGGACATGCGCGGTCGGCCGCGACTGGAATCAGTGCTGTTCGGCGGCTCCGCCGATCGGGGAATCCGTACTTTTCGCCTTTTTGGAATGCTTGGCCGAGCCCGAGTCGCTGTCCGGCGTGTTGTCTTCCCAGTCTTGGGGCGGGCGGACCGGCTGGCCGGACATGATGTCGTCGATCTGCTCGCCGTCGATCGTCTCGTACTTGATCAAGGCATCGGCCATGCTGTGCAGTTTTTCGAGATTGCCGGTCAGGATCTCGCGTGCGCGCTCGTAGTTGTGGTCGATGATGCGACGCACTTCCTCGTCAATTGCCCGGGCAGTCCGGTCGGACAGGGTCTTGTGCTGGGTCACGGAATGGCCGAGGAATACCTCGCCGGCCTCCTCGGTGTAGGCCAGCGGCCCCATCTTGTCGGACAACCCCCACTTGGTGACCATGTTGCGGGCCAGTTCGGTGGCACGTTCGATGTCGTTCTGCGCGCCGGTGGTGACCTTCTCCAGGCCGAAGATGATCTCCTCGGCGAGCCGGCCCCCGTACAGGGTGCAGATCTGGCTCTCCAGCCGCTGCCGGGTATTGCTGTAGCGGTCATCTTCTGGAAGGAACATGGTCACGCCCAGCGCGCGCCCGCGCGGGATGATGGTGACCTTGTGCACCGGGTCGTGCTCGGGGACGAGGCGGCCGATGATCGCATGGCCGGACTCGTGGTAGGCGGTGAGTTTCTTCTCGTCTTCGCTCATCACCATGGAACGGCGCTCCGAACCCATCATGATCTTGTCCTTGGCGTACTCGAAGTCCTGCATGTCCACCTGCTTCTTGTTGGTGCGGGCGGCATACAGGGCCGCCTCGTTGACCAGGTTCGCGAGGTCGGCGCCGGAGAATCCCGGGGTCCCCCGGGCGATCACCTTCGCTTTGACCTTCGAATGGGTCGGCACCTTGGCCATGTGCACCTTGAGGATCTGCTCGCGCCCGCGGATATCCGGCAAAGGCACCACCACCTGGCGGTCGAAGCGGCCAGGGCGCAGCAGGGCCGGATCCAGCACGTCGGGGCGGTTGGTGGCGGCGATGACGATGGTGCCCTCGTTGCCCTCGAAGCCGTCCATTTCCACCAGCAACTGGTTGAGCGTCTGTTCCCGCTCGTCGTGGCCGCCGCCGAGCCCGGCGCCGCGGTGGCGGCCCACCGCGTCGATCTCGTCGATGAAGATGATGCTCGGGCCGTGCTTCTTGGCCTGGTTGAACATGTCGCGGACGCGCGAGGCGCCCACGCCGACGAACATTTCGACGAAGTCGGAGCCGGAGATGCTGAAGAACGGCACCTTGGCCTCGCCGGCGATCGCCCGGGCCAGCAGGGTCTTGCCGGTTCCCGGCGAGCCGACCATCAGCACGCCGCGCGGGATCTTGCCGCCGAGTTTCTGGAATTTCTCCGGGTCCCGCAGGAAGTCGACCAGTTCCTTGACCTCTTCCTTGGCCTCCTCGATGCCGGCTACGTCCTTGAAGGTGACCTTATTCTCGTCCTCGGACATGAGCCGCGCCCGGCTCTTGCCGAACGACAGCGCGCCGCGTCCCTGGCCGCCGCCTTGCATCTGGCGCATGAAGAAGATCCACACCCCGATCAGCAGCAGCAGCGGGAACCAGTGGATCAGGAGTTCCATGAACAGTGACGGTTTTTCGCGCGGGGTGCCGGTGACCGCGACGTTGTTCGCCAGCAGGTCGTCCATCAGCTTGGGATCCTGCAGGGCGGTGGTGGTGAATTCGCGGCCGTCGAGGAGCGTCCCGGTGATGGTGCGCTGGTCCGGGTCGATGTTGACGGAGCGGACCTGGCCGGACTTGATGTTGGTGATGAATTCGGAATAGGCCAGCGAGGTCGGCGGTTGCGCGACCGGAGCGAAGTTGTTGAACACCGACATCAGGACCGCGGCGATCGCGATCCACAGGATCAGGTTCTTCATCATGTTGCTCATGCGCGCTTTTCCCGGAAACCTTGGCCTTTCAGCATACTAGGATAGCAGATGGCGCGGGGACCGCGGGCGCATTCTGCTCCTGTAACGAGATATGGGGGAGCAGGCGGGGATTTCCAAGCCAAGACTAGGAGCGTTGCTCTCGAATGAGGTGCAACGACGATACGTGTCATTTCTAGCAACTGAAACATTATTTTCGGTACTTAACCAGTTTTGTGCATGTAATGAAAGTAAACGGAACATAGTTTGGTATTACTGGGGCAGTGGTGGGGAAAAGAGATTTGAAACCGTAAAATCAGCGATCAAGTATGTCGATGCTGCAAAGATAACAAAAAGTGCCCATGCTGACACGACTGCTAGCCGGTAAAGGTTTCTAAAGATACTTTCTCCTGTTGTACCATGTGTGAATCTATGCGCTAATCGAATCAGGAAATCAGATGCTAGGAGACTAGAAATGCCATTTGACACTGTATAGAAAAGAGGGCCAAGTGTTCCTATGGCAATTAATGTACCTAGGATGAAATAAGCTGTAGCTTGCCAAGACAAGATAATAGCGTTTTCGTTTGTCCAGAAAAGAACTCCCCCGGCACCAAGCCAGACAAACATAACGAAGCCACCAACAAACTCTTTCCTTTTATCATCGGATTTATGGCGAATCCCATGAAGGACTTTTTGAAATTCGATAGATTGATTCTTATGGATAGCCTCAATAACACTCAATGTCTCTTCTGCCTGTTTGTTGCTAGCTTCAATCAGAGTTTCAGAAATATTATGGAAGTGGGTCTCATGAATCGCGTCTATAGATCTGATTGCTCTGATTTGCAACATTATTATTTCGGTTTGCTTGCCACTACTTTTGTGGAGATTTTCCATAAAGTCTTCAAGGACCTTATGAAATTGATTTTCCTGAAACGTGTTAAGAGATCGAATCGTTTCTTCGATTGAGAGTTGCTCGTTCTCGTTTTTAGTCATTAGTTTTTTTGGGCTTTTAGGCGCGTGTGCAGGTTACGGCGCAGAATTGGGCTAATTATGAAGCCCGTTATTCTAACGTTTGCGATTCTGATCGGTGTGCTTTGGGTATCCCGGTAGGGCGCGTGACCGAGATTTGCGCAGACTAACTATGGCTACCCTCCCTCTACAAAATTATCCCGGACTGGGACTGGGAGGATCGCACCCTATTCCATATTCCATGGCGACAACCCGAAATTCCTGCGGGCGATTAACAGCAATTCTGATCGCCACCGGCCCGCCTTTCAAGAAAGGCAAAGATTTTCACGCCACGCCGACTAACCTGACATCCGACTCCAAGTTTCAGAATCAGTGGTTACGCTTAATGGTGGCGGGGTAGATAAGCAAGTTGTCCAGGTTCTTGGCAGGTCTGCGTGGATAATATCTATTCTGCAAATGTCTTTCGTGCATACTGCGCCTTGGTCTTTGCCACTTATAGTGAAAATTCACTAACCATTTCCTCTTGAAAATGACTCTTTGGGAAACTTTTCTATGGTGGTTTATCTTGCCAGTTGGATGGCTGACGATAGCAGTGTTCCATTTGTCTGGCCAACGCTCTTTTTTGAAAATGCGTACATTGCATATTGGGCTTGGTCGATTTGGCTTACGATTGCTCTTGGAGATTTCACATCCGCCTTCCTTATCCGCCTTCCTTATGTATACTTATACCCACAATATGAAGGAAGGGGAAAATCTATTATTGGGTGACAGCAGCAGTTTATTTCTGACGGCAGTCGGTGCAATAATGGAAGAACTGGCAATTCAGAAAATAAAGCTCACATTTAGTTTGAAAGGGTTGTTGCTGATGAATAACCATATCAGAATAGTTGCGCTCTACCTGTTGGTTCTTGCTGGCCATCCTGCCTTTGCGGATGATGCTGAAGAAAAGAGAGATGCGTTCTATGAGAGACTTTCATATGACAGGCAGGCGATGTGCCATTTGATGGCAAAGGAGATACATTGGAGGTACTCGACTCCTAACGCGAAAAGTCTTTTGGTCTATGACAAATTAGCTCCGGCATTCTGCAAATGGTGCAAGGACTTGGACAAGGATCACTATCGGGCGGTCTGCCCAAAATAACGGCCAAATTTCGGTTGTAGTAGACTGAAAAGATGAAAATCATGCTTAATGGCTATTTCTGGTCCCATAAGAAGGCCGGGGAGAATGAAGGGGCATGGTCGTGTGACGAATTGCCTCGTATATCAATAGTGAGTTACAAGGAGGGAAATAGTTTCAATCTTTATATTGATGGAACGATTTTTCTGGGGTGTTTTAGTGCCTTGAGTGGGGCAACAGCAGAAGCGGTGAATATCAACAATAATTTGAGTGGACAATTTGCCGAATAGGTGCTGGCTGCCCGCAATACCCAAGCATCAGCGAAATCCGTTATCCAGCGAAGCGATATTGTGCAAAGTCTCAATAGCACGTCTGGTTTGCTCTTATCATCCTCCGATGATTAATGCTTGGATGTTAGGGCCGTTTCTCTTCATAGAGGAGCCTCTTATCATTACCATTCCCGCGACAGTTTTCAGCATCATCGGTTCCACCTCCGGTGCGCTCGTAGTGATGCGCAGTCTTAGGGTCGGCGACTTATCCGGGAGGCTTTGATATTTGTGCGACTGCCGGGGCGCATCAATGGTTCGGATGATGAAGTCGCACACCCTGTTCGTCTCCGACCTGCATCTGGACGCCAGTCGTCCGGCCCAGATGCAGGAATTCGTGCGTTTTCTGAAGAACGAGGCCCATCAGGCGCAGGCTCTGTACATCCTGGGCGACCTGTTCGAGTTCTGGATCGGCGACGATGATCCCGCCGAAGGGCTGGACGAGGTGATCGATGCGCTTCAGGGGCTGACTGCGCAGGGTGTTTCCGTGAAATTCCTGCACGGCAACCGGGATTTCCTCTTGGGGGCCGATTTTGCCCGCCGGACCGGGATCGAGATCCTTCCGGCCCGTCAGGTGGTCGACCTGCATGGCATCCCCACCTTGATCGAACATGGTGACCTGCTGTGCACGGATGACGTGGCCTACCAGCGCTACCGCCGGCGCATCCGCCATCCGGTCACGATGGCGCTGCTCGGAAACCTGCCCCGCTCATGGAGGCTGAGAATGGGTCAGCGCCTGCGCCGGATCAGCACCCAGGCGATCGCGGGGAAATCCCCGGACATCATGGACGTAAACGAGGAGGCGGTCCGCCAGGTGATGCGCTCGGAAGGGGTATACACGATGGTGCATGGGCATACGCACCGCCCGGCCATTCACGAATTCAAGGTGGACGAAGTGGAGGCCGTGCGGGCCGTGCTTGGGGACTGGTACGAACAGGGCAGCTGGCTGGTGGCCGATGCCGACGGCCTGCACCCGCAGTCGGCAACTTGAATGGACGGGTTCGGCCGGGTCAGGTCACGGCACCTTTGAGCGCCAGCACCACGTCCATGACGTTGGTGCCGGTCGGCCCGGTGGTGACCAGCGCGTTTACGGCATCCAGATAGCTTCCGGCATCGGCGCGCGCCAATGCCTGTTCGGCATCCAGCCCTGATTCCTGACCGTGCAGCACGGTCCCGCCGTCAACTTCTCCACCGGCATCTTCGGTCGGACCGTCCGTGCCGTCCGTGCCGCAGGCGAGCAGCCGGATACCCCTGATGCCTTCCAGCGCTGTGGCTGCCGCCAGGGCAAGGTGCTGATTGCGTCCGCCCCGCCCCGGGTTCTCGGGTAGCCGGACGGTGGTTTCGCCGCCCCAGATGTGCACGCCTGGAGGCGTGTCCATCTGCTTTAAGTACTCCCCCAGCGCCATTCCCGTCTTCCCGGCTTCATCTTCCAGGAATTCCGGATGCCGGTGCACCGGGAATCCAAGTTCTTCCGCCCGGCATGCTGCCGCTTCCTTGGCGTCTTCCAGCGTGGCGATGATGTGAGTCTGCAGGTGCTGGAAGGCTTCGGGCGGCGGAACCGGCATGCGCTCGGCCTTCTCGATCAGCTGGCGAGTCCCGGCGGACAGGGTCTCGGGCAGGACTTCATCGCGTACTGCGGTCAGCGGGCCGGACCCGATCACGGCCGGGTCGTCCCCGGGCACGTCCGAAATCATCAACGCACAGGCGGGGCGTCCATCGAGATAGTGCGCGAGTCGCCCGCCCTTGATGCAGGAGATGGAACGACGCACGGCGTTCATCTCGGTGATGGCCAGCCCCTCGGCCAGCAGCCGCTCGGTCAGTTCGCTCAGTCCTTGCAGGTCTAGGTTGGGCGCCAACACCTCGATCAGGCTGGAGGCGCCGCCTGAAATCAGCGCAAGGAAGCGGGCATCGGCGGGGGCTTCGCCCAGGAACTCCACCAGTCGCTGGCCGGCCCGGAGGCTGGCTTCTCCCGGCACCGGGTGGTCGGACTCGACGCATTCGACCTGTGAAAAGCCGCCCAGTTCGTCGTCCAGGTGTCCGTGCTTGGTGATCACCAGCCCGCGCCGGGGTGCCGGCCGTGCGCGCAGTGCACCGAGAGCCATCGCCGACGCCGCCTTTCCGAACGCGATCACGTAGTCGTACTCGACTTCCGGATGGCGATCCAGCCATTGGGCCACGGCTTCCGTGCCGCGCACCCGGGCCAGGGAGGCTTCCAGAATGTCCTGAAGCAGTGAATCAGCGCTCATGGCAGGATCAGCACCAGCGTGTCGACGGACACCCGGTCGAACAATTCAATCACATCGGCGCCGCGCATGCGGATGCAGCCGATCGAGGCGGCCTGGCCGATCAGCCCTTCTTCGTGGGTTCCGTGGATGTAGATGTAGCGTTGGTAGGAGTCCACGTCGCCGTCCTTGTTGACGCCGGGTTCGAGCCCGTCCAGCCACAGGATGCGCGTCGTGATGCATTCGCGGCCGGTGGTCCGCGGTTCCGTCTCGATCTCGGCCGCTTCCGACTGGGCGACCCGGCCCTTGAAGACCGTATGCAAGGCGGCATCGTTGCCGATGCATTCCGCAATCCGGTGCGCACCGGTCGGGGTCTTCATGCTGTCGTCCTGCCCGCCGATGCCGTAGCGGGAGGTCGAGACGGGCCAGGAACGGAGCACTTGATCCTCCTCGAGCAGGTGCAGGGCCTGTTCACGGATGCTGACCAGGCACATCGGGCGGGACTGGCATTGCGGGAAGCGTTGGCGCGCCTCCGCCGCCCGTGCCAGGTCTTCGGCCGCGGGATCGGCCACAGGAGGCAGGGCAGGGCACATGGCCTAGGCTGCCCGATTTTGAGGGCTGGGGTCTCGGGTGTCGGTCCCGGAACGCCGGCGCAAGGCCAGTTCGTCCAGGTAGCCGTCCGGTACGCCGGTCACGTAATCCCCGGTAAACACGGAGCAGTCGAAATTCTGGAGTTCGGGATTTCCGTCCTGGACCGCGGCGATCAGGTCCGGCAGGTCCTGGTAGATCAGGCGGTCGGCGCCGATGGCCTCGCACACTTCGGGAATATCGCGCCCGTGCGCGATCAGCTCCTCGGCGCTCGGCATGTCGATGCCGTAGACGTTGGGGTAGCGGATCGGCGGCGAGGCGGAGCAGAAATAGACCTTTTTGGCCCCGGCGTCCCGCGCCATCTGCACGATTTCGCGCGATGTGGTGCCACGCACGATCGAATCGTCGACCAGCAGGACGTTGGTGCCTTCGTATTCGTTGCGGATCGGGTTGAGCTTGCGCCGCACGGACTGACGGCGGACCTGCGCCTCGGGCATGATGAAGGTCCGGCCGATGTAGCGGTTCTTGATGAAGCCCTCGCGGTAGGGGCGGTTCAGCCGGTAGGCCATCTCCAGCGCCGCGGTGCGGCTGGTGTCGGGGATCGGGATGACCACGTCGATGTCGTGATCGGGCCACTCCCGCAGGATCTTGTTCGCCAGGCGCTTGCCCATGCGCATCCGCGAGCGTTGCACGGAAACCCCGTTCATCACCGAATCCGGCCGGGCGAAGTAGACGTACTCGAAGATGCAGGGCGCATAGGTTTCCCGGCTTCCGCAGATTTCGCTGTGCACCGTGCCGTCCAGGCCGATGAACAGGGCCTCGCCGGGCGCGAGGTCGCGCTCCAGGGTGAAGCCCAGCATGTCCAGCGCGACGCTCTCGGAAGCGACGATATGTTCCGGTCCCCCGCCGGTGTCCCGGGTGCCGTACACCAGCGGGCGGATGCCATAGGGGTCGCGAAACGCCAGGACCCCCCAGTCGGCGACCAGGCACACCGCCGCGTACGCGCCGATGCAGCGACGGTTGACCCCCCGAACGGCCTGGAACAGTTCCTTCGGGTCGCGTGCGGTCGATTCGGGCCGGGCCAGCAGTTCGTGCGCGAGGACGTTGAGCAGGATCTCGGAGTCGGATTCCGTGTTGATGTGGCGCCGGTCTTCGCGGAACAGTTCCTGCCGCAGCGCTTCGGTGTTCACCAGGTTGCCGTTGTGCCCCAGCGCGATGCCGTAGGGAGAGTTGACGTAAAGCGGCTGCGCTTCTTCGGACTTTTCCGTCCCGGCGGTGGGGTAGCGCAGATGGCCGATGCCGGCTTCGCCGCGCAGGCGCAGCAGCCTCTTGCCGCGGAACACGTCGCGGACCAGGCCGTTGCCCCGCAGTTGATGCAGCCGCCCCTCGCGGTCGTAGGTGGTCAGCCCCGCGGCGTCCTGGCCCCGGTGCTGCAGCACGTTCAACCCTTCATGCAGGTCCTGTGCGACGGGTCGATGGCTGACAATGCCGATCAATCCACACATGGCGGCTACTCGGGCAGTGCCTCCGAGAGGGTCTCGGAGACCGTTTCGGAGACCGTTTCGGCCAGCGTCTCGGTAGAACCCGGGTAGTGGAACAGGTCCTGCCAGTCCTCGGGCATCCACTCGACAACCTGCTGGGCAGCCTCGACAAAGTAGGGGATCAGCGTTGACTCTTGCCAGAACCCTGCTTCGGGAATCGCGGTGGTACCGGCGATCAGCACCAGCACCAGCACCAGCAGGCCGCCGCGCAGCAGCCCGAACAGGAACCCCATGACCCGGTCGCTGCGCTGCAGGACGCCGCTGCCCTTGTCCTTGGCCATCTGGGCGAACAGTCGGTGCAGTTGCGACACCACGACGAAGGTGAGGAGGAACAATACGATCCCGGCGACCGGCGCGTGAAACTCGGTGAGGCCATAGGTGCGCTCGCCCAAGGTGACCTCGTCGAATATCTCGGGTACGAACTGCGCACCGAACTCGGCGAACTGGAAGGCCACGACGAGCCCCACCACCCAGGCCAGGATGGTGACCAGTTCCTCGGCGAAACCGCGCAGCCAGCTCAGGATGCCGGAGATCAGGATGATCAATGCGATCATCACGTCAACCAGGGTGGCGCCGAGAATGGTCATGGCTGCCGGACGACCCAGCCCTGGTGCACTTCGGTAAGGTTTTTCTTGGCCTTGATGCCTTTCAGCACGTGTTCAGCTTCCTGCTGGCTGGGATAGGGGCCGACCCAGATTCGCTGGTGGGTCTTGCCGTCGGGCGCGTCCTTCTCGAACAGGTTGGTGCGGTAGCCCGCCTCGCGCATGGCGTCGCGGATCTCGGTGGCCTTAGCGGCGTTCTGGAATCGGCCGACCTGGATAAACCACTTGTCCTTCGGCGCCAGAGCGGCAGCTTCTCCGGCATCCGGGCCGGGCATGGCCCGGGTCTCCGGCGCATTCATGTCGGCGGGGAACGTTTGGTGGGTGAAGACCAGTTCCTTCGGCGCGGCGACATCCTGCAGCGGCCGGACCAAGTCGGGACGCTGCGTGTCAAGCAGCATCGGGATCACTAGAACCCCAATGAGAATGAGCAAAACGGCGCCGAGGAGCCGTTGTTTGAGTGCGAGTTCCAACGCCAGAAGTCGGGAGCTGTCGCGGGGAGGACATTATAGCCTTTTAGCAGGGTTTTTGCCGGTTCTTGGGTTGTTTACAAAGATGCTTTGCATCTAAGTACTGCGCTGATGGTGTGCTCTTTAGAGCCAAGGCAGACAAGAATTGTAGTTATGTTAATGTAGTTACATAAATGACACGAGTCGTCAAGGCCCGAAAAGCATGGCCCACAAGCAAAACACCATGAAGAAGAAAATTTCTGAAAAACTTACCAAGCAACAAAAGAGGGAGATTGCGGCCCTTGCCGAAGAAGAGATTGATACGAGCGATATCCCTGAAATTCTGGATTGGTCTGGTGCCAAGCGCGGATTGCTGTATCGGCCGGTGAAGCAGCAGATCACGCTGAGGCTGGATGCCGATGTAATTGCATGGTTTAAGGCAAATGCGCCCGGGGGACGGGGATACCAGACTGAGATAAATCGTGTCCTCCGCGAATATGCCAGACCAGCCTTCAAGCGAAAATAACGATCAGATTTTGATTCGTGGTGCGTCAATTTTTTCAGTCCCTGTTTCTCAAGCCAAGGGCATGTAGCCAGGCATCAATTTGCCCGAATGCATCCTGCTGCCACTGATCGGGAGTCCTGCTTTGCAACGCACGGGTTCCCTCAACAAACTTTCTTACTGAAGTCGGTCCAAAACCATCGACCGTTTCGAACTTCTCGTCGATTGTCGTATAACTGTTTCTGCCATCTTCATGCTCCAGCATTGGTCTACAGGCTTTAGCCAGCGCGTTGGGGCCGCCTGGATAATTGCGGATACAGTAGTAGATATCGTAAGCATCTTTCATCTTCAGCCGATTGCCGAGCGCGAAGCCTTTCATCACAAGAAATGCGGGAATGGATGCGGCTGCGATGCGGACGCGGTTGATGCCGCCTTCGGGCATAGGGCCATCAATGTCAATCATTTCAAAAAACTGCAAGGCGAGTTTGGCACCATCAGCTCTTTGGGCAGCGAAGCCGTCAATTAGTGGGGGCCGGTTTGGCACGATGTCAGCATCTTTTGGCATCAGGAAATCAACAACGATACTGATAGATGTGCCGCCATCTTTTGGCTGAATTCGCCGCACGAGTTGAAACTTCGCCCGCTTTTTATCCTGGGTATAGCCATGTTCAATCAGATCGGTAAGCAACTCCACATATTCGCCATTGCCAAGCGCTTCCGCATCAAGGACAAGATCAGCATCGGTTGTGCCGACATGTTGCATGTCTTTGCTGTTGAGGAGCAACCAAGGGATCGCCCCACCTATGACTACGAATTTACCCCTGAAACTACCAAGAATCTGCCCGATCTCGACGAGGACAGATTTCACCGCCTCGGTTGTGCGGTCGTCATAATCAGCTGCTGATAGCGGTTCGCCGTCACGGAGGTCATTGCGTTTTATTGCCACGTCAGGACCTCTCGCCTCAAGTGCTCGGCTGCTTCCTCGCCTCGATCTCCGGAAATCCACAGATCAAGGTAGGTCTGGACCGGATTCGTGCAAACCACGTTTGGCATAGGCTCCACCGAGTTTGCAAGCAAGCCCTGATTCTTTAAGATGAGAACTTCGACGTTTTCTCCCTTGTCAACGAGAGACGCATCAAGCACATCCTTGATTCGGGCGGCTCCCTTCCTGTCAGCATAGAAGTAGTGGGTGCCTGTCCGGGCGTAAGGCGCAATCCAAAGTGCGGCCGAAAAAGACGCGAATGCGGTGTGGCAGTCAAACAGCGGCGCCGAGAATATCTCTTTGGTGGCTTTCTCGAAGGCCGATCCATGGAGATGGGTATAAAACTTTTCGATGCTGCCGGACGGGCGGGAATAGATTTCACGCCACGCGTTCAGCAGTGAATCAGGGTCGGCAAGAGCCATGCCGTCGTCCCCGATTTCCACCCACTTGCGTTCCAGCAACAATTTGCGGACGTTACTGACCTGGCCGAGGCTGGATTCTGCGGCCTCGGCGAGTTCCGCTACCCGCCAGGTACGCTTCGAATCACTGAGCATGACGTGCAGGATTTCTGCTGCCTTCGGGCTGAACAGCGACTTCAGTGCTCGCTTCTCTGAGGCAGGCCGTCCCGGGACACTGACGTCGATCAGAATCCCTGGGGCCTGAAAGAATGCATTTCCATGGAGGTCGAGATAGTTAATGCCATATTCGCCACAGATCTCGCGGGACTTTTCCGAGAGAAAAGGGGCGATCAGAACAGGCAACGCATCGATATCCATGCGAGCAATGGCATCGTGGAGTTGCAATGCGCCATGGTGTGCGTGGCGCGGTTCACCGTTGCTTTTCACCTCGCAGACAATCTTGTAGGGCTGGTTGAAGGCACGAATTGATACAAGAAAATCCACGTAGCGGTTAGTGCCGCTAACGCATGCCCCGGCGTCAATCTTGTCGACTTTAATTTCTGGATTACGGCTGAACAAGTTTTGCAAGCTCTCAACAGCCAGTGCCATGATGTCTATCTCTTTCATCTAAAATTATCAATTCGGCGAACGTTGAAAACACATTATATAGCGAAAAGAGTAATAGACCAAATGCCGTAGGGCGTACTTAAATTAGCTTCTTTACGGGCAGAAGACCATCTACCCTGGATCAGTTGAAATTCAGGAATTGCTCAGGCAGAAGGTGCCTTTTCCCGATCCAGTTCTATCCCCTGCGACTGATGCAGCAGCACCTCTCCGACCGCGAACACCGAACCGAACACCACCACGGCCCCTTCCTGCCCGGCTCTTGAGGCCGCTTCCCGGTAGGCTTCCGTGATAGTGGGGTGGATATGCACTGCGGGCAGTTTGCAGGATTCCGCCAGCACCCGCAGGGTTTCCAGCGGGATGGTGCGGGGGGATTCCACTTCGCTCAGGTGCCAGCTTTCGACCAGCGGACTCAGTGGCCCCAGAATGTTTGCCACGTCCTTTTCCTGCAATGCGGAGAAGACCGCGTGCAGCGGTCGCCCGGGCCGGTAGCGGCGAAGGTTGCGGGCTAGGTTGATCGCCCCCTCCGGATTGTGCGCGATGTCCAGCACGGTATCCACGGGTTTGCTCAGGACCTGGAAGCGTCCGGTCAGGCTGACGTCTTCGAGCGCGTGCCGAATGGTCTCCGGATCGAACCGTCCCAGATGGTGCAGCACGGTCAGGGCGCTGGCCGCATTGTTCAGTTGCACCCTTCCGGGCAACTGAGGCGGGGTCGGCAGGTCCAGGCTGATGCCGTCGCGGTGGCGGTAGCGCCAGCGGTCGGAGCCGAGAGGCTCCGCGAAGAAGTCGCTGCCAATGCGCTGTAGTGGTGCGCCCAGGCGTCGGGCCTGATCTGACAAGCTGGCGGGGAGGTCGGGTTCTCCGCAGATCACGGGCCGCCCCGGGCGCATGATGCCGGCTTTTTCCCGCCCGATCGATTCCCGGGTCCGGCCCAGCCACTCGGTGTGGTCGATGCTGATGCTGGTAATCAGGGCGACGTCGGCGTCCCACAGGTTGACCGCGTCCATCCGCCCGCCAAGGCCGACCTCCAGGATCGCATAGTCGATCTCTCGCTCGCGAAAGACCGACAGGGTGGCGAGGGTGCCGTACTCGAAGAACGACAGGCTGGTGTCGCCGCGGGCCTGTTCCACCTGTTCGAAAGCACGGCACAATGACGCATCGTCGACCTCCGCCCCGTCGATGCGGACGCGTTCGTTATAGCGAATGAAATGCGGCGAAGTATAGGCGCCGACCCGCCCGTGCGGGCGCAGCATGGCTTCCAACAGGGCCACGCTGGAGCCTTTCCCGTTGGTCCCGGCGACGGTGACGATCCGGAAATCGGGCGCTTCCAGCAGGTTCATGCGGCGGGCCACCACCCGAATCCGTTCCAGCCCCAGGTCGATGCTGCTGGTGTGCAGCTGCTGCTGCCAATCGACCCACTCGGACAGGGAGGAGAATCGCATGGCGGGCACCGGGGGGAAGACCGAACGGCGAGAACTACGCGTCCCGTGCGCGGGGCGAGCGGTTCATCATCAGGCGCAACAGGTCGGCGATCGTGTCGCGCATCTCGCCGCGCGGCACCAGCATGTCGATGGCGCCATGCTCCAGCAGGAATTCGCTGCGCTGGAAGCCTTCCGGCAGGGTCTCGCGCACGGTCTGTTCGATCACGCGCGGACCGGCGAAGCCGATCAGCGCGCCGGGCTCCGCGATCTGGACATCGCCCAGCATGCCGAGCGAAGCCGAAACCCCGCCCATGGTGGGGTCGGTCAGCACCGAGATGTAGGGCAAGCGATTTTTCCGCATCCGGGCCAGCGCGGCGGCGGTCTTGGACATCTGGAACAGCGACACCAGCGCTTCCTGCATGCGCGCGCCCCCGCTGGTGGAGAAGCATACCAGCGGTATTCGCTCCTTCAGGCAGACGGCGGCCGCCTGCGCGAATTTCTCGCCGACGACCGAGCCCATGGAGCCGCCCATGAAGCCGAACTCGAACGCCGCGCAGACCAGCGGCATGCCGTGTAGTTGTCCCTGCATGACCACCAGGGCGTCCTTTTCCTTCGTGGCCTTCTGCGCCTGGCCGATGCGGTCCCGGTAACGCTTGCTGTCGCGGAACTTCAGAAAATCGCGGGGCGCAAGCCCGGCAATCAGTTCCTGCCGGGGTTGCTCGTCCAGGAACATCGCCAGACGTTCCCGGGCCGATACGCGCATATGGTGCCCGCATTTCGGGCAGACGTTCAGGTTGCGCTCCAGCTCGGACCGGTACAGCGGGGTGCCGCAGTTCGGGCACTGGATCCACAGGCCCTGCGGGACTTTCCGGGCGCTGCCGCTCTCGATCCGGATCTGGGGCGGCACCAGGCGCTTGTACCAACTCACGGGGTTCCTCCCGGACGGTCCGCGGTGTCGATGCCGGCACGCAGATCCTGCAGCAATTCGGTGGCGGCGGCGTGCGGGTCCGTCGCGGCCTGGATCCGGTCGATCAGCGCGCTGCCGACGACGACCGCGTCGGCCAGCTCCGCGGCGCGGGCCGCGGAATCCGCGTCCTTGATGCCGAACCCGATGCCGACGGGCAGGGTGGCGTGTGTGCGGATGCACTTCATACGTTCCGCCACGTCCTCCATATCCAGGCGATCCGCGCCGGTCGTCCCGCGCAGGGACACATAATAAAGAAACCCTTTCGCCTGGCCGCAGATCTGCCGGATCCGCGTCTCGGTCGTGGTCGGGGCGAGCAGGAAGATCTCGTCCAGTTCGTGGTCGATCAGGGCCTGCCGGATCGCATCCGCTTCCTCCGGGGGAAGGTCGACCACCAGCACCCCGTCGACGCCGGCTTGGGCGGCCTGCTCCGCGAAGGTGCCGACGCCCATGGCGACGATCGGGTTGGTGTAGCCCATCAGGATCAACGGCGTCTCCGCGTCGTCGTTCCGGAATCCAGCGGCCATGTCCAGCACGTCGCGCAGGCGGACCTGGTGCGCCAGCGCCCGCTCGCAGGCGGCCTGGATCACGGGCCCGTCGGCCATCGGGTCCGAGAACGGAACCCCGAGTTCGATCAGGTCGGCCCCGGCCTGCACCAGCGTGTGCAGCAGCGGCACGGTGGCGGCGGGCTCCGGGTCGCCCGCGGTCAGGTAGGGGACCAGTGCCGTGCGCCCGGTTTTCTGGAGTTGGGCGAAGCGCCCGGCGATGCGGCTCACGGGGACAGGCCCTCGCGCCGGGCGACCGCGTCGATGTCCTTGTCGCCGCGCCCGGACAGGTTGACCACCACGATGGCGCCCTCCGGCATTTCGCGGGCCGCCTGAAGGGCGCCCGCCACCGCGTGGGCACTCTCGAGCGCCGGGATGATCCCCTCGGTCCGGGTCAGCAGGTGGAAGGCCTGCAGGGCCTCCTCGTCGGTGGCGCTGGTGTACTCGACCCGGCCGAGATCCTTGAGCAGGGCATGTTCGGGGCCGACGCCCGGGTAGTCCAGCCCGGCGGAGACGCTGTGCGTGGCCAGGATCTGCCCCGCCTCGTCCTCCATCAGGTAGGTGCGGTTGCCGTGCAGCACCCCGGCACGGCCGCGGGCCAGCGGCGCCGCGTGCTGGCCGGTCTCAAGCCCCAGGCCGGCCGCCTCGACCCCGAGCATGCGCACGTCGGGATCGTCCAGGAACGGATGGAACAACCCGATCGCATTGGAACCGCCGCCGACGCAGGCGACCAGCAGGTCCGGCAGGCGGCCGGCCTGCTCCTGGACCTGGCGGCGTGTCTCGCGCCCGATGATGGCCTGGAAGTCGCGCACCATCTCCGGGTAGGGGGCGGGACCGGCCACCGAGCCGATGATGTAGAACGTGTTCTCGACATGGGTCACCCAGTCGCGCAGCGCTTCATTCAACGCATCCTTCAGGGTCCGGGAGCCCGAGGTCACGGGAATCACTTCCGTGCCCAGCATCTTCATGCGGTAGACGTTGGGGGCCTGGCGCTCGATGTCCTCCGATCCCATGTACACCACGCATTGCAGGCCGAGGCGCGCGCTGACGGTGGCGGAGGCCACGCCGTGCTGGCCGGCGCCGGTCTCGGCGATGATGCGGGTCTTGCCCATGCGCTTCGCCAGCATCGCCTGGCCGACGGTGTTGTTGATCTTGTGCGCGCCCGTGTGGTTCAGGTCCTCGCGCTTGAGCCAGATCTGGGCACCGCCGTTCTCCCGGCTCAGGCGCCGGGCGAAGTACAGCGGGGAAGGGCGCCCGACGTAATGGGCGAGGTCCTCCTCGAAGGCTTTCCAGAAGGCGGCATCCTCGCGAGCCTCGCGGTACACCGCGGCCAGCTCGTCGAGCGGCCGGATCAGGGTCTCGGCCACGAATCGCCCGCCGTACTCCTCGAAATGCCCTTCGGCATCCGGCCAGCGGTAGCCGCCCGGGAAACTAGCGTGCGGCACGGTTCACCTCCCGCATGAATGCCGCGATTTTTTCCGGGTCCTTGAGCCCGGGCGAAGCCTCGACGCCGCTGCTGACGTCCACGCCCCAGGGACGGACTGCCCGGATCGCCTCGGCCACGTTCCCCGCCTCCAGGCCGCCCGCCAGAATCAGCGGCCGCGGGTCTTCGGAGCGAACCTTCGCCCAGTCGAAGGTCTTGCCCTGCCCGCCCGCCTCTCCCGATGCATGGCTGTCCAGCAGGAAGCCGTGCGCGTCGGGATAATGCTGCTGGTAATCGGCCAGGGCATCGGGTTCGTTCATGGGCACGGCCTTGATCCAGTGGCCTTCGAACCGGGCACACAAGTCCGGCGCTTCGCCGCCGTGATACTGCAGGCCGTCGAACGGGATGGTTTCGATCAATTCGTCGAGGAACTGCGGGTCCGGGTCGAGCACGACCGCGTAGGCATCCATGAAAGGCGGCAGGATGTCGATGATCGAACAGGCGACGGCCGGTTCAACATTTCGCGGGCTGGGCTCGTGGAATACCAGCCCGATGGCGTCGGCGCCCGCTTCGGCGGCGAGCAGGGCGTCGGCCGGGTTCGTAATGCCGCAGATTTTGACACGGGTGCGCATGTTCAGGAGGGCAGGCTGTAATCCGGAGTCCACAGGGGCGGCGGGATGCCGCATTCAGGGGGATAGTTTACGCGCATCAGGTACAGCCCGTCCGGCGGCGCGGTGATGCCGCCCGCCGTGCGGTCGCGCTGTTCCAGCAACTCGGCCAGCCATTCCGGGGGGTGTTCGCCGTGGCCGATGTCGATCAGGGAGCCGGCCAGGATTTTCACCATGTGGTGCAGGAAGCCGTCGGCCTCGACGTCGATGTGGACGAACGGTTCGCGGGCGGTGACGTCCAGCCGGAAGAGAGTGCGCCGGGGATGGCGGGCCTGGCACTCCGCCGCCCGGAAGCTGGTGAAGTCGTGTTCGCCCAGCAGGGCCTGGGCGGCCTGGTGCATCCGTTCGACGTCCAGGGTCTTGGGAATCCGCGTGACCTTGCCGGCCAGCAGGCCCGCCGCGGCAGCGTCGCGCTGCAGGATGATGTAGCGGTAGTGGCGCCGGGTCGCGGAGTAGCGGGCATGGAAGTCGTCCGCGACCTTCCGCACCCAGGAGACGCTGACGGTGGGCGGCAGGTGTGCGCCCGCGCCCCGTTGCCAGGCGTGCAGGGAGCGGTCCGCGGTGGTGTCGAAATGAATGACCTGGCCGGCCGCATGCACCCCGGTGTCGGTGCGGCCGGCGACGGCGGTGCGGATCGGGCGGTCGGCGACGGCGGAGAAGGCTTCCTCGACCGCATCCTGGACGCTCGGAGCGTGGCTTTGCCGCTGCCAGCCGTTGAAGCCGGCGCCGTCGTATTCGAGACCGCAGGCCAGGCGGGGCATGGGTCAGGACGAACCCATCCGGCTTTTCAGCCTCTCCGCCTCTTCGCGTTCTTGCTCCGTCCCCTCGGCCAGCACCAGCCGGATCAGGGGGCGCGCCCGGTCGTATTCGTTCGCCTCGACGTGCGCGTGTGCCAAGTCCAGCGCGGAAGTGGCGCGCCGGGCAGGATCCTCGATGTCGCCCACGCTCTCTCGAATGATCCGGGCCTGACGGGTGCGGCTCAGGGTCAATGCGAACAGATAGGTCAAGAGCAGAATCCCCGCAGCGGTGAGAATTCCGGGCCACGGGAGGTCGGCTGCGACCTTCGCCGCGGTTCCTTCACCACCTGGCCCGTCCGCCAGTGGCACCAGGACTTTGGCCTCGATCTCCGCCATTGCCAGTGGCGCTTCGGTCTTTTCGGCCTCAGGTTCCGCTGGAGAGGCCTCGTCCGGTTCGATTTGCTCCGGTGCGGCCGGTTGGGCGGCGGTGGTCCCGGGTTCGGCTGGCTCGGCTTTCATCGGCTCAAGTGCGGACGGCTCTGCCGGATCCGGTTCAGGCGCGCTTGATTCGGGCGTTGCGGACTCGGCCTGCGTCTCAAGCGGCACAAGCTGCAGCCGCCGTTCCTGCAGGGTTGGGCTTTCGCGCAGGTCCGTCCCCTCCCGCCGCCACTTCCGCCACTGTTCGTTCTGGAACTGGATCTCGTCGATCAACCACTGGCGGGACAGGTTCAGGCGCGCGATCTCGGCCTGGCTCGGAATGTACAGCCGGGCACCCGCCCGGATCAGGTTGATGTTGTCGTGGATGAAGGCGCCACGGTTGTACAGCTGGATTGCCAGCATCAGGGTGTAGGCGTCGACTTCCCGGGAGCGGGCCTGCTCCAGCGCGATCTCGAGCAGCGTGTCTCCCCAAACCACCTCGCGCGTCGTGCCGGTCGGGGCACACGGCGGCAGGTTCAGGGTGTGGAACGTGGGGGGGTCGTACCCTTCTCCGAGGACCAGCACCAGGTCGTTGGAGTGGGAAGGAAGCGGTTTCTCGCTGCGCACCTGGATCCGGTGCTCGCCGTTCTCCCGGACCCGTTCCAGCTGCGCCGAACCGACCCAGGAAGGATAGGTTTTCTGGAGTTTCCGGTAGGTCGGCGGGGCTGCGACCTCGACGCGCAGTTGCTCCGGGTCGACCCCGGATTCCGTCGCCAGGCGAAGTGTCAGCAGGGCGGAGCAGTCCGGCTCGAAGTGGATTTCGGGCTGGCCCACCTCCAACGCCTGGGCCGGGGCGGCCAGGGCGGCCGCAATGAACAAAAACCGCGCGTTCACGGCCCGAATCGCTCCAGCCACTGTTCGGCGATCTGGATGCTGTTGGTCGCGGCGCCCTTGCGCAGGTTGTCGCTGACCACCCAAAGGTCAAGCCCGCGCGGGTGGGACAAATCCTGGCGGATGCGCCCGACGAACACCTCGTCCCGACCGGCCGCATCCGATGCCGCCGTCGGGTAACCGCCGTCCGCCGCTTCGTCGATGACGACCACGCCGGGGGCATTCTCCAGCAGTGCGCGGGCTTCCGCCGCGCTCAACGGTTCGCGGGTTTCCAGGTGGACGGCCTCGGAATGGCCGCAGTACACCGGCACGCGGACCGTGGTGGGGTTGACGCCGATGTCCTCGTCTTCCAGGATCTTGCGGGTCTCCCAGACCATCTTCATCTCTTCCCGGGTATAGCCGTTGTCCTGGAAGCGGTCGATGTGCGGAAGGACATTGAATGCGATCGGGCGGGGATAGACCTCGCAGGGGCTCTCGCGGTCGGCGAGCGCGTCCCCGGTTTGCCGGCGGAGTTCCTCGACCGCGGCCTGGCCCGTGCCGGAGACCGCCTGGTAGGTGGCGACGTTGATGCGCTCGATCCCCGCCGCGTCATACAGGGGCTTGAGCGCCACGACCATCTGGATGGTCGAGCAGTTCGGGTTGGCGATGATGCCGCGGCTGCGGTAGTCGGCAATGCGGTCCGGGTTGCATTCGGGCACCACCAGCGGGATGTCCGGCTCGTAGCGGAAGCAGGAGGTGTTGTCGATCACCAGGCAACCGGCTTCGACGGCGCGCGGCGCGAACTGGCGCGACGGCTCGCTGCCGGCGGAGAACAGGGCGATCTGCGCCCGGCCGAAGTCGAATTCCTCCAAAGCCTGGATCCCAAGTTCCTGCCCGCGAAACGACAGGCTCCGGCCCTTCGAGCGCTCGCTGGCCACCAGGTGCAGGTTGTCGACCGGAAAGTCGCGCTCCTCCAGGACCTGCAGCATGACGCCGCCCACGGCGCCGGTGGCGCCGACGATGGCGACGTTCAGCCTGCTCATGAGCCGAGGCGCCCCTCAAGCGCGCCGACCACCGCATCCCCCATCTGCGCCGTCCCGACGGCTTCGCCGCCGCCTGCGAGGTCGGCGGTCCGCAGTCCCTGTTCCAGCACGTCCCGCACGGCGCCTTCCACCGCGTCAGCGGCATCGGCCCGCTGCAGGGAATAGCGGAGCATCATGCCGACCGACAGGATCATCGCGAGCGGGTTGGCCTGGCCGGTGCCGGCCAGGTCGGGAGCCGAGCCGTGCACCGGTTCGTAGAGGCCTTGGCGCTTCTCGTTCAGGGATGCCGAGGGCAGCAGCCCGATCGACCCGGTCAGCTGGGCGGCAATGTCGGACAGGATGTCGCCGAACAGGTTGCCGGTCACCATCACGTCGAACCGGGTGGGTTCGGCGATCAGCTGCATGGCGGCATTGTCCACGTACAGGTGCGACAGTTCGACGTCGGGGTACTCTCGTGCGATTTCGCCGACCACGGTCCGCCACAACTCCGAGACTTCAAGCACGTTCGCCTTGTCCACGGAGCAGACCCTCCGACTCCGCAGCTGGGCGGCCTGAAAGGCGCTGCGGGCGACACGCGAGATTTCATCCTCATCATAGACCATGGTGTTGACGCCGCGCCTGCGGCCGTCGTGCTCGGCCAGTGCGCGCGGTTCGCCGAAATAAAGCCCGCCGGTCAATTCGCGCACGATCAGGAGATCCAGCCCTTCCAGTTTTTCGGGCTTGAGGCTCGAGGCATGCGCCATGCCGGGCATCAGCGTCGCAGGGCGCAGGTTGGCGTACAGTCCCAGTCCCTTGCGCAGCCTGAGCAGGCCGGTCTCGGGGCGCAGCGCGCGGTCGGGAGTGTCGTAACGGGGCGCACCGACCGCCGCCAGCAGTACGGCGTCGGCATCGCGGGCAGCCTGCAGGGTGCTGGCCGGCAGGGGATCGCCCTGCGCATCGACCGCCGCCCCCCCGACCAGGGCTTCGTCCAGCTCCAGTTCGAGGCCGGCGTCGCGAACCAGGCAGTCGAGTACCTTGCGGGCCTCGGCCGTGATCTCCGGGCCGATGCCGTCGCCGGGCAGGATCAGGACGCGCGACATTACGGGTTGCCGAAGCGGTCGAACAGCCAGGGGGCGTGCGCCCGCCGTGCCGCTTCGAATTCGCGGATCCGGTCCGAGTGATGCAGGGTCAGCGCGATGTCGTCGAGCCCTTCGACCAGGCAGCGCTTGCGCTGCGGATCGATGTCGAACGACCAGGTCGCACCGGAATCCGCCGTCACCGTCTGTTCCGGCAGGTCGATGTCCAGCCGGTAGCCTTCGGTTTGTTCGACCTCCTCGACGAGCGTGCGCACGGCATCCTCCGGCAGCCGGATGGTCAGCAGGCCGTTTTTGGCGGCGTTGGTGTCGAAGATGTCCGCGAAACTCGGCGCGATGACGACCCGGAAACCGGCGTCCAGGAACGCCCAGACCGCGTGTTCGCGCGAGGAACCGCAGCCGAAGTTGGCGCCGGTGACCAAAATGGAAGCCTCCCGGTAGCGGGACTGGTTCAGCACGAAATCCGGGTTGCGCGGGCGCCGGGAGTGGTCGCTCTCCAGGTCGCCGGGCGCCAGGTAGCGCCAGCTGTCGAACAGGTTCGGCCCGAACCCGGTCCGCTTGACCGACTTCAGGTACTGCTTGGGGATGATCACGTCGGTGTCGATGTTGCTCCGGTCAAGCGGCGCGACGATCCCGCGGTGGCGGACGAAAGGGGTCATGCCAGGTATTCCCGCACGTCGACGAAATGCCCGGCGCAGGCGGCCGCGGCAGCCATCGCCGGGCTGACCAGGTGGGTGCGCCCGCCCTCGCCCTGGCGGCCCTCGAAGTTGCGGTTGGAGGTGGCGGCGCAGCGCTCGCCGGGCTCCAGCCGGTCGGCGTTCATGGCCAGGCACATCGAACAGCCCGGTTCCCGCCATTCGAAGCCGGCCTCGGTAAAGATCCGGTCCAGCCCTTCCGATTCGGCCTGCGCCTTGACCCGCCCGGAGCCGGGGACGACCAGGGCTTGGCGGATATTGTCCGCGCAGTGCCGCCCGCGGACGACCGCGGCGGCTTCGCGCAGGTCCTCGATGCGGGCGTTGGTACAGGAACCGATAAAAATTCGATCCAGTTCAAGGCCGGTGACCGTTTCGCCGCCTTCCAGGCCCATGTAGTTCAGTGCGGCCTTCATGTCGTCGGCACGCGCAGAGTCTTCCGCCTCCTCGGGGCGGGGCACGGTCGCACCGACCGGCACGACCATCTCCGGCGACGTGCCCCAGGTGACCTGGGGAGCCAGCTCGCCGGCCTGCAGCACCACGGCACGCTCGAACACGGCATCGCCGTCCGAGCGCAGTTCGCGCCACCGCCGTTCGGCCTCTTCCCAGGCGGCGCCTTCGGGCGCATAGGTCCGCCCGCGAACGTATTCGAGGGTGACGTCGTCGACCGCGACCAGGCCGGAACGCGCGCCGGCCTCGATCGCCATGTTGCACAG
Organism: uncultured candidatus Poriferisulfidus sp.; assembly: GCA_965204575.1. GTDB lineage: Bacteria > Pseudomonadota > Gammaproteobacteria > Poriferisulfidales > Poriferisulfidaceae > Poriferisulfidus. The sequence continues at coordinate 937,415 of OZ241993.1, forward strand.
GGTCATGCGGGACTCCATGCTCATGGCTTCCACCGCCTGTCCGGCGAATTCGATGGCGCAGCCGGTGCCGCCTGCCGCGCCGATGCTGCCGATCAGGGCGAGCGCCAGGTCCTTGGCGCCGACGCCGGGCGCGGCGCGGCCCTCGAGGCGCACCAGCATGTTGGCCGGCTTGCGCACCGGCAGGCACTGGGTGGCCAGGACGTGCTCCACCTGCGAGGTGCCGATGCCGAACGCCAGCGTTGCCAGCGCACCGTGCGTGGAGGTGTGCGAGTCGCCGCAGACGACGGTCATGCCGGGCAGGGTGATGCCCTGCTCCGGGCCGATCACGTGCACGATGCCTTGGCGCGGGTCCCCCATCGGGAATTCCAGCAGGCCGTACTCGGCGCAGTTGGCGTCCAGGACCTCGACCTGGTGGCGCGAGACCGCATCGGGGATCTCCTCGAGATCCGGCTCGGTCGGAACGTTATGGTCGGCCACCGCAACGATGCTGTCGGGTCGCCAGGGCGCACGGCCAGCCAGGCGCAGGCCCTCGAAGGCCTGCGGCGAAGTGACTTCGTGGACCAGCTGGCAGTCGATGTACAGCAGGGTGGTGCCGTCTTCGGCCGTCTGCACCGCGTGCTCGTCCCAAAGTTTGTCGTACAGGGTACGCCCGGACATGGTCTGTTTTTCGCTCCGCGCCTAATGCACGGCGATTATAGAGGACGGAGGGGGTTTAAGGGGTGTTTTTGGTGTGTGGTGTGGCGACCCGAAACGCCGCTTTTTTCGCCATTATTCTTCCTTACCGGTAAATTTCGCGCCGGTTGCCCACCTGCACGACGAGTACGCGCAAAGTGTCGTCCTGAATGTCGCAAATCACCCGGCAATCGCCCACCCGGTAACGCCAGAAATTGCCAAGCGGGCCGGTCAATGCCTTACCCGTGCTACGTGGATTTTCCAATCCAGCAATGCGTCTGTCCATGAAATCGACGATGCGCCGTGCCGTCTGCTTGTCGAGCTTGCGGAGCTGCCTTTTAGCCGTATCGGCGTAATCAATCGTCCAAGCCAAGGTCCTTCCTTACGTCAGCCGCCGAATGCACCTGTTCCTGTCCCTTGCGGATACGTTCCAACACGTCAGCGGCAAGGTAGTAGTCCTCCATCTCCTCAATGCCATGCTCGATGATTTCCCGCAGGTAGTAAGCCTTGGTGCGTCCGGTTTGCGAGGCGAGGTAGTCAAGCCTTTGCTCTGTTTCCGGGTTTAGGCGAATAGAAGTCGCCATGTCGCAGTCCCTCTCTTCAAGATTCAATACATGTATTCATTATATCACAAAATCGTCGCGAAAGGCTTCGGCCGAACTGGCAATGGAACATAAAAGAGGTTTGAATCATATATTTATATGCTTTCTCATGTGGTTGCGTGTGGATCGAACCGGGCTTGGGCATCGGTTAGGCGTTCGACGGTCCCGACATCCACCCACCGTCCACGAAAATGCTCGCCGCTCACTTGCCCGCCGCGGATGGCGGCCTGCAGCAGGGGCGCCAGCGGGAAACGTCCGGATTCGCACGCATCGAACAGGCGAGGGCGATAGAAGCCGATCCCGGCGAACGTCAGGCGAGTTCCGGGTTGTTCCCGGACGCGGCCATCCTCGTAGTGGAAATCTCCTTCAGGGTGGTGTGCCGGGTTGTCGACCATAACCAGGTGCACATCGTCGCCGTTGGCCAACGGCGGGGCGGAGAATCGGTAGTTGGTGCAGACGTCCGCATTGACGACCCAGAACGGGTTCGGCCCCAGCAGCGGGAGTGCCTGATGGATGCCGCCGCCGGTCTCCAGCGGGGGAGAGGGTTCGGGGGAGTAGAGGATGCGGACGCCGAATTCCTCCCCGTCTCCCAAGGCGTCGCGAATCTGTTCCCCCAGGTGCGACAGGTTGATGACCACGTCTTCGATCCCGACCTCCCGCAGGGCTCGAAGGTGGCGCACGATCAGGGGTTCGCCGGCGACTTCCAAAAGCGCTTTCGGCGTAGTGTCGGTCAAAGGTCGCAGGCGCTCCCCGCGCCCGGCCGACAAAATCATGGCCGCGGGCATGTCAGGGCTCCGGCAGCCGTGCCACCAGTTCCGCCAAGGGTTGCAGGGGCGGGTAGTTCGAGCAGACGTCCTGAACGTAGCCCAGGACGCGGGGCACGTCCAGCATGAAATAAGGCTTGCCGTCCCGGTGGCACAGCCGGGCGAAGATGCCGACTGCTTTCAGGTGGCGTTGCACCCCCATCCAGTCGAACCATTCCAGGAAGAGCCCGGAATCTACATTTTCATCGAGGATGCCTTGCTGCCGGGCACGCTGCCGGTACTGTTCCACCCAGCCCCGGACCCGCTCGTCGGGCCAGGCGATGTAGCAGTCCCGAAGCAGGGAGACCAGGTCGTAGGTGACGGGCCCCCACATCGCGTCCTGGTGGTCGATGATGCCGGGGTTGGGTTCGGTCACCATCAGGTTCCGCGAGTGGTAGTCGCGGTGGACCACCACGCACGGTTGCTCCAGGGCGCGGTCGACCAGCAACTGCCAGGCCGTCTCGATCATGAGCCGGTCCTCAGGGCTTAATTCCCAGCTGAGGTGACGGCCGAGATACCAATCGGTGAACCGGTCGAGTTCCAGGCGCAGCTGTTTCGCGTCGTATGGCGGCAGCGGGCCGCGCGGCAGCGCCTGGATGCGCAATAAGGCATCAAGGGCATCGCCGTACAGTGCGTCCGCCGATTCCTCGTTCAGGTGCGGCAGGTACTGTTCGTCCCCGAGGTCCTCGATCAGCAGGAAGCCGTCCGCGTGGTTTTCCGCCTGGATCTCCGGGGCATGCACGCCTGCTTTCCGCAGGTGCGCGTTGGCGGTAAGGAAAGGCTCCAGCGGTTCGTGTTCCGGCGGGGCGTCCATTGCAATCCGGGTGGGATTCACGCCGTGCACGCGGAAATAGCGGCGAAAGCTGGCATCGCCCGCCACTTGGCGGAGTTCCAGTTCCGCATCCTGCAGGGTATGGCGCACCCAGTCCCGCAGCTGTTCCTGTCTTGAATCCGTCACGATTTCCCGAAGCCGACAATCCTCAATATTGCGCCGCTGCGTAATCGGCCAGCGTCACAACCAGCCTGCCGTGTTCGGTCGGCTCCAGCCTGTCGGCAAACCTGCCGTCCTCCGTCACTACGGTCGCCCCTATGCGTTGAGCCAGTGCGAGGTACATGCAGTCGTAGGCGGGATGCTCCAACGCCAGCGCGAGGCGAAGCGCGTCCGCGCAAATCGTCTCATCGGCGCTCCAGAGAACGGGCATTTCCGGCATTGCGAGCAACAGGGCGCCTGCTTCGTTCCGCGTGATTTCGCCGCGGCGGGTCTTGTTCCACAACGCATTGGCAACTTCTGATGCCATCAACCGCGGAGCATGGATCTCGTCATTGCCCTCCAGAAGCTTCCGCGCCATGTCCGAGCGGTCCTCGTCGACCAGCCATTTGGTCGCCACACTGGCGTCGACGACTAAACGCATCAGGAATCACGGTGGCCGTGGTCGCGGTCTTCGCGAATGATCTCCTCTGCCGGCGTATGCGTACGCCCCCGGGTCATCTGCCGCAGCCGGTCCGACAGCGCAAGGAACGAGGCGCGTTTCACCACCATGTCGTCTTCAATGGCGTTTTCGAGAATGTGGCGGGCTTCGCCCTCTAGGGAGCGATGGTTCAGGGAGGCCCGCCGCTTGAGGCGCTCGACCACGCCCTCTTCGAGCCTCCGTACGTTAATCGTGGGCATTGTTCCGCTCCTTCATCTATCAAAATGATAGCACATGGGGGAGAAACCAGGCAACGGAAATCGCCCAAGAGAAGCACTGTCATACTGGGATAGGCCGGTTATGTATCGGTCATCTCAAGATTGGAGATCTATTTGTCGCACTCGCACCGGTAGGGGTACGTCTGGACCGTCAGATCAACCCCTTGCTTTATACCGCAGAAGAATATGACTCTCGCCGGTCGGCCAAAACCTGTTTTTGTCTCGTGTGTTTGCCGGTGAATACTTGGTTCTTATTGGAGACGAAAATGACGCACCCGAAACTCGATAACCTGGTTCACATCGGGCAACTCAAGGCAAGTTGGCTACGGCTGCCGAAAGAGTCGGGTCTTACTGGAGGATGCTTTCTTCTGTGGACAATCGCTACCCGGTGAGTTGCGGCTGATATCGTTCGACGCGAATTCGGTCTTCGTCCTTGCGAGCTTGGGCAAGGTTCCAAGCCGTTTGTCGGCGTAGCCAGAACTCGGCACTGGACCAGCCCGCCTTCTCCAGGCGAATAGCCATTTCTGGAGAAATCGCCGCGTGCCCGTTGAGGACTCGCGAGAGAGTGTGACGGGCGACGCCCAGAGTCCGTGCCGCTCCGGTCACGCTCAAGCCGAGCGGTTCCAGGCAGTTCTCCCGGATGCTGCGTCCTGGATGTGGCGGATTGTTCATTGCCATGCCGTTGCGAAGCTCCACGTGATCTTATTATTATATGTTACCTAAATAAGGCACTATAATGCCCATTATGGGTATATCCACTAGTCTCGCTGGCGCACTGTTCACCAAGACCCAGCAGAAAGTTCTGGCCCTGCTTTTTGGCCAGCCGGACCGTAGCTTTTATACCAAGGAACTGATCGGACTGACTGGCTCCGGCTCTGGGGCAGTGCAGCGCGAATTGAAACGCTTGACCTCCAGTGGCTTGGTTAGGATGACCCCGGTCGGGGCGCAGAAGCATTATCAGGCCAACCCCGATTGCCCCGTGTATCACGAACTCGTCAGCGTCATGCGAAAGACGGTTGCGGTGGCAGAACCGATCCGGCAGGCACTAAACCCAGTCGCTGACCGCATCAGGCTGGCCATGGTCTACGGCTCTGTCGCACAGGGCACGGATACGGCGGAAAGCGACATTGACCTGCTTGTCATTGCTGACGACCTGATGCTAGAGGAACTCTATGCCACGCTTGCGCCGGTAGAGGCACGCTTGGACCGCAAGATCAGTCCTGCACTCTATACGGTACAGGAGTTCACTGCCCGCCGATCGTCCGGGAACCCATTCCTGTCCCGTGTGTTCGCTGGCGAATGCCTGGTCCTTATCGGCGAAGAAGATGGCGCACCCGCAACTTGACAACTTGGTGAAAATCGGCCGCCTCAAGGTCGAGTCGGCCACTACGGAGGAAATCGAGGGCCTGCTGCGATCAGGTCAGCGCCGCCTTGACGACGCTCAGCGACGGGAGCTCAGCTTGGAAAGCCGCTTCGACCTTGGTTACAACGCAGCTCACGCGATTGCGCTTTCGGCCTTGCGAGCCCACGGCTACCGCTCCGATTCGCGCTATCTGGTTTTTCAGTGTCTGCAACATACGGTTGACCTGCCTGCGGAACAGTGGCGGGTGCTGGATCATGCTCACCGCAAGCGGAACTTGACTGAATACGAAGGTGCAACGGATGTGGACGAACAACTCCTCAACGCATTGCTAAGGGTGGCGCAAAAAGTCGCTGCGCGCGTGAGTCGCTTGTTGGTGCAACGGTGAAGAAAGAATGGGCTCTGGAAGTTTGGATGGAGTATAGTGGCGCTTTCCAAGTGATGGCCTTTCCGGTTTTCGCGACAACCCGGTAAAGACTGCCTGATCTCGTCTGGAACGATGCCGAAAGCGATCACCACCGAGCCTGCCTTCAACCTTGAACTCAGTCGGGTTTTGCGCCAAAAGCATCCCCGCTGGAAAAATGCGATTGGAGCAGAACAGGTGAGGGTTTTGCGGGGTCAGCCTCAGAAACAGCCGGACATCGTCCTTTCCCCCGCAGGCAGTTCCCCGGTGGTGCTCGAAACCGAGTTTCTACCTGCCGCTACCGTGGAAAGCGACGCTGTAGCTCGCTTGGGTGGCATCTTGGCAAGTGATGATCGGAAGATTGAGCAAGCCATTGCCCTGCGGATTCCGAAGGACTTGCGCACTGTTCCGCAGGCGGAACTGACTGAAGCTATTGAAAATGCACAGTTTACTTACTGCATTCTTTGTGTTGGGGAAGCCGATGCTGTCGAGCGTCTGCCGAAAAGAGACTGGCTGTGTGGCGGCATTGACGATGTAGCAGCTTGCGCCGACTTGGCTTCCCTGTCCGAGGCGTTAGTGCTGAAAAGTACGGATGCATTAGAACTCGGAGTGGCCCAAGCGGCCAATTTGCTGGAGTCTCTCCCGGGTTGCCCGGACAGAAAACTGGGACGTAAACTCTGCCAGGAACCGGGTGAACAGACGAACCGAATGGCGGTTGCCATCATCGCCAATGCGTTGGTGTTCCACCTATGCGTTGAAGGACGACAGGGCATTCCCCGGTTGAGCGAACTCGAGTCGGCTCAGGGGCGGTTGACCAAGCTTAAAGTTCGACAATGCTGGATGCGGATCCTCTATGAGATCAATTACTGGCCAATTTTCAGCATCGCCACAGAACTTCTGGAATGTATGCCATCCAACACGGCCAACGCGGTGCTTAACTGTCTTTACAAAACAGCAGATGAGTTACTCGAACTTGGGGCGGTCAGGTTGAACGACCTGTCGGGTCGGATGTTCCAGAAGTTGATCACTGACCGCAAGTTTCTCGCGACTTTCTACACCCTGCCCGTTTCCGCGACCATGCTCGCGGAACTGGTTGCATCCCGATTGCAGGTTGATTGGCGAAGTAGGGAATCCGTAACAAATCTAAAAATCGCCGATTTGGCTTGTGGTACCGGAACGCTTGTGGGAGCCCTATACCAGTCGGTCTTGGCCCGATGCCGTCGTGCCGGACAGGACGATGCTGAAATTCACTCGATCATGATTGAGGATGCGTTATACGCTTTCGACATCATGCCGGCCGCGACGCATCTCGCGGCCTCAACCTTGTCCGGAGCCCATCCCGGTATCACTTTCGGAGAGACGAAGGTTGTGACCATGCCATACGGACATGGCGAAGACCATCCGTTGAGTTTGGGCTCGCTAGATTTAATCATGAACGAGAGCGTCCTTTCCTTATTCAGTTTGAGCCGGGAACAGTTGGTGGGTGGGAAAGGAATCAAGGCAGACACCGAAATCAGCGTGCCTCAGAAATCGCTGGACATCATCATCATGAATCCGCCGTTCACCCGCCCTTGTGGGCAGGAAGCGGCCAAGGTCGGTATCCCAGTGCCTTCTTTCGCAGGCTTTGGCACTTCGGAAGAAGAGCAAAAGGCCATGTCGGAGAAGCTACGGGAAATAGGCAAGAAATTGAAAAAATCCCGGATAAAAATCGACCCGATAAGAGGGGTGCTTGCGGGACATGGGAATGCGGGCTTGGCATCAAACTTTATTGACCTTGCGCACGAAAAACTGCGGGAAGGAGGAATTCTGGCGCTGGTGCTGCCTTTCACGTTCGTCCAAGGGGATGCTTGGCATGGCGCCCGCTCCCTGCTCAAGGCCTACTACAAGAACATCGTGATTGTTTCCATTGCAACAACGGGTGAAACCGAAAGGGCGTTTTCTGCAGATACGGGCATGGCCGAAGTCTTAGTGGTCGCTGAGCGAAAAGAGGCCAGCGACGTGGCACAGCCGGCAGGTTCGGTGGAATATGCCAACCTGACACGCCGTCCCGACTCCTTGCTCGAAGCTTCTCTTTTGGCGAAGCATATCCATGGCTCGACACCCGACGAGGAAATCAGCCGCATCGATGCATCCATATCCAGCGGAGGGTGCGCGGGAGTACGGTCCGTCTCAAGCCTAGGAACAACTATGCTCGGTTTGTTCAAGACGGGTTCTATCAAATTCCCAAGAAGGAAAGGCGGGATTGCTTTGCCGGTGACCCCGCTGGGAGACCTCGGAGAGCGAGGAGCCCATGTTCTGGACATTACAGGAAATCCGCCAAGCCCCGGGAAACCGCCTAGGGGGCCATTCGACAAGGCCCCCCTTCCAAGAGATGGTTTTCCCACCTATCCCGCGCTCTGGAACCACGATGCGAAAAAGGAAACGTGCTTGATGGTTGAGCCGGATGGCCAAGGCAATGTCCGGGAAGGGTGTGCAGACCGAGCCGATGATTTCTGGAACCAGTTTTCTTCGAAGTTGCATGTCAACGTTGATTTCCGACTGAACTCACAGTCGCTTGCGGCCTGCCTGACACCAAAGAAAACAATAGGAGGGCGCGCTTGGCCGAATTTTCGGCTTCACGAAACAGCTTGGGAGATTCCGGTGGTACTTTGGGCCAACACGACTATTGGGCTAATGGCTTTCTGGTGGATCGGGTCTCGCCAGCAACAAGGCAGGTCCATTCTTCCCGTGTCTCAGCATGAACGGTTTCCAGTGCTGGACCCACGTCGTTTGGAATCAGACCAAGTCAAGCGAGTGGGGAGAATCTTCCGGGATTTTCTGACGAAAGACTTCCTTCCCGCGAATGAGGCTTACCGGGATGATGTGCGAAAAGCGTTGGACCGAGCAATGTTGGTCGATTTGATTGGAGTTTCGGAGAATGTGCTGGAGTCGCTTGATTTGCTGCGAGACCAATGGTGCGCCGAGCCAAGCGTTCATGGAGGGAAAAGTACCCGACCAGATTCACTGTGAAGCGAGTCCTTCCGGTTCTTGGCTCCATCCGTCCGTGTTTATAGGGTTCTTTGACATATCAGTTACAATACGCCGCCCAACGATGCCCATGGCGTTGCCGCATTTTTTGAGGAAGTCCGAATGGCCGTCCAGAAAAGCAAAAAGAGCCGCTCCAAGCGCGACATGCGCCGCTCGCACCATGCCCTGAAAGGGGCCACGGTGTCGGAAGATCCGACCACGGGCACGCGGCACCGCCGCCACCATATCGCCGCCGACGGCTATTACCGGGGCCGCAAGGTTCTCGAAATCAAGCAGCCGAAAGAGGAGCCGGCCGAAACGGAAGCCTGACCGGGTTTCGCCTCCGCTGCTGAGCGGACCATCCCATGACTGAATCCGTCACCATCGCGCTGGATGTGATGGGCGGCGACCACGGTGCGGACAGCGTGCTGCCGGCCGCCGTCTCCCGGCTCAAGGCCGACCCGTCGCTGCGCCTGATCCTGGTCGGCGACGAATCCCTGATCCACGAACGACTGAAGACGCTGGGTTCGACCCCGGACAGCCGCATGGTCGTGCACCATGCCTCGGAGCAGATTGAAATGGGCGAACCCCCGCTGCAGGCCCTGCGCGGGAAGCCGGACTCGTCGATGCGGGTCGGCCTCAACCTGCTGCGCGACGGCGAGGCGCAGGCGTTCGTGAGCGCCGGCAACACCGGCGCCCTGGTGGCGCTGTCGCATTTCGTGGTGCGGATGCTGCCGGGGATCGACCGCCCGGCCATCCAGTCGACGGTGCCGGCCCTGAACGGCCACACGCACGTGCTGGACTTGGGCGGCAACGTGGACTCCCGTGCCGAACACCTCCTGCAATTCGCCGTGATGGGTTCCGTGCTGGCCCAGGAACTTGACGACAATCCCCGCCCCCGGGTCGGCCTGCTCAATGTCGGCGAGGAGAACATCAAGGGAAACCGGCAGGTGCAGGCGGCGGACGCCCTGCTGCGCGAGAGCCGGCTCAACTACATCGGCTACGTCGAGGGCGACGACATCTACTGCGGGGACGTCGACGTGGTGGTGTGCGACGGTTTCGTCGGCAACATCTCGCTCAAGACCACCGAGGGCGTGGCCCGGATGCTGATCACGTTCCTCAAGGAGGAATTCAAGCGCAACCTCTATCGCCGTTCGGCCATGGCCCTGTCCGCCCCGATCCTCAAGGGATTCCGCCGCCTGTTCGACCCCCGCCGCTATAATGGAGCCAGCCTGCTTGGCCTCCGCCACGTGGTCATCAAGAGCCACGGCAGCGCCGATGCGTTCGCCTTCGAACAGGCCATCATCCGTGCACAGCAGGAGGCGCGCCGAGACCTGCCGATGCGAATAGATCAGAACATCGATACCCTGCTGGCCGACCGGATCGAAGTCGACGTCGAGTCATGATGCACACGGCCATCACCGGGACCGGAGCCTGTCTCCCCGAGCGGGTGGTGACGAACGAGGAGCTGGAGAAGACGGTCGACACTACGGACCAATGGATCCGGGAACGCACCGGGATCCTCCAGCGCCATATCGCCGGAGACGAGGAGACCACGGCCTCGATGGGCGCGCAGGCGGCGCGTGAGGCGCTGGCGGCGGCGGGGCTGGCGGCGGACGACGTCGACATGATCGTGCTGGCGACGACCACCCCCGACCGCATCTTTCCCAGCACAGCCTGTCATATCCAGAGAGAACTGGGGACCCGGGAGTGCCCGGCATTCGACGTGCAGGCGGTCTGCAGCGGGTTCATCTACGGGCTGGACATCGCCCGGCGGTTCATCGCGACCGGGGGCGGCGGCACCGTCCTGGTGATCGGTTCCGAAGTGCTGTCCCGCATCGTCGACTGGAGCGACCGGAGCACTTGCGTGCTGTTCGGCGACGGAGCGGGCGCCGTGGTGCTCCAGGCGCGCGACGAACCCGGCATCCTGTCGACCCACCTGCATGCGGACGGGCGCTACGACCACCTGCTGCAGGTGTCGCCGGAGGTGAACGGGGCCTTCATCGAGATGAAGGGCAACGAAGTCTTCCGGATGGCGGTGAACACCTTGGGGCGGATCGTGGACGAAACCCTCGAGGCCAACCAGATGGATCGGCACGAAGTCGACTGGCTGGTTCCGCACCAGGCCAACCACCGGATCATCGCGGCCACCGCGCGCAAGCTGGACCTGCCGATGGAACGGGTGGTGGTCACGGTCGACCGGCACGGCAACACCTCGGCCGCCTCGGTGCCGCTGGCGCTGAACCAGGCCGTGCGCGACGGCCGGATCCAGCCGGGCGACGTGCTCATGCTGGAGGCTTTCGGCGGCGGCTTTACCTGGGGTTCCGCACTGATCCGATACTAGGTCCGACCCATGGCTTCACGTACCGATCGGGCTTTCGACGCCGGGGGGTTCGTGCAGACCCTGACCCACGCCCCGGGCGTGTACCGCATGCTGGACGCGTCCGGCAACCTCCTGTACGTCGGCAAGGCGCGCGACCTGAAGAAGCGCGTGTCCAGCTACTTCCAGAAAACCTCGCTGGGTCCGCGCACGCGCCAGATGATCGCGCAGACCGAGCGGATGGAGGTGACGGTCACGGCCACCGAAGCGGAGGCCCTGCTGCTGGAGAACACCCTGATCAAGCAGCACCATCCCCGCTACAACATCCTGCTGCGCGACGACAAGAGCTATCCCTACATCTACGCCTCGACCCACCAGACCTACCCGGGGCTGTCGTTCTACCGCGGGCGCAGGCGGCGCAAGGGCCGCACGTTCGGACCCTATGCCAGCGTCGGGGCCTTGCGGGAGACGCTCAACACCCTGCAGAAACTGTTCCGGACCCGGCAGTGCCCGGACAGTTTCTTCCGCAACCGCAGCCGGCCGTGCCTGCAGTACCAGATCAAGCGATGCACCGCGCCGTGCGTGGGCTACATCACGCCGGAAGACTACCGGGCGGACGTCGACCTGACGCTGCGTTTCCTGGAAGGGCGGAACGAGGAAGTGATGCACGATCTGACGGCACGGATGGACCGGGCGTCGGAGCGCCTGGACTACGAGGAGGCGGCGGAGTGGCGGAATCGCATCCAGTCGCTGCAGGAGATCTGCCGGCATTACCGGACGGGGGTGGCGTCCGGGCACTTCGACGTGATCGCCGCGGTCTGCGAGGGCGGACTGCATTGCGTCCAGGTCAGTTCTTTCCGCGGCGGCGCAAGCCATGGCAACCGCAGCTATTTCCCGGTCGTCAATGACGCAACCATCGAAGCCCCGGAACTGTTGCGAGGATTCCTGGGCCAGTACTACCTGGAGCGCGTGGCGCCGCCGGAAGTCCTGCTGAACCATTCGGTCCCGGACCAGGAGGCGCTCGAGGAATGGTTGAGCGGCAAGTCCCCGGGGCGGATTCGCCTGTGCGCGAACGTGCGGGGCCGCCGGCGCACCCAGGTGGAACTGGTGGAACGCAATGCCCGGCAGTCGATTGCCGTGCGAACGCAGTCCCGCAGCGGAATACGGGAACGCTTGGAAGCGCTGGCGGAGGCCCTGTTGCTGGACGCCATGCCGGCTCGGCTGGAGTGCTTCGACGTCAGTCATACCCGCGGCGAGGCGACGGTGGCTTCGTGCGTGGTCTACACCACGGAGGGGCCGAGCCGTTCGGAATTCCGCAGTTTCAACATTTCCGGCATCACGCCGGGGGACGACTATGGGGCGTTGCGCGAAGCGCTGACGCGCCGCTATACGAGGGTGTGCGCGGGCGAGTACCCGGCCCCCGACGTGCTGTTGATCGATGGCGGCAGGGGGCAGCTGCGCATCGCCCGCGAGGTGCTGGCGACGCTCGACGCCCCGGGCATCGTGGTGGTCAGCGTGGCCAAGGGAGAAGGCCGCAAGCCCGGGACGGAAACCGTGTACGCCGACACCGTCGAGGGACCGCTGCACCTGCCGCAGCGTTCGGTCGCGTTTCACCTGATCCAGCAGGTCCGCGACGAGGCGCACCGGTTTGCCGTCACGGGGCACCGCCGCCGCCGCGCCAAGCGCAGGCTCGAATCACCGCTGGAGGAAATTCCCGGCGTGGGGCCGCAACGTCGGCAGAACCTGTTACGCTACTTCGGGGGATGGCAGGGCGTCCGCAAGGCGACGGCCGCCGACCTCGCCCGGGTGCCCGGCATCGGGGCGGGCCTCGCACAGGAGATCTACGACTACCTGCACGAAGAGAACGCATGATCGAGCCGACCATCCCGAATCTGCTGACGGGACTGCGGATCGCCCTGATCCCGGTTTTCTCCGGGGTGTTTTTCATCCCCGGATGGGGTCCTCAGGCCTCGGCCGTGCTGTTTGCGCTTGCCAGCCTGACGGATTGGGCGGACGGCTACCTGGCCCGGAAACTGGGCCAGCATTCCGCGTTCGGGGCTTTCCTGGACCCGGTGGCGGACAAACTGATCGTATGCGTCGCCCTGGTGCTGCTGGTGTCGCGCGACAACAGCCTGTGGCTGGTTGCCCCGGCCTGCGTGATCATCGGGCGGGAGATCGCGATTTCCGCCTTGCGCGAATGGCTGGCCGGCACGCGCGCCCGTTCGCGGATTTCGGTGTCGTGGCTCGGCAAGTTCAAGACCCTGCTGCAACTGGCCTCGCTGGTGCTGTTGCTATGGGCGACGCCCGACTCGTCCGATCCGCTCTACGTGTATGGTTTGGCCCTGCTGGGGGTGGCGGCCGCGATGACGCTGGTATCGATGGGGTACTACTTGTGGTTGGCGTTGCACAGCGAAGATTCGGAGGCCTCCGGCGCCTGAAAGCCAGCTCTGAAGGCGCGGTTTCTGTTCCTGCTGCAGTCGGTTGCAGCATCGGGGCGCTTTCAACCCTGTCGCCGTCCATTCAACCGAAAAGCGGACATAACAGCTTTGCGTTGACATCCGCAGAGCGGATGCCTCGTCTCGAGAATAATGTAACAATGTAACAATTCGCCGGAAATCTCCTGTCAGCGGGGCCCGCTCGTAATGTCTCCAGTTTTTGCATCCCTAGAAACACGCCTGCCAGCAAGCGCAAGGCATAGTCTGCGCGACGGCATTCCTCGCGCGAATCGCCCCGGACGCATGCGGCGATATACAGCTGGCCTCGCAGCGGGACTGCTGCTCTGCGTCGCTCCGCTTTTGGCGGTGGCGGATGAGGGTCCGGAAGTGATTGTCATCAAGTCGCACCCGCTGGGCGACAAGGGTTTGGCGATGCCGGCGACCAGTCTGCACGGCGAGGCGTTGGATCGGGCGAGAGACGTTAATCTCGGCGCCACGCTCAGCCGGCAACCCGGCATCCATCAATCGGCATTCGGCACCGTCGTCGGCCGGCCGGTGGTGCACGGCTTGGCCGGCCCGCGGGTACGCGTGATGCAGGACCGCCTGGACACGATGGATGCGTCGATCGTGAGTGCCGACCATGCGGTTGCCGTCGAATCGTTCATTGCCGAACGGGTCGAGGTGCTCCGCGGCCCGAGCATCCTGCTGTACGGCTCCGGTGCCATTGGCGGTGCCGTGAACGTACAGACCGGGCGCATTCCGCAGGCACCGGTCGACGGCTTCTCCGGCGCAACGGAGGCGCGCCACAACAGCGCGACGGGTGGCGACACCCTTGCGTTCAAACTCAACGGAGGCCAGGGCGGTTTCTCCTGGCACCTGGACGGTGCGACCAAGGATGGCGACGACTACGACATCCCGGGTTATGCGGAATCGGCCTATCGGCGTGCCCAGGAAGCCGGTCATGACGACGATCACGATGATCATGATGATGAGGGTGAAAACGGGCATGACGACCACGATGAGGAGGAGCACCACGACGAAGAGGAGCACGAGGAGGAAGCCCGCGACAAACTCTCCGGCAGCCACTTCGAGTCGGACTCCATCGCAGGCGGGGCCTCATGGCATGGCGACTGGGGTTTCGCGGGCCTCTCGGTCAGCCGCATGGAATCCAAATATGGCCTGCCGGGGCACGCGCACGCGCACGGGCATGGGCACGAGGAGGAAGAGGAACACAACGGAGAAGAGGAGCACCATGACGAAGAAGAGCACGCAGAGGAAGAGGAGCACCATGACGAAGAGGAGCACGCAGAGGAAGAGGGCTCAGCATTGCTGGACATGGAGCAGACGCGCATAGACTTCGAAATGGACCTGCTCTCGCCGTTTGCCAGCGTCGAGCGCCTCAACATGCGCGTCGGCTACAGCGATTACAAGCACGTGGAATCTGAACCTGGCGCCCATGCCGGCACCAAGTTCTCCAACGACGCCTGGGAAGTGCGCACCGAGCTCCACCATGAAGCCGGCCCATGGGAGGGCGTGGCGGGCCTGCAGTACGCCTACCGGGACTTTGAAGCACTCGGCGAGGAAGCCTTTGTCCAGCCGGCGATCACCAACAACATCGGCGCGTTCTGGGTCGGTCGCCGCACGTACGAGACTTTCGACCTGGAAGCCGGCGTGCGCCTGGAGCGTGTATCGCACAATCATAATCCGATAGCGGACGACCATGACCACGAGCATGAAGACGAGCACGAAGGGGAGCACGAGGAGGAGCACGAAGAGGGGAGTGACACGGATTTCACGATCCACGCGATTTCCATCGGCGCCCTCGTGCCGCTTGGCGACCGGCTCGAGCTGGGCCTGCTCGCCAGCCATTCCAGCCGTGCGCCCATCGCGGAGGAACTCTACGCCGGAGGCCCGCATCTGGTCACCACCACCTACGAAATCGGCGACGACGGACTGAGCAAGGAACGTGCCGCCAGCATCGCCTTGCGGCTTCAATATGCCGCACCGACCTGGGATGCCGCCGTGTCCACCTACTTCACCCGTTTCTCCGACTACGTCTACTGGCAGGCAACCGGCAGGACGGTGAACAATGCAGGCAATGATTGCAATCATGATGCCGCAAACGAAGAAGGGTATGACGACCTAGACGAGGATGCGCAGGCTGAATCCCGCGAGCATTACTGTGAGGAACACGGTGATGACTACACCCTCCGGGAAGAAAGGGTTGCGCAGGAAGATGCGGAATTCTTCGGCATCGACGCGGAAGCCAGCGCCCAGGTCGCGTCCTGGCCCGGCGGCGAGGCGCGCCTGCACGGCAAGTTCGATTACGTGGACGCGAAATTGTCCGTCAGCGGCAATGACCGGCTGCCGCGCATTCCGCCGCTGCGGTACGGCATCGGGCTGAGCGCCCGCTGGGGCACCGCAACCATGGGCGTCGATTACCTGCGGGCCGAAGACCAGGACGAGACGGCGGAGCACGAACTGCCGACCGACGGCTACGACGACCTGTCCGTCCATGCCACGCTGGAGCTTCCGGCCGGCAACGGGGCGACGATGGAATTCTTCCTGTACGGCAAGAACCTGACCAACGACGAACAGCGCTTGCACACTTCGCACATCAAGGACCTTGCGCCGCAGCCCGGACGCACGTTTGAAGTCGGGGGGCGGCTTCGGTTCTAGGCGGGCATCCGCAACCCGGCGCGGGTGCTGACCGCGGGGGAGGCTCTATGCTACAATGCGCGCCCTAATTCAAGGGCGCCGCGGGCGCCGTTTTTGCTTCCTTACAGACAGTTTTCCATGTCACTTTCTGCGCAAGAAAAGTCTGAGATCGTCGGAAAATACCAGCGCGCACCGAACGACGTCGGCTCGCCCGAGGTACAGGTCGCGTTGCTGACCTCCCGGATCAATCAGGTAATGAAGCATTTCGAGACGCATCCCAAGGATCGGCACTCGCGCTACGGCCTGATGAAGATGGTCCATGCCCGCCGCGGACTGCTCAAGCACCTGCGCGGCCAGGACCACGAACGCTACGCGTCGCTGATCAAGTCCCTGGGACTGCGTCGCTGATCTCTCTTTCACGAGTTCCCGATTTGACCCAGTTTTCCCGCCGGTCCTGATTTGGAGCGGTTTCTTACACATTTCACAGGATTCCCTAGTTTATGAACCCGATTACCCAAACTTTCCAGTACGGCGACCATGAGGTCACCCTAGAGACGGGCGAGATCGCCCGGCAGGCTTCCGGCGCGGTGCTGGTGCGCATGGCCGAGACTGCGGTGCTGGTCACCGCCGTCGGTCGCAAGGACGAAGACACCGGCAAGGACTTCCTCCCGCTGACCGTCAACTACCAGGAAAAGACCTATTCGGCCGGCCGCATTCCCGGCGGCTTCTTCAAGCGGGAAGGGCGCCCCAGCGAGAAGGAGATCCTGACCTCGCGCCTGATCGACCGGCCGATCCGCCCGCTGTTCCCGAAAGGCTACAACCAGGAAGTCCAGATCATCGCCAACGTGCTGTGTCTGAACAAGGACCTGGATCCGGACATTCCCGCAATGCTCGGGGCCTCGGCGGCCTTGGCAGTCTCCGGGATGCCCTTTCAGGGTCCGATCGCGGGCGCTCGGGTCGGCTATGTAGACGGAAATTATGTGCTCAACCCGACCGCTCAGCAACTGGAGCAAAGCCAGCTGGACCTGGTGGTCGCGGGGACGCGCAGCGCCGTGCTGATGGTCGAATCCCAGGCGGACCTTCTGCCGGAGCAGACGATGCTGGATGCGGTCCTGTTCGGTCACGAACAGATGCAGGTGGCGATCGACGCCATCGAGAAACTGCGCGATGCGGCCAGTCCCCCGGACTGGGGCTGGGCTGCGCCGGAGACCGACGAGGACCTCGCCTCCAAGATGGACTCGCTGTGCCGGGAAGACCTGGTCGCGTCCTACCAGATCGCGGAGAAGATGGAGCGTCAGGACCGGGTCGCGGAGATCCGGGACAAGGCCAAGGAGCAACTGGTCTCCGAAGAGGACGGTCGGGACGAAGGCAAGGTCAAGGACGCGTTCAAGAGCCTGGAGAAATCCATCGTCCGCCAGCGCGTGCTGTCCGGCGAGTCGCGCATCGACGGGCGCGGGCGTGCCGACGTGCGCCAGATTTCGGTCCGGACCGGGCTGTTCCCGCGCACCCACGGCAGCGCGTTGTTCACGCGCGGCGAGACCCAGGCGATGGTGATGACCACCCTGGGCACCACCCGCGACGCGCAGATCATCGACGCCCTGGAAGGGGAGTACCGCGACCCGTTCCTGCTGCACTACAACTTCCCGCCGTTTTCGGTCGGGGAGGTCAGCATGATGCTGGCGCCGAAGCGGCGCGAGATCGGCCACGGCAAGCTGGCGAAGCGCGGCATGATGGCCGTGATGCCGGATCCGGAGGAGTTCCCCTACGTCATTCGCATCGTGTCCGAGATTACCGAGTCGAACGGTTCGAGCTCGATGGCCACGGTCTGCGGCAGCAGCCTGTCGCTGATGGACGCCGGGGTGCCGATCAAGTCCGCGGTGGCCGGGATCGCGATGGGCCTGATCAAGGAGGGCGACGAGTTCGCCGTGCTCAGCGACATCCTCGGCGACGAGGATCACCTGGGCGACATGGACTTCAAGGTGGCGGGCACCCGCGAGGGCATCACCGCGCTGCAGATGGACATCAAGATCGACGGCATCACCCGCGAGATCATGGAGCAGGCCCTGTCCCAGGCCCAGGCCGGGCGGCTGCACATCCTCGACGAGATGGACAAGGGCCTGGCGGCCCCGCGCGAGACGATGTCGGACTACGCGCCGCGCTTTTTGACCCTGCGCATCAACCCGGAGAAGATCCGCGACGTGATCGGCAAGGGCGGGGCGACGATCCGTGCCCTGACCGAGGAGACCGGCACCACCATCGACATCGACGACGACGGCCTGGTTCGGATTGCCTCGACCGACAGCGCGGCCGCCGAGGATGCGCGCGAGCGCATCGAACTGCTGACCAGCGAGGTGGAGATCGGCAAAGTCTACACCGGCAAGGTGGTCCGGATCATGGACTTCGGCGCGTTCGTCGGCCTCAAGCCGGGCAAGGACGGCCTGGTGCATATCTCGCAGATCGCGGAATACCGCGTCAAGAGCGTGGACGACGAATTGTCCGAAGGACAGATGGTCAATGTCAAGGTGCTGGACGTCGACAAGCTCGGCCGGGTCAAACTCACCATGAAGGAGGTGCAGCAGCCGCAGCCGGGAGAGTGAGTTTGCTGTGATAACATAAAGCCGTTACGGACGGGGCCGGGTCACCGGCATCAGTCCGCGACAATAAAAACGTCACTGGCAGGAGACCAACAATGCAAGTAACCTGGGATGAAAATGTCTGCATTCACGCTGGGAAGTGTGTGGCAGGCGCACCTGAAGTTTTCAAGGTCGAAGATGGACAGTTCAAGATTGATGTGACCGCAGCACCGGAGGATAAGGTGCGGGACGTGGTTGCACAATGCCCATCCGGAGCCCTGAAAATACAAGAATAACTCATAACTTCAAATACCTGAGAAGGGGGCAATTATGATTGGCGACAAGCTCGCAAATGCCATGAACCTCTTCGGCCACCCGAGTTGCATCAACACCGCGAAGTGTATGCAAACGGCGGGCGAGAAGGGTGTCGATATCGAGGCACACGTAATCCAAGGACCCGACGACGTCCTGTCCATGTCTCCGCTGGGGAGTGCCCCGGTGCTCAAGGACCTGGACAATGTCGTGTACGGGACGATCGCGATCATGTCCTACCTGGACGACAAGGGATTCGGTCCCTCACTGGTGCCGCGCAACGGCGTGCTCCGGGCGCAGATGTACCAGTGGGCGCATATCGTGGTTGATTACGCCCAGCCTGCTGCAAGCGCCGACGGCGGGGACCGGGATCAACTGACCAAGCTGTACGATCTTCTGGAGCAGCGTCTGCAGTCTCCGCCCAAGCAGGGCGGCTTCATCTGCGGAGAGTTCACCCTGGCCGACATCCACTGGAGCGCCTGCACCAACATGCTGGTGAACTCCGGGGCTTCGGACCTGGTGGATTCGCGGGGTGCGGTCAAGAGCTGGTGGGACGCGGTCAAGTCGCATCCGAGCACCAGCAAGGAAAAGTTGAATCCGTTCGACGTATTACCGACCAAGGCGGACATGGATTCCGGCACGTTGCGTAACGTCGCGATCAACGTCCTCTGACACGGGCAGCCACAGCCTGCGCCCGGCCTGAACAAGTCTGCGCAGACGGACGGACAGGTCAATGCTGTGGGGTTTATTTGGCGGGAAACGGGATCGTCAGGCCCGAATCAATGATGACCCGTCCCTGCTGACGGTTCAAGCTGGCCAAGACCTGCTTTCGGCTGCGCTGGAAGCGGGTCTCGCATGGCCACACGACTGCCGGCAGGGGAATTGCAGCACCTGCCGCTGCCGGATCACCTCCGGCAAGGTCAAGGGCCGGACCGATTTCGAAACCGTCCTGACTCCTGCCGAACTGAAGGAAGGCTGGGTGCTCGCCTGCCAGAGCGAACTGCGCAGCGACATCGAGGTCGAGGTCGAACTGACCTCCGAAGAACCCCAGGCGGCGGTCGCCCACTATCAGGGCACGATCACCCGGATGGCTTCGCTGACGCACGACATCGTCGAACTGACCGTGCAGGTGCCGGGTCTGCAACGTGCCGGGGTGGCCGGGCAGTACGCGGAACTGAGTTACGACGGCCTGAGCGTGCCGCGTTCCTATTCATTCGCCAAGGCGCCGAGCAACGAACAGGAAGAGGAGATCTCGTTCTATATCCGGAAGGTGCCGGGCGGGGAATTCACGGAATGGCTGTTCGCCGAGGATCGCACCGGGACCGAGTTGAAGGTTTCTCTGCCGTACGGGGGGTTCCGCTACCATCCGGAGTCCGGTCCCATGATCTGCATCGCCGGAGGATCCGGCATGAGCGCGATCAGGGCGGTACTGGAGCAGGCCGTGCTCGACCAGGTGGAGCGCGACGCGCTGTTCCTGTTCGGCGCGCGGACCCAGCAGGACCTGTACGGGGAGGAGGCAATGGGGGCGATCCGTCGCCAGTGGCACCCCGACTACAAATTCGAATATGTCGAGGTTCTGAACATGGAGCCCGAAGACAGCGACTGGACCGGTCCGCGCGGGCTGGTGACCGACTATCTCAAGGAGGCCTATGTCGAGCCGAAGATGTTTGACATGGCCGCCTGCCAGGGCTATTTGTGCGGCCCTCCCCCAATGATCGACGCCGCGGTTGAAGTACTCAAGGCCGAAGGCATGAGCGGCGATCAGGTCTTCTTCGACAAGTTCCTGGACGCCAGTTCCATGCCGGGCGGGCGCCCGGGCGCTTAATGTAAAATGCCTTTCGGCTCACTGACCTGAGGAGAAAACGATGCGGCTCAAGGAAGTAATCGGCATTATTGTCATGGGAGTGTGGATTGCCGCCGGAGTGATGGCGATGAATTGGTTCGGTTTCGCGAACCATCTGCACGATCCGCTGTGGAGCCTCGGTGCGGCAATTGCGCTTCTGGCCATCATCGTGGTCGGGGTCGCGATTTTCTTCGCCGTAGCCAAGGAAAGCCCGTGGATCTGGTTCGGCGAATCGGATTCGAACTGATCCCGCTTCACTGCAGTTTTTCTGACAAGCCCGCCGCCAAGAACGGCGGGCGCCCCGCCGATGCCGGCTGAGGCGATTCCAGCATTTCAGGACAATTACCTGTGGCTGATGTCCGGTCACGGGAAGGGCGTGCTCGTGGACCCGGGAGATGCCGGGCCCGTGATGGAAGCCCTTGAAACCCGGCAACTGGAACTGTCCACGATCCTGATTACCCATCACCATGCGGATCACATTGGTGGCGTGGCCGAATTGCGGTCAGCTTGGCCGAATGTTCAGGTTTTCGGGCCCGAAGATCCGAGGATTCCAGCTGACTTCCGGGTCTCCGAAGGAATGACGGTGAGCCTCGAGGCGCTGGGGCTTGGCACGTTCGAGGTCATGGAGGTGCCGGGGCACACACGAAGCCACATTGCCTACTACGGCGGTGGCGATCTGTACTGCGGCGATACGGTGTTCGTGTGCGGCTGCGGGCGCCTGTTCGAGGGGACTCCAGAGCAGATGCATTCCTCCTTGTCCAAGATCCGCCGCTTGCCGGAAGAGACCCGGGTGTATTGCGCGCATGAATACACGCTGGACAACGTGGAGTTCGCCCTCTGGGTCGAACCCGACAATGAAGACCTGAAGTCCTACCAGGCGGAAGCCATGACGATGCGGGAGGCGGGGACGCCTACGGTGCCTTCTACCCTTGGCCAGGAAAAGAAATGCAATCCGTTCCTGCGCTTCGATGCGCCTGCGGTGGTGGCGGCGGCGCAACGCCGCATGGGCCGGACGGATTTGGAGGAATACGAAGTGTTCGGAGAGATCCGCCGTTGGAAAGATACGGAGTTCGACTGAACCGGAGGCGGTTGCTCAGGATCGCCGGCGGATTTTCTCCCAAGTATCGCGCAGGCTTACCGTGCGGTTGAAGATCAACCGGTCCGGTGCAGATTCCGTGTCCTGGCAAAAATACCCCTGCCTCTCGAACTGGATGCGAATCCGCGTCGGCAGGCAGCGAATCTCCGGTTCGACCCGGCACTCCTGCATGTCGATGCGGGAATCCTCGTTAAGTGTGGTGATCAGGTCGGATTCGGCGGCTGGATCCGGCACCTTGAACAGGCGATCGTAAAGACGAACCTCGGCAGGGACGGCCTGTTCGGCCGACACCCAGTGCAGGGTCCCGCGCACCTTGCGTCCGTCCGGTGCATCCCCGCCGCGCGTCTCCGGATCGTAGGTGCAGTGCAGGGCGATGATGTCGCCATCGGCATTCCGCTCCACTTCCTGGCAGGTAATGAAATAGGCGTAGCGCAGACGGACTTCCCGGTCCGGTGCGAGGCGGAAGAATTTCTTCGGCGGATCCTCCATGAAGTCGGACCGCTCGATGTACAGTTCGCGGCTGAACGGCACCTGGCGGGTACCCATGGAGGGATCGTTCGGGTGGTTCGGGGCCTCCAGCATTTCGGTCTGGCCCTCGGGATAGTTGGTCAAGACGACCCGGACCGGGTCCAGGACCGCCATTAGGCGGGGCGCCTGGGCATTCAGGACGTCCCGGATGCTGTCTTCCAGCACGCTCATGGAAATGCGGCTGTCTTTCTTGGTGACGCCGATGGCGTGGCAGAAATTCCGGATTGATTCGGGGGTATAGCCCCGGCGGCGGAGGCTGCGCAGGGTCGGCAGTCGCGGGTCGTCCCAGCCGTTCACATGTCCATCCTGGACCAGGCGCTGCAGCAGGCGCTTGCTGACCACCGTGTATTCCAGCGACAGGCGGGAGAATTCGATCTGCTGCGGATGGCAGGGTACGTCCAGATGGTCGAGGATCCAGTCGTAAAGCAGGCGGTGATCCTCGAATTCAAGCGTACACAGGGAATGGGTGATCCCTTCCAGCGAATCGGACAGGCAGTGGGTGAAGTCGTACATGGGGTAGATCGACCAGGCATTGCCGGTGCGATGGTGTCGCTGGCGGCGGATACGGTACAACACCGGATCGCGCATGTTGATGTTGTCGGCATCCATGCTGATGCGCGCGCGCAATACGTGTGATCCTTCGGGGAATTCGCCGGCCCGCATGCGGCCGAACAGGTCCAGGTTCTCCTCGATGCTGCGGTTACGGTGTGGGCTGTCGGTGCCCGGTTCGGTCAGCGTGCCCCGGGTCTCCCGGATGGTTTCGCTGTCCTGGCTGTCGACATAGGCGTGTCCGTTACGGATTAGATCGACCGCATAGCCGTGCAACTGGTCGAAATAGTCCGAGGCATGGCACAGGTTGCGCCATTCATAGCCCAGCCAACGCACGTCTTCTTCAATCGCGTAGGCGTATTCGGCCTCTTCCTTTTCGGGGTTGGTGTCGTCGAAGCGCAGGTTGCAGTGGCCGCCGAAGGATTCCGCCATGTCGAAATTTAGGCAGATGGACTTGGCGTGGCCGATATGCAGGTACCCGTTCGGTTCGGGGGGGAACCGGGTCACAACTCGCGAGCATTTGCCGGAGCCCAGGTCTTCTTCGATGATCCGCCGGATGAAGTGGGTTTTCGGCGGAGTTTCCGGCTCGGGCATTGAATAAAAGGGCTGAAAACAACTATTTTAACTGCATGGAACCTAATTCCCGGAGGAAACCTAGTTGGGGTGTCAACCTAAAGCTGAAACTTTCCTTTTTCAGTAGATCGCTCAGTCTGTATCATTTTCCGTG
Organism: uncultured candidatus Poriferisulfidus sp.; assembly: GCA_965204575.1. Taxonomy (GTDB): domain Bacteria; phylum Pseudomonadota; class Gammaproteobacteria; order Poriferisulfidales; family Poriferisulfidaceae; genus Poriferisulfidus. Next base: position 960,989 of record OZ241993.1, read on the forward strand.
CTAGAATTTCCGGCGCCCAGTTCCTTGACGAAATCATTCGGAGGAATTTCAATGTCATGGACGGGCGTGCCGCAAACGAGCCTGCCTGCCTTTCTAGGCTCACCCCCTCTTTAATCATTTTTTATTTCCCTTCCGGCTCCAGCTCGGTTTCGGTCACTTCTGCCGAGATCGAGCCGTCGGAAACCCGCAATTCGAGGGCATCACCGACACGGGTCTGGCTGGTCTTCCGGATTAATTCAGGTCCGGACGGAGCCTTCAGGGTCGCGATCGCATAGCCGCGCTCGAGGGTGCGCAACGGGCTGACCGCCTCAAGGGTTCCACTCGCTTGCTTTAGTCTGGCGCGCAAGGCTCGGTGCAGGTTCCGGGTTGCCGCATTGATCCGCCACCGGTATTGCTGGATTGCCTGCTCCAACCTGGCCAGGCGCGGGGTCGGTGAGCAGGCAAGCAGGCGGCGGTGGGCCAGGGCCAACTGATGCTGCCGTCGCTCCATCCGTTGGCGGAGTACCTGAACCAGGTGTTCGGATGTCTCATCCAGTCGCTGCTGGTGTCCCCTGATTTGGGCAGCCGGGTGGGCCAGCTCGAGCCGGTGGCTTTGAGTGTCCAGTTCCCGATAGACCTGTTTCAGGCGAAGGCCGAGGAAACTATGGAGTCGCCCCAGAAATCTCAGGCCTTGCTGTCTGAGCGAAGCCATGTCCGGGCTTGCCTGTTCCGCTGCTGCAGTCGGAGTGGCTGCTCGGACATCGGCAGCGAAATCGGCCAGGGAGGTGTCGGTCTCGTGACCGATTCCGGTAATCAGAGGAATCGGGCAGGCGGCGACCGCCCGCACGACCGCCTCGTGGCTGAAAGCCAAGAGGTCTTCGAAGCTGCCGCCTCCCCGCGCCAGGATCAGGACCTCGCACCGGTCATCCCGGGAAGCGAGGGAAAGGGCCTCGGCTAACGAAGCTGGAGCTTCTTCGCCTTGGACTCTTGACGGGTAGACGCAAAGCCGGGCGATTGGCCAACGCCGACGCAGGGTCCGCGCCACGTCCCGCAATGCCGCACCGTCGGTCGAGGTGATCACGCCGATCATCATGGGGTAGGGGGGCAGGGCCTGCTTTCGCTGCGGGTCGAACAGCCCTTCGTCTCTGAGCTTAGCCTTCAATTCCTCCAGACGCCGCAACAATTCTCCCCGGCCTTCCGGCTCCATGTCCTCGACGACCAGTTGGTAGCTGCCCCGCTGTACGTACAGGTCGACCCGAGCCCGGACCCGAATGGCGTCCCCGTCTTGGGGGGCGAACGAAACCCGCTGGTTCCGGTTGCGGAACATGGCGCAACGGATTTCCGAGTCCGGGTCCTTTAGGGTGAAGTACCAGTGGCCGGAGGCGTATCGCTTCAGGCCGCTGATCTCCCCGCGCACGATAACTTCCGAAAAGTTTTCCAGCAGGAGCGTCCGGACCTGCTGGTTGATTTCGGCGACGGTATAGACGAGGGAGGCGGGCACGGGATTTCGAAGAAATAGCCTCCACGATTGTAGGCTATATGCTAAAATCAAAACCCGGCCGAGTGATGCGGGGTGGAGCAGCCTGGTAGCTCGTCGGGCTCATAACCCGAAGGTCGCAGGTTCAAATCCTGCCCCCGCAACCACCGCAGTTGACTTTAGGAATAGGGAGCCTCTTGGCTCCTTTCCGTTCATATAGCCCTCCACATAGTGTTTCAGCCCTTCGCCCGCATGGCCGAAGCCATGGCGCGCATAGTCCTGTTGACCAAGGCGAGAAACTCTTCGCGACTACGTGGGTGCGCTGATCATCAGTGCCCGGCGCTGGCTGGAGGAGAACGAACAGGGGTTGATCATCGACCTGTACCGACCCCTGTTTGTTGAGCATCCCGGAACGGGGTCGGATGAGGGCTAGTTGCGGGCGTAGATCGCCTCCGCGTAACGCTTTAATCCTTCAGCCACATCGATAAAACCGCGGCGCATGTAGCCCCCGTTCAGCAGCAAGACTACCGGAGCCATCAAACCGGTCAGTTGGTCCGTGTTGTGATAGGTGCAGCGGGTTTCATCCACTGGCTCCAGGATCTGCTGCCGCACCGCAACCAGGAACCAGCGGGCTCCGAACGTCTTGGTCCAGGCGATAAGCTCGGGCTTCTCGAACGCGCACACGGTTTCGGTGATCTTCATCATCGTCGGTCCCATTCTGACCCGCAGGTGTACAGGCGACCCGATCTTGAAATCCGTTTGAGCCTGCGGCGTGAACGGGTTCCACTCTCCGTATTTTCCGACCTCGGTCAAGACGCCCCAGACAAAGCCAATTGGCGCGTTGATCTGAATGGGGTCGGTGCGGACTTCAAATTTTCTCATGCTCGCCTCCGTCGGGTTTCTTGAGCGTTGAAACCCATGCCTCCGATTGCTCCCACAGTTGCTTCGACACGGTCTCGTCCTTGCTCTCGTCAGTCGATTCCCCGATCTTGCAACGTACATAATACTGCCCGCCTTGCAGGGGAGACTGGCTGGCGCACATCACGGTGGTTTGCGCGCCATGCGTTCGGTGCAGCATGACCAGGGGCGCCAGTACGGAACTGACTCGGACCCAGATGTCTCCGATCTTCCCTTTCGGGATTCCCATCCGCGCCATGTTGGTGTCGACGGAACCCGGATGCACGGCCATTGAGTGCAGGTTGTACTCTTTTGCGAACCGCCTCTCGATTTCGCGCGAAAAGTGAACCATCGCCAGTTTCGACCGTCCGTACGCGCTCAGGGAATGGTAGGTTTTTTCGTCGTTGAACAGGTCCTCGTTCTTGCCCTGGTCGTGCAGGTGGGAAGATACGTTGACGACTCGCACATCCCCGCTTTCCAGTCCGCTTTGCTTCAGGAGCGGCAGCAGCAGGCTCGTCAGATGGAAGGATCCGAGATAGTTGGTACGCCAGTGGATCTCGAAGCCGTCCTCGGTCAGGGGCATCTTTTTCCATGGTTTGAGGACCTCTTTCAGAATGCCCGCATTGTTGACCAGTACGTGCAGTTTTCCGTCATGGCTTTCCCGGTACCACGTTGCAAAATCGCTGACGCTGTCGCTGTCGCACAGGTCCAATGAGCGGACCGCGACGTTGTTCTCGTCGACGCCGCTCTTGCGCAGGTCGTCCTTCAGGGACTCTTCCGCTTGCGCGACGTGACGCCGACTGGTGGCGACGACCGATGCGCCCCAACCTGCAAGGATTCTGGCGGTTTCATAACCGAGGGAATGGGGGCTCGCGCCGGTCACGATGACGTTCCGACCGGACATGTCGACTTTTTTCGCCATCGGTTTGGGGGTGAGAAGGCACCACACATGCTTGGCGGTTTTGGAGAGGGCGCGTGACATTTTTTGGCGAAAGAGTTAGAGGGATTCCCGCGATTTTGCCACTAGGGCCTCACTGGCTTCCCATAAGCGGGTCCCATTTTTCGGATCTGATGCGGCTGGCGAGACGGATTTCTTGTGCATCAGGTGCAGGTACATGCCCGTGGTTTCGCCTGCCGCTTCCGCGCAGCACAGGCAGATGGCGGGCCCGATGGCTTTTTCCGGAGGCGGGAAGAGTAATCTTAATGCCGGGTGGATGATTGGTTTCAGCGGCAGCGGCGCATCTCTGGCGATATTCGTGGCAACCCCTCCGGGGCATATCGCGTGCACCGCGGCCTCCACATTGTCGCCGGAGTTGAGGCGCCGGGAAAGTTCGGTGTCGAACGTGCACGGGATCAGCTTGCTCAGGCCGTAGTGTTTCAGGCCTTCTTTCATGCCGTAGTCGGCGAATGCACCGAAGCGCTCGAAGTCGATGGCATGGGAAGACCGGTGCGACTCGGAGGAGACAAAGACGATGCGCGGGGTCTTGACCGCCCTGCGCGGCATCAACCCGGCATTCATCAGTGCGATGTCGATGCGAATCTCGCGCTGGCTCAGGCGGTCGCAGAAACGGTGCACGGATTCGAGGTCGGCGAGATCCGTCTCCATCATCTCCTCGGTTTCGGAGCCGGACAGCCGCTTGATTTCATCGCAGGTGTCGACATGTCCGGGTCGGCAGGCCAGGATCATGTTCCCGCCCCGCCTTGCGAGTTCGATTGCAGCAGCTCGGCCCAGGCCGCCCGCCCGAGCCACATGCCGCCGCCGGATCATCCGTGGCGGAAGATGGGGCAGGCAACGGCCGCGCTGGCTGAGGCGCGAAACGCCCGACCCGCTTCTTCAACCGGCGTGAATCCTTGAAAAATCTAGCCGATGAGCGGCTCGGCGCTTGACGAATCGGGGATTTCCATGAAATCCCGGGCTGCCGCCCGCCCGCCCAACCGAAAAAGGGAAAATTTTAACTTTGTGTTGACACAAATCCGTGAAGCGCCCAAACTTCTTCCTTGTCATACGATACAAAGTCATATCTACTCTGGGAGACCCGGCATGGAGCTAGGCAAAAGCATTCCACTGTCCGTGACTTTCGGCCTGTCTTTGTTGCTTGCCGGAACTTGGCCGTCGGTCGTTCTGGCCGAAGAGGAAGAGGTTGAGGAACTGGTCGTCATTGGGACTCGTGCCCAGCCCCGTTCGGTCATGGATTCCTCGGTTCCCATCGACGTGATCGACAGCGAGAGCCTCATCGACCAAGGTTCCAGCGACATGAATTTCATGCTGCGTACTCTCGTGCCGTCATTTCATGTGAATATGCAGCCGGGCCGTGATGCATCAGCGTTACAGAACCCGATCAATTTGAGGGCATTGGCGCCGGACCATACGCTGATCTTGGTGAACGGGAAGCGCCGCCACCGTGCTGCAACCATCACGTGGCTCTCCGACGGACGATCGAATGGCGCTCAGGGTCCGGACATCTCCGTCATTCCCGGGATCGCCCTGAAACAAGTGGAGGTGCTGCGAGACGGGGCTGCGGCCCAGTATGGTTCGGATGCAATCGCTGGTGTGATCAATTTTGTCCTAAAAGACGATTCGGAGGGTGGGGAACTCGAATTCCGCTATGGGCGATACGATGAGGGCAACAACGAGGAAAAAACCCGCGTATCCGGAAATCTGGGCATGCCGCTCACTGATAATGGATTCGCCAACGTCAGTTTTGAATACAGCTCGGATTCCCCGACGGTCCGCAGTGTCCTGCGCGACGACGTCAGGGGAATGATCGAGGGAGGCAACACCCATATCGACGATCCTGCACATGTCTGGGGAAGCCCTGACATTCACGGCAACATCAAGACCTTCTTCAACCTGGGCATGGATGTGGATGCGGACAGACAACTGTATTCGTTCGGCAACTATTCCCGCCGGAAGGTCACCACTGGATTCTTCTACCGTGAACCCGAAGATGAGACCGGAGTGTTCACACAGCAGGTAAAAAAGGACTTAAACAACGATGGCGATACTGAAGACATGGGAGAGATCTACCATGTACCCCTAATTTACGACCGAACTACGCCAGGCAGAAATTACATTAAAGAGCCAACCACAGAGCAAGGACTGGCCACGACAAATTGCGAGCAATACCTGAATCACATGGCAACCCAAGACTTCCAAATAGGAGCTGACGGATTGCCGATGGATCTGGCAGGGCTCTTGAGAGATGACAACTGTTTTTCCTACCACGAGTGGTTCCCGGGCGGGTTCCAGCCCCGGTTTGGAGGCAACGTGACCGACTATTCCTTGGTTGTGGGGTTGAAGGGCGAAATCAACCGCCTGTCGTACGACATCAGCGCCAGCCTCGGCGAGAACGAGGCCGAATACTTCCTCCACAATTCGGTGAACCCCTCCTGGGGGCCCGATAGCCCGACTTCGTTCGATCTGGGCTCCTACATCCAGAAGGAAACGAACGTCAACATCGATTTGGCGTACATGGCCGATGTCGGGCTCGCCTCGGACCTCAATGTCGCGGCGGGCCTTGAGTGGCGCGAGGAGCGATTTGAGATTACCCGGGGCCAGCGCGAATCCTGGGACAAGGGTGAATACGTCCTCAGCGGATCCAGGAACGGATCCAACGGCTTCAACGGATTCGGCCCGACGGCGGAGGGCAAATGGGACCGCGAGAACATCGCGGCATACCTGGATCTTGAAGTGGATGTGCAGCCGAACTGGACGGTCGGCGGGGCGGTTCGCTGGGAAGACTTCGATGATTTCGGAACCGAAACCACGGTCAAGGTATCCACCCGGATTCAGGCTTCGGAAGTGCTCGCCCTGCGCGGTTCTTTCGGCACCGGTTTTCGTGCACCGACGCCCGGACAGCAAAATGCGTACAACGTCAGTACGATCTTTGATCCACTTACCGTGGAGCCGGTCGATTCCGGGACGGTCCCCTCGAACAGTGCCCTGGCCAAGGCATTCGGAGGCAAGACACTGGAACCGGAAGAATCCGACAACTTCACGGTGGGGGCCATCTTTGAACTGGATGCCCTGAACATCACCGTGGACTACTTCCGGATTGACGTGGAGGATCGCATCTTCCTCTCCGAGCAGATCAAGATCCAAGACGTAGAGGGCGCAGAAGACGATGAAGGTAACGTAATCGGCGATGGCATGGTCGACGGATACCCAACCGTGGCAATTGCTGACGTGCCGGGCTTCGATTCGATCCGGTTCTTCGAGAACGATTTCGACACCAAGACTGACGGTTTCGATGTCGTCGTGACGTATTCGACAGCGAGCGACATGGGCGACACGGACTTCCTCTTGTCGTACAACCGTACCGAGACCGAAGTCGCCAAGTCCAGCAATTTGAGCGCAAGCGGAATCAAGTGGCTCGAGGAGGGGGCGCCGGAAACCCGTTACGGCGCGACCGTCAATCACGAAATGGGCGATTGGAAATTCCTGCTGCGTTACCACCACTTCGGTGACTGGTATTCCGGCTACGATACCGAGGACTACGACGGCTACGGTTTGGCGGACATCGGCATCACCCGCCGGATCAACAGCCATGCCAGCGTGACGCTGGGTTCCGACAACGTCCTGGATGAGACGCCGGACCGTTCCGTGCGGAGGTTTTTCCGTGGCAACAAGTATCCCCGTTTCTCCCCGGGCGGGATCGACGGACGCTTCATTTATGCCCGCGCCCGGCTGGAGTTTTAAGCAGATTGGTGAGTCTACAGGCCGATTCCGACGCTTGGGAATTGACTGTTCAGTCGAGTCGATCAGGCGCCAAGGTTTTGCGCAGGTGAGTCAGCGCTAATCGCTTTCCCACTCATTTCCGGGCATATTCCGCCGCATAAATCGATCAAACAGCGGAACTGTAAATGCCGTATCACCATGATTCGGGCTCCAAATCACACCGCTTTTGATTAGATTGCCCCTGGTCGGGGCAACGCTTGAAACCTCTCGCCCGAGGCGCTTGGCGATTTCACCAGATCGATGGGGTCCGGGTCCGAGGTCGGCCATCGCCCGGAGATATTTCGTCTCAAACGGCCTGAGGCGATCTAGCCGAACGCGGAAAAAACTGTCATCTAACGCAGCAATCGCCATGTCTGAGGCATTCTTAACATCGGTGAGCGAAATTGGAGATTGAGCCGCACAGTCCCAGGAGTGCTTGCCCCATTCCTGGAGAAAGTATGGGTAGCCTTCCGTCTGTCGAATAATTTCGGTCACCGCATCACTGGTATAGGTGGCATTTTCTTCTTCGGCTGGTCGGAGGATGGCTGCCTTGGCCGACTCCTCATCCAGTGCCCCCACATTTGGAAATTCGAATAACCGCTCAGCATATGATTTTGCCTGGCCCGTACGGCCTCTCAACTGAGGAAGTCCTGCGCCAATCAATGTAATGGGCAGTTGACGCTGTGCACAGCGATGCAATGCACAAATCAAAGCAGCCAGTTGCTCTTCTTCTACGTATTGCAATTCATCAATGAACATCACGACAGCTGTGTTCGCTTTTTGTGCGATCGTTCCGACTGTCTCCAGCAGGGCCGACATATCCTGCTCTAGGTTCCCCTGGTCGGCGAGCCCGGGTTCGGGTTCAAAATCGAGAGCAACCTCAATGTCTGCATATTTGAGTTTCAGCACTTTGGCAAAACCGGCAAGTGCTTGGAATCCCCTTTCGACCATATCCCTCACTCGTTCGACTTGGCTGAGCTTCAACAAGGTAATTCGAAGTTGTAACGCCAAGAGGGTGGGAAGTGATCTTTCCTCTGGTGCCTCAATGCGGAGGGTGTAAAGTTCCATGGATTCGGCGTTCTCGCGAATCTTTTCCAGCAATACGGTTTTTCCGACTCCTCGCAAGCCGACCATTAAAATTCCTCTGGAGGGCTTTCCACGACGGAATCGTTCCATGGCAATCCGCGCCTGTTCGCATATGTCATCTCGCCCAGCGAGTTCTGGAGGTGGGGTTCCCGCACCAGGAGAGTAGGGGTTTTGAATTGGGTCCATGAACCGGATTATACATAAATTAGTAAAGTTATAGAAAAAACATAAACTCGATAAACTCAATATGATTGTACTTGGGTTTCAGCGGAACACAGAGACCTCTGACCTGTAATTGGACAAGTAAAAATTTGATAAATAATGAGTTTTCATCACCCTATGCTTTCGGAAACTCCTTTTCAACCAGAACCTCGTAGCGAGGGCCAGCAGGCAGCAGTTCCGACGCAATCAAGGCGCACCGGCATGCCGTCCACCGGATCTCGGGGGTCGGGTCTTCCGACAGTTTTTCCTGCGGGTCGGCCTTGCGAATCAGAGTGATGTGAGGGCGATAGGCCCCCTTTCCGACGCGCAGGCCGATTTTCCTGACCTGCCGACGCAAGGATTGATGCAAGAGCCCGAGTTCCGGGGGAGGCTCGGAAGGACCGACCCACAGGATGCGGGCATTGTTTTGCCGGAATCCCCCGAGCGTGTCGAGCGTCAGGTCGAATGATTCTCCTTCGATGCCCGCGGCGATGCCGCGAACCGCATTCACCTCGTCGGCTTCGACATGGCCGAGGAACAGCAAGGTCAGGTGCAGGTTTTCCGCAGGAACGGGACGTCCACCTGCCTGACTCAAGTTTTTTTGCAACTGGCGCAATTGCTTGCGCACGGCCTCATCGGGCAGCAATGCAAAAAACAGTCGCTGCGGTGAGTCCGGCAAGTCGCGGTCAGTGTGCCTTGTGGAATTTGCCGTAGGAGGCTTCGGCACTTGCGACCCGTTGCGGCCAGAAGGTTTTTTCGGGTTCCTTGGCGCACAATTCGGCACACTTCTGGGTCGCCTCGCCATAGGTCATTTCGCCGTCCAGTTTTCCGGTCTCGAATTGGTACTTGGCTCTCCAGGCAATGATGTAGCCTTTTTCGTCGGCGGGTCTGACTAGGGTTTCTTCGCTCATGGTTCAGGGTGTGGTTGAAACTATTTAATAATATACCGGATGAGACGGATTATTCCAGAATGGACAGGCTGACTCGCGCTTCCGCGGGAGCGGACCCGCTTGAATTGTTTTCCTGCTGGCTCAAGGATGCCGAGCAGGGGGGCTTGGTGTTGCCGAATGCGGTGAATCTGGCGACGGTCGACGCGGAAGGCCGGCCCCGGGCGCGGATGGTGCTGTTCAAGGGGCTGGAGAGCGGGGGCTTCGTTTTCTACACCAATTACCACAGCGCCAAGGCCCGGGAACTGGAGAGTCGCCCGGATGCCGCGTTGACTTTCTGGTGGGAACCTCCCGGGCGGCAGGTCCGGGTGGAGGGCACGGTTCGCCGCCTGGATGCGGAGATCGGCGATGCCTATTTCCGGACCCGCCCCCGCGACAGCCAGATCGGGGCGTATGCCTCCAGGCAGAGCGAGGAAGTGACGGACCACCACCAGCTGGAGGATCAATACCGGGAAATTGAACAGCGGTTCGAAGGCCGGGAAATTCCGCGACCCGAGTTTTGGGGCGGTTACGTGCTGGCGCCGGAGCGGATCGAATTCTGGCAGAACGCCTCCGGGCGAATGCATGACCGCATCCGGTATCAGCGGACAATCGAAGGAGGCTGGCGACAAGACCGCCTGTCTCCCTGAATGCAATTTTTTCGATGGGCATCGCCACTCTTTACGAGCAGTTGGGACACTGGTATGCAAGCCGGGCCGGACAAGAATCCCTAGCCTTGATTCACGAGCACTTGACGCATCTTCAGGAGAATCTTTCCGGACAACATGCGTTGTTCTGCGGGCCGGACGTCCTGTTCAACGAAGTTTCAGCGGCACGAGGCAGTTTTGATCATCGGTTCTTCATGCACCCCGGGGCCAGCCAAGGCCAGATCCGAGGTCGGCCGGATGCGCTGCCGTTGGCGGCGAACTGCCTGGACCTTCTCGCCTTGGCCCATCCCTTGGAGTTGAGCGATCAGCCACATGGAGTTTTGCGTGAAGCAGACCGGGTATTGGTCGGGAACGGACACCTGTTGTTGGTCGGATTCAATCCGTGGAGCTGGTACGGGCTGTACCGATTGCTTGCGGTCGGGCGCTTTCCGTGGGACCGGCATTTCTACGGCTTTCGGCGGGTCCGGGACTGGCTTTCGGTGTTGAATTTCGAAATTCAGGATTGCCGGTACGCGGCATTTCGACTCCCGGTTCAGAGCCGGTTTCTACAGCAACGCACCAGCGCCCTGGAACTTCAGGCCCGCTGGAGGCTGGATCATCTGGGTGGCGTATACTGCGTGCTGGCACGCAAGTTGCGCGTCCCGGTCACTCCAGCGCGCGAACGCTGGTACCGTTCGCCGGTTCTCCTCTCCGAAAGGCTTGCCGGGGTGGAGCCGACTTCCAGAGGAATGCACCCGTGAAGCAGGTTAGAGCCTATACCGATGGGGCCTGTCGCGGCAACCCCGGTCCGGGCGGCTGGGGGGTGGTGCTGGAGTCGCGCGGACACACGCGCGAGCTACTGGGCGCACAAGAGCAGACCACCAACAATCGAATGGAACTCCAAGCGGCGATCGAGGCCCTGAACAGTTTGAAAGAACCTTGTGAAGTTGAACTCGTGACCGATTCCACATACCTGAAGAACGGCATGCAGTCATGGCTAGTTGACTGGAAGCGCAAAGGTTGGAAAACCTCCGCGGGCAAACCGGTCAAGAACCAGGATCTTTGGCAGCAGTTGGATGCGCTGATCGCAACCCACCGGGTGCATTGGCGCTGGGTGCGGGGCCACAGCGGCGTGGAAGGAAACGAACGCGCCGACGTCCTGGCGAATGAAGCGATTGACCGGATGTCGGGATCATGAGCGACCCGATTTCCCGCCAGGTCGCGCTTGACCTGGAAACCACGGGCCTGACGGTGGGCAACCGGATCATCGAGATCGGCTGCGTGGAGATCATAGACCGGAACCTGACCGGACGGCAGTACCAGTCTTACGTCAACCCGGAATGCAAAATCGAAGAAGGCGCGCAGCGGGTGCATGGAATCACCACCGAGCAGTTGGTCGGCAAACCCAAGTTCCCGGAGATCCTCGACGAGGTGCTGGAGTTCGTGAAGGATGCGGAAGTCCTGATTCACAATGCCGGGTTCGACCTGGGGTTTCTCAACCATGAGCTGGAATTGGCGGGGCGCGCCGACAAGTTCGAAAACTGTTGCCTGAAGGTCACGGACACCCTGATGCTGGCGCGGGAAAAATCGTCGGGGGGAAGTAGCCTGGATCAGTTGTGCGATTTCTACCAGGTTGATCGCAGGCAGAGGGAATGGCACGGTGCTCTCCTGGATGCTCAGTTGCTGGCTCATGTCTATCTCAGGATGACGGGGGGGCAGATGGGACTTTCGCTGGAAGTCCAGACCCGCCGTCGCCGCGCCAATGTCGAAAAAGCTCCTATCCCGGTCCTGCGGGCCGGCCCCGAGGAGCGGCGCTTGCACGAGGAGTTTCTTGATGTTATCCAGACCGAATCCGGGGAAGGCCGGGCTTGCGTCTGGCAGGAATTGGAGCGCCCATCAAAGGAGAGCGGGTAAAAGGCAAGGCTCGATTCCGTCTGATTTTTTCTAGGGCGGCGGCACCGGACATCAAGCGTTCGGGTAGCCCCGGGAGTTGGCACCGGCAACCCAAATCTGCTAATCTAGGCGCAAACAACAAGGCCTCTGGACGGAATCCGTTCACGGGGGCGATTAATCCAACTGGAGGATGTTTTTGTGGACAAACTGATTACCGGAATCATCATCGCGGCCGTGGTGGTCTTCTTCTACTGGCTGTATCAGACGGGCGGCGATGAGGCGCCTGCAGTGTCCGAAACGGCTACGGAGGAAATGGCGGCTGAATCCGCTGAAGCCGGATCGGAAGGACCTTGGGTGGCGGTCGTCGGGGTCGGCGAGGAAGCGCATGTCGCGGGCCACTACAACAGCTATACGGAGTGCTATCAGGCTGTTGCGGGCAAGGTCGACGTAAGCGTGACTCCGTATTCCTGTACCAATCAATAATCCGCTGAAACCGGACGGGAAACCTCCGCCGGCGTCGATTTCCGGCGCTTCAGGGTTTCCCGCCTTGCCGGGTGGACCGGCGCAGCAGGCGTTCGCGGTCGCGCTCCCAATCGCGGGTCTTCACGGTTTGTCGCCGGTCGTGCTTGTGCTTGCCGCGCGCCAGCGCCAGTTGCAGTTTTGCCCGGCCCTGCTTCCAGTACAGTGACAAGGGGATCAGGGTGTAGCCCCGCCGGTCCACGGCACCCTGAAGATGAGCGATTTCTTTTTCGTGCAACAGCAGTTTTCTCGGTCGGGCCGGGTCGGCCGGCAGATGAGAGACGTTGGGCAGGGGGTTGATGTGGCTGCCCAGGAGCCAGCCTTCTCCCTTGCGGATGGAGATGTAGCCTTCGTTGATTTGGGCGCGCCCCTCGCGCAGGCTCTTGACTTCCCAGCCAGTCAGGGCCAGTCCGGCTTCGAAGGTTTCCTCGATGGCGTAATCGTGTCGAGCCCGACGGTTCCGGGCGATGGTGGGATCGGGGGCCTTGGCTTGGGTCTTCCGGCTCATGGCGTCTTGTGAGAAAAAATCGTCTCCGTACAGTTTCTGAGGCCCATGCCCGAACATTCAATTATAGGCATGGGGCATGCCGGCCTTTTCGTGAGGCTGCCCCGACTTTGAGAGGAAAAGTGTCGTGAGCTTGTTTTCACTGCCGGAACTGGTAGCTTTGCTGGTTCTGCTTTTCCTGCTGTCGGCGTTTTTCTCCGGTTCCGAAACCGCGCTGATGGCGCTGAATCGTTACCGGCTCCGTCATTTGGCAGAGCAGGGCAAATACAGTGCCCGTTGCGCGCAGGCGTTGCTCGACAAACCGGACAAACTGATTGGATTGATCCTTCTCGGCAACAATCTCGTCAACATCCTGATTACCCAGTTGGCCACGTACCTCGGCTACATCTACTTTCAGGAGATCGGGGTGGCCGTGGCCACGGGCCTGCTGACCGTGGCCATTCTGGTTTTTGCGGAAGTGGCGCCGAAGACCTTGGCGGCGTTGCACGCCGAGCGTGTCGCCTACCCGGCCGCCGTTGTGTACCGGCCGCTCCTGGTCGTTGCCTATCCGCTGGTGTGGCTGATCAACCAGTTCGCCAACGGCCTGCTTCGGGTCTTGGGAATGCCGAGGGAGGAAGCACGCAATGCGCTGACTCAGGAAGAACTCCGTAGCGCCGTGCATGAATCCCGCAGCTTGATTTCCCGGGAGCATCGAAAGATGTTGTTGAGTATCCTGGATCTGGAGAAGATCACGGTGGAGGACGTGATGGTGCCGCGCAATGAAATCGTCGGGATCGATCTCAGTGACGACTGGAGCGAGGTATTGGATCAATTGCAAAACCCGACCTACACGCGGGTGCTGGTGTACGAGGGAGGGCTCGACAAGGTCTGCGGCATGCTGCACTGGCGCAAATTGTTGCCGCACATCCTGAACGAGGACTTGTTGCCGGGACACATCCGGGAAACCATGCGGGAGCCGTATTTCATTCCCGAGGGGACCAATCTCAACCGGCAGTTGTACAATTTCCAGGAGCACCGGCGCCGGGTCGGCCTGGTGATCGACGAGTACGGCGACATTCAGGGCCTGGTGACCCTGGAGCACATATTGGAAGAGATCGTGGGAGCGTTCACCATGGATTCCGGAACATTGGACCCGGGGGTCTATGAAACCCTGCCCGATGGCAGCGTCGTGGTGGATGCGGGCATCCATGTCCGCGAACTCAATGACCTCCTGGACAGCCACTTCCACATGGACGGGCCGAGAACGCTCAACGGTTTGATCCTGGAACACTTGGAAGATATTCCGGCGCCGGGAACCAGCATGCTGATTGACCGCTATCCGGTGGAGGTGATCAAGACGGATGAAACCTCGGTGCGCACGGTCCGGGTCTATACGCGCCTCGAATCGACTCCGGATGGTGAGGGGAACGGCGATGCGTGAACCGGAATTGAGCGATCAGGGTCTGAGCCCCACGCACGAAGTCGCGGCACGGGATCAGTATGGCGATGTGCGGACGGTTCGCATTGCCGGGGAACGTCCGCTAACGCTGAAAGTGGATGAACGCGAGGTGGTGACGCTGATGACGTTGGGTATGCATCCGGAGGAATTGGCGCTTGGCTATCTTCGCAACCAGCGGTTGGTGGAACGGCTGGAGGACATTGCGGCCGTGCGGGTCGATTGGGAGCGCGAGACGGTTTCGGTCGATATGCGCCCGGGGTGCGGCATCACGGATTGGGAAGAGAAGTTATCCCGGCGCACGGTCACCACCGGCTGCGGCCAAGGGACTGTATTCAGTTGCACGCTGGACAAGCTTTACGACCAGCGCCTGCCGAAGGCGGCGGTCCGCCAGTCCTTGATTTACCGCTTATTGGCCAACATCGCAAGTTCCAATCAGATCTACAAGGAGTCTGGCGCCGTGCACGGATGCGCGTTGTGCGCGGGAGAGGATATCCTGATGTTCGTGGAGGATGTCGGGCGCCACAATGCGGCAGACACCATTGCTGGGCGCATGTGGTTGCAGGGCATGGACGGGGCAGATAAGATTTTCTACACGACCGGTCGGTTGACCTCCGAGATCGTCATGAAATGTGCGGGCATGGGAATCCCGGTACTCCTGTCGCGCTCCGGCGTCACGCAGATGGGAGTGGAACTGGCCGCGGACCTAGGAGTGGTGATGATCGCGCGGGCCAAGGGACGCGCCTTCTTGACCTACAACCTGGCCGAATGCGTGGAGTACGACGCACCACCAAAGCGGCCGCCCGAGGCCGGGCCGAAAAGCAGCAGCTGACAGACGGAAGCAGTCTGGACGCTTGCGCGCCAGACTGTCCTCTCCCCAAGACTACCAGTTCAGGCTGCTCCGCAGCATGATGCCGTGGTCGGAGTCGCCATACGCCGGCTGGTCGTGCAGGGCCTCCAGGCTCATCTGCAGCGACGACCCGATGTTGAACTGCCCGCCCAGGCTCAGCCTCCGCGAGCCCTCGCCGGACAGCGACACGTCGGTGTACGGCGTCAGCATCCCCTGGCGCCCGCCCCACAGGGCGACCATGCCATACGCGACCCGCGCGTTCATGCGCAACGGCGACCGGTTGTCCGACACCGCCCCGCCGATGGCATCGGCCTCCCACATCTGCTGCACGCCGCTCGCCGTCTGGCCCCACTGAGGCTCCAGGCTGACCGCAAGCCCGACGCCGTCCGCGCCGGGGTCGATCCGCACCCGCCCGCTGAAGCCCCATTCGTCGTAGTCGCCGTCGTGCCCGAGCAGGGCCCGCGCCCGGCCCTCGAAGCTCACCCCGCTGGCCGGGTCCGAATAGCGCAGCCCGGCCCCGGTCTCGAAACCTTCGCCGTCCTCGCCGTCCCCGCCGTCACTCCGCACGCCGATCTCCAGCGACGAAGTCATCGTGCCTCCCGAGTCGAGGGCCTGTTCGTGAGCCGCCTCCAGCATCAGCCGCGAGCGGTTGGCGTCCAGCGTCAGGCTCTCCAGGCTGCCCTCGCCGTCGATGTCGGCCCACGTGTACGCTGCCTCGGCCTTGATCCGGACGGTGGTCTTGCCGCCTTCAGCCACCTTGCCGCTGTCCACCAGCAGCCCGCTCACGCCGGCCGCCACCATCTGCTGCTCCAGGTCGCTCTCCTGCGTGGCCGCCGCGTCGTCGTTGATCTCCACGTCGCCCCAGCCGTAGCCGGCCGCGGCCCACAGGTTGATGCTGTCCGAGGCCTGCCAGCCCACGTACGGGTTGACGCTGGCCAGCGTGGTCGTGGACTCGCCCGACACCCCGTTGACGTCGTCGTAGTCGACTTCCGCTTCCGCCCACGACACCGAGAAGCCGGCCAGCATGTCCGTACTGACGCGGGAATCCATCCCGAAGTTGATGCTGGTCACGTCGCCCTCGTAGTGCATGACCTGCCGGTCCCCGCCGGAGAAGTCGCGGTAGTCGCCGCTGCCCCAGAGGGTCACGTTTCGGAACAGGCCGCCGCCGCTGCCCGCCGCGTTGAGCGGCAGGGTGAAGGACGAGCCGGCGAGCAACTGGCCGAAGTCGAAGGTGCCGCTCTCCAGCGACTGCCCGTGCGCGGCGAGGGCATCGGAGAGGCTGGCGGCGCCGTTGGAGTTGAGCCCCGCGGCCTGCGGGGCGTCGTCGATCGCCTGTCCGATGCGGCTCGACACCGCATCGACCGTGCTGGCGGTCATCGCCCGCATGACCTGCGGCTGGATCGTCTCGATCGCCAGGTCCTGGCGTGCCGCGACCACATTGGGTGAGTCCAGGTAAAAGCCCGAGCCGATGATATAGCGTTCAACGCGTCCGGTTCTCCTCGTGATTTCGAATTCGCGGGCGTAGCCCACCTTGGGGATGTCGGCGCTGTCGGTCGCGTCGGTGGGATCGTCGAAGTAGTACTGCACGAAGCCGCCTTCCGGGCTGCTTCTCGCCGCGTCGAGGACCTGCGGCAGGATGAGTTCTCCGGTGACAGCGTCCCGTTGCGTTGGAATCAAAGGCCGAACCTCGAATCTGTCGGGAAACGCTCCGTGAAACAAGATGAGGTTGCTGGAGAGGTCCAAGACATACAAGTACACGGAACCGTGCCTCCAGGGCCCGTCCGGATCCCGAAAGGCGACCTTGGCTTTCGAGAGGCCGTCTCGGCCCCCGGCCCTCCCGAACTCTTTGAATTGCTCGATCGCGTTCGCGACGAAGGCCTTCAAGGTTCTGCGGTCTACCACCTGCTCGGCGGTAATGGTGGGGTCGCCGTAATCGATGGATTCTGAAGCCAGGTGGGAGGCGTTGAGGTCGAATCCGGAGATCAGCATGATCGGAGTCCCTGCCGCACCCGTGTAGGAGGCGGCATAGCCGGAGATGCCTAGGGCGGGCATATTGAAAGAGCCCTGCCGTTCCTGTTGCTGCAAGAAAGGCAAGACAGTAGCTGGGCTGGCTGGATTCGCTCCCAGCCCTGTAAGAATTCTTGCAAGAATCACGGGATTCAGGAGCCTGCCCGACAGCGCCATGTTCTTCGCGTGAAGGAACACCCTGCCGTTTGGTGCCAGTTGCACCAGGTATGTGGAACCGGAACGCCAACCCCCCCCTTCTTGCCTGACCAGGCATCCGAAGTGGAGCCCTGCCCCCCGACTTGCCGCGGCTGCCTCCTTGAAAGCGGTTCTCGCGGACTCCACAAATTGTTGAAGGTTAGAGCCAGTCACATCTTCCGCCCTCGGGTTCGGGTCGCTAATAGAAACTGTCCCGCCGGGAGGGGGCGGGCAAGCCTCTTGCGCCAAGGCCGGGGTGACACTGAAACAGGTGCCCGCCAGAATGAGAGGGCAAAATGCGGCTGGGCGGATTTTCTGTATTCCGGCTTTCATCTTGAAGTTCCTCCCTAAGGCAATCAGCGAGCGAGGAATGCCAACTGGACGATAGGAAAGTCTAGCATACCAATCGCGCGCTGAACTGGGGTTCGGTAGCGGGTTGGAACTGAGTGGCCGCCACTCTGCCCGAACCGAAAACCCCCGGCTTTAAAAGGAAAGGGGGGCGTTTCAATCTGAAACGCCCCCCTTGTTTTCCGGGATCAGGCGATGTCGAAACGGTCAAGGTTCATGACCTTGTCCCATGCCTCCACGAAGTCTTGCACAAACTGCTCCTTGGCGTCCTCGCATCCGTAGAATTCCGCGAGGGCCCGAAGTTGCGAGTTTGAACCGAAGATCAGATCGACGCGTGTGCCGGTCCACTTCAGTTCACCCGTGGCGCGGTCGCGTCCCTCGAACAAGTCGCAGTCTTCCGAGGTCGGAGTCCAGGCGATGCCCATGTCGAGCAGATTCGCGAAGAAATCATTGGTCAGCGCTCCGGGCTGATCCGTGAAAACTCCGTGCCGGGTCTGTCCGACATTCGTGCCCAGGACACGCATTCCGGCGACGAGAACCGCCATCTCAGGCGCGGTCAACGTCAGCAACTGCGCCCGGTCGACCAACAACTGTTCTGGCGTGACGTTATGTTTCGCCTTGAGGTAGTTGCGGAACCCGTCTGCAGTGGGTTCGAGAGGGGCGAAGGAGTCGACATCCGTTTGCTCCTGAGTCGCATCCGCGCGGCCCGGCGTGAACGGAACCGTCACATCGCATCCGGCGTTCTTCGCGGCTTGTTCGACACCCGCGCATCCTGCCAGGACGATCAGGTCGGCAAGCGAAACCGCTTTCCCGTTCGAAACCGAACTGTTGAACTCCTGCTGGATGGCCTCAAGTGCCTGCAGCACGGCCGCCAGTTGCTCCGGCTGGTTGGCTTCCCAGTCTTTCTGGGGTGCCAGGCGGACACGTGACCCGTTTGCGCCTCCCCGCATGTCGGAACCGCGGAAGGTCGATGCCGAGGCCCAGGCCGCGGAGACCAACTGGGAGACCGACAATCCCGAAGCCAGGATCTTGGCCTTGAGATCGGCAATGTCCTGTTCGTTGATCGCCGTATGGGTCACGGCGGGAACGGGATCCTGCCAGATCAGGTCTTCCTGCGGAACTTCCGGGCCCAGGTAGCGGGCGCGGGGCCCCATGTCGCGGTGGGTCAGCTTGAACCATGCGCGGGCGAACGCATCCGCGAACTCCTCGGGGTTCTCGTGGAAACGCCGCGAGATCTTCTCGTAGGCCGGATCCATTCTCATGGACATGTCCGCCGTGGTCATGATTGGAGCATGACGCGTGGACGGATCGTGCGCATCCGGCACGTCGTCGGATCCAGCACCATCTTTCGGGACCCACTGCCACGCACCGGCAGGGCTCTTCGTCACTTCCCACTCGTAACCGAACAGGTTGTCGAAATAGCCCATGTCCCACGTGACCGGATCGCTCGTCCATGCGCCCTCCAGCCCGCTGGTGATGGCATCGCCGGCTATGCCCGACCCATGGCTGTTGGTCCAGCCCAGGCCCTGTTCCTGAATGCTGGCGCCTTCGGGCTCCGGTCCCACGAACTCATCCGCGCTGGCTGCGCCGTGGCATTTGCCGAAAGTGTGCCCTCCGGCGGTGAGAGCGACGGTTTCCTCGTCGTTCATCGCCATGCGGGCAAAGGTCTCGCGAACGTCGCCTCCCGAGGCGACCGGGTCGGGATTGCCGTCCGGTCCTTCCGGGTTTACGTAGATCAAGCCCATCTGCACGGCCGCAAGCGGATTCTCGAGATCGCGCTCGCCGGAATAACGCTTTTCGCCGAGCCACTCTTCCTCGATGCCCCAGTAGATGTCCTCTTCCGTTTGCCAGACGTCTTCACGCCCGCCACCGAAGCCGAACGTCTTGAAGCCCATTGATTCCAAGGCGCAGTTGCCGGCGAGGATCATGAGGTCGGCCCAGGAGATTCTCTTGCCGTATTTCTGCTTGATCGGCCACAGCAGCCTGCGCGCCTTGTCGAGGTTGCCGTTGTCCGGCCAACTGTTGACGGGGGCAAAGCGCTGGTTGCCGGTTCCGGCGCCGCCGCGGCCGTCACCGATCCGATAGGTACCGGCAGCGTGCCACGCCATGCGAATAAAGAAAGGCCCATAGTGACCGTAGTCGGCTGGCCACCAATCCTGCGAGGTCGTCATCAACTCGTAGAGGTCCTGCTTCAGGGCGTCGTAGTCGAGACTCTTGAATTCCTCGGCATAGCTGGTGCCGTTGGTGGGCTTGGACTGGGCAGAGTGTTGGTGCAGAACGTTGACGTTCAACTGATCCGGCCACCATTCTCGGTTTGTCGTGCCGCTGCCGGCTGGATGGCTTTCCAGTGCCGACTTGACGGGGCATTGACTCTCAGCCATGACTATTTCCTCCTCGTTTTTTGGTTTTTGCTGATGTTAGAAAATTTCCTACTCGTAGGGTTTGCGCTCCCATCCGGGGCGTGCAACTCAGGATAGCATAAATTTAGACAGTGTCCAAATTATGACAACCGTTCCCGCTGTCGGTTCAGTCGCAAGACTCCAGGCATCCCGGAGATGCCGGTTGCGGATAAGTGTATAAGTGCCCGCGACCTGGCGGTCGGTCTGGCTCGGCAGCACAGGGTTGCCCGGAACGTTGGAGTCGATGTTTCCCGAAGCCCCTTGGGCGCCTACTCCTGCCTTCGCAGCAGGTTTGCACCCGTCGCCCCAAGCAGCAATGGCAGAGTCGCGTCGATCAGCATCCAGAGAGTGGATACCGCATCGGAACCCGCGGGCGCATAGTCTGCGTTCAGCAGGTTGAAGTAGCTCCAGAGCAGCAGGATGCCGACGGCCAGGAAACCGTAGAAAAGCACGTTGGCGGCCAGGTATTCCCGGGTGACCGTCTCGCCACCCTCGCGGTCGACGGCACGTTTGCGCAGATACGCGAAGATGGTGCCTGCCAGCCATGCCAGCACCATCGGCGGGTCAAGCGTCTCCCAGAACGGGCTATAGGGCTGCCCCGGTTCGGACACGTGGTACAGCGGCTCGATCACCGTGTGGACCGCGACTGTGACGGCCATGGCAATCAGCGCCCAGCCCAAAATTCTTTTTGCCATGTGGACTTTCCTTCTCCCGAGACGATGCGGCAAAGAATACCACGAGCCTTTCGGGTTCACAAATTCAAGCAAATTTCCAAGCGAGAGCGGTGCGTCGCACATCGCAGGGCCCCTTGCAGTGCTTGCCCTAAAAGGCATTTGAGTTGATAATACGCGCCCCCAACGACAGAGGGGACGAACGGATCATGAGCGAAATCGATTTCAACCTGTCTGCAGAGCCGCGCAAGGAGACCGGAACCAGCGCGATGCGGAAAATGCGGCGTGCAGGCCAACTGCCCGGCGTGGTCTATGGTGCGGGGGGCGATGCCGTTCCGATCACCTTGTCGGGTCTCGAGGTTTCCCGCCATCTGGAACATGAGGCCTTTTACTCGCATGTCCTGAACCTCAAGCTGAAGGGAAAGAGAGAAAAGGAACAAGTCATCCTGCGCAGCGTTCAGCGCCATCCGGTCCGTTCGGACGTGCTGTTGCATATCGACCTGCAGCGCATCAGCAAGGATGCGAAGATCAAGATGACGATCCCGCTGCATTTCAAGGGCGAGGACATCGCGCCCGGCGTCAAGGAGCAGAGCGGCCTGATCAGCCACCTGATGACGGAAGTGGAGGTTTCCTGCCTGCCTTCCGATCTTCCGGAATTCATCGAGGTCGACATTTCCGAATTGCATATCGGCGAACTGGTCCATCTTTCCGACCTGGCGATCCCGGAAGGTCTGGAATTGGTCGAACTGTCGCACGGACACGATCATGCCGTGGCCACCATCCATGTCCGGAAAGAGGAGCCGATCGAAGAAGAAGAGGTGGAGGTCGAAGAGCCTGAGGGCGAAGAAGGCGAGGCTCAGGAAGCCGCCGAGGGCGAAGAGAAGGACGCGGGTTCTGCCGAAGAAGAGTCCTGATCAGGGCTGGAACGATGGCGGAATCAGGCGATGCGGTCCGGTTGATCGCAGGGCTTGGCAACCCCGGTGCGGAATACGCCCGCACCCGACACAATGCAGGATTCTGGTTGGTCGATGCACTGGCCGACCGGCTGGGTGCGCAGCTGCAGCCTTCCAGGCAACTGAAAGGCGAAACCGCATCAGTCGAAGTGGAGGGGCATCCGCTTCGCCTGTTCAAGCCGAATTCCTACGTCAATGTCAGCGGCGCCCCGATTGCGGCGGCCTGCCGTTACTTTCGCATTCCCGCCTCGGCCCTGCTGGTTGCGCATGACGACATCGACCTGCCGGACGGTACGGCACGCCTGAAGTTTTCCGGAGGGCACGGCGGCCACAAGGGCATCCGCGATCTCTCCCAGCATCTCGGCAAGGACTTCTGGCGCCTGAAACTCGGTGTCGGGCACCCCGGGCGGGCTTCAGAAGTCGTGGGCTACGTGCTCAAGCCGCTGTCCAGTTCGGACCGTGCCGCGGTGGATCAGGCGGTGCAGCAGGTGTTGGAGCATGCCGGCAGTCTTGTCGCGGGGGACTTCCAGAGCGTCATGAACGCGCTGCATGACCCGAACGGCCTGACCGGATGAGCCTCAAGTGTGGCATCGTCGGGTTGCCCAACGTCGGGAAATCCACACTGTTCAATGCCCTGACCTGTGCCGAAGCGGCCGCCCAGAATTATCCGTTCTGCACGATCGACCCGAACCAGGGCGTGGTGCCGGTTCCGGATCGTCGGCTTGACCGTTTGGCGGATCTGGCGGGATCGGCGCGGCGGATCCCGGCCACGGTGGAGTTCGTCGACATCGCCGGACTGGTCCGGGGCGCTTCGCAAGGCGAGGGGCTCGGCAACCAGTTCCTTGCGCATATCCGCGAGGCGGATGCCATCGCCCAGGTCGTGCGGTGCTTCGAGGACGACAATGTCGTCCATGTAGACGGGGCGATCGACCCGGTCCGGGATTGCGAGACGATCCAGACGGAACTGCTCTTGGCCGACTTGGGGACGGTGGAGCGGTCGCTTGAGAAGTGGCGGCGGCAGGCCAAGACCGGCGACAAGGAAGCCCGCGCGGCGCAGACCGTGCTGGAGGCGGCCCGCGAAAATCTCGATCAGGGCGTCCCGGTGTGCGAGCAGAGGTTGGGCGAAGCGGAGCGAGGCGTGTTGGGCCCGCTTTTCCTGCTGACGGCCAAGCCGTCCCTGTTCATCGCCAATGTCGGCGAGGAGGGCTTTTCCGGCGGGAATGACGCCCTGCGTGCATTGGAGGGATACGCGCGCGGGAAAGAAACCGCTGTCATTCCGATCTGCGCGGCGCTGGAATCCGAGATTTCCCGGATAGACATGGAAAGCCGGAAGGATTTTCTGGCGGACTTGGGCCTGTCCGCACCGGGGCTGGATCGGTTAATCGAGGCGGCCTATCGGCTTCTGGGTTGCATGACGTATTTCACGGCGGGGCCGAAAGAGGCGAGGGCGTGGACAATTCGCGGGGGCATGCGCGCCCCGCAGGCAGCAGGCGTGATCCATACCGATTTTGAAAAAGGGTTTATCTGTGCGGAAGTGATCGCCTATGGGGATTACATTGCCTGTGGCGGGGAGGCGGGCGCCCGGGAGGCGGGCAAGAGTCGCACGGAAGGCCGGGACTACGAAGTTCAGGAAGCGGATGTGATCCATTTCCGCTTTAACGTATGAGGGGCAAAATCAGGAAATTTGCGGCCCGCAATCGTTTCAGGCAGCCAAAGCGGCCCCGAATTTTTGGACCTTGATCTTCTCTTCCCGCTGCAGCGCGTGCCAAAGGTCGTACTGCATCTGCTGCAACAGCCAGGTTTCCGGGCTTCCACCGAATCCCTTGGACAGCCGAATGGCCATTTCTGGAGAAATTCCGAGGCGACCGTTGAGCAGCATGGATAACGTGTTTCGCGAGACTCCGAGGCCTTCGGCGGTTTCGGTCACCGTCAGTTCCAAGGGATCGAGGCATGTCCGACGAATGAATTCGCCCGGATGGGGTGGGTTATGCATGAGCATGTTCTTCCTCCTTCCTAGTGGCAGTCCAAATAATTAACGTCGGCGACCCCGCCTTCGGTAAAGCGAAAGACGATTCGCCAGTTCTTCCCTACCGAAATGGCCCAATGGCCTGCACGATTGCCTTTCAGTGGGTGGAGCGAAAAGCCAAGAAGATCCAGATCTTCGGGAGTGGTTGCCACGTTCAGGCGAGTCAGCACGTCCTGCACGGCTTGTCGATGTTCAGCAGGGATGCGTCTTGCGTCTCCTCGCAGGAAAAATCGCTTCAATGCCCTGCTCCTGAAATTCCGAATCACGACAAGTGTAATATGTATTATTACGATTGTCAATCCAATCGATGTCTTGGGTTTTCGGGGCGGGCTCCTACGGATAGGTCAGGTAGTATGGAATCGGTATGGGGAAACCTGGATAGTGTTTGATCACGTCCTCGATCGGCTTGATCCGGTGGTGGCCCCGCTTGGCGTACTCCACGTACTTCCGGTACCAGCGTTCCTTCTCGCTCCACCCCCGGAAGTTCTTTGCGGCAAATGACCGGGTGGAATTCGAGACCGACCCGGCAACCCCGCCCGCTTCGACGATCTGCTGATGGCAGGCCTGATCGGTCAATCCGAGTTCGACGCACTTGGGGTACGTGTGCGGAGTGGAGCCCGGAGTCTCGTCCGCGGCCAAGCTGGCGCCCGAACCCGTCAGGATTATGGATACGAGCAGCATGAAAAGGTTGAATGGCGTCATTTTCTAAAACTCCTGCTTAATACGAGCATTTGACGAACACGGCGATAGTGGCCGTGTCCGAGGTGGCGGTTTCCGCGCCTCCGGAACCGGTGACGACGGCCCGGACCCGCCAAGAATTGGCGAGTTCGTCCACCGGCAGTTGAATGCCGTGCAGCGCCCGGCCGCTCGGTGCCGAGACCCGGTTCAGCGCGGTGAGGATTCTTGGGATCATGCCGTTCGGGCAGGTCGGCTTGCGGATCAGGTCGCCGGGACCGGCCACGGTGGCGAACTGCACGGAATTGAGCAGGGTCTGCCCGGTCTCGGTCACTATGTCGCGGGCACCGAACAGGTATTGGTTGCCCAGGTTCCAGGTCGCGGTCGGGCTCTCGGAGCCGTCCAGCGGCATGAATTCGCCGCCTCCGCCGCCCGGACTCGCGGGTTTGGGGTAATGGACGGTGAGGACGGCACCGGAAGCCGAGGCACCCGGGATTTTCCGGGCGAGATGGACCGCCTGTTCGGTGTTTTCGGCGGTGGCCGTGATGGTGAAGTGTCCGGAATCGCAAGACAGGGCGTATTCGGTCGGGTTCCCTCCAGAGTTCAGGTACGGGGAATATTTGGGGGCTCCCTTGAGAAGGCCTTTCGCGTGCAATTCCCCGTAGGCTCCTTGGCACAGGAGTATTTCGAGCGGCCATTTGCCTTCGTTGATGGCGTAGTGCTGCGCCGCGTTGGCCAGCCGGTAGATTTCCCCGGCTGCCTGCTCGGTCCGGTCGCGTTCGATATCGTCGGTTAAACGGCGGGTCATGCTGAGCTGCAGGGTTCCGGCGAGGATCGAAAACAGCGCCAAGGTGACGGCCAGTTCCAACAGGCTGAAGCCGGATTGGCGCGCACACCGACCCACTCCAGAATGTTTCATTTGCCCTTCTCCAGGATTTCGCGCAGCCGGCGCGCCCGCCAGAACGGGATGCGGAGTTCCGAGACTGGAAAAGATGCCCTCACCACTTCGGTCTGTGTGACTGTGCTGCCGTCGGGAAGATTGGTCTTGATGTCGATCAGAATGCGGGGGTCGTCACCGCCGAGCGCGACCCGGTAGGTTTGTCCGTCACCCAGCCGGGTCGGAACCGGGAGGTGAGGCAGGGCGGTTTGCAGGTCGGCGGCGGTGGCGACGTCACCGGTGAGCAGGCCGTCCCGGTGTGCACGGGCGGCCAGCGACGCGACATACCGGCTCTCAGCCCACTTCGCATGGGTTTTTCCCGCATCAATGCGTGCACTGGCGAATGAGCCGATTAGGCCAATTGCGAGGCCCGCCATCGCCAGTGCGGCCAGCACTTCCGGCAAGGTGAACCCTTGTTGCGTGATGGTTCTCATCGGACGGAAATCGAGTAGATCGGAACCAGAAATCCCTTGACGAGCAACAACATGAGGGTCAGGATCAACCCGGAGTAAAACCAGCGGGTCCAGCGCACGGTTCGTTCCAGGTGCCAGCTGATTTCGGTGTGCAGGTTGGTTTGTATGGTCGAGAACAAATGTGGAAGCTGTGCCGTCGACGCATCCTCGAACCGGTACAGCCCGACCGTCAGGGTACGGCTGAAATAGCGCTCGGACAGGCTCTGTGAAAGACTGTGTCCGGTGCGCAGGCGCGTGTACAGGTACTGGCTGGCACGCTTTCCGAGCAGGGGATGCAGCGAGCGCACCAGGTCGGCGAGATGGACGCCCTTGCGGAAGGCCGGGGCGAGGACGGCGAGCAGTGCGGAGGAACGTTGCCCACGCACCAGGGCATCGATGTCGCGTAGCGGAGGGAGTGTCCGGATGCGGTCCCAGAACCGGTATCCGGTGAAGGCGGATACGGCGACCATGCCCAGCGTAAGGGGCAGATAGCGGGTCAGCAGGGCATGCAGGGTCATCAAAATGTCGGTCGCGAGAGTCGTTTGGATCTCGACGCGGCCAGACAAGCGGTCGAGCAGCATCTGGAACAGGAATGGCGTGAGGGCGAACAGGCCGAGTGCGGCCACCGTGTACAAACCGGCGCGCAACAGAGGGACATGGAGTTTCTCCCGGCTTTGCCGTTGGCGATCCAGAAACTCTGCTGCCTGCAGCAACATGTCGGGAACCTGCCCGAGACGCTCCCCCTCGCGGCACAAAGCAACGGCGAAAGGATGCAGGTTGAGATGCAACAGGAGTTCGTTGGGGGCCAAGCCCGCCAATCCTGCAGCACTTCGGGAGTGCCGGTTCCTCCGCAGCGTTGGGAGTTGTGCGACCATCCGGTCCAGTTCCTCGGGCGTCAGGCTGCCGCGGCTCAGTTGCATGGACATCTGGGCCAGAAGCAGACGCTGTTCATTGAGATCGACCCGTCGCAGGCCCAGCCACTCCTTCCAATGCCGCCGGACCGACAGCACCCGGCGGTGGGCGACCGCCGGGTGCCGGCGCGCGGAATCCGGGCTGTCCGCATCCACTGCAAGCGGAATGGTCGCACCTTGCGGCGACAGGCAACGCACGGTGTAAAGGGTCATAGTCAGGGAATCCGATAATTCACCGTCAGCGTATCGTTGCTGCTGTCGTAGGTGGCCGAACTGACGGCCGAACCCGATGCCTTCCCGAGGGAGGTGGCGAGGTCGGGACCGAAGGCATCGGGATCTTCGGCACTGGAAATCACCCAGCTGAGGCTGACGGTTCGCGCGGCGGGAGTCCCCAACGTCCAAACATCGCCGAACGGCCCGTTCGCGGAGACGCCGGCATCCGTGATGTCCTGCTTGACGACGCCGGCCAGGCTGCCGTTGATTGCGCGATACGAGATCAGGGCGGACGGAACGTCGTTGAGCAGGGTGTCCTTGCTGCTGGCCATTGCCAGCTCCGTCTCGGCCGTCCCGAAACTCGTGACGACAGTTGAGACAAGAATGCCGATCAGCGCGATGACGGCCAGGATTTCCGGCAGGGTGAATCCGCGTTGGCGGAGGCTTGGGCTTGGTTGTTTCATGATGCGTGGTTCTCCGTGAAAGTGAGTTGAAGAGGAAGGGTGTGCGACTCGGGAACCTGGACGGGTTCACCGGGGGGTTCGGGCAGGATGCGCAGGCATTCGGCCCAGGTGGTCTGTCCGGCGCGGACCAGGTCTGTGGCGTGATCCCAAAGACCGTGAAATCCCTGGGTGCGGGCGGTGTCGTACAGTTGCGCCAGACCGGCACCGTCGGCGATACTGCCGGCGAGCCGGGGTTCCAGGAACAGGGTCTCCGCGATGCAAATGCGTCCGCGATAGCCGCTGTGCTCGCAGCGCTCGCATCCCTCCGGGCGGGCGACCGGCCAGCGTTCGCCCGGCGGCAGCCCGAGCAGGCTAGTGGCTTCCCAACTGGCTTCGTCGTAACCGTGCGTGGCGCAAAAAGGACAGACCTGGCGGACCAGCCGCTGCGCGCTGACGGCGGCCAGGGTGTCGGCGATCAGGTGGGAGTGGACGCCGAGGTTGCGCAGGCGCTCGATGGCGCCAAGGCTGTTGTTGGTATGCAGGGTGGAGAGCACCAGGTGACCGGTCAGGCTCGCCCGGCAGGCGAGCCGCGCCGTCTCCTCGTCCCGGATCTCGCCGATCAAAATGACGTCCGGGTCGGCGCGCAGGAGCGCTCGCAGACCTGCCGCGTAACTCATGCCGATATCGTCATTGATCTGAATCTGGTCGATGCCCGGGATCTGCACCTCGATAGGGTCCTCCAGCGTCTTGACGGAGACCTGGCTGCGGTTGCGCCGAAGGATCTCCATCACCAGCGCATAGAAGGTCGTGGTTTTGCCCGCTCCGGTCGGGCCGGTCAGCAGGAACAGGCCGCTGTTCATGGTGACGATTCGGCGCAACGACTTGACGAAGGCGGGCCCCAAGGCCAGTTGGCCCAGGGTCTGCACCGAACGCTGGTAGCCGGCCGCGATGCGCAGCGTGAACGAGCCCCAGATCTTGCGGCCTATGGTGACCGGGCACATGTTGACCCGGATGAAGAAGACCTGCCCCCTCAGGGACATCTCCAGGCTGCCGTCCTTCGGCGTGTTGTAGACCCCGTGCTGGTTCCCGGACAGGGTCAGCAGGGTGTTGGAGATCAGCCGGTAGTTGCATCTTTCCGACATCACCATGCGTTCCTCGCGCAGGGTCAGGAGCAGGCCGTTTCGGCGCATCTTGATTTCCACGGCCTCGTTGTCGCGCGGCACGATGTGAAGGTCACTGGCCTGATGGTCGATGGCGAGCGTGAGCCATTCGTGCAGAACCTGTTCCGCTTCCGGGGACAGCGACGGGTCTTGGGCCTTTTCGGGGTGGGCGTTGGGCTGGATCGGGATCAGCCCGGTTTCTCCGCGGTATCGACTCAAGGCATCCCTCGGCAGTGCCAGTTGCGGATTGCGGATCAGGTGTTGGCAGGCGAACGGGTCGGTCACGAACAATCGGCCGTCGGCCCAGGCCACGGCACCGTCCGCGGCATAGTTCAGGGAGCCGTGCAGGTTCTCGGAGTACACCGGCATCGAGAAGGCCTCCGACAGGGCCAGCGTGACCGATTCCACGTCGGCGCCGGCCCGCAGCAGGCGGGGGACAATCGCCTCGGGGGTGTCCGGGCAGGCCAGTTGCATGGCATTCGACGGCAGGGCACCGGAATTGACGAGTGTCTGGCGGACCGCCTCGAAGCGTTGCACGATCCGACCGGGCAGGACGCTCACGGCCCCGTCCTCTCAAGCGGGATCCGAAACCGCATTCCATCGGAGCCTTGGACTTCGAGCGCGTCAATGCCGATCGAATGGATTTGCCAAGGTCCAAGTTGCTGTCCAGCACGCACCTCGACGTGCTGGTCGCTATCGAGACGCAATTGCGCGCGTCCCTGGTAGATGTTGACGAGTCGCGGCAGGTCTGGGGTTCGCGCCGGGATCGGGTTTGGACGGTCTGCTTCTTCGGACGGCAACGGGATTAATTCCGCACCCGGGCAGGGATAGCCGGTCTGCCGGCATTCCTGGAGTTTCTTCGCAATCCGCAACTGGACTTCAAGGAGCGCGTCGGTGGCGTGCAGGCGCTGCAATTCGTGAACATGGGTCTCGGCCTCCTGGAGGATTCGCCGGGAGACTTCTCCGGCAGGATCGCCGTCCGCCAGCACCGGGGCGGACAGGACAGCCGTCAGCAAGACCGCCCTCATGTTTCACCCTTGACGTCGGGGTTCGCGCCGAGCACGAACAGCACGGCATGCGCGGCTCCACCCGAGGCCCGGATCTCGTCCACGATCAGCGGCACCTGTGGTTGGGCGGTTCGGCACAGCCAGACGATGGATGGAAACGTCCCGCGCAGCGCAACTTTCCACACCGTGCCACCGAAACTGCCGATTCGTCGCTGGACTGCTTCCGGGTAGAAGCTTGGGTCCGCTTCGACAACCTTCATCTCATGCACCCCCGGCAGGGCCCGGGCCAGCTGGCGCAGTTGCCGCAATTGCCAGTGGATGGGACGCACCGGCGGCAGGCTTTCGAGACGTTGCCGGGATTGTGCGAGCCGAGCGTACTGTTCGGAAATTCCGACTAAGTCCGGGGTGGCACGCTTTTGGTCAAGCATGGTTACGACGAGGCCCGCGAGGCTCAGGCATAGGATGCTGAACAGCACGGGCAGCCCTTGCTGCTGCCACCGGCTACCAGACAATGCGAAGCGAGCCATCGGGCTGGTGCGTGATCTGCCGGGCTGTCAGCCCGGCCGGAGGAGTGGGCGGGAGCGTGTCGAGCGGGTACACGATGGCCGTCAGCGTCGGGGCGGCCAGTACAGAGACTTGCGGCAGTTCGATTGGCTGGAAGTTCCAGGACAGGACCAGTAACTGGTCGAGACGGCGTGACTGGTCGATGGGTTCAATGCGCCCGCCGGCTTCCAAACGGGCGAGATCCTGTTGCAGCTGGACGGTCTGTTCGCGCAGGCGTTCGGCCTGCTGTACCTTCTGTGCATGGCGATGGCTCAGGATATGGTCGGCCGCGGTACCGGCGAACGCGCTGCCGAGAACCATGATGCCAGCGGCTGTCAGAGCCCGAAGACGGGCGCGGGCCTTTTGAGCCCGGCGGTATCGCAGGGTTTGGATCGGCTGCGACGGAAGGCTGAGGACCTCGGGGGTCGGGTCGATCCAAATTGGCTCGGGTGCAGTGTCGGTCAGCGCGAACGCATCCAGCAGGGTTTCGCCCGTGATCCGTCCGCTGCAGGCGTTGCCGGTTTCGCGAAGGAGGTAGCGTCCTCCGTGCAGCTCGGCATCCGTGGTGACTTGGTACAGACCGGGTTTCTGCGGGATGAGCCCGGATGCGATCAGGATTTGCCAGAGCCCGTACAGGGGCAGACCAGGGTAGAGTTCGGACAGGGCGTCGACGGATTCTTGCTCGACATAGAGGGGCAGTTCCGGATCATCTGAGGCGACGGCCATCAGGCGTTCGGCTAAAGCACCGGTGAGATGTGTCAGCACCAGGTCGTCCACCAGGATTACCTGGTGTGAGCCGATCCGGGTGGGGCGGTCGAGCGGAATCATCAAATGGCCACCTCGATGGGAGTGATGACGATCATCAGTTCCCGGTTGGTCTTCTCCAAGGTAGAGGCGGCGAAGGCCCGGCACAGGAAGTGGTCGCAGTCCAATTGATGAGCGGCCTGCAGCGACCGGCTCTGGATGAGCCCGCCGAGCAGGATGGGCTTGCCGCTCCGGGTGATGGCCAGCGTCGCCATTTCCTGAATAGCGATATTGGGCCGCGCTACGGTGGAGACGCCGGTCTCGAATTCGCTGTGCGAGCGGATCGACGACAGCACCGGGACAACTTCGACCAGGATGGAACCGTCATGGCGCATGCGCGGAGTGACGGCGATGCGGAAGCCAACCCGGATGTGCTCGAATTCGGTAGCAAGGACCGGTTCGCGACTGCCTTCGCCGAGCACCAGGTTGGTGCCGGCGATGAAGCTGATCTCCTCCCCGTCTCCGAGGAAAGTCGTCATGCCGTTGACAACGGTGAAGACCGGGTCGCTGCGGACCGTGACTTGGCCGTGCCGCGACAGTTGCTGCACCATGGCGTTCAGGCTCCAGCGCCCGAATTCCAGCGCCGCATCGACCTCCCAGGCCCCGCCGGTTCGCACGAAGGACAGGCCGCCGGGCACGCGGCGGGAGGCGGCGATGCGCCGGTCCACCGAATCGTAGAGCAGGCTCAGGTCTAGCCCGCCGCCGAATCCTTCCTCGCGGGAGACGTCGAGAATGGCAACGGCCATCAGGATCTGCCGCGCACCCCTGCGGGTCTGTTCGGTCAGCCAGGCATCGAGTTCGTGGATGCGCGAGACCGGTCCCCGTGCGCGCAGCAGTCCCAGGCGTTGATCCGCGACCAGCCAGGTTTGAAGGGATGCCCCGGGCGTCGGCGCCGTTCCAGCGTCGGACATCCCCAGGATCGAACGCGCATTGGCGAGCAGGTCTTCCCATGGGGAATCCGTGTGGTCGTAAGTCACCGTCGCGGCCCCCTCCTCGGACCGACTGTCGCCTTCGCCTCCTTCGCCGTCTTTGCTTCCGGCGGAAGAAGACAGCGAGACGGCTTGGCCGACCTTGAGTTTCGCCTGGCCGTGGCTGGCGAACGTGCTGACGTCCCAGGAACGCGTCAGGTAGGACGACACGTGCACGATCGGCAATTCAGGGTCCAGTTCCAGCGCGTAGCCGGTCATGCCCTCGAGAATGTCCAGGTACTGTCGAAGGCTGAGATTGTTGACGCGGACGCTGTAGCGCTGGCTCAGGTCGATCTCTGGAGCAGCGGGGACGAGGTTCAGGGCTGGGTCGGCCCGGGTCAGGCACTCGGCCAGCGTGACCTCCCTGAGGTTGAGGGTGACGGACAGGTCGGCGTTTTTCGCGTGCGGTTGCTCGATGCGGACAAACGGGCGAGGCGGGATCGGTGGAGCAGGTGTCGCGGTGGGGGCATCCAGCGGTTGCGGGAGATGGATTTCGCCGGGCGAGACTTCCGGCCCGGCGCAGGCACACAGCGCGAGTGCGACCGGGGGCAGTGCAGCGCGTGGGTTCACGGCTGCCCCAGCACGACCAGTTTCTGGTCTTCGAAGACGTGCAGGACGAATTCATCCTGGGCCTGATCTCCGAGTTTTCGGGCCAGTTCGGTCAGGGCGTCCCACCAGGTCGTCGAGGAAATCAACGAGACCCGGGCTTGCAGAAGGGCGGATGGGACTTCCGGGCGAAGCGTCCAGCCGACGGGGACGATCAGGTCCAACGCCTCCTGCAGGGTCATGTCTTCGACGAAGATTTCGGCCGGATCGTACAAGCCGGTCGGCAAGGGCAGGTTCATTGCCGCCGGGTCCGGGTCCGGGCCTTCCATTGCGAGGCTTTGGGCGTCCTCGATTTCAATGGGGGAAGCCTGCCGCTCCAACTGCGCCTGCCATTCTTCGGTCGGCTGGATGATCAGGGTGCGATACAGCGGATTGACCTTGAGTTGCCAGGCTCCCCCGGCCAAGACACTCAGAGCTTCCGACAGGTGAATGGGCCCGAGGTCCCGGTGAACTTCAGGCAGCGGCTGCGGCATCAGGATGGTTTTTGCCCAGTGGCTGCGTTGTTCGTCGAGTCGGTAGCCCGAACGCGTCAGCAGGTGGGCCAGGGCGTCGCCGACGGTGGCGATTTCCTGCGGAAACCGGATTTGGGCTAGGGTGACCTGGAGAGGGTGGCGTTGCGCATGGCTGCTGCCGGGCATCAGGTAGGCGTAGCGGGCGATGGGGACAGGATCTTCGGCGGCCGACCCCAGGCCGGGGAAGGCGAGGCAGCAGGCAAGAAAGGTTCCGCGCATGGACAGGCTCCGGT
Organism: uncultured candidatus Poriferisulfidus sp.; assembly: GCA_965204575.1. GTDB lineage: Bacteria > Pseudomonadota > Gammaproteobacteria > Poriferisulfidales > Poriferisulfidaceae > Poriferisulfidus. The sequence goes on from OZ241993.1 coordinate 994,184, forward strand.
TGGTCCTGCCACATTAGGCCAGCGAAGAGGCGAAATCAAGGAAAAATGGTCGGAATTTTCAGACCATTTTTAACCTTGTTAGATCAATATCTTATGAGATAAAAAATGGTATTGAATCTTAGTTTCGGGGCGTTTTTCCGAGTTTTGGATAGAGACGCCAGAGCCCGAGGACGAGAATGGCCATCCATGCGACGCCGGTCCAACCGCCGGATGCGTCGGTGCCGAGCCAGGCGGGGCCGAAGGGGCCGGGATAGGTGAAGAACTGGAAGGACTTAAGGCTGAACACCATGGCAGCATGTGCGCCGATGCAGAACGCCAGGTTGCCGGTGTGCAGCCGCACGAGGCCGAGGCCGAGACCGATCAGAAGCAGCAAGGACAGGCGGGGCAGTTGCTCCAGCCACTGTTCGGGCATGTCGAGCGTGGCATTGGCAAGCAGCAGCCACCCTCCGTTCCACTGGTCCGCCAATCCCGAATCGGGTGTCGGGTTGAGGAAGTGGATGCCGGCATAGAACAGGGCCGAGGCGGTCAGTGGCAGCCAGTAGCCGGAAACCCGGGACAGCAGGAGGCCGCGGAAATACAGTTCTTCCACCGTCGCGACGGCGAGCGCCGCAATCAGGTATCCGGCCAGCTTGTAGCTCAACTCCAGGCTCCACATCCAGGGATCGAGGAAGCGTGCGTTCATCTCGAGGAGGAACAGCCACAGGGGCACCAGCAGGGCGGCCGTGAGGGAGAATGCGACCAACCCCTGCACGAGCAGGGATTCGATGCCGCCGCTCAGGCCGAGAGCGTCTCGGGTGACTCGATGCCGTGCCCACAGTACGAGTACCACGACGGCGACCAGCAGTGCACCGTACTTGACGAGCTTGTGGTGCGGGACCGGCAGCGGCCAAAGCGCATAGACCAGCCCCCATAGGAAGGCACCCCCCGCCAGTGCAACGAGCAGCAGGAAGGTGTAGGTCCAGAAGCTTCGCACGAGAACCAATTCTCCAATCTTCGGAAACCCATGATTTTAGAGGAAATGGGGCCGACTACACCAAACCGGCCAAAAAGGCAAGGAAAAACGGTCGGAATTTTCAGACCATTTTTTCTTGCTTTCTCCCTTGCTTTCGGGCACGCTTGGGGTTCGAACCGGATGGGCCCGAAAGGTGTTCCGTTCTCGCCCGTCCCGCCGAGGAAAGACTGTCCCAAGGAGGGCTTCATGGACCCGAACGCTCAGAAATCCGAGCCCGCTTCCGACGCACGCAAGCGGTCCGCCCCGCGTCCGCCCAAATTCGATACAATGCGGGCAGTCGGGAACCTGAAAGAGGCGGAATTCCGGGAGCAACAGGCCGTGGCCATCGTCGAGACCATCCGGGATGCACAGGTCGAGTTCGCCACGAGGGACGACCTGCATGCCGGGCTGGAAAAACTGGAACTCGTCCTGCGCGGCGAGATCGGCGAGTTGCGCAGTGAGATACAGGATCAGTTTGCCACGATGTACTGGCGTTTCCTGATCGGTGCCGGCATCGCCGTCAGCATCATCGTCGGAATTTTGGGAATCATGATCACTCTCGCAAACGGGACGTGACATCAAAGGCATCGATACTCTTCCGGTAGGCTTTTCCGGCGGACCCTCCGCAGACCGGTCGCATTCCTTATACTATTAAGCCGCGACAGGGCGAAAGTGGCGGAACTGGTAGACGCGCTGGCTTTAGGTGCCAGTGGGATTATCCCGTGAGAGTTCGAGTCTCTCCTTTCGCACCACGTCCTCCCGCATAACAAGAACCATGGAAACCTCTCTTGAAGTCTTAGGGTCGACGGCGCGCGCCTTGCGCGTCACGGTGCCGCAGCAGCAATTCGTCGAACAGGTCGAGAACCGCCTCCGCCAGCTCTCCCGGACCTTGCGCATCAAGGGCTTCCGTCCGGGCAAGGTGCCGGTGCAGGTGGTCCGGCAGCGCCATCTCCCGCAGGTCTACGGCGAGGTGGTGGAGAAGCTGGCCAACGACTCCCTGCGCGAGGCGCTGGCAGCGGAAAAAGTGCAGCCGGTGGTCGATCCGCGGGTCACGGTGGAAGAGTACGGCGAAGACCGCCCGATGAAGTACCAGGCCCGGTTCGACGTCTACCCGGAGCTTGCGGAATCGAAGGTTTCCGGGCTGACGCTGACCGAACCCGAGGTCGCGGTGGAAGACGCGGAGGTGGAAGAAGGGATGGAACGACTGCGCCGCCAGTCCGTCGACTGGAAAGCGGTGAAGCGGCCGGCAGCGGCCGGCGACCAGGTGGCGTTCCAGTACGCGACTTGTGGAATGGACGAGACGCTCGCGGAGATCGTCGAGGACAGCCCGGACATGGCCCTGGTGCTGGAGCCGGGCACGATGCTGGAGGAGTTGCACGAACATCTTGCGGGGATGAGCGCGGGTGACGAGAAATCGGCGCAGGTGGCCTTTGCGGAACGGGCTGACGGACACCCCCTGTCCGGGCAGACCCGGCAGTTCCGGGTTCGCGTGCAGGAGGTGCGCGAGGCCGTGTTGCCGGACTGGGAGGATTCGGCGTGGCTCGCACAATGCGGTGGCGCGGGCGCGACGCGCGAGACGATCCGGGATTCCGTGCACGCACACCTGGATTACCGGCGGGTGGAGATGCAGCGCGAGTACCTGGTCGGGCAGATCACGCAGGGTCTTGCGGCGGGGAAAGAGCCGGCATTGCCGGTGCCCGAATCGCTTCGGGAATGGTGTTTGTCGGTACGCGTGAAAGAAATGGGGATCCCGCCGGAGCAGGAGCTGGGCGGGGATCACCCGGTCCACCAGATGGCGCTGTTGGATGCCCGGCGAATCACGGCGTTTCAAACGTTGCGCGCGTCGAGCGGGGCGGAGCCGACCGAAGAGGACCAGAAGCGGATCGAGGAGGCCTATGCCGGGCAGTTCAAGGATCCGGCGGCGGCCCGGCGCAATGCGCGGCGGAATCCGGACGTGCGCGGGCACCTGGAACGCGAGGCGGCCTGGGACGTTATCATCCGCTGGGTACTGGAACATGCTACAGTGAAAAAGGAGCGCATGACGCTGGAACAGCTGGGCGAGCGGACCGGACGATGACGGACATCCAATCCCAATACATCCCCATGGTGGTGGAGCAGAGCGCGCGCGGCGAGCGTGCGTACGACATCTATTCGCGCCTGCTCAAGGAGCGGGTGGTCTTCATCGTGGGCGGCATCGACGACCACGTGGCCAACCTGGTGGTGGCGCAGATCCTGTTCCTGGAGTCGGAGAACCCGGACAAGGACATCTCCCTGTACATCAATTCCCCGGGGGGGTCGGTCAGCGCCGGGCTCGCGGTGCACGACACGATGCAGTTCTGCCGCCCCGACGTCAGCACCCTGTGCATCGGGCAGGCGGCGAGCATGGGGGCGCTGCTGCTGGCGGCCGGCGCGCCCGGCAAGCGCTACGCGCTGCCGCATTCGCGAATCATGATCCATCAGCCGCTGGGCGGCTTCGAGGGGCAGGCCACCGACGTGGACATTCACGCCAAGGAAATCCTGCGGGCCCGGGAGCAGGTCAACCAGGTGCTGGCGCGGCATACCGGCAAGAAAGTTGATAAAATCCGGCAAGATACGGAGCGCGACCACTTCATGAGCAGCGAGGCCGCGCAGAAGTACGGGATCGTCGACCAGGTGCTGACCACCCGGACCGAACTGCTGAACAACACGGATTCCGGCTGACCGGGGCGCGGCACAGGCAGGGCACGAGCATGGAGAAAGGGAAAGACACGAAGGCGCCGTTGCGGTGCTCGTTCTGCAGGAAGAACCAGCACGAAGTCCGCAAGCTGATTGCCGGGCCGAAGGTCTACATCTGCGACGAGTGCGTGGCCCTGTGCAACGAGATCATCCGCGACGAATTGAAGGTGGAGACCGAGCAGCGGCCGGATTCGCTGCCCGGCCCCGAGGACATCTACGCTTCGCTCGAAGAGCACGTGGTTGGCCAGGAGCAGGCCAAGAAGGCATTGGCGGTGGCGGTGTACAACCACTACAAGCGGGTCAGTTCCCGGGCCGACGAGGACGACGACGTCGAGTTGGCGAAGAGCAACATCCTGCTGATCGGCCCGACCGGATCGGGCAAGACGCTGCTTGCGGAAACGCTGGCGAACCGCCTGAACGTGCCGTTCACGATCGCGGATGCGACCACGCTGACCGAGGCCGGCTACGTGGGCGAGGACGTGGAGAACATCATCCAGAAGCTGCTGCAGAAGTGCGACTACGACGTACAGCGCGCACAGAACGGGATCGTGTACATCGACGAGATCGACAAGATTTCACGCAAGTCCGACAATCCATCGATCACGCGCGATGTCTCGGGCGAGGGCGTGCAGCAGGCGTTGCTCAAGCTGATCGAGGGCACCATCGCCTCGGTGCCGCCGCAGGGTGGCCGCAAGCACCCGCAGCAGGAATTCCTGCAGGTCAACACCAGCGACATCCTGTTCATCTGCGGCGGTGCGTTCGCAGGCCTCGACAAGGTGATTCGCTCCCGCACCGAGAAGAGCGGCATCGGATTCGGTGCCGAGATCTACAGCCAGGAGACGCGCGATTCCTATGACATCCTGAACCAGGTGCAGCCGGAGGACCTGATTCACTACGGGCTGATCCCGGAGTTCGTGGGCCGGCTGCCGATGGTGGCGGTCTTGGAGGAGTTGGACGAGGGCATGCTGGTCCGGGTGCTGGTGGAGCCGAAGAACGCGATCACCCGCCAGTACAAGAAGCTGTTCTCGATGGAGGGCGTGACGCTGGAGTTCCGCGACAACGCCCTGGAAGCGGTGGCGCGGCAGGCGAAAGAGCGCAAAACCGGCGCCCGTGGCTTGCGCACCATCCTGGAGACCGTGTTGCTCGACACCATGTACGAATTGCCCTCGTTCGAGGGCGTGGTCCGGGTGGTGATCGACGAGGCCGTGGTCTTGGGCGACAAGTCGCCGTACCTGATTTACGAGGATCCGGACGTCGAGGAACAACTGGCTTGAGGGCCTTGCCGGAACCGGAACCGGGCCGTGATTTCGGCCGTCTCGCGCGGGCGGAAGTTGAAAATCGGGCTTTTCGCCCTTATGATGCTAGTAGGACCGGGCAGAACCGGTGCATTCGAATAGGAGTCCCATGAGCAAGAAACCCACGCCAGAAGAAACAGAGCTCGAGCCGTCCGACGGAGGCTTGCTGCTGCCGGTATTGCCGCTGCGCGACGTCGTGGTGTACCCGGGCATGGTGATCCCGCTGTTCGTGGGCCGCCGGAAATCCATCCGCGCGGTGGAGGCGGCGATGGCCGCCAGCAAACAGATCCTGCTGTTGACCCAGAAGCAGGCCGAAACCGACGACCCGGACCCGGACCACATCTATTCGGTTGGCACGATCAGTTCCATCCTGCAGTTGCTGGAGCTCCCGGACGGGACGGTCAAGGTGCTGGTGGAGGGCGCGAACCGGGCGCGCGTGGACCATTACGAGCGCATGGACGACTACTTCAGCGCACAGATTTCCATGCTGGCCGAAACTCAGGGGGCAGAGTCGGCCGAAATCGAGGGGCTGGTGCGTTCCCTGCACAAGGGTTTCGAACAGTACGTCAAGGTCAACAAGAAAATCCCGCCGGAAGCTCTGGCGTCCCTGTCCGGCATCGACAATGCCTCGCGGCTGACCGACACGATTTCGGCGCACATGACCCTGAAGCTGGACGAGAAGCAGAAGATCCTGGAGATCCTGTCGGTCCGGGAGCGCATCGAGGCTCTGCTCAAGCTGATCGAGTCGGAACTGGACATCCTGAGCCTGGAGAAGCAGATTCGCGGGCGGGTCAAGCAGCAGATGGAGAAGAGCCAGCGCGAGTATTACCTGAACGAGCAGATGAAGGCGATCCAGCAGGAGCTTTCGGACAATGACGAGGGTGCGAGCGAGACCGACGAACTGGCCGAGAAGATCGAGAAGGCGGGCATGTCGGCGGAGGCCAAGAAGAAGGCCACGCACGAACTCGGCAAATTGCGGATGATGTCGCCGATGTCGGCGGAGGCGACGGTGGTTCGCAACTACATCGACTGGCTGGTCAACGTGCCTTGGAAGAAGCGTTCCCGGGTCTGCCGCGACCTGAAGAAGGCTGAGCGGGTGCTGGAGAAGGACCACTACGGCCTGGAAAAGGTCAAGGAGCGCATCCTGGAATACCTGGCGGTCCAGAACCGCGTGAAGAAGATCAAGGGCCCGATCCTGTGCCTGGTGGGTCCGCCGGGAGTCGGCAAGACCAGCCTCGGGCAATCGATCGCCCGCGCCACCGGGCGCGAGTTCACCCGCATGTCCCTCGGCGGGGTGCGTGACGAGGCCGAGATCCGGGGGCACCGGCGCACTTACATCGGTTCCCTGCCGGGCAAGATCATCCAGAACATGTCCCGGGTCGGGGTGCGCAACCCGCTGTTCCTGCTCGACGAGATCGACAAGATGGCGATGGACTTCCGCGGCGACCCGGCGTCGGCGCTGCTGGAGGTGCTGGACCCTGAACAGAACCACATGTTCAACGACCACTACCTGGAAGTGGACTTCGACCTGTCGGACGTGATGTTCGTCTGTACCGCCAACACGCTGAAGATTCCCCCGGCCCTGCTGGACCGGGTGGAGGTCATCCGGATCTCCGGCTACACCGAGGACGAGAAGATGAACATCGCCCGGCGCTACCTGATCCCGAAGCAGTTGAAGAACAACGGGCTGAAGAAGTCGGAGTTGCTGATCCCGGACCGCGCGATCCAGAACGTGATCCGCTACTACACGCGCGAGGCGGGCGTCCGGAACCTGGAGCGGGAACTGTCCAAGATCTGCCGCAAGACGGTCAAGCAGTTGCTGCTCAAGCCGCGCAAGGAGCAGATTCGGATCACCGCGGCACAGTTGCGGAAGTTGCTCGGCGTCCATCGCTTCCGGTATGGGCTGGCCGACGAGAATAACCAGATCGGCCAGGTCAACGGCCTGGCCTGGACCGAGGTCGGCGGCGAGTTGCTGCGGGTGGAGGCCGCGATCGTCACCGGCTCGGGGAAACTGATCTACACCGGGCGGCTCGGCGACATCATGCAGGAGTCGATCAAGGCGGCACAGACGGTCGTGCGCAGTCGGGCCAAGACGCTGGGCATCCAGCAGGATTTCCATGAGAAGAAGGACATTCACGTGCATGTCCCGGAAGGAGCGACCCCGAAGGACGGCCCGAGCGCCGGCGTCACCATGACGGTGGCGATCGTGTCCGCGCTGACCGGGATCCCGGTCAAGGCCGAAGTGGCGATGACCGGCGAGATCACGCTGCGCGGCGAGATCCTCCCGATCGGCGGGCTGAAGGAAAAATTGCTGGCGGCCATGCGCGGGGGCATTCAGACAGTGGTCATCCCGAAGGAGAACGAGAAGGACTTGGTGGAATTGCCGCGCAACATCCGGCAGGCCTTGGAGATCGTTCCCTGCCAGTGGATCGACGAAACCATGGAGCTGGCCCTGGAGTGGATGCCGCAGCCTGAATTGGAAGAAGAAGGCCAGCCGGCGGGCGAGAAGCCGTTGCCGGAAAAAGAGACCCAGCCGGACCCGGCCATCCATCACTGAGCGGTAGCCCGTCCGTCCTCCCTTTGACTCCGGGCTTTGCCCCGGGATGCCCGGTCAAATTTTGGTTATAATGACCCCACTTCAGCCTGACCTGACAATTACCTCACTGAATTTCGGAGAACCAAAACAATGAATAAAAACGATCTCGCATCGGCGATGGCCGAGGATGCTGGCATCACCAAATCTTCGGCAATCAAGGCACTGGACGCTATGACGAATTCCATCAAGTCTGCGCTCCGTGCAGGCGACAAAGTCAGCATCCCTGGATTTGGCACCTTCCAAGCTAAACACCGCTCCGCCCGAATGGGACGGAATCCGGCAACGGGAGAGTCCATACAAATTCCGGCATCCAACAGCCCTTCTTTTAAGGCGGGCAAGGCCCTGAAAGACGCGCTGAATTAATACTGGCCCCAAGGGTGCTTAGCTCAGTTGGTAGAGCGTCGCCCTTACAAGGCGGATGTCGGGGGTTCAAGTCCCTCAGCACCCACCATGCCGGTGGCTTTGTCTGTTTTCTGAGGTGGAGTGGTAGTTCAGTTGGTTAGAATACCGGCCTGTCACGCCGGTGGTCGCGGGTTCGAGTCCCGTCCACTCCGCCAGCCGCCGGAAGCCCGCATCCCTCCCACTCCTCTCAGATCCAGCCTGACCCGCTAAAAAATGCTGCATGTGATTCGAGAACGAGCCACCGGATGGGTGGCTTACTTCATCGTTTTGATCATCAGCATCCCGTTCGCGCTTTGGGGCATCAGCGAATACCTGGGTTTCGGCGGTGGCGCCGACGTGGCGGAAGTCAACGGCCGCCCGATCCCGATCGAGCGCTACAACGAGCTCTACCAGAACAACCGATCCAGGAATACCCCGCCACCCGGGGCGGACTCCGAACAGTGGGAACGCGGCCTGAAGCTACGAGTGCTGGACGGGCTGATCGACCAGGTGCTCCTGTTCCAGTACCTTGACGGCGAGCGGCTCGACGTCACCGACGCGAAGCTGGCGCAAAGCATTCAGGCCATGGATCTGTTCCGGATCGACGGCCATTTCGACGAGGAGCGCTACCAGAAGATCCTGGAAGTCAACCGGATCACGCCGGCCCGTTTCGAGGCGGACCAGCGCGAACAGATGCGCACGCAGATCGTCGCGCAGATGTTGGCGGACTCGGCACTGGCGACGGACGCCGAAGTGCGGGAATACCAGGCCTTGAAGGATCAGATCCGGGACATCCGGTATTTCGAAGTCAAGGGAGACCGCTTCTTCGACCCGGAGGCGGTGACCGAGGAGGAAATCAAGGCAGACTACGAAGAGTCGCAGGACCGCTACATGGCGCCGGAGCGCGTCAAGGTGTCGTACTTGGAACTGCGCCTCGACAGCATGGACGACGGGACGCCGTTGAGTGAGGAGGCGGTTGCAGAATATTACGAAGCCCGCGCCCTGGACTTCATGGCGCCGGAGTTGCGCAAACTGCGGCAGATTTTCCTGAAGGGATCGGGATCGGACGAACAGGCGCAGGCGCTTTACAAACGCCTTCAGGAGGGAGAGGATTTCACCGAGTTGGCTCGGGAGCATTCCCAGGATGAGCTGAGCCGCTCACGGGGCGGGCAAATCGGCTGGGTGGCGGAAGGGGACCTCCCGGAGGATTTGGCGGCTCTGGTGTTCAGCCTGGATCCCGGCAAAGTAAGCGAGCCGATCAAGACAGAGCGGGGGATTTACCTGCTGGATGTGCAGGAGTTGGAGGAGGCACGGCTCCGGTCTCTCGAGGAAGTACGCGACCAGGTCGTCGAACAGGCCCGGCGTGCCGATCTGGAAGGCCGCTATGCCGCCGCCGCCGAGGAACTCGGCCTGCTGGCCTACGAGAGCCCGGAAAGCCTCGCCGCGGCCGCGGAGCAATTGGGAATGGAAATCCAGAGCACCGGCTTGGTTCCTCTGACAGCTTTACCGGTGGGAGTGTTGACCCAGGAGGCGGTTGTCACGGCTTTACGCAGCGACGAAGTCTTGCGTGGCGGGGTGAACAGCGACCGGATCGACCTGGAGGTCGACTGGTCGATCGTGGTGCGGGTCGACGAGTACGAGGAAGCCCGGGCGCTCTCGCTTGAGGTGGTGGCGGACCGGATCCGCAACGATCTGGCACGGCAGGCGGCCTGGGCCGCGCTCCTCGCGCATGCATCCGAACTCACGGAACGGTTGCGGGAGGAACCCGATATCGAAGCCCTGGCCGAGAGCGACGGGGCCAGACTGGTCATGCGTGCCGGGCTGACCCGGGATGCCGAGGAGGTTCCGCGGCAGATCGGGGAGAAAGCCTTTTCCCTGTCCCGGCCGGAGGGTTCTCCGTCTGTCGGCATAGCGATCCTGTACGATGGTGTGGCGCTGGTTGCCGTGGACGCCGTGCATGAGGCGCTCCCGGCGGAGATACGAGAAGAGGATCGCGAGAATCTTCGCGCGCAGATGCGGTTCGACGAGGCGAAGGCCTTCCGGGCCGCGCTCCTCGCGCAGGCGGAGGTCACCCGCTATCCCGACCGGTTGGAGTAAGTTTCCGCCTTCACAATCATTAGAACGAGAGGTTCCATCATGCGTCTGGCAGTACATTGGCAAATCCTGATCGCACTTGCTCTGGCCGTTCTGGCCGGACTGGTGCTGGACGCGGACGGAGCGGTAGGCGGGACGGTCGTCCCCGTGCTCGACTTCGTCGGAAAAATGTTCCTGAATGCGCTGAAAATGATCATCGTGCCGCTGATCGTCGCATCGATCATCATCGGGATCGGCAACCTCGGGGCCGGCGCGCTGGGCACGCTGGGCGGCAAGACGCTCTTGTACTACCTGACCACCAGCACGCTGGCGATCACCGCGGGGCTGTTCCTGGTCAACCTGATACAGCCGGGCTTGACCGGCGACGGAATTCCGGCAAAGGAGGTCTTGGGTCTGCACGAGGACACGGGGCAGATCACCGAAAAGGTAGCCGGGCGCAGTGGCGCCGACGTGATCGGCGTGTTCCTGCGCATGATTCCCACCAATATCGTGGCAGCCGCGGCAGAAGGGCAGATGCTCGGCCTGATCTTCTTCAGCCTCCTGTTCGGCTACTTCATGGAGCGCGTGTTCAAGGGCGGACGCGACACCCTGCACACGTTCTGGCAGGGCGTACAGGAAGTGATGATGAAGATCACCAACCTGATCATGCTGTTCGCCCCGGTCGGGGTGTTCGCCCTGGTGGGCAAGGTGGTCATCACCTCGGGGCTCGAGGTGTTCATCCCGCTGGCCTCTTTCTTCTTTACCGTGCTGGCCGCCTTGGCACTGCACATGTTCGTGATCCTGCCGTTGCTGATGCGCACGTTCGGGATTTCGCCAATCAGGCATTTCAAAGCCATGCTGGCCGCCCTGCTGACCGCGTTCTCCACCAGTTCGTCCTCGGCGACGCTGCCGGTGACGCTGGACTGCGTCCGGAGCCGGGCGGGCGTCTCCAACCGCGTGGGCAGTTTCGTGCTGCCGCTCGGCGCCACCGTCAACATGGACGGCACCGCCCTGTACGAATGCGTGGCGGTGTTGTTTTTGGCGCAGGCTTACGGTCTTGACCTGAGCGCCGCGCAACAGGCGATGGTGGTGATATTGGCACTTCTGACCTCGATCGGCGTTGCCGGGATTCCGGCCGCAAGCCTGGTCGCGATCGTGTTGATCCTGGGCGTGGTGGGCCTGCCCGCGGAGGCGGTCGGCCTGATCTTGGCTGTCGATCGGCTGCTGGACATGTGCCGGACCAGCGTCAACGTATTTGGCGACTCGAGCGGCGCGGTGGTGATCGCTCGAAGCGAGGGAGAAGAGACGGCGGTTCGGGCCTAAGCTGGCGACTCGAGAGAATCTATCTGCCTCGCTCGTAGAGTTCTTCCCGAGTCCATCCCCGCTCGTCGGCGCACGGCCTGCGTCTCTTTGTCTCATGTCTTCGCTGCGGGTCGTAGGAATGCTGCTTGCGGATTCGCCCGTCACGGCCGTGGATGTAGAGGTTAGTTCCTCGCATTTTTGCCTTCTCTCTCGCGCTGTCGATGGCTTCCTGCTGGGTGGCGAACGTGCGGCTTGCGCGTTTGGCGCCGGAGTTGAGTACGCTCCATCTGCCTTTATGTGGGATAACGTGCAGATATGGGCTTGGTGTTGCTTTGGGTGGCGTCATTTTGTTGTTGGGGATACGGTGGGGTTGAAAAAAGCGAAAAAATCCCATATTGTCTAGTTGCGCCTTGCCAATGATACAATCAATTTACTCTGCCAATCCCCTAAGGGTAGCTTGGAGACCCTTAAAATGCCAGCTTTTCATATAACTACGATAATGTTTGTCGGGTCGAGTTTCCATGCGGGAATGTTTGACGAACGAGCATTGTGTCCCTTTTTGGGAGAGATAGAGGTGATGGATACCGAGCGTAAGGAAGAAAGTGGGCAGTATAAGTACTCACGTGGCAATTACCAATTTTCAGTTTCTCCAGAGCGGCTTACTTTAACTGGTCCCAAAATTTTCCCGAAAGAAGTTGCTGAGGCGACCCGGGCAATCATTGCGCGCTTGGCCCAATATAGTCCACTGCCCATTGTGACTGCCGTTGGGTTGAATTGCGACTCAATATTTGAACAGGAAGAATTGGGTCTTTCCGGGATAGATTTTTGTGCGATGCTTAACAATAAGGCAGATATAGAGAATCTGTTGGGGGGGGTAATCCCTTTGGGTGAGAGCATGACGAGCACGAACTTTTATTTTGCGGAGGACTCGGTTCAATATAGTTTTCGTATCGAACCACATTTTGGGACACAAGGAAAGAACCTGTTTTTCTCGATGGGCGCCCATCAGGACATGTCGAGAAAGCAGGAGATAATCGAATGTATGGACGCGTATGACAGAATCCGGACGTATACAGAGAAACTTCATGAGTGTCTGATTCGGAGGGAGGGTTCATCGTGAATGCTACATGCCAGACTTCACACGACCAGATGCATGGAGATGGCAGGTTCTACCCAAATGTGCAACCCCTTCCCAGAGGGTTAGAAAACTCTCCAGCACAACTTATTGTCCCATTTCCTCTTCGCCGCAGGGTATCAACGAAACCAAGCAAAGGGACAACAAAATTCTCTTGGGCACGTGCTCAGGATTTTATGAACCAATTGCTGGGTTGTATAGATGTAGATGATCTCTCTCGCGGTTCTCTGAAGAATAGAATCCTTGAATTACAAGAGATGGCATCGGATAAAAATTGGGACGGGGAAGGCGCAGCCCCGCTGGATCAGGTAACAGTGAGTCATGCAACGCAGTTTGTAGATTGCTTGCCTGTCGGGCTTCCACGCCCAGATGTTGATGTGTCTCCACATGGCACGATTGATCTTGAGTGGGTGCTCTCTCGCCAGGCAATGCTGTCCGTCAGCATATGCCCAGATAATACAATTGCTTTTGCTGCTCGATTTCCGGGAGAAAGGATACGGAGTTCTACCGATTGGTCGAAGGCAATACCCGATAGTCTGATGGTTGCAATCAAAAGATTGCAACAGGAATGCGATATGGTTTGCTTCTGATGGAAATTCCAGCAACCCCTCTTACGCGTTTTGCCGTAGAGGGAGGCAAGCTTAATAACAGTGTGGTCAAACCAAAATTGTTCGAGCCAAACAGGCAGGGAAATCTTTCAGTATTCCGAACAGGCGGTCTGCAACAGAACGAAGTTAAGGAAATCGGATTACAAGTGGTGGAAGATAACCCGAATGCCTCCCGTTTGCATGGGTGGGCGACGATAGAGAGAGATGATGTGGAGAGTACAGGCCTCAGTGTTGTTGATGATGATGATCCTCCTAGACATTCCAATGTGGTGGGTTGGCCTGAAGAAAGAGAAAGGGTCTTGGAGTTGAAACAAGCTTTGGCAAGCAAGGCAGAGCCCCATCTTCTTGATGTCCCGGTGGAAGTCTGACGGAAGAAACTGTTTTTTCGTGTGTGTGAGGAACTTTCTAACTCTTTTTGAGTGAGTAACCACCTCTAATCGGAATTTCAGAGGGGTGAATCAGCCTGAAACACCTAAGCGATGGGCGTTTCCGTGTTTCATAAGCACCTAAAGCGAGCATTTTATTTTTATGTAATTTGAGGTCGGATCTCACGGAAAACCCTTATACATCAGGCTAAATCGAAGATTTAGGCAGATAAAGTTCCGATTAGCGTTCAGGCGAATCAGGTATACTTGCTTGCATTGCAAACACTATTGCACAACATGTCCGTACCAGGGAGAGGCACAGCCAATGGCGAGCATCACAATCCGCAATCTCGCCGACGACGTGAAGACGTGTTTGCGCGTACAGGTTGCGGAGCACCATCGTTCCATGGAAGAGGAAGTTCGCCTGATTCTCCAAGAGGCGGTCGACCGCAAGCTGAGTTCCCGGGGCCCCACGGAGATCACACGCTCAATTTTCGGGCCGGATAATGGGGTAGATTTGGAATTACCGCCGCGCGGCCCGGTGCGCGAACCCCCGACTTTCGATTGAGCTTGTAGTTATGTTCGTGCTGCTCGACACGAACGTCGTATCCGAACTCATCCGCAAGTCACCGAATCCTGCTGTAGAAGCGTGGGCCGCCAGTTACGCTCTTGAAGACCTGCTCTTCTCGACCATCGGCGAAACGGAGATCACTGCTGCGCGCCGATTTGCTGGCCGTCCCATCGAGTCGACTGACGGCTATATCGCTGCAATCGCCTATTTGCGCAACATGCCAGTAGCCACACGTAATGTCCGCGATTTCGATAATCTCAACATAGAAATCGTCGATCCTTGGTCGGGCAGGTGAATAACAAAACCGAGGCCTTTGCACGGGCCAAGATCGACGCGCTGCTCGAGAGTGCGCATTGGGATCTAATAGATGGATCAAGTGTGCTGTTCGAGCATGTGCTACCGGACGGTACGCGAGCTGATTACGTGCTCTGCGACCGACAGGGTCGCCCCATGGCGGTGCTGGAGGCCAAGCGGGCAAGCATCAATCCTATTGCTGCACAGGATCAAGGGCGACACTACGCCGAACAGCTTGGCGTGCTGTTTGTCTTTTTATCGAATGGCGAGGAAGTGCGATTCCTAGATCGGGATTTGGACGCTCACGCACGCAAGATATCGGGTTTCTATACTCAGGGCGATTTGGAGCGGCGAGTCGCTACCCGACGCATCCGTCGTGACCTTTTGGCCATTGCTATAGATCGGAAGATTGTCGACCGTGATTACCAGATCGAGTGTATTGAAGTGTTGTCCACCGAGATCTTGCGTGGACGACGGAAGCTCTTGGTTGAGATGGCTACCGGGACCGGTAAGACGCGCACGGCGGCGGCGTTGATCAAACGGTTGTTCGAGGCGGGAACCGTTACCCGTGTGCTGTTTCTGGTCGACCGGATCGAACTGGCCCGGCAGGCAGAGGATGCATTCACCGACCATCTTCGGGACTACCCTTGCCATGTACTCAGACCTGGTCGTGGTTTCGATCGCACCAAGCGCATCATCATCGCGACTTTACAGACCATGATCAAGGAATACAGCGACCTCTCGGCGGGCTACTTCGATCTTGTGATTACCGACGAGTGCCACCGCTCGATCTATGGCACATATAGTCACGTTCTGCAACACTTCGACAGCATTCAGCTTGGCTTGACCGCAACGCCCTTGATGGCGAATGCCGATGCATTCTCTGATCGGGAAGATGGACAGTTCGTGCGCGATACATTGCGATTCTTCGGACTTTCCGAACCCACTTTCCGATACACCCTGCACCGGGCCATCGAAGAGGACCATCTCGTACCCTATCGAATTTACCGGGCCATGACGATCAAGACAGCCGCCGAGGACGGCTTTCCTGTCCGCCGAGATGAACTTGACTGGAACGCGATGGATAAGGAAACGCAGGAGGAGTTCAAAGAACTCTTCGGTTCTTCAGATACTATCATGGTGGACCCCCGCGCCTTGGAACGCAAGTTTACGATCCCCGAGCGCAACCGCGCCATGGTGCGGGAGTTTCGCGATGCACACGAGAAGGGCTTCATGGGTCGGGATGGTGTCCGGCGCTGGCCAAAATGGGGCAAGACCATCGTGTTCGCAGTGACTCGGCGCCATGCGGAGACGCTGGCCCAAATGTTTGATGAGCATTTCGCGGATCGGAAACCGCACCCCACCGTGCGTTATGCTGATTTTGTGGTGAGTGATGTCGGTGGTGGCCCTACGGCTGATGCGAGTACCACGATCAAACGCTTCAAGGAGGAGACCTATCCGCAGATACTTGTCAGCGTGAACATGCTGGACACCGGGTTTGACTGCCCGGAAGTCGTCAACCTCGTCATGGCGCGGTTCACGTGGAGTGCCATCCTCTATCGGCAGATGCGCGGGCGGGGGACGCGCAAGGCACCACACGTTGAGAAGGAATACTTCACGATTTTTGATTTTGTTGGCGTGACCGATTTTCATGGCGACGACGAGGGAGACATTGATGGCGGCTCAATCCGGTCGGGTGGTGCCCCTCGAGACTCTGACGGTCCTCGAATGCTGCTGACTCTTGATGTGGACGATCATATTGACCCGGCAAGCCGTGACTGGTTGATGCTCGACGAGAACGGTCGTATCGTGCGTACACCGGAGCACGAGGAGCGAGCTGGGGAAATTGGCGTAAAGTTCGAGGCATGGCGTGGAAAACACGAGGACTTCGATGCAGCCCAGAGACGTTGGGCCAACTTGATCGGAAACCGCGTGAGGGCCGATGCCATGGACATGAACGCCTTTGGCGAATGGAATTTCGATGAACATCCCTTCGCTGCTCTCGGAGGCTACGATGAGGCTCGCCGTGTATTTGGTGGCAAAGAATCGCTTGACCGGATGATCACAGGGCTCAACGCCGCGGTGTTCGGTCAAGGAGAAGCCGATGGGGAGCCTGAGGACACCCACGGCGGGGAGCGCTGACACATGCCGATGACCCCTGAACTTCGATGCGGCATCGACCGTATTCGCGATTACCTATTCGGCGGTGGCTACCCAAACCCGGCCCAGAACGCCGAACAACTTAGTTTTCTGATCTATTTCTATATGTACGAGGCGGCAGACCAAGCGCGAGTACGTGCGGCGAAACGGCCGGGTGCCGCTTCCTACGCCAGTGTTTTCGATGGCGAATGGGCTCTGCGCAACCCACTCAACGCCAGCGAGCCGGGAATAGAGACTGTGCCGTGCGAACGGCTTCGGTGGTCATCTTGGGCTCATGCGCTCAACGGCGAGCAGTTAGTGAATTGGGTGCGCGAAGAGGTCTTCCCGTTCCATGCCGATATTGCGTCGAATGGTGCAACGGATTTCATGGATGGCGCCCGACTGGTTATCGACGAGCCAACAGTGCTCACGCAGGTTGTGAGCCAATTGAGCGATCTTCATCTGGAACGAGTGGATGCGGATACCAAGGGCGACCTGTTCGAGCATGTACTACGCCAGATCCGACAGGCGGGCGAGCTTGGCCAGTTCCGGACGCCACGCCATGTCATCCGTACCTTGGTGCGTCTCGTCGATCCCCGAATTGGTGAGACGATCCACGATCCAGCTGCAGGGACAGCAGGTTTTCTCGCCGCTGCTTGGGACCACATCCGACTCGCCAATTCCTCCCCCGATGGGATTGAGGAGGTTGAGGCCGATGGCAAGACAATCCGGCGTGGCCTTGGGGACATGTTGAGCCGCGATGCGGTGAGGCAATTGCACGAGGCGACCTTTTATGGCACCGATGTCGACCCACAGATGGTTCGGCTTGCCACCATGAACTTAACTCTGCGGGGGTTAGATCGAGTACGCATCCTACGGCGCGATGCGCTGACCCGTTCTCTTGACCGGTCAGTAAAGGCGGAACTCGGTTTCCCGGTGGAGGGGTTTGACGTTATCCTCGCCAATCCACCGTTTTCCGGGCGGCTGGACAAGGATCGCATCGTTGAGGATGTGAAGGTCGGTCGCACGACCCAGACCGAACTTCTGTTCCTGCAATACATGCTGAACCACCTGAAGGATGGTGGGCGCTGCGGCGTGGTGGTTCCAGAGGGAGTGTTGTTCGGTTCTACTGGGGCGCACAAGGAACTCCGCCGCCGTTTGGTTGAGAACAATACGGTCGAGGCGGTACTGTCGCTACCTAGTGGCGTGTTCAATCCTTATTCTGGCGTCAAGACTTCAGTGCTCGTGTTTCGCAAGGGCGGCTCGACAGAGCGTGTGATGTTTTTGCATGCCGACGACGATGGATTCAAACTCGATGCCAACCACGACCAACCGATTGAGGATGACGATCTTCCCGATCTGGCGAAGGCATTCCACGATCGGGAGACAAAATTCACGGAATGGTGCGATAGGGACCCCGACGCGGACTGGATGGAAAAATGGTGGTTTGCTGAGGCCGATGCCATTCGTTCCGCCGATTTCAATCTGAGCGCCAACCGGTATCGACCGCAGAACCGGGCAAAAGTAGAGCATCGTGATCCATTGGAGATTCTGGAGGAGTTGCGCGGTATCGAGACAGAGACTCTGGAGGAGGTCGACGCGTTGGCTGAGGCTGTGCGGGGAGTAGTTGCGGAATGAGTGCATTCGCGCAGGTGCCTCTAGACGAAATCTGCACTGTTGTTGGAGGTGGGACCCCCCGACGGAGTAATACTGCCTACTTCGACGGTACTATACCGTGGGCTACACCGACGGACGTGACTGCACTCGACTCACTATTCATTGAGAGAACAAAGGAAACTATTACAGAAGGTGGCCTGAAAGGAAGTAGCGCACGTTTGCTACCTCCTGGAACTGTCTTGATGACAAGTAGAGCCACTATCGGCTACACCGCGATTACAACTCGACCCATGGCGACTAACCAAGGCTTTGCTAATTTGATCTGTGGTGAGCGTATTGTGCCTGAGTTTCTCGCATACTGGCTCCGCGACCAGCGTGAGGATCTGATGCAACTTGCTGGGGGCACCACGTTTAGAGAAATCCCGAAATCTACTCTGAAGAAAATTTGCATTCCCCTCCCACCGCTTGACGGGCAGCGACGGATTGTCAATATTCTGAATCAGGTGGCGAAGATTGAGTTGCTGAAGAAGCAGGCGCAGGAACGGTTGCGGGAACTCATCCCCGCGCTGTTTGTCAAGATGTTCGGCGATCCGGTCACAAACCCGATGGAGTGGGAGATTAGAGCGCTTGGCGATCTTTGTGATTTGGATCGTCAAGGGCTTCAGCCGGGCAATCCTGTTGAAACCCGACTTCCTTTTGTCGGTGTTGAGAACGTGGAATCGGTCACCGGTACTTTAAACTTCGAAACCGATTCACGTGTCGGCTCTCAAAAAAGCACAGTTTTCCTTTTTGATAAACGCCATATTCTTTATGGAAAGCTCCGACCATACCTGAACAAAGTCGCAACTCCTGATTTTTCCGGCAGGTGTTCAACTGAGCTTGTTCCGTTGCTGCCCCGGGATGGAGTAGATCGGGATTTTGTTGCGCAACTGCTTAGGCGAGAGGAAACTGTTGCCTACGCTATGGCTTCTGCAACTGGTGCGCGGATGCCTAGGACCGATATGAAGGCACTGATGTCGATGCCAGTTCCAGTGCCGCCGTTCCATCTACAGCGACGATTTACACAAATTGTCAAGTCCGCACATTCCGCGTCCGTGCTCGAAATATCCGCCTCCTGCATCGCTGATGGTTTGATGAAATCACTCATGTTTCACTTTCTGGAAGTTTGATAATGGGAGTCTTCTAGCGGGCAAGACTCTAAACGCTTGTTACGCATTAAATGTCGGATATAGACGCTTTAGTTCGATTTAGGCATTCCCGGTCGTAAACTGCATTCCCCTTTTGTAAGGGATGGGTCTCCGCAAACGATTTTGCCAGGACTTTTCCGTTTCGCTTTATCCAAGGTCACCTGATAGCGCTTCATCTACACATTTGTCCGTGCAAATAACGCAACCAGAATATCAGTTGTACGGACTCAAAGTAGATAACATGACGCTAGGCGTCGAAGTCGGTCATGCCGACAGTGCTGTAGCCAGCGTCGACATAAGTAATCTCGCCGGTGATCCCGCCGGCCAGATCCGAGCACAGGAAAGCGGCTGCCTGGCCGACGTCCCGCAGCGTGACGTTTCGGCGCAGCGGCGCGTTTTTCTCTACGTGATCCAGCATCAACCGGAAATTCCCGATGCCGGCGGCGGCCAGGGTCTTGATCGGCCCGGCGGAAATCCCGTTGACCCGGATCTGTTCCGGGCCTAGGGAGTAGGCGAGGTAGCGCACGTTCGCCTCCAAGCTGGCCTTGGCCAGTCCCATCACGTTGTAGTTCGGCATGCTGCGAAGCGCTCCGAGGTAGGTCAGCGCTAGCACGGCGGAAGGGTGCTCGCGCATCATCGGCCGCGCTGCCCGGGCTAGGGCGGTCAGGCTGTAGCTGCTGATGTCATGCGCCGTGGCGAAGGCTCCACGCGACGTGTTCTCGCAGAAATCCCCGTCTAGGGCCTCGCGTGGCGCGTAGGCGATGCAGTGCACCAGGATGTCGAGTTGCGGCCAGTGTTCCGCCAGTTTTGCAAAGGTTTCTTCCACCTGGGCCTCTTCGGCCACGTCGCAGGGCAGGGTCAGCGCGCCGCCGCAGGCCTCGGCCAGTTTGTCGATCCGGGACTTCAGTTTTTCGTTCTGGTAGGTCAGCGCCAGTTCGGCGCCCTGTTCGTGCATGCACTCGGCAATGCCCCATGCGATGGAGCGATTGCTCGCGACACCGGTAATCAGTGCTTTCTTTCCGTCGAGAAATCCCATGATCTTTGAATGACTGCCGAGTTGGCGGGTAGATTGAAATGGCGGAAAGCCATTTTATAACGATCCCGGCCCCTGTGCGTTTCGCCTGCCGCTGCAGCCTGTTTGATTCGGCCCTGTCTTTCGGTCAACCGCGGGGCATGTGTTCACTTCCCTTTCTTCAGGAAGTTCATGGCCCATTTGGGTTTAGGGATGTTGGATAGTTTGCCTGAAATAGCACGCAAACCGGAAGCAATACTTGCACGGCTTGGTATTTTAGAAGCGACTTTGACCCACTTGCCTTGAATTTTCCCCACAAGCGGGAACCCGAGTTTGGACAAGGTCTCGGTGTGACTTGCAAACTCCTTGATTTTGGCTTGGATGCCTGATTTTTTGTGAAGAGTTCCTAGTAGCGGGGCTGAGGGAGACAGAACGGTCTTCAGCACGAGGAAGATCCCGATGCTGTCCGTGATGAGACCCGGGAAGATGAGCAGCACTCCTGCAATTAGTTTCTGATAATTCAATACAGTCTTACAGACGGCCTTTATTCTTCCCCATAGTTTCAGGAATGTTCCAATCTTGGAGAACTCCAGACCTTGAAACATGGGTTTTTCCCAGGAACGCCAGGTTATCAAGCCGCCAGCGATTGCCGTCGCCAACTCGAACCAGAGCACGAGATGAGCGTATTCTCCGCCCTCCCGCACGATCGTGATGATCAGATATACCTCCAGGTACAGCAGCAGAAGAACACCCGCAAAAATGACTTTTGCGGGCGTAGATGCCAAGGTGCGGAGGAGACCCATACTCTCGAATGCTACCGGAACTTGCAGGTGGATAAACTAAAATGGGCCGAAGCCATTCTATACCGACCTCAATTCCCGTGCGTTTCACCCGTCGTCGCGGCCGGCCCTGCCGATGGGGCGTCATTGCCGCATGCGTCTTGCTGGCGGGCTGCGAAGATTCCTGGAACGACCCCCACGGGGAGAGGCTCGGAGCCGGGTCGGTACTGTATGCCTCGTTCAGTGACCGGCCCCAGTTCATGGACCCGGCGCGATCCTATACCTCGACCGCGTACGGCTTCATCCAGCAGGTCTACGAACCGCCGCTGGCCTACCACTACCTGAAGCGCCCCTACGAACTGGTGCCCCTGTCTGCGGCCCGCATGCCGGAGGTCCGTCACCTGGACGGGCAGGGCCGCGAGCTTTCGCCCGGGGCGCCGGCGGAAGAGGTGGCGTACACGGAATACCTGATCGACATCAAGCCCGGCATTCTCTACCAGCCGCATCCGGCCCTGGCACGCCGAGAGGATGGAAGCTATCGCTACCACGCCCTGACCGAAGCGGATCTCGAGCCGGTCAACGTGCTGACGGATTTCACGCATACCGGGAGCCGCGAACTGGTGGCGGAGGATTTCGTGTACCAGATCAAGCGGCTGGCCGACCCCCGGCGGCATTGCCCGATCGCCGGCATCATCGCCGAATACGTCGAGGGCTTCGCCGAGTTCCAGGCGCACATCCAGAATACGGAGGGTATCCCGATGGACCTGCGTGGCCTGTCGATGTCCGGCGTGGAGTCGCTGTCGCGCTACCGCTACCGGGTCCGGCTGAAGGGAACCTATCCCCAGTTCATCTACTGGCTGGCCATGCCGTTCTTCGCGCCGATGCCGTGGGAGGCGGACGTGTTCCACGAACAGCCGGGCATGGCGCAGCGCAACCTGACGCTGCACTGGTACCCGATCGGCACCGGCCCTTACATGCTGACCGAGAACAACCCGAACCTGCGGATGGTGCTGGAGCGCAACCCGAACTTCCGCGGCGAACCCTACCCGGACGAAGGGGAGCCGGGAGACGAAGGGCAGGGATTCCTGGACGACCGGGGGCGCGCCATGCCGTTCGTCGACCGGGCGGTCTTCAGCCTGGAGAAGGAGAACATCCCGCGCTGGAGCAAGTTCCTCCAGGGTTACTACGACCTGTCCGGCATCGGCTCGGACAGCTTCGACCAGGCCATCGAATACGGCGGCGGCGGGGAAGTCGGGCTGACCGACGCGATGGAGGCGAAGGGGATCGTGCTGCGCACGGCGGTCGACCTGACCGTTTTCTACATGGGCTTCAACATGCTGGACCCGGTCGTGGGCGGGTACGGCGAGCGCAGCCGCCTGCTGCGGCGCGCGATCTCCATCGTGGTGGACTACGAGGAGCACGTTTCGATCTTCAGCAACGGGCGGGGGATTCCGGGCCAAGGGCCTCTGCCGCCGCAGATCTTCGGCGTTCGGGAAGGCGAAGCCGGCATCAACCCCTACGTCTACCGTTGGGAGGATGGAAAGGCGGTCCGGCGCAGTATCGAAGAGGCGCGAGAGTTGATGCGCCGGGCAGGCTACCAGAACGGGATCGATCAGGAGACGGGCAAGCCGCTGGTGCTGTATTTCGAGGCGGTCGGCGCGGGCCCGGACGCCAAGGCCTCGCTGAACTGGCTGCGCAAGCAGTTCGCCAAGCTCGACATCCAGCTGGTGATCCGGGCCACGGACTACAACCGCTTCCGGGCGAAAATGCGCAAGGGCACCGGGCAGATCTTCCAGTGGGGCTGGCACGCGGACTACCCGGACCCGGAGAACTTCCTGTTCCTGCTGTACGGTCCCAACGCCCAGGTCGACACCAACGGGCCGAATTCCGCCAACTACAAGAACCCCGAATACGACGCGCTGTTCTCGCAGATGAAGAACATCCCGAACGGGGAGCGGCGCCAGCAGATCATCGACCAGATGATGGAGATTCTCCGCCGTGACGCCCCCTGGGCCTGGGGCTTTCACCCGGTCAGCTACATCCTGTCGCACCAGTGGGTGCACAACAACAAGCCGACCACCATGTCCTACAACACGCTCAAGTACCGCCGCATCGACACCGGGTCGCGCGCGGCGGCGGTCCAGGAATGGAACCAGCCGACGGTCTGGCCGATCTGGGCCGGGCTGGGCGTCCTGGTGCTCCTGATCGCCCCGGCGCTGGTCGGATTCCTCCGTCGCGAGCGGGAGCGCGGCCGATGATTGCTTACATCATCCGGCGCGTGCTGTACGCGATCCCGATCCTGATCGGGGTCAACCTGCTGACGTTCATGCTGTTCTTCGTGGTCAACTCGCCGGAAGAGGTGGCCCGGCTGCACCTGGGCGACCGGTACACCACGCAGGAACAGGTGGAGGCATGGAAGCAGGAACACGGCTACGACAAGCCGCTGCTGTACAACCCGGAGGCCGCCGGACTGGATAGCCTGACCGACACCATCTTCTACACCAAGTCGGTGCGCCTGTTCGTGTTCGACTTCGGCAATTCCGACAGCGGCCGCAACATCGGCCACGACATTCGCCAGCGCATGTGGCCGAGCCTGGCGATCGCGGTGCCGAGCCTGATACTCGGGCTGCTGCTGAACGCCACGCTGGCGCTGATGCTGGCGTTCTTCCGCGCGTCCTACCTGGACGTGGGCGGGGTGGTGCTGTGCGTGATCCTGATGTCGATCTCCAGCCTGTTCTACATCATCGGCGGGCAGTACCTGGTCGGGAAACTGCTGCAACTGGTCCCCATCTCGGGCTACGACACCGGCTTCGAGGCGGTGAAGTTCCTGATCCTTCCGGTCATCATCAGCGTCATCTACGGGATCGGTTCCGGCACCCGCTGGTACCGGACCCTGTTCCTGGAGGAGATCTCCAAGGACTACGTGCGCACGGCGCGCGCCAAGGGGTTGTCCGAGCAGTGGGTCCTGTTCCGGCACGTGCTGCGCAACGCCCTGATCCCGATTTTGACCGGCGTGGTGGTGATCCTGCCGCTGCTGTTCATGGGCAGCCTGATCACCGAGTCCTTCTTCGGCATCCCGGGGCTCGGCAGCTACACCATCGACGCGATCCAGCGCCAGGACTTCTCGATCGTGCGGGCCATGGTGTTCCTCGGCACGGTGCTGTACATCCTGGGCCTGCTGCTGACCGACATTTCCTACACTCTCGCGGATCCCCGGATTCGCCTGCGCTGACCATGTGGGTCGTCCTGCTGACCGATTTCTTCCTCTACCTGCTGTTGGCGGGGGTGGCGCTGTACGTGGGCTTCGTCCTGCGCACGCCGCACTTGCGGCACGCCTGGCGGTCCGTCATGACCCGGCGCGGCGGCGCGGTGTCGGTGGTGGCGCTGGGCTTCTTCGCGGCCATCGCGATCTTGGATTCGGTGCATTTCCATCCGCGCCTGGAGCAGCCGGGCGCCCAGGTGGAGTATTCGAACGAGATCCTGAGCGTGTTCGACGTCCTGGCCGGGCCCTTGCGCACCCAGGTCGAGCGGACCTACTCCGCGCCGTTCGCCTACCACGCGCACAGCAAGGAGACCCGGGAGACGCCGCAGGGGCGGATCCGGGCCTATCCCCGGCTGGAGTACGCGGGTGCCCATCTTGCGGACCCGGAACGGGAGCGCGGTTGGGACATCACGGTCCGGGTCCTGCGCGGGGCCCTGCTGGGGGCGGGGGTCTGGGGTCTCCTGCTGCTGGGCATCCGGTTGGCCCGCCGATTGCGGGGTGCGCGGCCCCGGCCCGAGGGGGAGGCCGCGATTCCCTGGCGGTCCGTTGCGGTCACCGTGCTGCTGATCCTGATGTTGATCGGGATCGTCGCGCAGTTGGCCGGGGCCTACCACGTGTTCGGCACCGACAAGGTCGGCGAAGACGTGCTCTACCAGACCCTGAAGAGCATCCGAACCGGGGTGCTGATCGGCACCCTGACGACCCTGATCATGCTGCCGTTCGCGATCGCGCTCGGCATCACGGCCGGTTACTACCGGGGCTGGGTGGACGACGTCATCCAGTACATCTACATCACGCTGAACTCGATTCCCGGCGTGTTGCTGATCGCCGCGGCGATCCTGTCCCTGCATGTCTACCTGAATGCTCACGCCGCCGAGTACGCGAGCCTGGCGGAGCGTGCGGACCTGCGGCTGCTGTTCCTGTGCATGATCCTGGGCCTGACCAGCTGGACCGGGCTGTGCCGGCTGCTGCGCGGCGAATCCCTCAAACTGCGCGAGCATGAATACATCCAGGCCGCGGTGGCGTTCGGGGTATCGGGTCCGCGCATCCTGCTGCGGCATATCCTTCCGAACGTCATGCACATCGTGCTGATTACCGTGGTGCTGGACTTCAGTGGCCTGGTATTGGCCGAAGCGGTGCTGTCGTACGTCGACATCGGGGTCGACCCGTCCATGAACAGCTGGGGGAACATGATCAACAGCGCGCGTCTCGAGATGTCGCGCGAGCCTCCGGTGTGGTGGTCGCTGACGGCCTCGTTCGTGTTCATGTTTGCCTTGGTGCTGTTCGCGAACCTGCTGTCGGACGCGGTGCGCGATGCGTTCGACCCGAGGGTGAAGCGATGAGCAGCCTGCTTGAGGTCAAGAACCTGCGGGTCGCGTTCGATGTCGGCCCGGACCGGGAAGTCGCCGTTGACGATATCAGCTTCTCCATTCCGAAGCAGGGCACGTTCGCGCTGCTTGGAGAGTCCGGCAGCGGCAAGTCGGTGACGGCACTGAGCGTGATGCGGCTCCTCCCGGAGGCGGCCCGCATCGAATCCGGCGAGATCCGGCTGAATGGGCAGGATTTGCTGGAGTTGCCGGAAGTGCAGATGCGAGGGATTCGCGGCGGCACGATCGGCATGATCTTCCAGGAGCCGATGATGTCGCTCAACCCGGTCATGACAGTAGGCCAGCAGATCTGCGAGCCGTTGCGTCGGCACCGGGGGCTGTCGCGAAAGGCCAGCATGGCCCGGGCGCTTGAGTTGCTCGATGCGGTACGGGTCCCTGAGCCCCAGCGGCGCATTAACGAGTATCCCCACCAGTTGTCCGGCGGCATGAAACAGCGCGCGATGATCGCAGGGGCGCTGGCGGCGGAACCCGAACTGCTGATCGCGGACGAGCCGACCACGGCGCTGGACGTCACCATCCAGGCGCAGGTGCTGGAGTTGCTGCGTGAACTGCAGCGCGACTTGGGCATGGCGATGCTGTTCATCACGCACGACCTGGCGGTGGCGAAGAGCATGGCGGATGCGGTCGCCATCATGCAGCACGGCAGGATCGTGGAGGCGGAATCCGCAGGGGAATTTTTCGAGAATCCCCGGCACGAATACAGCCGCAACCTGTTCGCGGCACTGCCGAACATCTCCAAGCGGGGACTGCGGCTGCACGGCAACGGGTCCGGCCCCGACGAACAGGCGGTCGAGCCGGCGTCGCAACCCAGTTCCTCCCAGCCCCTGCTGGAGGTTGAAGGCCTGCGCGTCCACTTCCCGATCCGCCGCGGTGTGTTCCGCCGCGTCGTCGGCCATGTCCGGGCGGTGGACGGCCTGTCGTTCACCTTGCGGGAGGGAGAGACGTTCGCCTTGGTGGGGGAATCCGGCTGCGGCAAGACGACCACCGGCAAGAGCCTGATCCGCCTGTTGCCGGTCACGCAGGGAAGCGTTCACTACCGGGGGCACGACCTGAGCCACTGCTCGGCCCACGAGATGGCGCCGTTCCGGTCGGAACTGCAGATCGTCTTCCAGGACCCGTTCTCGTCCCTCAACCCCCGCATGGTCATCGGCGACATCATCGCCGAGGGGATGCAGGTCCTGGGCGTGGCCCAGGACACGGCCGAGCGGCGCGAACGGATCGGGGAATTATTGCGGCAGGTCGGGCTGAAGCCCAAGCACCAGAACCGTTACCCGCATGAATTCTCGGGCGGGCAGCGCCAGCGCATCGCGATCGCCCGGGCCTTGGCGGTCAACCCGCGGCTCATCGTGTGCGACGAGCCGACCAGCGCGCTGGACGTCACCATCCAGGCCCAGATCCTGAACCTGCTGCAGGATCTGCAGGACCGGCACGGCCTGACCTACCTGTTCATCACGCACAACATCGCGGTCGTGTCCTGGATGGCGCACCGCATGGCGGTCATGCACGAAGGACGGATCGTGGAGCAGGGCGACACGGTCGAGATCCTGCAGAACCCGCAACACGAATATACGCGGACTTTGCTGTCGGCAGTGCCTCGGCTATAGTGTCCGCCAAGGAGAGCCATGGACTGATGAAGATTACTCTCGACATCCACGGCGGGCTCATCAGGAGGGCTAGGTGCTACGCTCGGGAAACCGGGCGCTCGTTATCAGATGTGGTTGAGGATGGACTCTGCCGGGTGCTTCCTCGCCCGCGCCACAAGCACTCGTATACCCTTCCTGATCTTCGGGTAGGTGACCCGAATGCAACCGATCCCCTTGAACAATATTCCTGGTCCGAGATTCGGGCATTGATTTATGGCGATCTAGGTGCAGCCTTGCATTCGGTTGCGTCTCGCGATAGGGAAAGCGCATAACAATCCTGCTCTCATTGGATCTAGACACGTGAACGATTAACGAAGCCACATATCCATGCACCAGACATCTTTATCCGGCATGTGCCTTGCAGAAGTGATGGCGGCGAGGGTAGCAGAAAGCGACGTTGAGGAGCGTGGCGCGGTTTTTACACGACGCGAAGTGGTGAATTTCATTCTTGACCTTGTTGGGTATACGCATAACAAAGCACTCTACAAGCAGCGTTTGCTTGAGCCTTCTTTCGGCGATGGTGACTTTCTGTTAGCGGCTGCCGAGCGCCTTATGGAGGCGTGGCGTAGCCAAGAAGCCCCTGTTTCAGAGTTGACCAACGCGATTTGTGCCGTGGAATTGCATCAGGCCACTTTTCAGAAAGCTCGCGACCAGCTGAATGATCTACTCACCCGAGAAGGTATGACTTTGCAAGTCCGGTCTGACCTTCTGGATGCTTGGCTGATTCAAGGCGATTTCCTTCTGGAGGATCTACCTGACAACTTTCAGTATGTGACTGGCAATCCGCCGTACATCCGGCATGAAGCGGTTCCCGATACTCTGATGGCAGAATATCGAAAGCGGTTCCACACGATCTATGACCGGGCGGATATCTACGTCCCTTTCATCGAAAAATCGTTGTCTCTCTTGCACAAAGAAGGCGTATTAGGTTTCATCTGCTCTGACCGTTGGATGAAAAACCGCTATGGCAGCCGGTTGCGCGAATTGGTCGCAGGGGATTACCATTTGAAGTTCTATGTGGATATGGTCGACACTCCGGCATTTCATTCCGATGTAACCGCCTATCCGGCCATAACCGTTATTTCAAAGAGCCCTTCCGGTCCGACGCGCGTAGCCCGTCGGCCGAAGACCGATACAACCAGTCTGGCCACCTTATCCGGGAAGATGCTCTCGGGGAGGCCACTGGATGGTGAAGATGTAGAGGAAGTTGCAAATATTGCGGTGGGAGCAGAGCCTTGGGTATTGGATTCATTTGACCAATTGGCAATAGTCCGTCGCCTTGAGCGCGAATTTCCAACATTGGAGCAAGCACGCTGCAAGGTTGGTATAGGGGTCGCTACGGGTGCGGACAAATTCTATGTTGCGCCATTCGACGAACTAGATGTGGAAGCGGATCGCAAACTGCCCCTTGTGACCACGCGCGATATCCGTACCGGGAAAGTGCAATGGCGCGGAGATGGTGTCATCAATCCGTTCAATGATGAAGGCGGTCTTGTTCCCTTGGATAGTTATCCAAAACTAAGTGCGTATTTGGACGGTTGCGGAGATGCCATCAGGAAGCGCCACGTCTCAAGAAAGAATCCAAACAGTTGGTACAGAACGATCGACCGCATCCATCCGGCGCTGGCAAGGCGCCCCAAACTTCTCATCCCCGACATCAAGGGAGAGGCAAATATCGTTTACGAGGACGGAAAGTATTACCCGCACCACAACCTCTACTACATCACATCGGACGAGTGGGATCTCCGAATACTACAGGCTGTCTTAATGTCTGGTATTGCAAGATTGTTTGTGGGCATCTACTCGACAAAAATGCGAGGTGGATACCTGCGTTTTCAAGCGCAGTATTTGCGGCGCATCCGAATTCCGTTTTGGAGAGATGTGCCAGAGAGCCTGCGGCGCAGACTTGCTGCTGCGGTTGAGAATGGAGATGTTGCCGACAGTAAACGGGCGGTCTTCGATCTTTATGGCATTGATGAAACCGAGCAGCTTGCTTTTGGCGGAAGCAGCGGGCAATAGCCATGGCTCTTGATCTTTCGGACTACGAGTCCCTGGCTCGGAAAGCTGTCCGCAAGTTTTGGGCAAGCCGGGAACATTCTGGCGTTCAGGCCGGGAAAAATATGGATGGCTTTCTCGAACTAATGGGGGAGGTGGTATACCGAAATGGCCTTTCTGATGCGGTTGTTTTGCAGCAGAGGCAAGTTTTGACTCTTCCCGGCTATTTCCGGCCAACGAAACTCTGGGATTTACTGGTACTGAAAAATGATCGGCTAATTGCTGCTTTGGAATTTAAATCACAAGTCGGTTCTTTTGGTAACAATTTTAATAACCGAACTGAAGAAGCAATTGGAACTGCTGTGGATTTGTGGACAGCCTATCGAGAAGGTGCGTTTGGCGAGCAGCCTCGGCCTTTTCTCGGTTGGTTGATTCTTCTGGAAGACGCCCCTGCGTCACGCAAGCCGGTAAGTAATGCATCCCATCATTTCCCAGTATTTTCGGATTTTCACAATGCCTCCTACGCAGAGCGATACAACATCCTGTGCAAAAAACTTGCCCAAGAGCAATTGTATTCGGCCGCGTGTATCCTCACGTCGCCACGTCCTGCTTCAGGCCGTGTTAGCGGTGAATACACCGAAATGAGCGAAATGACAGGTCTTCGCACCTTTGTGACAGAGTTTGCGGGGCATATTGCTGCTGAGGCGGCAAGGTGAGATAACAAGAAATTTTCGTTTCGCGGCACAAGATTTTGGCATAGGGGTCAATGTAGAAGCTTGCTGTTCGGCTGTTGCCGGTTTTGACACCATCATTGGCGTGACCGCGCTGCTATTCCCGCGACCAGTATTACTAGTACCAGAAGATAGCCAATCCCATGATCGTGGATGGATCCGGTGTCGTGCCCGAAAGCGGGCAGGGCGAAGAGCAGTGTGGGCAGGGCAATCGCGATTCGGTGTGAGAGTTTCATGAAGGGCTTCTCCAGGTTGTGGCGTTTTCCCAGTGGGGCATTAATCGGTTTCAGGTGAAGCGGGTTCCTGTGCTGCGAACCCGCCGGAGGCCAGCACGAAATCCACGACCTCGTCGACCCCTTCCTGGGCCTTCAGGTTGCTGAACAGGAAAGGCCGTTCCCCGCGCATGCGGCGAGAGTCCCGCTCCATCACCTCGAGGCTGGCGCCGACCAGCGGGGCAAGGTCGGTCTTGTTGATGACCAGCAGGTCGGAGCGTGTGATGCCGGGTCCGCCCTTGCGGGGGATTTTGTCGCCGGCGGAGACGTCGATGACGTAGATGGTGAGGTCGGCGAGTTCCGGGGAGAAGGTGGCGGCGAGATTATCGCCGCCGGACTCGATCAGCACGATGTCCAGGTCCGGGAAGCGCGCCACCATGTCGTCGACCGCCGCGAGATTCATGGAGGCGTCCTCGCGGATGGCCGTGTGCGGGCACCCGCCGGTCTCGACCCCGCGGATGCGCTCCGGCGCCAGTGCGCCGGAACGCGTCAGGAACTGGGCGTCTTCCTCGGTGTAGATGTCGTTGGTGATGGCCGCGATGCCGTAGTCATCGCGCAGTCGCTTGCACAGGGCATCCATCAATGCGGTCTTGCCGGTGCCGACCGGGCCGCCGATGCCGACGCGGAAAGGCGTGCTCATGAGCGGAACAGGCGGGTGTACTGGGTTTCGTGGCGGGCGGAGGTCCAGTCCACCATCAGGGCGGCCTGTCCGATGTCCTCCCGGTCCCGTTCCAGGGCCTGTGCGGCCGCATCCAGGATGATCGGCTCCAGGTCGGCCAGCGCCTGCTGGCCGTCGCTCTGTCCCAGGGGGACCAGCCGGATGCCGGCGGAGACCAGGTTGGCGGCCAGCGCGTGGAGATAAGCGGCCAGCGCGGGTTCCAGGGGGATGTCCTGCGCTGCCGCCACGGCGCCGACGGCCACCGGGTAGACCATCGGCCGTTGCTGCTCCGCGGCCTTTTCTCGGGCCCAGTCGAGCCCGGTTGCCGGCCATGGGCGAGCGACCGCGGCCAGGAATGCCTGCCCCTGGTTCTCGGTCTCCTCGCCGAGTTCCCGGGTGGCGCGCATCGCGTCGCCGTGTTCCAGCGCCCAGATGAACAGGGTTTCGTCGCGGTTTCGGACCGCTTCATGAGCCGCACGGTGCAGATCCGCGTCGACCCGCCCGGTTCCGGCCGCGATGACTTCGGAGATCCAGTCGCGCAGGGTGTCCCGGTCGTGGATCAGGCCGGTTTCCACCGCGTATTCGATCCCGTGCGAATAGCTGTAGGCGCCGACCGGGAAAGAGGGCGACAGCCAGTTCATCAGGCGAACCAGCTGGGCACCGCCGACTGAGATGCCGTCAGTGCTCATGGGCGTGCGCATGGCTGTGATGTTCGTCGCTGCGCGAGGCGTAGGCGCCGGGCTCGGGGGAGAAGGGGGCCTGGTGGCGGTGAACCTGCGCACCCAGTTGCCGGGCCATCTCGACGATGACGTGGTCGTCCCGGATCCGCAAGGCGCCATCCGGAAGAACCTGAATCGGGATGTGGCGATTGCCGATGTGCCAGGCGATCCGGGCGGTTTCGGAGAGTTCGCGGCAACTCAGGTCCGCGACCGGCTCCGCCGCTGCGACGACCCGCACGTACCCGCCGTCTTCCAGCACCAAGCCGTCGCCTTCGCCAAGGCGCACGGCCTGGGGGAGGTCCAGGAGGAACGGGTCTCCCTCGTCGGTGACGAGCCGGATCCGGCGGCGGTAGCGGCCGTCGTAATCCAGGGTGACCGTGGCACGCTGCCGTTCGGCCGGCCACTTGTCTGCCGAGGCGACGGTGGTTGCGCGCGCCAGCATCAGAACAGGAAGTAACGCTGGGCCATCGCCAGCACGTCTGCCGGTTCGCAGGTCAGCAACTCGCCGTCGGCGCGGACTTCGTAGGTTTCCGGATCGACTTCCATCTTGGGCAGGGCGTTGTTCAGGACCATGTCCGTCTTGGCGATCCGGCGGGTGCCGGACACGGGAAGCAGGGTCTTCGACAGGCCCAGCCGGCTTCCCAGGTCGGCATCCAGCCCCGTCCGGGAGACGAACGTGACGGCGCTTTCGATGAGAGCGCGCCCGAAGCCCCCGAACATGGGCCGGTAGTGGACCGGCTGGGGGGTCGGGATCGAGGCGTTCGGGTCGCCCATCGCGGCCGCGGCGATGGTGCCGCACTTGAGCACCAGGTCGGGCTTGACCCCGAAGAACATCGGTTTCCAAAGCACCAGGTCCGCCAGCTTGCCGACCTCGACGGAGCCAACATGATCCGCGATGCCGTGCGTCAGCGCCGCATTGATGGTGTACTTGGCGAGATAACGCCGGACCCGAAGGTTGTCGTTGTCGCCGGTTTCCTCCGACAGCCGCCCGCGCTGTTTCTTCATCTTGTCGGCCGTCTGCCAGGTCCGCAGGATGACTTCCCCGACCCGGCCCATCGCCTGGCTGTCGGAGGCGATCATCGAGAAGGCCCCGAAGTCGTGCAGGATGTCCTCGGCGGCAATGGTCTCGCGCCGGATGCGGCTTTCCGCGAAGGCGATGTCCTCCGGGATGCGGGCATCCAGGTGGTGGCAGACCATCAGCATGTCGAGGTGCTCGTCCACCGTGTTGACGGTATAGGGCCGGGTCGGGTTGGTGGAGGAGGGCAGCACGTTGTGCTCGCCGCACAACTTGATGATGTCCGGGGCGTGGCCGCCGCCCGCGCCTTCCGTGTGGAAGGCATGAATGGTTCGCCCGCGAAACGCCGCGACGGTATTCTCCACGAAGCCCGACTCGTTCAGGGTGTCGGTGTGGATGGCGACCTGCACGTCCATCTCGTCCGCAACCGCCAGGCAGTTGTCGATGGCGGCCGGGGTCGTGCCCCAGTCCTCGTGCAGCTTGAGCCCGCAGGCACCGGCTTCGATCTGCTCTCTCAACGCGGCGGGCCGGGTCGCGTTGCCCTTGCCGAAGAAGCCGAGGTTCATGGGGAAGCCTTCGGCCGCCTGCAGCATGCGCGCCAGGTGCCAGGGCCCGGGCGTGCAGGTCGTGGCGTTGGTGCCTTCGGCCGGGCCGGTGCCGCCGCCGAGCATGGTGGTGACTCCGGAATACAGGGATTCCTCGATCTGCTGCGGACTGATCCAGTGGATGTGCGCGTCGATCCCGCCGGCCGTCAGGATGCGCCCCTCGCCGGCGATGGCCTCGGTGCCGGGGCCGATGACGATGTCCACGTCCGGCTGCACGTCCGGGTTGCCGGCCTTGCCGATGCCGACGATGCGCCCGTCCCGGATGCCGATGTCGGCCTTGATGATGCCCCAGTGATCGAGGATCAGTGCGTTGGTGATGACGGTGTCGACCGCGCCGTCGGCTCGGCTGGCCTGGGACTGCCCCATGCCGTCGCGGATCACCTTGCCGCCGCCGAACTTGACTTCTTCGCCGTAGCAGGCGCGATCCTCCTCCACCTCGATGAACAGGTCGGTATCCGCCAGGCGGACGCGGTCGCCGACGGTCGGCCCGAACATGGACGCGTAACTGGCGCGATCAATCTCGTAGGCCATGGCTCAGTCTCCCAGGGGCCCGTTGACGGCGCTGTTGAAGCCGTACACCTGGCCCGCGCCGGCGTAGCGCACCAGGGTCACCTCCCGGCTCTGTCCCGGCTCGAAGCGCACGGCGGTGCCGGCCGGGATGTCGAGACGGTATCCGCGCGCGGCGTTGCGGTCGAAGTCGAGTGCCGAGTTGACTTCGAAGAAATGGTAGTGGGAGCCGACCTGCACGGGGCGGTCGCCGGTGTTGGCCACGGTCAGGGTGAGGGTCTGACGGCCCTCGTTGAGGGTCAGCGTGCCGTCGGCCGGGAGGATTTCGCCGGGGATCATGCCTCAGCGGATCGGGTTGTGGACGGTGACCAGCTTGGTCCCGTCGGGGAAGGTCGCTTCGACCTGGATGTCATGGATCATGTCCGCCACGCCGTCCATGACGTCTTTTCGTTTGAGCACCTTGGCGCCGTCGCGCATCAGTTCGGCGACGCTGCGCCCGTCGCGCGCGCCCTCGACCACGAAGTCGCTGATCAGCGCGATCGCTTCCGGATGGTTGAGCTTGACGCCCCGTGCCTGCCGGCGGCGCGCCACCTCGGCGGCCATGGCGATGAGCAGCTTGTCCTTCTCGCGCGGCGTCAGATTCATGGCATTTCCCCTGTCAAGCCTGCCACAGCCTTGGCATGGAAATCATGGCGAAATCGCTTGGATCGACTATAGGAACTACACACTAGACGATCCCATCTAGTATTCGTATACGGTTGGCAGTAGCAGGGACAATACTACCATAGTCGTGGCCCTAGGAATGGGGTGACGGGACGGGGAGAGGACAACGAAACGGGGATGTTTTTTTGTGAGCATCTAGTGGATACCGCCAATGATCTGTCAACAGCACACGGGTGACAGTAGCAAAGCCGCCGTGTGCGGCATTTCCCAAGATCCCCAGCGCTGCCATGGGGGTCTTTCTTTAGAATTACCTCGTAGATGAATCCCTTGACCCTACGTGATTTTGTGCGGGTCTTGGCCTCCGACCTGCTGCAGCAACACGTCTAGAGGGTTCAGGCGCAGCCATCTGCAAAATCTGTGGCATTTTGAGGCATTTTGTAGCATAATGCCCTGAAGCCGCCGTGTCGGAGAAGGCGGATACTGATTCGAAAACCTGGACATGGACAGCGGGGAATATGCGGGCAAGCGGTATGGGCGAAAACCAGATTTTATTTGACATAAAAGTCACATGTCATGTGAAATCCGATGAAGTCGGGTTTGTTTCACATTGCCCTGAATTTGATGTTTTCAGTCAGGGCGAAACTGAAAAATCCGCCATCGAAAACCTGAAAGAAGCGGTCGAATTATTCATTGAAACCTGCTACGAATGCGGCACTTTGCTTGATGTTCTTAGAGAAAGTGGATATCAATTTAGTCGAGAATCCACACCGATCAAGGATGAACATATGATGGAAATTCCATTTTCTCTAGTCTCGCATGCCCAAGCTCACGCCAACTGACTGGAGTACTCTCGTCCGAATATTCGAGGCTGACGGTTTCAGGAAGGTCCGCCAGAAAGGGTCGCATATTTCCATGAAAAAGTCAGGCGTTAAACGTCCTGTGGTGATTAAGAAGAGTAAAAATGTGAGTGTCGACAACATCAAGAGCAATATGAAAACGGCGGGGATGTCTCGAGAACGCTATTTTGAACTCTTAAAAGGTAATTGAAGGATCAGGCAGCGGGTTCTTCCTCGTCAAGCCTGCCACAGCCTTGGCATTATCGGTGGATAGCCGGCCAGGTGGTGACGAAATGCCGCCCAGAAACGGCCGTAGGCGTCGCGCAGTTGCAGGCTGTCCCGGTCGAGCCAGCGGATGACCAGGACTTTTCCCATGCAGCTCGCGGCCACCCGCAGGGAATCTTCCACGGTCTCGTCGATCAGGGTTCGAGCCGAATCGAGGTGCTCGCCGGCATCGTCGCCGACGTAGAGGATGCTGGCGCAGGCGCGCGCGCCGTCCAGGCCCGCGGGGGCGTCGCTGACGCGTTTGAAACCGGAATTCAAATGCAGGGCGTCCGCCCAGACCAGGCGGCCGTCCCAGTAGACCTCCCAGGCCTCGTGCAGCAGGCCCTGGCACATGCGTTCGCCCATGGCGGTGCGTCCGAGCACGACCATTTCCCCGCACAACATCCGCGCGCCGGGGACGGCCCGGATCTCGGTCGAGCGCCGCAGCCGCGACGAATCGAACAGGATGGTTTCCTGCGGAAGCCACTCCAGCCAGGAACCCGCATCCGCCTGCAGCCGGATCTTTATGCGCGAATCCGCCCCGGTGGAACGATAGATTTTTTCCGCCGCCTGCGCCAGCACTCGCCCGGCCGCCCCCTCGCCGCTCGAGACGTGGACCTGGAGCCGGTCGCCCCCGACCAGCCCCCCGGACGTGGTGACCAGGACGCCGGTGAGCGGTTCGCCCGCCACGTGACGGGGAAACAGCAGGCGCAACGGGTCGTGCTGGTACAGTTCGCCGATCGCCGTGCCGTCGCGGGCCGCCTCGAAGCTTAGGGTGGCGGATCCGTCGGCGACGGGGGAGGAGCTCATACGGTGAGGTGTTGGCGGATTTCGGCTTCTTCGAAGTTGCCGATCGGGCCGGACAGCAGGATGCGTCCGCGGTCCATGACCGCGACGTCGTCGGCCAGGTCGCAGGCCAGTTCGTAGTACTGCTCGACCAGCAGCACGGCCATGTCGCCGCGCTTGCCGAGCAGCCGGATGACCTTTTCGATGTCCTTGATGATCGAGGGCTGGATGCCCTCGGTGGGTTCGTCCAGCAGCAGCAGGCGAGGGCGGGTGACCAGTGCGCGGCCGATCGCGAGCTGCTGTTGCTGGCCGCCGGACAGGTCGCCGCCGCGCCGGCCCAGCATGTCGGCCAGGACCGGGAACAACTCGAACACTTCCGGCGGGACGCGCGCGTCGCTGCGCGGCAGGCAGTTGAAACCCGTCATCAGGTTTTCTTCGACCGTCAGGCGGGGGAAGATGTCCCGGCCCTGCGGCACGTAGGCGACGCCGCGGTGGGCGCGGCTGTGCGCGGGCAGGTGGGTAATGTCCTCGCCGTCCCACAGGACCTGTCCGCTGCGCACCGGGATCTGCCCGGTCAGGCCGCGCAGGAAGCTGGTCTTGCCGACGCCGTTGCGCCCGAGCAGGCAGGTGATGCGGCCCCGTTCGGCCGCAATGTGGGCACCGCGCAGGATATGGCTCGCGCCGTAGTAGAGGTTGATGCCGGTCGCGGAAAGCATGCTATCGCCCCAGGTAGACCTCGATCACGCGGGGGTCCGACTGGATCGCGTCCATCGGGCCTTCGGCAATGACCTGGCCCTCGTCGAGCACCGTGACCCGGCAGTCCAGGTCGCGCACGAAGTTCATGTCGTGCTCCACCACGACCAGCGAGTGCGTGCTCGAGATTTCGTGCAGCAACTCCACGGTCTGTTCGGTCTCCGCGTCCGTCATCCCGGCCACCGGCTCGTCCAGCAGCATTAAATCAGGTTCCTGTACCAGCAGCATGCCGATCTCCAGCCACTGCTTCTGCCCGTGCGACAGGGAGCCTGCCGCCCGGTCGCGTTGCGCGGTCAGCCGGATGGTTTCGAGCGCCTGCTCAATGCGCTCGATCTGCGCGGGACTGATGCCGGCGAACAGCGTGGTCAGGATGCGGCGGTCGGCTTTCAGGGCGAGCGACAGGTTCTCGAACACGGTCAGGTTCTCGAACACGGTCGGCTTCTGGAACTTGCGGCCGATACCGAGATTGGCGATCTCCGTCTCGTTGAGCGCGGTCAGGTCGATGCGGTCGGCAAACAGCACCTCGCCCTGGTCCGGCCGGGTGCGGCCCGTCACCACGTCCATCATGGTGGTCTTGCCGGCCCCGTTGGGGCCGATGATGGCGCGCATCTCGCCGCGGTCGATGATCAGGCTCAGGGAGTTGAGCGCCTGGAAGCCGTCGAAACTGACCGAAACGCCGTCCAGGTAGAGCAGGGTCTCCGGCGCGATGTGATGCGGCTCGGGGAGCTCGGGCGCGACGGGGGCGTCAGGCGGAGGCACGGGAATCCGAATGCGAGGTTTTCGCGATGGCGCGGCGTTCGCGCCACTGCCGCACCACGCCGACCAGGCCGCGCGGCATCAGCAGGGTGACCAGGATGAACAGGGCGCCGAGGAAGAACAGCCAGATCTCCGGCGCGATGCCGGTCAGCAGGCTTTTCGCGCCGTTCACCGCGACCGCGCCCGCGGCGGCGCCGAACAGGGTGCCGCGGCCGCCGACCGCGACCCAGACCGCGATCTCGATTGACTTGGCCGGGGTGAACTCCCCGGGGTTGATGATGCCGACCTGCGGCACGTACAGCGCCCCGGCGATGCCGGCCAGCACCGCCGACAGCGTGAACACGAACAGTTTGGCCCGGGTCACCGAGTAGCCGATGAAGCGCACCCGGCTCTCGGCGTCGCGTACCGCGATCAGCACCCGTCCCAGCTTCGAGGTGACCACGTAGCGGCACAGCAGGTAGACCAGGCCGAGCATCAGCGCCGAAGCCATGTACAGCCCGACCTTGGTCGAGTTGGCCGACAGGTCGAACCCGAGCAGGTCCTTGAAGTCGGTCAGCCCGTTGTTGCCGCCGAAGCCCATTTCGTTGCGGAAGAACGCGAGCATCATGGCGAACACCATGGCCTGGCTGATGATGGAGAAGTACACGCCGGTGATGCGCGAGCGGAAGGCCAGCCAGCCGAACACGAAGGCGAGGGCTCCGGGGACGAGCATGGCCATCAGCACGGCGAAGGCGAAGCTGTCGAACCCGTACCAGTACCAGGGCAGTTCCTTCCAGTTCAGGAACACCATGAAGTCGGGCAGTTCCGGGTGGCCGTACACGCCGCGCTCGCCGATCTGGCGCATCAGGTACATGCCCATGGCGTAGCCGCCGAGCCCGAAGAACGCGCCGTGCCCCAGGCTCAGGATGCCCGCATAGCCCCAGATCAGGTCCAGCGCCAGCGCCAGCATCGCGAAGCACAGGAACTTGCCGAGCGTGGTGACCCAGAAGGTGGGCACGTGCAGCCAGGCATCTTCCGGCACGACCAGGTTCAGCACCGGCACGACCAGCATCAGCACGGCGGCGAGACCCATGAACACGGTCCAGCCGCGGTGCGACTCCAGGGCGAACAGGCGCGAGGAAAGCGGACCCATGGGCTAGTCCCCGGCGGCGCGCCCCTTCAGCGCGAACAGGCCGCGTGGGCGCATCTGGATGAACAGGATGATGAAGACCAAGACGACGATCTTGCCGAGGATGGCGCCGGAGACGGGCTCCAGGAACTTGTTGACGATGCCGAGGCTGAAGGCGCCGACGATGGTGCCCCACAGGCTGCCGACGCCGCCGAACACCACCACCATGAAGCTGTCGACGATGAAATTCTGGCCGAGATTCGGGCTGACGTTGGAGATCTGGCTCAGCGCCATGCCGGCGACGCCGGCGATGCCGGATCCCAGCGCGAAGGTCAGGGCGTCGACCTGCCCGGTGCGGATGCCCATGGAGGAGGCCATCGAGCGGTTCTGGGTGACCGCGCGCATGTTCAGGCCGAAGCGCGAATAGCGGATGAACGCGGCCAGCGCCGCGACCACCGCCAGGCAGAACAGGATGATGCACAGGCGGTTGAGCGTGACCGTTACGCCGCCGGCGATCTCGACCGCGCCGGAAATCCATTCGGGGTTGGCCACCTCCCGGTTGT
This sequence comes from uncultured candidatus Poriferisulfidus sp., assembly GCA_965204575.1. GTDB lineage: Bacteria > Pseudomonadota > Gammaproteobacteria > Poriferisulfidales > Poriferisulfidaceae > Poriferisulfidus. Next base: position 1,033,768 of record OZ241993.1, read on the forward strand.
TGGCGCCGAAAATCGAACGCACCAACTGCTGCAGGATCAGGCTGATGCCCCAGGTGGCGAGCAGGGTCTCGAGCGGCCGCCCGTACAGGAAGCGGATGACCCCGCGTTCGATCAGCACGCCCATCGCGGCGGACATCAGGAAGGCGGCGGGCAGGGCGGCGAGCAGGTAGAAGCCGAACAGTTCCGGCGGGACCACGCTGCGGAAGATCTCCTGCACCATGAACGTGGAGTAGGCGCCCAGCATGATCATTTCGCCGTGCGCCATGTTGATGACGCCCATCACGCCGAAGGTGATCGCCAGCCCGATCGCGGCCAGCAGCAGCACCGAGCCGAGGCTGATGCCGAACAGGAGGTTCTCGGCGATGCCGAACAGCCACAGTTTCCGGTCGATGGCTTCGATTGCACTGAGCAGGGCTTCGCGGATCTCGGGGTTCGGCTCGGCGTCCGCCTGCAGGCGACGCTTCAACAGCGAGTGGATGTCCGGGTCGGAGATCCCGGCCAGCGTGGTGGCGGCCGCCAGGCGCAGGGCCGGGTCGTCCGCTTCCAGCTCCAGCACGGCGATGCCGACTTCCAGCTTGGCCCGGACCGCATCGTCGGTCTCCCGGTCCCGCGCCTGACGGAACAGGGGCAGGACCCGGGGGTCGGGGTTCTTGGTGAGGTTGTCGGCGGCTTCAAGCCGCTTTCCCGGATCGTCGCTGAACAGCGCCAACCGGCCGGTGACGTCGCGGATCAATCGGCGCAACCGGTTGTTGACCTTGATTTTCTTTAATTCCTTTTTGCCGGCCTCGGGTTCAGGCCGCCCGCTGACCGCGTCCTGGACGAGGTACTTTTTCCCGGAACGTTCCGCGATGACGATGCGGCCGTCGTCCTTGCGCACGTGCAGCCGGCCCTTGGCGAGGGCCTCCAGCACTTCGAGGACGCGGGGACCGCCGAGGGTTCCCAGGTGCTCGACAGCCTGGGCCTTCTGCTTGAATTTCTTGGTGTCGAGGGCCTGCAGCGCAGCGTGGAAGTCGGCCTCGGACGGCTCGCCGGCGGCGGGTGCCGCGGCGAACAACAGGGCTGCGCCGAGCGCGGCGGCTCCGAGGATTCGGTTCCCGGACAGATCGCGGTCTTTCCAATCGATCATTGTCATGATGCCCGATTGCATTATCCGCTATCGGCGGATTTCGGCCAGGCCGGCGGCGGGGCCGCCGGCCTGTGCCAGAGAGGTTACGAGCTGGGTTTCTCGCAGTTGCCGCAAGAGAACGGCTCGGTCCAGTCGGACATCAGCTTGGCGCTTTCCGGGATGAAATCGGACCAGGCGTCGCCAGGGACTACGCCGTCGGTCTCCCAGACCACGTCAAACTGCCCGTCGTCCTGGATCTCACCGATCAGAACCGGCTTCGACAGGTGATGATTGACGTTCATGACTGCCGTGCCGCCGGTCAGGTTCGGGGCGGTCTGGCCGTACATGGCAGAACGTACCGCGTCGATGTCGGTGGTGCCGGCCTTCTCGACCGCCTGCACCCACATCTGGAAGCCGATGTAGTGGGCCTCCATCGGGTCGTTGAACACGCGGTCACCGTTGCCGATGAACTCGTGCCACTTCTCGATGACTTCGGAGTTCTTGTCGCTCTCGACGCTCATGAAGTAGTTCCAGGCGGCCAGGTGTCCGACCAACGGGCCGGTGTCGATGCCGGCGAGTTCTTCCTCGCCGACCGAGAAGGCCACGACCGGAATGTCTTCAGCCGCGATGCCCTGGTTGCCCAGTTCCTTGTAGAACGGCACGTTGGCGTCGCCGTTGATGGTCGACACCACGGCGGTCTTCTTGCCGGCCGAAGCGAACTTCTTGATATCCGACACGATCGTCTGCCAGTCGGAATGCCCGAACGGCGTGTAGTTGATCATGATGTCTTCTTCCGCCACGCCCTTGGCCTTGAGGAAGGCCTCAAGGATCTTGTTGGTGGTACGCGGATAGACATAGTCGGTGCCAGCCAGGACCCAACGCTCGACGGATCCGCCTTCTTCGCTCATCAGGTACTCCACCGCCGGGATCGCCTGCTGATTCGGCGCGGCGCCGGTGTAGAAAATGTTGCGGGAAGACTCTTCGCCTTCATACTGGACTGGATAGAACAGCATGCCGTTGAGTTCCTCGAAGACCGGAAGCACGGACTTGCGGGACACCGAAGTCCAACAGCCGAACACGACGTCGACTTCGTGCTGCTCGATCAGTTCGCGGGCCTTCTCCGCGAACAGCGGCCAGTCCGAGGCGGGGTCGACGACCACCGCTTCGAGTTTCCGGCCGAGCACGCCACCCTTGGCGTTCTGCTCGCTGATCAGGAATTCCATCACGTCCTTCAGCGCGGTTTCGCTGATGGCCATGGTTCCGGACAAGGAGTGCAGGACTCCGACCTTGATCGGTTCGTCAGCCCGCACGCCCTCTGAAGCTGCGAACACGCCCGCGAACAGGCACAGCGCAGCCATAAGCTTGCTAACAGTTTTCATAATTCCCCCTGTTTTGCTTGTTAAAAAAAGCAAGAGAACCAATCCGGATCCGGGAGCCCTTCCCGGCCGGGGTCGCTGATTGAAAATCAGAATGCCCTCTTGCGGGTTATTTTAGCACGGTTCTCACCGCAGCCCGCTCTTTGTTCTCATATGTGAACCCGCACAAGTGGTCTAGGTATTATTCGGTTGTGTCGGGTAGACATCGTGTTCTGGGTCCCACCACAAGACTTCCATAACATTCTGCCTTCTTATACACCACACCCTTTCTTTGCTAGAAATGCGGAACGAATAAAGTTCGTCAACATCATCTTTATGGAGTCGCTGAAGACGATCTCTAGCGTCTTTCGCAAGTTTATCAACACCAATAGGGTGACTTCCTGTCCTTTTAATTTGCTCTTCATTCATTTGTTCGAAATCTGACAATTTCTTTACTACACGCTGGTGTGTTTTGGGGTCTGATAATTCCAACCAAGGCCAAGGACCATTTCTGTCACACGAACTGAATCTCCAAGATAAACGATGTTCTTTGTCCGAATCCTCGCCACTCTTCGCTTTTTTAGCGGGGTGGGGGAGTTCGAATGATGGGAGAAGTTTTTTGGCTGGCTTTTTACCCAAGTTGTTTTACAAACCGGAGTAGTATTCAGCCATAGATGCATGGGTAATACATGCGTTTCCACGTTGTCCGCTGGCAAGACCCGCTTTTTCTCGCGCTTCTTGCCACGGAGCTTCCATGTGGGTCAAATCACTGAGCCACTGTGAAGACTTGTCACCATAGAAATCAAGAACAGCATTAATGGTTTCACGCTGTTCAGCATTCAGCAATTTCCATTCGGCACCCTTAATACTACCGATGCGAAACCTTCCTTTATGTTTGTTATACAAGTTCCGAATAACTGGGCCGTTCGCCCATGCTTCAATCCGATCATGGAAAATAGGCTTGTCATCCCACACAAGAGACCATGCCTGAGAGTAATAGACAAGCTTATGGAGTTTCATGGCAGGCATTGTGCCAAGATCTTTAAGAATGTAGGCGGCCACATCAATCGCCTGTACACCCATTTTTTGTTCCTCCTACAAAGTCCAAACAATCTGTAATTTCATTTGGGCCGTCATTATAATCCCATTTCTCTGTATTTTGAGGTTTGGGCGACTGATTGAAGTAAATTATTGAAAGTATGCAGATTTCTTTATCCGATGCTACAACCACTCTGTATTTGTAGGATTGGGGGTCACTACAATCCGTGCATTAGGCTACAGACGCACTGATCGTCTATAACTTGGCGATGAGCTCCGGTTCGGTGGCGTGGCCAGCCGACCCGGTCTTTCTGGACGTCTTTCGGCGCGAGGCGCTGGAGGCGGAATATATATAGCAATTCCTGCTGCCGTCTGCTTCACGCAGGACGGAGGGTTGGGTTCAGCTTGGCAGGCGGGTGATTTCGGAGCGGCTAGTAGCCTTCCGTGGCCGGGGTCAGCACTTCACGGAAAAAAGGTGCCCAGGCCAGCAGCAGCAGCAGGACGAAGACCACCTCGGTCAAAAGCACTCTGCGCCAGCGGGCGCGTGCTTCCGGAACCGCGTCGGCGAGCCGAACCGACGACATGAGAATGTCGAACAGCAGCACGAAGAACACCAGCGGGGCGGCAACCGGAAGGATTAAGGTGCGAACCAGGTCGAGGCCGTGAAGGCTCAACGGGATGCCCGCCGGCGTCGCAGCCAGCGCCAGGGTGGCGGCCAACACTAGGAGCGTCACGCGCAGGACACCCAGTTCGGCGAAAAGCGCGCGGACCGAAATCATAGGGACTGGTAGTAGTCCATCAGGATCCGGGCGATCTCCGGGCGCGCGAATTCAGGCGGCAGGTCCTCGCCGTTGGACAGCATCTCCCGAACCCGGGTGCCGGACAGCAGCACGAAGTCTTCCTTCTGGTGGTCCGGCGCGTCGCGCATCATCACCACCTTGTCCAGCTTCTTGGAGTAGGCGGTATGGTCGGCGCGGAAGATCTCGATATCCAGCGCGCCTTCCGGCACATCCTCGTCGAAGATCGTCTGCGCGTCGAATGCCCCGTAGTAGTCGCCGACCCCGGCATGGTCGCGCCCGACGATCAGGTGCGTGCAGCCGGCGTTCTGGCGGAACACGGCGTGCAGCACGGCCTCGCGCGGCCCGGCGTACAGCATGTCGAAGCCGTAGCCGGTGATCATCACCGTGTTGGGCGGGAAGTAGAGTTCGACCATCTTGCGGATGGCGGCGTCGCGCACATGGGCGGGGATGTCGCCGGGCTTGAGGCGGCCGAGCAGCATATGGACCAGCACCCCGTCGGCGCCGACCGTCTCCTTGGCGATCTTGCACAGCTCCTCGTGTGCGCGGTGCATCGGGTTGCGGGTCTGGAACGCGACCACGCGGTTCCAGCCACGCTCTTCGATCTCGTCGCGGATCTGCACCGCGGTGCGGAAAGTGCCGGCGAACTCGTCCGGGAAGTAGCTGTAGTCCAGCACTTCGACCGGCCCGGAAACCAGCGTGCGGCCGTTGTCGAGGAAGGTCTGGACGCCGGGATGCTCGGGATCGGTGGTCCGGTAGACCTGGTTGGCCAGGCGTTCGAAATCGGCTTCGGACAGGGTTTCGACCGCCTCGACCTGCTGGATGGCCAGCACCGGGTTGCCGTCCCGGTTGGAGTCGCGCAGGGCGATGCGCGACGCGCCCTCGATGGCGGAGGCGTCCTGCGTCTGGTTGAGGATCGGCACCGGCCAGAACAATCCGGACTCGGTATGCATCTCGCGGCCGATGCGCAGGGCGTCCGCGGCGTTCATGTAGCCGGTCAGCGGCGTGAAGTACCCGCCGGCCATCATGACGGCATTGGAGACGGCGGCGGAGTTGAGCAGCAGGGAAGGCAGGGATTCGGCTTCGTCCCGAAGCGCGGCCGCGCGTCCGGCATCTTCAACGGCGAGCGGAATCAGTCGCTCGCTGGCGTAGGGCTTGATCATCGGTATCGTCCGTGAAAAAGGAAAACTATTTTACCGATAAGGGAGGATTTCTTCCGTTTCGCTGCCCGTAGCCGCATTGAAACTGGCCTTCCGAGTCCCAATTTAATAAGGGGTTCGACAACCTATTGACGACATGAGAGTAGACAAGCTGACCCAGCCGTTCCAGCAGGCGCTGATGGAAGCGCAGTCGTTGGCGGTTGGCCGGGACTGCCCGGAGATCGCCCCGGCGCACCTGATGACGGCCCTGCTCGAGCAGCCGGACACGGCGGCCGGCTCGCTGCTGCGCGAGGCGGGGGCGGATTTGAACCGTCTGCGCGATGGTCTGGTTCGGTGCCTCGAGACCCTGCCACAGGTGACTGGCGAGAAGGGTGAGGTGCGGTTCTCGCCCGACTTGCAGAAGTTGCTCAACATCTGCGACAAGCTTGCGCAGGATCGCGGCGACCAGTACATCGCGTCCGAACTGTTCCTGCTCGCGGCACAGCAGGATCGGGGAGAAATCGGGAAACTGCTGCGCGAGTGCGGCGTGGACGCCGAGCGCCTGATGCAGGCGATCGCCCAGCTGCAGGGTGACGAACCCGTTACGGACCCAAATGCCGAACAGCACCGCCAGGCACTAGAGAAGTACACGGATGATCTGACCTGCCGTGCGGAGCAGGGCAAGATCGACCCGATCATCGGCCGCGACGAGGAAATCCGGCGCGCGATCCAGATCCTGCAACGGCGTACCAAGAACAATCCGGTGCTGATCGGGGAGGCCGGCGTCGGCAAGACCGCAATCGTCGAGGGGCTGGCGCTGCGCATCGTCAACGGCGAGGTGCCGGAGAGCCTGCGCAACCGGCGGGTGCTGGCGCTGGACATGGCGGCGTTGGTTGCCGGCACCAAGTTCCGCGGCGAATTCGAGGAGCGGCTCAAGGCGGTCCTCAAGGAACTGGCGCAGCAGGAAGACGCAGTCATCCTGTTCATCGACGAATTGCACACCCTGGTCGGCGCCGGGCGGGCGGAAGGCTCGATGGATGCCGGCAACATGCTCAAGCCGGCGCTGGCGCGCGGCGAACTGCACTGCATCGGCGCCACCACCCTGGACGAGTACCGCGAGAACCTGGAGAAGGACGCGGCGCTGGAACGCCGATTCCAGAAGATCCTGGTCGACGAACCGAGCGTGGAGGACACCATCGCGATCCTGCGCGGGATCAAGGAGCGCTACGAGGTTCACCACGGGGTCGAGATCACGGATCCGGCGCTGGTCGCCGCCGCCACCCTGTCGTCGCGCTACCTGACCGACCGCCGCCTGCCGGACAAGGCGATCGACCTGGTCGACGAGGCGGCCTCGCGCATTCGCATGGAGGTCGAGTCCATGCCGGAAGAGATGGACCGCCTGGACCGGCGCATGATTCAGCTCAAGATCGAACGCCAGGCCCTGCGCAAGGAGGACGATCCGGCCTCCCGCGAGCGGCTGAAGGTGCTGGAGGAAGAACTGGCGCGCCTGGAGAAGGAGTATGCCGACCTGGAGGAGGTCTGGAAGGCCGAGAAGTCGGCGGTCAGCGATACCGCCCGGCTCAAGAAGGAACTGGACCAGGCGCGGCTCGAAATGGACCGGGCGCGGCGTGAGAACGACCTGGAGCGTGCCGCGGAACTGCAGCACGGGATCATCCCGGACCTTCAGCGCCAGCTGGAGCAGGCACATGACTCGGAGAAGCCGCAGGCGACCCTGTTCCAGGACATCGTCACCGAAGAGGAAATCGCCGAGGTGGTGGCGCGTGCGACCGGCATCCCGGTGTCCCGGATGCTGGAGGGAGAGAAAGAGCGGCTGCTGCGCATGGAGGAGGCGCTGCACCGGCGGGTGGTCGGCCAGGACGAGGCCGTGACCGCGGTCTGCCACGCAATCCGGCGCTCCCGCTCCGGGCTGACCGACCCGGGCCGCCCGATCGGGTCTTTCCTGTTCCTGGGGCCGACCGGTGTGGGCAAGACCGAACTATGCAAGGCGCTGGCGGAATTCCTGTTCGACCAGGAGTCGGCGATGGTGCGCGTGGACATGTCGGAGTTCATGGAAAAGCATTCCGTGGCGCGGTTGATTGGCGCGCCGCCTGGGTACGTGGGCTACGAGGAAGGCGGCCGGTTGACCGAAGCGGTGCGCCGCCGCCCGTTCACGGTGGTCTTGCTCGACGAGATCGAGAAGGCGCACCCGGACGTGTTCAACGTGCTGTTGCAACTGCTCGACGACGGCCGCCTGACGGACGGCCACGGCCGGACCGTAAGTTTTGCCAATGCGGTGGTGGCGATGACCTCCAACCTGGGCAGCGACACGGTGCAGAAGATGGCGCGCGAGTCGCACGAGGACCTGAAGCTTGCCCTGCAGGAGCGGTTGACGGAGCACTTCCGCCCGGAATTCATCAACCGGATTGACGAGACGCTGGTGTTCCGGGCATTGCAGCGCGAACAGATCCACGAGATCGTCCGCATCCAGGTCGAGCGGCTCAAGGAGCGCTTAGCCGAGCGCAACCTGGCGCTGGAGTTGTCGGACGAAGCCGTCGAATTCATCGGCAATGCCGGCTACGACCCGGACTACGGCGCGCGACCCCTGCGCCGGGTGTTGCGCAACGACCTGGAGAACCCGTTGGCTCAGGCGCTTCTGGAGGGGAAATTCCTGCCCGGCCAGACGGTGCAGGTGGATTGCGGGAAAGAGGGCCTCCGCCTTATCGCGGCGTAACTTTCGCCAGCAGGAATTCCATCAGGACATCCACGAAATGGACGACCTTGTTCCGCGCAATGGTCGGTAAGACCATCACCTGCAAGGAACCTACGTCACAAATCCGGGCTGAATTTAGGGGGAAGACGCACGAAAATTTGACAGGAATCATTAGTGGTGCTAGGTTTTGACCCATGCCGGAGCATAAAATTCAAAGGGCTAAATCTTTCCGTTCGGGTTTTCTCGACGGAGTGATCTTTTTGTTAAGAATTAATGAAATGGATTCTTTGGAGGAGAGAAGCCGCCGGAGGATTCAAGATTACGATCCCAGTTATTTAAGGGAATCTGGAGATCTCGAACGGATTGGACGCGATATGAGGGAAGCGTTTTCAAATGTAGTAGATGTCCCGTAAAAAGACCAGACGGGAACGAGCAAGTCGTTCGAACTTGTCTCCACAAAAAGAGTGCCCCGGCAAACAAATCCAGCAGAACCCGCCGAACAAGAAAATCAAGCCCTGATTCAGACAGAGAGCAGTTTTTCCGGTCCTTTGCCACATCCGGAACTTTTTGCTCAATACGATAAGGTTTTGCCTGGCACGGCTGAACGGATATTAAAAATGACCGAGTCTGAACAGGGGCATCGGCATTCTTTAGTTAGAGCTGTTCTCAAAGGAGATCAGCGCTATCGACTTTTCGGGATGACATTTGCTTTTCTTATCTGGATGGGAGCCATTGGTGGAGCTATATATCTGATCTCCATTGACAAAGATTGGATGGGCGGTTTCATTTTCTTTATTGCCCTGGCAGGAATCGTCCGACAATTTATTCAAGGGAAAAGCCAGAACAAGTGAAGAAAAGCAAGGCAGGCATTCCGATACCTTCATTTGTCAACTACTCGCTATGATTCCCCTTGTTTTTCAGAAGGTGTGGCTTCCATGTGTGCTAGTTGCCGGGGCAGCCGGATAAGGGAATTTTTTGATAGGAAATGGAGTTTGGCTGAATAACAAGAGCCAAAGAAATGATGAGAGCCAAATCCCGTCAACCCCGCTCGGGCCCTCTACCTTGGTACCTGCATCGGAGGTTGGCATGGTAGGATTTATTCCCGGCAATGAATCCATGGAGTAACCCATGGTTAGAAGACTTAATCCGCCGCCACCGCCACCGCCGTATCCTTCCAGGCAGAGTTAGTTGCTAATCGGGCTTGACAGCCTTCAATTCCGGAAAAATCGGATCGCTGGGCAAGAAGTGTCTTTTGCCGGACGCTGTCTAGGGGAAATTCCTGCCTGGCCAGACGGTCCAGGTGGATTGCGGAGAAGGGGGCCTGCGCTTCAGTTCGGCGTGATTCTCGCCTGCAGGAACTCCAGCAGTCCGTCTGCCGTCACATCTTCCGCCTCGTCGAGGTTGCGACGATGCCGGTATTCCAGCCGGCCTTCTTCGAGCGTGCGCGGACTGATGACCACCCGGTGAGGGATGCCGACCAGGTCGGCTTCGGCAAACATGACCCCCGGGCGCAGGTTGCGGTCGTCGAGCAGGACCTCAATGCCAAGTTCCCTGCATTGCCCATATAGCGTTTCGGCGGTATCGCGAACCGTATCGTCGCGATCGGCACCGATCGGGCACAGCAGGACGGAAAAGGGTGCCATCGCATCCGGCCAGATGATGCCATGCTCATCGTGGTTTTGTTCGATGGCGGCGGCCACGATCCGGGTAATGCCGATGCCGTAGCAGCCCATCGTGACGACCTGAGCCTTGCCGTCGGGATCCAGTACGGTGCAGTCCATGGCCTGACTGTATTTGTTGCCGAGCTGGAAGATGTGGCCGACTTCAATGCCGCGCGCACTGCGTACGGGACCGCTCCCGTCCGGACTCGTTTCCCCGTCCTCAAGGTTGCGGATATCGCAGATCTGGTCCGGAGTCGCGTCGCGCTCCCAGTTGACGCCGGTGTAGTGCACGCCCTCGCGGTTGGCGCCGCACACGAAATCCGAAAGCACGGCTGCGCTGGCATCGACGTAGAGGGGCAGTTCAAGCCCGGCAGGCCCCAGCGAACCAACCGGGCAACCGAGCTTCTTCTGGACTTCCTCTTCATCTGCAAAGCACAACGGGCTTCGGACGCCTTCGATCTTGGCAGCCTTCACCGCATTCAGGCGATGATCGCCGCGCAGGATCAGCGCGACCAGCGAGCCTTCCTCCTCACCCTGGACGATCAGGGTCTTGACCGACTGTTCCGGCGGCGTGCCGAGGAACTCCGAGACCTCCTCGATGGTGTGCTGGCCGGGGGTGTCGACCTCTTTCATTTCCTGGGTCGGCTCGGGACGCGGGGACTCCGGGGCCGGGGCGGGCGCCTGCTCCACGTTGGCCGCGTAATCCGACTGCTCCGAATACACGATCTCGTCTTCGCCGGAATCCGCCAGTACGTGGAATTCGTGCGACAGGGCACCGCCGATCGCACCCGAATCGGCCCGCACGTATCGATATTCGAGCCCCAGGCGGTCGAAGATCCGGCAGTAGGCGAGGCGCATCTCCTCGTAGGTCTCATCCAGGCTGGCCGGGTCGAGATGGAACGAATAGGCGTCCTTCATCACGAATTCCCGGGCCCGCATCACGCCGAAACGGGGGCGGATCTCGTCCCGGAACTTGGTCTGGATCTGGTAGTAGTTCACCGGCAGCTGGCGGTAGCTCTTGAGTTCGCGCCGCGCGATGTCGGTGATGACTTCCTCGTGGGTCGGGCCGAAGCAGAATTCCCGTTCGTGGCGGTCGGCGAAGCGCAGCAGTTCCGGCCCGTACTGCTCCCAGCGCCCGGATTCGTGCCACAATTCCGCCGGTTGCACGGCCGGCATCAGCAATTCCACGGCACCGCTGCGGTCCATTTCCTCGCGCACGATGGTTTCGACCTTGCGCGCAACCTTCAGGCCGAAGGGCATCCAGCTGTACAGCCCGGCGGCCAGCATCCGGATGAGGCCGGCGCGCAGCATCAACTGGTGGCTCACGATCTCGGCATCGGCCGGGGTCTCCTTGAGCGTGGTCAGAGGCAGTCGGGACAGGCGCATGGTCGACGGTCAGGCGCGCCCATCATACAGAAACAAAGGCGCCGGGCGGGCAGCGCCACGAATGTCCTGTCGGCTTTCGCTTCGGTGCGGGCTCGCTGAAAATCCGGTCACGCAAATGCTTCTCGATGCTGTGGCTCTTGCGCCGCATGTTGCCGGCGCGCCTGGGCCAGTTCATAACTCGCCTGCATGCGCATCCAGTGATCGGCAGTTCCCCAGCCGATGTTTTCCAGTGCGAGTGCCATGTTGGCGGATAATCCCGCCTTGCCGTTCAGCAGGCGCGACAAGGTCCCCCGCTCGCAATGCAGGTGGGCAGCCGTCTCGGTGACATTCCAGCCGACTGCTTCAATGTTTTCACGAATCAGTTCGCCCAGATGCGGTGGATTCAGCATCGGGCGGGCGCGTTTGCTGTCGTTTCTGTTCATGGATTCTGCCCCTTCCCGTTTTGTGGCGTCGATCTGGTCATTCCCGGTCGTCACGGAGGTATTGTGGCGTGTCGTGCCATGTGCTGCAACCCGCGGGCACTTTCGAGGGTGGGACATGGCGGAGATCGGATACGCCCGCGCAACATCCGCGGTGTATACTTGCAGGAATCCCATGAGCGCGTACCCGCGATGTCCGACCGCCGCCTGAAAGCCTTCTACACGGTGGCCCGGCTGCTGAGTTTTACCAAGGCGGCCAAAGTCCTGCACCTGACCCAGCCGGCGGTGACGTTCCAGATCCGGCAGTTGGAGGATTACTACAAGACGCGTCTGTTCGACCGGACGCACAATCGCATCACGCTGACCGAATCCGGCGCCAAGGTGTACGAGTACGCGCGCCAGATCTTCGAGTTGTACAACGAACTGGAAACCGAGATGAACCGCATCGCCGGCGACCTGACCGGGCCGGTCACGGTCGGCGCCAGCAACACCATCGCGGTGTACATGCTGCCGCGGATGCTGCGCGAGTTCCGCACCCACCACCCGGAAATGGTATTGCGCCTGAAGGTCTCGAACACCGAAGGGGTGGCGACGATGGTGGAGAGCGGCACGGCCGACCTCGGCATCGTGGAAGGGCCGGTGAGCGACAAGGCCTTGCTGGTGGAGATGTGCAAGATGGACGAACTGGTGGCGATCGCGCCGCCCAGGCACCCGCTCCTGCACAGCGCGCCGGTGCGCATCAGCCAGGTGCTGCAGCACCCGTTCGTCATGCGCGAGGAAGGGTCCGGGACCCGCAAGGTCATCATGAACTACCTGGAAAACCAGCGCATCGGCGTCGACCGCATCGACATCGTGATGGAACTCGGCGGCCTGGAGGCGATCAAGGCCGCGGTGGAGTCCGGCATGGGCGTGTCAATCCTCTCGCGCGAGACCATCCACAAGGAGTTGCAGCTGCGCACCCTGAGTTGCGCGTCCCTGACCCCGGCGCTGACCCGCCAGCTGTCCCTGGTCAGCCTGCGCCAGCCGCACCGCCCCCCGACCGTGGAAGCCCTGCGGGACTTCGCCATGGATTTCTACGCCGCCGTGCCGGAGGCAGCCGCGTGATCAAGGTGTTCCGCGAATGGTACGGGCGGCATTTCACGGACCCGCAGCAGGTCACCCTGCTGTTGCTGATCGGCCTGGGGCTGGCCCTGGCCCTGTTCATCGGCGACATCCTGGCGCCGCTTCTGGTCAGCGTCCTTCTGGCCTACATCCTCGAAGGGCTGATCCGCACGCTGGAGGAGGCCCGGATCCCGCGGTTGTTCTCCTTCCTCCTGGTCTACGTCCTGTTCGTGGCGGTCCTGTTGCTGTTGCTGCTGCGCCTGGTGCCGGTGCTGTCGGAACAGATCGTGGATCTCGCGGCGCGGCTGCCGAGCATGGTCGCGGCGGGGCAGCGTTGGGTCGAGTCGCTCCCGGACCTTTACCCGGAACTGGTCAGCCCGACCCAGGTGGAACAGATCCTGACGGCGGTGCGGGTGGAAGTGCTGGCGTTCGCGGACGAGATCATCCGCTTTTCCCTGGACACGGTGGTGGACGTGCTGTCGATCGTGGTGTACACGGTCGTCGTGCCGATCCTGGTGTTCTTCCTGCTCAAGGACAAGCGGCGGATCCTGGACTGGGCCAAGACCTACCTGCCGGCACCGCAGTCGCTCAGTTCCCGGGTCTGGGGCGAAATGGACCTGAAGGTGTCGCAGTACCTCCGCGGCAAGCTGATCGAGATCGGGGTGGTCTGGGTCGCGACGTTCTTCGCGTTCGCGCTGTTCGGCCTGCAGTATGCGCTGCTGCTGTCGTTCCTGGTCGGACTGTCGGTCATCATCCCGTACGTGGGCGCGGTGGTGGTGACGGTCCCGGTGATGCTGGTTGCCGCCTTCCAGTGGGGCCTGAGCCCGGAGTTCGCCTACCTGATGCTGGCCTACCTCGTGATCCAGTTCCTGGACGGAAACCTTCTGGTGCCGCTGCTGTTCTCGGAGGCGGTCGACCTCCATCCGGCCGCCATCCTGACCGCGATCCTGGTGTTCGGCGGGTTCTGGGGCGTATGGGGCGTGCTGTTCGCCATCCCCTTGGCTTCGCTGATCGACGTGGTGCTGCGCAGTTGGCCGCGCGCCGCGCCGGACTAGGGAAGAATCAGGCTTTCGACAGGTCGGCGACTGCCGCCAGCACTTCCGCCGCGTGTTCGGGCACCCGGACCTTGCGCCAGACGCGGCGCACGACGCCCTCCGGGTCGATCAGGAAGGTGCTGCGCTCGATGCCGCGGACTTTCCGCCCGTACATGTTCTTCATCTTGATGACGTCGTAGCGCTTGCAGGCGACCTCGTCCGGGTCGGAGAGGAGCTGGAACGGGAACTTGTGCTTGGACTTGAAGTTCTCATGCATCTTGAGCGTGTCGCGGGAGATGCCGAAGACGACGGTCCGGCGCCGGCGGAAGCGCGGGTACAGGTCGCGGAAATCCTGGCCCTCGGCGGTGCAGCCGGGCGTGTTGTCCTTGGGATAGAAGTACACCACCACGGGGCGGCCACGGAGTTCGGACAGACGCACGGGCTTGCCGCCCGTCGCCACCAGTTCGAAGTCTGGAGCCTTGTTGCCTTCCGCAACCGGTTTCCGCGCCATTTTCTACGAATGACTTCAGAATTAAGGAGATTTCAGCATAGCATATTCGGGAGTGCGCCCCGAAGGGGGGTGAGGCAGCGATTTCGAGGGCTGCCGCCTCCAAGTCACCCTGTCGCCTACTCCAGGATCGCGGCAAGACGGGCGAGCACGTCGTTCATGATGGATTCAGGAACGGTGTCGACACATCTTCCTTTCCGGGCACCGAGGTCAAGTGCGCGAGGCTGGTCGCAGCGGATTACCCCGGTTGTCCGGGTATCCGCGCCCTCCAGGGAAACCGCGAAGCCGCGCCTGCGCGCAAATCCTCCACCCGTGGCGATGGGCAGAACGACGGGGATCCCGGTGAGATGGTTGAAAGGGGCGGGAGAGACGATCAGGACGGGTCGGGTTCCCTGCTGTTCATGGCCCGCGGTGGGATCAAGGCTGACGAGCCAGATGTCGCCTCGCTCCACTACAGCAACTCGCGGCCGACCGGCTTCGCCTCAACCCAGGCGCGGTCTTTGGCAGAAGTGGGAGCGGTCTCGTCGCATTGCCCCAGGAGGTCATCAAGCGAATAACGGGGGCGTGCCTCGGGCTCAATCACCAGACGGCCATCCTGGACGTCGATCTCCACCTTGGCTCCGGCTCCAAGTTTCAGGAGGTCGAGAATGGCGGGAGGGACTGCGAGCATGATGGAACCGCCGACCTTCCGCAGGTTTGTCGAGTGCATGAATGCCTCCATTAGTTATATATAAATATAACAAATGCAGGATCGAAACACCAGCCGCAGACCTTGTGTCTAGAAAGCATATCGGCGGGTTCGACGGGATTATTGGCGGGGTTAAGTTAAACTGTAAAGGCGTATCCACCGGCTCTCGCATGACGACTTTTCAAGGCAGCATGGTTGCCATGGCAACCCCCATGAGTGCATCAGGGGAGGTGGACTATGCGGCACTGTCCGCGCTGGTGGACTTCCATCTGGAGCAGGGCAGCGATGCGCTGGTTCCGGTCGGCACGACGGGAGAATCGGCGACCTTGAGCGTGGAAGAGCACCACGAGGTGATCCGCCGCGTGGTGAAGCAGGTGAATGGGCGGATTCCGGTCATCGCGGGCACCGGCGCCAACGCCACCACCGAGGCCATCGAACTGACCCGCTACGCCCACGAGGCTGGAGCCGATGCCTGCCTGCTGGTGACCCCGTACTACAACAAGCCGACCCAAGAGGGTCTGTACCGGCATTACCGGGCCATTGCCGGGGCCGTGCCGATTCCGCAGATCCTGTATAACGTCCCGGGCCGGACGGCCTGCGACATGCTGCCGGAGACGGTGGCACGACTGTCCGAGCTGGGGTCGATCATCGGCATCAAGGAGGCGACCGGCGACCTGGAGCGAATCCGGCGTTTGCGCGAGTTGTGCGACGATGCGTTCATAATCATTAGCGGAGACGACGAGACATCCATGGAAACGCTGTTCAACGGAGGCCGGGGAGTGATCACGGTGACAGGGAATGTGGCGCCCAGACTGATGCACGAGATGTGCCAGGCGGCGCTGGACGGAGACGAAGAAACGGCGCGGGCCTGCAACGGCAAGCTGGAGCGCCTCCATCGGGACCTGTTCGTCGAATCCAACCCGATCCCGGTCAAGTGGTGCCTGAACCGGATGGGGTTGATTCCGGAGGGCATCCGGTTGCCGCTGACCCCGCTTTCGGAAGCGCACCACGAGACCCTGTGTGCCGCCATGCGTGCGGCGGAGGTGCTGGAATGAAGCGCTGGCTGTGGGCGGGTTGCCTGGCGGGCATGCTCGCGGGTTGCGGGGACGAGCCTTTGACCGTCGAGGAACTGGTCGGCGAGGCGGCGGACGTGTTCGAATCCGACTGGTTCGGGGGCGAGGAAGAGTATGGCGCCAGCCAGTCGACGGAAGCGCTCAGGGTGCCGCCGCAGTTGTCCCTGCCGGATACCAGCAAGCAGTTGATCATCCCGGAGTTCGGCGGGGTCAGCGCCAAGAAGACCGACCGGGGCCAGGCCGCGGTGTTGCCGAGCTTCCTGGAAATGAAGGTGCGCCGGGAGGGCAATGTGCGCTGGCTGGAAGTGGGTTCGGACCCGGTCACCTTGTGGCCGCACCTGCGCGCGTTCTGGGAAGACCAGGGGTTCGAGCTGGCCCAGGAGGCGCCGCTGGTCGGTTTGCTGGAGACGCGGTGGCGCGAGAAGGCGGATGACGTCCGGGCCTTGGAAGCGGAGGGCGGCAGCCCTTATTACGCGGCATCCCGCGAGAAGTTTCGGCTGCGGATGGAGCGCGAGCCGAATGCCTACGCCAACGTGTTCATCACGCGTCAGAAGTTGGAAGTGGCGGGCGTGGGTGACAACAATTCGGTGGTCTGGAAGCCCGGGCGGCCGGATCCGGAACGGGAAGCCGAGATGCTGATTCGCCTGATGGAATACCTGGGCGCGTCGCGGATGGAGGGCGTCGCCACCTTGGAGGAAGAGGAGGTGGAGGAGACCGTCGGTCTTGATCTGCAGTATGTCGGCGGCATTCCGGTGCTGATGGTGGAGGACGAATACAGCAGCGTATGGCGCCAGGTCGGCGTGGCTCTGGAACGCTCGGGGCTGTACGTGGTCGACTCTGATCGCGGCCAAGGCACCTACGTGTTCCGCTACCGGAGCGGGGATTCCGCCGACGGAAAAGACGTCCTGCTGGAAGTGCACCTCTTGGCGCGCGAGGAAAACCTGACGCTGCTGACGGTGCACCGGCACAAATCGAAGCAACCCGTCCGCAAGGAACTGACCCGCAGCGTGTTGCGCTCGATCCTGGCCGCATACGCGCTGGTGCCCCGCGCCACGGCCGACGCGAAATAATCCAGTTTTAGGATCGCGGTCCGGCCGGAAGCCGGGCCGCGGTCAGTCGTCCTTGTCTTGCGGAGTGATGCCGGACTGCATCCGGGACATGGCGAGGTAGGTGATGTTGTCGCGCCGCGAGATGACGTCCCGGGACTTGTCCTTTTCGATGCAGGCGTAAGCCGAGTGGTTGTGGATGGACTCGAAGTTCTCCGATTCCACCTTGTAGGCCCGGACCCGGTCGTCCTCGTTGAGCCGCAGGGCGAGGTCGCGGACCATGTCTTCCACGAATTTGGGGTTGTCGTAGGCACGCTCGGTGACGTACTTCTCGTCCGGGCGCTTGAGCAGCCCGTACAGTTCGCAGGATGCCTCGCTCTCGGCCATCTCGATCAGGTCTTCGATCCAGACCGGCTTCGTCAGGGTCACGCTGAGCGTGATGCGGGAGCGTTGGTTGTGCGCGCCGTAGTCCGAGATGCTCTTGGAGCAGGGGCACAGGCTGGTGACCGGGATCGCGATGGAGGCGGTCAGGCGCGTGTCGCCGCGGTTGAAGCGCCCGCTCAGGCGGATCTGGTAGTCCAGGTAACTGCGCACGCCGGACACCGGGGCGGCCTTGTTTATGAAGAACGGGAAGGCCATTTCGATGAAGCCTTCCTCCGCGTCGAGCCGGATCGCCATGTCGCGCAGCAGCCCGTTGAAGTTTTCCAGCGAGACCGCTTTCTTGTGATCCTGCAGGACATGTACGAAGCGGGACATGTGCGTGCCCTTGACCTCCGGCGGCAGGTTGACCGTCATGGTCAGCCGTGCGACCGTGGATTGGGGCTTGCCGCTGCGGTCGACGAACTCGATCGGGTGCAGAATGTCCTTGATGCCGACCTGGTTGATCGGGATCGCCCGCGTGTCCGCCGAGCTTTGCTCGTCGTGTAGATGATCGCCGTGCTGGAGAGGATCGGAGTAAGCCATCCGAATCTACGCTTCCTGTTTATCCGGTTAGCCCATATTACTCTGGAATAGGCGGTGGGGCAAATGACGGGATTCCCGACCCCCAAAGCCCTGCGGGCGGGATTCGGTGGGCGATAATAGGGGTTAACTTGGAATCTGATTCGTCGGTCTCATGACTCTGCCGCGCCCCGAGCAACAGGATGTCGACCCGCTGGAAACCCAGGAATGGCTGGAGGCGCTGGATTCGGTCTTCAAGGAGGAGGGCCCGGCGCGCGCGCACTACCTGATCGAACGCCTGCTGGACCGGGCACGCCGCTCCGGCCTGACCATTCCCTACAGCGCAACGACCGCCTATCTCAACACCATCCCCGTCGCGCAGGAGGAAAGCTGCCCGGGGGATGCCGCCCTGGAATGGCGGATCCGTTCGCTGATCCGCTGGAACGCCATGGCGATGGTGGTACGGGCCAACCAGGAGCACCCCGGGCTCGGCGGGCATGTGGCCACGTTCGCGTCGGTGGCCACCCTGTACGACATCGGCTTCAACTACTTCTGGCGCGCCCCCAGCGAGGAGCACGACGGGGACCTGGTGTTCTTCCAAGGCCACTCGGCGCCCGGTGTCTATGCCCGCGCCTACCTGGAAGGCCGGCTCGACAAGGAACACTTGCACCGTTTTCGCCGCGAGGCCGAAGGTGGCGGCCTGTCCTCGTATCCCCACCCGTACCTGATGCCGGATTTCTGGCAGTTCCCGACCGTCTCCATGGGTCTGGGCCCGATCCAGGGAATCTACCAGGCACGCTTCATGAAGTATCTGGATAACCGCGGCCTGTTGGATGCGGGTGATCGCAAGGTCTGGGTGTTCGTCGGCGACGGCGAAATGGACGAGCCGGAATCGCTGGGTGCGCTTTCGGTGGCCGGGCGCGAATGGCTCGACAACCTGGTCTTCGTGGTCAACTGCAACCTGCAGCGCCTGGACGGTCCGGTGCGCGGGAACGGCAAGATCATCCAGGAACTCGAAGGCGTGTTCCGGGGGGCCGGCTGGAACGTCATCAAGCTGATCTGGGGTTCCTACTGGGACCCGCTCTTCGCCCGCGACACCCAAGGCATCCTGCTCAAGCGGATGGAAGAGTGCGTGGACGGGGATTTTCAGACCTACAGCGCGCGGGACGGCGCGTACATTCGCGAGCATTTCTTCGGCAAGTACCCGGAACTTGAGGCGATGGTCGCCAACATGGCCAACCAGGACCTGTGGCGCCTGAACCGCGGCGGGCACGATCCGCACAAGGTGTATACCGCCTACCGTGCCGCCGTCGCGCACAAGGACCAGCCGACGGTCATCCTGGCCAAGACGATCAAGGGATACGGGATGGGGGCGGCCGGGCAGGGGCTGAACATCACGCACCAGCAGAAAAAACTGGACGCCGACGATCTGAAGGCATTTCGCGACCGCTTCAAGATTCCGATCAGCGACGACGAGATCAAGGACCGGATTCCGTTCTACCGCCCCGCCGAGGACAGCCCGGAAATCCGCTACCTGAAGGCCCGGCGCAAGGCCTTGGGCGGCTACCTCCCGGTGCGGCGCGACACCGCGCCTCCGCTGCGCATCCCGGACGGAATTTTCGACAAGATGCACGCGGGTACGGACGATCACGAGATCTCCACCACCATGGCGCTGGTCCGGGTGCTGGCCAGCCTGCTTCGGGACCCGGAACTGGGCCCGCGGGTGGTGCCGATCGTGCCGGACGAATCCCGGACCTTCGGCATGGAAGGCATGTTCCGCCAACTCGGCATCTACGCGCCATTCGGGCAGTTGTACGAGCCGGAGGACGCCGGCAAGCTGGCTTACTACCGCGAGGAGAAGACCGGGCAGGTGCTGGAGGAGGGCATCAACGAGGCGGGTGCGATGAGTTCGTTCGTGGCGGCCGGCATCTCCTACAGCACGCACGGCCTGCAGATGATCCCGTTCTACATCTTCTATTCGATGTTCGGTTTCCAGCGCGTGGGGGACCTGATCTGGTCGGCGGGCGATCTGCAGGCACGCGGCTTCCTGATTGGCGGCACTGCCGGACGCACCACGCTGCCCGGAGAGGGGCTGCAGCATCAGGATGGCCACAGCCACCTTGCGGCCGCTGGCATTCCGAACTGCTACCCGTACGACGTAGCCTACGCCTACGAGGTAGCGGTGATCGTCGAAGACGGCCTGCGACGCATGTGTGAACAGCGGGAGAATCGCTTCTACTATCTGACGGTCGAAAACGAAAACTACGCCCATCCCCCCATGCCCGAGTCTGCGCAGGAGGGAATCCTGGCGGGCCTGCACCTGATCGCGGAGGCGCAGGACGCGGATGCGCCCCGGGTGCAGTTGCTGGGTTCCGGCGCCATCCTGGGCGAAGCCCTGGCGGCTGCCGAGCGCCTGCGCGCCCATGGCGTGGAATCGGACGTGTGGAGCGTGACCAGCTTCGTGCTTTTGGCGCGCGACGGCGCCCGTGTGGAACGGCACAACCGCCTGCACCCCGAAAGTCCGAAAATCCCCTGGGTTGAGCAATGCCTGGCCGAGCATCCCGGCCCGATCATCGCGGCCAGCGATTACGTGCGCATGCACGCCGAACAGATCCGCTCGTGCCTGCCTGCCGGGCGCGACTACCGGGTGTTGGGCACCGACGGTTTCGGGCGCAGCGACACGCGCGAGAAGTTGCGCGAGTTCTTCGAGGTCAATGCCGACCATATCCTGCACGTCGCGGCGCGGGCATTGGAGGCTTCGGGGCAGATCGATCCGGCGACGGCGCAGAAGATCGTGGCCGAATGCGCGGTGGACCCCGATCGGCCGGAGCCGTTCGCCTCATGAGCCAGGAAGTCCGGGTCCCCGACATGGGGGATGTCGAGGAAGCGGAGGTGATCGAGGTCTTCGTACAGGCCGGGCAGTCGATTTCCGTAGACGAGCCGCTGATTACCCTGGAATCGGACAAGGCCGCGATGGACCTGCCGTCGCCATTCGACGGTGTGGTGGAGGCCGTACACGTCAAAGTCGGGGATATGTTGGCGGTGGATGCACTGGTCGTGACCCTGACCGACCGTCCGGATGACTCCGAACCGGAGCCGGAAGCACCCGAGGCCGAATCCGCACCGTCTTCGAAGCCGGTTGCCACGAAGCCAGCTGAACCCGTTGCCAGTCCGGCCCCGCCGCCGATTGCCCCGGAGCCTCGCCGCCTTGGCACCTTGCCCCACGCCGGGCCTGCCGTACGCCGTTTCGCGCGTGAACTCGGCGTGGATCTGGAGCAGGTCTCTGGCAGCGGCCGCAAAGGCCGGGTTACGCACGAGGATGTCCAGCTCTACGTCAAGGCGATCCTGACGCGGCAACAAGAGCCGACGGCAGCCGTCCGTCCGTCCGGGCCGCCGGTGGACGCCGAACGATTCGGCCCGACCCGGACCGAGCCGCTGACCCGTATCCAACGGCGTTCTGGTGCCAACCTTCAGCGCAATTGGCAACTGGCCCCCCACGTGGCCCAGCACCACAAGGCGGACATCACGGAACTGGATAAACGGCGGAAGGAATTGCGCGGGCAGAAAGGGTTCGAGTCCCTGACGCTGACCGCCTGCGTGCTTCAGGCTTGCGCCCAGGTGCTGAAGCAGTTTCCCCGCGTCAATGCCTCGCTGAGCGAAGACGGGCGAGACCTGATCGTCCGCGAGTACGTTCACATCGGGTTCGCGGCGAACACCGACGAGGGTTTGGTTGTCCCGGTGATTCGCGATGCCGACCAGAAATCGATTTCCGTCCTCTCTGGAGAGGTTGCGGCCTTGGCCGAACGCGCCCGGGACCAGCAGCTGACCGCCGAGGACATGCAGGGCGGCGGCTTCACCTTGTCCAACCTCGGCGGCATCGGGGGTGGGCATTTCACCCCTGTCATCAACCTGCCCCAGGTGGCGGTGCTGGGCATCTCGCGCGCGGTGCGCGAGCCCGCCTGTATTGAAGACAAGGTCGGGTCCCGGCTGATGATGCCGCTGTCGCTGTCCTACGACCACCGCGTCATCGACGGCGTAGAAGGAGCCCGGTTCGTGATGGCTCTGGCCGCATTGCTGGAGAATCCCGACGAGTTGGACTGGGGAGAGGGGTAATCCGTGAAGACGATTGACCTAGTGGTGATTGGCGGTGGCCCCGGTGGCTACAGCGCCGCGTTCCGCGCGGCGGACCTGGGCATGAAGGTGATGCTGGTGGAACGTTTCCCGCGGCTCGGTGGCGTATGCCTGAACGTCGGTTGCATCCCGTCCAAGACTTTGCTGCACGCGGCCGGCCTGATCGAGGATGCGGCCGAATGGCGGGACCGGGGGGTGGTGTTCGACCCGCCGCGGATCGACCTGGATGCGTTGCGTGCCTGGAAGGAGAAGGGCGTATCGCAACTGGCCGACGGCCTCGGTGCGCTTGCCAAGCGGCGCGAGGTCGAGGTGGTGACTGGCCGAGGGAAGTTCATTTCCGCGCATACGTTGGCGGTCGAGACTGACGAAGGAACCGAAGAAGCCCGCTTTTCGCAAGCGATCATCGCCACGGGATCACGGCCGATCAAGCTTGGGTTGTTTCCAGATGATCCCCGGGTCTTGGACTCCACGTCCGCATTGGACTTGACGGAGATCCCGGAGCGGCTGCTGGTGGTGGGGGGCGGTGTCCTGGGTCTGGAACTTGCCACGGTGTTCCGCGCCCTGGGGTCGCAGGTGACCGTGGTGGAAGCGCTGGAACAGATAATGGGCGAGGCCGACAAGGACGTGGTGCGGGCGTATCTCAAGCGCAACAAGGAACGGTTTGCTGCGCTGCATACGGGGACCCAGGTGGAGAAAGCCGAAGCAAAGGATGATGGTATTTCGGTACAACTCAAGAATGCGGACCGCCAGTGGGAAGAGTCGTTCAATGCGGTGCTGGTCGCGGTGGGACGAGCGGCGAACAGCGAAGACTTGGGTCTGGAGAGCGCCGGGGTCGCGGTTGGGGAATCCGGCACGATTCCGGTCAACCACCAGCAGCGGACCAACATCCCCCACATCTTCGCCATCGGCGACGTGACGGGCGCGCCGATGCTGGCGCATCGGGCCTCCTACCAGGGCCGGTTGGCGGCGGAAGTCGCGGCCGGCATGAAATCCGCCTACGAGGCGAGGGTGGTTCCCTCGGTGGCCTACACCGACCCGGAAGTCGCCTGGGTGGGACTGACCGAACGCGAGGCCAAGGCTCAGGGCATTGCTTATGAGCGCGGCATCTTCCCGTGGGCGGCAAGCGGACGGGCAGTCGGAACTTCGCGCGTCGAGGGCATGACCAAGCTGCTATTCGATTCGGAGACGAAACGCCTCATCGGGGCGGCCGTGGTGGGCGTGCATGCCGGGGAGTTGATCGCGGAGGCGGCCCTGGCGATCGAGACCGGTTGCGAAGCGGGAGACATTGCCGGGACGATCCATCCGCATCCGACATTCTCGGAGACTCTGGCCCAGGCCAGCGAGGTGGCCGAAGGGACGGTAACGGAGTTATTTCTGGGGCGTGGCAGGAATTGAGTCCATCATAAGTTGAGGCAAGGGAGGTGCCTCAACAGCCAAAATTTTAAGCTTGATTGTGTTCTCGGATTCTTGTGTAAAGGACGCTAGATGTAACGCGCAAGTCGTTTATGAATAATCCAAAAGTTGAATCTTGCCCTACATATAAGCGAACCGGGTTTGCTTCATTCCTGTTTGCGGTCATTTGCCCAAAAGATGCCAAAGCCGCTCTTTTGAGCCCGAACGTCTTGAGGTTGGCGTTCACGGTACGACTCAAGGAAATCCCCATCGGGAAAATCGAAGCGAGTGAAGTAAAAACCTTGTGGCGATGGGGAAGCGTTCGGATTCGACATGCTTCCGGGAAAGCGGCTGTTTCGGGATTGTCGCGACACAATGCCGAGGAACTAGCAAAAACACTAGAAGCTTCCAGAGTCGATTGGTGGCATAAGCTTTTCGCGACGCAGATCGAATCTCTGCGCTCCGTTCACGACCATTTGGCGCACTTCAGCAACCCGCCAAGGTATATCTCTCATGGTGCCGGCTGTAACCTTGAGCGCGATGCGGAGGCAGTGGCTGGCCGATTTGCTTCCCGGTGGCCGGATGCGTTGTCCAGCAGCCCGGAAATTAAGATGCTGAAAATGGTCCGGGAGTATTTGAAGGATCCTGATGGTTGCCGCATAAAGGCAAACAAAATCTATATTGCAAATCAACTGAATGGTTCGCGCGAATTTTTCGATCAAGTGGAGGCGCGGCCGCTAACCGATGAACAACGTAGAGCGGTTGTCATCGACGAAAACCGCAATCTGGTTGTCGCTGCGGCAGGAAGTGGAAAGACCTCGGTGATTGTGGGCAAGGCCGGCTGGCTTGTCTGGAGGGACTATCGGCGCCCGTCTGAATTGTTGCTGCTGGCTTTTGCGAGAGATGCGCGGAAAGAGATGGAAGAGCGGATCCAAAAGCGGCTTGGCGATAAAACAGCGCAAAGTCTTACAGTTCGAACCTTTCATAGTTTGGGTATGTCGATTATTGGTCAAGCAGAAGGCCAACTCCCAACGTTGGCCAAAGTGGCTGAAGACAGCAGGGCGTTGTCCGATCTGCTGAAATCCATCATTGATAACTTGCTCACGGAACACGCATTCACAAAAATTTTGCTGAAATGGTTCCAAACTTACTTCGCACCCTACAAAAGCGAACATGAATGCCAAAGTATGGGCGAGTATTGGGACTATGTCCGCAAGCATGACATCCGGTCACTGAAAGGTGAGAAGGTCAAGAGTTACCAAGAATGCGAGATTGCGAATTTTCTCTACCTCAATGGTGTTTCCTACGAGTACGAAGCAATTTATGAACACAAGACCGCGACACTGGACAGGCGGCAATATCAACCCGATTTTTATCTCCCGGAAGCAGGAGTCTACATTGAGCATTTCGGGCTCAATGCATCGGGAGATCCTGCTCCGTTCGTCGATAAGACAGAATACCTCCGGTCCATGAAGTGGAAGCGGCAATGTCACGACAGATTCGGCACTATTCTCGTTGAGACATTCAGCCACGAGCATGATGCGGGGAAATTAACCGAGAACTTGGCTGAGAAATTAGCGGCTCACGGCGTGACCTTTTCTCCAATTCCTTCTGCAGACATCTTCTCTATTTTGAATGAACAGGGTCGGGTTGATCCGTTCACACATTTTGTGGCGACTTTTCTACAACACTACAAAGGGGCTCGATTGTCATTTCAGGAGGTAGCTCGACGGGCTACGGGTGTCAGGGACAGGCTGAGGGCAGAAGCGTTTCTAGCCGTTTTCAAGCCGATTTTCCAGCGCTACCAAGATACCCTTTCCCAGCAAGGACAGATAGATTTTCATGACATGATCAATCAAGCAACGGAGCATGTAGAGACGGGACGCTACCGTAGCCCTTTCGGCTATATCCTCGTCGATGAGTTTCAAGACATCTCCCCTGGGAGAGCTAGATTGCTGAAGGCATTGCTCGATCAGTCTCCGACGACCCAGTTGTTTGCCGTTGGCGATGACTGGCAATCAATATACCGGTTCGGTGGATCAGACATTGCCGTTATGCGCGAGTTCGAAGATCATTTCGGGCACAGTGAGCGTATTGATTTGGAAACAACTTTTCGCTGTGCCGATCGAATCTCTAAAGTTGCGACTGACTTCATTCTTCGCAATCCTGCACAGATACACAAGGAGACCCATTCAGTACTCCAAGCAGCCGGGACCAGTGTGTATATCGGCCTTCCTGAGAAAGAGCGCTCTCTGCTCAGAGAAACGCTTGATGAGATTGCCGCTGACGCGGCTCGTCATGACGGAGGATCGACTGTTCTGTTGTTGGGTCGCTACCGGCATATGCAGCCGGAAAATATGTCTGAGTTAGGCGGACAATACTCTGGGTTGCAACTCTCCTACATGACCGTGCATCGTTCAAAAGGACTGGAGGCCGACTATGTCGTGGTGCTCGGTCTGTGTTCCGGAAAATACGGGTTTCCGTCCGAGATCAGTGATGACCCACTTCTCGACTTAGTTCTTGCTGAGCCGGAAAAGCACCCGAATGCTGAGGAGCGCCGCTTATTCTATGTCGCTGTCACACGTGCCAGACGACGTGTCTATCTGCTCGCAGATGATGGTCCGCCTTCTTCCTTTGTCCAAGAGTTGATTGATGGGGAATACGATGTTGCCGTTTTCGGACGAGCACCAGAAAATGACGTTTCTTGCCCGAGGTGCACCGAGGGGCGCTTGGAACGACGCGAAAATGCTCGGAATGGAAAAATTTTTTACGGCTGCTCGAATTGGCCTTATTGCAAGTATCGACAGCCCGTTTGTCCCAAGTGCAAAACAGGGTTGTTGGTCAAAAAAGACACTGCTTTTCGCTGCGAGGACTGTGGCCAAGATGTAGAGGGCTGTCCCAGATGTGATGGCTGGCTGATAAAAAGAGTCAGCCAGTATGGCCCTTTCTTTGGCTGTTCGAATTGGCCTTTCTGTGATTACACCCGAAACATTAAGCAACGACAGTCACGGCACTAGGCCGCCGCAGCTTAAAGGTTGTTCGATAGCGAAGACCACGGATTGACGAGCGCCACATCCATCCCTCTAAAATCTTTAGTGTTGCGCGTGACGAGAGTTAATCCGTGTCGCTTTGCTACAGCGGCAATCTGCGCGTCAGCCATTGGCTTTTGGCGGCCTGTGTTGTCTCCATCTCCCATGATTCTTCCCCAGAGGATTGCGGCATCTTGGTCGAAAGGAAGAATTCGGTCTTGAAATTGAGAGACCAAGTCATCTTCAACCCAGCGCATGAGGAGGTCTCTTTTTGCTGGCTCTTTCACACGGCTTGCGCCTCGCGCCAACTCACCAAGACTGATTGAGGAGAGGAATAGGTTTTCGGGATTCTGTTCTGCAAACCAAGCTGTCACTTTAGGCTCAGGCCGAGGCTTGAGCGTTTCGCTGAGCACATTGGTGTCGATCAGGTAGGGCATTATTCGAGATCAATCTGGCGGCCTGTGGAACGGTCACGCTCAATCACGATGTCTTCGCCCACAAATGGGGATGAGCGAAAGAAATCGACCAATTCCACACCAGTTCGTGCCGATCTTACGGGTGTCATAGACGTGATGGCCTTACGTACTTTTTTGGCGTTTTTCCCTCCCTCCCGGAGGATGCTGGCAACAGCCTTGATGGCCCATGCGTCGCGCGTAGGTACGGTGACTTCAATGCGTCGCGCCCCTTGGGCGGTTGCTTTGGCGCGATGTCGGGCGACCCGCACCTTCGATTTTGTACTTGTCGATCGCTTGGGCATGTATATAATCCGGTAACGTTACCGGATTATATACTATAATAACCTGGATGCGAATAGAACGCTGTCATCTCGGATTTTCATAAATGATAAATGAGGTTCATTCGATATGAATATTCAAGACTACGTTGAAGAGGGAATCTTCTCTCCGAAATTGATTTCGGATGTGCTTTTCACGACCCAGTCCGATATTGCAAACACCTTGGGTCTCACTCGGAGTGCTTTTTCCCACGCCGAGAGGCGACGGGCAGAGAAAACACAAACCCGATTGCAGGAAATGCTGGAGATTCTCGATCGCGTCGAGCAGTTCACTGGCTCACCGCTTGCATCTTACGCATGGTTTCGTTCGGAACCAATCACCGGGTTCGGGGGGCATACCGCCAGCAGGCTGGTACGCGAAGGACACGCTGATTACGTGCATGAGTATCTTGACCGCAAACAGGCTGGCAGAGATGCCTGATCAAGTTGTTTGCCCATACGCTATACTTTTCGCGCCTTTTTAGCTACGCAATTGTTCAGTGCCTGCCGTCACCCTTTCTGACGGCTCGACCCGCGAGTTTGCACAGCCGGTCACGGTGATGCAGAGGTTGGGAAGGCAATCTCGACAAATTCCGGCAAGGCCGCCCGGCGTGATCTAATTGATTGGGGGCCTATGCTGGGCATTCAAACGCTGTCGCATAGGCCGCGAGATCTGCCGCACTCATGTCGAGTTGTCGTGCGATTTCTTTCCAGCCGGCAACCGCAGTGGCAACTTCGTCGATGATGGCTTCGGCTCGGTGCGCGCTCAATGCGAAGTAGGGTGCAGCGGTGCGGGCGAGATCCAGATTAGCCTCTGGGCCTTCTTCCGAGATCCAGGTCGTCAATTCTCGCGCTTTCTCGGCCAGGGGCACCGGGTTCAGGTCATAGGCCGGTGAAAGACGCCATTGGTTGTCATGGTCGTACAGGAACCCGTGATTGCGGAGGTGGTCGTCCAGGTTGCCTGCCATCACATTGAATACGACCCGTCGCCACAGTTCGTGCAGGTCTTCCGTCGGGGCGCTTGAGTGCATCCTGATGGCTTCCGCGATATCCGTGTACGCCGCTTCGTCGCCATCCTCGAGCCCCAGGAGGGTCATCGCCGAGATGAACGGGATCCGCCGCTCGCCATCCCGGTCGAATCGTGTCATCAGGGATACCGGTCGGCCCGCCACGTCCAACAGTGTGGCTTCTGCAGTGTTGATGCCGGCGGCGGCGGCCAATGTCATGGCCAGCACCTCGCCATGGGGAATACTTCGGTCGTCATCCTGTGTCGGAAACTTGGCGATGGCGAGGCGGCCGTCATCATCTATGACGGCGGATTTTGGCCGGGCGCCGCCGAGAGGGGAACCTTCGTTCAGAAGGATCTTCAGGTCTTCGGCAGTTTCGGTGCCTGATCCTACGGCATCGGCAGCATTGATCAGTTCCGGCAGCCGAATCAAGGGAGGCACGCGGCGGGGGCGGGTGCCGGGTTCGAGACCTTCTTCGCCTTTTCGGCGGAACTGGAGTGCGCCGATTCTCGTTCGGTCGTCAATGGAGAGAAGGTAATCCACCTCGGACAAGGTGCGCTTTTCGCCGGTTTTGCGAAAAGCCCGCCTGGCCAGTTGCCGACCCCATCGGTCCGGTGCGGCATCGCGCAATGCACCGGGCAGTGCTGACTTGCTCGACGAGGTATAAAACGGTTGCTGTCCGAGCGGCAGGTTCGCGGGGTCGAGCGCAAAGGCCTGAGGACGATTGAGCCATTCATGGGCGTATTCGAAAACCGAGCTTGGGCCACGCCGCTTGGCAAGGTAATGGAACCGTCCGACAAGACAGGCCACTCCATTGTCGTCGATGAAGACTTCAAGGGTGTCGGTCATGATGGTGCCCGGGTTTGCTTGCGGGGCCGTATTTTCTTGGGCAGCCGGTGTTCTTCAAGGTCCAGTCCGAGGGAATCGTCGCGTCGGTCAGCCACTTGGCCGAGACCTTCGGCAAGCCCGAGGATCGCCAACACGGTCGCATAGGCCCCCATCGAGACCGAAGGGTCGCCGCGCTCCACCTTGTGGAGGGTGGCACGGCTAATGAATGCCCGTTCCGCCATCGAGACCGTGGAGATGCGGCGCTTCTTCCGCGCCACCACGATGTCCTCGCCGAGCTTGGCGAGGGCACGCTTCGCCGCACCAGGCAGTGCACGTGTCGCTAAGGTCTTCATATTGTCTTATATTATAATCAAAAAACAATTGAATGTTTATTTAATTATACAATATGATACATGCCTTCCTGTTGTGAAGTGCTTCAGGTTACGCCCATTGCGGGCAGCTTTCCAGAAGGATAGAGACTCTCCGCATGAAGAACGAGCCTGTCCTGCTTCATTCGGACCGGGGCTTTGACCCAATCA
Source organism: uncultured candidatus Poriferisulfidus sp. (assembly GCA_965204575.1). Lineage (GTDB taxonomy): Bacteria > Pseudomonadota > Gammaproteobacteria > Poriferisulfidales > Poriferisulfidaceae > Poriferisulfidus. The sequence continues at coordinate 1,063,465 of OZ241993.1, forward strand.
GGAGCACCCTGGCCTGAGGGTCCTGAAGTCGCCGTCGGGAGGTCTCGGCCTGCCTTTTGCCGATGGGAAAGGATCCGTATTCCGTGCCTTGGCTTGTTGATTCTTCGACAGATGGAATCTCTTCATAATCATTTCAAAAATAGTGAAATGATATATTGATAAATTGAATAATCCGTTGTATATCATTCATATAATAATTTCAAATATCCTAATTATTGTTTCATGCCAATCACCGACTCGGCCGTGAGTTTCACGGACTGCATGAGGGCAACGTGATACGCTACCGGTTGAGGCTTGAGGATCTTGCCGGGCTCGGAGAGGATTCATGATGAAACGTCTACGGACTCTTGCGAAGAAGATTTTCGGCATCGTGGACATTCGACGCTTCGGAGAGTTTGCGAGAAGCGGCCGCGCCTGCTCAGGCCGTTAGCACTCCCGGTCGTTCGGGTCCGGATCAGTAAGAGACTGCCTTTTACTCAGACAACTCGCGGGTCGAGGGGCGATCGTGCAACTAAGGGATGAGACTGATGTGTATAATATCTGTAATTATACACATCTGGAGTTGTCATGCGCACCAATATCGAGATCAATGATAGTTTGATGGCAGAGGCCATGAAGGCGGGAGGATTCGAGACCAAGAAAGCTACTGTGGAGGAAGGATTGCGCCTGCTTGTGCAAACCCGATTACAGGGACGAATCCGGAAATTGCGCGGGAAGTTGCGCTGGGAGGATTCGCTTGACGAAATGCGGCGTGACCGGTGATTGTCGTCGACTCCTCCGTCTGGATTGATTACTTCAACGGCACCGAGACCCGAGAAACCGCGCTGCTTGACGGAATCCTCGGCCTGGAACCGGTTATGGTGGGCGACCTTATTCTGGCGGAGGTTCTGCAAGGTTTCCACGCTGACCGCGACGTTCGCAGGGCGCGTATGGTGCTGGATACCCTATTGTTTGAGCCTATGCTGGGCCGCGGTATTGCTTTGGCCAGTGCTGCTAATTACCGGACACTTCGTGGCAAAGGTATTACCGTACGGAAAACCATTGACGTGCTAATCGCGACCTTTTGTATAGAAAATGGCCATGTCTTGCTTCACTCTGACCGGGACTTTGTCCCGATTGAAGAACACCTCGGACTAAAAGCCCTTTAGCCATTGAATAGCCCTACAAGTTTTTCAGGGTGAGCATTTCGTTTGGTGGACAGGCCGGGATTGTTTTGGGGTGCGGTCGAGGATGGCTAGACTGTCATGGGTGGCTCTCCAGAAGCAATAGATACTCTATTCCGTATACAATATGATTATACGCAATAGCGTGTTTTCATGTCATTGGAACCGGAGTTGACAATGAATCAAATCGCCCGAACTGCGAAACAGGTCGGCGTGGCGGTGCGTCGCCATCGTCGTGCCTTGGGGTGGAGTCAAAGCGACCTCGGATCAAAAGCGGGCCTGCGCCAGGCGACGATATCGACGCTGGAGAGCGGAGAACCCGGGACGCGCTTGCGTACGCTGGTCGACGTCATGGCCGCGCTCGATCTTGAGGTGGTGATCCGGGACCGCTCCAAGGCTCCCAAGAGCATCGAGGAACTGTTCTGATGGCGCGTCGGCGAACCCATATTCCTCTCGACGTCTACCTCAATGGCCGTCTTGTCGGCCGGTTGCATCGGTCGGCGGGTGGAGCAGTAGAGTTCCGGTATGACGAGAGTTGGCTGAGTTGGGAGGGCGCCTTGCCGGTTTCACTCTCGCTGCCGCTGCGCGAGGAGCGCTATTCGGGTGATGCCGTCATCACGGTTCTGGACAATCTGCTTCCGGATGATGAAGCAGTTCGCCGCCGGGTCGCGGAGCGGGTCAGGGCCGAGAGCCATAGCGTTTACGATCTCCTGTCGAAGATCGGAAGGGATTGCGTGGGGGCCTTGCAGTTCCTGCCTCAAGGGTATGCGCCCGACCCGGTGGATGCGGTGGAAGGGCGACAGATTCCTGATGGCGAGGTTGCCGAAAGAATCCGCAGCCTTGCCATGACTCCGCTGGGCATCGACGAGACGGAAGCCTTCCGGATCTCGATTGCAGGCATGCAGGAGAAAACCGCTTTCCTCCACTGGGGAGGGGAGTGGCACCTCCCGCACGGCACGACCGCGACGACCCACATCATGAAACCGCAGATTGGCGTATTGCCGAACGGGATTGATCTCACCCAGAGCGTGGAAAACGAGCATCTGTGCCTGAAGCTAACTTCCGCTTTCGGGTTGCCCACCGCGCGCACGGCAATCACGGACTTCGACGATATCCGCGTGCTGGTGATCGAGCGTTTTGATCGGCGCTGGGACCAGGAAGAGCGATTGTTGCGGTTGCCTCAGGAAGACTGTTGCCAGGCGCTTTCGGTGCCGTCGTCTCTGAAATACGATGCCGACGGCGGCCCCGGAATGTCCGATCTTCTCAACTTGCTGCAAGGCAGCGACACGCCATCGGTGGACCGGCGGCTGTTCCTGAAGTCTCAGATCGTGTTCTGGCTACTCGGTGCGACTGACGGGCACGCCAAGAACTTCTCCGTTTTCTTGGGACCCGGATCCCGGTTCAGCCTAACTCCTTTTTATGACGTGATGTCGACGCAGCCCGCCGTGTATGCGGGAAAGATCAGAAAGAACCAGTACAAATTCGCACTCGCGGTCGGCGACAATCGGCACTACGTCATGGACACGATCCTGCCGCGCCATTTCGTGCAAACGGCAGAAAGCAGTGGCGTGAAAGGTACGGTCGTTGAAGAGGTCTGCGCTGAAGTAGCGGGATCAGCCGAACACGCAATCGGTGAAGCGCTGGGTTCCTTGCCAGAGGATTTTCCGGAGGCGCTGGCCGACTCGATTATCCAGGGAGTGCGGGCGCGTTTGAAGCGGCTTCAGTAGATGGCGGGTCGAGATCCGGGGATTTTTTCAGCAACTTGAACGCGAGATTGAACAGTAGTATCAGTCATTTCCATGTGTTTTCCCTGTAGCGGATATGCCCTGATCCTAACTCGATTCCCGTCGCGTCTGTCAAGTTTATCTATATAGTCCCCTTTTTAGGCATTGAATTCTTCTTCCCCGATCTCCGAGCTAGGGCGATTTTGGGGGATTTTTTCCGTTTGGGGTTGCCCACCAAGAGATTTTCGAGCCGAAGAGGGTGATGTGGTCGGGTTTTGTGTCCAACCGCTGGGGGCTGAGGATGATTTTTGACGCTTCGGCGCCCTGTCGCGCAGGGCTCCGCTCGCCGCTCAGGCGGCCCGTGCCAGGGTCGCAGCCGAACCGGTCGTCACGAAGTGTCGTAGGCCAGGAACCCGGCCATTCGGTCCAGCGCCTGCCGGACCCGCTGCACATGAGCCGTCTGGAACACCAGCCGCCGGTTGCGGGCATGCCGCACCACCTTGGCCACCAGGTGGACCCAGCACAGGCGCACCTGCTTCATCCGGGTCCACAGCCAGTCGCGTCCGAACGCGGCATGCCGCAGCAGCGCGTTGACGTTGGCCGACAGCACCGCCAGCTGCCACCAGGCGGCGTTCGCCCCGAACTTCCCCGACGGCATCATGCCGCCGGCCAGGTCCTGCTTGAGCACGGCGTGCACCTCTTCGCCATGCCCGCAGCGCTCGTGCGCGAAGCGCACCACCTCCGAGGCGGTCATCCCCAGGCCCGCCCCCTCCCCGGAGCGCCCCGGATACGGCAGGTTGGTCAGATAGACCCGGTAGCGGTACGCCGGACGCCCGGACCTCGCCGGCGTCTCGTCCGGGTTCACCCCCAACACGCCCGGCAAGACACGCCGGGTGCCGACATGGCGCAGCAGCTGCCCCCGGGACTGCCGCGCGCCCCACGGCGAGACATAATCCAGGTCGGCGCATTCCAGTTCCGGCTCCGAGGCCCGCACCGGCTCCCACCACTGCTCCGGCGTCGCCCCCACGGCCTCGCGTAGTTCTTCTCTCTGCGGCGCGCCGACCACGAAGCCGATCACGCCGAAGCGGCGCAATGCCGCCGGGCGCGAAGCCGGCACGTTGCAGAAGCGGATCAGCCGGTTCTGGCAACCCGCCCCGTCCGAACGCAGCCACACCCGCCGCACCTCCGGCGGCAGCCCCGACAGCACCCGCTGGAGCATCTCCAGGTTGCCCACCGAGGCCGGCACGTTGCCGTCGCGGAACTGGCTCGCCAGCACCATGCCCAACTCCGGGCAGAACATCGACAGCGGCTGGTAGCCCCGCTCGCCCGGAACCTCGCCGGTCGAACTGCGGTAGGTCGGCTGCGCCTCGCGCTTGCCCGAGGCCAGCACCGTCGCATCCAGGTCCAGGGTCAACTCGTCCAGCCCCAGGCGCCGGATCAGGCCCCGCGCCAGCCGCCGGTTGACCGCCTCGACCAGTTGCAGGGCCGCCGCCGGCTCCGGCACCACCGCCGCGCCCTTCACGCGCGCCGCACCGGCCGCCGCATCATGGAAACGCCGCAGCCAGTCATGCACCGCATTGGCGGACGGGAAGGTGCGCCCGCGCCCCCCGCGGAAGCGCGCCGCCAGCCCCGCCGGCATCACCCCCAGAAGCTCCGGTTCGTAGTCGCGCACCAGTCGGCACAGGCTGCGGTCCGCCTCCAGCGCGTCCACGTCCGAGACCCGCTCGTGACCGATCACGTTGAGCAGCAGCACGGTCAGCATCATCTGGCCGTCGCGCCAGCCCTGCGCCCCGGCCACCTGCACCGGAAGGGTCCGAAACGCCCCGCTGCGGCGCAGCAGCTCCAGCCACAGCACGGCCCCGCCACAGGCGCTGGTTCGGCTTAACTTGGGGTCGCCCCCAATGGCGACCAAAGGGGAAAAGTTCGACATATAATGAGACTCCCGGTTGGTTGTTCCCGGTTCACCCAATGGGTGAAACTTTTGCACCACCGATTTTAACCGTTTCACTCGGTTAAATAAGCGCCAACCGGGACCTCGCTCTCATTTAGCTCGGATATCGGGGTTCTTTATTTCCTCCTATAATAAGTAAAGGAGGATTTTATAGATGCCTTTAAACATCAAAAATATTGCTACTCATGCGTTAGCAAAGAAAATCGCAACCTTAACTGGGGAGTCTATGACTAAGGTTGTCACAGAGGCTCTCCAGGAGAAATTGGTGCAAGTGGAAAAGGCAAAAGGCCGCGTTGGACTGGCGGAGGAACTTGATCGCATTGCCTTGCACTGTGCCAGTCTACCAAGGCGCGATGACAGAAGCCCCGACGAGATCATTGGTTACGACGACCACGGGCTACCCCAGTGATCGCCATTGATGCGTCTGCTCTCATCGCGATTCTGAGCGATGAACCGGAACGAAGTGGTTTCAACAAACTGATCGAGTCGGAAGAATTTGCGTACATTAGTGCTGCCAGCCTACTTGAGACCCGTATAGTTCTGTTTTCTCGCTTTGGTGACGATGGAGTCTTGGCTTTGGATTCGTTCCTTCTGAAAAGTGGCATCACTGTTGTCGAGGTCTCTCCCCGCATGGGCGCATTGCATTTGAGGCATACCAGCGTTTTGGCAAAGGGACAGGCCATGGCGCATCTCTAAATTACGGAGACTGTTTTTCGTATGCTTTGGCAAAATATCTGGATGCTCCACTTCTCTTTAAGGGCGATGACTTTTCCAAAACAGACATTTTCTCGACGTTGGTCGATACAGGAGAAACAGGTCAGCACTGAGCAAGTGACTGAAGATCAAATGTCTGCATTGATCCTTGTCGCATGTGGATTGTAAAACTGCAAAACTGATGTCCAAGACAAATCACTGGTGTTGTACCTCAGAGTTGAACCTGGGTCTTATAAAATATCCCGGTATCGGATTCATACAGGAACGGTAACATGGGAAATACCGAGGAATGCTATAAAGTTTGCCGTGAGAATATATCGGAGGCAGGACTATGGGTAGTGAAGTCAGAATATTGCGTGGTCCGTGCTTTGAGATCTCCACGGTGGTCAAAAACTTCTCAGCGTGACGAATCATCTAGGCCAGGTGTTTACATTCTTGCTGATGGAGCTAAAGAAAAGATTTACATTGGTCAAACCGATACTCTTCAGAAGAGAATACGTACTCATAAAAATAATAGATTCGATTGGTGGGAAGAAATGTTGTGGATTACCCCGGATGGAAGCTACCGGTTCGGGACAGACCGTAGACGCTACGTGGAATCCAAGCTGATAAGCCAAGCCCGGAAGCAAGAGATCGAATTGAAAAATGATCAGTTTCCAGAACCACCTCAGCTAGACCTAGATGAGCAAAAAGACCTAGATGAAAAGGTTCTAAATCCCATTCTCCAGATATTTATTCCTTTGATGATGGGCTTCAATTTTGTGTTGCCATCGCCCCAGAGAGATACTGAACCAGGTTGTACTGAGTTTGAAATTATTCCGCAACAAGAGAGCATCAAGGCCTTTGCGAAGATAGTTGGCGGCAAATGGATTGTGCAAAAAGGTTCTCAAGCCCGCAAAGATTGGATGGGAGGTGCGAGAACGAAAGAGCTCATTAAGGGGGCATACCACAATCTGTATCAGTCTTTAAAGAAACAGGATATTCTTCGCGAATACGAGGAATTCTGTGTTTTCACCGAAGACCATGAATTTGATAGTCCTAGTGCGGCCGCATCTGTCATCTACGGACGACAGGCCGCGGGTCCTCGCAATTGGAATGTGAGAGGCGAAGACAAAACCTACCGGGAATGGGAAAAAGAGAACCTATAAATCCTCCAGTGCCTGTCGTAACCCTTCCTGACGGTTCCACCCGCGAGTTCAAGCAGCCGGTCACGGTGATGCAGATCGCCGAGGACATCGGTGCGGGCCTTGCCAAGGCGGCATTGGCCGGCCGGGTCAACGGGCGGTTGGTGGATGCCTGCGTCGAGGTGGACGAGGACGCCGAAGTTTCCATCATCACCAATCGCGACGAGGAAGGCATCGAGATCCTGCGCCATTCGCTGGCACACATGCTGGGGCAGGCGGTCAAGCAACTGTATCCAGACGCCCAGATGGCGGTCGGCCCGGTGATCAAGGACGGGTTCTACTACGACATCGCCCACAAGGAATCCTTCACCGAGGAAGACCTTGAGAAGATCGAGGCCAAGGTGCAGGAGCTGATCGCACAGGACTATGACGTGCTGCGCGAAGTGGTGACCCGAGAGCGGGCCCGCGAAGAATTCGAGGGACGTGGCGAAACCTACAAGGTGCAGATCGTCGACGAGATCCCGGAAGGCGAGGAAATCGCGCTGTACCACCACCAGGAATACGTCGACATGTGTCGTGGCCCGCATGTCCCGAACACCCGCCACCTGCGGGCGTTCAAGTTGACCAAACTGGCGGGCGCCTACTGGCGGGGCGACTCCCGCAACGAGATGCTGCAGCGCATCTACGGCACCGTCTGGCCGGACGCCAAGCAGCTTCGGGCCTACCTCCACCGGCTGGAGGAAGCGCAGAAGCGCGACCACCGCAAGCTGGGGCGCGCGATGGACCTGTTCCATTTCCAGGAGGAAGCGCCGGGCATGGTGTTCTGGCACGCCAACGGCTGGATCCTGTATCGCCAGTTGGAAAGTTACATTCGCGAACGCCTGGACCAGACGGGCTACCAGGAGGTGCACACTCCGCAGATACTGGATCGCAGCCTTTGGGAGCGGTCCGGGCACTGGGACAAGTTCGGCGAGATGATCTTCACCACCGAGTCCGAGAACCGCGAGTACGCGGTCAAGCCGATGAACTGCCCGGGTCATGTCCAGTTGTTCAACCAGGGGCTCAAGAGTTACCGGGACCTGCCGTTGCGCATGGCCGAATTCGGCACCGTGCACCGCAACGAGCCGTCGGGCACCCTGCACGGGCTGATGCGGGCGCGCCGCTTCGTGCAGGACGACGCGCACATCTTCTGCACACCGGAACAGCTGCAGGACGAGATTGCCGAGTTGATCGAACTGACGCGTTCGACTTACCGGGACTTCGGATTCGAAGACATCATATTGGGCCTGTCGACCCGCCCGGAGCGGAGGATCGGCGAGGATGCCCTGTGGGACCGGGCCGAGAAGGCGTTGGACGAGGCGATGACCGCGACCGGCCTGGAATTCGCCGTGCATCCGGGCGAGGGCGCGTTCTACGGGCCGAAGATCGAGTTCACCTTGACCGACTGCATCGGGCGCGAATGGCAGTGCGGCACGATCCAGCTGGATTTCTCCATGCCGGACCGCCTCGGTGCCCGGTACGTGGACGAGAACAGCGAGAAGGTGGTGCCGGTCATGATTCATCGTGCCATCTTCGGCTCGCTGGAACGGTTCATCGGCATCCTGATCGAACACTACGCCGGGGACCTGCCGCTGTGGCTGGCGCCCCGCCAGGCAGTGGTGCTGAACATCACCGATGCCCAGGCCGACTATGCCCGGGAGGCCATGGCACGGTTGCAGGCAGCCGGCGTGCGGGCGCAGAGCGATCTTCGAAACGAGAAAATCTCCTTTAAAATACGCGAGCACACGCTCGCGCACGTCCCGTACCTGCTGGTAGTGGGCGATCGGGAACAGGAAAACCGGGCTGTCGCGGTGCGAGCGCGGGACGGCACGGACCTGGGGCCGGTGCCGCTGGATGAACTGGCGGAGCGGTTTGCTGTTACAATTCGCGCTCGCCGATCAAATCTGATGGAGGATTGAGTATCAGCGCAGAGAAAGAGATTCGCCTCAACGAGGACATCAGCGTACCGCGCGTGCGGCTGATTGACGAGGGCGGCATCAACCGGGGCGTCATGGGCCTTCGCGAGGCCCGGCAACTGGCCACCGATGCCGACATGGATCTGGTTGAGATTTCCCCCAACACCGAGCCCCCCGTGTGCAAGGTCATGGATTACGGGAAATTCTGTTTCGAGCGAAAGAAGAAGGCCCAGCAGGCCCGCAAGAAGCAGAAGCAGATCCAGATCAAGGAAGTCAAGTTCCGGCCCGGCACCGAAGAGGGTGACTACCAGGTCAAGCTTCGCAACCTGAAACGGTTCCTGGGCGACGGGGACAAGACCAAGGTGACGATTCGCTTCCGCGGCCGGGAACTGCACCACCGCGAACTGGGGGAGCAGAAGCTGAGCCGGATCGAGGACGATCTCCAGGAATACGGCGAAATCGAGCAACACCCGAAAATGGAAGGCCGCCAAATGGTCATGGTGGTCGCCCCTCGCCGCCGCTAATCTGCCACAGACTCACCGAACGATCATGCCCAAACTCAAGACCAACCGGGGTGCGGCCAAGCGGTTCCGCAAGACGGCCAGCGGCAGGTTCAAGTGCCGCCAGTCGCATCGCAACCACATCCTGACCAAGAAGAGCACCAAGCGCAAGCGCGCCCTGCGCTCTCCGGATCACCTCGAATCCTCGGATGCCGCCTTGGCACGGCGGCTGTTGCCCTACATCTGACCGGCCATGCCCCGAGTCAAACGCGGCGTCACCACCCATGCTCGCCACCGCAAGGTGCGGCGGCAGGCGCGTGGCTACTATGGCGCGCGCAGCCGGACGTTCCGTTCCGCCAACCAGGCGGTGATCCGCGCAGGACAGTATGCGTACCGCGACCGCCGTACGCGCAAGCAGGACTTCCGCCGGCTGTGGATCGTGCGCATCAACGCGGCGGCCCGGATGTGCGGCCTGTCGTACAGCCGCCTGATGCACGGCCTGGCCCAGGCGGAGATCGAGATCGACCGCAAGATGCTGGCGGACCTCGCGATGAACGAGTTCGACACGTTTGCGCAACTGGCGGATCAGGCCAAGGCCCGGTTGTCCGCGAGTTCTTGAACCGGCGGCGGCCGATTTCGCGCCATGCCGCAATTCGAATCCCTTCAGAGTGACGCCGATGCCGCCATCGCGGCGGCGACCGACACGGCTGAACTGGAACGCCTGAGAGTCGCCTACCTCGGCCGCAAAGGCCAGGTCACCGTGGCCCTGCGCGGGCTCAAGGATCTTCCGGCCGACCAGCGCCCGGAAGCCGGGGCCGAGATCCAGGCGATTCGCGCCCGCATCGAACAGGCGCTCGCCGAACGCGGCGAAGCGCTGGCCGAGACCGAGGTGCAGGCCCAGGTCGCGGCCGAACAATTGGATGTCACCCTGCGCGGGCGCGCCCTTTCGCCCGGCGCGCGCCATCCCACGATCCTGACCCTGCAACGCATCTGCAACTGGTTCGCGCGCTTCGGCTACGGCGTCAACTACGGCCCGGAGATCGAGGACGACTATCACAACTTCGAGGCGCTCAACATTCCGCCGCAGCATCCGGCACGCGCCATGCACGACACGTTCTATTTCGGCGACGGCCGCCTGCTGCGCACGCACACCTCGCCGGTGCAGGTGCGCACCATGAGCGAAAGCAAGCCGCCGATCCGGATCATCGCGCCCGGGCGGGTGTACCGTTGCGATTCGGATCCGACTCACAGCCCCATGTTTCACCAGGTCGAGGGCCTGTGCATTGAAGAGAATGTCAGCATGGCCGACCTGAAGGGCGTGGTCACGGCATTCCTGCGCGACTTTTTCGAGGACAGCGAGATCGAGACCCGTTTCCGGGCGTCCTACTTTCCGTTTACCGAACCGTCGGCGGAAGTGGACGTCCGGCGTGCAGGCGGAGACTGGCTGGAGGTGCTGGGGTGCGGCATGGTGCACCCGGCGGTGTTGAGGGAGGGCGGCATCGACCCGGAACGCTATACCGGCTTCGCGTTCGGCATGGGCGTGGAACGGCTGGCGATGCTGTACTACGGAATCCGCGACCTGCGGGTCATGTTTGCCAACGACCTCCGTTTCCTGGGCCAGTTCGGAGGGAGCGCGCAATGAAGTGTGACCTGAACTGGCTGTCGGAGTGGGTGGCGGAACTGCCGCCCGCCGAAGAATTGGCGCAGTCGCTGACCATGGCCGGGCTGGAGGTGGGCGATCATCGCGACCGGGTCCTGGAACTGGAACTGACGCCGAACCGCGGCGATTGCCTGAGCATGCGCGGCCTGGCCCGCGAGGTGTCGGCGCTGACCGGCGCAGAACTGCAGGAACCTTCCGAGCCCGAGGTCTCTGTCGACAAGTCGGCCGGCAAGCCGGGCCTCGGCGAGATCGAGGCCGATGCCTGTCCGTACTACAGCCTGCGTTTGATCGAAGGGATCGATCCGGATGCGGAGACGCCGCAATGGATGCTGGACCGCCTCGAACGTTCCGGCGTCCGGGCGCACCACCTGCTGGTCGACGTCACCAATTACGTCATGCTGGAACTGGGCCAGCCGCTGCATGCCTTCGATGCGGACGCGGTATCCGGCGACGTTTCGGTGCGCTGGGCGCAGGCGCAGGAAATGATTCGCGCGCTGGACGAGACGCAGCTGATGCTCGACCCGGACATGCTGGTGATCGCGGTCGGGGAGCAGCCGATCGCCGTCGCCGGAATCATCGGGGGCGCCAACTCCGCGGTCGGCGAACAGACCAGCCGGGTTCTCCTGGAGTCGGCGCACTTCGCGCCGGAGGCGGTCATGGGGCGGGCCCGGCGCTTGAAACTCCACACGGAATCTTCGCGGCGCTTCGAACGCGGCGTGGATCCGCGGCTCGCGTTGCACGCGACGCAGCGGGCCACCGAACTCATCCTCGAATATGCGGGAGGGCGGGCGTCCGAAGTGGCGCATGCGGGGCGGTTGGCCCCGGCGTTCCGACCGGACCGGATCCGCCTGCGGGCTTCGCGCCTGGCCAAGTGTCTGGCGGTCGAGGTGGACGGGGCAGAGGCGAGCCGGATCCTGCGTGCGCTCGGTTGCCGGGCCAAGCAGGATGCCGGGCAATGGGAAGTGTCCGTGCCGAGTTGGCGCTTCGACCTGGAGATCGAAGAGGACCTGGTCGAGGAGATCGCGCGCGTGCATGGCTACGACCGGATCGAACCGGCCCCGGTTCCATTGCCGGCCGGTTGGGAAATTCCGTCGCAGCCGTGGGCCCGGCAACTTGAGCACTGCCAGTCGCGGCTGGTGGAATGCGGCTACTCGGAAGCCGTGACTTACAGTTTTACCGAAGACCGGCTGGAGCAGGCCTTCGCGCCGGGCTCCAGGCCGTGGCGGTTGCTCAACCCGATTTCGGAGGATCAGGCGGTCATGCGTTCGACGCTGGTCCCGAGCCTGCTGCGGGCCGCCCAGTACAACCTCAACCGGCAGCAGCCCAGCGTCCGGCTGTTCGAGGCGGCCAAGGTTTTTGCCCGGGACGGCGACGAGGTGCGCGAGACCGGGGTGCTCGGCGGCGTGGCCTGCGGGCAGGCGCATCCGCTGCAGTGGGGGGCGGTCGCGCGTCCGATTGATTTCTACGACGTCAAGGGCGATCTGGAGAACCTGCTGCAGGGTTGGTCCGGGTCGCTGGAATTCTCGTCGGCGGAGCATCCGGCGCTGCACCCGGGGCAGACCGCCTGCGTGAGCCTGGATGGACGGCAGATCGGAATTCTCGGCGCATTGCACCCCGGCCTGCATTCCGAGTTCGACCTCGGGGGTCCGGCGTTCGTGTTCGAGTTGGAGCTGGAAGCCTGGAGCGAATTCCCGGTGCCGCACTTCTCGGCCTGGCCGGAGTACCCGATGGTCATGCGCGACCTGAACGTGGTGGTGGCCGAAAGCACCCCCGCCTCCGCGGTGGAAGATTGCGTGCGTTCGCTCGACATCGAGCCGCTGCGGGAAGTGTCCGTGTTCGATGTGTATCGCGGCGAAGGTCTGGAACCGGAGCGTAAAAGTTTCGCATTGCGTTTGATATTCCAAAGTTTCTCAGGTACATTAAAGGACGAGGAAGTTGACGGATACCTCGAACAGGTGATCGCGCAGCTGGCAGAACTGTGGGGAGCAGAGACTCGGCAATGGGCAAAACCCTGACCAAAACCGACCTGGCAGCCCGTCTGGTCGATCAGATTGGCCTCAACCGGGCGGAGTCCCGCGAGTTGGTGGATGCCTTATTGAACGAGATCAGCGCAGCACTCTGCGCGGGCGAGGACGTCCGCTTGTGGGGCTTCGGCAATTTCATCCTGCGCGACAAGGCGGCGAGGCCCGGCCGCAACCCGCGCAACGGCGAAGAGACGGTCATCGTTCCTCGGCGGGTGGTGACTTTCCGCCCGGGGCAGAAATTGCGCAAGAAGATGGAAGGCCATGAATGAGAATGGAAGAGAGGGTCAGGCCGTCCTGCCAAACAAGCGGTATTTCACGATAGGAGAAGTCAGCAATTTATGCCAGGTTAAGGATCATGTATTGCGGTACTGGGAAAAGGAGATTCCGGCACTGAGTCCGAAACGCCGGCGCGGGCGGCGGTACTATCAACGTGAAGACGTCTACCTGATTCGAGAGATTCAGGCCTTGATGCAGGAAGGATACACCCTGGAGGGGGCCCGGCAGAAACTCCAGGGGCGGTCTCCGGTTCCGCAGGACACGGCGCAGACCCAGGCCATACGGCAGGCCGTGGCGGAGCTTGAGAAAGTCGCCGAGATGCTCAAGGAGTAGGGGTGACGAAAAGGTTGGGCGGGAGAAGGGTCCCGCGGCGTTCGGATACGGGACGGGGTGTGGCGCAGTCTGGTAGCGCACCGCAATGGGGTTGCGGGGGTCGGAGGTTCGAATCCTCTCACCCCGACCAGTCCCGCCGTGGAAATCCGGGTTCGGCCCGACCATGATCTGGGACCTGGAGTTGATCCTGGTGGTGGCGACTGCCGCCACGGGCCTGATCTACTACGGCCATTTCTTCTGGTACCGCCTGCGCCGCCAGGCCCCGCCGGTCCGCCGGCCCTGGTTCGCCGAGTGGTCGCACGCGCTGTTCCCGGTGCTGCTGCTGGTGCTGGTGTTGCGAACGTTCGCGATTGAACCGTTCCGAATTCCCTCTGGCTCCATGATCCCGACGCTGCTGGTCGGCGACCTGGTCCTGGTCAACAAGTACAGCTATGGTCTCAGGCTTCCGGTGCTGCACACCCGTATCCTGGAGGTGGGCAAACCCGAGCGGGGCGATGTGGTGGTATTCCGTTATCCGAAGAATCCGAACCAGGACTACATCAAGCGGGTGGTGGGGCTGCCGGGGGACGAAGTGGTCTATGTCGGGAAGCGCCTGATGGTGAACGGGGAGGTCTATCCCCTGACGGACCCGCGCCCGTTCCTGGACGCGGTCACCGGCCTCCCGTACCCGTATCGCACGCAGTACACGGAAAGCATCGGCGGGCGTCGGCACGAGGTCCTGCACGACGCCCTGTCCGAGAGCGTCACCGACAACTTCACGGTGCTGCCGGGCCACTACCTGGTGATGGGCGACAACCGCGACAGCAGCCGCGACAGCCGGGACTGGGGGTACGTGCCGGAGGGCCACCTGGTGGGCCGGGCTTTCCTGATCTGGATGAATTACAGGCTCTTGCTGCCGTCGCTGACCAACCCGGAGGTTTCGCTGCTTTCCCGCCTCGGCAAGATCGAGTGAATCGCTGAATGGCGCAGATCGAGAACTGGTTGCCGAAGGCGGTTCTGGACAGCCCCGAATACCGGACCGCCCGCACACACCGCAGCGCCGGTTCGCCGCACAACGAGCGGCAGGAATTCCTGGGCGACGCGCTGCTCGGCCTGGTGATTTCGGATCTCCTGTGCGAGCGCTTCCCGGACCTGCCGGAAGGAGACCTGAGCCGCCTGCGCGCGCACCTGGTCTGTGGCACCATGCTGGCGAAACTGGCGGAATCGGCCGAAATGGACCAGCTGCTGATCGCGGAGGCGTTGAGCGCGGCCCGGCCGCGCGCCCGCCGCGCCATGGCGGGAAATGCGCTGGAAGCGGTGATCGCGGCGGTCTACCAGGTGTGCGGGTTCGAGGAAGTGCGCACCTTCATCCTCCGCCTGTACGATCAGGCCCTGAAGGAGCTGCCGCCCCTGGAGTCCCTGCGCAGCGCCAAGACCGAGCTGCAGGAATTGCTGCAGGCGAGGGGCCGGGAGCGTGCCCGCTATACGTTGCTCGAAGAACGGCCGAAGCATTCGCCGCGCTTCGAGGTGCAATGCGAAGTGAAGGATCCGAAGGTGCGGACCCGGGGCACGGGCAACCGCATCCGCGAGGCGGAGCAGAATGCGGCGGCGGCCGCGGTCGCCGACATCCGGCGCAAGCGGCCCGGATGGACATCGTGACCCGCTGCGGGTTCGTGGCACTTTGCGGCAAGCCGAACGTCGGCAAGTCGACGCTGTTCAACCGCCTGCTGGGGAAGCCGCTGTCTGCCGCCACCGGCAAGCCGCAGACCACCCGGCACAACATCAAGGGCATCCTGACCGAGCAGGGCAACCAGTTCGTTTTCGTGGACACGCCCGGCATCCACTCCGGGCGGGTCCGGGCGCTTTCGCAATTGCTCAACGCCAACGCCAGCGAAGCCATGGGTCAGGTGGACGTGGCGGTGATGGTGGTGGAGGTCGGGGTGTGGAACGCACGCGACGAAAAGGTGCTGGGCGAATTGCGCGACGCGAAGATCCCGGTCATGCTGTGCGCCAACAAGATCGACCGCATGCCCGACCAGGCATTGATCCTGCCGTATTTTGCCCAGTTGGCCGAGCACGAGTTCCTTGAATACATCCCGGTCAGCGCGCGAACCGGGGAAGGTTGCACGGTTCTCAAGGAGAACCTGGCGAAGCACGTCCCGGAGCGGGAGCACCTGTTCGAGGCGGACGCGCTGACGGACCGGCATGAACGTTTCTTCGCGGAGGAGTTGATTCGGGAGCAGTTGCTGATCCAGCTGGACAAGGAGCTGCCCTACGTCATGCACGTCCAGGTGACCGGCTTCCAGAACCAGGAAGAGCGCGTGCACATCTCTGCGCAGATCCTGGTGGAACGGGAATCGCAGCGCAAGATCCTGCTTGGCAAAAACGGCACACGCATTGGTTCCATCGGGCGCGCGGCACGGCTGCGCATGGCCGGGCTCCTGGATCAGCCGGTGATCCTGAAGTTGCACGTCAAGGTGCAGCCGAACTGGCAGCGGGACCCAAACATCCTGGCCAGCTATCGCGGAGGCGTGTGATGCGGCAGGACGAACTGGTCGCGGCGTATGTGATTCAGGCACGCCCTTGGCGCGAGACCAGCCTGCTGTACAAGGTGGTCGCACAGGACCATGGTCGGGTCAGCCTGATCCATCGCGGGGCACGCAACAACCGTCGCGACCGGCCGCTGCCGACATTGACCCCGGTACGGGTATCCTGGGGCGGGCGTGGCAGCTTGTACACCCTGCGCCACGCCGAGGTCGCCGGCCCGATGACAGTGAAAGACCCGAAGCGGCAAGTCTACGCCCTGTACGTCAACGAGATTGTCAGCTACCTGCTGCCGGACGATCGCTATTCGGACGAGATCTATCCGCTGTACCACGAGGCACTGGCTCATCTGGACACGGTCGCGGATCCTGAATTCGTGCTTCGCGGAATCGAGATGGACTTGCTGCACTTGGCCGGCCATCCGCTGCAACTGGATCGCACCGAGCAGGGGAAGGTCGAGCCGGGCCGGCAATATCGTTATCACCCGGGGGCCGGTCCCACGGAACTTCCGGGGGAAAGCGGGGCGGACGGGATCAGCGGCCAGACCCTGCTGACTCTTCAGGCGCGGCAGGAAATGGACGAGCAAACGCGGCGCGAGGCGCGCCGCCTGATGCGGCAGGTATTGGACTACTACATTGCCCCGCAGACGATTCGGTCGCGAGGCATCATGCAAGCACTGACGGGCTGATTCCCGCGACCTTAGGACAAACAGCACTGAAATTGAGTTTTCTAATAAATGGTAACGAGCGCAATAGGAATTGCGCTTCTAATGAGTTCGCCAATTGTGTTTTTTTGGGGACTGGCAGAACTTGTCAGTGTGCTCGAATCAATGAAGCAATCCCTTTCTTAGAAGGTCATGGAATTCGCTGATATTTTTTCTCACATTAGGATATTTTGTTATCTTCCACAGGAAAACACCAATAGAGAGTACCGCGACCCCAGCCACTACAACACTCATAGCGATGATGAAGTCAGGCATCTTGTGCTCCCTTTAATACCAAGATTCAGTATAACAAACCAACCCTCCAAGATTGATTGCATAGGTTCATAAACATTTGAGAACAGCCGGCGGGTCGCGGTGAGAGTCGCGCCGCCTGATGCGGCAGGTGTTGGACTACTACATTGCTCCGCAGACGATTCGGTCGCGGGGCATCATGCAGGCGCTGACGGGTTGATTCCTGCGATCCTCGATATGGCACCTGAGCCTCAGCGGCTCAAAGGAGGGGTCAAGGCAAGCAGTCTTCGGGTTCAGGCGGTTGCCCGCCGTCCCTACGCAAGATGCGCAACGCCGCCTCGATATCAGCCTCGGATGCACATGTAGCGAAGAACGAAGCCATTTTCATCGCGGATACCTTTTCGGCGACTGCCATGACGACGAACTGGTTGATGCTCGTGCCTTCCTCTTTGCTGATCTCCGTGACCGCCGACTTTAGGGAAGCCGGTAGTCTCAGGGGATAGGTGCTGGCTGGCTTCTTCATGGCACGGTCGGGCTGTCGGTCGCGAGGTTCGAGTGGTTGGGGAATGCGTTGATTGTCGCGGCAGTACTGCCACAGGTAGGCATCGACTTGTTGCCGAGTGAGTCCATGCTCCCGGCTCAGAAACGTGACCATCTCTTCCACAGTTGCGGAACACGCGGCGGCGCATTGCTTCATCCAGGTGTCAGGCTTCTCCGTGTCTTCAAGGCCGATGGCCGTTGCCAAGTGTCGGTTCGTGGCAGGTCCCATATAGGGAAGTTCCGTAAGCACAACCCTGCCGTGCTTGCGCATCCGTTGCTTGAAAGCCTCCCATCCTTCCGCATGAATCAACTTGCATCCCTTGAGGAAAGCATCCGCCTTCCGCTGATGGCGGATCGGCAGCGTCTGGGCATCTATTGACTCCATGGCCACGATCCTGCCCAGGTCGAGGTTGTGGAATTTCTTGACGATGGTGTCGAAGTGCTTCTCGACGACTGAGTTCCGAAAACCCGAGACATAGATGACCCAGAGGTACACCTCAAGAAATCCCTTCAGGTCGAGATCGTCGAAAACCCTCGGCTCCCACGGGCTGCCAACATGTGCCTGTGCGGTTTCCAGCATCCGTGTTGCCTTGTTCTTATCCATTTGTCATTGCCGTTTGCGGGCGGTCCCAACGTGAATTATAAAGAAAGGTTGATGATTTTATTGGCAATCTATAAGATGGTTTAAAATAAAAGAGATTCGCATGGCACACAGGCAACCCGGGAAATCGTATCGTCAGGGCATCGCTCTGGCCCACCTGTTCGACACGTTCCCGAACGAGAAAGCGGCGCAGGAATGGTTCGAAAGCGTGGTATGGGCGAAGGGACGCTACTGCCCACGCTGTGGCTCTACGAGCACCCACGAGGCCAAGCATGCGAAATGCCCATACCGTTGCCGCGATTGCGGAAAGTACTTCAGCGTGAAGACGGGAACCGCCATGGCATCGTCCAAAGTTTCTCTTCGCAAGTGGGCCATCGCCATATACATTGACGCGACCAGCCCGAAAGGCGTGTCTTCGCTCCAGTTGCACCGAGATATCGGTGTGTCGCAGCCCACGGCCTGGTTCATGTTGCACCGCATCCGCGAAGGATTCACGGACAAGCGCGCATCTATGGATGGCTTGGCCGAAATTGATGAGATGCACATCGGCGGCAAGCGTAAGAATATGCCCAAGAGTAAGCGAAAGGAACGGTCAGGGCGGAGTGCAACCGGCAGGACTGCGGTCGTTGGCGTGAAGGATCGCCAGACGAGGAAAGCTCGTGCAAAAGTGGTGGCGGACCCGGGTTTGGACACTCTCCATGAGTTTCATTCGTGATCACGTCGCTGATGACGCAAAGGTCTGTACGGACGATGCCGTTCGACTCTGAACCCGTGAAACATGGCATGGGAGAGTACGTGCGGGGCATGGCCTACACGAACGGGGTCGAGTCGCTCGGGCTCATGCTTGAGCGGGGCGATATCGGTATTGATCATCAAATGATTGCAAAGCATCTTCACTGGTACGTCAGCGGATTCGCCGGTCGTCACGGGGTGCGCGAGCGGAACACGCTGGAGCAACTGCGGGATGTTGCCGCTAGAATGGCCGGCAAGAGGTTGCCGTATTGCGAACGGGTTCGTTTCTGACAGGGGAGTGATTGGAGAGCGTCATGGGAAACCCGATTTATGGAGGTGCAACGCCTGAGCAGGTGGCACTTGAGATGCTTCGGCCATCCAAGTTCATTGAACCGCTTTATGATCTCGTGTTTGGGGACGCCTTTGATTGGCTGGAATCGGCGGAGCATGAATCGATTCACGCGGTCGTGACCGACCCGCCTTACGGGTTGATCGAATACAAACCTGAACAACTCCAGAAGCGCCGAGATGGCAATGGCGGGGTATGGCGTCTGCCGCCTTCGTTTGATGGAAGCAAACGTCAGCCAGTTCCGCGCTTTACGGTCTTGACTGACAGGGACAAAGATGAAATGAGGGCATTTTTTGCCCGTTTGGCTGAAAGTCTCTACCCGGTCCTCGTTCCAGGGGCCCATGTCTTCATTGCTACCAACCCCCTTCTAGCCCATTTGGTCTTCGAACCGTTCCTTGCTGCAGGATATGAGAAACGAGGAACGCTGATTCGTGAAGTGCATACGCTGCGCGGCGGTGACCGTCCCAAAAATGCCCATAAGGAATTCCCTGATGTCACGGTCATGCCAAGATCATGCTTTGAGCCATGGGAAATTTTCCGGCGTCCGCTTCAAGGACGCGTTCAAGACAATCTGCGAAAGTGGGGAACCGGCGGTCTTCGGCGTCTCTCTGCGGAGCAACCGTTCAAGGATTTAGTCAAATCGTGTCCAGCGAAGAGGAAGGAGCGGGAAATTGCCCCCCATCCTTCATTGAAACCGCAAGCGTTTCTTCGGCCGTTGGTGAGGTCCAGCCTTCCTCTTGGTAAAGGTACCATACTCGATCCATTTGCAGGGTCAGGGTCCACCCTTGCAGCGGCGATGGCTTGCGGCATAGAGAGTGTGGGCATTGAACGTGACCCGGAATACCATCAAATGGCATTGGACGCCATTCCGGCGTTGGCGCGTTTGGAAGTCTGACCATGTTCGACAATGATGTTCAATTGCCTCCCGGATTGGAGATTTCCGCGATCCAACGCTCTATCGAGTTTGTCGAAAAACAATTAAGTGAACGTGACTTCGTGGACCTCTATCTTGAACAGGCCAATATATTCAGCGCGTTAGTGGGCATGTTCGCAACCAAGGCGCTGGATCAAGTCAGCAACTATGAAAAGCATCGGCATAGCCATACGGCTCAACAACGTTTTCCTGATTTGTGCCGCCGGGGAGCATCCTTCCCACTTAAACCCGAGGATTCACTGGAGAGCAAGGCCAGCAAACGGCCTTGGGCGATACAATCCCACTACGATCACGCCGGATGGTACATCATCTGGAGATATCTGGTCGACCTGACCAAGACCATCAAGGATGATGCGGCTTTGGTGATTTGGCGCGTTGATGTCGTCTATTTGACCAAAACCGATTGGAAGTACGAGGGTTCGTCGGCAGATATGAGTGGCGGAGGAAGAACGCATACTTTTGGTGTGCGAAAACCTGCCACGCGATTGCGGGGCTGTGCCGTCTACAAGCGCCCCGACATCGTCATTCGTGATGGCAAGCCTGTGCCCGTCAACCTTCCTTGATTCCCTATTCTTTAAGAACAGTCGTAAGCAGGCGCCAACTCCAGGCAGAGGAAAAGCAGCGAAAGCGAAGCTCTTGCTTCCGTATATCCCCTAGGAACCAAGTTCAAATATGCCTTGCAACTCTTGCGGAGTGTATGCAGGTATTCCCGGAAAGCCTTTAGTGGTAGAGTGTCCATAGCAAAAACTACTTTGTGTACCGTGAAGAATGTACGACTAGGCGTGAATATTGACCACATAGCGACCCTGCGCCAGCAGCGCCACACGGACTACCCGGACCTGGGCGAGGCGATCCGCCGAGTGGAAGCGGCCGGGGCGGACGGCATCACCCTGCACCTGCGCGAGGACCGGCGGCACATCCAGCTGGAGGACGTGGAACAGGCGCGCCGGGAAGTGAGTGGAACCCTGAACCTGGAGATGGCCGCAACCGAGGAGATGCTGGACATTGCGGAACGCATCCGTCCGGATTACTGCTGCCTGGTGCCTGAGCGGCGCGAGGAACTCACCACTGAAGGCGGTCTGGACGTCGTGGCGGGCGAAGATCGGATCCGGGAGGCGTGCACCCGGCTGAAAGCGGCGGGCATTCAGGTTTCGCTGTTTGTCGAGCCGACGCACGAAGCGATGGATGCCGCGGTCGAACTGGGTGCGTCGATCGTGGAGTTGCACACCGGTCCCTACGCCAACGCGACGGAGCCGGAAGCCCACGAGGCGGAGCTGGAACGGCTGGTTTCCACCACGCAGTATGCGCGGGAACGGCTGACGGTCAACGCCGGACACGGCTTGCATCGCGACAACGTGGGCCCGGTGGCTTCGATCCCGGGAATGAACGAACTTAATATCGGTCACGCCATCGTCTGCCGGGCGGTGATGGTGGGATTGGAAGGAGCCGTGCGCGAAGTGCGCGAAGCCATGGAGGCGTCATGAGGGAGTATCCGACCATTGAATCCAGCATCGGCAACACGTCGCTGGTTCGCCTGCAGCGCATGGCGCCGGAAGGGGTGATGGTGCTGGCCAAGCTGGAAGGAGACAATCCGGCCGGTTCGGTCAAGGACCGTCCGGCCATCCACATGATCGAGGCCGCCGAGGAACGCGGAGACATCCGTCCGGGCGACACGCTGGTCGAGGCGACCAGCGGCAACACCGGGATCGCGCTGGCGCTGGCGGCGGCGATCCGCGGCTACCGGATGATCCTGATCATGCCGGAGAACATGAGCCTGGAACGGCGCCAGACCATGGCGGCGTACGGGGCCGAACTGATCCTGGTGACCGAGGCCGAGGGCATGGAGGAGGCACGCGACCGGGCGCTGGCGATGAACCGTGCGGGCGAAGCGTTCATCCTGAACCAGTTCGACAACCCGGACAACTCGGACTCGCACTACCGGGGCACCGGGCCGGAGTTGTGGCGGGACACCGGGGGCGAGCTGACGCATTTCGTGTCTTCCATGGGCACGACCGGAACCGTCAGCGGGGCCGGGCGCTACCTGAAGGAGCAGAACCCCGACATCGAGGTGATCGGCGTGGAGCCGGCGGACGGTTCCGCCATTCCGGGCATCCGCCGCTGGGCAGAGGGGTACGTCCCGAAGATCCTGGAGCGGGACGTGGTCGACCGGACAATCGATGTCACGCGGGGGGATGCGGAGAACACCATGCGCGAACTGGCGAAGCGGGAAGGGATCTTCGCCGGGATCTCGTCGGGCGGCTGCATGCACGTGGCCCTGCAGGTGGCGGCGGAGGCCGCGCCGGGGTCGGTGATTGCCGCCATCGTGTGCGACCGCGGAGACCGCTACCTGTCCTCGGGGGTCTATCCGTCATGATCGGGGACGTGCTGGCCTTCGACATCGAGACCATTCCGGATGCGAAGCTGGGCCGGCGTCTTTACAACCTCTCAGACGACCTCCCCGACGAGGACGTGGTGCGCGCCATGGAGCAGTTGCGCATGCAGAAGACCGGCGGACACCTGTTCCAGCCGCTGTACCTGCAGAAAGTGGTCTGCATTTCGGTGGTGTACCACACGGAATCGGTGCTGGTCGCGAAGTCCTTGGAGGACATCGACGCGGATGAATGCACGATCATCCGCAACTTCTTCGACGGCATCGAACGGGCCGCCCCGCGGCTGGTGACCTGGAACGGCAACGGGTTCGACCTCGCGGTGCTGAACTACCGTGCCATGCATCACGGGATCTGCGCTCCGCGCTTCTGGGAGACGGGCGACAACGAGCGGGACTTCCGCTACAACAACTACATCAGCCGCTACCACGAGCGGCACCTGGACCTGATGGACGTGCTGTCGCGCTACAACCCGCGCGCCTCGGCCGGGCTCGACGACTTCGCCACCATGCTGGGCTTCCCCGGGAAGCCGGAGGGGATGTCCGGCGGCGAGGTGTGGCCGGCCTACCGGGAGGGGCGGCTGGCCGAGATCCGCGAGTACTGCGAAACCGACGCGATCAGCACCTACCTGGTGTTCCTGCGCTTCGAATTCCTGCGCGGCAACCTGCTGCGGGAGGAGTACGTCGAACTGTGCGACCAGTTGCAGTCCTACCTGGAAGAGGAGGACAAGGAGCACTTCCGCGATTTCCTGGCGCGGTGGGACCGCGCGGGCGACCCGGTCGGCTAGGCCGTCAGTCCAGCAGTTTCCCGATGATGGCGCGGTAGACTTCGGCCAGCCGGTCGAGGTCCTCGACGGCGACGTGCTCGTCGATCTTGTGGATGCTGCGGTTGATCGGGCCGAATTCGACCACTTCGGCGCCGGTCGGCCGGATGAACCGTCCGTCCGAGGTGCCGCCTTCGGTGCTGAGCTCCGCTTCCGACCCCAGCACTTCCGATACGGCGTCCTGGCAGGTCCGGGTCAGGGTGCCGGGCGGCGTGCGGTAAGGCAGGCTCGCCTCCGCCCATTCGATCTGGTGCTCAAACCCGGCTTGCCCGAGAATCCCGGCGATCCGCTCTTTCAGTTCTTCGGCGGTGACTTCCGTCGAGTAGCGCAGGTTGAAGTCCGCGGTCAGTTCGCCCGGGACCACGTTGGCGGCGCCGCATCCGCTGTTGAGGTTGGAAACCTGGAACCGGGTCGGCTGGAAGTCCTCGTTGCCCTCGTCCCAGATGGTTTCGGTCAGTTCCACCAGGGCCGGCGCGAACCGGTGAATCGGGTTGTCGCACAGGGCCGGGTAGGCGATGTGGCCCTGGATGCCGCGAACCGTCAACCGCCCGGACAACGAACCGCGGCGGCCGTTCTTGATGACGTCGCCAAGCCGTTCGCGGCAACTGGGTTCGGCGACGACGCACCAGGCAGGGATCTCCCGGCGCGCCTGAAGTCGCTCGACCGCGGCCCGGGTGCCGTGCACGGCCGGGCCTTCCTCGTCGCTGGTCAGCAGCAGGCCGATGGCGCCGGGGTGATCGGGCCGTTGCGCGGCGTACCGGGCGCAGGCGACCACCATTGCGGCGACGCCGCCCTTCATGTCGGCCGCGCCGCGGCCGTACAGGAGCCCGTCGCGGATCGCCGGGCTGAAGGGGTCGCTGCTCCACTGCTCGAGCGGGCCGGTCGGCACGACATCGGTGTGCCCGGCAAACATCAGCAACGGTTCGCTTTCGCCGTGGCGCAGCCACAGGTTCTGAACCTCGGCGAACGGCATGGGCTCGGCGACGAACCCATGGGGCGCGAGGTATTCGGCGATCAGGTCTTGGCAGCCCGCGTCTTCCGGCGTGACCGACGGCCGCTCGATCAGCGCGCAGGCGAGGTCCAGGACTTCCGGCATGCTACCGCTCCAGCGCCTGCGCCCAGGCCGTCTCGTCGAAGCCGACGCTCAACGTGCCTTCGGCATCGAGAAGCGGACGCTTCAGCAGGGTGGGGTGGGCGAGGAGCAACTCGACGGCAGTCGCGTCGGTCAGCCCGCTGCGTTCGTCTTCCGGCAGTCGTCGCCAGGTCGTGGAGCGGCGGTTCAGCAACGTGTCCATCCCAAGCCGGGCGGCCCAGTCTTCCAGTTGGGTGCGCGTCAGCCCGTCGGCGCGGGTGTCGTGGAAGCGGTAATCAATGGCCTGGCGTTCCAGCCACCGGCGTGCAGCCCGGACCCGGTCGCAGTTGGGGATGCCATAGACGGTCACCATGGTCAACTGTCGGCCGCTTCGCGCAGGAGCGCGTTGATGCCGACCTTGCTGCGGGTCTTCTGGTCGACCTGCTTGACGATCACCGCGCAGGCCAGGCTGTACTTTCCGTCGGAAGCGGGCAGCGAGCCGGGGACGACCACGGCGCCGGCCGGGACCCGGCCGTAGGAGACCTCGTCGCGTGCGCGATCGTAAATCCGGGTGCTCTGGCCGATGAACACGCCCATGGAGATGACCGCGCCGCGTTCGACGATTACGCCTTCCACGATTTCCGAGCGTGCGCCGATGAAGCAGCCGTCCTCGATGATGGTGGGGGCGGCCTGCAGCGGTTCCAGCACGCCGCCGATGCCGACGCCGCCGGAGAGATGGACGTTCTTGCCGACCTGGGCGCAGGAACCGACCGTCGCCCAGGTGTCCACCATGGTTCCGGAGTCGACGTAGGCCCCGATGTTCACGAAACTCGGCATCAGCACCACGCCGGGCGCGATGAAGCTGCCGAAGCGCGCGGTCGCGGGCGGCACGATGCGGACTCCGCCGCTGTCCAGTTCCTTTTCGCTGCCCAGGGCGAAGCGGCCGGCCACCTTGTCGCGGTAGCGGGTGTGCCCGCCATCGATGACCTCGTTGTCGGTGATGCGGAACGAAAGCAGCACGGCCTTCTTGAGCCACTCGTTGACGACCCAGCCGCCGCCGGCGGGCTCGGCGACCCTCAGGCGGCCGTCGTTGAGGTCCTGCAGGGCTTCCCGCACGGCGTCGCGAACGGGCTCGGGGGCGGAGTCCGGGGTCAGTTGCGCGCGTTCCTCGAACGCCTGCTCGATGGTGGACTGGAGGCTCATGAGAGAGGCCCGGCTGAAAGCATGGCGCGTATGTTAACAGGAAGGTCGCGAGAGGCGGGGGCGGGCGGGCCGGCGACCGATGATTTTTCACCGTTGCGGCCGGCGCGTCCGCCGCGCTTGGAGTGGCGCACACCCGCGCAGGGACAGCGGCACGGCATGTTGTATACTTAGGCGAAACCACAATGGTAGCCCCCCCCCCCCCCCCCCCCTAGAAAGAGTCTTCCCCCGCGCCTCCGCGGCGGGCATCGGGAACGTCCGCGGCACCGCCCCGCGCAGGGCTGGCCGCGCGAGACGGCGGTCGGGCACGTGGCGCGGCCATCGCCAGGCAGGGCGCGTTCTTTCATGCCGGCCTCAAGCGCCTGCCCAGACCGGGGTTTGATAAAGAAAAAACTATTTGTTAAAATCCTGCCCATCATCGGGAAGTGGTATTTGCATCTTTAATGGAACCTAACATCGTTATGCATGGCCGATACATACGGGATCTATCCTTCGAGAATTTCGGTGCGCCGGCCTTGCCGGGGGACGCCGCCCCCGTCTTCGACATCGACGTCGGGGTGGAGAGCAGGCGGGCCCGGGACATGCACGAGGTGATGCTGTTCGTCCAGGTCACCGCCCGGCGCGAGGAGCAGATCGCGTTCCTGATCGAGTTGAACTACGCCGGCCTGTTCCAGGTCCAGGACCTGGACGAGCGGGAGACGCGGCGTTTCCTCCACACCGAGGCGCCGCGCATGCTGTTTCCGTTCGTCGACCGGATCTGCGCGGACGCGACCCGGGACGGCGGCCTGCCGCCGCTGGCCCTGACGACCCCGGACTTCGCCCTGCTGTACCGGGAACGCGAGGAGAAACCCGCCGCCATCGACTGACTACTGAGCCTGTGTGGAAGCTCAGCCACATGCAAGAATCCCCCCCCCCCCCCTCAAACCATAACCGGCCTGAACTAGGGCCCGGCGCGGCCCGCGCGCCGGTCCTGCGCCGTCGCCGTCGCGACGGGTGGCTGCCGCCGGAGAAACGCCGTGCGCGTTCCAGGACGCGGGTGCGCCGGCAGGTGGCGGTCAACGTGCTGGGGGTGTGCTCCATGCTTTCGCACTCGGTGGCGCCGTACCTGGCGGCGGTCGCCGCGAAAAGCACCACCGCGGTCGGCGCGGTCGGCACGTTCGCCGCCCTGGCGCCCGACGAGGCGGCGGCGCAAAACCCGGGCCCGGCGGGAGCCAAGGGCGACAAGGGCGACAAGGGCCAGGTGGGCATTCCTGGACGACCGGGCGACAAGGGCGAGGAGATGGGCGCACCCCCCGGTGAGAAGGGCGCAACAGGCGTAAAGGGCTCGCCCGGCGGAGAAGGTCAGAAGGGCGATCAGGGACGGCCGGGCAATCGAGGCAGCCGAGGCATACCGGGCGAAGAGGGGGCGAAGGGCGTGCTGGGATTCAAAGGCCTTCCGGGAGGCGCTGGCGATCAGGGCTCGAAGGGCCCGAGGGGCGATCCAGGTCCGCAGGGCTCGGCGGGTGTCAAGGGCGATACGGGCCAGAAGGGCGACCCGAAGGCGATCGGTGCCAAGGGCGATACAGGCGAGGCGGGCGCACCGGGTGCACCGGGCACGCCGGGCGCGCAGGGTTCGCAGGGCGCACAGGGCGCACAGGGCGCGCCGGGCGCACCGGGCGCATCGGGCACGCCGGGCGCCAAAGGGGAGGCAGGCGCGGGCGGCTTCGATTTTTCCGAGCAGGGGAAGGCGCGGGTCCGGGAGAAGGCCCGGGCCCTGCGGGAATCGGAGAACCCGGCCGACCAGCGGATCGGTCGGCTGCTGGAAGGCATCCTGGACGAGCTGGCGCCGGCCGCGGGGGGACAGCTGCAGTCGCTGCAGTCCGCCGGCGGGCGGGCGCTGCAGACCGAGGAGCCGGCGAGTGACAGCCTGACCCTGCTGCGGTATGCCTCCCGCTCCGACACGCCCCGGGCGGAGCAGGCCGGGGCGCTGATGGGCAGCATCTTCCTGAACCAGCGGGACATCGCCGAGAATCGCCAGAACATCGAGAAGAACCGGCAGGACATCGCCGGGCTGCGGGACGAGGACTACAGGCTGCGCAACCGCTCGCGCGAGGGGACCGCCCTGGCCATCGCGCTCGGCGGCATCCACTTCCCGCTGGACAAGGACCGGTCCGTCTCGCTGCGCTTCGGGCGCTTCGAGGGCGAGGAGGCGCTGGCGCTGGGCGCGTCCTTCCGCCTGCGGGAGAACTGGCAGATCGATTTTGGCATGGGCCGGGGGCTGAGCTACCGGCAGAACGGCTATTCCGCCGGGCTGAGCTACAGCCGGTAGGCGGCCCCTGAGACTGAACCACGAGGAGGTGAGGAAGATGAGCAGCGAGGAGAAGAGGCGGCCGGATTCGGAAGACGGGCTTCCGCCCGAGTCGAGGGAGGCCGCGGGGCGCGCGCCGGTCCTGCGCCGTCGCCGTCGCGACGGGTGGCTGCCGCCGGAGAAGCGCCGTGCGCGCTCCGGGACGCGGGTGCGCCGGCAGGTGGCGGTCAACGTGCTGGGGGTGTGCTCCATGCTTTCGCACTCGGTGGCGCCGTACCTGACGGCGGTCGCCGCGAAAAGCACGACCGCGGTCGGCGCGGTCGGCACGTTCGCCGCCCTGGCGCCCGACAAGGCGGCGGCGCAGGACCCGGGCCCGCCGGGCCAGAAGGGCGAAAAGGGCGACGCGGGCGTACAGGGCGCGCCGGGTTCGCAGGGCGCGCCGGGTGGCGAAAAGGGCGGCCGGGGCGACATGGGCCAGAAGGGCGAGCCGGGTGATCCGGGCGCCACGGGCGAGAAGGGTTCGCAGGGCTCACCCGGCAGGCGTGGCATCACCGGCAACAAGGGCGAGGAGGGTGATCCGGGCGCGACAGGTAGTCAGGGTCAGAAGGGCGTTTTCGGCGAGCCGGGTGATCCGGGTCCGCAGGGCGCGGCAGGTGATCCGGGTCAGAAGGGCGCGATGGGTCAGAAGGGCGAGGCCGGCGGCCCGCCGGGCCAGAAGGGCCAAAAGGGGACAGCCGGCACAGCCGGCCCGTCGGGCGCCGCCGGTGCGCCGGGCGCAGCCGGTGCGCCGGGCGCCGCCGGTGCGCCGGGCGCTGCCGGTGCATCGGGCGCCGCCGGTGCGCCGGGCGAGAAAGGCGATGCGGGCGCGGGCGGCCTTGACTTCTCCGAGGAGGGGAAGGCGCGGATCCGGACCACGGCCCAGATCCTGCAGAAATCGGAGAATCCCGCCGACCGGCAGATCGGGGAGCTGCTCGAGGAGGTCCTGGACGAACTGGCGCCGGCCGCCGAGGGACAGCTGCAGTCGCTGCAGTCGGCCGGCGGGCAGGCGCTGCAGGCCGGGGAGGAGCCGACGGGCGACAGCCTGGCCCTGCTGCGCTACGCCGCCCGCTCCGACGTCACCGGGGCGGAGCAGGCCGGGGCGCTGGTGGGCAGCGTGCTCCTGAACCAGCGGGACATCGCCGAGAATCGCCAGAACATCGAGAAGAACCGGCAGGACATCGCCGGGCTGCGGCACCAGTACCGCGACCTGCGCGACCGCTCGCGCGAGGGGACCGCCCTGGCCATCGCGCTCGGCGGCCTGCGCGTCCCGGTGGCCCGGGACTGGGCCGTGTCGCTGCGCTTCGGGCGCTTCGAGGGCGAGGAGGCGGTCGCGCTGGGCGCGGCCTTCCGCCTGAAGGAGGGCTGGCAGGTCGATTTCGCGCTGGGCCAGGGCCTGAGTTACTCGCAGAACGGCTATGCCGGTGGCGTGAGCTACAGCTGGTAGCCCGGTCGCGATGGCGGTGCGGCGGCGGGCGGCGGAGGCGGCGATGCGGCACTTGCTGACGTACGAGGGGGCACGGGCGGACGGCTGCTGGCGGGAGGTCGCCCCGGACATCCTGACCTTCCCGTTCTGGACCCCGGACTTCTGCGAGGAACTGGTGGCGGTGTCCGAGCTGCTCGACGAGTTCCGCCCGTACGCCCCCGACGTGGAGGGCAACGCCGCGCCGGGGCAGGAACTGCGGATCAACCGGATCAGCCCGCGCTTCGCGGAACAGTTCGAGACGCATTTCCAGGAGCGCGCGGCGCCGATCCTCCGCGTGCACTGGTGGCCGCTGAACCTGGGCAAGACGCGCATGCCCTTCGTGCTGCGCTACTCCGCCGACACGCAGGCCTCCCTCGACCCGCACCACGACGCCGCCATGGTGAGCCTGGCGATGCCGCTCAACGCCGGCTACGAGGGCGGGCACCTGACCTTCCCGCGCCAGCACTGGGACAGCCGCGAGGTCGAGGTCGGGCACGTGATCGCCTTTCCGAGCCGGGTCACCCACGTGCACTGGGTCACGCCGGTGACCTCCGGGACCCGCTACGCGATGACCTGCTGGCTGTCCGACCCGAACGCCCAGCCCGACGATGCCATTCTCGCGTGAGGAGCCGGCGGACGTCCCCGCCGTCCTTGTCGTCCACCTCGCGCGCCACCGGGAACGCCGCCGCCGCCTGTCCGCCCTGCTGAAGCGGCACGGGTTCGCGCACGTGAACTGGCTCGACGCGGTGGACGGCCGGGAGCTGGACCCCGCGCCGCCGTGGCGGGGCGCCGGCCTGCCGCCGGCCAACGCCTGGCCGAACTGGGCGGATCCGTACGCCCGCCGCGCCCTGACCCTGGGCGAGGTTGCCTGTACCCTGTCGCACGTGGCCGCCTGGCGGCGCATCGCGGACGAGGGCTACCCCGCCATCGTGCTGGAGGACGATGCGCTCCCGGTGGAGCCGCTGATCCGGGACCTGCCGGACCTGCTGGCGGACCTCGATCACTTCGACTTCGACCTGTGCTACCTCGCCCAGCGCAACGCGCCGGGGCCGAAGGCGCTGATGGGCCGGCACGTGCACCTGGTCGACTACCACCCGGTGTGGACGCTGGCCTACCTGCTGGCGCCGTCCGGCGCGGAGAAGCTGCTCGCCAGCCCCTGGCAGAGCCGGCTGGTCCCGGCCGACGAACTCCTGCCCGCCGCGTTCGGCCGGAACCGGGACCCGGAGATCAACCGGGCCTACGTCGGCGACGGCGGCATGGTGCTGTCCAGCAACCAGCGCTTCTTCACCCCGGCCGAGGGTTCGGAGAGCAGCGAGACCGAGAAGAGCCGGCCGGTGCGGGAGCCGGAATGCGGCCTGACGGGCCTGACCGTGGCGACCGAACGCCGCCCGGAACTGCAGCGCCTGCAGGAGTCCGGCCTGCGCTACGGCCTGGAGATCGAGGCCCTGGGGCTGGGCCAGCCCTGGCGCGGCGGCGAGATGTCCGAGGGCACCGGCGGGGGACAGAAGATCAACCTGCTGCGCCCCGCCCTGCAGCGGCTGCCGCCGGAGCGGCCGGTGCTGTTCGTGGACGGCTACGACACCCTGATCTCCGGGCATGTCTCGGACATCCTGGGCGCCTGGCGGCAGACCTGCGACGGCCCGCTGTTCGCCGCCGAGGTCTACTGCTGGCCGGATCGCGACCGGGCCGACGACTACCCTTCCGCGGCGACCCCCTACCGCTTCCTGAACTCCGGCGCCTTCATCGGCAAGGCCGGGGACCTGCTGCGCATCCTGGACGGGAAGATCGACGACCGCGCGGACGACCAGCGCTACTACACCGAGCGCTTCCTGTCCGGCCGGCACGGCATGACGCTGGACACCGAGTGCCGGGTCTTCCAGTGCCTCAACGGCGCCCTGGACGACGTGCGGGCGGACGAGGGGCGGGGCATGCTGTTCAACCGGCGCACCGAGAACTGGCCGGCGGTGATCCACGCGAACGGCCCAAGCAAGGAGTGGCTGGAGAAGGACGGCCGGCCCGTGGGCGGCCGCTGGCGCCGCTACTACGGGGAGATGATTTGAATCTCTGGTTGAGGTAACGATGAGCAAAAGAATTTCAGCACTGGTCATCCTTGTCGCGCTGTCCCTGCCGCTGACCGCGCAGGCGCACGACAACCTCTTCAATCCGGGGCACCAGCACGGGCTTGAGGTCGATGCCATTTCCGAGCGCAACAGAGGGTCTTTCTGCATCGTGTTCAAGGAATCTTCGGTCGAGTGTCCAGAGAAGTACAACAGCCTCAGAGGGTGCGCGTACAAGTGCCTGTACCGGGTATGGGCGGACTGGTCGGACGACCGGGGGAGTGGCCGCGAGGTCGATCATAACTGGAGCCGCTGCCATATTGCAGGCAGTCACAACCCGGCGCTTGCGGCGGCGGAAGTCCGCATCACCAAGCCGCACTGGGCGACCGGGGCCTGGGGCGCGTATGTCCGCGCCGGGGATGACGGAGAAAAGATCGTGAGGTGAGACTGATGAACCCAAACAGGAGAAAATCATGAAGAAAACCATACCCGCGCTGATCCTGATGCTGGCCTTGTCCCCGGCATACGGATTGGCACCTAAACCCCGACCCCTTGTGGACATCTGCAAGGATCACTTCGAAAGAAGTTCCGCCTACCAGAGTTGCACCGATATTCAATATGCGGATGTCGGCGGCGGCTACTGCAAGGTCATGGCGTGGTGCCGCTCGGTAAATGAAACGCTATCTTCCACGTCCAAGAGGACAAAGCCGTCGGAGGCCGACGAACTGTACAACTGTCAGGGCCAGTTGACGATCAAGGTTTGCTGATGGCCGGAGCAACGAGGCTAATCGTGAGCGGCGTGTTCGCCTGACCTGGGCCATGCCTTCCGGGGAACCCGTGCTGGTCACCGGCGGGGCTGGCTACGTGGGCAGCCATGTGGCGCTGGCGCTTCGCGAGGCGGGCTACCCTGCCGTGGTCCTCGACGACCTCTCCACGGGGCGGCGCGAGGCGGTGCCCGACGGGGTTGGATTCATCGAGGGCGATGTCGGCGACCGGGTCGCCGTCGGCCGCATCCTCGGGGAATCCCGCATCGCCGCCGTCGTGCATTGCGCCGCCAGCGTCAGCGTCCCCGAATCCGTGCGCGACCCGCTACGCTACTACCGCAACAACAACAGTGCGGGCACGGGCTTGGTCCGCGCCTGCGTCGAGGCCGGGGTGGGACGCTTCGTCTTCTCGTCGACCGCCTCGGTGTACGGCGTGCCGCGCACGGTGCCGATCCCCGAGGATGCCCTGACCCTCCCCATCAATCCCTACGGATGCTCCAAGCTGGCCTCCGAATGGATGCTGCGCGATGTCGCGGCGGCCCACGACTTCCGCTGCATCACGCTGCGCTGCTTCAATGCGGCCGGGGCCGACCCCCGGGGCCGGGCCGGGTCGGATGGCCCGGATTCCGGACACCTGATCGAGGTCGCCTGTGCGGCCCTCGCCGGCCGCCGCGACCGCGTCACCGTGTACGGCACGGACTACGGGACGGCGGACGGCACCTGCGTGCGGGATTACGTCCACGTGTCGGATCTCGCCGCAGCCCATGTCGCCGCGCTGCGCGAGCTCGAGGACGGGGGGGAAGGCGGCGTGTTCAACTGCGGCTACGGACGCGGCTTCTCGGTCCGCGAGGTGTTGGAGACGGTGCAGGCCGAGGCGCGCGTGCGCCTCGACATCCGCGACGGGCCGCGTCGCGCCGGCGACCCCCCGGTGCTGATCGCCGAGGCGTCGAGAATTCGACGGACGCTGCGCTGGTCGCCGCGCTTCGACGACCTCGCCGTGATCGTCCGCACCGCACTCGCCCGCTGAAACCGGCTTCCCGTCGCCGGGACCAGGCGAAGGCCGCGCCCGTGTGACCGGGGTCCGTATCCGGGCAGGGCCACGTCTTCGGGCGTGTAATGGCGCAGGAACGGCTTGCCGGGCGTGCCGCGGCGGTTGTCGAGCCTGCCGCTCTCGCGGCATCATGCGAGCAGCCGGGTCAACTGCGCCCGCGACAGCCCGGTGGCCTTGCCCAGGTATGCCTTGAACGCCCCCTTGTCGGCCTTGCCCAGGTGCGGGCAGTCAAACTGCCGGCAGGTGGCTTCGGTGAAGCGGCAGGCGTCGCAGCGGGAGACCGGCTCCAGGTCGAACGAGTCGTTGCCGGCGGTGAAGTCGCGCAGGTCCTGCAGGGTCCGGATGCGTCGGGTGTTTAGCTTCAAGATCATCCTTCGGATGATCCCGCAGCCCTTCAGGCTCCTGTCTCGTTGGAAATGGTATGAAGGCCGCCTTGGTTTTGGCGGGCGGATCATCAGGAGAGAGAGGCGAACCCTCCAGCCTGGTTGCTGGAAACCGATATTGTCCACCTGGGGCACTTTAGATGCCGTACCGGACTGCTGGAGGGTTCGCCTCCTCATCCGATCAGATCCAGGCCGGGCGGCCTTTATAATGGCAATCCACAAATGACGGGCTTCGGAAGCATCGGAGCATCGGCCAAACAATGGAAGGACCCGACATCGTCTGCGTTCACCAGACCAACTTCCTGGAAAAGGAGGAAGCGCTCCGCCTGCGCGACCAGATGGCCCAGGCCATCTCCCTGCACGGAAGCCAGGGGACCGTGGGCAGCAGAGACGGGAATTTCAGCGTCGACAAAACCTACCGGAACTCCAAGATCTACTTCCTCGACCCGTGGAACCCGCCCGACTGCATGGACGGCGACCTGGTGCGGGCGGTGTTCTACAAGATCGCCGGGTTTGCGGAAATCGCCTGCCGCACCACCCTCAAGCACCTTGACATCCGCCTGAACGATCTCGCCGGCACCCCGCTTCAACTCGGCCGCTACCGGGTGGGCGAGCGGTACGAGGAGCATTCCGACAACAGCGAGAGTTCGCATAAGGGGCGGCTGCTCTCGATCTCCGTGACCGTCTCGAGCGCCCGCGAGGGCGGCCACCTCTTGCTCAGGCGGCTTCCTCCGAGCAGTCCGGCGGTCGAGGAAATCCGGCAGGACCGGGCCATCGTCGCCTTTCCGAGCTGGGAACGGCACAGCGTGAGCGCCGTCGAGCAAGGGGAACGCTATTCGATCGTGACGTGGTTCGAAGGCACGCGCGGAAGCCCGGGGCAGCGGTGACCGAGGCCCTGGGCCCGGACGCGGAAGGCGGGGCCGCCAGGCAGGCGGAAACGGAAGAGGGCGTCGGCAGCGCCCTGCCCGAGGCGAGCAACTCACAAGTGCGGTGAATCAAGCGGCAGGCCTGCGGCTACCGCAGCCGCGAACGCGCCCGCCAAGCCATCTGCTTCCACCTCGGCGGGCCCGGCCTTTGTCCGGGACCTCCGTTCCAATTCCGTGAAGCCCCCCGCACATAGTCGGTCTCCATAGCGTATATAAGGATAAATGCACACAGGCAATGAGGGCAATGAGGGTGCGCGTGGGTTAGGCAATAATGGTAAGATAATCCTGCACCTGAAATGGATACGGTGCCTTGTATGGATGATTTGTACGGGAGAAGAAAATGGAAGCATTTGATTGGGTTCTCGGCTCCGTACAGATTGTAATTTTAGGATTTTTGTGGACACTGCATAAGGACATGTCTCGTCTTGGTGAACGAGTAGCTAAGCTTGAAGGATTGTTTGAAGGATTTATTCGTACAGATAGAGAAAGCACCGCATAATCACGAAGTCAATTCCTTGCAGGTGATGGTCTTGCCGGCCATCGCCCGGAACAGATCGTCCAGTCGGTCCTGAGTGTGCCGCTCGCAGTTGCCTGCGTTCAGGCGAAAGGTGGGCTCGTGACAGAGGGCAGATGGATGAACGAAGACAGCCGTGACGCCTGCGTGGGCCTTCAGTGGGCCTTCAGTCACGGTGTCGCGCTTGGCCCACAGGGTCCAGAGAGACACCGGAACGCTTTGGTGTAAATAGGATAAATGAAAATCTAAATTTCAAGTATCCTAAAACTACAGATCATTTTTCTGCTTTTCCCCGGAACCGGCCATGAGGGGATACCCTATTCGCGCAGGGAGTCCCCGAGTTCCTTGATGTGCTGGCGCAGGGTATCGGAGATCTGCGTCTGCATCTTGGGGTCCCGGATCGGGCGGGACTTGGCGTCGGTCACGGTGAACACGTCCTGCACCTGCGCGCCCAGGGTCGTGATCCGCGCCTGGGTGATCCGGACCTGGCACGAGTCGAGGGCCCGGCTGACGGTCCACAGCAGGCCCGGGTGGTCGGAAGTCGAGAGGTTGATCCGGGTCTCGGGCGGGGTCTCGCGCTGCACGAATTCGATTTCGGTCGGGAGGTCGAAGTGCCGGGTCCGCCGTTTCGGTCGACGCAGCACCGGGCGGTCGAAGTCCCCCGGCGCCTGCGCCACGTTCTGCAGGGTGGTGCGCATTTCCTCCAGCGCATAGCGTTCGCTGATCGGATGACCGTCGACGTCGGTCACCAGGAAGGTCTGCAGGATGTGGTGGTCGCGGGTCTTGGTGATGCGCGCGTACAGCACGTTCGCGCCGAGCCGGGCGAGCGCCGCCGTGAGCGGGACGAACAGGCGGGCATGGCTTTCATCGTAGACCAGCACTTCCGTGCAGTGATGCACGCCCTGGTGGCGCACGAACACCTGGGTCGGGATTCCGGGGTTGCGGCCGACAATGCACTCGGTCTGCCAGGCCAGTTCGTCGTCGGTGTAGTGCAGGAGGTCGCCGTCGGACAGGGAGTCCCAGAACCGGTGGCAGGCGGCCGGTTCGCCTTGGGAGACTTTCGCGAGTGCCGAAGTCTTGAGGTCGTCGATCTGCCGTGCCGCGTCGAACGGCCGGTCCAGGCCGCGCTGCAACTGCTGGTCGGTCGCGACGTACAGCTGGTACAACAGTGCTTCGCGCCAGGGCGTCCACAGCGCCGGGTTGGTGCCGCGCAGGTCGGCGACCGTCAGCAGGAAGAGGCCGCGCAGGCGAACCCCGTTTCCGACCAGCCCCGCGAACTGGCTCACCACGTCCGGGTCGCTGATATCGCGCTTCTGCGACGTCATCGACATCTGCAGGTGATGCTCGACCAGCCAGTGAACCATGCCGGCGTCGTAGGCGCTCAGATGGTGATTCAGGCAAAACTCCCGGGCGAGCCTGCTGCCGATGCTGGAATGGTCGCCGTCGCGCCCCTTGCCGATGTCGTGGAACAGGGCCGCGAGGTACAGCAGTTCGGGCTTGGGGAATTGCAGGAACAGCTCGCGGTAGAGGGGGTTTTCGCCTTTCCGGACCGTCTTGGTGATATGCCGCAACTCGGTCAGCACCCGCAGGGTGTGCTCGTCCACCGGGTGGATGTGGAACAGGTCGTACTGCATCATGCCGACCACCTTCGCGAAGTCCGGCCAGTACCGGCGCAGGACGCCGTAACGGTTCATGCGGCGCAGTTCGCGGGCGACGTGCTGGGGCTGGCGCAGGATCTCCATGAACAGGCTCTTGGAGGCCAGCCGGGCGCGGAAGGCGTCGTCGATCCGATGCAGGCTGGCGCGGACCGACCGGATGGTGCGCGCCCGCACGCCCTCGATTTCGGGGTTTTGCTGCAGCAGCAGGAACAGTTCCAGAAGCCCTTGGGGGTGGCGCTCGAAGACCTGCTCGTTGCGGGTCTCCAGGTAGCCGTCCAGGGCCTGGAAATAGGCGTTCAGGGGCCTCGGGGCATTGCGGCTGGGCGGTTGCAGGCTCTCGCGGTACTGCTGGCCGAGCACTTCGGCGAGACGATCGATCTCGCTGGTCGTGCGGTAAAAGTCCTGCATGAACGACTCGACGGTATGGTTGACGGTGTCGCCCTGGTAGCCGAGCCGCTCGGCGATCGGGCGCTGGTAGTTGAACAGCAGGCGCTCTTCGGCCTGGCCGCTGGCCTCGTGCAGGGCGAAACGCACCCGCCACAGGAACCGCTCTCCCTCGTGCAGCAGTTCCAGTTCCTCCGGCTCGCAGAAGTCCGACGGGCTCTCGATGTCTTCGTGCCGCTTCAGGATCCAGTGCAGGGTCTGGATGTCGCGCAGTCCGCCGGGCCCCTCCTTGATGTTGGGCTCCAGCCGGTAGTTGCTGCCGCCGAACTGCCGGTGGCGGAATTCCTGCTCCGTGACCTTGCCTTGAAAGAATTGCCCGTGGGTCCACAGGGGCGCCCGGAACAGCCCGATCCGGGGCACCAGGTTGCCTTCCAGGTCGCGGGCCAGCTTGGAACTCCCGCACAGGTGCCTCATCTCGAGCCAACTGGTCATCAGGGTGATATCGTCGCGGGCGTCCTGGCGGCACTGGTGAACGGTGCGCACGCTCTGCGACAACTTCAGCCCGCCGTCCCACAGGGCCTGGAAGAACGGGCCCAGTTCCTCCGGGGCGCGCCGCCCCCGGTACAGGGCCAGGATGTCGATATCGGAATAGGGGTGAAGTTCGCCCCGGCCGTAGCCGCCAACCGCGAGCAAAGCGAGATCCTCGACCTCATTCAACCGGTACTCGCGCCACAACACCTGCAGCATCCGGTCGATGAGTTCGGCCCGTGCGTGGATCAGTTCGGCAATGTCATGGTCCGGGAAGCGTTCCGACAGGAACTGCTGGATCGCCTCGGTCCACCGCTTCCAGCTTGCGGGGCCGGCATCCTGCGGCGAGGGATGCGCGTTGAGGCAGGCCTGGGCCAGGTCGGTTCTCACGGGAACCGTTCGTCGGGCCGGGCGGTCAGCACCTCGAAGCCGTCCCCGGTGACCAGGATGGTGTGCTCCCACTGGGCCGACAGGCTGTGGTCGCACGTGACCACGGTCCACTGGTCCGGCAACAGCCGCACCTGCGGCATCCCGGCGTTGATCATCGGTTCGACCGTGAAGGTCATCCCGGGCTTCAGCGCCATCCCGGTGCCGGCCTTGCCGTAGTGCAGGACTTGCGGGTCCTCGTGGAATTCGCGCCCGATGCCATGGCCGCAGTATTCGCGCACCACGGACAGGTTGCGGGCCTCCGCGAAGCTCTGGATGGCATGGCCGAGGTCGCCGAGCTGGAGGCCCGGGCGCACCAGGCAGATGGCCCGGTGCATCGCCTCGTAGGTCAGGTCGACCAGCCGGCGGGCCTGCACCGACGGCTTGCCGAGCAAAAACATGCGGCTGGTGTCGCCGTGGTAGCCGTCCTTGATGACGGTGACGTCGATGTTGAGGATATCGCCGCGCTTGAGCTTGCGGTCGGAGGGGATGCCGTGGCAGACCTGGTGGTTGAGCGTGGTGCAGACGGATTTCGGGAAGCCGAGGTAGTTCAGCGGGGCCGGGACGGCGTCCTGCTTCTCCGTGATGTGACGGTGGCACAGGTCGTTGAGGTAATCCGTGGTGACCCCGACCTTGACGTGCTCGGCGATCATTTCCAGCACTTCCGCGGCGAGGCGCCCGGCGGTACGCATCTTCTCCACTTCGTCGGAGGTTTTGATGGTGACGGGCATGGCGGCGTGTGCGTCGGGAATCGTTTGGCGGCGGGGTTCCTATTATGGGCTATCGGGTCGTCAGGCGTGCGGCTGAGAGCTGCCTGTGTGGGAGGACAAGCGTGCAATTATGTTAGAATTATAGATATATTTCTGACATTTTTCCAGGAAAGCCATGAAGAGCCTTCCGAAACGCATCATGGAGCATGCGCAATCCCTGCCGGAAGCGGCGCCGCTGTGCGCGGGCGCCCTGCTGCACCTGGGCAACCGGGCCGCGGTCGACCAGTCGCTGTCGCGCCTGGCGAAGTCCGGGAAACTCTTGCGGGTCTGTCAGGGAGTCTATGTGCGACCCATTGAAACGCGCTTCGGCCTGCGCAACCCCTCTACCAGGCAGGCTGTCCGGGCGCTTTCGGAATTGTGGGGAGAAACTGTGGTCCCATGTGGCGGGGGAGCCGCCAGTGCCCTCGGCTTGACGACCCAGAATCCCGTCCAGTCGGTTTACCTGACTTCGGGGGCTGACCGCGAGCTACGGTTCGGGGCCCTGTCCGTGCTGTGGCGCCACGCTCCGCGCTGGCAACTGGTCGCGCCGAACCGGCTGGCCGGCGCCGTCGTTCGGGCGCTGTCCTGGCTGCATCGCGAAGAGGCGGAAGAGGCGCTCAGGCAAGTCCTGCCCAATCTTTCCGAAGAGGACAAGGCCGAATTGCTCGAGGTTCGGGCGGTTATTCCGACTTGGATGGCGCAGGCCGTCAGCGAGGTGGTGGCCGGTGGCTGAAACTTTTCTCCGTCTCTTGTCGGACGATGATCGGCGAGACCTTCTGGACCTTGTTGCAGGAATGCACGCGCGGTCTGACCATGTAGCACCTTTTTAGACATCACTTGATGTATAATTTATGCATCATTCCCGGATGGAGGCCGGCATGCGAACGACCCTGAACATCGACGAGACCCTGCTGGCGCAGGCGCGGCTGCTCACCGACATCGAGTCGAAATCGAAGTTGGTGCGCGAGGCGCTGAGGGCGCTGGTGGAGCGGGAGAGTGCCCGCCGGCTCGCGAAACTGGGTGGCAGCCAGCCTGAACTTCTGGACGTTCCGCGCCGCCGTCTCGCCGATGATCCTGGTTGACACCTCGGTCTGGGTCGAGCATTTCCGCGTCGGCAACGAGGCGCTGGTCCGCCTGCTCGATGAACATCAGGTGTGGGTCCATCCGTTCGTAATCGGCGAGGTCGCCTGCGGCAACCTCGAGGATCGCAAGGAAATTCTGTCGGGGCTCACGCATCTTCCCGCGGTGCCGGTGGCGACGCATTCCGAGGTGCTGTTCTTCTTGGAGCGGAACCGGTTGGCAGGGCTCGGCATCGGCTACATCGACCTGCACTTGCTGGCGTCGGCATCGCTGGCGCCGCCGATGCGGCTGTGGACGCGGGACCGGCGTCTCGGGACGGTGGCGGACGGCATGGATTGCGCTTATGGACGCCACCACTAGGGCAAAGGATTTGACATGCATGTTCTACAATATGCTCCGTACAGTTACATAGACCCGTCAACCGTGCTGGAATAGGGCAGATGACCGCTGAAGTCAGGCTTCAAACAGAAAATACGGCTCCATTATCAGCGGTGGATCAAACCCGTCTAGAAATATCAAAGCGCACCGACACGGAAAAGAAATCATGCCTTGGGCAGTTTCTAACACCTGCGAGCACGGCCACATTTATGGCAGGACTTTTCCCTCGATCTCAAGGGGAATGCCGCTTGCTTGACGCTGGAGCCGGAATTGGTTCTCTCTCAAGTGCGTTTTTGGAAAGGTGCGCAAATGGAGGAATGAAATTTGATGCAATCCGGATTACAGCATTTGAAATTGACCCTGCAATCCGGGATGAACTGCGGCGTTCTTTGTCCTACTACACCGGGAAGTGTCCTCTATCCTATGAAATCCTCAGCGAGGATTTCGTAGAAGAAGCAGTCAATTCGATCCAGTTTCAAAAATGCAATTTCACGCACTCTATTCTGAATCCTCCCTACAAGAAAGTCCGCAGTAATTCCAGGTGCCGGGAACTTACGCGCCAAGTTGGGATTGAGACCGTCAACCTTTATTCCACATTCGTGGCCTTGGCCATCGCACTGACCCAACTGAATGGACAGGTTGTGGCAATTATCCCTCGCAGTTTCTGCAATGGGCCTTACTATCGCCCTTTCCGTGAATTCATTTTTGCCCACACTGCCATCCGGCATATACACCTATTCGCATCCCGAGACAGGGCTTTCAGGGATGATGATGTGCTTCAGGAGACGATCATTATTCGGCTCGAACGAGGGGCCAAACAAGGGCCCGTAACGATTTCTACTTCAACCGACAACACTTTTGCTGACCTGACCGAACACACTTATCCGTTTGAGCAAATCGTACAGCCAGATAATCCCGAAGGGTTTATCCATATTCCCACTTCTTCCGCCACGACCGCGGATCTCCCGCCGACCGTCCACCACACGCTGGATGAATTGGGCATCAAGGTTTCCACTGGACCCGTAGTGGACTTTCGATTGAGGGAGCACCTGCGCGAAGTGCCAGGCCCGGGCTGTGCCCCCTTGCTCTATCCTGGTCACTTTAGCAATGGCAGTATCACATGGCCTGCTACCGGAGAGAAGAAATTAAATGCTATTAGGCGCAGCGCAGATACTGAAAAATGGCTATATCCCTGCGGATTCTATTGTGTGGTCAGGCGCTTTTCATCCAAGGAAGAAAAGCGTCGAGTCGTAGCCAGCGTGGTCGATCCTAGTCCATTTGGCGATGCGGAAGCACTCGGTTTTGAGAATCACCTGAACCTGTTCCACGAAAACAAGCGCAGCCTGCCACAAGCTCTTGCACACGGTCTCGCCGTTTTCCTGAATTCAACTCTTGTCGATGACTATTTCAGACGTTTCAGTGGACACACCCAAGTTAATGCCACGGATCTGAAGTTCATGAAATATCCGAGTCGAGGCATGTTGCTTAAGCTTGGCAAATGGGCCATGCGGAATAGGAGAATCACTCAAGCCATGCTTGATGATCGGGTTCATGCGCTCCTCACATGAGGGACATAAACGACCATCTTCAAGCAGCACAGGAAATCATCATCTTCCTAGGTTTGCCAAAAGCTCAGCAGAACGAGCGCTCAGCATTATGCTTGTTGGCGTTGTTGAACTTGACCCCGGAGAAGACCTGGGCCGAAGCAGAAAGTCCATACATGGGCATCACTCCCATCATGGATTGGGCGAGGGAACATTACGGGAGGGGCTATGCACCGAACACTCGGGAGACATTTCGACGTCAAACGGTGCACCAGTTTTGTGATGCGGGGGTCGCCTTGCGCAATCCGGATGAACCTGATCGTCCGGTGAATAGCCCCAGGACAGTCTATCAGGTGGCGCCCGCCATCTTGGATTTGTTGCGCTTGTACGAAACTTCTGCATGGGATGATGCCCTGATCTCCTACCGGGAAAAGCATCAAACGCTCATAAAGCAATATGAGAAAGAGCGCAAGCATAAGCGTATTCTCGTCAAGATTTCACCAGACCAAGAGATGACTTTCAGCCCAGGCAATCACAGTAAGCTTATTCGAGACGTTATAGAGGAATTTGCTCCACGTTTTGCGCCAGGAAGCGTTTTGGTTTACGCCGGTGACACCGGCAACAAGTGGGCTTATTGTGATACTGCCCTTATGGGCGAACTCGGTATTGATGTTGATTTGCACGGCAAGATGCCTGACGTGATATTGCACTATGCAAAAAAAGATTGGCTTTTTCTAGTCGAAGCGGTTACCAGCCATGGACCGGTAGATGGCAAGCGCTATGAAGAATTGGCCGAACTCTGTTCTGGGGTCAAAGCCGATCTGGTATATGTAACGGCCTTCCCTGACCGCTCCTCCATGCGGAAGTTTCTTCCTGAAATTGCTTGGGAAACAGAAGCTTGGGTCGCTGATTCTCCGTCCCACCTGATGCATTTCAATGGTACTCGTTTTCTTGGCCCTCATGACGGGTGACCAACTGTAAGCCCACGGTGGTTTTGAGTTGTTCGACCTCGGTCCGGAAGACTATAGTAACTAGATGACAAGAATTTGCATGGTGTATTCCCGATTGATTTCTTGAAACCTTATTGATTAAGAGAGAAGAAAGTTCTCACTGACCACAGAAGGCCTAGAATGTAAAAGGTATGTGAACCAAACAGGAGCAAACCTGCCCTTGTGAAAGTTCTGCTGAGACGTTTACCGATTCGTTCTATTTCTTCTTCATTCTCCCGTATAGGGTCTGTA
Source organism: uncultured candidatus Poriferisulfidus sp. (assembly GCA_965204575.1). GTDB lineage: Bacteria > Pseudomonadota > Gammaproteobacteria > Poriferisulfidales > Poriferisulfidaceae > Poriferisulfidus. The sequence goes on from OZ241993.1 coordinate 1,106,476, forward strand.
CAGGCAAATAGGCTGTAAGTGTAGGACATGTACATGTAGGCAAACGACATAACCGCAAATAGAGCACCAATCCCAAATAAGAGAAGGGAAACAGCAAAATCGGATACACTGCCATGCCCCTCTGCAACTAAATGGGCAAGGAAGGCCAAAAGAGCGAAAGCTGCGGCGCCGTTTATGATGAAAGCAGACTTTACAGCATCTCTATTAGGATCAATAAACCTGCGGAACATTTTTTCTAAATTGATTTCTTTGGACATGTGTCGACTCCTTTTGCAATAGTTGTGGTGGGAAAGGATAGCAACCCTGCTCCCTAGCTTTCCACTTACTTTTTACAAAAGCAAAAAGTAAGTGTCAACCAAAATCTGTCAACTAAACTGATCGCGTCAAATTTCCTGATTATGGCTAGTCTTTGCCATGTATAATGCGCGTCCGCAGGCTCGCCTGCGAAAATTCGCGTCCGGATCGACACGAGCGGTGGGTGCCCCCAGGGTTGCCGCGAGGGGTCCGGGCAAGTTGACAACCCGCAAGGCTTCGGAACTTGACAGCCCGGAGCCGCCATCAGGAGGGCCGCAATGCCGTGTGCCACCTTGCGTAAGATGCTGGAAGCCGGTGTCCATTTCGGACATCAGACCCGGTACTGGAACCCCAGCATGGCGCCGTACATCTTCGGCGAGCGCAACAAAATCCACATCATCAATCTCGAAATCACCCAGCGCATGCTGGACGAGGCCGCCGAACAGGTGCGCCAGTGGGCCGCCGAGGGCAAGACGATCCTGATCGTCGGCACCAAGCGGGCGGCTCAAGACATCGTCAAGTCCAAGGCCGAGAAGTGCGGGATGCCGTACGTCTCGCAGCGCTGGCTGGGCGGGACGCTGACCAACTTCCATACCGTGCGCAACTCCATCAAGCGCCTGCAGGACCTCAAGCGCATGGAGGGCGAGAACCTGTTGGCGCGCGTCAGCAAGAAGGAGGCGTTGCGCCTGACCCGCGAAAAGCTCAAGCTGGAGCGCAGCCTGGGCGGCATCGAGGACATGGAGCGGCTGCCGGACGCCCTGTTCGTGATTGATGTCCGCTACGAGAACATCGCGGTGCGCGAGGCCCGCCGCCTGGACATCCCGGTGGTTGCGGTGGTCGACAGCAACAGCTCGATCGAAGGCATCGACCGGATCATCCCGGGCAACGACGACGCGATCCGCTCGATCCGGCTCTACATGGACGTGATCAGCAATGCGATTCAGGAAGGGAGCAAGCAGGCGGAGGAAGAAGGGGTCGCGGTGGAAGCGCCCGCTCCCCGGGAGCCTGCCGTGAAGCGCAAGGGCCGGCGGACCAAGCTGCGCGTCGAGCCGAAGGGAGACTCGCAACCGGAGGAGGCCGCCGACGAGGCGGCGCCCGAACCCGAGGCTGCGGCGGTGGAGGATTCGGGGGATTCCGCCGAGCCGGCTGAAGAGGACGCCCAGGCTGAAGCGGCCGGGAATGGGGCTGAAACCGGGCCGGCTGAAGAGGCAACCCAGGCCGAAGCGGCCGGGAATGGAACCGAGGCCGAGGCGGCTGCGGTGGAGGAGCCGGCCGAAGCCCCGGCGGCGGCCGAGGCTGAACCCGAACCCGAACCCGAACCTGAGCCTGAGGCCGAGCCTGAGCCTGAGGCCGAGACGGCGGCCAAGTAAGCGGACGGAACCGAGGAGTCATTCATGGAGATCATGGCACAGCTCGTCAAGGAATTGCGCACCCGGACCGGGGTGGGCATGATGGAATGCAAGCGTGCGCTCAGCGAGTGCGGCGGCGATATCGACGCCGCCATCCAGCACCTGCGCACGTCCGGGCAGATGAAGGCGGACAAGAAGTCCGCCCGCACGGCGGCGGAAGGCTCGCTGGCCCTTGCAAAGTCGGGAGACGGCGCCCGGGCGCTGCTCCTGGAACTGAACAGCGAGACGGATTTCGTTGCCAAGGACGAAGGTTTCCTGGCGTTCGCCCAGACCTGCGCCGAGGCCGCGCTGTCGTCGGGGACCGACGATGTCGAGGCCCTGATGAACCAGACCGTCGACGGCGGCACGCTTGATGAGACGCGCCGGGAACTGGTGGCTCGCCTGGGCGAGAACATCCAGGCCCGTCGCCTGCAGGGCCTTGATGCCGACGGTGCCTCGATCGCCTGCTACATGCATGGGCGGCGAATCGGCGTGCTGGTGGCGTTCGACGGCGAGCCCGAGCTGGGCCGCGACCTGGCCATGCATATCGCGGCATCCCGCCCGGTATGCGTGAGCGAAGACGAAGTCCCGGAAGACCTCCTGGAGAAAGAGCGGGAAGTCCTGACCGCTCAGGCGCAGGAATCCGGCAAGCCGCCGGAGATCATCGAGAAGATGATTGCCGGCCGTCTGCGCAAGTACCTGTCCGAGATCACGCTGCTGGGCCAGCCTTTCGTCAAGGATCCGGACGTCACGGTCGGCAAGTTGCTCCAGTCGAAGAATGCTTCGGTCCGGGCGTTCACGCGCCTGGAAGTCGGCGAGGGGGTCGAGAAGAAGCAGGAAAACTTCGCCGAGGAAGTTCGAGCCCAGGCCGAGAAACACTGACCCCGACGCCGCCATGTCTGCCGCATACCGCCGCATCCTGCTGAAGCTGAGCGGTGAGGCGTTGATGGGGGCCAACCGCCACGGGATCGATCCGGACGCGGTACGCCAGCTGGCCTTTGCACTGGCCGGGGCACAGGCGCAGGGCACGCAGATCGCGGTGGTGGTGGGCGGCGGCAACATCGTGCGGGGCGAAGGCCTGGAAGCGGCCGGAATCGACCGCGTCACCGGTGACCAGATGGGCATGCTGGCGACCCTGATCAACGCGTTGGCCCTCCAGGAATCGGTGGAACAGAACCAGATCCCATGCCGGGTGATGTCCGCCATCCCGGTGCCGCAGGTGTGCGAGAGCTACATCCGGCGCCGTGCCGTGCGCCACCTTGAAAAGGGCCGCCTGGTGGTGTTCGCCACCGGAACCGGCAACCCGTTCTTCACGACCGATTCCGCGGCCAGCCTGCGCGCGGTGGAAATCGGCGCCGACATCCTGCTCAAGGCGACCAAGGTGGACGGGGTGTATTCCAGTGACCCCCTGACCGACAAGGATGCGCAGCGTTTCGACGTCATCGACTACGACGAGGCCCTGCACCGCAAGCTGGGCGTCATGGATTCGACCGCGCTGGTGTTGTGCCGGGACAACCGGATCCCGATCCGGGTGTTCAACATGTTCGAGGAAGGGGCCTTGATGCGGTTGCTGGCCGGCGAGCCGGTCGGGACCCTGGTGCATGCGGAGGGCGCCCATGCGTGAGGAAATCCTGGCCGATGCCCGCGAGCGCATGCAAAAGAGCCTCGGCGTTCTGGGCGAGGCACTGACCCGCATTCGCACCGGCCGCGCCCATCCGAGCCTGCTGGATCCGGTGAAGGTGGACTATTACGGGACCGAGGTGCCGATCGCCCAGGTCGGCAGCGTGACGGTCGAAGAAGGGCGCACGCTGGTGGTGCAGGTGTGGGAGAAGAACATGGTGGAGGCGGTCGAGAAGGCACTGCTGAACTCCGACCTGGGAATCACGCCGAACAGCGCCGGGCAGGTGGTGCGCCTGCCGATGCCCCCGCTCACCGAGGAGCGCCGCCGGGTGCAGGTGCGGCATGTGAAGGAGACCCTGGAAGAGGCGCGCGTCTCGATCCGCAACGTCCGGCGCGACGCCAACCACATGCTCAAGGACCTGTTGAAGGAAAAGGAGATCAGCGAGGACGATGAGCGCCGCGACCAGGAGGCGGTGCAGAAACTGACCGACGACTCCATCCACAAGGCGGAGCAGATGGCGTCGGAAAAGGAAAAAGCCCTGCTGGAAATCTAGGATTTCAGGAGAGCGGTGCGCGAATTTACCCTGCCGCGGTCCGATCTTCCGGCCCATGTCGCGTTGATCCCGGACGGCAACCGCCGCTGGGCGCGCCAGAGCGGAAAACCCCACGAGGACGGCTATCGCGCCGGCATCAAGGCGACCCGCGCGCTGGTCGAGCATGCCGCCCGGCGCGGGATTTCGACCCTGACCCTGTTCGCGTTCAGCAGCGAGAACCGCAGGCGGCCGAAGCCGCAGGTGGAGCTGCTGATGAGGTTGCTGGTCGAAACGCTGGACGAACAGGCCCGCGAGCTCATGGAGCAGGGCGTCCGGTTGCACTTCATCGGCGAACTGGACCGGCTGTCCACCAAGATTCGGTCGCGGATCCGACAAATCGAGGCGCAGGCTCCGGACAAGCCGAGCCTGGTCATGTACGTGGCACTGCATTACAGCGGCCGCCAGGACCTGCTGGCTGCATTCCAGCATTGCCAGAAGGCGAACCTCGACGTTGTCGGCGAGGCCGAGGTGTCGAGGGCGCTCGGCACCGGGGAACTGCCGGATCCGGACCTGCTGATCCGCACCGGCGGCGAGTTTCGATTGAGCAATTTCCTGCTGTGGCAGATGGCCTACACGGAGTTGTACTTCACCGACTGCCTGTGGCCTGATTTCGACGAGGCGGCGTTCGACCGCGCGCTGGAGTGGTTTGCCGAACGGGACCGGCGTTTCGGGGGCAGTGCCGGATGAACGAGCTTGCGAAACGCACCGGCACGGCCGCAGTTCTGCTGCTGCTGGTGGCGGGGGCGCTGGTCCTGAACGAGGCCGGCATCGGTCCCGCGCCCTGGATGCTGTTCGTTGCCGTGGCGTGCGGGGTGGCGGCCTGGGAGTGGGCCGGGCTGCTGGGGTTGGGGCGCCTGGGGCAGATCGCCTACCTGGCGGCCAGCGCGTTGCTGGTATCGGCCCTGATGTCGCCGGCCCTCGAAAACGCGGTTTGGGTTTGGCTGGCGTTCGGGCTGTGGATCATCGCGCTCCTGCGCATCGCGGGCATCCCGTTCCCGCGTCCCGTCGAAACCCTGTTTTTTGGTATGCTGGGGTGGGTGGCTGTTCCGGTGGCGGGACTAGTCCTGGTGGCTTTCCTGGGACCGTTCGTGTGGGCGTTCCTTATGATCGTCATTGTGGCGGATACAGCCGCGTACTTCGTGGGTTGCCGCTATGGAAAGACTGCATTGGCCCCGGAGATCTCTCCGGGCAAGACACGCGCCGGGCTCGTGGGTGCCCTGCTGGCGGTGGCGGCGGTTAGCATCCCGATCGCGTGGGGCCTGGGTCTCCCCCTGGCAACCTGGTTCTATTTCGCTTGCCTGGCGTTGCTCGTGGCCTGCTTCAGCGTGATCGGCGACCTGAGCGCCAGCCTGCTCAAGCGCCGGGCAGATGTCAAGGACAGCGGCCGCTTCCTGCCGGGGCACGGGGGAGCGCTGGATCGGGTCGATGGCCTGCTGGCCGCGGCACCCGTGTATGCCTTGGGCATCCAGGCATTGCCGGGAGTCCTGTTGATATGAGCGCGATGCGGCTGACGGTGCTGGGTTCGTCGGGCACGATCGGGATCAATACGCTGGATCTCGCCGCCCGTCATTCCGATCATGTCGAAGTGTTCGCGCTGGCCGCGAACACAGACCATTCGACCCTCCTCGAACAATGCCGCCAGCATCGGCCACGCTATGCTGCCTTGGCCAATGCGGATGCGGCGCAAAGCCTGCAGGACGCACTGCGTGCGGAGCAACTCGACACCGAAGTGCTGCAGGGGGAAGACGAGTTGCGCGATCTGGCGGGCGATACAACCGCCGATTGCGTGATGGCCGGAATCGTCGGGCTGGCCGGGCTGGTGCCGACGCTGGCCGCGGTCCGGTCCGGGCGGAGAGTGCTGCTGGCGAACAAGGAATCACTGGTGGCGGGCGGCCGGCTGTTCATGGATGAGGTGCGTCGGCACGGTTGCGAACTGGTTCCGGTCGACAGCGAACACAACGCGTTGTTCCAGTGCCTGGCGCAGACCGACCCCGAAGCCATCGAACGCGCGACCCTGACGGCGTCGGGCGGGCCGTTCCGCGAGACTCCGCTGGAGCAGCTTGACGCGGTCACCCCGGATCAGGCGTGCGCGCATCCGAACTGGAAGATGGGGCGGAAGATCTCCGTGGATTCCGCGACCATGATGAACAAGGGGCTGGAGTTGATGGAGGCGCGCTGGCTGTTCGGTCTCGATGCCGACCGGGTCGACGCGGTGATTCATCCGGAATCGATCGTCCATGCCCTGCTGACCCTGCGCGACGGCTCCACGCTGGCCCACCTGGGGCCGGCCGACATGCGCGTGGCCATCAGCTACGCCCTGTTCGGCCCCCAGCGCCTGCCTTCCGGGGTCGGCTCCCTGAACCTGGCGGAATGCGCGCCATTGAACTGGTATCCGCCGCCGCCCGGGCGCTACCCCTGCCTGGAACTGGCACGCCAGGCCATGCAGATGGGCGGACCGGCGCCGATCGTGCTGAACGCGGCCAACGAGATCGCGGTCGACGGGTTCTTGAACGAGCGCATCCGGTTCCCGCAGATCGCGGATGTGGTGCAACGGACGCTGGAAGCGGGGCGATCCGGCGAGCCGGGTGGGATCGACGACATCATCGAGATGGACCGCGAGGCGCGTGCCCGGGCCCGGCAGGCCATGGAGGCGCTGTGAGTTTCCTGATCAGCCTGGCGGCATTCCTGGCGGCCATCGCCGTGCTCGTGACGTTCCACGAATTCGGGCACTACTGGGTGGCGCGCCGGTGCGGCGTGAAGGTGCTCCGGTTCTCGGTCGGCTTCGGCCGTCCCCTGTACTGTCACGTCTCGCCGCGTACCGGGACCGAATGGGTGATTTCCGTCCTGCCGTTCGGCGGGTACGTGAAGATGCTGGACAAGCGCGAGACCGGGGACATCCCGGAGGAACAGCAAGGTGTCGAGTTCACCGGAAAACCGCTGTACCAGCGAGCGGCGATCATCGCCGCCGGCCCGGCGTTCAACCTGCTGCTGGCCTTCCTGCTGTATTCCCTGGTTTTCATGACGGGCGAGACCGGCCGGCGTCCGCTGGTCGGCCACGTGGCGGAGGGCTCGCCGGCCGCGGTCGCCGGCCTTCGGACCGGCGATGAAATCCTGTCCGTCGGCGGCCGGCCGATCCGCACCTGGCAGGCCTTCATCGTGCCGCTGTTGGATTCCGGGCTCGGCGACGGCGTCATCGCCATGGAGGTGTTCCGCGAGGACGGCCGCGCGGCATCCCCGGTCATCGACGTGGGGCCGGGGCTGCTGAAGAACGAGAACGTGTTCGGTGCGCTGGGCCTGCACCCGCTGCGCGCGACGTCCATGCCCGTGGTGGGCACCGTTTTGGAGGGCGCGCCGGCCGAGGCGGCCGGTTTGCGCGAAGGCGACCGCATCGTGCGTCTCGACGGGTCTTCGGTGACAACCTGGGAGGGGATGTCGGGGTACATCCGTGTGCGGCCAGGCCAGACCGTGACGGCCGAACTCGAACGGGACGGGCAGCGCGTGTGGCAGGAGATTCGCGTCGAGGCGATTGATGTTTCCGGCACGCCGGTCGGTCGAATTGGCGTGACGCCGTACCGGGACCCGGAACTGGCGGAACACCTGAGCGTCGTCGTGCGCCACCCGGTTGGGGAGAGCCTGATGCTGGGCGCGGAGCGGACCTGGGACTTCAGCGTCTTGACCGTCCGCCTGATCGGGCAACTGATCGTCGGCGGCGCGTCGGTCAAGAACATCAGCGGGCCGGTCGGCATCGCCGAATTCGCCGGGACGTCGGCCATGATCGGATTTGCGGCCTTCGTGTCCATGCTGGCCCTGCTGAGCGTCAGCTTGGGCATTCTCAATCTCCTTCCGATCCCGATCCTGGACGGCGGGCACCTGCTGTACTGCCTGGCCGAAGCGCTGACCGGGCGGCCGGTGTCGCCGACCGTCGAAGCCGTGGGCCAACGTCTGGGCGTGGCCATGCTGGCGGCACTGATGGGGCTTGCCCTTTACAATGACCTTGCCCGACTACTGGGATAGCCCCAATGTTTCGCTCGAGATTCGGCCCGATTCTGCTCATCCTCGCCCTGATGCTGGCGGTGCCGCGCGCATTTGCATTCGTCGTGGAAGATATCGAGTTGCAGGGCCTGCAGCGACTGGAAGCCGCCACTGTGTTCACTTATCTCCCGGTGGAGGTGGGCGAGGATTTCGACGTGTCCCAAACGAGCGAGGTGGTGCGGGCACTGTTCAAGTCCGAGCTGTTCAGCGATGTGGAAATATCGCGCCGCGGCAACGTGCTGGTCGTCCGGGTGGTGGAGCGCCCGGCCATCACTGAAATTGCCTTCGACGGCCTTGAGGTCCTCAAGGACGAGACCCTGGAGGAGGTGCTGAAGGATGCGGGCATCGCTGCCGGGCGGATCTTCAACCAGCCGCTGCTGGACCGCCTCAACAACGAGATTCTGCAGCAGTACCATGCGATCGGCTTCTACAACGCGGAGGTTGCGGTCGACATCCACGACATGGGCGAGAACCGGGTGGCGATCCACATCAACGTGGTGGAAGGCGAGCCGGCGACCATCCGGCAGGTGCACGTGGTCGGCAATGTCTCGTATACCGAGGAGCGGCTGCTGGAGTTGTTCGAATCCTCCGAGCCGGCCTGGTACGACATCATGGGCAACACCGGCAAGTATTCGAAGCTGCAGCTGTCGGGAGACCTGGAGCGTTTGCGTTCGTTCTACCTGAACCGCGGGTTCCTGAAGTTCCGGGTGGATTCGGCGCAGATTTCGCTGAGCCCGGACCGCGAAGGCATCTACGTTACGGTCCACATCAACGAAGGTCGCCGTTTCGTGGTGCGCGAGGTGTCCCTGTCCGGCATCTTCATCGTGCCGCAGGAGGAACTGACCTCGCTGCTGACCATCCAGGCGGGCGAGTACTTCTCCAGCTCGCGGGCGCAGGCTTCGAGCAGTCGCCTGAAGGCGCGCTTGGGCGAGGAAGGGTATTCGTTTGCCAAGGTTAATCCGGTCACCGACCTCGACGAGGAGAAGGGCGAGGTATCGATCAACTTTTTCATTGACCCCGGCCAGCGGGTGTATGTCCGGCGGATCGACATCATCGGCAACTACACGACGCAGGACGAGGTGTTGCGCCGGGAGCTGCGCCAGATGGAGGGAGCCTGGTTGTCGTCCCCGAACCTGGAGCGTTCGCGCCGACGTTTGCAGCGGCTCCCGTATATCGACACGGTGGAGATTACGCAGACCCGGGTCCCGGGCACCAACGACCAGGTCGACCTCACCATCACCGTCGCCGAGCGGTTGGCCGGCAACTTCACGGCCGGCGCAGGGTTCAGCAGCGGCAGCGGCCTGTCGCTGGCAGCCGGTGTGGAGCAGGAAAACTTCTTCGGCACCGGCAACCGGGTCGGCATCCACTTCGACAACAGCGAGATCTCCACCCGGTACTCCTTCGATTTCTACAACCCGTACTACACCATCAACGGCGTCAGCCGCAGCTTCGGCTTCAGCACGCGCCGGGTGAACACGGATGATGCCGACCAGCAGACCCGGTACAAGTCGCGCGACTTCGTTGGCTACCTGAGCTACGGCATCCCGATCGCCGACGACAGCACCTTCACCTTCGCCGCCCGCTTCCAGCGGATCAACTTCGACGCGGGCAGCGGCTCGTCCTTCCTGGTGCGGAGCTTCCTTCAGGACCATGACGGCGACTGCCTGTACTTTCCGAAGATCGCAGTCACGCGCACCGACCTGCGCTATTGCGATGCCACGTACTACAACCTGTCGCTGATCGGATCCTTTGCCTACGACACCCGCGACCGCAGCCTGTTCACGCGCGAGGGTTCGCTGCGCCAGGTGTCGGCGCGGGCCACGGTGCCCGGCAGCGGCCTGGAGTACTACGTCCTGTCCTACGTCCAGGAGGAGTACCTGAAGCTGACCGAGGATCTGACGTTCGCGATCAAGGGCGAGGCCGCCTACGGGGACGGCTACGGCGGCACCGACGACCTGCCGTTCTCGCAGAAGTTCGTGACCGGCGGCCCGAAGACCGTGCGCGGCTTCGAGGTCAACACGCTGGCTCCCCGCGACGAATTCGACGAGCCGTACGGAGGGAACCTGAAGCTGAATTACTCGGCCGAACTGTCGTTCCCGGTCCCGTTCATCGACGAGGCCAACCTGCGCGGGGCCGTGTTCTGGGATTCGGGCTACGTGTTCAACGAAGCGGAGGATTTCGACATTCAGGAAATGCGCGCTTCGCTCGGCATCGGCATATCCTGGCTGTCGCCGCTCGGGGGCGTGTCGATGAGCCTGTCGCTGCCGATTAACGACCACGAAACAGACAAGACGGAGTCCTATCAGTTCAATCTGGGGTCGCTTTAGGCAACAGTGTAAAATGAGAGACAACAGGAGCACTCAACTAATGAAGAAATCATCCATTTTCTGGTCGCATGTGGTCGGTTTGGCGTTGCTTGCCATGAGTGGGACGGCTGCCGCACAAAACGCAAAGGTTGGATTCGTGGATGTCGGGCGCCTTCTGGAGGATTCTCCGCAGGCGGTAGCGGCCCGACAGAAGCTTCAGAACGAATTCGCGCCCCGCAACGACGAGTTGGAAAAACTCCATAAGGAGGTTTCCGACCTGGCCCAGAAGTTGGCGAACGAGAGTGATGTGATGTCGGAGGAACAGCGGCTTGAGCAGGAGCGGGAGGTGCAGCGCCGGCGCCGCGACTTCGAGCGCAAGCGCGACGAGGTGCGCGAGGATCTGGCGATCCGCCGCAACGAGGAACTCGGCAAGCTGCAGGAAGAGGTCAATACGGTGGTCGCCGAGATCGCGAGCGAGGAGGGCTTCGACCTGATCCTCACCCAGGCCGTGGCCCTGTACGCCAGCAAGCGCATCGACATCACGGAGCGGGTGCTCAAGAAGATGAATAATCCGTAACCGGATGTGGTGTCACTGACCCTGGGTCAGATCGCGGAAATCGCGGACGCCCGGATTTCCGATCCTCCGCCGGTTCCGGATCTCCTTATCGATCACGCTTCCTCCCTGGGCACTGCCGGGCCCGGTTCCATTTCTTTCTACAGTCACGCCCGCCACCGGGCTGAACTGCAACAGACCCGGGCGAGCGTGGTGCTGCTGCGCGAACCGGACCGGGCCGATTGCCCGGTTCCGGCGCTGTCCTGCGAGGATCCCTACCTCGGCATGGCGCGAGTGCTGCAGGCCCTGTACCCGATTCCCGAGGTGACACATGCCGTCCATCCCGGCGCCCTCGTCGACGACAGCGCGCAGCTGGCGGCGCCGGTGCGGGTGGACTTCGGTTGCGTGGTGGGGGCGAATGCGCGCGTCGGCGCGGGCAGCGTGCTGGGTCCGCACTGTGTGATCGGCGCAGGCGTGACCTTGGGCGAAGGTTGTGTCCTGCATGCCCGGGTGACCTTGCACGAAGGGGTCCGGGTCGGCGACCGGGTGGAGTTCTGGCCCGGCGTGGTGGTCGGATCCGACGGTTTCGGTTATGCCCAACAGGATCAGCAGTGGGTCAAACTGGTGCACCGCGGCGGCGTACGGATCGGGGACGACTGCGAGATCGGGTCCAACAGCACCATCGACCGCGGCATGCTGGATGACACCGTGATCGGCTGCGGGGTCAAGATCGACAACCAGGTGCAAGTTGCGCACAACGTTCACATCGGCGACCATTCCGCCATCGCCGGCAATGCAGGCATCGCGGGAAGCGCGAAGATCGGCCGCTACTGCCAGATCGGAGGGGCGGCCGGGGTGCAGGGCCACGTGGAGTTGGCCGATGGGGTTATCATTACCGGTATGTCCAAGGCGAATCAGACGCTGACCCGCGCCGGCGCATACAGTTCCGGCACGTCCATCCAAGGGAATGCGGACTGGTTGCGCAACGTGGCCCGCTTCAAGCAGCTCGACCGGATCGTGCGGGCCCTGAAGCAAGGAGAGAAGCCGTGAGCGAAGGTTTTGACATCCAGGAGATCCAGCGGCTGCTGCCGCATCGCCACCCGTTCCTGCTGGTGGACCGGGTCCTGGAATTCGACCCCGGGGTGTCGATCCGGGCGATCAAGAACATCACGGTCGACGAACCCTTCTTCCAGGGGCATTTCCCCGGAATCCCGATCTTCCCGGGCGTCCTGATCCTGGAGGTGATGGCCCAGGCTTCGGGCCTGCTGGTGTTCAAAACGCCGGAATACTGCCCGGAGGACGACAACCTGTACATGTTCGTCGGGGTCGACAAGGCCCGCTTCAAGAAACCGGTCGTGCCCGGCGACCAGCTGAAGGTCGATGTGAAACTGCTGCGGATGCGTCAGAACTGCGCCTCGTTCGATGCCACCGCCTCGGTCGACGGCGAAGTCGTGGCCACCGCCGGGATCATGTGCATGTTCAAGGAACTGCCGTCAGAGGCGTAACTGGACTTCGAGACTTGAGCATTCATCCGACGGCCGTGGTGGACGCCGGGGCGGAGATCGACCCCACGGCGGAAATCGGCCCGTACGCGGTTATCGGCCCGCGCGTGCGCATCGGTGCCGACACCTGGGTCGGCCCGCATGCCGTGGTCACCGGGCGCACCACCGTGGGCCGGGAGAACCGGATCTTCCAGTTCGCCTCGGTCGGCGAGATCCCGCAGGACAAGAAGTATGCCGGCGAGGACAGCGAACTGGTGATCGGCGACGGCAACACCATCCGCGAGTTCGTGACCCTCAACTGCGGCACGGCCCAGGGCGAGAATTGCACCCGGATCGGGAACCGGAACTGGATCATGGCGTACGTGCACATCGCGCACGACTGCGTGATCGGGGACGACGCGACATTTGCGAACGGCGCAACGCTGGCAGGTCATGTCGAGATCGGGGACCACGCGATCCTCGGCGGCTTTACCCTGGTGCACCAGTTCTGCCGCATCGGGTGCCATGCGTTCAGCGGCATGGGCTCCGCCTTGAACAAGGATCTCCCGCCTTTCGTGCTGGCGTCGGGCAACCTGGCCCGCCCTTACGGGCTCAACCGCGAAGGATTGCGCCGGGCCGGCTTCTCCGAGGAGACGATGGAGGCGCTGTCGCGGGCCTATAAGTTGCTGGTCCGTGTATCGGGCGGACAGCCGGAGGGCGAGATCCGGCAACTGGCCGCGCAGTTCCCGGAAGTGGAACAGATGCGGGCGTTCATCGCAGAGAGCCGCCGCGGCATCATCCGCGAGAAGAATTCCGACTAATCAATTCGCCGAACGGCTTTTTGGCGCGGAATGCCATGCCGCCAAAATATGCCTTTGACAGCATATAAATAATGAGTTATATTTTTCGCATGGGTTGGACCGTCGCGCTTGATCCGCTTGCCGGGCAGGAACCCGGGGCCTCTGCTGGGATTGGGCGATGCGCGAGTGCATCCATTCTTGGTATCATGGAGGCGTCCTCATGGTTTTTGGGCGCAAGATCAAGATGGAGTTCGAGCGAGTGAAAGTGAGCCCCGAGATGATTGGGATCGCGGGCGGATGGCTGACCATGCTTGCGTTTTTTTGGAGCGTCAGTCTGAGCGTGAGTGAGCTGCACACGGACATGAGCGACCTGCGCGTGGACATGAGTGATCTGCGTACCGAACTGAAGGGTGATATCGCGCATCTCAACGAGCGCATGGCGCGTGTCGAAGGTCTGCTCGAAGGCTACATCGAGCGGTCCCGTGCCGAAGAAGATCTCGCGGCAACCGAATGATCTGGCTGGACAGGTCTTTTGTCTTTGGAGCGGAGTAATACTACTGAGCGAGAAAATCGATCTGGAGTTCCGGACAATCACCGGGAGTTATTTGTGGGCAGAAAAACGTCGAAAACTTTGGAGGAGGTGCTGAATCAGCTTCCGCCTGAGCGTCGCAAGAAAATCGACGAACGAACGGACGAGCTGATCGCCGAAATCATGTCGTTGCAGGAATTGCGCAAGGTTCGGGAACAAACCCAGGAGCACATCGCCGAGACGCTTGGAATCACCCAAGAGAATGTTTCGCGCATCGAGAAGCGCCGGGATCTTCTGGTCTCGACGCTCAGACGGCAGGTCGAAGCCTTGGGCGGACGGTTGAGCCTGATCGCAAGGTTCCCCGATCATCCTTCAGTGGAACTGACCGGCATCGCCGATTCGGACGAAGGCGAACCTTCGACTTAGTCACAGGGTTTACCAGCCTTTGCGTGGTATCGCTCGGAGAAGCATCCTGGCCATCCGTTATGACATGAGTACATTATTTTGATTTGAAATGAAGGAAATTCAACTGCGTGAGGCAAAAGCAAAACTGTCTGCCATTGTCGACGGCGCGTATCATGGTGCGCCTGCGGTGATTACCCGCCACGGCAAGCCTCGCGCCGTGATCTTGGGAATTGACGAATGGTATCGTCTCCGCCAAGTCCCTTCCTTCGGAGAATTGCTGATGTCGGCTCCCTTGGAAGACGGGGATCTTCCGGAACGGGATACAAGCCCTCCGCGTGACATTGAGTTTTAGGGTGGTCCGTGTACCTTGCGGACACGAAAACTGAAATTATCCAGATCCAGAAATTACCTGTTCTGCGCAGCCGGCGAGTTGGCGCATGCCGGCCGCCGGCCCCAGCCGTTCCTCGACTTTCTGTAGCCGCACGCGCATCTGATCGAGCCGGGTCGGATCGTCCAGCCATGGCGTCAGGGCGGCCGTAACCTGTTGGGGTGTCGCATCGGCCTGGATCAACTCGGTGACCAGGTCTTCGCCCGCGACGATGTTCGCGAGGCAATACCGGTCGATGCGCACCAGCAGGCGTGCCAATAAATAGCTCAGGTTCGCTAGGCGATAGATCATGCAGAACGGGACGCGCATCAAGGCCAGCTGCAAGGTGACCGTGCCGGAGGCCGCCGCCGCCATGTCGCACACCTGCATGGCGTCGTAGACCGGTTCCTGCAGGCATTTCACTTCGGGCAGGTCGCCGAGCCACGGGGCGTAGTCGTTCGGTTTCAGCCCGGGCGGCATCACCAGCGCGAACTGCGGCCGGGCGGGATGATTCCTCAGTTCGCGCACCGCCCCGGCGCAGACCGGCATCAGGTGGGCGAGTTCGCTGCGTCGGGAACCGGGGAAGAGGCCGACCACGGGGCGCCGTGCGTCCAGTCCCCAGCGCTCGCGGACGGCATCGGGCGGCCGCGTCGGGCTTGTTTGTCCGCGCAGGGGGTGCCCGACGTAAGTGACGGGCACGCGGTGTTTCTCGTAGAAATCCCGCTCGAACGGGAAGACCACCGCCATGTGGTTGATGTGGCGCCGGATCGCGTGCACCCGCCAGGCCCGCCAGGCCCAGATCTGCGGACTGATGTAGAACAGCACCGGCACGCCGTGCCGATGCGCGAACCGGGCGAGCCGCAGGTTGAATTCCGGATAGTCGATCAACACCAGAAGTCGGGGCTTCCGGGCCAGGACCTGAGCCTTGAGGGTTTTCAGCGCACTTCGGATTTCCCGGTAATGGCGCAAGACCTCCACCAGCCCAACGACGGCAAGCTCGGTGGAGTCGACCACCAGTTCGATGCCGGCTTCGCGCGAGGCTTCGCCGCCCATGCCGGACCAGGTCCACTCGGGATGCCGGGCACGCAGTTCCTCGACCAGTTCCGCTGCGTATCGGTCCCCGGAGGCCTCCCCCGAGACCAGCATCAGGTGGGGAGCCGTTTCAGGATTCGGCACGAGCGAGACTGGCGCAGATTTGTTCGATCTGGGCGGACGAAAGTTCCGGGAACATGGGCAGCGACAGGCACTGGTCGCAGACCTGTTCGGCCCCCGGCAGCGAAACCCCGTCCGCCCATGGCGCGTAGGCTTCCTGCCGGTGCAGGGGGATCGGATAGTAGATCCGGCTCTCGATGCCGTCCTTGGCCAGTTGTTCCTTGAGGGCGTCGCGCTGCGGGCTCAGCAGGGTGTACTGGTGCCAGACGTGCCCGTCCGCGTCCACGGGAGGCTGGATTCCGTCCAGTTTCTGGAGCCTTTCGGTATAGAGGTCCGCGGCCTGCCGGCGTTTCTCGTTCCATTCGGCGACATGCGGGAGTTTGACGCGCAGGATAGCGGCTTGGAGTTCGTCGAGGCGGCTGTTCAGCCCCAGCGTTTCATGGTGGTAGGGCTGGCTGGAGCCGTGGTTGCGCAAGGCGCGCAGCCGGGCGGCGAGTCCGGAGTCGCCGGTTGTAACGGCACCGCCATCGCCGCATCCGCCCAGGTTCTTGCTGGGGAAGAAGCTGAAGGAGGCGACCTGCCCGAACGTGCCGGTCACCTGGCCTTTGGTTTTCGCGCCAAAACTTTGCGCGCAATCCTCGACGATGGCGACATCTGGCCCGACTGCCTCCCGGACGGCGGAAACATCGGCGGGCCGGCCGTACAGATGCACGACCACGGCCGCGCGAGTGCGGGACGTCATCGCGTTTCGGCACGATTCGGGATCAACCAGGAAAGAATCGGGGTCGATGTCCACGAAGACCGGGCGTGCGCCGGTCAGGGCGACGGCCTCGGCGGGCGCGGCAAAAGTAAAGGCCGGGACCAGGACCTCGTCGCCGGGCCCAATATCAAGTGCGCGCAGGGACAGGCACAGCGCATCCGTGCCGGAAGCGCAACTGACCACGTGGCCGATGCCGAGCATCTCGCCGAGTTCTGACTCCAGGGCTTCGACCTCCGGACCGAGCACGTACCGGCCGCTGCGCAGCACGCGCAGGGCGGCGGCTTCGATATCCTCCTGCAGGGCCGCGTATTGCGCGGTCAGGTCCAGGATGGGGATGGCGGGGCTCATGAGGCGTCCGTCTCCCGCATTCGCCGGGTGACTTCCAGTGCGGTGCGCAGGGCGCGCAGGCCATCTTCCCCCCGCACCATGGGTTCGGTGCCCTGCCGGATGCAGTCGATGAAGTGGCGAATCTCCTCGCGCAGCGAATCGGTTTCCTGAAAGGCCTCGGTCGCATGCTCGATGCGTTCCGAGGGCGGGGCATCGCCTTCGCGCAGGCGGTAGCGGTCCAGTTCCCGCTTGTGCAGGTCGAGGGCGTAGCAGGAGTGGTGCTGGAAGACGCGCATCCGGCGCTCGCTGCGGCGGCTCAGGCGGCTGGCGGTGACATTGGCGACGCAGCCGCTGGGGAATTCGAGCCGGGCGTTGGCGATGTCCAGGGTGTCGCCGATCACGGCGGCGCCGCTGGCGCGGATTTCGTGGGGGTCCTCGCCGACCACGGTCAGGGCCAGGTCGATGTCGTGGATCATCAGGTCCAGGGTCACGTCGATTTCGGCGCCGCGCGGGGTCCAGGGCGCCAGGCGGTGGACTTCGATGAAACGGGGGGTCTCGAGCCCCTGCATCAGGGCGCAGAACGCCGAGTTGAACCGCTCCAGCAGGCCGACCTGGACGATGCGTTGCTTCCGGCGGGCGAGTTCGATCAGTTCGGTGGCTTCTTCGACCGAGGAGGTGAAAGGCTTCTCGACCAGCACGTGGCAGTCGGCTTCCAGGCAGGCCCGGGTGATCTCGTGGTGCTTCGCGGTCGGCACGACGATGCTGACCGCGTCCACCTGGCCGAGGATTTCGCGGTAGTCGGTGAAGCCGGGAACTTCGAGTTCTTCGCAGGTGTCGGCAAGGCGCTCGGGATCGGTGTCGGCCACGCCGACCAGCTCGGAGTCGCTTAAGGCCGCGTACTTCTGCGCATGAAACCGCCCCAGGTAGCCGACCCCGATGACGGCGGTGCGAAGCGGGGAAGTCACGGCAGGAAAGGCGGTTGGACAGTGCGGCGCGGTTCCCGAAATTATAGCCCGCGGGGCTTTTCGGGGCACGGATTCCGGCTTGGGTACAATGCGGTTGTACGCTCGATTTTGCTTCCTGACCTTTTCCGACCCTGCCGATGCCTGTCCCGCTGGAGTTATTGCCGACCCTGCCGGATCTTGGCTGTGTTGCGGGGGTGGACGAGGCGGGACGGGGCGCGTTGGCCGGGCCGGTCGCCGCGGCCGCCGTGGTGCTGCCGGCGGATTGCCGCATCGAGGGCCTGACCGATTCCAAGAAGCTGACGCCGGCGCAGCGGGCGCGCGTGGCGGTGCAGGTCCGGGCTTCTGCCCGGGCGTACGCGGTGGCGTTCGTGTCGGCGCGGGAGATCGACCGCATCAACATCCTGCAGGCGAGCCTGCGCGCGATGGCGGAAGCAGTGGCTCGGCTGCCGGGCGGGATTGAGCACGTGCTGGTGGACGGTCGGCACTGCCCGGAATTGCCGTGCCCGGCAACGGCGGTGATTGGCGGAGATGCCCGAGTGGCCAGCATCAGTGCGGCGTCGGTGCTTGCCAAGGAGGCGCGCGATGCCTGGATGCGCTATTGCGACCTGCAGGAGCCGTGCTACCGATTCGCCCGGCACAAGGGCTACCCCTCGGCGGAACACCTGCGCGCCCTGTCCGAACACGGGCCCGGGGGGCAGCATCGGCGCAGTTACGCCCCGGTGCGCGCGGTGCTGGAGGAGCAGGCCGCATGAGCTTCGTCCACCTGCACCTGCATACCGAGTATTCACTGGACGACGGGCTGGTGCGCATCGACCCGCTGATGGAGCGGGCGGCGGAATTGGCCATGCCGGCGGTCGCCCTGACCGACCGCAACAACCTGTTCGCCGCCGTCAAGTTCTACAAGACGGCGCTGAACTACGGCATCAAGCCGATCCTGGGCGCGGAGGTCGACCTCGAGGTGCCGGTCATGCACGACCGGTTCGCCCGGACGGTGCTGCTGTGCCAGAACCAGGAGGGCTACCAGAACCTCTGCCAGTTGCTGAGCGACCGCTATCGGGATGGACGCGACCAGATCCTGCGCGAGGACCTGGCGAAGTGCAACGAAGGATTGATTGCCCTTTCCGGCGGCGTCGCCGGGGATCTCGGGCAGGCCATGATCGCCGAGAACCGCCGGGCCGCGAATGCGGCGCTGGAATACTGGAAGCGCCATTTTCCCGAGCGGTTCTACCTGGAGGTGACCAAGACCGACCGGGAGCACGAAGAGGATTTCCTGCAGTTCGCGCTGGAGTGCGTGAGCGAACACGATTTGCCGATGGTCGCAACCAACGACGTACGGTTCCTGTCCAGCGAAGATTTCGAGGCGCACGAGGTTCGCGTGTGCATCCGAAGCCAGAAGCGCGTCAACGATCCGGACCGGGTGCGCGAGTACAGCAAGGAGCAGCACCTGCGCCCGGAGATCGTGATGCGGGAGGCGTTCGAGAGTTATCCGGAGGCACTTGAGAACACCGAGCAGATTGCGATGCGTTGCAACTGCCGGCTGGATCTGGGGCGGACGTTGTTGCCGGCCTTCCCGACTCCCGACGGGGAGTCGATGGACGACTACCTGGACCGGTTGGCGAACGAGGGTTTAACCCGTCGCCTGGAGCGCCTTGAGACCAGCGGGCAGATGGTGGGGCCGGAGTCCGATTACCGGGAGCGGCTTGAGCATGAACTCAGGGTCATTCACCAGACCGGTTTCAGCGGCTATTTCGTGATCGTCGCGGACTTCGTGGAGTGGGCGCGCGACAACGACATCCCGGTCGGCCCCGGGCGCGGCTCCGGTGCCGGATCGCTGGTGGCCTACGCCCTCGGGATCACCGGCCTTGACCCGTTGCGCTACGGGCTCCTGTTCGAACGTTTCCTGAACCCCGACCGCGTCAGCATGCCGGACTTCGACATCGATTTCTGCAACCAGAACCGCGACCGGGTGATCGAGTACGTGCGCAAGCGCTACGGGGAGGACAGCGTGGCGCAGATCATCACCTACGGCACGATGGCGGCGAAGGCGGCGATCCGCGATGTCGGGCGTGTGCTCGGGGCCCCGTACAACTATTGCGACCGCATCGCGCGCGCGGTGCCGAACGAGTTGGGAATCACCTTGACGAAGGCCTATCAGGACTCCCCGGAGTTCCGGGAACTGGTCAGCCATCCGGAAGACACGACGGGCGCGCACCTGTACGAGGTGGCGCTGCAGTTGGAAGGGGTGGTGCGCAATGCTTCGCGGCATGCCGCCGGGGTGGTAATCGCTCCGGGTGCGCTCACCGACTTCACGCCGCTGTATTTCGAGGCCCGGCAGCCCGACGTGGCGATCACCCAGTTCGACATGAAGGATGTCGAGGAGATCGGCCTGACCAAGTTCGATTTTCTCGGCCTGCGCACGGTGACGCTACTGCACCAGTGCCTGGGCACGGTCAATGCGCGCCTTGAGACGCCGCTGGACCTGGACACGCTGCCGCTTGACGACGCGAAAACCTACGAGTTGCTGCAGCAGGCGCAGACCACGGAGGTGTTCCAGCTGGAGTCGGCAGGAATGCGCGACTTGCTGATCCGGATGAAGCCGGACTGCTTCGACGACCTGGTCGCGCTGGTCGCGCTGTATCGCCCGGGGCCGCTCAACTCGAAGATGGACGTCGAGTACATCCAGTGCAAGCGCGACCCGAGCCGGATCCGCTACCTGCACCCGGACCTGGAGCCGATTCTGGCGCCGACCTTCGGCGTCATCCTGTACCAGGAGCAGGTCATGCAGATCGCCCGCGAACTGGCGGGCTATTCGCTCGGCGAGACCGACCTGCTGCGCCGCGCCATGGGCAAGAAGAAGCCGGAGGAGATGGCGGAGCACGCCGAGCGCTTCCAGAAGGGAGCCGCCCAGCATGGCCTGGCGCCCTACGTGGCGCAGAAGATCTTCGACCTGATGAAGGAATTCGCGGAATACGGGTTCAACAAGTCGCATTCGGTCGCGTATGCGCTGCTGGCATACCGGACCGCCTGGTTCAAGGCGCACCACCCGGATGCGTTCATGGCGGCGGCGATGTCCAGCGTGATCGACGACACCGACAAGCTTGCGCTGCTGTGCAAGGAGGCGCGCGAACTCGAGTTGGCGCTGAAAGGGCCGGACGTGAACGGGTCCGACTACTACTTCACGGTCCCGGCGGAGGGCGAGATCCGTTATGGGCTGGGCGCGATCAAGGGGGTCGGGCAGGGCCTGGTGATGCGCCTGGCGGAGGAGCGCGGAGAGACGCCGTTCGCCAGCCTGGAGGACCTGTGCCATCGCCTGGACACCCGGGACTACAGCGAGCGAGACCTGCGCGCGTTGATTCATGCAGGTGCGCTGGACGGATTCGGTGCGAGCCGCCGGGCCATGGCGGAAGTGGCCGGCCGCTTCAAGACTCAGGCCCAGCGAATCCAGTCGGACCGGGACGTGGGCCAGGATTCGCTGTTCGCGCAGGAACCGGCCGCAGAGCTTTGTGCACTGCCGCAGGCCGAGGAGGAATATGAGACATCCGAGCGGCTGGCGTACGAGTTCGAAGCCTTGGGGCTCTATTTCAGCGGACACCCGTTCCTGCAGTACCGACAGCAGGTGACGCAGGTGGTGACGCAGTCGTTGTCCCAGGTGCGGCAGTCCGCCGAGGAAGCAGTGGAGGCTGGGCGCGGGCGGTCGTGGGAGATGCGCACCGCCGGCGTGGTGATGAAGATCTCCTATCCGCGCAACGGCGAGGTGGCGTTCCTTGACCTCGAAGATGACCGGGAGCGACTGGAGGTCGTCTCCCAGGACCCGAGACGCGCGAAAGACTTCGAGGTGGGAGACCTGGTGCTGGTCCAGGGCGAAGTTCGGGTGCAGCCGAAAGCGGAACGCGGCGAACGCCTGCGGATCCGGGCGAAATCGCTTTATTCCCTGGATCAGGTGAACCAGCAGTGGGCGAAGCGGGTGCATATCGTCCTCAACGGCGACAGCGGTCCGGACACGGTGCACGCCATCAAGCAGGCGCTGGTCGACCACCGAGGCGGCTGCGAGGTGAGCGTCGAGTACGTGGGAGAACGCGGCCCCAGCAAGTGGGTGCTGGACGAGGACTGGAGGGTTTCTGCGGACGAAGAGGCGCTGCAGGCGTTGCGGGGCGTCGCGGGCGTGGAATCGGCAAATGTCCTATACTCGCCGATTGACCCTTAGTTTTTCGCCGCCATGAACCCGGATTTTCTCGACTTCGAACAGCCGATCGCCGAACTGGACGCAAAGATCCGCGAACTCCGCCACATGGGGGCGGAGAGCGACCTGGACCTCGACACCGAGATCGAGCGCCTGCAGGGCCGCAGGCGGGCACTGGCCGAGGACATCTTTTCCAACCTGTCGGCCTGGCAGGTCACGCAATTGGCCCGCCATCCGCAGCGCCCCTACACTCGCGACTACCTGCCGCACCTGTTCAGCGAGTTCCATGAACTGCACGGCGACCAGGCGTATGCGGATGACCAGGCCATCTTGGCCGGAATGGCGCGCCTGGACAGCACGCCCGTCATGGTGATCGGGCACCAGAAAGGCCGGGACACCAAGGAGAAACTGGAGCACAACTTCGGCATGCCGCGGCCGGAAGGCTACCGCAAGGCGCGCCGCCTGATGCAGATGGCGGAGCGCTTCCGGATGCCGATCATTACGTTCATCGACACGCCGGGCGCATATCCGGGGATTGGCGCCGAGGAGCGAGGACAGAGCGAGGCCATTGCCCGCAACCTGGAGATCATGACCGAACTGAGGGTGCCGATCATAAGCGTTGTGATCGGCGAGGGCGGTTCCGGCGGCGCGCTGGCGATCGGCGTGAGCGATCACCTGATGATGCTCCAGTACAGCATCTATTCGGTGATTTCCCCGGAAGGTTGCTCGTCCATCCTCTGGAAGAGCGCCGACAAGGCGCAAGAGGCTGCCGAAGCTCTGGGCCTGACGTCGGAGCGTCTCAAGCAACTTGAATTGATCGACGAAATCGTGGAGGAACCGCTGGGTGGCGCGCATCGCGACCTGGAGGCAATGTCCGCCACCCTGAAGCAGGCGTTGGCGAAGAGCCTGGCGAAACTCGGGGCCCTGGATCCGGCGGCGCTGGTCGACCGTCGGGAGGACCGTTTGCTGCAGGTCGGGATGTACCAGGCATGACGCCATCCGCCCTTGCTGTCGCGAAGGCCCTGGAGGCGCTGCCGGAAGTCTGTCCCGGCGTGCGGACCTGGGTCGTGGCCTACAGCGGGGGCCGGGACTCGACCGCACTGTTGCATGCCACGCGCGCGTTTGCTGCCCAGCACGGCCATGCGGTGCGGGCGGTGCACGTCAACCATGGGCTTCAGCCTGCGGCCCGGGACTTCGAAAAACACTGTGCGGCGGTTTGTCGCGAGTGGGGGGTTCCCCTGGAGCGGATGCAACGGGAGGCAGATCCGACCCCCGGACTAGGCCCGGAGGCACAGGCGCGCGAAATCCGCTACCAGGCGTTGCGTCGGCATACGCGTCGCGGGGTTGCGACCCTGCTGGCGCACCACCGGGACGACCAGGCGGAAACCCTGCTGCTGCAGTTGCTGCGGGGCGCCGGCGTGGCCGGGACCGCCGCCATGCCATTGTGCCGGGACTGGGGAGAAGGGAAGCTCGTGCGCCCGCTGCTGGACGTGTCACGCCAAGAGATCGAAGACTACGTCCGCGACCACCGTTTGGCGTTCATGGAGGATCCCAGCAACCTCGACGCCGGAATCGAGCGCAACTTCCTGCGCCGCGAAGTGCTGCCCCTGCTGGAGGAACGCTGGCCTTCGGCATCACAGACATTGGCCCGCTCGGCTCGACATCACGCACACGCCGCGCGCCTGCTGCAAGAGCGCGCTGGACAGGACCTGGACGACGCGGACACGATCGAGGTGGAATTCCTGGCCTCGCTCTCCCGGGACCGGCAGATCAACCTGGTGCGCTTCTGGATTGCCCGGCAGGGGTTTCCGGTTCCAAGCGAACGGCGGCTTTCGCGGTGGCTGGACACGGTGCACGTCGCCGGTGCCGACCGCGTGCCGGCGGAGATCTTCGAGACCTACCGGATGTACCGTTGGCGCGGCCATCTGCACCTGGTGCCCCGGTTGCCGGCCCTGCCGGAAGGGCAGCGCTGGCACTGGCGCCGGGGAGAATCGCTGGTCCTGCCGGAATTGGACCTGGAGTTGCGCTGGGAATCGCTGCAGGCGCAGCTGGGCGAGGAAGTCGAGACGGACCTTGAAGTGCGGCTGCGTACAGGCGGGGAACGCTGCCGACCCGAAGGCCGGCAGCATCGCCATTCATTGAAAAAACTGCTACAGGAAGCGGGGGTTCCGCCGTGGCGCCGCGGTCGGATCCCACTGGTCTACCAGCACGCGAATCTCCGGCTAGTCTGGGACCATTTCGCGTGCCGGCCGTAGCAGCCGGGGACCGGAGCTACTTGCTGGAAATCCCGAAGATCTTGTAGACCGGGCAGTTCCCGATGAGGCCGGTCACCAGCGGGATCAGTCCCAGCCATGCCCACCAGGCCGCGTCGTACATCTCCAGTCCGACATAGAGGATCACGACCCCGGCAATCACCCGAAGGACGCGTTCCACGATATGCACGTTATCTGTCATGATGTTCCCTCCTCTTGGAGTATATTTTCATGCCCGTCGTGCGAGCATGTCCCAGTATACTCTTGGACGGATTTTTTGTAGGAGCGTTCCGTTCGGCACCTCCCTGAAGCGGCCTCTGTGGTATCCTGTATTCCCGTCCTGACAGCGTCGAGGTTCCGGTTGTGACGCGGTTTGTCTTTATTACGGGCGGGGTTGTTTCTTCTCTTGGAAAGGGGATTTCCGCCGCCTCTTTAGGCGCGCTTCTGGAGGCGCGCGGACTGGCCGTCTCCATGATCAAGCTGGATCCCTACATCAACGTCGATCCCGGCACGATGAGCCCGTTCCAGCACGGCGAGGTGTTCGTCACCGCCGACGGTGCGGAAACCGACCTGGATCTCGGGCATTACGAACGTTTCGTTGATTTCCGGGCCAGCAAGGCCAGCAACTGGACCACCGGGCAGATCTATGAGCGGGTGATCGCCCGCGAGCGCCGCGGCGAATACCTGGGCGCCACCGTGCAGGTCATTCCGCATATCACCGACGAGATCAAGGAATGCGTGGGCGTGGGGGCGGCCGACGCGGACATTTGCATCGTCGAGATCGGGGGCACGGTCGGTGACATCGAATCCCTGCCGTTCATCGAGGCGATCCGGCAGATGGGCGGAGAGTTGGGGCCGTCCAAGGTGGCATTCATTCATCTGACCCTGGTGCCGTACATCAAGGTCTCCGGCGAGATCAAGACCAAGCCGACCCAGCACTCGGTCAAGGAGTTGCGCTCGATCGGCATCCAGCCCGATATCCTGCTGTGCCGGACCGACATGCCGATTCCGGAGGATCAACGCAGAAAGATCGCCCTGTTCACGAACGTCGCGGAGACCTCCGTCATCGAGGTGGTCAACCAGGACGACATCCATGCCATCCCGCTGGCCCTGCACGAGCAGGATCTCGACGACATCGTGGTCTCGCAGTTCGGCCTGGACGTCCCCAAGGCGGACCTGTCGCAGTGGCAGGGAGTCGTGGCCGCGCGCAAGGCGCAGCAAGGCACGGTGGTGGTCGCCATGGTCGGCAAATACGTGGATCTGACCGAATCGTACAAGTCCCTGAACGAGGCCCTGCGGCATGCCGGCCTGCACAACCAGGTGCGGGTCGAGATCCGTTACGTGGACTCCGAGCAGATCGAGCAGGAGGGTACGGGCCTGCTGGAGGGTGCCGACGTCGTGCTGGTGCCGGGGGGATTCGGGGAGCGGGGCATCGAAGGCAAGATCATGGCGGTGCGCCACGCGCGCGAGAACCAGATTCCGTATCTCGGCATTTGCCTCGGGATGCAGGTTGCGGTGATCGAGTACGCGCGCGACTGCCTCGGGCTTGAAGGAGCGCACAGCACCGAATTCGACAGCGGCACGCCACATCCGGTGGTGGCCCTGATTACCGAGTGGATGGACCGGGAGGGCGAGATGGAGTTGCGCAACGCGCATTCCGACTTGGGCGGCACCATGCGCCTGGGCGAGCAACCCTGCCAGCTCGAGGAGGGGAGCCGGTTGCGCGGGATCTACCAGGCCGACCTGATCCACGAGCGTCACCGCCACCGCTACGAGATCAACAACAACTACCTGGACCAGCTAACCGGGAACGGCATGCAGGTGGTGGGCCGATCGCACGACGACCGGCTGGTTGAAGCCGTGGAACTGAGCGACCATCCCTGGTTCATCGGCTGCCAGTTCCATCCTGAATTCACTTCCACTCCGCGCCGGGGCCATCCGCTGTTCAACAGCCTGATCCGGGCTGCCTGTTCCTGACATGCACGAGTTCTGCGATTTCCAGGCGGGAGTCCGCCAGCCGCTGTTCCTGATCTCCGGGCCGTGCGTGATCGAGAGCGAGGCCGTGGTGATGCAGGTGGCCGAACACCTGGTCAAAATGACCCAGCAGCTCGGCATGCGCTACGTGTTCAAGGCGTCGTTCGACAAGGCCAACCGCACCAGCGGCGGCAGTTTCCGCGGTCCGGGCATGGAGGAGGGGTTACGCACCCTGGAACGGGTGCGCACGCAATTTGACGTTCCGGTCCTCACGGATGTCCACGAGGACACGCCGGTGGACGAGGTGGCGGCAGTGGTGGATGTGCTGCAGACGCCGGCGTTCCTGTGCCGGCAGACCAACTACATCGCCCGGGTGGCGGCGGCCGGCCGCCCGGTCAACCTCAAGAAGGGC
Source organism: uncultured candidatus Poriferisulfidus sp. (assembly GCA_965204575.1). Classification (GTDB taxonomy): domain Bacteria; phylum Pseudomonadota; class Gammaproteobacteria; order Poriferisulfidales; family Poriferisulfidaceae; genus Poriferisulfidus. The sequence goes on from OZ241993.1 coordinate 1,132,866, forward strand.
CAGTTCCTTTCCCCCTGGGAGATGAGCCAGGTGGTGGCCAAGGCGCGTGCGGCCGGTGGGGAGAACCTGCTGGTCTGCGAGCGCGGCGCGAGTTTCGGCTATAACAACCTGGTTTCCGACATGCGTGCGCTGGAGGTCCTGCGCGAGACCGGCTGCCCGGTCGTGTTCGATGCGACGCATTCGGTGCAGCTGCCGGGCGCGGGCGGCGGCGCTTCGGGGGGTCAGCGGGAATTCGTGCCGACCCTGGCGCGTGCGGCGGTGGGCGTTGGCGTGGCCGGCCTGTTCATGGAGACCCACCCCGATCCCGATCAGGCGCTCAGCGATGGAGCGAACGCCTGGCCCCTGTCCGAGATGGAATCGCTCTTGAAGACGCTTCTGGAGCTTGACGAGGTCGCCAAGCGAAACCTGCCGCAGGACTGAAGCGGCTTTTCTACAGCAGCAGCGCGGTTCCCAGGGCGAGGAACGCCACGAATCCGACCACGTCCGTCACGGTCGTCAGGAGCACGCCGCCGGCCAATGCCGGATCGATGTGCAGGCGCCGCAGGGTCGGCGGCAGCAGTACGCCCGCCAGCGCCGCGAACACCATGTTGGCGATCAGCGCCAGCGCGATGACCGCGCCGATCATCCAGGTATCGAACCACAAACCGGCGACCAGCGCGACCACGCCGCACCAGACCAGGCTGTTGACCAGCCCGACGCCGAGTTCCTTGAGCAGCAGGGCCCGCACGTTCTGTGAACTGACCTGACCGAGCGCCATGCCCCGGATGACCAGGATCAGGGTCTGGCTGCCGGCAATGCCGCCCATGCTGGCGACGATGGGCATCAGCACGGCCAGCGCGACCACGCGCTCCAGGGTGTCCTGGAACAACCCGATGGCGGCTGCGGCGATGAAGGCCGTGACCAGGTTGACGCCGAGCCAGACCGCGCGCCGCCGCGAGGCGGACAGCACCGAGTCGAACAGGTCTTCGTCTTCGCCCAGTCCGACGTAGCTGTGCAGCGTTTCCACGCCTTCGTCGCGGATCACGTCCACCACGTCGTCCACCGTGATCCGCCCGAGCAGCAGGTTGTTCTCGTCGACCACGGCCGCCGACACCAGGTCGCGGTCCTCGAAGATCGCGGCGACCGTGCCGTCCGGCATTTCCGCCGGCATGGGCGGTTGATCGGATTCCATCACCTCGCCGACCAGGGTGTCCGGGTCGTGCAGCAGCAGGGCGGTGATCGGCAGCACGCCGCGGTAGTGTTCGAACCGGTCCACGACCATCAGCACGTCCGTATGGCTCGGGATGCTTTCGTGCCGGCGCAGGTAGCGCAGCACCACCTCCAGCGTGACGTCTGCGCGCACCGTGATCACGCTGGTGTCCATCAACCCGCCGGCGGTGTCCTCGTCGTAGGTCAGTACTGCCTCCAGCCGGGAGCGGTACTGTTGGTCCATGTCGTTGAGGATCTGCGAGCTGACGGCCTCCGGGAGGTCGGCCAGCAGGTCTGCCAGGTCGTCGATGTCCAGGCCCTCGGTCGCGCTGACCAGGGCGTCCTTGTCCATTTCGCCGATCAGGGAGGCGCGGACCTCGTCGCCGACCTCGAGCAGGACTTCGCCGTCGTGCTCGCGGTCCAGCATGCCCCAGACGATGAAGCGCTGGGCGCGCGGCAAGGACTCCAGCAGCTGCGCGACCTCGGCCGGGTGCAGGGCCCGCAGCATCTTGCGGACCGTCTGCATGGTGCCGGATTTCAGGGCCTCGGCCAACGCCGTGACCTGCTCGCTCGGTGTCGGCACGGGCGGCTGGACAGGCGGCGGGGTGGGGGCGACGTCAGTCATGCGAGGCGAAGTCATTGAACGTTCAGGGCCTCGGCGAAGTCCCGGTGCCGGGGGTGGGTCTGGCGCTCAGGCCTTCGCCAGAGCTTCGACCATCCCGTGAATCTTTTCCGGCTGCGGGCAGTTCAGGATCTCCTGGCACTGCTCCTGCAGTATTTCGGACGAAACGTGGTTGATGATCTGCTTGATTTCGAGCAGGGAACCCGGATGCGTGCTGAACTCGCGCAGGCCGAGCCCGACCAACAGCCGGGTCAGGCGCGGGTTGCTGGCCATTTCGCCGCACATGCTGACCGGCGTGCCGGCCTGCTTGCCGGCCTGGATCGTGTGATGGATCAGGAACAGCACGGCCGGGTGCAGCGGGTCGAACAGGTAGTGGACCTGGTCGTCGACCCGGTCGATGGCCAGCGTGTACTGGATCAGGTCGTTGGTCCCGATCGACAGGAAATCCAGATGATGGGCGAAGACGCTGGCGGAGATGGCGGCGGCCGGCACCTCGATCATGCCCCCGATCTTGATTTCCGGATCGTACGCGGCGCCTTCGGATCCCAGTTCCTCCATGCAGTTGCGGATCAGGCTCAGGCTCTGTGACAGTTCGGAACTGTTGGTGAGCATGGGCAGCATGACGTGGACGGGCCCGTGCGCGGAGGCGCGCAGGATCGCGCGCAACTGGGCCATGAAGACGGGCTTGTTCTGCAGGGAGCGCCGGATTGCACGCAGGCCGAGGGCGGGGTTCGGCGCGATCGCGCCCTCGTAGTCCGGGTCGAATTCCTTGTCGGCGCCCAGGTCCAGGGTGCGGATGGTCAGCGGCTTGCCGTCCAGTGCGACGACCAGGTCCCGGTACACCTCGTACTGTTCGTCGGTGCTGGCGCCTTCGGGGCGGTCGAGGTAGAAGAACTCGGTGCGGTACAGCCCGACGCCTTCCGCCTGGACCTCGTGCACACTGGGGATCTCTTCGATCAGGTCGATGTTGCATTTCAGCGTGACCGATTGCTCGTCGCGCGTGATTGTCGGCTTGTCGCGCAACGCCATCAACTTCTCCACGCGTTCCTGCTCCGCGCGCTGGTACTCCCGGTACTGGTCGACCAGCCAGTTCGCGTCGTCGGCGCACAGGATGGTGCCGCCGTGTCCGTCGATCAGCACGAGCTCGCCGTCCTCCAGCAGCATGCCTGCGTCATGCAGGCCGACCACCGCGGGGATCTGCAGGCTGCGGGCCAGGATGGCGGTGTGCGACATGGAGCTGCCGAACTGGGTGACGAAGGCGGCGACATTCTGGTGCTGGATCAGCACGGTGTCGGCCGGCGTCAGGTCGTCCGCGACCACGATGCGTCCGGTCAAGTCTCGCTCCTGGACTTCGGCCACGCCTTCTTCGGTCTCGCTCAGGTTCTCCTGCACCTTGCGGATCACGTGCTGCACGTCGTTCTTGCGCGTGCGCAGGTAGGCGTCCTCCATGCTGTCGAACACGGCGACCAGCTGTTCCAGGGTGTCCTCCAGCGCCCACTCGGCGTTGCAGCTCTGGGCACGGATGGTTTCCGCGGGCATGTCCACCAGCATGGCGTCGTCCAGCATCAGCAGGTGGGCGTCGAGGAAGCCGGTCACCTCCTGGCGCATTTTTTCGGGCACCATGTCGCGCACTTCGCGCAACTGCCTGCGGGACTCCTCCAGCGCCTCGTTCAGGCGCTCGATCTCGGGTTCGATCTGGTCCGGCTCCAGGGTGCGCTTCGAAATATGGGTCTCGCCGCGCTTGAGGACGTGGACCCAGCCCTGGGTAATGCCTCGGGAAACCCCGATGCCGTTGATGATCATGGGCATGGTTCGGCGCCTTCTCCAAATCCGCTTTCAAACAGGGCGACGAGGGCCTGCATGGCCTCTTCCTCGTCCGGGCCGCTGGTGAACAGCCGCACCGGGGTGCCGTGGGTGGCCGCCAGCATCATGATGCTCATGATGCTCTTGGCGTTGGCCCGCTTGCCTTCCTTTTCGATTTCCATTTGCGCCTGGTACTGGCTCGCTTCGCTGACCAGCTTGGCGGCAGCCCGCGCGTGCAGCCCGAGCTTATTGACGACGGTAGCGTTTTTTTCGATCATTCGGACTCTCCCGCTTCGATGATGATGCCGATGCGGCCGTTGGTGGCCAGGCTTTCGGCAAGTTGACTTCGGCTGCGCTGCTGCAGGTTGAACAGCTTCACGACCATCGGCAAATTGATGCCGGAGACGAGGGTGGTTTCCGGATATTCACGCATCAGCCGCTTCGCCAGGTTGTACGGCGTGGCGCCGTACAGGTCGGACAGGATCAGCAGGCCGTCCTTGCAGTCCAGCGATGCGTAGAGTTCCCGGAGTTCGGCGAGGGCGGCATCCAGGTCGCAGTCCTCGATGACTCCGTAGCAGGCCAGGTTTTCCGGGGCGCGCGCGAAAATCCGCGACGCGACGTCCACCAACTGCTGGCCCAGTTGGTGATGCGTGATGGTCAGCATGCCTACGCTCATGGTCGAGCCTCCATGTCCCGGTGCAGCACGGTGATCTGCAGGGCGGCGCTGTCCGAGAGCAATTCGGACAGTTGTTCCACCAGGTAGACCGAGCGGTGCTGTCCGCCGGTGCAGCCGATCGAGATGTTCAGGTAATGCCGCCCCGCCTCGACGAAGGAGGGGACCCACTGATCCAGGAACTTCTTCAGGTCTTCAAGCATGGCGGCGGCCTGTGGCTGTTTCGAAAGATAGTCGCGAACCGCGGGATCCGTGCCGTTGAGCGCACGCAATTCGTCCACCCAGTGCGGGTTTGGCAAGCAGCGCGAGTCGAACACGAAGTCCGAATCGCTCGGCACCCCGCTCCGGTAGGCGAAGGATTGTAGCAATACTGACAGCGGGGCGCGATCGAGCTTCAGGCGCTGGCGCAGCAGGGTGCGCAGTTCATGGACGTTGGTGCGGGAGGTGTCCAGGCGCAGATCGGCCAGGTTGGCGATGGCCGCGAGGCATTCCCGTTCCTGCCGCACCGCCTCGCGCAGGGTCGGAACCCGGTCGGCCAGCGGGTGCCGGCGGCGCGTATCGCTGAAGCGCCGGATCAGGGTGTCTTCATCGGAATCGAGGAACATCACGGTGATATCGCAGGGCAATTTCCGGATCTGTTCCAGGATGGACGGGAGCCGGTCCAGGTCTTTCGGCAACGCGCGGGCGTCCATGCCGATGGCGGCCTGCTTCGGGTAGTGCGAGTCCGGTTGCATCAGCAGTTCCACGTACTCCAGCAGGAGGGTCGGCGGCATGTTGTCGACGCAGTGCGCGCCAAAGTCCTCCAGCGTGTCCAACGCCACCGACTTCCCCGAGCCCGACAGGCCGCTGACGATGACGAGTTGCATGGTTCAGGCCTCGGAGAGGGCCGCCAGCAGCGGCTTGGCCTGGCGGGAGGTGCGAAGCGTCTTGAGGTGTTCGGGCGAGTCCAGGATCTCCGCCAGTTCCTTCAGGTATTGCAGGTGGATGTCCTCGGCTTCGCTCGGCACCGCCAGTGCCACGAACACGTCGACCGGCTCGCCGTCGACCGCGTCGAAATCCACGCCCCTGGTCAGGGTCAGGATGGCGGCGGAACTGTGCATCTCATCGGGCACCCGGCAATGCGGGATGGCGACCCCGCCGCCGAGCCCGGTGCTGCCGAGGCGCTCGCGCGCGGTCAGCAGGTCCAGCAATGCGCGGGAATCGACGGTCCCCAGGCCTTCGGTCAGGGCCGCGCTCAGGATTTCAAGTGCACGTTTCTTGCTGCCGATTTGCTGCTGCAGCAGGAGGCTGTCGGGGCGCAGCAAATCCAGGATGCCTCGCATGGCCGCCTCAGTTCAGCTGATGGTGGGTAATCTGGCTTTGGTGGTGGTCCTTGCGTTTTTCCTTGTACTTGAGGATCTGTCGATCCAACTTCCCGGTCAGCGTGTCGATCGCTGCGTACATGTCGCTGTGTTCGGCGCGCGCGTGCATGTGGTGGCCCCGGACGTGCAGGGTGGCTTCCGCGCGGTGCGTGTCGCGTTCGACCGCCAGCGTGATCTGGGTATTGATCACGTCATCGAAGTGACGGGTCAGGCGTTTAAATTTGGCGTGGATGTAATCGCGGAGCGGAGAGGTGATTTCGAGGTGGTGTCCGGTGAGCTTTAGATTCATAACAATGCCTCCTCCCGTTGCCCAAACATTATATACGGGAGGGGGCGCCTGTTGCGGGCATCCGGAGGTTGCGGGTGGATTCTGCCTCGGCAGCGGGAAATGTTGCAGGAGGGTGCGTGCATCGACTATAATTCCCGTCACCACCCTCACCGCTTCGCCGGTGGGCCGCAGGGCCTTGGGGATCTCCCGGGGCCCTTTGCTTTTATCTCGAAGACGAAATCCGCAATAGGCTGAATTTCCAAGAGATTTGACTTCCTCTAAATACTCTATATAATCGTCCTAAGGACGATTATATAGAGTATATACTATGACGAGGCCCAACGCAGGGTTCCATCCCAAGAAGCTGAGCCGGGCCGGGGCTTACCTGGCCGAGCTTCTGGAAGAAAACGAGAAGCCGGTCCTGACCCGGTTCGAGTTCTTCGAAATGATTCGGCGGGTGTACCGGGAGTCTCCGGCCAAGGGGCTGGGCTTGCACAGTGATGCGCCGGAGGCGAAGGACTACGTCCGGTTCAGGGCGGCCTTGAAGAAGGCCGGCATCATCGGAAATGACCGGGATTACGGCGCGCGGGTCATCCGGGTGCTCTCCGTCCCGGACCTCCCAGCCGAGGGGATCATCTGTCTCATTGATCCGACATGCTACGTCTCCCACCTTTCCGCCATGGAGCGGCGGGGATTCACCGAGCGCGTCCCGAGGGCCCTGATGCTGACCCGCCCCGACCGCAAGACGGTTGCGACGCGGCTTGAGGCTCACATGAGAGAAGTCCCCGGCGGGGAAACCTCCCCGTTTCCCCTGACCCAGATCGAGCATCCTGCCTATGTCCGGCGCCGGCCCGTCCGTGTCCACCGGAGCAAGGCGGCGGGTGCTTTCCGGAAGAGCCGGAGTGACGGAGTTTTTCTTGCCACGACCGGACAGACCTTTCTCGACATGCTCCAGCAACCCCGCCTGTGCGGGGGCATGGCGCACGTACTCGATGTCTGGGAAGAGCATGTACCGACCTACCTGGATGATGTCGTCGCCGCGGTCGACCAGTCGCCGAGCAGCATCGTCAAGTGCCGGGCTGGATACATTCTGGAAGAACGCCTGGGCCTGCGCCGCCCGGAGATCGAACGTTGGAGAGAACGCGTCCAGCGCGGCGGAAGCCGCAAGCTTGATCCGAACAGGGCTTTTTTGCCGGCATTTTCGGAAGCCTGGGAGATTTCGCTCAATGCCTGATTCTCCGCTCAAGATCGATGTGGAGAGTTGGGTCGAGCAGGCCCGAGGCAATCCTACTGCCCATCAGCGGCGCCAGAGCATCGAGATCATTCTCAATGCCATTGCGGCGAAGTCGCCTCTGAACAAGCAAATGTTCCTGAAGGGCGGGATCCTCATGGGGTTGGCCTACGACAGCCCTAGGCAGACCGTCGACATTGATTTGACGACTGCCTTGAAAGCCGAGGACGATACCGGTGAATGGATTTGCAGGCAGTTGAATCAGGAGTTCCCACGTGTTGCCGACCGACTCGATTACGAGGAACTCGTCCTCGCGACTCAATCTGCAAAATGGCAGCGGGGCGGGGAGCCTGAGACCGCGGAATTTCCCGCGCTGAGGATAAAAGTCGCATATGCACAGCGGGGCACGAACCAGGAGAAGGCCCTGAAGAGAGGCCGGGCTGCCAACATAATTGGCATCGACATTTCGTTCAATGAGCGATTGGGGCATGTCCAGATACTGGAAATCACCGGGGGGCAGGAGCTGTTCGCGTACGGGCTTGCTGATCTCATCGCCGAAAAGTACCGTGCCGTGTTGCAGCAAGTGCCGCGCAACCGGAATCGTCGGCAAGACATCTTCGACCTTGATCTGCTGATCGCGGGCCACGAGATTGACGATGCACTTCGTGCCCAAATTCTGGAAACCCTGATCGAGAAGTGTCGGTCGCGACGCCTTGAGCCTGCGCAGGCCTCCCTGGAAGATCCCGAAATCAAGGAACGGTCGGGCTGGGAGTGGGGAATGATGGAACTGGAAGTGGGAGAGATTCCGGACTTTGAAGATTGTTTCGCGCGCGTATCCGAGTTTTACGAGAACCTGCCTTGGGACGGATACGTTTGAGGTTCCAATTCCGATCAAGGCCTTCGCAAAGGCGCCACAATAAAGCGTAAGACTTTCACCCATAAGTCAGAACTCCGCAACAGGAGTTGGACCCCGTCTGGGGTAGACTGTGAGCCCTTTTGAATAAGGTCCAATATGCGAGGAACCGGGTGTGCTCCCGAAGAAAACAATCTCACCCGCTTGGGCCGTAGCCGGTCTGGCGCTGGCTCTTGCACCCCCGGCGCTGGCCCAGTCCCCCCTGCATGAGGCGGCCCGGTCGGGAAATCTTGCAGAAGTGCAAAGGCTGCTGGATTCGGGCGCGGACGTGAATGTGTCCGAGCAGGGCAAGACTCCCCTGCATCATGCGGCCCTGATCGACCCCAATCCCGAGGTTGTGCGGGCTTTGCTGGATGCCGGGGCCCGGGTGGGTCTGAAGGGGCATAACGACATGACGGCCCTGCATTTTGCGGTGGTCAACCCCACCCCGATGTCCGCACATGCGGGGGCGAGCGACGAATCGGGCGAGACTGCCCGGCGCCTGGAAGTGATTCAACTGCTGCTGGATGCCGGGGCGACGACGCATGCGAAGAACGAGGATGGCCTGGCTCCCTTGCATCTGGCGGCGGGTCACCATCGGGATTCGGAGATCGTGGACACGCTGCTGCTGGCGGGGGCATTCGTGGACGCGCGGGCCGAGAACGATGCGACCCCCCTGCATTTTGCGGCGGCCTTCAACGGGAACCCGGAGGTGACGCGATTGCTCCTGGACGCCGGGGCCGACGCGAACGCGCAGGATACCGGGGGCCTGACGCCCCTGCATTTGGCGTCGCGTTTCAGGGGGCATGCGACGGTCGCACAGCTGCTGCTGGACGCGGGCGCGGATGTCAATGCAAAAGACCGGGAAGGCAAGACCCCGCTGGATTATCATGCGGAGAGAGAAAACCCCAGCTGGCCCCAGGTTCTCGAGGATGCCGGCGGGAAGTGCAACAGGAGTTGCTGAGAGGCCGGAAATCGGTTTTGAGCCACGATCTTCGACAAAGTCGCAATAAAAAGTGCTACCATCGCATTGGGAACGGGGCGTGAAGTCCCTGCCGTTATTTCCCTGAACCATGAAAGACAAGAGGTCAACCAAATGAAATCAAAATATTTTGCTTTAGCGTCGGCTGTCATGCTGGCCGCCGCCATGAGCCCCGCAGTTGCCGGGCACGATGGAGAACACAAGGAAAGGCACCATGAGGAGCATCATGAAGGGCACCACGGGGGGCATCATAAGGGGCACCACGGGGGGCATCATCATGGCAAGGGTTCCTTTATCCAGCGATACGACCAAAACGACGATGCCCAGGTAACCGCGGAGGAATTCGAGCAGGCACGCCGGGCTCGCTACGACCGGACTGACGAGAACGGCAATGGCCTGGTCGATATCGACGAGTACGTGCAGGAGTACGCCAATCGCCTGGACAAGAAACTCGAAAAGATGCGGAAGAAAAAACTGAAATGGGCGGAGAAGCGCTTCGGCAAGCTGGACAAGGACGAGAATGGAGAAATCAGCTTCGAGGAGTATCAGGCTTCAGGGCAGAAGATGTTTTCGCGCCACGACACGAATGAAGATGGCGTCGTGTCCGAGAGCGACCCCAAGCCCAAGAAATGCCGCAAGGGCAAGCATAAGCACGGGAAGGGGCATGAGGGCCACTCTGAGAAGTCCAAAGATGAGCACAACCATTGAGGGTGCCGGGCAGCGGGCACGGTCGACCGGCTTCGACACGCCGGATCTCTCAGGGCGTTTTCCGGGGACTCCGTCTCAGAGTCGGAATTCTTCTCCCAGGTAGGTCTCGCGCACCTGCGGGTTCTCCAGGATCTCGCCGGGTTCGCCCTCGGCGATGATGCAGCCGTCGGAGAGGATGTAGGCGCGGCGGCAGATGCTGAGGGTCTCGCGCACGTTGTGGTCGGTGATGATGATGCCGATGCCGCGCTCCCGCAACTGCTGGATGATCGACTTGATGTCGGCCACGTGCAAAGGGTCCACGCCGGCGAACGGTTCGTCCAGCAGGATGAAGGCGGGGTCCATCGCCAGCGCGCGGGCGATCTCGACCCGCCGGCGTTCTCCGCCCGACAGCGAGAACCCGCGGCTGTCGCGGATTTCGGCAATGGAAAATTCCTCAAGAAGAAGTTCCAGACGTTCTTCCCGTCCCCCTTTAGACAAAGGCAGCTGTTCGAGCACGCCCAGGACGTTCTCCTCCACCGTCAGGCGGCGGAACACGGAGGGCTCCTGAGGGAGATAACCGATACCCCGGCGGGCACGCCGGCTCATGGACAGCCCGGTGATGTCCTGGGTGTTCAGGAAGATCTGGCCCCGGTCGCACGGCACCAGCCCCGTGATCATGTAGAAGCAGGTCGTCTTGCCCGCACCGTTCGGGCCGAGCAGCCCGACCACCTCGTGGTCGCCCGCGTGCAGCGAGACCTCCGAGACGACCTGCCGGTCGCGGTAGGACTTGCACAGATTCTGCGCCTCGAGCGTCGCCATTAATCGGAGTCGGTTTTCAGCTGGATCCGGACCCGTTCGGAAGGCTTCCGGGTGGCGGGGGTCTGGACGCGTTCTTCGTCGATCAGGTAGATGACTTCTTCGCCCGTGAACTGGTGGGCGGCAACGCGCAGGTTGACGTTTTTCTTCAGGACCGCCTTGCGCTGCCGGATCTGGTAGAGAATGCTGCCAGCGCTCGCCTGCAGCGGCTTCCCGGACTCCAGGATCTGGGTCCAGCGGGCGTTGCCCTCGGCGTGCAGGGCCTGCACCCGGTCATCGTCGGAAAGCACCGTGAGCCGGTCGGCGAGCAGGATCATCTCGCCCTGCTTGGCACGCACGTTCCCGTGGTAGACGCTGACTTCCTTCCGCGAGTCCCACTCCATCCGGTCCGCGCTCAGGTCGAGCGTGTCTTCCGGGGTCTCCTGGGCATGCGCGACGCCGAAGGCTTCCTCCAGGACTTTTTGCAGCAATGCCTGCGTAGGCTGCTGCGCGTCCGGCGGGAACTGGCGAGCCTTCACCTCTCGTTCCAGGTGGCCGCCCGAGCCGTCCAGCCGGTAGTCCAGCCCGATGCCGCGCATCACGGCATGGGACTGGCTGATCACCACCACCTGGTCGCTGTAGACCCGTTCGTGCTCCGAGTCCAGGATCAGCGATTCGCCGCGCATCTGGATAGGAGAATAGTCCGGGGGATCGAGCAGGAGTTCCACGTTTTCATTCAGGACAACCCGGGCATCCCGGATTTCTCCGTGCCGTGCCGAGGCCGAGGAATTTTCAAATGCGGGGTCGAGCCAATGCAGGCGGGGGGTGTCGAGGACCAGGGTTTCGCTGCCGGGGTACTGGTCCAACCGTTCGGCGGCGACTTCGTAGAGCAATTCTCCTTTCAGGTCCCGGATCCGGTGGCGCACCTGCAGGTAGCTGTTCTCGGGGATCCCCCGCTCGGGAGCGAGGGCGGTTTCCTCCGGAGCAAGCTCGTGGGTCGCCAGGGCCCACAGGCCGACGAGGGCGGCCGAGGCAAGCAGCAGGGCCAGAAGCAGGTGGAGGTCCTCTCTCATTTCCTCAGGATCCAGTCGCACACGTCTCGTACCGCGCCCATGCCGCCCGGATTCGGGGTGATCCAGTCCGCGGCCTGGCGCGCTTCCATGCGGGCATCTGCGACCGCCACGCCCAGGCCAGCGGCCTCGAGCAGGGGCACATCCGCGATGTCGTCGCCCATGCAGACAACCTCACTCCAGCGAAAGCCGAGCCGCTGGATGAGGGCATTGGCTTCAGCGTACTTGTCGTCGCAACCGAGGATGACTTCCTCGATGCCCAGTTCCTGCAACCGTTCTTCGGTTGCCTTGCTTGCCCGGGCGCTGATCACCGCGATCTGCACGCCGATGTCGTACAGCAGGACCAGTCCCTGGCCGTCGTGCACATGGAAGCATTTGCTTTCGGTGCCGTCCTCGGAGAGATACAGGCGGCCGTCGGTCAGGACGCCGTCGACATCCAGGATCAGCAGTTTGACGTCCCGGGGATTCATCGCAGTCCGGCCGCGACCAAGTCGTGCATGTTGAGGACGCCGACCAGTTGGTTGTCCTGCATGACCGGGGCGGCGTTGAAGCGACGGTCCCGCATCCGGTGCAGCACGTCGCGCGCCAGTTCGTCCGGCGCGGCAGTCTGAAAGTCCTGCGTCATCACCTGATCCACCGTGGTGACGTGGACGTCCACGGCGTCTCCCAGGCAACGGCGCAGGTCGCCGTCGGTAAAGACCCCGACGACCTGTCCGTTCTCATCCAGCACGGTCGTCATGCCGAGTCCTTTCTCGGAGATCTCGGGCAGGGCGTCCCGGAGCAGGGTTCCGACCGCGACTTTCGGGATTTTCTCTCCGTCGCGCATCACGTCGCGGACCGTGGTCAGCAGTTGCCGGCCCAGGTTGCCGCCCGGATGAGTGCTTGCAAAGTCCTCCGGCTTGAAACCGTGGACGTGCATCAAGGCGACGGCGAGCGCATCGCCCATGGCGAGCGTGGCGGTGGTGCTGGAAGTGGGGGCGAGGTTGAGCGGGCAGGCTTCGCGCGCCACCGGGATTCCCAGGTGAAGATCGGCCTTGCGGGCGAGCGTGGATTCCGGCTGGCCGGTCAGCGCAATGATGGTGGCGCCGATCTGGCGCACCAACGGCAGCAGGTTCAGCAATTCCTCGGTCTCGCCGGAAAAGGACAGGGTCAGTACGACGTCGTTGCGGGTGATCATGCCGAGGTCGCCGTGGCTGGCCTCGGCCGGATGGACAAAGAACGAGGGGCTCCCGGTGCTGGCGAAGGTGGCGGCGATCTTCTGCCCGATGTGGCCGGACTTGCCCATGCCGATGACGATGATGTGCCCGGTGCACCTGCTGAGCACTTGGCAGCATTCGACGAAATCTTTTCCGGTGCGGTCCGCCAGGCTGCTCACCGCGTCCGCTTCCTGCCGCAACACGTCGCGGCCGACCTCGAGGATCTCCGAAGTGTGCTCAGAATCGGTCATGCGGGCACCATCATGCGCTCGGCGTTCCAGCCTAGGTAGCCTATATAGCACACCAGCAGCAGGATTGCGCCGGGGCGGGTCAGCCGGAAGCCGCCCCGGCGGAACAGGAGAAAGCCGAGCAGGGCGGTGAGCGCCAGCATGATCAGGCCGTCGTACCACAGCATCGGCGACACCGAGAACGGGCGGATGGCGGCGGGCATCCCGACCACGCCGAGGGTGTTGAACAGGTTGGAACCGACCACGTTGCCGAGAATCAGCCCGCTGCCTTCGGTCCGTCTCAACGAGGCCAGCGACGCGGCGAGTTCCGGCAGCGACGTGCCGATGGCGACCAGGGTCAGGCCGATCAGCAGTTCGTCCACTTCCAGCATCCGGGCCAGCCCGACGGAGGCCCAGACGAGCGCCCAGGCGCTGCCGAGCAGGAGGACCAGCCCGACCAGGACCAGGGCCAGGGCGGCCCAGGCGGTGTGCTCGGTCGACTTGCTGGTGATGGGGGCGGCGGCCTGCCCGCTGCGCACGATCCAGGTGATCACCACGACCAGGGCGATCATCAAGAGGATGCCCTCCCAGCGTCCCAGTGCCAGGTCCGACAGGATCAGAAACACGCCCGCCGTGCCGAACAGGATCAAGGGGACGTCGCGTTGCACCAGGGTCCGGTCGGCGGCGAGCGGGAGGATCAATGCCGAAATGCCCAGGATCAGCGCGATGTTGGCGATGTTGGAGCCGAAGGCGTTGCCGATCGCGATGCCGCCGCTGCCGCGGACGGCAGCAGTCGCGGAAACGAGCAGTTCCGGCAGGCTGGTGCCGAATCCCAGGATGACCACGCCGATGGCGAAGGTCGAGACGTTGAGTTGGCGGGCCAGGGCGGAGGCGCCCTCGACCAGGCGGTCGGCGCTCCAGGCGAGGGCCACGAATCCGATGGCGACGACGATCAGGTAGGTCGGGAGCATGGCGCAGTCGGGACGGATGTTCGAGAGAAGGTCAGGCAGGGGCGGGTGCCGCCGCATCCGCCGCAGAGGTCATGGAAAGGTGCCGACGGGGTGCCGATTTTACCCCACGGCAGGTTCTGGTTTGTCGCATCGGCGAGGTGTGGCTGTGGCTGCGGCCCTGTGTGGTCGTGCGCGGGAGCCGTCATGGTGCATTGCATTGCATGCATGCGTGCGTAAGTTCAGAAACATTTGCTGTGCTAGAATTTCCAGCGCCCAGTTCCGTGCCGAAATCATTCGGACGAATTAACCGTGTCACGGACGGGCGGACCGCAAACGAGCCTGCCTGCTTCATGTCCCCCCCCCCCCCCCCTCTCTCTCTTCCTGACAGTTTTCCGCTGACTGCCGCCGGGCTTTCCCGGCTGATTACCGAGATTCCTCCCGCGTCCAGGGTTTCTCCTGGCGCGACCCCTTTCTGTTCCGGCTTGAGTGGGCGGCGGGCGGGCCCGAGTTCACTCACCCATCATCCGGCAATCCCGAGAGGATTGCCTTGCGCATTCATCGACCTGGAGGGTTAACCATGCAGAACAACAGATACCTGACGCTTTTCGCATTGATTCCGCTATTGGCCGCATGCGGCGGCGGGGGCGGAGGCGGGGGCGTTGCCGGCGCCATGCCGGCTACGTCGGGGCCCGGAAACTCGGATCACTACGTAGAGACACAGCAAGACCAGCTTCAGATTGCGTTAAATGTCGCGCAGTCCGCCTCTTCTATAGACGCGGCGGGCACCGCCCTGCCGAAATTCGGGAGCGTCACGCAGTCGTCCAACGTTGGCGGTGATGGAATCACCCTGGATGGCGCTTCCGCATCCTTCGACGGGCAGACGGCCAGCGTGGCGGTGACCCGGCCCGGCGGCCAGTTCAGCCTCAATTCGAATACAGCAAGTTATTTAGGAGGCAGTATGCCGGAAAGTTTTTTGCAGTGGTATGCGCTGGGCTCGCTTGATTCCGGAAGGTATTCGTTTCATGCCGAAGGTCCTGCCGTTTACAGCTGGGACTCCCTCTATGTCCTGTGGGATGGTGACGACCCGAGCGACTATATCGTATGGGGCCATTGGATGCATGCGGACGGACAGCCGACCCTCCCGGATACGCCATTCGAGGTGGGGGCGTTCATCGACGGGCCCGAAATCTCCTCGCCTGCAACGTTGCCCGCCAGCGGCACGGCGACCTATGTGGGCTGGCAAGGGGGACCCTATCAATATACATATGGGGATCAATCTTCCTCTCCGGGCATGGTGGAGATAGGCTATTACAGCGGCACTGCAACGCTGCAAGCCAATTTCGCCGACAGTACGGTGCGCTACGGATGCGATCATGAGCGATGTGAAGGAGGGGCCCTGGTTTGGGGTGAAGCGCGCGCGCCGGACGGGACGGTGTACCGTTTCAACGGTGTCGAATCGGATTGGCATTTCACCCCATCGGGGACTGCGCAAATCCAATCGGACGGCAGTTTCCGCAGCGGGAATCTGGAGGCTTTAGAATCAAACTGGCCGTTGGCCGAGTTCGAGGGAAGTTTCGGCGGCAAGTTCTCGAACATTCCCGATGCCAACGGCGACCCTCGCGCGGTTTTCGGTACGACGGGGGCCAACTACCGTACGGAAGATGGAGGCACAGGTTCGTATGTGGGAGCTTTTGGGGCACGGAAGGAGGAATGACGGGTCTCCGGATGGCAGCCGCCGCGTCCGGGGGTTTTCGGCCCTGAAAGCGGGACCGCCGGACCGCCGGGGCCAGCCCGTTGGGGGTGGCGGGGATTCCGGGTCGTTGTGAAATGCGGTGTTTGCGCACGCGACGCGCGTTGACTAGGTAGCCGCTAGCCGTTACAATTTTGGCGAGTTATCCGCTACGCCCGTAGGCGGGCATCTGTATGGAGACCTCCCATGGGCAAACCTGTGCGAGGTCTCTCCGTTTTGAAAGCAGTGATATTCATTGATGGCGGTCACTTTCGGGTCCGGGTGCCGAGATGCGAATCGGTTTGGATATCGCCATCTCTGCCGCGAACCGGCCCATGCGGATAACCGGAGGTACGGATGGCCTTCCGGCAATGAAATTGGCGCGTACTGCTGGCCTTCAAGTGGTGCCGGTACAGTTTCCAGAACAGCGCGTGGCACGGGAGTCGCTTTGGCACTCAGATCCCCGGCGTCAAGCAGATTGGCCAGCCAGCAGGGTGCTTGGCCTGCGCTTGAGAATGCGGCGGATTCGTCAGGCCAAGATCAATGGCTGTCCTGAGTTTCAGGACCTGCCGGCAGCGCATTTTTCTCTTCATGACTGACCGGCTGCGCGCCTTCTACGATCACCTGGTGCTGGACCGCCCGTGGGCGGTGCTGGCGTTCCTGGCCGCGGTGGTGGCCGCCATGGTGACGCAGGCCGGGAATTTCCGGCTGGACGCCTCGTCCGACTCCCTGCTGCTGGAGGGCGACGAGGACCTGCGCTACTACCGCAAGGTGCTGGATCAGTACGGCACCCGGGACTTCCTGTTCGTGACCTACAACCCGGACGCGCCGATGCTCGATCCGGCCACGCTGGAGGGCCTGGAAGCCTTGCGCGAAGACCTGCTGGCGGTGCCGGCGATCGAGGACGTGGTCACCATCCTGGACGTGCCGCTCCTGAATTCCCCGCCGATCGACTTCACCGAACTCGGTGACACCAACCGCACCCTGCGCGATGCCGACATTGATCAGGAGTTGGCGCAGCGCGAACTGACGACCAGCCCGTTCTACAGCGACATGCTGATGAGCAAGGACGGGGAGACCACCGCGCTGGCGGCCTACCTGAAGGCCGACACGGCCGGCAACGAGTTGCTGCGCGAGCGCAGCCGGCTTCGCGATGCCCGCCGCGAGGGAACCCTGGACGAGGCGGGCCTGCAGCGCCTGGGCGAGGTGACCCGGCAGTACGCCGACCACGTGGCCGAAGTCGCGGAGAAACGCGCCGGCACCATCGCCGAGGTCCGGGCGGTGCTCGACCGCCACCGCGACGAGGCGCGCATCTTCCTCGGCGGCGTCGCCATGATTGCGACCGACATGATCGACTTCATCGACAGCGACCTGCGGACCTTCGGCATCAGCGTGTTCGTGTTCCTGATCCTGATGCTGACGGTGATCTTCCGCCGCCTGCGCTGGATCCTGCTGCCGCTGACCGCTTGCGCCGCCTCGGTGGTGCTGATGATGGGCACCCTGGCGCTGGCGCGCTGGCCGGTGACCGTGATTTCCTCCAATTTCGTGTCGCTGCTGCTGATCATCTGCATGTCGATGACGATCCACCTGGTGGTGCGCTTCCGGGAACTCCAGGCCAAGGAACCGGGCGGCAATCCCCGGGACCTGGTCGCCCGGACCGTCCACTTCATGTTCATCCCGATCCTGTATGCGGCCCTGACGACGATGGTGGCGTTCGTGTCGCTGCTGATCAGCGGGATCCGCCCGGTGATCGATTTCGGGCACATGATGACGGCCGGCATCGCGATGGCCTTTGGCGTGATCTTTTTGCTGTTCCCGGCGGCGGTGGCCCTGTTGCCACGCACGCACGGCGAGGAGCGCGACTTCACGCGTGGCGTCACCCTGGCGTTCGCGCGCCTGACCGAGCGGCACCGGAAACCGATCCTCGGCGTCGCGGCGGTGCTGGCGGTGGTCAGCGCGTTCGGCGCGGCCCGCCTGGACGTGGAAAACCGGTTCATCGACTATTTCGACGAGGACACCGAGATCTTCCAGGGCATGCTGGAGATCGACCAGCACCTGGGCGGGACCACGCCGCTCGACATCATCCTGGAGGCGGACCCGGAGGCATTGGTCGAGGAGGAAGAGGAGTTCGAGGAGGATTTCTACGACGAACTGGAGGGCGAAGCCGAGGAATCGCCGCCCGGCTACTGGTTCAACCCGCTGCGCCTGGGCGAATTGCGCCGGTTGCACGAATGGCTCGATGCGCAGCCGGAGATCGGCAAGGTGCTGTCGCTGGACACGATGATACGGATGGCCGAGAGCATCAATGACGGCGACCCCCTGGACGACCTCAAGATCAGCCTGTTGCGCGAAGGGCTGTCTCGGCTGCCGGAGGACATGCAGGACGTGCTGCTGCGTCCGTTCCTGTCCGAGGACGGAAACCGGTTGCGCGTGTCGCTGCGGGTGATCGACTCCGACACGACCTTGCGTCGTGCCGAACTGATTGAGCGGGTCGATGGGTTTTTGGGCGAGGAGATGGGCTACGACGAGTCCCGCTACCGGCAAAGCGGCCTGCTGGTGCTCTACAACAATGTCCTGCAAAGCCTGTTCGCCTCGCAGATCCAGACCATCGGCTTCGTATTCCTGAGCATTCTCGGGATGTTCCTGGTGCTGTTCCGCTCGCTGCGCCTGGCCCTGATCGCGATCATGCCGAACATGCTGCCGGCCTTGCTGGTGCTCGGCACGATGGGCTGGCTCGGCATCCCGCTGGACCTGATGACCATTACCATCGCCGCGATCAGCGTCGGCATCGCGGTGGACAACACGATTCACTACATCATCCGGTTCCGCCGGGAATTTCCGGAGGATCGGGACTACCGGGCGACCATGTGGCGCTGCCACGGCAGCATCGGGCGGGCGATGTACTACACCTCGCTGACCATCGTGGTCGGGTTCTCGATCCTGATGCTGTCGAATTTCGTGCCGACGTTCTACTTCGGGCTGTTCACCGGCCTGGCCATGCTGACCGCGCTGGTCGCCTCGCTGGCGTTGTTGCCGGCGCTGCTGCTGACGCTGCGCCCGATGGGGCAGGCGAAAGCAGACTAGGGCCGTAAAAGTGACTTGGCTCCGACTGGGGCGGGCATCCTGTGATTCGACTGAATGGCCGTCCCGTCTTGCATTCGGTGGCCATTATATATACAATAAAAACACTATTTCATAGTTTTATTGTCTATATAAAGGTTTATGAACCAGATGGCCGCGGTTCAACGCTTGTCGGCACTTGACCGGCAGGGACGCCATGTCTTTGCCCGTGCCGACCTGGCCAAGGTGTTTCACGAGGACGAAGAACGAACCCTGCAAGCCGGTCTTGACCGGCTGGTGCGCCAGAGGATTCTGCTTCGCGTGGCAAGAGGCGCCTATGTCTATGCGTTGTCGGCAAGCATGGGTGCCGGTACGTTGGAACAGATCGCCAAGACCATCCGCCGGGGTGAATACAACTACCTCAGCCTGGAATCCGCGCTTTCCGAGTATGGCATCATCTCGCAGGTTCCGCTGGACCGGCTGACGGTGATGACGACCGGACGAAAAGGTGAATACAAAACGCCTTTCGGCACCATTGAGTTCACGCACACGCGCCGTCGCGCCTCGGATATCCTCGACAATACCCAGGTCGTGGACCGGCCACTGAGAATGGCGAGCCCGGCGGCTGCCTGCCGGGACCTGAGGCGCGTGGGTCGCAACACCCACCTGATCGAGGAGGCCGCGCTCGATGAGTATCGCTAGGGAAGACTTCAGGCGGTTCGTCGACCGTGCCGTGCAGGACGCGAGCCTCGGGCATATGCGGCCCGTGATCGAAAAAGAGTTGCTGCACTACGACATCCTGTTCTGCCTGGAACAGGGGCGCTTGCTGGACGGCTTGGTGTTTCAGGGCGGGACTTCATTGCGATTGTGCCGCGGCGGAAGCCGGTTCAGCGAGGATCTGGATTTCGCCGGAGGCCGGGACTTCTCCCCCTCGACGTTCGTCGAGATGAAGGCCTGCATCGAGGACTACGTGGGTTCGCGGTATGGCCTAGAGGTCGGGGTCAAGGAGCCTCCCGTTCGGGGAAAGGACCCGAAGCACGCGGAGCTGAATATCGACAAATGGCAGATCAGCGTCGCGGTCTCGCCGAAACGCAAGGATATTCCCCGGCAACGCATCAAGGTCGAAGTGGCCAATGTTCCGGCCTACACCGCGGAAGCGGTTCCATTGAGGGTCAATTACGCCTTCCTTCCGGACGGCTATGGCGACATGCTGATCTTCGCGGAAACGCTGGACGAGGTCATGGCCGACAAGATGGTGTCGCTTGCGGCCACGCGGAAATCCATCCGATACCGCGACATCTGGGACCTGTCGTGGCTGAAGCAGCAAGGCGCGACTGTTCAGGGGGACCTGGTCCGGCGCAAGCTTGGGGATTACCGCTTGCCCGGCGACGCGGCGATGTTCGATGACCTGGTCGCAAGGATTCCCGGCCTTGTTGCGGAAGCGGAGTTCAAGAACGAAATGCGGCGGTTCCTGCCGTCGGACGTCTACGACCGGACCTTCGGCAGCGGGAAGTTCGAAGGGTTCCTGGCCGGTGCCGTTGGCGGGTTGTTCGAGGAGTTGAGGCGGGGGTTCGGCGATGGAAAGTCCGACCCGGAATTCCTGCTGTGAAGTTTTCCCGCCTGGATGATCCAGAGGTGGCGGCTCCAAAATTCCGATGCGGAGAATAAAGGGTATAATATCCGCATAATTTGCGGATATTATCATGTATCTTTGGGAACGGCCCCGATGGCCTGACTTTTCCTGGAACGGGGAGCGCTTGGGCAAAAGCCTTGCCTTGGCTCACCATGAAAAAGGGCGTCTGCTGGGGAGAATGGAGGCGTTGGGGTTCGAGTTTCGGGAAGAAGCCTGCCTCCAGGTCCTGACCCAGGAGGTGGTGAAGTCCAGTGAAATCGAAGGGGAGATTCTAAATAGTGACCAGGTTCGCTCGTCCATTGCGAGACGCCTGGGGATGGATGTCGGAGGCTTGCTTCCGGCGGACCGGGATATCGAGGGCATGGTCGAGATGGCGCTGGACGCGGCCGGCAGCTTCGACAAGCCCTTGACCGAAGACCGCCTGTGCGGATGGCAGGCGGCCCTGTTCCCGGCCGGGCGCAGCGGCCTGCGGAAAATCGCCGTGGGCGATTGGCGCGACGACCGCGAGGGCCCCATGCAGGTTGTCTCCGGGCCGATGGGCAAGGAGAAAGTCCACTACCAGGCGCCGCCGGCCGACCGGGTACCCGGCGAAATGGCGAAGTTCCTCTCCTGGTTCGGGCAGACCCCCGACATGGATCTTCTCGTCAAGGCTGGCCTCGCCCACCTGTGGCTCGTGACGATTCACCCCTTCGAGGATGGGAATGGGCGCATTGCGCGCGCAGTCGCCGACATGGTTCTTTCGCAGTCGGACGACAGCCCCCGACGCTTCTACAGCATGTCTGCACAGATCCGGACGGAACGCGAACAGTATTACGCCATGCTTGAGAGTTCACAGAAGTCGGACCTGGATGTCACCTTATGGCTCGAATGGTTCCTCGGCTGCCTGGTTCGGGCGGTCGAGAGTTCGCAGGAGACCGTGAGCGCAGTCCTGCAGAAGGCGCGATTCTGGGAACGTTTCTCCCAGGAACCCCTCAACGAAAGGCAGATCAAGGTCCTGAACCGGCTGCTCGACGGCTTCGAGGGGAAGCTCACGTCTTCCAAATGGGCGAGGCTCGCCAAGTGCTCGCAGGACACCGCGTACCGGGATATTCTCGGCCTGATCGAACGGGGAGCCCTTGAGAGGAATCCCGGCGGCGGGCGCAGCACGAGTTACTCGGTCGCCGGGATTGGCGAACAGAGAGAGTAGGGCACGAGAAAGGGTGCCGAACAAACTTTTCTGTTTAGATGCCTAGGTCTTTGAAAAAGTCTTCGGCATTGCTGAAGCGCTTGCCCTTGCCCTCGTCCAGTTCCTTCATCGCCTCCAGGGTGAGAGCGTTCGGCACTCTGAAGAGCCCCGTCTCGGCATCGCGGCTGGCCTGCGTGCGCATATCAGTCTCGGTATTCATCTGAAACCCCTCCTGCGCGGCTTATTTTGGCCGTATTGGGGAGTCTTTTCAAGGGCTTGCGCATGGCCAGAAGTCGAATGTTATACTTGATTTCACGGGCTCTCTCGGGCAATGGAATGCGGAAGAGGGATTCGAATCAACCCGAGGTTCGGGATATAAGGCTAACCGACCTGCATGGATAGGGAATCAGCAGAACCATGAACATTAGTCTTGAATTGATCACGATTGTCGCGTTGTGGCTCACCACGATGGGCTTTCTTATAAGCCTTCACCGGGATGTTGCCGGTCTTCGCGAGAAGATGGGGCACCTTGAGGGGAGGATGGGTCGTCTCGAGGACAGGATGACACACCTCGAGGACCGGATGAGCCGCCTTGAAGACAGGATGGACCAGATCGAGGGCAGGATGGATCATCTGGAGGACAGAATGGGTCGCATCGAAGGCAGGGTGGGCCATCTCGAAGAACTGTTCCAAGGGTTTCGCAAGCCCGCCGCCGGATTCAGTTAATCCCTGATTGCGGACAGGGCTCCGGCCTTCTAGAAGATCCGGAAGTGCCGATTCAGAAAATCCCCGGAATCACCGCCTTCCGATCAGTCGGATAGTCTTCGAACGTCTCCTGGTACCACCGGTGGTGGCTGTAGGCCCTCGGCACCAGGTTGGCGGCGGTGAACACGAAGAAGGCAAAGCCGGCCATCGACCAGGTCGCTAGTGCCCAACCGGCCCATTCCAGTATTTCCCCGAGATGGTTCGGGCAGGAGACGAAACGGAACCCTCCGCCGCGGGGAATGGCGTAACCGGTCTCGCCGGGTTTGCGCAGGTGCAGCAGGATCGTGTCGGAATGGAGGTTGAGGGCCATGCCGAACAGGAAGATCGCGAGGCCGATCAGGAAGCGGGGGTCGCTCAGCCATGAAATGTCGTAGGTGGCGAATTCCGAGACGACGCGGGCGTTGATGTAGGCATTGATCACATTGAAGAAGACGCCCGATGCGACGACCGCGATCGGCATCCGTTTGCCTTGCGTGCGGAGCCGGAACGGAAAGATCAGCGTTCGGTGCACGTAGTGGGCCTGCCACATGACGAGGAACACCAGCGGCACGACCTCCCAGGCGGATTCTCCACAGAGATACACGTACAGGAAGACGACTACGGTCGGCAGCTCCATGACGATCCAGCCGGTCCGGTTGGAGATGGATGGCCCCCAGCCGGCGGCCGGGTAGTGCCGACCGAACGGGGCGGTCTTGTAAAGCAAATACAGGAAAGTCGGGATCGAGATCGCGAGGACCGCCCAGACCAGGATGCTGTGGATTGCCAGCTCAATCATGCCCGTTCTCTCCTTGGGTAAATCCGTAGAACCGCTCGTTCAGAAAATCGCGCATGGCCGCGATCTGTTCCGCCGTCCAGTCGAGCCCGGCTCCTTCGCGGCAATGGTCGACGCGTGCGAGCAACTGCCCGGAATTCTTGACGAGGCCCTCCGCTCCGCGGTACAGCAGGTGGCCGTCTCCGCCAGTAATGCGCGCGTGACAGGCCGTGCAGTGTTCTTGATGTACACTGCCCGAATCGAACGCCTGCACGCCTCCCGTCCCGGGGAGGGCGAGCGCGACGAGCAGAACGCAGATTTGCCACGCCTTCATGTCCAAGAAAAAGAACCTGATCTGGATCGACCTGGAAATGACCGGGCTCAGCCCGGACACCGACCGGATCATCGAGATTGCCACCGTGGTCACGGACTCAGACCTCAACGTGCTGGCGACCGGCCCGGTGCGCGCGATCCACCAGTCCGAATCGTGCCTGGCCGGGATGGACGAATGGAACACCTCCCACCATGGCGCTTCCGGGTTGACCGACGAAGTGCGCCGTTCCGACTGCAATGAGGCGCAGGCCGAAAAAGAGACGATCGAGTTCCTGGCGAAGCATGTCCCATACAGGGCCTCGCCGATGTGCGGCAACAGCATCTGCCAGGACCGGCGCTTCCTGGCGCGCTGGATGCCGGACCTGGAGAAGTTCTTCCACTACCGGAACCTGGACGTCAGCACGCTGAAGGAATTGGCGCGGCGCTGGTATCCGGAGGTCGAGGAGATCCAGAAGGCCGCCGCGCACCGTGCGCTTGAGGACATTCACGAGTCGATCCGGGAACTGGCGCATTACCGTCAGCAGCTGTTTCAGCGAACGGCCGCTTCCTGAAGCGGGAGGTCGCGGCCTGCCTGCGGGTGCAGCACGGTGTCGCAACCGTCCATGGCCGGGTCCAGTTCCGGGTAATCCAGGGTGTAGTGCAGGCCGCGGCTTTCGCGGCGCATCATCGCGCAGCGGATGATCAGGTCTGAGACCTGGGCGAGGTTGCGCAGTTCGATCAGGTCCCGCGAAATGCGGAAATCCCGGTAGTATTCGTTGATTTCCTTGCGCAGCAGGGTGCAGCGGTGCTGGGCCCGTTCCAGCCGCTTGGTGGTGCGCACGATGCCGACGTAGTCCCACATGAAGCGGCGCAGTTCGTCCCAGTTGTGCGAGACCACCACTTCCTCGTCTGAATCCGATACCCGGCTCTCGTCCCAGGGCGCCACGTCCGGCACCGACGCGTCCCGGGGCAGCGTCTCGTTGATGTGCTCGCTCGCGGCGTGGGCGAACACCAGGCATTCCAGCAGGGAATTGCTGGCCATCCGGTTCGCGCCGTGCAGCCCGGTATGGGCCACTTCCCCGACGGCGTACAGCCCGGGGAGGTCGGTGCAGCCGGAGAGGTCGGTGGCGACGCCGCCGCAGGTGTAGTGCGCGGCCGGCACGACCGGGATCGGCTGGTGGGCTAGGTCGATGTCGTATTCGAGGCAGCGCTCGTAGATGTTCGGGAACGCCTCGCGCAGCTCGGCGGCCTCCTTGTGGCTGATGTCGAGGTGCACGTAGTCCAGCCCGAGGCGCTTCATTTCGTGGTCGATGGCCCGTGCGACGACGTCCCGGGGGGCCAGTTCGCCGCGTTCGTCGAAACGATGCATGAATTCCGCGCCGCTGCCCGGCAGGCGCAGTTTCGCTCCCTCGCCGCGCAGTGATTCGGTCATCAGGAAGGATTTGGCGCGCGGATCGTACAGGCAGGTCGGGTGGAACTGGATAAACTCCATGTTGGCCACGCGGCAGCCGGCCCGCCACGCCATGGCCAGCCCGTCTCCGGACGAGGTGTCGGGGTTGGAGGTATACAGGTAGACCTTGCTTGCGCCGCCGGTGGCCAGGATCACGCAGCGCGCGCGGTAGGCGTTGACGGCGTTGGTCCGGGTGTCCTGGGCGTAAAGCCCGATGCAGCGGCGCTTCCCGGCGCTTCGGTCGACGATCAGGTCGACCGCGATGCAATGGCTGTGCAACTCGACGTTGGAACGTTCGCGCACCTGCGCCATGAGCGCTTCCTGGATGGTGCGACCGGTGTGATCGGCGACGTGCGCGATCCGCCGGCGGCTGTGCCCGCCCTCCTGGGTCAGGTGCAGTTCGCCGGAAGGCGTGTAGGGAGTAAAGTTCACGCCCTGGTTCTGCAGCCACTGGATCATGGCGGCACCGCGTTCCGCCACGTGCTGGACTACGTCCGGGCGGCACAGCCCGCCCCCGGCCGAGATCGTGTCGGAGACATGCAGGTCGACCGAGTCCTTGTCGTCCAGGACCGCCGAGACCCCCCCTTGGGCGTAGGTCGTCGAGCTTTCGGTCGCAGCCGCCTTGCACAGCAGTGTGACCTTGAGGCGCGGATCCATCTCCAGCGCGGCGCACAGGCCGGCCGCGCCGCTGCCGAGAATCAGGACATCCGTATCATGCGCAACCGCTGCGCTGTCTGCAACCAGGCGCTTCACGATTTGGTGTGGAAATCAGGGGGCGAGCCCCGGTAGTTCCACTGCATCGTTGACGGATCATCGGCGGTCTCCACTAGGCACTCAAAGAAGAATGCCTCCGCTTCGTTGTCCCCTCCCCGTCCCGTCACCGGAGCGCCTCCGGCCAAGAGATTTTCCAAGCCCAGATTCAATATGTTTCGTGTGGCATTGAGGTCCGCATGGTCCGTGTGTCCGCAGGCCTGGCACTTGAAATGCGCCTGCTCCTTCCGGTTGTCCTGTTCGGTGTGCCCGCATTCCGCGCACGCCCGGCTGGTGTTCCGCGCTGGCACCCGGATCAGGTCCGTCGCCTTGTACTTCAGAAAACGGTCCACCATCCCCATGCAGGAAGACTGCGCCATCTTCCGGTTCAGCGCGGACTTCGCCTTGACGTTTTTCCCGGGCTTCTCCCTTGTCCCCCGCGCCGAGCGGCGCATCGCCTGCACGTCCAGATCCTCCAGCACGATGTGCTGGAAGTTCCGAGCCAGGTCGGCCGAGGACTGGTGGCTGAAGTCCCTGCGGATCTCCGCCGCCTTGCGCTTCGCCTTTGCCGCGCGCTGCTGCAGCCGCTGCCGCCGGTTCGAGGCTACCTTGATCTTCTTGCCAGACTTGGTACGCACCGCCTTCCCATCGGCGTCCTTCAGTTCAATCCGCTCCCGGCGGCTCGCCCGCCACTGGTAGTGCCGGGCCCGCGCCTCGTACTTCCCGATCCGCTCGTACGGAATCTCGATGAGTCTCCGTCCTCCACACCAGCCCGCCGCGAGGTTCTCCGAGTTGCGGTCAATGCCGCAGACCCCGCCGTGCCAGCGCCAGTCCGGGTCCTCTACCTCCCACAGCACCGACACGTACCACTTAGCGAGTTCCCGGTACACCACCGCGACCTTGGCCTCGCCGCCGTCCCAGGGGTCGGCCCCCCGCGTGCGCGACTGCGCCTTGCGGTTCATCCGGATCCAGCCGACCTTCGGTACCCAAAGCCGCTTCTTCTTTACCTTCACGTCGTACGGGATCGTAAACGACTCCCGGCTGACACCCTTGATCTTGAAACGGGGGAACCCGGCCTGCTTGCCGCACTTGCCTTCCCGCCGACGGTGGGAGAAATGCGCGAACGCCGCCCCCAGCGGGAACGCTCCCGTGCCGCGCACAACCGTGGCCGACAACCCCCGCAGCCATTCGTGGCCTTCCGTTGCCTTCAAGCGCGTGTACCGCTTCGCGAAGTCAAATTCGGAGGCGCCCGGCCGGTCTCTTTCTCCGGCCTCGAAACGCCCGTATTCCCGGATCTGGTCAGCCAGCAACTCGTTGTAGACGAACCGGCCGGCCCCGCACAACTGTGTGAACTGCCGCTCCTGCGTCTGGTTCGGATACAGACGGTAGCGGGAGGCTCGGTGCATGATGGCGTACTCTATCACGCCTTTCCACACGAATCCGTGAAGACCACAATTGAGCCAATTTGCCATGCCAAATTAATTATAATGTTGCCCTTATGAATTGCCCTACCCCGTGTGCTTGACGCAGCCTCGCGAGAATCTTCTTTGGCGGATCGGCCCAGCGTGCCGAGATGAGCGACAAAAGCGACAGGAATCTGGTTCGCCGCGCCAAGGCGGGGGAGACTGGCGCATTCGACGCGCTGGTCGAGAAATACCAACACCGCATCCTGAAACTGGCCGGCCGCTACGTGTCCGACCGGGCTGCCCGGCAGGACGTGGTTCAGGAAGCCTTCATCAAGGCCTGGCGCAACATCAAGACCTTCCGGGGCGACAGCCAGTTCTACACCTGGCTGTTCCGGATCACGGTCAATACGGCGATGAACTACCTGGCCGCCGCGCGTCGGCGGCCGGAGCATACACTGCCGCCGGGTGACGGGGAGGATCCAAGCATGGACGACATGCAGGCCGACCTGGACACGCCGGAGGGTGAGGTGGAGGCGGAGGAGGTGTCCGCCATAGTGAACAAAGTGATTTCCGAATTGTCAGAAGACTTACGGGTGGCGATCACCCTACGCGAACTGGAGGGCATGAGTTACGAGCAGATTGCGTATATTATGAAATGTCCTATCGGCACGGTCCGCTCGCGCATTTTTCGGGCACGCGAGGCGATCGATGAGCGATTGAGGCCGATATTAGACGACTCGTCAGGGGAACGCAGATGAGCAACCCAGCCCACGAGTGGATTTCCGCTTATCTGGATGACGAGCTCACGCCCGCGGAGCGGGCGCGCGGCAGCCGGGATCTGAGCCGGCAGCCGGAGGCACGCCGTCGCCTAGGCCGCTACCAGTTGATTGGCGACGCAATGCGCGATGACCTCCCGGACCATCTGGAGCTGGGACTCTCAGCGAGAATTCATCAGGAAATCGTCAGGGAAAGTTCTTCCCCCCCCAAGCACCACACCCTGCAGGAGGTGTGGCACTGGATCCGGCATCCGGCTCCGCTGGCGGTGTCCACCGGCATGCTGGCCACGCTGCTTGCGGCGGGGTTGTGGTTCTACACGCAGGAACCGGAGGTCGTCCCGGTGGTGATCGATGTCCCGGTCGACCAGATCGCGGAGGCTCCCGGAACTGAAATCGACGCGAAAGAACATCAGCAGATCCTGAGTTACCTGACGGCTCACGCGGAGGTCGAGTCGCGGGCGCTGATGCCCTACGTCCAGTTGGTGGAATATGACAGGTAAAGCGACGCCATACGTTGCCGGGCGGCGGAGCCGCCGCGCTGAACTTTTGCCTTCGGGCGCTGTCTCTCTGATGGGGGGGATTTGCCTGAAAGGCTCTAGGAGGCTCTTGCTGGTGACGATCTTGGCGACGCTGACCCCCCAAGTGTACGGCGAGGCGGATCCAGCGAGTTGGCTCGTTCGCGTTGATCAAGCAGCCGAACGAGCCAATTTTTCCGGCACGATGTCCCTGATCAAAGACGGCGAGACGCGCCGCACGATGAAGATCGAGCAGGGTTTCGACGGGCGGGACACGCACCAGCGGCTGGTTTCGGTGTCCGGCGGGGAGGAATGCGAGATCCTGCGGCGCGGAGACGAATCCGCCGTGGTGTACCTCAAGCGGCAGGTGGTCATCCACGGCTACCAGCGCCCGCGAATCCCGATCCCGAAGATCCGTCACGACCTCGACCGGCTGAAGCAGTACTACCGGCTCGAGACCGGCGGGCAGGAGGAAGTCGCCGGGCGGCCCTGTCAACTGGTCAAGGCGACTTCGCGTGACGGCTACCGCTACGGTTACGAATTCTATGTGGACACGGCTTCCGGGCTGCCGCTGCGGGTGCGGATGGTGACGCCGACGGGCGAGAAGATCGAGCAGTTCTCGTTCACCTCCCTCGACGTGAAGGATTCCATCCAGCAATTCGGTCCGAAAAGTTTCTGGCTGGAGACCGACACGCAGGGTTTCAAGATGGTCGCCCTGCCGTACGGTTCCGAGCTGGCTCCGCACGCGTGGCGAATCGAGAACCTGCCGCCGGGATTCGAGGAGCAGTTCGCGGTCATTCGGAAACTGCCGCTCAACCCGGAGCCGATCCACCACATCGTGCTGGCGGATGCGCTGTCCCGGATTTCGGTGTTCATTACCCACCCCCCCGAAGGCATGCCTGAGAAAAGCTGGCACTTCTCGCGCAAGGCGCTCAACGGATACGTGACAATACGTGACGGCCACCACATCACCGTGATCGGTGGCGTTCCCGCGGAAACCATCCGCATGATCGGCGATTCGCTCCACCTGGAGCACTAATGTTCTGGATTTGAAAGAAAAGGAGACCTGATGCAACCAACCTGGACCCCCAAGGCGCTTACTGTGGCGCTCGGCTTCGCGATGGCATTCACGCCGCTTCAGGCGCGCGAGTTGCCGGACTTCACCGACCTGATCGAGAAGAACGCGCCGGTCGTGGTC
Source organism: uncultured candidatus Poriferisulfidus sp. (assembly GCA_965204575.1). Classification (GTDB taxonomy): domain Bacteria; phylum Pseudomonadota; class Gammaproteobacteria; order Poriferisulfidales; family Poriferisulfidaceae; genus Poriferisulfidus. The sequence goes on from OZ241993.1 coordinate 1,162,321, forward strand.
AACATCACCACGAGTCGCAATGTCGGGGGGTCCGCTTCCGGCAAGAATGCGCCGCAGCAGACTCCGGAGGACATGCCGGACTTCTTCCGCCGGTTCTTCGAGCAGATGCCGGAGGGTCAGCAGCAGCGTCCCCCGCGGCAGCGGCGCCACGGCACCGGGTCCGGGATGATCTACTCCTCGGACGGCTACATCGTGACCAACCACCACGTGGTCGACGGGGCGGACGAGATCATCGTGAAGCTCAGCGACAAGCGGGAATTCGTGGCGGAGAAGGTGGGGTCCGACCCGCGCAGCGACCTGGCGTTGCTGAAGATCGACGCCGACGACCTGCCGACCGCGACGCTCGGCAACTCGGAGGAACTGAAAGTCGGGCAGTGGGTGCTGGCCATCGGCTCGCCGTTCGGTTTCGAGCATTCGGTGACCGCCGGCATCGTCAGCGCCAAGGGACGCAGCCTGCCGAGCGAGAACTACATCCCGTTCATCCAGACCGACGTGGCCATCAATCCCGGCAATTCCGGTGGGCCGCTGTTCGACATGGACGGGCGCGTGGTCGGCATCAACGCGCAGATTTATACCCGCACCGGCGGGTTCATGGGCCTGTCCTTCGCCATTCCAATCGACATGGTGTCGGAAGTGATCGCGCAGATCAAGAAAGACGGCCGCGTCGTGCGCGGCTGGCTTGGCGTGTACATCCAGGAGGTCACCCGCGACCTGGCTGAATCGTTCGGGCTGGATCGCCCGAAGGGCGCGATCATTGCCGAAATCACCGAGGACGGCCCGGCGGACGAGGCCGGACTGGAAGCCGGCGACATCGTCCTGGAGTTCAACGGGAAGGAAGTGGAGAGTTCCAGCGCGCTGCCGCCGATGGTCGGGCAGGTGAAGCCCGGCAAGACGGTCGAGGTCGAGATCCTTCGCGGCGGCGAGCGAAAGACGCTGGAAGTGACCCTGGGGCAGTTGCCGGACGACGGCGCGCCGATGGCGGTGCCGTCCGGGGATTCGGGGCCGTCGGAAGAAGAGGAGATCCTGGGCATGCGCCTGGAGGAGATTCCGGAAGACGTGCGCAAGAAGCACAATCTGGGCGAGGGCGGCATCCGGGTGAAGGAAGTGACCGGCGATCCGGCGCGCTCCGCGGGCATCCAGAAGGGTGACGTGATCCAGATGTTCGCCGGGGAGAAGATCGAGACGCTGGAGGACTTCAAGGAAGCGGCGGAGGACCTGGAGTCCGGGCAGCCGCAGCCGATCCTGGTGCAACGTCAGCAGGGTTCGCGGTGGTTGGCGCTGACGCCTGAATAGGGGATCGAGGCACGGCGCAGGAGAGAGTCCCGGGGGGCTCGAAAACCCGTCCGGGCGGGTGTCTGGCGGCGCGAGCAGGACGCTGGACGGCCGTGCTACAATCGCTTTCAATGCCTTCCGGACATGGAAGTTCCGAGGGATTGATCGAAACACTCAAGGTTGGAATAAATTAAGGCTGACCGACCGGTAAGGAATCATCATGATGATTGATGCAGGCGTACTCCAGATCGTTGCGGTGGTGGCGATTCTGGGTTTCATGTGGACGCTTCACCGTGACGTCAGCAACTTGCGCAAAGAGGTCGGCAAGGATATTGCCGAAGTTCGCAAGGACATGGCGGATCTTCGCCAGGAAGTCGGCCGGGACATCTCTGAAGTCCGTAAGGACATGGCGGATCTTCGCCAGGAAGTCAACCGGGACACCTTTGAAATCCGTAAGGACATGGCGGGTCTCCGCGAGCGCCTGGTCAGGGTGGAAGGCCTGTTGGAGAGTTTTGTCGGCCGTCCGCCTGAACCGCAGTCCTGATCGGATTATTTTCGTGGGCCACCCTCGTCCGTGAGGGCATGCGCCATGGGGAAGTTTCAGGGAAGGTCGTTGATGACCTTGAGAAACGGTTCCGAAAAATCCCTGAGTTTGACCGCTCCGACTCCATTTATCCGCGAAAACTCCTCAATGGTGCGGGGTCGCTGTTGCGCCATTTCGAAAAGCGTCCGATCCGGGAAAATGACGAAGGCGGGTACGCCCCGCTCCTTGGCAAGCTGTAATCGCAGCGACTTCAGGGCGTTCATCAAAGCCGCCTGGCTGTCGCTCAGGACCGGCCCTGGCGCTGCGTCGCGGGATCTCTTCGATGGAGCGCGAAGAGGGGCGAGAGTATCCATCCGGTACAGGAAGATGCCGTCTCCGCGCATCAGCGCACGGCCTTTCCCGGTCGTGGCGAGCCCGCCGTAGCCGGCGATATCCAGGCGCAGGAATCCGGTCGCGACCATTTGCCGGATCAGGCCGCGCCATTCATTCTTTCCGCGTCCCGCGCCGACTCCGAAGGCGGGGAGTTCGTCATGGCCCCATTGCGTAATCTTTTCGGTGGCGGTCCCCTGCAGGATATCAATGACGTGTGCCGAACCGAACCGCTCGCCGGAACCGGAGACTGTGGCCAGGATGTTTTGGGCGTCTTCGGTGCCGTCGATGCGCTCCGATGGGTTGAGGCAGACGTCGCAGTTGCCGCAGTGTTCAGTCTTTTCTCCGAAATAGTCCAGCAACGTCGTCCGGCGGCATTCCGGGGCTTCGCAGTAGCCGAGCAGGGCGTCGAGGCGCTTGTGCTCGCGCCGCTTGCGCTCGTCGCTGGCATCCTCATCCTCGATGAATTTCCGGCGCATCCGGATGTCGGACAGGCCGTAGAGCATGTGGGCTTCCGCTGGCGCACCGTCGCGCCCGGCGCGGCCGATTTCCTGGTAGTAGGCTTCGATGCTGCCCGGCAGGTCCACATGGAAGACGAATCGCACATCGGCCTTGTCAATCCCCATCCCGAAGGCGATGGTCGCGACCATGACGACGCCGGGGTCGGTCATGAAGGTGTTCTGGTGGGCCTCTCGGTCTTCCTTCTCCATGCCGGCATGGTAGGGAAGAGCCCTGGTCCCGCCTGCGGTGAGGAACGCCGCGGTCTCCTCGGTCTTTTTGCGTGACAGGCAGTAGACGATCCCGCTTTTCCCCTTGTGGCGAGCCATGAAGTTCATCAACTGCGACTTCCAGCCTTGCTTCATTTCCACGGTCAGCCGGATGTTCGGGCGGTCGAATCCCAGCACGAAACTTTCCACCTTGCCGTCGAACAGGCGTTCGACGATGTCCTCGCGGGTCACTGCGTCGGCGGTTGCGGTCAGGGCGACGACCGGAACGTCGGGGAAAAGTTGCCGGAGCCGGCAGAGTGCCTCGTATTCGGGCCGGAACGATGGCCCCCACTGCGAGATGCAATGCGCCTCGTCGATGGCGAACAGCCGAACCGGCAGGCGGCCCAGTGCCGCGAGCATCCGTTCGGTCATCAGCCGTTCGGGTGCCATGTAGAGGATCCGGGTCTTGCCCTCCGTCACCCGGCGCCATGCGGCGACGTTGTCGGGCCGAGGCGCGGAGGAATTGATGCTGTCTGCTGCAACCCCCGCCAGTTGCAGGGCCGCGACCTGGTCCTGCATCAGGGCGATCAGCGGGGACACGACGACAGTGAGGCCGTCGAGGATCAGGGCGGGCACCTGGAAGCACAGGGACTTGCCTGACCCGGTGGGCATCACGGTGAGGGCGTTGCGGCCCGCGAGCAGGGTCTGGATGGCGGCTTCCTGTCCGGGGCGGAATGAATCGAATCCGAAAGTTTCCCGGAGCGTGCGCCGGATATCGGTTGCGGAGGTGGGGGGCATTCAGTCGGCGGGCGGGCAGGTCGATTCGGAGGGGTTTCGCGGGCATCGGGGGGAAGGGTCACCCGGGTGTCGTCAAGAACGGCATTCGGGGCCCCAGCGATGCCGGGCATCGGTTCTCGTTGTGGGTGCAGGATTGTAGCCGATGCGGGCCAGCCGGGTTTTGGCGGAACGGAGGCAGGCGGGAACCGCGCTTCTTTTGGGAGTTTGCGTTTGCCGACGGGGCTTCGCTGGTCGAGGGATAGACCCGCAGGTCTTGGCGCAGCAGACTCTTTACCGGGCTACCTGCTGCGAAGCTTCTCCATCAGTCCCGGCAGGGAGATCACGGTCGTATGTTTTTCGATGGGGAATTCGTCGTTGCCGCCATAGACGATGAATTTCCGGTGGGGCTTGATGTCTTCGCAAGCCTGGTGGAAGCGGGCCCGAATCTTTGGAGTGAGTCCATGCTTGATCTCGACTGCCCACAGCTCCATGGCCGAGAGTTCGAGGGCCAAGTCGATCTCCGTGCCGTTGGAGGTGCGGTAGTAGTAGGGCTGGGCATCGGCGGGGAGGACCGAGAGGAGGTTCTCGATCGCGAAGCCTTCCCAGCTTTTCCCGAGGACCGGGTGAGAGAGCAATGCGTCGTGGTCCGCAATACCGAGCAGTTGGTGCAGGACGCCCGAATCCCGGACGTAGAGGCGGGGGGACTTGACGAGCCGCTTTTTCACGTTCGCATGCCAGGGCTCCATCCGCCGGACCAGCAGCAGGTCGACGAGGATGTCTAGGTAGTGCGAGATGGTCTTGCCGTCGACTTCCAGGTTGCCGCCCAGTTTCGAGTGGTTCACGGCCGTGCCCTGGAGATGGGCCAGCATGGTCCAAAGCCGCCTCAGCCGGGCTGCGGGGACCCGGAACCCGATCTGCGGGATGTCCCGCTCCAGGTAGGTCCGGACCAGCATCTCCAGCCATTTCATGCTTTCGGAATCCGAAGATTCCAAGTAACTGCACGGGAATCCTCCCCTCAACCATAGTTTACGGATATCCTCTGGCTTGGAATGGGGTGTTTCCAAGAGGTTCAGGCCGTTCATCTCGATGTAGCGGATGCGTCCTGCAAGACTCTCCGAGGACTGGCGCAGCAAGTCCATGGACGCGGAGCCGAGGAGCAGGAACTGCCTCCCTTTCCTGCCGGCCTGGCGGTTTTCATCGATCAGCCCGCGCAGGGTTCCGAACAGGTCGGGGGCATGCTGGACTTCGTCCAGAATGATCAACTTGTCGCGGTGCTTGCGCAGGAAGGACAGGGGGTCGCGGAGTTTCAGCAGGTCGCCCGGCGATTCCAGGTCCAGGTAGATGGAACGGCAGGTTTTGCCGACTGCCTTTGCCAGCGTGGTTTTTCCGACCTGGCGCGCGCCGAGCAGCACGACCGCGGGGACATGCTCAATGGCGGCCTCAAGCCTTTCGGTGATCATTCGCTTCAACATAGTATGTATTTTAGGAGGTAGACTCCGAAATTGCAACATTTGTTCCGGGGCTTTTCAAACCCGGTCGACTTCTGGTTCCCGAAATCTTCGGGACCGTTTATCTGCGACCTGTCGACCCGTGCCGACGGGAGGGTTTATTTTTTGGGTGGCGGAGGTGGCGGCGGAGGCGGTTTGATGGCGTTCGGGGGCTTCGGCGTCACGCCGCGGATCTCCCCTTCTCTGCTATTGGGTGCTTTGCTTGGAGTCGGTGATCTTGACTTCATGATTTCTCCGAGTTGTTTTTGCCGGAGAGCATGGCAAAAATTCTATCATTTACACCTCCGGTGCGGGAGCCGGATTGCAATACGGGATACGGGTTAGTCGGTATTGATGCTCCACATTAATCCGGGCATTGCAGTAAAATTAGTCACCTGCATTTTTACTCCTTTTCCATGTTTGTGTCCCTGCTGCTGATCCCCGCACATTGTTTGTCGCTTGGCTCTGACAGATTTCTAAACTGTGTCTGATACTTTCCCGATGGAGAAGATCCGAAACTTCTCCATCATTGCGCATATTGACCACGGCAAGTCCACGCTGGCGGACCGCTTCATCGAATTGTGCGGCGCACTGAGCGACCGCGAGATGAGCGACCAGGTCTTGGACAACATGGATCTGGAGCGAGAACGTGGCATTACCATCAAGGCGCGCAGCGTAACCTTGCACTACCAGGCGCAGGACGGTGAAACCTATCGCCTGAACCTGATCGACACGCCCGGACACGTGGATTTCTCTTATGAAGTCTCAAGGTCGCTTGCGGCCTGCGAGGGCGGGCTGCTGGTGGTGGATGCGTCACAGGGGGTTGAGGCGCAGACCGTGGCCAACTGCTACAACGCGATTGAGCAGGATCTGGTGATCCTGCCGGTGCTGAACAAGATGGATTTGCCGCAGGCGGATTCGGTGCGGGCCTGCGAGGAAATTGAGGACATCATCGGGCTGGATGCGACGGATGCAGTGCAGATCAGCGCGAAGACCGGGCTGAACGTGAAAGAGGTGCTGGAGCGGGTGGTGCGAGACGTGCCGCCGCCGGACGGGGATCCCGAAGGGCCGCTGAAGGCGCTGATCGTCGATTCTTGGTTCGACAGTCATGTGGGCGTGGTGTCGTTGGTGCGGGTGTTTTCAGGGAAATTGAAGAAAGGGGACAAGATCCAGGTGATGTCGACCGGTCAGACGCGGCGAGTGGATTCCGTGGGGTGGTATACCCCAAATCCGGAGAGCAGCGAGGAACTCGGCTGCGGGCAGGTCGGGTTCGTGATGGCGGGCATTCGCGACATTGAGGGAGCGCCGGTAGGGGATACGATCACGCTGGCGAGCAAAGGCGCCGAGGAGGCGCTGCCGGGGTTCCGGGAAGTGCAGCCGAAGGTGTTCGCGGGCCTGTTCCCGGTGGATGCCGATGATTACGAGCAGTTGCGGGATGCGCTGGCGAAGCTGAGACTGAATGATGCGTCGTTCAGCCATGAGCCGGAGACCTCCAAGGCACTGGGATTCGGATTTCGGTGCGGGTTTTTGGGGTTATTGCACATGGAGATCGTGCAGGAGCGGCTGGAGCGGGAATATCGGCTGAATCTGATTTCCACGGCACCGACGGTGGCTTGCCAGGTGATGCTGAATTCAGGAGAGATGCTTGAGACCGGCAATCCCAGCATGCTGCCGGAGCCGCATGAGATCGAGGAGATCCGCGAGCCTTATATCGAGGCGCACATCCTGGTGCCGCAGGAGCATGTCGGTGCAGTGATTACGCTGTGCGAGGAGCGACGCGGACGACAGAAACGCCTGCAATACTCGCGCAACCAGGTCAACCTGGAATATATGCTGCCGCTGTCCGAGACGGTGACGGACTTCTACGACAAGCTGAAGTCGGTCAGCCGGGGTTATGCGTCATTTGATTACCAGTTGTCTCATTTCGAGGCGGCACCGCTGGTGAAGTTGGATCTTCTGATTAATGGAGAACGGGTGGATGCGCTGTCAGTCATCGTTCATCAATCCCGGTCGATGTCGCTGGGGCGGGACCTGACGGTGCGGATGAAGGACCTGATTCCCCGGCAGATGTTCGATGTCGCAATCCAGGCGGCGATTGGCTCGCGCATCATCGCGCGCACTACCACTAAGGCCCTGCGCAAGAATGTCACGGCAAAATGCTATGGTGGGGACGTGACCCGCAAGCGTAAGCTGCTGGAGAAGCAGAAGGCAGGGAAAAAGCGCATGAAGCGGGTCGGCAACGTGGACATTCCTCAGGAGGCGTTTATGGCAATCCTGAAGTTGGAGCCGTGAAACGGGTCGGGGTTGTTTTTGTTCTGATGTTGCTGGCTTCGCCGGCCGCGGCTCAGGTTCTCACGGTCACGTTGCTGGGCACCGGCACGCCGAGGCCGAATATCGAACACTTCAGCCAGGCGATCCTAGTCGAGGCAGGCGATACCAAGTTGCTGTTCGATGCCGGGCGCGGTGCCGCGATGCGGCTGCACCAGATCGGGGTTTCCAGCGACCAGATCGACAAGGTGTTCCTGACGCACTTGCACTACGACCATATTGTTGGACTGGATGATGTCTGGTTGACGGCTCGCCTGTGGCAGCGCGCGGAGCCTCTGGAGGTGCTCGGGCCGACAGGAACCAAGGATTTCGTAGATCACTTGCGCCAGGCTTACGAGGCAGATCACCATGTAAGGCGGCGGCAGAGCGGACTGGCGATGGATTTAGGGGATCTTTGGGCGAAGGAAGTGGAGCCCGGTGTGGTCCACTTGGACGGAGACCTGAAAGTGACTGCTATTGCGGTGGATCATGGGGAAGTCAAGCCGGCATTCGGCTACCGGGTGGATTACGGCAAGCGCAGCGTGGTGATCTCCGGGGATACGACTTACGAGTCGAATCTGGTCACATGGGGGAAGGGTGCCGACGTGGTGATTCACGAAGTGATGATGACGAGCGAGGGTCTTCTGAAAAGGAATCCCCGCCTGCAGAAGGTGCAGAAATCTCACTCAAGCCCGAAGCAGGCCGGGCAGATCCTAGCGCAGATCAGGCCGAGACTGGGTATCTTGGTTCACATGCTGAGGTTCGGGGTGACCGAGGCGCAGATACTGGAGGAACTGGGCAAGCACTACAAGGGAGATGTGAGGGTCGGGGAGGATTTGATGGCGGTGGATATTGGAGATTCCGTGTACGTGTATCAGCGGCGTTGAGATTTGCTGGTGTTTGTAAATTTTTCTCTAGTAATCACATCAATTAGCGACTTTGTCGTCTGATATAGTTCGCAGTTCGAGCTTAGATTAATTCCTAGCGCTTTGAAGTTCGCTAGATCAAACCCTACAAGTTAGCAGGGGAAAACCCATGTCTGATACCGACAATGCAGCAGAAACGTCATGTAACAAATTAGATTACTCTAAAGAGGATAACGCGGAGAAGAAACAAAGCTGGAATCCGCCAGAACTTGAATGTTGGCAGAAAGCAATTTTTTGGTTCAGCGTTTTTGCTGTTATAGGAATTCCTGTCGCCCTTGCAATCGCTGCATTTTTTTGCCCCGAATGGCTACAGGGGGTTTGCATCGAGACAGGTCGGTCACTAGGTACTTTTATTCTTGTTTCTGGTGTCACACTTGCGTTCCCGATGGGCATAATTGCAATTCTATGGGTTCGCTACCGCATTGTTATTCATGTAGAGCAAGTCCAAGATCGCAGTACTGTCGAATCCCTTTTAGAACAGGCGTGCACGGCCGCGTGTCTTCTCGAATCCACAGAGAGTGAGAAGGATCAAGGCATAGAAAAGGCAAAATATGCCGATGCAATTCGTACTGAAGTCCAACGCCTTCGACAGGTTGGACCAGACGGATGGACCTACAACCAAACATTACATCTTGGTCTATTGCTTGTCGATGCTCTTGACAGTGAGGAAGAAGCAAGGGCTGAAGCAGAACTTGCGCTTACACAGTTGGCTGATTACGTGGAAGATAGTTCAGCACCTTTCGATATGAGGCAATACAACAAATGGGATGAGCGCCTCAAAATCATTACGAATCCGAAGAGCTCCGTGGAATACTGGAGGCTCAAACATTGTTCGGAATCTACAGAAGACCATAAATCCAGACTACTAGAACTAGGGAAATATAGGCTAAAGGCCCTAAAAGATTACATTACTGATATCGAATCTGATTGGGCTACTGGATCAGTTATTCTGCGCAACTTAAAATACAGTTCTATTGCCACCATTCTCGCTTTCTTATTAGTTGCTTTTTTCCCTGTTATTGCCACATGGTGCACAAGTTCCGGTAATCCTGAATTTGGATGGTTTGAATGGGGGCTCTTGGGGTCTGTTGGCGCGCTTCTCTCGGTACTACACAAACAGCAAAAATATGACATTGTTGAATTAGGGAATACAGAAGGTCAGATAGAATTCTGGCGAGCATTCGCAGGCGGATGCCTAGGGTTGGTTGCCGGATTGATCGCGTACGCTCTTATTAGGGCTGGAGTTGTGAGTGGCCGCCTATTTCCATCGTTTTGTGAGGGAGTTGTTCAGGAATGTGGAGAAGACAGTTCACTTTATCTGTCCCTGATTTGGGCTATTGGTGCAGGTTTCGGCTTCGAAAAAATCTTTGATCGAGTCAAACAAACATGGGGGGGCGATAGTGGTAGCTACAAACCAACCACTTAGTTCGATAGATTTGGCGGTGGTCAATAAGTTGGAAGCACTAGAAACTCCTGCTTTCGTCTACAACCAATCAATTTTGCTGGGAAACGTTACAAATATTTCGAAAATCACTCAGGAACGAGACTGCAAAGTACTGTATACGCCTAAAGCCAACGCAATTCATGCTGTCTTGAGTCTTATTGGGAATTATGTCGATGGATTTGCTACAAGTTCAGTGTTCGAGGCACGGCTTGCTCGCGAAGTTATTGGCCAAAACGGTTCCATCCATCTGACTAGCCCTGGACTTCGCCCCAACGATGTTTCCGAGACTGCATCACTCTGCGACTACGTCTCGTTTAATTCCCTAAACCAGTGGCAGACTTACGGACAGGAATTTCACACTCGAGTTAAATGTGGACTCCGGGTTAACCCCGGGATGTCGTTGGTGCAAGATATCCGTTACGATCCCTGTTGCTCAAACTCTAAACTTGGTATACCTATAGAAGATCTTAAAGACGCGTATCACCAAAAACCTAATTTAACCAAGGAAATTTCAGGATTACACTTTCATACAAATAGCGAATCCAGTAGTTTTTCTGGTTTACTTGCCACCGTTCGTCATCTAGTTGATGTTCTGGGGCCTTCATTGGAAAGAATGGAGTGGATTAATCTTGGTGGGGGCTACTTATTCGACAATCCGGAGGCGTTGGAGGAATTCTATGAATGCATAGATATGCTGCGATCTGATTTCGAACTAGAGATTTTTATCGAGCCCGGTACTGCTATGGTGTGCAATGCCTGTTATTTAGTGGCTTCGGTGGTGGATGTATTTTCAAGCGGTGACAAATATATCGCTGTTTTAGACACTACTACGAGCCACTGGCCCGAGGTGTTTGAGTACCAATTTGAACCCGACGTGATTGGCGATGAAGAAGACGGGGAATTTGAATATATCCTTGCTGGGAGCTCCTGCCTATCTGGTGACATTTTTGGGAAAGCTTATGCATTTAATCAGCGTATGGAAATCGGGTCCAAGGTCATATTTTCTGATGCAGGAGCGTACTCTTTAGTCAAAGCTAGCTACTTTAATGGCATCAACCTACCAACCATTTACGCCTTGACTACAGAGGGAGACCTGTTGCTTCAAAAAAGATTTGTCTATGCCGACTTTATGCGTCAATGTGGGGCAGGACCAATCGATTGATTAGCATAGTCAAAAATTTCCTTTCGCTATAATGCTTCCCCCTTACGCGTCTACTAGGCATGTGGATCATGCGGATTTCTGAACAAATCCTGACACTTCCCATTCAGCCTAATACGCTTGATTTTCTGGATCAAGTTCGAAGTGTACCGGGCTTCCCCACGTTTGGGGAGACTATGCCAGTCCGTTTTGCGGTCACAAAATCTGACCCCACCATGAGTGAGTGCGAAATTGGGGTCTTAGAAGGCTTCAGGTCTGAGGCTATGTCTGACCCTCTATTCGGATTTCGGGAGCGTGGTAAACCTCGTCACGGCAGTTTCAATGTTGTTTTTATTGTTCCCACAGGCATAGGCGCGGCTATTGGTGGCCATGCAGGCGATGCAACTCCTGCAGTTCGTGTGCTTGCCGGCATTTGCGACAACCTAATAACGCATCCAAACGCTGTGAATGCAAGCGACTTAAACGAAATGACAGAAAACACCTTGTATGTTGAGGGTAGTGCTCTAACTCGCTTCCTTATGGGCACCGTCGGTCTTGGAAAAGTGAGATCGAATCGTGTGCTGACAATCATAGATAGCCATGCAGAAGATGTCTTTGTTCATATTGCTGTGAATGCGGTGAGTGCAGCACGCGCATCTTTTGGCCTCAACTGTCCTAAAATTTTAAAAATGGAACAGCCTGTCCAATTGAGTACACGGTATACGGATTCAGGGCGGACTGTCAGTAGGATCGATAACTTTGCAGCTCTCTACGATGTGTTAGAAGCAGAGCGCAATAATTTTGATGCTATAGCAATTGCATCAGTAATTGATGTGCCAGAGGACTACCATCAGGATTATTTTGTGGCTGGCGGTGAGTTGGCGAATCCGTGGGGTCAGGCAGAGGCTCTGCTGACTCACACAATTTCGACATTATTTAATGTGCCCTCGGCTCATTCGCCAATGCTTGAAACCGATGAAATTGCCAATGCTGATGTCGGGATAGTCGAGCCCCGGTTAGCAGCCGAAGCGGTGTCAATGGCATTTCTACACTGCGTTTTGAAGGGCCTGCATAGAAGCCCCTCCATAATTCTTGATCCAGATGAAATCAAATATGGTTCTGGCTTGTGCGCCGAAGACATAGATTGCCTTGTTATACCAGCAGGGTGTCTTGGGGTGCCAACCTATGCAGCACTTCGGCAACGTATACCTGTCATTGCCGTTCGTGAGAATACTAATCTGATGCAGAATAATCTCTCGATGCTGCCATGGTTAGAGGGACAGTTTTTTGAAGTTGATAACTATCTCGAAGCAGCTGGACTAGTGGCGGCGATGCGTGCTGGAGTTGATCCCACAACTATTCGCCGTCCTTTGGGTTGGACAATGATGCAGGAAGTCACCGATCCGGCATCACAGGATACTGAGGCAGTACGTATGGAATCTATTGCCGAAGAAATCAGGGAGTCTCAAACTAATGATTGCCAACTTACAGAAATAAAAGAGCCAAAGTAAAAACGGAGTTAGAAAGCCAGGCCAAATTTTTGGCGTCTGGACAGATCAATCTCTTGATCGGACCATACGGTGCCTGCCGGATTACTACTGCTCATGATTGGCGATATGGCATGTCATGCGGCTTCTCTGAACTTCTCAAACCGCAATGCAAGTCGATCTTGATCTGGCCAGTCTTCGGTGCGCTTAGGCAAGTAAATCGCCTCATTGTTGAGCAACTTTAAGGCTTCAAGCATAGGGCCATCATTTTGATCCAGCAGTCGGTCAGAAACATGCAATCGGTAATCTGGATCAATACCAATTAAATGAGCATCGAAAGCAGCATGATGGATTTTCGATAAAGGAATCCCGTTAGGGACTATGGGCTGACCAAGATTCTCATCTTTGTCTGGAATTATATGTGCGGCATCTAGGAGCAGGGGTTCCGGTATCCTCGATAGTGCGCAACGGCCGTCATAGGCGTTGATGACAGCCTCTCGGAAAGATCCTTGGTGTAGCCGCTGCTTTACTGTACGCAAAGCATAACTCCGCTCCAAGGCATTTTGAGGAGGAGTGAGCGTTTCTTGATCAGGCATACCGAAGGCCACATGTGCTTTTAATGCTTTGGCATCCCACCCAACAATATACGCTGGAACCATTGCTTGGTATCGCCCTGGCGCAATGCCCAAGAAATAGATGACGGGTATCTGATTCTCAAATGCCTCGCGTAGCCACCGATTGTCGGCCGTCTCCGGATTTCTTCCCATAAAGGCGTATTCGACTACCTCGTTGCCTTCGAATATTTGGCGGTGAACCTTACGTTGGTCGTCGTACCACACCCGGCTGCCGGGTCTCGGAAATACGGTTTTTATTGAAAGCAGAAATTGCATCTGCCGAGGTTTGAAGATTCCACGTTGAGGATTGACGAGAGGGATTCGCTCGCCTTCGAAGATGAATCCCGGTTTCAGTTCGTTTGCAGTCAGGTGATCGTGTACTTCGCTGAGTTTTCGAACACACTCGAAAGCTGCCATCCGCATCCGGATATCTCTGTCGTTTCCGGCCATCGAGATTATTGATCCTTCTTGAGCACACTTATTGTGCCATGCCATGAAGCCAAGTTTGGGGAATTACATGGAAGAGTTGAAAACTCGTGTATAGTTGGCCAGTATGAAAGAGAAGGGCATGTCTAATCTTCAAAAACCTGGGGAACGGCCGCATGCGCCAGGTGAATACGTCGAGCGAGGGCCACGTGGGGGCATGGTGCCTGACCCACGGGAAGTGACGATAGAACCTGGAGACAATCCACTACCGCCGACCCAAGAATCAGGGCGGACGTGGGAGCGGACAGGCCCGACGAAGAAATAAAATCTGCACCCAGTAGCAGTCGTTTTTTGTGATGATATGCTGCGACCGTGCGCGACATATGGGAATTCGGTTGATCGGCAAGGTTTGTGAGCGTAGTGTAACTTTAAGCCAACTCCGATGTGAGAATATCATTTGAAGTCTTCTCCAGCATGAGTTTGTGTGAAACTTCTGGAGTTGGGGACCTTCCTGAAAGGCAAAAAAGCATCTACGAATGGATTAATAATACGCACCAGCTACCGGTCTATGCCGAGATATACAAACTAGCCGCCACTCTTGTCGACCAGAAGCCACCTGGATATGTCACATTTGTGGCTCACGCAGGGCGGGAAATAGTAAATGGACTAGCTTTCGAAATCGTAGGAGAAGTAAGAAAACAAGTTCAGTATGCTCGGCGCCTCGATAAAATTTCTGACAAATGGGAAGATCAATGGGGCGCGTCAGTGCTTGATTCAGAACCACCGGCCCACCATGAAATATCCTATGACGTTTGTGTGGACATAAGGGCGCTAATTGATGAGCATAGAGGAAAAGCTGGAGCTGATGAACGCGACTTACTTTCTCTTTCTATATTTCTTGGTTATAACGACAAGAGTTTGATACCTCGAAACTTCGCAAAAGAATGGAAAGCCGCGAGGGAAGGATTCTTCAAATATGCACATATTCGAAGAAACCAAATTTCTTCTGACGATGCAGCAGAACTCATAGAACATTTTAGAGTTTTGGAAACTTATCTCTCTATTTCTGCCACTAGCCAATACGGACGAATAGGAGCACTTGATGAAATCTTGGGACAAACCAACAGATGAGTTAGTGGAAAAAGCACTTCAGTCCGTTAAGACAGATGCGGACCGAAGATATTTTTTCTCAAGGTTAGAAAATCCGAATTGGATTCAACCATTGCAGGAACGCGATTTTTTTAAGTATCCTCCAGGCATCAAACATCTTCCAAACGGGTATATCCAATATCCCTTTTGGATTGAACTTCAATACCTCAAGAACATTGTTAGCGAAGTACCTGAGGAAGTGGTCGAGATTCTGATTAATGTGCCAGAAACCGATAACCCGCGGTTCTATGAGGATGTAGTTGATATTGCGCTGCAGCTTGACGCATCACTATCAGCAAAACTGAAGGAAAAAATTCTTGAATATGCCCGTGCCAAGCATCCTGTTCTCGTTTTCCGTTTTCATGAATTACTTCATCATTGGGCATGTAATGGCCAGTCTGAGGCGGCACTGGAGTTGGCCGAAGTACTTGTTGGATTCCAAGAAGACCCGCAGAAAGAAGAAAAGCAAAAACTTCACAAAGCAAATCCTGAGAGTTGGGGAGGGCAACTAGATCCACAGCCGCGTTTCGGAGAGTGGGAGTATGAACAAACGCTCACAGAAGGTATACGGCCGCTGGCAGAACATGCGCCCCACCGTACTGCCCAGCTCTTAATTCAAGCGGTCAACGACATGCTATACATGCGGTTTCGTCCAGACCAACTTGAGAAAATTGGTAGTAACGATTATTCGACTGTTTGGTGTGAGCGAGTGAACTACTCCAACTTGGACTATAAGGATTCGAAAGAGATTCTGATCCATGCATTGACTTTTGCATGCGAACAGGTCTATGGGAAAACTCCAGAATTTGTGGCAGATCTAGATGAGAAATTGCGAAGCCTCCGATGGGAGATTTTTGTGCGTATTCGCCAGCATCTTTATGCATCACATTTAAATGAACAAACCATGCCTTGGGTTCGAGAACAAATTCTTATCCATGAAGACTACCACAAGTGGGAGCACCACTTCGAGTTTCAACGCATGCTTCGCCTTGCGTGTATCCATTTCAGACCTGACTTTCTTACTACTGATGAAAAAGAATCGATTTTTAAAGCCATTCTTAGTGGGCCATCTAAACGATCTTTCCAGGAATTTAGGGGCGATCAGTTTACAGAGGAATTGTTTGAGCAGCGAAAGCGCTATTTCCATAGGATGCAATTAAATCCGTTTCTTCCGGTTCTTTTCGGGCAGTATGCTAGTTATTTCGAAGAATTGCAGGAGGAACAAGAAGAGCCAATTGATGATGATAAGTATCCTCCTTATTTATCAGAAGGCGCAAAGCATGTAGAGGCTCGCAGCCCCAAGCCAGTGGAAGAACTAAAAGAAATGTCAGATGAGGAACTTCTTCGATACCTAAATGAGTGGGACGATGTTCACCACGAATCCGAAAAATGGTGGGTGGAAATCACTTTCGAGGCGCTAGCTCAAGCATTTCAGTCAGTTTTCAAAGATACGATCCTGTATGAGGAAACACGATTGTGTTTCTGGGTAGAGCACTTAGGACAGATCCAACGGCCCATCTACCTGAGAGCAATGGTATCTGCTCTACGCGAACATGTAGAGTCTAAACAATTCGACATGCTAGACCAATGTTTCGATATCTGTGAGTGGATATTGTCTCATCCTGATCTCCCTAAAGAAGATGGCATTAACCGTAGCGATGAATCCAAGGAATACCCAGATTGGCAAAGTGCACGTCGCGCAGTAAGTGGTTTTGTTGAGACATGCTTGAGCAAAGAAGTGGGCATTCCAGGATCGGTGCGCGCCAGTCTTGCCTCTTTATTGGAAAAACTTTGTACTCAATATGATAGACATTTGGATGAGAATGAGAGTGTTTTTTTAAATCAGGATGATCCACTCGCCGAAGCAATAAATAACACGCGAAGCCGAGCACTCGAGAGCGTGGTCGATTTTGGCTATTGGGTGCGTCGCCAATCTGGGGATAATGAGGCAACCGTAGCCGAAGTGTTTGATATCCTTGATAGGAGGCTTGACTTGGGAACTGAATACCCCTTAACGCTTCCCGAGCATGTAATTTTAGCGGTACGTTACGGTAGGGTCTATGGTCTGGACCGAGACTGGGCGATCAAGCATAAAAAGCACTTGTTTCCTGGGGAAGACCAGAGGAAATGGAGTAGGATCTTTGGGTATTTTCTCGAACGCCATCGCCCTTCTGGTCACATTTTTGATGTCTTCCGAAGTGACATGGAACATGCGCTTGAACAGATTAATTTGTTCGATATGAGTTCTAACAGGAGGATCGATTTCATTGATACACTGGGCCGACACTTATTTACATACTACTTATGGGAAATCTATCCACTTACAGGGGATGGCAGTTTGATTCAGAGGTTTTACGATAGGACCGAAGGAAGTAAAGAGCACTGGGCTCACCTATTTGATCATGTGGGGCGTTCTTTGAAAAATAGCAGCAAGCAATTACCCAATCAGATCAGATGTAGAATCATTGATTTTTTTGAGTGGCGTATTGAAAGCAGAGAATCGCTCGAACTCAAGGAGTTTACATTTTGGCTAAGGGCAGAATGTTTGGAGGCAGAATGGCGACTAAAATCATATTCAAGAGTTCTTGACATATGTACTCCGGAGTTTGGTAGTGCACATTTGGAAATTGATGCTCTTCTAGAGATGCGTGAAGAGCACACGGCATTGGTTATGGAATGTTTTGCCAAGTTGGTCGATCTTGCTGCGCACAACGACCAAATGTATATTCAAACTGAAAAAGCAAGAGAAATCCTACAAAATGGTCTTGCTAGCAATGATGTTGAAATCCGAGAAAAAGCGAAAAGTATCCGTGAAGAATTAGTCCGACGTGGACATTTTGAACTCTGGGATGGAGAGGATCAATAGTATCTATGCTTTCTCTTGCGTTTCCGTTAAACTAAAAAACTTTTGAAAAAATTTTAATAAAATCTGGATGTTCTCCTCCTTGCAATCAAATTTAAGAACAGGGCGATAATATTAAGTGCTTTAAATTTCTAGGATAGTAAATGTATAACAACGCATTTAACAGTATTGAGCGCGCCTTAAGATCTGAGGCAGGCATTGCTAACGAACTGGACTATGTGGAGCAAACCTCTTGGATACTGTTCCTAAAATATCTCTACGATCTTGAAACTGAACGCCGTAACAAGGCTGAATTGATAGGTGAGAATTACACGCCTCTTATGGACCGAGACTTCCGCTGGGACCACTGGGCCGCACCCAAGACATCTGAGGGTGGCTTTGACTATAACGCGGCAATAATTGGTGACGACTTAATCGCTTTCATCGATAATCAACTGTTCCCCTACCTCTCCACTTTCCGACAAACGGCAGAGGGCCCATGTACGATTGAATACAAAATTGGAGAGATCTTCACCGAACTACGTAACAAATTTCGGTCTGGCTACATCCTTCGAGATGTACTTGAAATAGTCAATGGACTATCTTTCAACACTCAGGCTGAACGTCATGAACTGTCCGAGCTCTATGAGAGTCGTATTCGGCGTATGGGTAATGCGGGTCGCAATGGTGGCGAGTACTATACTCCACGTCCATTAATCCGCGCGATGGTCAAGGCCATCGATCCGAAGATCGGCGAAACGATCTACGATGGAGCCGTCGGTTCTGCAGGTTTCCTGTGTGAGGCTTGGGAGTATATGCGTCGTCCAGATATTACCGCCTCAGAGTTCGAATTTCTTCAACACGACACCCTGTTTGGACAGGAAAAGAAATCACTCGCCTACATCATCGGGATCATGAACATGATCCTCCACGGAATTAATGCTCCGAATATTATCCATACCAATTCTCTCAACGAGAATGTATTGGACTTTCAAGAAAAAGACAGGCATGACATTATTCTTGCTAATCCTCCTTTCGGTGGGGGTGAGCGGCGTGAGGTTCAGCAAAATTTTCCTATCCGCTCGGGTGAGACTGCCTATCTATTCCTGCAGCACTTCATTCGCAAGTTGAAAGCTGGTGGTCGAGCAGCGGTTGTGATAAAAAATACCTTCCTTAGCAACATTGATAACGCTGCGATAGCATTGCGACGTGAATTGCTGGATACCTGTACACTCCAGACCATCCTTGATTGCCCGCAAGGTACTTTCCTGGGCACAGGGAGTAAGACGGTGGTATTGTTTTTTAAAAAGGGTGCCCCTACGCGTGACATTTGGTATTACCAACTTGATCCCGGTCGATCTCTAGGCAAGACTGATCCACTAAATGATGATGACTTGGCGGAATTTTCAGCACTATACAAATCCCTTGCTGAAGGTCCGCGAAGCTGGTGCGTAACCCGTGGCACTCTTGACGCGGAGACTCTGGATTTGTCGGTGAGAAACCCTAACACTCCCGAAGACCCTCCTCTGCGCAGTCCCAAATCGATTATTGCTGCTATGTTGTCCCGAGATACAAAAACAGAAGAGATTCTCGAAAATATTCGGAAAGCATTATGAATCTAGAATGGGAAGAGAAGCCGCTAAATCAGTGTCTTGAGCGATTTCGTGTACCTGCAAAGATACAAAAAAGTCAATTTTCTGTCAACGGTGAATTTCCAATAATATCTCAGGAGGCCGATTTCATTAATGGATATTGGAGCAATACTCAAGATGTATGCAGAATAGATCGACCTGTCATCATATTCGGTGATCATACACAAGTTGTGAAATATGTAGATTTTGATTTCGTCGTTGGTGCAGATGGCGTGAAGGTTTTAAAACCGAAAGTTTTTCTGGAGCCTAAATTTCTCTATTATTTCTTAATAGCACATCGTATGCCATCGCTTGGGTACGCTAGGCACTATCGGCACATTAAAGAACAGATAGTGAAGTATCCTTCAATGGATGAGCAACGGAGAATTGTCATGGTTCTAGATGAAGTTTTCGAAAATATAGCCCATGCCCGTACTTGTACTACAGTTAATCTCAAAGACACTAAAATATTACTTGACAGCCACCTTGCTTCGGTTTTTTCTCGCGGTATTGGGAAATGGCCGGTGGTGTCCTTGCAGGAGATTGCGCAGAACCTTGACCGTATGCGAGTACCAATCGCAAAGAAAGCTCGAATATTGGGAGATGTACCCTACTATGGTGCGTCTGGTGTTGTCGACTATGTGGAGGATTATCTCTTTGATGAAGATTTACTGCTGGTGTCGGAAGATGGTGCGAATCTATTGACTCGGACGTATCCGATCGCTTTCTCAATTCGTGGAAAGTCTTGGGTAAACAATCATGCGCATGTGCTTCGTTTCGAAGAGATGTATACCCAGGAATTTGTTCGCCTTTACCTTAACTCAATTTCTTTAGAGCCCTATGTCAATGGGATGGCGCAGCCGAAACTAAATCAAACTGCATTACATCGAATACCAATACCTCTTCCCGATAAAGTTGTCCGAGCCGAAGTTGTGGATAAAACGAGATCGATCTCAATCGAAATAGATCGACTCATGCAGATATATCAAGCAACACTTAACGGTCTTGATGATCTCTGCCAGTCGATCCTGAAACAAGCTTTCTTGGGCGAATTGACGTAATTATTCCTAACCACCATGACTCTGCATGATGAAACTGAGGCCGACACTCGTGCAGAGCGTATTGAGCCGGTCTTGCGTGCAGCAGGTTGGGGCACAGTTAAAGGTTCTCGGATTCGTCGCGAAGTGATCTGCCCGGGCCGGATTAAACCTGGTGGCAAACGTGGTAAAGCACTCTCTTGCGATTATGTCCTGTTTTACAGAGGACACAAGTTGGCTGTGTTAGAAGCCAAGCGAGCGGGTCTTAGTCATCGCGACGGAGTCGGACAGGCTAAAGATTATGCAACTCGCTTAGGCACCCGTTTCGCCTACGCTTCAAATGGACTCAGATGGTATGGTGTCGATATGGTCACTGGAGATGAGAGTGATATAGATTTGCCCTTTCCCGGCCCTGACAAGTTATGGGATCAGACCTACACTGAGCCGAACTTTTGGCGTGACGCTTTTGGGGAAGTGGAGTTCGAAACCGGTGGTGGCAAGTGGGAGGCTCGCTACTACCAACACAAAGCCATCGTGGCAGCTCTTGAGGCTATAGCGCGAGGCGACCAGCGCATTCTGCTAACTCTTGCCACTGGTACTGGCAAAACCTCCATTGCTTTCCAGATTTCCTGGAAACTGTTTAATTCCAAGTGGAATCTTTCGGGAGAGCCTGCACGCCGTCCCCGCATCCTGTTCCTTGCGGACCGTAATATTCTTGCTGATCAAGCTTTCAATACCTTTTCTGCTTTCCCCTCGGACGCTATTGTGCGAATTCATCCTGATACCCTGCGCCGGGAAAGCGGGATTCCCCCGAAGAATGCCAGCATTTTTTTCACCATTTACCAGACGTTTATGACTGGTGAAGGTGAACCAATATTCACGGGCTATCCACCCGACTTTTTCGATTTCATTGTAATTGACGAATGCCATCGGGGGGGTGCCCAAG
This sequence comes from uncultured candidatus Poriferisulfidus sp., assembly GCA_965204575.1. GTDB lineage: Bacteria > Pseudomonadota > Gammaproteobacteria > Poriferisulfidales > Poriferisulfidaceae > Poriferisulfidus. Next base: position 1,183,424 of record OZ241993.1, read on the forward strand.
ACCAAAGCACTTGGAGGAAGATCTTGGAGCACTTTGAACCTGCGGTTCAGCTTGGTCTCACGGCAACGCCCAAGCGCCGTCACAACGCTGACACATATGCCTATTTCGGTGAGCCAGTCTATACCTACGCCCTACGAGATGGCATTGAGGATGGTTTCCTTACACCTTTCAAGGTTCGCCAGATGGCGAGTACTATTGATGAATATGTATATGTTCCGGAGGATGATATTATCCAAGGCGAGGTTCAAACGGGAGATCATTTTACTGAAGAGGATTTCAACAAAAGGATCATCATTGAAGAGCGTGAACTAAGTCGTGTCCAGGAATTCATAGGCCAAACTGATCAAAGTCAGAAGACCTTGATTTTTTGTGCAACCCAGGATCATGCTGGACTGGTGCGGGATTTGATTAACCAGGTCAAGGATAGCTCTGATCCGAATTACTGTCATCGAGTTACGGCAAATGATGGTGCAGTTGGGGAGCAATACCTTCGAGATTTTCAGGACAATGAAAAAACTGTTCCCACGGTTCTCACTACATCACAGAAATTATCGACTGGAGTGGACGCACTCAATATCCGCCACATTGTCCTGATGCGCCCAATTCGCTCGATAATCGAGTTCAAGCAGATCATCGGACGGGGAACTCGAACCTACGAAGGTAAAGATTTCTTCACGATCTGGGATTTCGTGAAAGCGCACGAAAATTTTAACGATCCAGAATGGGATGGAGAGCCCGAAGATCCAATACCTCCCGAACTAAAATCGGATTATTCTTCAAGTTTCTCAACCGGTGAAGATAGAGAAAACACAGGATTAAGTGAGAGTCCGGCGGAGAAGATTGTGGTTAGACTCGCGGATGGTAAAGAGCGAGCAATTCGGTACATTGCTGCGACCACCTACTGGAGTGCAGACGGAAAACCCATCTCTGCTGCCCAGTTTCTGGAGCGCCTTTTCGGTGATCTGGCAAATATGATTATTAATGAAGATCAACTTCGCGCAGCTTGGGCAAACCCTGACAATCGCCAGACTCTTCTTCAACAACTAGACGACCGGGGGTACGACCAAGGCCGACTAGATGACATTCGGCAACTAGTCGATGCCGCAGATAGTGACTTGTTCGATGTGTTGAGCTACATTTTATTCGCTAACCCGCCAAAGACTCGCCTGGAACGAGCAGATGGTGTAAGGCAAGGTGGTTTAACAGGGGTCGACGGTGAGTTACGAAAACTCCTACTCGGGATCCTTCAGGCCTATGAAACTCACGGCGAGGGCGAATTGGCAGCCACAAAACTTGCCTCTTTCTTAATTGGGCGCTATGGCAGCGTAAGCGAGAGCCGTGAGCAGATCGGAGAACTTTCGACAATTCAAAATGCATTCAGGAGAATGCAGGTAGATCTCTACGCAAATTAAGAGATCCAATCCCAATGTCGGTGTTTCCTCCTTTATCCTGACAAATGTGGTGAAAGAAAATCGAGTTTGGCAAACTATCAAAGACTTTTTACAGGTAATCACAGGGGAATGGAAAGGGATGTGGGGTTCATTATGTGGACGTGACTCGGGAACTCGAAGATTTGAATTATGAAATAATTCTTGAAATGCGTATTCCAAAAATTGAGTTACGGACATTACCTCAAAATCGCCCAACTTCCGAAGCCACGGCGTCGTGTGGCCATAACAAACATGATTACGACCCTGGCATATGGGGAATTGAATATGCGTCGTTTCGCTACTTAAGCGGAATCACTGATAATAATCTCTGGGACCGATATCGAGCCATAATCCGCAATATGCGTTCGTACACAGAGTCTGAGCGTGATGTCATACCAATCATAAGCTACCAAAGTTCTTGGTATTGGTTTCGAAAGGAATACCAAACACGGCTTGAGTTTGCCTTTAGAGGAATTAAACTGCCTGCGCTTAGACATGTATCCAGTAACACAAGTAAGCATGGGCCCCTTCACCCCACCCCCCCGAATGGAACAGAGATCATTTTCCGTTATGGTTCGCGGCAATATATGCAGAAAATGGTGAAAGAGGGGATTATGCGTTTTTCGCCCGCTCATGCATACAGAAGTATAGGAAACGATGAGGCGCGCTGCGATGATGAGTTACAAAAACACTCCTATCTTCCAAGTCGATACACGACAGTAACGCATGAAAGTGGTCAACGTATAAAAGTAATTGGAGACATCCGAAAAACCGTGCAAGGTTCAGAATATTATTTAATCTGTTTTTCCTGTGTTTGGGACTCGGAACTATTCAGGGAATTTAACGCAGATATATGTGTTGCCATAACTGATCCATCCGAATTGGCAAAACGCCTAAAGTCAGCAAGTAGAGATACATTTCCTCAGTGGTATTTTCATGATGGCCCAGTCCAATATTTTGATCCATACGAGCGCGCGGGTAATGAACATTTGAGCACGGCGATATCCAAAGACTTCCGATTTGCTTACCAGAATGAATACCGCATCCTATGGACTCAGTTGGGGGCGAGTCCTGTTGATGGATTTAAGACTGTTAATATAGGACCTGCGCAGGACATTATGACGATGTACGAGGCAAATGGAGAAAAGATTTGTTTTTAAAAAGTAGAAACAATGGAAGAGAAACAAGTCAAGGCAATCAATGCAGGTAACCCAATAAAACGGTGGGAGGTGCGGAATCAATAGAGCAGGTAGCAGGAATACCGGAGAAAGATGCCGCTTAATTTCAGGACTATGATGACATATGCATTTGTACACAGGATATATCGTCATGTTAATGACGAGATTTCTCTCCGTGATGTTTGGGCGATTAGAAACGAGGAGCTCAATGCTACTGCTGAAATCATCGAGAAGCATCTGCACGACGAGAAAGAACTTTCCAGACTGCACCATGATGTTGCTTGGTTGTCGCAGGCCTTGATCGAGTTTGCCAGCATTTTGGACTTTCCTTCTCCCCAAGAGAGGTTGTGGTGGCGCAAGAATTATCTATATTTCGAGGCTGTGAACGCACTTCGTGAAGCAGTTGTTGGGATGCTCAATGGCGTATTCAGATCATCGATAGGAACGTTACGCTCTGCTCTGCAGATGTTTCTGTTGCACTGTTGGTGGCAAGAACGGATGATGCGCGGCAAAAAAACCAAACATTTCTGTGAATGGCTTGAAGGCAAAAGAGATGCACCACCCTTTAAGAACATGTTGAGAGACAACCTGAGTTTCTTTGATATGCCATCCAATGATGCTGAAGTCGAAAAGGCCTATAAAATTTTTGAGCAACTCTGTCCTCACGTACATGCACCATTGATAGAGGAGTCACTGACTACTCTTCGCCAAGGGAATGTACGGTCTGTAACGACCCCCGCTTTACTCTACTGGCTAACACTAGCCCGCGACACTCTCCGGATGGCTTTGGATCACTTTGTTCATCACAGACCACAGAGTTTATTCCCAGTAGATATACCTAGAAAATTTGGCTTCAACCCACCTGTCGGAATGTATGCTGACAAGTTTAGTTTTGTTGCCCTGAATGCTGCACTTGGTGATGAGCGAATTAGGGAATGTCGCGAGAAATTGAGGGACCACGATATAGTTCAAAGTGTGACTGACTTCTATGAGATGCGGCCGGACTATACTGCAGAACAAATATCAGCAACTTGGGATGATGACTGCAGGCGGGAATTCGGTGATGATATACCGGGCAACTTGGATGCCTGTTGGTTTTTGGTTAAGAACAAATTGCGCGTCACATCCATGGTTATGGCATATACCTCGGACGTATCAAGCAAATAAACTGGACATAGTGTTAGCTTTGTGAATGGTTTCTCTGGACCTGTGTGACTTGTAAGTTTCTTTGCTATCTACCTACCAATATCCACAGAGTACTAAATATTTCCAAACCCCACCTATGCTAAACTTGTCCGCCGCTCCGCAGGGTTCGGAGCAAGATTTTTGACAATTCGGTTATCAGATACAAAGCTTGTGTGGACGTTCGCCGGGTCGCGTGTTCAACGTAAAACCTGGCAGAACGCCACGCCTTAGAAAATTTTGTGATTTTCAACGGGCAGGGCGAACTCTGCAAACCTGACAACCACGGATCTCCAAATCCGTGTACGTCTTAATTGAAGAGTTTGATCCTGGCTCAGATTGAACGCTGGCGGCATGCCTAACACATGCAAGTCGAACGAGAAAGTTCCTTCGGGAGCGAGTACAGTGGCGGACGGGTGAGTAACGCATGGGAATCTGCCCAGTAGTGAGGAATAACCCGGGGAAACTCGGGCTAATACCGCATACGTCCTACGGGAGAAAGCGGGGGATCTTCGGACCTCGCGCTACTGGATGAGCCCATGTCAGATTAGCTTGTTGGTGGGGTAATGGCCTACCAAGGCGACGATCTGTAGCTGGTCTGAGAGGACGATCAGCCACACTGGGACTGAGACACGGCCCAGACTCCTACGGGAGGCAGCAGTGGGGAATATTGGACAATGGGCGAAAGCCTGATCCAGCAATGCCGCGTGTGTGAAGAAGGCCTGCGGGTTGTAAAGCACTTTCATCAGGGACGAAAAACCCGGGGCGAATACCCCCGGGCCTTGACTTAACCTGAACAAGAAGCACCGGCTAACTCCGTGCCAGCAGCCGCGGTAATACGGAGGGTGCGAGCGTTAATCGGAATTACTGGGCGTAAAGCGCACGTAGGAGGCGAGATCAGTCAGATGTGAAATCCCCGGGCTCAACCTGGGAATTGCATTTGATACTGTCTTGCTAGAGTCTGGCAGAGGTAAGCGGAATTCCGGGTGTAGCGGTGGAATGCGTAGATATCCGGAAGAACACCAGTGGCGAAGGCGGCTTACTGGGCCAAGACTGACTCTGAGGTGCGAAAGCGTGGGGAGCGAACAGGATTAGATACCCTGGTAGTCCACGCCGTAAACGATGTCAACTAGCCGTTGGACCCGTTTGAGGGTCAAGTGGTGCAGCTAACGCGATAAGTTGACCGCCTGGGGAGTACGGCCGCAAGGTTGAAACTCAAAGGAATTGACGGGGGCCCGCACAAGCGGTGGAGCATGTGGTTTAATTCGATGCAACGCGAAGAACCTTACCAGGCCTTGACATCCCGCGAACCTGCCAGAGATGGCGGGGTGCCGCAAGGAGCGCGGAGACAGGTGTTGCATGGCTGTCGTCAGCTCGTGTCGTGAGATGTTGGGTTAAGTCCCGCAACGAGCGCAACCCTTGTCCTTAGTTGCCAGCACGTAATGGTGGGGACTCTAAGGAGACTGCCGGTGACAAATCGGAGGAAGGTGGGGACGACGTCAAGTCATCATGGCCCTTACGGCCTGGGCTACACACGTGCTACAATGGCCGGTACAATGGGTTGCCAACCCGCGAGGGGGAGCCAATCCTCAAAGCCGGTCTCAGTCCGGATCGAAGTCTGCAACTCGACTTCGTGAAGTCGGAATCGCTAGTAATCGCGAATCAGCAATGTCGCGGTGAATACGTTCCCGGGCCTTGTACACACCGCCCGTCACACCATGGAAGTTGGCGGCACCAGAAGTGGTTTGCCTGACCCTCGGGAGGGCGATCACCACGGTGTGGTCAATGACTGGGGTGAAGTCGTAACAAGGTAGCCGTAGGGGAATCTGCGGCTGGATCACCTCCTTAAAGAGCAAGAACACAACCCGGCGGACGTCCACACAAGCTTTGATCTGACAACCAGACGGAACTGGCAGGGTGCGCCGGCTGGCCGCGGCCCCCGGAACACGGGTCTGTAGCTCAGCTCGGTTAGAGCGCACCCCTGATAAGGGTGAGGTCGGTGGTTCGAGTCCACCCAGACCCACCAACCGGGCCTCGGGGCCATAGCTCAGTTGGGAGAGCGCCTGCTTTGCACGCAGGAGGTCGGGAGTTCGAGCCTCCCTGGCTCCACCACCCGCCGCCGTCGAAAAAGATTTCGCGCGCCGTCGCTGAAGGCGGCGTGGCTGTTTCAAAATTTGGATGATTCACATGCGAATCCGGTCCCTTCGGGGATCGGGATTCAATTGGATCTTCGGTCCTTTCGAGGATTGACGATCCAACGTTTAATCAAGTCGATCGTTATGAAAAAATATGCGGTTCCGGATCGTCTGGAGTCGCATGGTCAAGTGACCAAGTGCATACGGTGGATGCCTAGGCGGCAGAAGGCGATGAAGGACGTGGTAGCCTGCGATAAGCCTCGGGGAGCTGGCAAACAAGCTTTGATCCGGGGGTGTCCGAATGGGGAAACCCGACCCTTCGGGGTCATTCGGGCCTGAATACATAGGGTCCGAAGGCGAACCCGGCGAACTGAAACATCTAAGTAGCCGGTGGAAAAGAAATCAACCGAGATTCCCTCAGTAGCGGCGAGCGAACGGGGACCAGCCCTAAAGCGTTGTGGACTCTAGCGGAACGGCCTGGAAAGGCCGGCCATAGACGGTGATAGCCCGGTACGCGAAAGACAAGCAGCGTTATTCGAGTAGGACGGGACACGTGAAATCCTGTCTGAACATGGGGGGACCATCCTCCAAGGCTAAATACTCTCTGCCGACCGATAGTGAACCAGTACCGTGAGGGAAAGGCGAAAAGAACCCCGGGAGGGGAGTGAAATAGAACCTGAAACCGTATGCATACAAGCAGTGGGAGCCCTTCGGGGTGACCGCGTACCTTTTGTATAATGGGTCAGCGACTTGCTTTCAGTGGCAAGCTTAACCGTATAGGGAAGGCGCAGGGAAACCGAGTCTTAATAGGGCGTCCAGTCGTTGGGAGCAGACCCGAAACCGAGCGATCTATACATGGCCAGGGTGAAGGCTGGGTAACACCGGCTGGAGGCCCGAACCCACCTATGTTGAAAAATGGGGGGATGAGCTGTGTATAGGAGTGAAAGGCTAATCAAGCTCGGAGATAGCTGGTTCTCCTCGAAATCTATTTAGGTAGAGCGTCATGTGTCACTTCCGGGGGTAGAGCACTGTTATGGCTAGGGGGTCATCCCGACTTACCAAACCATGGCAAACTCCGAATACCGGAAAGTGCAATCATGGCAGACACACGGCGGGTGCTAACGTCCGTCGTGGAAAGGGAAACAACCCAGACCGCCAGTTAAGGTCCCGAAATCGTAGCTCAGTGGGAAACGATGTGGAAAGGCTCAGACAGCCAGGAGGTTGGCTTAGAAGCAGCCATCCTTTAAAGATAGCGTAACAGCTCACTGGTCGAGTCGGTCTGCGCGGAAGATTTACCGGGGCTAAGCTACGTACCGAAACTGCGGATGCGTCTTCGGACGCATGGTAGGGGAGCGTTCTGTAAGCCGTCGAAGGTGGGCCGGGAGGCCCGCTGGAGGTATCAGAAGTGAGAATGCTGACATGAGTAACGATAATGCGGGTGAAAAACCCGCACGCCGTAAGCCCAAGGTTTCCTGAGCAACGTTAATCGGCTCAGGGTTAGTCGGCTCCTAAGGCGAGGCCGAAAGGCGTAGTCGATGGGAAACAGGTCAATATTCCTGTACTTTGTGCAACTGCGACGGGGTGACGGAGAAGGCCAGGCGGGCCGGGTGTTGGATATCCCGGTTCAAGCGTGTAGGGAGTCGTGCCAGGAAAATCCGGCGCGGCAATTCCGAGACGCGATGCCGAGCCCCTCTTTTGGGGCGAAGCCGCTGATGCCATGCTTCCAGGAAAAACCTCTAAGCTTCAGGTTGCACAGAACCGTACCCTAAACGGACACACGTGGGCGGGGTGAGAATCCCAAGGCGCTTGAGAGAACTCGGGTGAAGGAACTAGGCAAAATGGCACCGTAACTTCGGGAGAAGGTGCGCCCTTGGCGGTGACGGGACTTGCTCCCCGAGCGGCCGGGGGCCGCAGTGACCAGGTGGCTGCGACTGTTTACTAAAAACACAGCACTCTGCAAACTCGTAAGAGGACGTATAGGGTGTGACGCCTGCCCAGTGCCAGAAGGTTAATTGATGAGGTTAGCTTCGGCGAAGCCTTTGATCGAAGCCCTGGTAAAAGGCGGCCGTAACTATAACGGTCCTAAGGTAGCGAAATTCCTTGTCGGGTAAGTTCCGACCTGCACGAATGGCGTAACGATGGCCACACTGTCTCCACCCGAGACTCAGTGAAATTGAAATCGCTGTGAAGATGCAGTGTACCCGCGGCTAGACGGAAAGACCCCGTGAACCTTTACTACAGCTTTGCACTGGACTTTGAATATGTTTGTGTAGGATAGGTGGGAGACTTTGAAGCGACCGCGCTAGCGGTCGTGGAGTCAACCTTGAAATACCACCCTGGCATGTTTGGGGTTCTAACCCAGGCCCGTGAATCCGGGTCGGGGACAGTGTATGGTGGGTAGTTTGACTGGGGCGGTCTCCTCCCAAAGAGTAACGGAGGAGCGCGACGGTACCCTAAGCACGGTCGGAAATCGTGCGTTTAGTGCAAAGGCATAAGGGTGCTTGACTGCGAGACAGACATGTCGAGCAGGTGCGAAAGCAGGTCTTAGTGATCCGGTGGTTCTGTATGGAAGGGCCATCGCTCAACGGATAAAAGGTACTCCGGGGATAACAGGCTGATACTACCCAAGAGTTCATATCGACGGTAGTGTTTGGCACCTCGATGTCGGCTCATCACATCCTGGGGCTGAAGCAGGTCCCAAGGGTATGGCTGTTCGCCATTTAAAGTGGTACGCGAGCTGGGTTTAGAACGTCGTGAGACAGTTCGGTCCCTATCTACCGCGGGCGTTTGAAACTTGAGGGAGGCTGCTCCTAGTACGAGAGGACCGGAGTGGACGTACCTCTGGTGTTCCGGTTGTCACGCCAGTGGCATTGCCGGGTAGCTATGTACGGAAGGGATAACCGCTGAAAGCATCTAAGCGGGAAGCCTGTCCCAAGATGAGGTTTCACTGGACTTCGAGTCCCGGTAGGGCCCTGGAAGAATACCAGGTTGATAGGCTGGATGTGGACGCCCGGCAACGGGTGGAGCTAACCAGTACTAATTGCCCGTGAGACTTGACCATGCTACTTCAGACCTTCCGCTTGATTGAGCGCTGTGAATCATCCGATCTTTTTTCGCCTGGTGACGATAGAGAACTGGAACCACCCGATCCATTCCGAACTCGGCCGTGAAACGGTTCATCGCCGATGATAGTGTGGGGTCTCCCCACGTGAAAGTAGGACATCGCCAGGCACCTCACCGTCCGGCCCCGCCTCGTGCGGGGCCGTTTTTTTAAGACAACCTGTCGCTGGGCAACGCATCGGTCCAGTGTAGTAAGATGAAACCTTACGGGATGCGGGGATAGGCTCATATTTCCCGCTGATTCTTTCACGGAAAAATTACGCTGGATAGACAGTTTGTGTGGTTTCCTTTCCCTGGCTGAGGGGAAGAGATCACGCCCAATAAAAGCCACAGCGCTTTGGGATGCTTGAAGTCTGGCGTATGGAGGCGACATCATGGATGGATCTTGGAAGGAAGTTGCGCGGCTTCACTTCAAGGGCAAGCGCTATGATGATCACTTGCTTGATGCGGTTGCGCTGCAGGAGTATATACAGTTCCAGAAGGTTGTAACAGAGACGGCAAAGGCCATCTGGAAAAAGAGACACCCTAGGCGTAAAAATTTGCCGAATAATTTTGAAGATCGCACGCGTCTGTGCTTGCGCGCAATCGAACAAGGGTGTGTAATCGTTCCTTTGGAAGTATGGGAGCAGCGTGCGAACTCTTCATTCTTCGATGAGGAGCCGGATGAAGTTTTGGCGGCAATTGATCTCGCCTACGGGGTTTTTAATGCTGCTGATCGTGGTGAAATCCTGCCGGAAGGTACTCCGAAAGACCTCCTTCTTGATCTGTCGAAATTGGGAGAGAAGTTGCCGGACGATGCGGAATTCGGATTTTCTCCTAGCGGTAAACCGACGGTGGCCATTACGAATCAATCTCGTAAAAAGCTACTCAAATTTGTCGATGAGCCTTATGAAGACTCTGTTGAGATTATTGGTTGTGTTTTTGAGGCGGATGTTTATAGAAGGCAATGCCACGTTTCATTGGATGACGGAACGAAGGTTCTTGCCGAGTTTACTGAAGAACAGGAATCTGACATAACATCAGCCCTGAAGGATCACGACTCAGTCCGTCTGCAACTTGAGGGACGTGGTCAGTTTTCCCAAAGAGGGAAGCTCGAAAAAGTAATGTCCATAACGAAGGTTTTAGCCATACCGGGTGGAGAATCCTTGTTTAATCCAGATGCAGAACCGATAGAAGAAGCATTGGCCCGTATCGCAGAACAAATTCCAGAAAGTGATTGGGACAATGTTCCTCCCGACCTGTCTGTCAGGCATGACGACTATCTGTAAGTGGCGAGGTGATATTAGTAACATCGCCGTTTCTATGAATGTATTGGCAAGATTAATTTCACACGGGGAGGTTGTCCAGTGGAGAAGGTTTTTGCCGATACGGTTTATTGGATCGCGACCATAAATCCGAATGACCAATGGGCCAATGCAGCAAGAGCAGCCAAAAGCCAACTAGGGCAACAGACCCTATTGGTTACAACGGATGAAGTGCTTGCTGAGGTTCTTACAGCTTTTTCAAAGACAGGAAGAAGGCAATCGGGTTGCGAAGAACAAGGCACGCGATTGCGCGAAGCGGTGGTAGAGGCAGTTGAGAAGATTCGAGCGAATCCGAACGTTGAGGTAATACCGCAATCTCGCGATTCTTTCGACAGGGGGCTAGAGTTGTATAAAGCTAGGGCCGATAAGGACTATAGTTTGACGGATTGCGTTTCTATGAATGTGGTGAGAGACCGTTCTATCCAGAAGATTCTAAGCGCGGACCACCATTTCGAACAAGAAGGATTCATTATTCTTATGAAAGAGGATTAGGGAGACATACGATGGGTGAAAAATCGTATTCTAAAGACAAGGTAGACCGCAATGCGGTTGCGGATAAGATCAATGAAATCTTTGCGCGCATCAAACCTTCGCCCGAGGATGCTGACCGTTCCGAAGAGGAAATCATGGAAGAGGTCATCAAAGACATTGCTGAAGCACGAAAAGAACGCCGTGATTGCGGGACATGAGGGTCGTCTTTGACGGTAATGTGCTCGTTTCAAGTGCAAGTACAATGACGGGAGTTCCCAATGCCTGGGGGGGAGAGGCATCGCTCTGATGGATAAGATTCACGCTTTCGGTCGTGGTTTGTTGGATGGCTTCACGTCGTTTCGGTTTCTTTTTGGAAAAGATACTATCTATTCTTCTGAGCTCTTGGATTATGAAAGAGATCTTGAGTGCCTTGGGCGAGACATGCAACAGGCATTTACCAATGTTTCGGCCACTAAACAACAAATCTCTTGTAAATAAGACCGGGAACTGTCCCCATTTGGAGTCTTTATCAAAAGCATCAAATCTCAGAATGGCCCCGATATCTGAAAATTTGGTAACGATATTCTGGGGTGGCCTTTAAACGGTCAAGTTTTTTGACTGAACCTTTTTCTCCCTTGCCGCTGGATGCCGAAAGGATCGCCGAGGCTCTGCCCGAGGCGGTTCGCGCCCGGTGCGGTGAGATCGAGGTGGTCGATGAAGTCGCCTCCACCAACGACATCCTGTATGGTACCGATGCCCGCGACTGGGTGCAGGTTGCGCGGCGCCAGACCGGAGGCCGTGGTCGCCAAGGCCGGAACTGGGAGATGGCCGACGGAGCCTTGTGCTTCTCGGTGCTGCACGCCTTCCCGGCACAAGCGCCGCCGGCTCTGGCATTGTGGGCTGGCATCGCCCTAATTGAGCACCTGCGCAAGATGGAGCTCGGGCAGCCCTATCTGAACTGGCCCAACGACCTGATGTACGACTCCGCGAAATTCGGTGGAATCCTCACCGAATGCCGCGCCCGCGACAGGCAGACCCGTTGCGTGGTCGGCGTTGGCATCAATGTGGAAGACGTACCGGAACTGGACCGCCCGACCACCTCGGTCGCCCGCGCCTGTGGGCAGTCTCCCGACCCGAACCGCTTGGTCGCCGGGCTGATCGAATCGGTGGCCACCTGCCTCGTCCGATTGGATGATGGCGCTCCGGGCGAGCTTAAGGCATACTTTGAGCCGTACGATGGTCTCAAAGATTGCGAGGTGCAAGTGACCAGAGAAAATCAAGCATACACGGGTCGCGCGCTGGGCGTCGACGACAGCGGGTGCCTGCTGGTCGAAGGGGAAGAGGGCGTGCGGCGGTTCGACAGTGCCGACGTGCGTCTACGTCGCTCATGACCCTGCTGCTGGACCTCGGCCATACCCGCGCCAAGCTGGGCGAGGAGCGGGAGGGGCAGATCTTCCGGCTTGGGGTGGCGCCCATATCCGGCATCAGCCGGCTGCATCAGACGCTGCGCGAGCGTCAGGATCATGAAGAAACCCTGTATGCGGTCTCGACCATGCAGGGCAGCGCCGGAGACGAATTGCGCAAAGGCGCCGAGGAGGCATGGGGCGGGCCGGTGTCGTGGGCCGACCCTGAGAAAGTGCGCGGTGACATCAACCTGCACTATCTGCAACCGGAGACCTTCGGGGCGGACCGGCTGCTGGCGATGCGGGCGGCGCGCGAGCGCACCCATTCATCTTTCATTGTCGTGGATGCCGGGTCGGCAATTGCCGTGGACGGGCTGACCGAGAGCAACGAGCACTGCGGCGGCTGGATCGTGCCGGGCTACCTCCGGCAGAAAGACGGCCTGGCGATGCTGCACGCGGCCGATCAGGCGCCGCCGGTGAGCCCGCTCATCACTTCCCATACCGGCACGGCCGAGGCGGTTGAATCGGGAGTCTGGAAGCTCCTGTCCGGCGGCATCGATTCCATGTGCGCGCGGTTGCGCGAGGATGTGCTGGGCAGGCACGCCCTGGTCATGCTGACGGGTGGCGATGCCGAGAAACTTCAGGTCTGGTGCCATACGCCGATGATCGCAGCACCGGATCTGGTGCTGGAGGGATTGGCGCTCTGCGCTCGCGAACTCTCTGCATAGAGAAGAAATAACAGGACTGCAAATCTGGTGCCGGATTCCCGGTGCCATAAATCGCCTGCCGTAATCCCGCTTGCAGGTTACAGAACGAAATAAGGCGGCAACCCTCTTGCATGCCGCAGGAGTCGCAGAGGGCTGCCTTTGGGTGGCAGCCCCCCCGCCTGTCGCAGGAGTGACGGGGAGCTGCCGGTCCGACGGTTTCAGGAGTCCCTGGGATGAAAGGCTCCCTTCCCCTGCCGGTCAGAAAAAGTTTTCGACGCGCAGCCCGAGCAGGGCGGTGCGCGGTTTGCTGGGCCGGGCCCCGTAGGGCTGGCGGGCGACCAGGTCTTCCTGGTCGGTCACGTTTTCCACGCGTGCGACCAGAAGGATGTTCTTGTTCAGGCGGTAGCGGCCGGCCAGGTCCACGGTGAAGGACGAATCGGTCTTCTCGAAGGCCCCGCAGGAGGCCTGCACGCAGACCTCGTCGACGTACTTGCCGCTGAGGTTGACCGACCAGTCCGTGCGCTCCAGCCCCATCGACACGCGCAGCTGGTGCTCCGGGATGTAGGGAATCGGATCGCCTTTCTCCACGTCGCCGAAGAACTCCGACTCGAAACTGGTGTCGAACTCGGTGTCGATGTAGGTGTACGACAGCGACAGCGGCAGGTTCGTCGTCTCGCTGAGCGGCACGTCGGCCACGAACATCGTCTCCACGCCCTCGACGGTCGCGGCATCGCCGTTGAAGGCGTCGCCGACCTCGCAGTTGGCGCCGGACGAGGCGGTGCACTCGCCGAGCAGGTTCTCGTAGTCGCTGTAGAACGCGATCACCTCGCCGCGCAGGTGGGCGCCGGCGTAGCGGACCCCGAATTCATAGTTGTCGGCCTTCTCCTCTTCGACGCCGGGCGAGTTGCTCGGCGCGCTGAAGCCCTTGTGGTAGCCGCCCAGCACGGCCCAATGCCCGTCGACGTTGAACAGGACGCCCATGCCCGGCAGGAACACCGAGGTGTCGTTCTTCCGGGTGGAGCGGACATTCGCGCGGAGGTTGTCCGGTTCCGGATCCTTCCAGCGGGTCCGCTTCTGCTCGATATCCTCGTAACGGAAGCCCGGGGTGAGCACCCAGGCGCCCCATTCGATGCGGTCGTGGACGTGGACCGAGACCGCCTCGGCCTCCTGCAGCCGGTTGCCGGCGCTCTGGTGGCCCCAGTCGCCCGCGTCGTGCAGGATGAGCCTTCCGTCCTTCTGGGTGTAGGCGTCGATGCGCTGGATGCGGTCTTCCTCGTCTTCGTGGTAGCGCAGGCCGACCTCCACGTCGTGGCGGGCGCCGCCCAGCTCGCCTTTCCAGTCGAGACGGACCTGCACCCCGCGGGAGAAGTATTCCCGCGAGTTGTGCTTCAGCTGGATGCCGCCCTCGGCGGTGTCTTCCGTGCCGTGCAGGATGCCGGCCAGCCGCTCCGTGGAGAAGTAGTCGTGGAACTGCCGGTTGGCCTCGTCGTCGTCGAGGACCTGTGCCTTGAACGCGGCCAGGAATTCGTCCGTCTTGGCCTCCAGGGCCGTGTCGTAAGCCATTCTGGCCGCCAGGTTGGTCGCCTCGCCGGCCTGGCCGTCTTCCTCGAACGCCACCAGCCCCATCAGTTCGCTCCGGATCCGGGCTTCGACGGTGTCCCCGGTTTCGAGCTTGCCGGAGCAGGCGGTCTCGTCCGCGCCGGCCACGGTGCTTTTCGCGGTGCCGTGGTACCCGACGCGGTCCGCCTTGAAGTTGTCCGCCGCGCTGACCTGGTCGAAGGCGGCTTGGTCCGCGTTCGTGAAGGCGTTCAGGGGGTCCAGTTCCCCTTCTTCCGGTGCTTCGCGGAAATCCCCCACGCCCAGTTCGTCTAGGTTCAGGGCGCGGGACAGGCATCGGCCCTGTTCCCGGTTGACGGTATTGATGACGGAGGACCAGCTGTCCTTGCTGAACGAGTTTCCGTCGTCGGTCCCGTCGAGGTCCAGGCCCTCGGTCTTGAACCAGTTCCGCGCATGCTCGTTGTTGTAGGCGGTGACGGAGACCGCCAGTGAGTCGCCGGCCTTGAACCGGTAGCGGAGGATGTGCTGGTCGTGCTGGGTCTGGATGTTGTCCAGCTGCGACAGGCCGTAGCGGCGGTAGGGGTCGGCCCGGAAGTCCGCGTCGGTCAGGCCGAGATAGCTCTGGTCGGACGACTGGTCCGCGTACTGGTACTTGAAGTCCAGCTGATGGCGCGAGTCCGGGGTCGTGTAGCGGATCTTGAACGTATGGTCCTGGATGTCGAGGCCGGTGTCGCCGCCGTCGCGGTCGATCTTCTGGAAGCCGTCCGAGGCCCAGTCGTGGGTCTCGGCGAGGAGGCCGACGCCGCGGTCCGAGGTGAAGCCCGCGTACGCGTGCAGGCGATGGTCGGAGTGGCCGCCGCTCTCGATCAGGAGGCCGCCGCCCATGTCGCGCGGGATCGGCGTGGAGATCATGTTCAGGGCGCCGCCGATGGTGTACGGCCCCTGGGTGATCGCGGCCGGGCCTTTCAGCACTTCGAAGGCGTGCATGCGCCCGGCGGTCGGGAAGTAGTAGGCGGACGGCGCGGAGTAGGGTGCCGGCGCGATCAGCACGCCGTCTTCCATCAGCGTGATGCGGCTGCTGCGCTCGGTCGGGGTGCCGCGGATGCTGAGGTTGGGGCGCAGCCCGTAGCCATCCTCGAGCTGGACCGAGACGCCCGGGACTTCGCGGACGATGTCCTGGATGTCGGAATAGTTGAACTTCAGCAGTTCCTCGGGCCCGACGAAGTGGGCCGACCCGGTGGTTTCGTAAGCTTCCTGGTAACCGCCGACAATGATAACTTCACGGTCGATTTCCGAGGGGGGTTCCTCCGCGGGCACGGCAGCGCAGAGGAGCAGCGCGAGGCTCCCACACAGGTGACCCGCGCGACGAATGCCGGGCATTCCTCTTGATTTTCCAAGTTTTTCGTGTCCATTTGTCTCCATGATCGAGTTGCTCCGGCCCTGCGGCGGCAACAGTATATAAGAATGATTATCATTTGTAAAGCGGTTCTCATTTAGGATGGAGAAAGGTCCGGCCCCCCCCCCCCCCCCCCGAAAGGTGCGGGAAGCCCCCGCGGTCGCGGCGGTGCCATAATGGCGACACGCTGCGCGGTTGCCTGCGAACGGTTCGAAGCCGGAGCCGGCCCCCCTGCCGGAAAGCCTTGATGAACCGACGTTCCGCCCCGAACCCCGAAGCCCCGTCTCCGCCGTCGCTGGACATCCACTTCGGGGACAACCTCTCCATCCTGCGCGGATTCGCAGAGGAGTCGTTCCACCTGATCTACATCGACCCGCCGTTCAACACGGGAAAGACCCAGTCGCGCTCGCGCCTGAGGACGACCCGGGACGCCGGCGGCGACCGCACGGGCTTCCAGGGTCGGAAATACAAGACCACCCGGCTCGGCAGCCTGGAGTTCCCGGACGCCTTCCCCGACTATCTCGGCTTCCTCGGGCCGAGGCTGCAGGAGGCGCACCGGCTCCTGCACCCGGCCGGTTCGCTGTTCTTTCACGTCGACTACCGGGAAGTCCACTACTGCAAGGTCCTGCTGGACCGGATCTTCGGGCGGGGCTCCTTCATCAACGAGATCATCTGGTCGTACGACTACGGGGCGCGGTCCCGGAAGCGCTGGTCGCCCAAGCACGACAACATCCTCTGGTACGCGAAAAACCCCAAGGACTACACGTACCGGTACGAAGACATCGACCGCATTCCCTACATGGCCCCCGCTCTGGTGGGTCCGGAGAAGGCCGCCCGGGGCAAGACGCCGACCGACACCTGGTGGCAGACGGTCGTCAGCCCGACCGGAAAGGAGAAGACGGGCTACCCGACGCAGAAGCCGCTGGCGGTCCTGGAGCGGATCGTGAAGGTTCACTCCAATCCCGGGGACCGGGTGCTTGACTTCTTCGCGGGCAGCGGGACCACGGGGGAGGCCGCGGTGCGGGCGGGCCGCAGCGCAGTGCTCATCGACAGCCATCCCGACGCGGTTCGGGTCATGAGAAAGCGGCTCGCATTCGCCAAACCGGCCCTGCACGGCATGAAACAGGCCTCTTCGCGAAAGCCGCCGAAACACCCCTCTGGACGGGATGAACGGGGGGCACCCGGCAGGCCCTGACCGCCCGGTCGGGCTAAGGCGGGTGGGGTATAATGGCACCCCGAAAACGCATCCCGTTTCGGGGTTGCGTTTTTTTGATTGACTGAAACGCCGAACAACAGCCGAAATCTCCCAGCATGAAAATCGGGATCCCGAAAGAAATCCGCCCGGGCGAGAACCGGGTCGCAATTTCCCCTGACGCGATCAAGAAACTGACCGGCATGGGGGTGGAAGTCGTGGTGGAGGCCGGTTGCGGAACCGGCTCCTGCGTCACCGACCAGGAATACCGGGAAGCCGGTGCCAGCGTGGCGCCGAATGCCGCCGCCGTCCTCGGCGACGCGGACCTGGTGTTCAAGATCCAACGGCCGATGACGGCCGATGAGGGGACAGACGAGATCACCCTGATGAAAGAAGGCGCGATCCTGGTCGGCCACCTGGCCACCCTCTCCAACCCCGACGCCTCTTCCGGCTACAACGCACGCAAGCTCACCACCTTTGCCATGGACCTGATGCCGCGCATCAGCCGCGCGCAGTCCATGGACGTACTCTCCTCGCAGAGCAACCTGGCCGGCTACAAGGCGGTCGTGGATGCCGCGACCGAGCACGTCAGCGCCTTCCCGATGATGATGACCGCGGCCGGCACCGTGGCGCCCGCGCGCGTGTTCGTGATGGGCGTCGGCGTGGCGGGCCTGCAGGCCATCGCCACCGCCAAGCGCCTCGGCGCGGTGGTCACCGCCTACGACGTGCGCCCCGCCACCCGCGAGCAGGTCGAGAGCCTCGGCGGCAAGTTCCTGATCGTGGACGAGGAAGCGATGAAGGATGCCGAGACCGCCGGCGGCTACGCCAAGGAGATGACGGAAGAGTACAAGCAGAAAGAGCGCCAGGTCCTCGCCGACCACGTCAGCGGCCAGGACATCGTCATCACGACCGCGCTCATCCCGGGCCGTCCGGCGCCGGTGCTGGTGACCCGCGAGATGGTCGAATCGATGAAGCCGGGCTCGGTGATCGTCGACCTGGCGGTCGAGACCGGCGGCAACTGCGAATGCGCCGAACGCGGCGTCGTGGCCGAGCACCAGGGCGTGTGCATCATCGGCTACGACAACATGCCGGCGCGGCTCGCGCGCGATGCGAGCAACCTGTTCGCCAAGAACATTCTTAATTTCCTGACCCCGCACATCGACGCGGAGAACGGCGCCCTCAACCTCGACTGGGAGGACGAGACGGTCGCCGAAACCGTGGTGACGCGCGATGGCGAGGTCGTCAATGCCCGGATCAAGGAGTTGATGTCATGATGCTCGACGCCACCGTTTTCACCCAGGGCCTGGTCCAGGTCTCGGAAATCGCGAGCCTCGCGATGTCCGCAACCGGCGTGGACGCCGGTGCGGCCGGGAACACCTCGTTCCTGAACCTGTTCACCGTCTTCGTGCTGGCCTGCTTCGTCGGCTTCTACGTGGTCTGGAGCGTGACTCCGGCGCTGCATTCGCCGCTGCTGGCGGTCACCAACGCCATTTCCTCCGTCATCATCGTCGGCGGCCTGTTGGCCGCGGGCCCGGCGGCCGAGTTGGCGGACATCGACCTCTCCAGCCTGATGGGCTTCCTCGCCGTCACGCTGGCCTCGGTCAACATCTTCGGCGGGTTCCTGGTGACCCAGCGGATGCTGGCCATGTTCAAGAAGAAGAAATAAGGCGGGGGAATTGAAATGAGCGCAAGCTGGACCGGATTCGCCTACCTCGTCGCCGCCGTGTGCTTCATCATGGCGCTGCGCGGCCTGTCGTCCCCGACTTCGGCGCGCCAGGGCAACGTGATGGGCATCATCGGCATGGTCATCGCCGTGGTGACCACGTTGCTGGACCCCGAGGTCATCAGTTACGAGATCATCCTCGCCGGCATCCTCGTCGGCGGCACGATCGGGACGCTGGTCGCGTTCCGCATCAACATGACGGCCCTGCCGCAGCTGGTGGCCGCGTTCCACTCCCTGGTCGGCATGGCCGCAGTGCTGGTGGCGATCGCCGCGTTCTACCATCCGGAAGCCTACGGCATCGGCACCTTCGGCAACATCGGCACGGCCTCTCTGATCGAGATGAGCATCGGCGCCGCCGTCGGCGCCATCACCTTCTCCGGCTCCGTGGTGGCGTTCGCCAAGTTGCAAGGCCTGGTCAGCGGCAACCCGGTCGTGTTCCCGCTGCAGCATCCGCTGAATGCCGTGATCGGCATCGCGATCGTCGCCCTGACCGTCGCGCTGGTCTTCGGGCAGGACCCGACCTCGTTCTGGGCCATCGTGATCCTGTCGTTCCTGATCGGTTTCCTGATCATCATCCCGATCGGCGGCGCGGACATGCCGGTGGTGGTGTCCATGCTGAACTCCTATTCCGGCTGGGCCGCCTGCGGCATCGGCTTCACCCTGAGCAACATGGCGCTGATCATCACCGGCGCTCTGGTCGGCTCGTCCGGTGCGATCCTGAGCTACATCATGTGCAAGGGCATGAACCGCTCCATCTTCAACGTGCTGCTCGGTGGCTTCGGCGGCGAGACGGTCGCGGCGGCGCAGCAGGCAGCAGGCAGCCGTTCGGTCAAGCAGGGCAGCGCAGACGACGCGGCCTTCATCATGAGCAACGCCAACCAGGTGATCGTGGTGCCGGGCTACGGCATGGCCGTGGCCCAGGCGCAGCACGCGCTGCGCGAGATGGCCGACCTGCTCAAGGAGAAAGGCGTCAGCGTCAAGTACGCCATCCACCCGGTGGCCGGGCGCATGCCGGGCCACATGAACGTGCTGCTGGCGGAAGCCTCGGTGCCGTACGACGAAGTGTTCGAGCTCGAGGAAATCAACCACGAGTTCTCGACCGCCGACGTGGCGTTCGTGATCGGCGCCAACGACGTCACCAACCCGCTGGCGAAGACGGATCCGGCCAGCCCGATCTACGGCATGCCGATCCTGGATGTCGAGAAGGCCGCCACGACCCTGTTCATCAAGCGCTCACTGGGTTCCGGCTATGCCGGCGTGGACAACGAACTGTTCTTCCGCGACAAGACCATGATGCTGTTCGGGGACGCCAAGAAGATGACCGAGGAAATCGTCCAGGCCCTCAACTAGTTGAGCCTGCTCGACATTCTCGACCTGCTGCGTCGGCAGCATTCCGCCCCGCTTCGAGACGGCCGCTTTGGCTGGTGGCCGGCGCGCAGCGCCTTCGAGATCATGGTCGGCGCGGTTCTCACGCAGAACACCGCCTGGGTCAACGTCGAGAAATCCATCGCCCGCCTGCGCGAGGCCGGGTGCCTTGACGTCGATGCGATCCTGGCCCTGTCGCCCGCGCAACTGGCCGACCTGATCCGCTCGTCCGGCTACTACAACATCAAGCAGAAACGCCTGCGCGCCCTGTGCGAATGGTACCGGGAGCGGGGGCCGTTGCGCCGGCTGAAGCGCCGAAACACCGAAGACCTGCGCGAGGAGCTGCTGGCGGTCCACGGCGTCGGCCCGGAGACGGCGGACGACATCCTGCTGTACGCCCTTGGCCGGCCGGTGTTCGTGGTGGACGCCTACACCCGGCGGGTCTTCTCAAGGCTCGGGCGGGTGTCGTCGCGGGTCGGCTACGAGGAGCTGCGCCGGTTGTTCGAGCGGGAACTGCCGCGCGACGCGGCGCTCTACAACGAATTCCATGCACGCATCGTGCTGCACGGCAAGCGGGTCTGCCTGGCCCGTAACCCGCACTGCGGGGAGTGCCGCCTGCGGTCCCGCTGCGTCTACGGGCAGGCGGTGGAACCTATTTGAGGTGGACGGTGCGGCCGGTGATGCCGCGGCTGTCCGAACCCAGGAAGTAGACGAACGCCGGCGCGACCTGCTCCGGGGTGGAATGCGAGTTGCCGGGCTCTCCCGGGTAGTTCTGCCGGCGCAGCCGCGTCTCCACCGGCCCCGGGTCGATACCGTTGACCCGGATCGGGCGGTCGCCGTTCAGTTCCTGAGACAGGATGTCGACCAGTCCCGCAACGCCCGCTTTGGCCACGCCGTAGGCGCCCCAATAGGCGCGCCGCGATTGCTTGTCGAGCGTGAACGCGATCGCAGGGTCCTCCGCCTGGTCCAGCAGGGGCAGGCAGGCCTGGGTCAGCAGCCAGGGCCCCAGCAGGTTGACGCGTGCGAGCCGGGTCCAGTCGCTTGGCTCGAGCAGGCGCATCGGGCGCAATCCGCCGACCAGCCCGGCATTGTTCAGAAGCCCGTCCAGGCGCCCGAAATCCCGGCCGATCTGCTCGGCCACCCGTGCATAGTCGTCGATCGTCGCGCCGTTGAGGTCGAGCGGAAGGATGACGGGCTCCGGCCCGCCGGCTTCGCGGATCTGGTCGTAGGTCTGCTCCAGCCGGGGGACGTCCCGGGCCAGCAGGATCACCGTGGCGCCGGCCTTGGCGCAGGCGCAGGCGCAGGCCCGGCCGATGCCGGAACTGGCGCCGGTGACCATCACCACGCGGTTGGCGAGGGCGTCGGGAGAAGGCGTGTATTCAGCTGGCCCCGGAGCCGTCTCAGCTGGCATCGTCGGGGGGATCCTTTGAATCCGCCGTGTGGCGGGGAATCTGCGTCAACTCCTGGACGTCGGCGTTCTTCTTGTGTGCATCGACGCCGAGATCGCGGAACTTGCTGGTGGTCGGCAGGACACGCGACTCCCAGGAACCGACCATCTGGTTGAAGCGGCCGACGCTGCCGCCCAGCGATTTCCCGAGCGCCGCCATGTGCTCTGAGAAGACGGCGACGCGCTCGCACAACTGGTAGCCCAGGTCGCGGATCCGCTCGGCGTTCTCCGCAACCTTCTGCTGGTTCCAGCCGTACGCCACCGCGCGCAGGATCGCCATCAGGCTGCTCGGCGTGGCCAGCAGGACCTTCTTCTGCAGGGCATAGTCCATCAGTTCGGAATCCTGCTCCAGCGCGGCGTTGAGGAACTGGTCGCCGGGCACGAACATCACCACGAAGTCCAGCGAGTTCTCGCTCGCGAATCCGGCCCAGTACTCCTTGCGCGACAGGTCCGCGACCATGGTGCGCACCGACCCCGCAAATTCCCGCATCAGCGCCTTCTGGCGTTCCGGGTCGGACTCGCGGTAGGCGTCGGAGTACTTCTGCAGGGGCGCCTTGGCGTCGATCGGGAGCACCCGGTTCTCCGGCAGGCGCACCACCACGTCCGGGCGCCGGCCGCTGTCCTGCTGCGCCTGTTCCACGAAGTCGACGTGCGCGGTCATGCCGGCCAGTTCGATGATCCGCCGCAGCGTGACCTCGCCGTAGGAGCCGCGCACCTGCGGGCGGGCCAATGCCTGCGACAGGGTCTGGGTCTCCCGGCGCAGCTGCTCCTGCGAGGTGACCGCGTCCTGCAACTGCTGCGTCAGCCGCCCGTAGTGGGTATGCCGCTCCTTCTCGATCTCGTCGATCTGCTTGCGCGCGCGCTCCAACGTCTCCTGCAGCGGCTTGAGCGTGTTCTCCAGCGAGTCGCGCTGGCGCTCGGCGTTGCGTTCCAGGGCTTCGACCGAAAGCGCGGAGAAACTGTCCTTCAGTGTCTGGTTGAGCTCGCCGAGATGCTGCTGGTCGCGGCGTTGCGACACCCACAGGCCGACGATGATGCCGATCGACAGGCCGGACACGAACATCAGAGCCCAGATCCAGGTATTCATGATGAGGAATTGAAGAACGACTTCAGTTCAGCAGGATGCTGGATGGTCGCGTCGCCCTCCCAGTTCGAGAGATCGGTCTCCGGGCGGATGTAGCCGAACGCGGCGATCACGCCGGTCATGCCCGCGGCGCGGGCCGCCTGCATGTCGCGAGGGTCGTCGCCCAGGAACAGGCAGTGCCGGGCGTCCACGTCGATGCGGCGGGCTGCCTCCAGCAGGGGTTCCGGGCGGGGCTTGCGGTGCGGCAGGGTGTCGCCGCCGATCAGGCAGGAGGGCGGGGCGGGGAAGTCCATCGCCTCGAGGATGGCTTCCGCCAGGTACCCGGCCTTGTTGGTCACCACGCCCCAGGGCGTGCCGTTGCGGGCGAGAAATTCGATCAGGTCCATCATGCCGTCGAACAGCACCGTCTCGCGGCAGGGGGCCTCGGCGTACAGCTCCAGCAGCCGTGCCACCAGGTGATCTTCCCGCTCGTCGCTGAGGGCTTCGCCGAAGGCGAACCGGACCATCGCCCGGGCGCCCTGCGAGACGCAGTTGCGGGCGGCGTCGTAGTCGACGGGTGGAAGGTTCTCCTCCTGGCAGAGCGCGTTCAGGACGGGGATGATGTCGCGCGCGGTGTCGGCCAGGGTTCCGTCCAGGTCCATGAGCACGCCTTGGATGGGGGAAGGCACAGGTTTTGCCGGTGGGGTTCGATGCGTTCCTAGAGTCCGTACTTCAGGCTTTCGCCTCCGCCGCCTTGCGCAGGTGCATCAGGTAATTGACCCGAGGACTGCCGCCGAGCCGGGCGGTGCGGGTCAGTGGATTGTAAGCGATGCCGCGGATGTCTTCCACCACCAGCCGCAGATCCCGTGCGGCCTGCGCCAGTTCGGAAGGGCGGATGAAGCGGTCGTAACGGTGCGTGCCGACCGGCAGGATCCCGGCAAGGTGCTCGGCGCCGACGATAGCCAGCATGAAAGCGGAGACGGTGCGGTTGAGCGTGGACACGAACAGGGAGCCGCCCGGTCGCAGCAGTTGTTCGCAGTCGCCGATCAGGGCCGGGAAGTCCGGGACGTGCTCCAGCAACTCCATGCAGGTCACGATGTCGAACGCTTCGGGGCGCTGTCCGGCAAGGGCATTTGCGTCCTGCTCCAGGTATTCGATGTCGAGCGCCTGCTCTTGGGCGTGCGCCCGGGCCTGCTCCAGCGCGGTGCCGGACAGGTCGAGGCCGGTGGCGTTCGCGCCCGCGCGGGCCAGGGATTCCGTCAGCAGGCCGCCGCCGCAGCCGATGTCGAGCACGGCCCGTCCGGACAGTTCACAATGCTCTTCGACGTATGCAAAGCGGGCGGGGTTGATTGCGTGCAGGGCCTGCATCGGGCCCTGCGGGTCCCACCAGTCGAGGTCCGGGCGGTCGAATTGTGCGAGTTCGGCCGGGTCCTGGTTGAGTTCGGCGGTCACAGGTTCTCGATGAACTGGATCCAGCCCCTCGCTTCGGCCGCGGATTTCTTGCTCTTGCGGGCCTTCGCGAACGCCTCCAGGGCCTTCTCGAAGTCGCCTTCCTCGTAGGCGCAGACGCCGCGCAGGATCTGGAACGGGCCCGGGTCGGGCGGACCCGTGCGCAGGCCGGCATCGGCACTCCTGATGCAGCCGCTCCAGCCCGCGTTCTGCGCGTACAGGCGTGCCAGGCGCAGCCAGTCGCGTGGCTTCTTGGTTAGTTCGGCGGCCTTCTGCAGGGGCGGATAGGCGCGGTCGTATTCACGCGCCGCCATCCAGGAGTTGCCGAGCAGCAGCCAGTTGCGCGAGGTCGGCTTGATCAGCTTGCGCTTCATCCCGTCCTCCATCACGTTCGCGGCCAGCCAGGGCGCGTTGCGCAGACGCATCAGCTGCGCCAGGCGCACCAGGTCGTCGCCGCGCTGCAGCAGCCCGTTCGAATAAGCCACGCGCATCACCGCCAGCGCCTGCGCCTCCCGGTTCCGCTCCATGTGCACCTGCGCCAGCTGCCGCCAGAACTCGACCTTGCCGGGGAACGATTGGACCGCCTCTTCCAGCAGTTTCTGCAGGGCCGTCCAGTCGGACTGCTGCACGTAGATGGAGGCGATGAACTGGTACTGCGTGTAGGACAGCCTGTCCGACTCGTCGCGGCCCTTGTCCGCCCAGCGCCGGGCGTGTTTCAGCGCGTTCAGTTCGAGGTGGCAGGCGGCCAGCACGAAATAAGCATTGGTCGGGACGCTCTTCGCCTCGCGGACCCAGGACTCCAGCACCCGGACTGCATCGCGATAGCGGCCGACCTGGCTGTACAGCTGGCCGAGGTTGTAGCGGATCTGGTCGATGCGCTGCTCCGGGACCGCGCTGGTCGCGAGCGCCGCCTCCATCGGCGCGATGGCCTCGCGGTAGCGCTCCAGGCCCAGCAGGAGGTCGGACTTGAGCAGCAGGACCTGCGCCCGTTCGTGGTCGCTGAGCTTGCGGTTCAGCAGGCTTTCGGTCCTGCGCAGCGCTTCGGTCTGCTTGTCCGCTTCGCGCAACTCGTAGATCTCGGTCAGCACGCGGAAGACCTTTTCGGAAAGCGTCGCGGCGGGCAGCGGCGGGCTGGCCAGCACGGCGGCGGCGAGCACGGCGGCGAGGGCGAGGCGGCCGTTCATTTCTCAAGCTCGAACTTGAGCATCACGCGCACATCGGGGCGGGGCTGCACCTTGCCGTCGATCACCTGCGGCTTGTACTTCCATTTGCGCACCGCCTTCATCGCCGCGCGGCTGAACACGCCGGGCGGTTCCTCGGAGACGACCCGGACATTCTCGGTGGCGCCGGTGGTGGTGATCGTGAATGCGAGCTCGACCCAGCCCTCGATGCCGCGCCGGCTTGCCCGCGACGGGTAGACCGGGGTGACGCGCATGATCGGTAGGGGGTCGCGGGTCCCGGCCCAGCCTTTCGACAGGTCGCCGCCGGTCATCAGGTCGAGTTTGTACGGGTTGGCCGAACTGGTGGAGAACTTCATGCCGTCCGGGTTGAGGGATTCGGACTCGCTCCGGGTCTCCGGCATCTTCGGTTTCTTCGGCTTCTGCGGCTTGTCCGGGAGCTTGCGCTGGGTCGGGGTGAGATCCCGCTTCTGCAGGCGGACGAAGTCGAAGCGCACCGAGTCCGAAGCGTCCCTGAGGCCGGCCAGGTCCGTCGCCACCAGCGAATACATCAGGGTGAACAGGGCGAAGACCGTGGCGACGGCCGCCGCCGTGATCAGGGGAATCCGCAGGAAGTCGCGGACGATCATTGCTGATCCGGGCTCGCCGCAAGGGCGATTTTCTCCACCCCGGCCTGCCGGATCTGATCCATGACTTGCACCAGCATGTCGTTGCGGGAATCGCGGTCAGCCTGGATGACGACGCCGCCTTGGGGGTTTTCGGCCTGCAGCCGCATGACGTGCGCGTGCACGGACCGCACGTCTACCGGCTGATGGTTGATCCAGACCTCGTCCTCGGCGGTGATGCCGATCAGGATCGTCCCCTGGCTCTGCATGACCGCCGTATCCGCCTTCGGGCGATCGATCTCCACGCCGGACTCCTTCACGAAGGAGGCGGTGACGATGAAGAAGATCAGCATGATGAAGACGATGTCGATCAGCGGGGTGATGTCCACGCCCTGATCTTCTTCGGCTTCGCGGCGGCGGATGATTCTCATGGTGATTCCGAGGAGTGCGGCACCGGGTTACTTGCGCATGTGGGCCGGCAGCAGCAGGTGTTCGCGCAGGGCCGCGAGCTCGCGCCGCGCGCGGTGCTCGAACAGCGTGATGAAGTAATAGCCGGACAGGGCGATGACCAGGCCGGCGAAGGTCGGGTAGGTGGCGCGGGAGATGCCGTCGCTCAGCAGGCGCGCGCTATTGTTGCCGGTGATGGACATGGTCGAGAACACTTCGACCATGCCGGTGATGGTGCCGAGCAGGCCGAGCAGCGGGCAGATCTGCACCAGCCCCTTGATGGCCAGCATGCTGTGGTTGGCCCGGATGCGCGATTCGGACACCCACCGCTGGCGGACCCAGAGGGCCCGGTGCGCGCTCCAGCGCGCCTCCCAGGCCAGCACCAGTTCCAGCTTGTCCGACAGGTTCCGCGCGTCTCGGCGGTGGCGGCTCGGGCCGAAGAAGAACCACAGCCGCTCGATGATGAACCACCATAGCAGGAAGGCGACGCCGAACAGGATCAGCAGCACGTCGCCGCCGGTGTAAAGCAAGGCTTCGACGTTCGAGTAGTGCTCGTAAAGCCAGGCCGGGATCATAGGTTCTTCGCGCGGGACAGCAGCCCGAGGCTCTGTTCCTCGATGATCTGGCGGATCCGCGTGCTGTAGGAGCGGGCCACGGTGAGCAGCAGCAGGATCGGGACCGCGGCACTGAGGCCGAGGGCGGTGGTGACCAGGGCCTGGCTGATGCCGCCGGCCATCATGCGCGGGTCGCCGGTGCCGAACAGGGTGATGGCCTGGAAGGTCTGGATCATGCCGGTCACGGTGCCGAGCAGGCCAAGCAGCGGCGCGACGGCGGCCAGCACCCGCAGCATGTTCAGGCCCCAGTTGAGCTTCGGCAACTCCTCGCTGATCGCTTCGTGCACCCGGTCCTCGCGCGCCTCCGGATCCATGTCCGCATGCTTCTGGTAGACCTGGGCGATGCGGCCGAGCGCGTTGTTCTTCTTCGGATTATCGACATCGTGCTGCTGGCTCCGAACCTGTCGCATGTGGATCGCCAGCGCGACGCTGCGGCCGATCGCGAACAGTACGCCGAACACCCCGATCACGATGATCAGGTAGCCGATCATGCCGCCCTGTTGGATCCGTTCCGTCAGGTCCGGCGCGTCCACCAGCAGCGAAAGGATGGCACCGCGCGACGGGTCGACGACGGCCCGCGTATGGCCTTCGGCCGCTTCCCCCATGTCGGTCGCGACGCCGATCAGCGAAGCCGGTGGCTGGCGGGGGAGGATGACCATGTCCCGGGCATCCTCGGTAAAGCTCAGGAACTGGCCGTCCGTCGTGGCGGTAAAGATGCCGACCCGGGTCACCGATGCGTCGATGAGCGTGCCGTCGGGCTGGGTGACCTGGGTGTCGAACCGGACGATCCGCCCCTGCTGGCTCGCCTCTTCCAAGGCGGCGTACAGCAGGTGGTTCATGTCCGCGATCGTGGCCGTGTGGTCGTCGTCCGCGATCGCATCAAGCGGCGCGATGCGGTCGGGAATCTGCGTGCTGACCAGGGACTGCAGGAAATGCCCCTTGAGTTCGCCCGCCCACAGCTTGGCGGTGGCCAGCACCTCCTTGTAGTGCACGGTGAGGGCGTCCAGCTTGTCGCGCTTGCTGATCAGGTCCTTCTCGCCCTGGGCGAAGCGCTTCTCCATGCCTCGGCTGCGCTTCTCTTCCTGGCGGATCAGGCCCTTGACCTCCTTGAGCATCGCCTCGCGCTCCTTGGCCGCGGCGCGGAACTTCGCGAGTCGTTCCTGGATCTCGTTGGTCTCCTGCACCTGGTCGGCGCGCATGCGCTTGAGCAGGTCGTCGAGCGGCGCCGCCTGTGCCGTGTGGGCGACGAGGGCGGCCAGCGCCAGTACCGCAACCCGGATCATGGCGCGTCCTCCGGAGCCGGCACCGACAGCACCAGGAGATCCGGCGCAACCTGTTTCTTCGCCATGCGGACCGCTTTCTCGATGCCGTGCCGCAGCCCTTCGGTCAGTTGCCATTCCCGGGACTCGTTGTTCCACTCGTAGATGATGTTGCGGTCGGCGGACATCGCGTACAGCGCGACCCGGCCGACCCGCAGGATCGTGACCATCAGGCTCTTGCCTTCAACCTCCAGGGTGCCGGAATAGGTCTCGAGGGTGCGCCCGTAGTCGAGTTCGATCTGGTAGGCCTCGTACAGGCTCCGGTACTTGGTGGCGAGCGACAGTTCCGGGTTGTCCAGGATCCCGCGCAGGCGCTCGCGGCGATCCTGCCGTTCGGTCGCCAAAAACGGCATGTCCTGCTCGATCAGGGTGCCGAGCGCGTCGTACATGCGCTCCATCAGGGGGATCAGTTCGCGATCCATCGAGCCGGTCTTCTGGATCTGCGCGTCCAGGTTGTCGAGCAGCGCCTGCTGTTTGTCCAGCAGCGCCTGCAGTTGGCGGGTGTAGGTGCGCAGGCTTTCCAGCTCGATCAGCTTCGCCCGGTAGTCGGCGTAGGCGTCTTGCGCCGCCTCGTCGAGCTGGTCGATCTTTTCCTGGGCGCTCGCCTGCTGGACGGTCGAATTCGCGGCGAGGCGGGTGAGTGTCGACAGGTCTGCCGCCATCGCCAGCCCTCCGGCGGAGACGGCCAGAACGCCACAGGCGAGAATCAAGCGAAACCGAGAGCGACGGCAATGATCGGGGTGAGCCATGTTCCTCCCTGCCTTGTCATGAAATTTGATTTCGTACTCTATCACGAATTTCCCCCTCCCGAAAACGGCCTACAGCGCGGAGCGTTCGAGGCTCAACAACGCCAATTGCGCGACCGTCCCGCCGCCGACCAGGTCCATCTTGCGGATCTGCTGCAGGCGAGGCAGGGCGGCCTTGATCCGCTTCCTTCGGAACAGGGCGTGCAGGAGGTCGCAGGCGTCGGCGAGGCAGATCAGCGCGACTTCCTGGGGGCTGGGGATCACGTCCTCGGAGAACAGGACCCTTTCGATGCGCTCCCGGGCGTCGGTCGGGCCGGCGTCGCCGACCAGCCGGTAGCGCGGGGACCGGGACGCCCCCTGGCGTTCCAGGATGCCTTGCCCGATCAGGCTTTCGACGGCGCCGTCCCGGATCGCGTCCCCCATCGTCGGCGACAGCATCTGGAGCCAGTCCCAGAGATCCCGGGACTTCTCGCTGTTCGCGATCTCCTCGAGCAAGGGGTCGAG
The DNA here is from genome assembly GCA_965204575.1 of uncultured candidatus Poriferisulfidus sp. Lineage (GTDB taxonomy): Bacteria > Pseudomonadota > Gammaproteobacteria > Poriferisulfidales > Poriferisulfidaceae > Poriferisulfidus. Next base: position 1,212,959 of record OZ241993.1, read on the forward strand.
GAAGGCCTTGCCCGTGGGCGTCGGGTCGACCACCCCCAGGTGTTCGAGGTCGGTGTCGATGCGGTCGGTCAATTCCAGGTCGAGCAGGGCGGAGCCGACCAGGGTGTGGCGCAGGATCTCCGCGCTGTGCTTCCGGAACCGCCCGCCGTAATTCTGCAACACGAGCAGCAGCAGGTCTTCGGTGACAGTCAACATGAGCGGCAGTCCGGGTTCGCACCGCCCATTCTAATGCAGGGCCGTTTCGACCCGGTCACGGTTCAGTCCTGGGTGCGGTAGCGCGGTGCGGTGGCGCCGCGTTCCGGCTCCGGCGCGGGCAGGGGACGGCCGCCGGTGAAGCGGGCCCAGTCGAGGGTGCGGAACACCCGGCGCTCCTGGCGCAGCGACAACCCGCCGGTCCAGCCGTCGAGCGCGGCCTCCGGATAGGCCTTGAGGTAGTCCAGGTTCATCGCCAGCAGGTAGGCGTCGGCGCCGAGCGCGGCGAAGCGGGGCAGCCGCCGCGCGGCCAGGGTCTGGTCCAGCTTTGCCCGCAACTGGTCGTCCAGCACCAGCGGGATGTCGCAGAACAGGGTGCCCTCGAGGTCCTGGTCCTGCAGCGGGCTCGGGGTGCCGGTGTAGATGTGCGAGGTGGCGTACAGCGGCAGGTCGCCGGCGTAGTAGAAGTCGAGCTGCGGCTTGAACAGGCGGGCGTTGCGCGGCGAGGAGGCCAGGAACACCATGTCGATGTCCTGCCGGCGGGTCGGACGGGAGATCACCTCCCGGCCCAGCACTTCCTCCAGCTTCTGCCGGCGCATCTCGCCTTCGGAAAGTTTCAGGATGTCCTTGATCTTGGCCGCGTGGTCGGAGGCGTTGGCAAAGTAGAAGCCGTGCCCGCGGACGGTTCCGCCGCCGGCCTCGAAGCGTTCGGTGAATGCCCGGTCCAGACGTTGCCCCCAGGTGCCGGCGGGCGCGAACACGACCGCGGCGCGGCGGCCTTCGGCCAGCGCGCGCTCGGCGGCCTGGGCGGCCTCGTCCTCCGGCAGCAGGCCGAACTGGTAAAGCATGCCGGGTGCCTTGGAGTGGGCGTCCAGGTAGTTGAGGCTGATGGTGTCGACCGGCAGTTTCCCGGTTCGCACCAGCCGCGTGACCGCGTCCTTGTCGAACGGGCCGATGATTCGCTGGGCGCCGTCCTCGACGGCCTGCCGGTACAGGTCGGTCGGGGTCTGCGACGGGTCTCCGGTGTCGTAGATGCGCAACTCGGGCGCGTTGCCGCCGTGCTGTTGTATGCCGGTCTCGATGCCGATGCGGATGGCGCGGCCGATCGGCGCGAAATCCCCGCTGACCGGAATCAGCGCGGCCAGTTTTTGAAGGTCCGGCTCCAGCCGCTCGAACGCCGCGGAGAGGGCGGGCAGCCAGCGGAACGCCGGGTGCCCTTCATGGCGCTGTTTCCATTCCTCGAGTTTCGTCTTCGGCGAGATGCCGCGGGGTGCATCGGGGCGCGCGAGCAATGCCAGTTCCAGCCAGCCCTGCCAGGTCGCGTCGCCGGTGCGGTCCCGCCAGGCCTCCAGGTTGGTGCGGGACGTCGCGAGCAGCTTGCCCCAGGCTTGGCGGTGCTGCGCGTCGCGCTCGCCGGCGTTGCCGGGTCGCGCCGCGAGGCTCAGCCGGACCCGCAGGGTGTTTTCGGGATCGCCCAACTGGTCGTAGACCTGGGCGCGCAACTCGAGCACGGGGCCGCTGTCGGGCAGGGTCGACAGTGCGGTCAGCGCGGCGAGTTCTTCGCCGCCGTGCAGCAGGGCCTGCGCCTGGATCAGCCGCAACTGGCCCCGTTGGGCGGGGTCGAGGGCGGAGGCGTCGAATTCGGGCAGCCACGCCGAGACCGCGATCCATCGGTCGAGGCCGGCCCACTGGTGAAGCAGTTCGAACTGCTTCAGCGCGCGTTCTGCCTCGGGCCACTCGCGCGTGCGTTCCCAGGCCTGGTCCGGCGGCAGGGCCAGGACTTCGTCCCAGGAGGGCGCTTCGTCGGGCGGCAGGGCGACCGGGCAGCCGGCGAGCCAGACGGCGGCCAGGAGGATCGGGAGAAGGCGCGAAGACATGGCTTTACGGGAAAGCCCCTATTGTAAGGGCTGGGTTCCCCGCCCGGCGGGGGAGCCGGTATGATGAGGTGCGGCGCCGTGCCCGGCGCCGGAGGACAAGCCCGTATGCCAGACTGGACCGCCGAGCCTTCGACCCTGTACGTGGTGGCGACGCCGATCGGCAACCTGGCCGACCTGAGCGCCCGGGCCCGCGACGTGCTGGGCTCGGCGACCTGGGTCGCGGCGGAGGACACCCGGCGCACCCGCAAGCTGATGGCGCACCTGGGATCGGCGGCAAGCCTGCGCAGCCTGCACCGCGGCAACGAGGCGCGCACGACCTCCGCGCTGATCCGGTCCCTGCGTTCGGGCGCATCGGGCGCGCTGGTGTCGGATGCGGGCACGCCGCTGGTCAGCGATCCCGGCCGGCGGCTGGTGGAGGCCGCGCTTCGGGAGGGGCTCGCGGTGGTGCCGCTGCCGGGGCCGTGCGCGGTGGTGGCGGCCCTGTCGGTCGCCGGGCTGGATGCCGCGCGGTTTGTGTTCGAGGGGTTCCTGCCGGCCCGCGCGCCGGCGCGGCGCCGGCGGCTCGCGGAGCTGGCCGGCGAGACGCGCACCTGGGCGGTGTTTGAGGCGCCGCACCGGATTCGGGCACTGGCACAGGCTATTAAAGCGGAGCTGGGAGCGGGCCGGCAGGTGGTCTGGGTGCGGGAACTGTCCAAGCAGCACGAACAGGTTTGGCGCGGACCGGTGGAAGAACTGGACCCGGAACGCATCCCCGAGCTTGGCGAGTTCGTGGTGGTGGTCGAGGGCGCGAGAGAAGAGGCGGGCGTTCCGGACGAGATTCTGGACGAATTCCTCGGGCCATTGCTCGAAGCGGGCATCGGGGTGCGCACGGCGGCTGCCCTGGCACGGGACTGCCTGGGCGCGGCGCACAAGGCGGCGTACGCCCGCGCACTGGCGCTGAAGCGCTGACCGGCAGGGAGTATGATGGGCAGGGAAGCGGGCCGGGCAGCCGCTGCCTTGTGCGGAGGAAAGTCCGGGCTCCACGGGACGGGATGCCAGGTAACGCCTGGGGGGCGCAAGCCCACGGCCAGTGCCACAGAAAAGATACCGCCGGACTCGTCCGGTAAGGGTGAAAAGGTGCGGTAAGAGCGCACCGCGCGGCTGGCAACAGACGCGGCAGGGTAAACCCCATCCGGAGCAAGACCCAATAGGGGGGCGATCATGATGTCCTGCATGGCTCCCGGGTAGGTCGCTAGAGCGGGGCGGCGACGCCTCGCCCAGATGAATGGCTGCCCTCGACAGAACCCGGCTTACAGGCCCGCTTCCCCCATCTCCCGGCTTTTCATGCAGTTGGGACGCCAATCGAAAGTTTTTCCATGCCGGCCCCGGCGGGCATAAAGTGGGAATTTCCGCCTGGAATCCGCCCTGGCCCGCGCTCGATATTTCAGAAAATTGACGGATAATGAACCAATAAAATATTTATATTACATACACTTGTCTCATAACCCTTAACTCTTTCAAGGCATGGTTGACTTGTATCTTTGGGATGGAATAAAATGGAAATAACTAGAAATTAGTGGAAGAATCCACTTCTGGGAGGGCCGGGGCAATGTTCAGGGGATCCTGTTTGCTGACCGTCGACGACAAGGGCCGCATCGCGGTTCCCTCCCGGTTTCGTGAACCCCTGACCCGGCAAAGCGACGGCCACGTGGTCGCGACCATGTACCACGACCGCGGCATCGCGATCTACCCGCTGCCGGTGTGGGAGGAACTGGAGCAACGCCTCCAGGACCTGCCGAGCGGGGACCCCGCCAACCGCGTCCTGCAGGAAATGATCCTCGGGCATGCCGACGAACGGCAGCTCGACGGCCAGGGCCGGTTGCTGCTGGCGCCCAGCCTGCGCCGCTACGCCAAGCTCGACCGCGACGCGGAACTGATGGGACAGGGGCACAAGCTGGTGCTGTGGTCGACGCAGACCGAAGAGCAGCGCTACGACAACTGGGCGCAGATCCTGAACGATCCCGAGCGCGCCCAGACCGTGACCAAGCTCAAACTCTGATGGCGGCAGGGCAGACGCATGAACCGGTCCTTCTGCGCGAAACCCTGGTCAGACTCGCCATCCGTCCCGACGGGCTATACGTCGACGCCACTTACGGCCGCGGCGGACACGCCCGCGGAATCTTCTCGCAACTCGGCCCTGGTGGCCGGCTATGGCTTGTGGACCGAGACCCCGGAGCCTGCGCCCACGCCCGCCGCGCGTTCGGAGGCGACCCGAGAGTGACCGTGGTGCAGGACGCATTCGCGACCCTGCCCGAGCGTCTCGCCCAGGCCGGCCTGCAGCGCCAGGTCGACGGGTTGCTGCTGGACCTCGGCGTCTCCTCGGCACAACTGGATTCTCCGGAACGCGGCTTCAGCTTCCGCGAGGACGGCCCGCTCGACATGCGCATGAGCGGTGACGGACGCACCGCCGCGCAGTGGCTTGCACAGGCCGCGGAAAACGAGATCTCGAGTGTCCTATCCGAATTCGGCGAGGAGCGCTACGCCCGGCGCATCGCCCGCGCCATCGTCGAGACCCGCGAACACACTCCCCTGACCCACACCCGCCCGTTGGCGCAACTGATCGAACGCACGGTGCCGAAGGCCGAGGCGCGCCTGCATCCGGCCACCCGCAGCTTCCAGGCGATTCGCATCTTCATCAACCGCGAGCTCGAGCAGCTGGAAACCCTGCTCGGGCAGGCCGCCGCGCTGCTGGCGGGCGAGGCGCGGCTCGCGGTGATCAGTTTCCATTCGCTGGAGGACCGCATCGTCAAGCGCTTCCTGCGCGCGGCCAGCCAGCCGCCGCCGGTCGGCCGGCACCGCCCGCCCCCGCCGTTCGAGCCCGTGCTGGAGGTGTTCGAGCTGGTTCGCCCGGCTCCCGACGAAATCGACCGCAACCCGCGCGCCCGCTCGGCCCGGCTGCGCACCGCCCGGAGGCTGCCATGCGCGGCATGATCCTGTGGGGACTGCTTCTGTTCGCCAACCTCACGGTGGCGATCGGCGTGGTGTACGTCAAGCACTCGAACCAGGCCGCGTTCAAGCAGATCCAGGAACAGCGCGAGGCTTACCACCGCCTGCAGACGGACTGGGGGCGGCTGCTGCTTGAGCAGGGCACCCTGGCCGCCTACGCGCGCGTGGAAAAGGAAGCGTCGCAACGCCTGCGCATGCGCCGGCCCGACCCGTCGAAGGTCAACTTGCTGAGCCCATGAAGGTTGCCCGCCGCGTTTCCTACAACTGGCGCCGCCGCCTGGTGCTGAGCCTGTTCCTGCTGGTCGGAATCGGCCTGGTCGGCCGTGCCGTCCAGTTGCAGTACGCCGAACAGGAATTCCTGACCGCGCAGGGCGAAAGCCGGCAGTTGCGGACGGTGCCGATCCCGGCATCCCGCGGCATGCTGCTCGACCGGCACGGCGAACCGCTCGCGATCAGCACCCCGGTGCAGTCGGTCTGGGCCGAGCCCAAGCCGCTGCTCGAGGCGCAGGGCCGGTGGCCTGAACTGGCCCGGCTGCTGAACCTGTCTCGGCCGAAGCTGAAGCGGCTGGTGTTCGACCGGCAGGACCGGAAGTTCGTCTACCTGCGCCGGCAGATCACGCCGGACCAGGCGGAGCAGGTGACCGCGCTGCAGATCCCGGGTGTCGGCCTGGTCACGGAATACCGCCGCTACTACCCGGCGGGCGCGGTCGCGGCGCAGCTGCTCGGCGGGACCGACATCGACGACAAGGGACAAGAGGGACTCGAGCTCGCGTTCGATTCTCGCCTGCGCGCACACCCGGGCGCGCGCCAGGTGCGGCAGGACCGCCACGGCCGGATCATCGACGACCTGGCCCAGCTGCGTGCGCCGAAGCACGGCGAGAACCTGCGTCTCGGGATCGACCTCTGGCTGCAATACCACGCTTACCAGGAACTGCAGCGTGCCGTGCTCAAGCATCGCGCACAGAGTGGCACCGTGGTGGTCCTGGACGTGGTCACCGGCGAAGTGCTGGCCATGGCCCAGGCGCCTTCGTACAACCCCAACGGGGATCGGTCCGCCGATCCCGACCGGCGCCGCAACCGCGCCGTCACCGACCTCTACGAACCGGGTTCGGTGATGAAGCCGTTCACGGTCCTGACTGCGCTGGCGAGCGGGGTCTACGGCGCGAACGACCGGATCGACACCACGCCCGGCCACTGGCGCATCGGCGGGCACCGGATCAGCGACATCCGGAATTTCGGAGAACTCGACCTCCGCGGCGTCCTGGTCAAGTCCAGCAACGTGGCGGCGGCCCGCATCGCATTGGACCTGCCCGGCGACAGCCTGTGGGAGACGTTCGACCGGGTCGGTTTCGGGCAGCCGCTTCGGATCGGTTATCCCGGCGAGGCGGTCGGCATTCTGCGCGAGCCGGACCAGTGGGTGCGCACCGACCAGGCCAGCCTCGGCTACGGCTACGGCCTGTCCGCGACGCCGCTGCACATCGCGCAGGCGTACATGGTGCTCGGCAACCGCGGCGTGCGCCACCCGATCAGTTTCCTGGCTCACCCCCAGGCCGACGGCGAGCGCATGCTCCCGCGCGAGTACTGCGATGCGGTGCTGCGCATGATGCAGGGTGTGACCGGGCCCGAAGGGACCGCCCGGCGGGTGCGATTGCCGGGCTACACCGTGGCGGCCAAGACCGGCACGGTGCGCAAGATGGTCGATGGCGCCTACTCGGCTCGGCACCACGTTGCGATGGTTGCCGGGGTCGTGCCGGCGCGGCATCCCCGCCTGGCGATCCTGGTGCTGGTGGACACCCCCCGCGACGGGAAGTATTTCGGTGGCGAGGTGGCCGGGCCGGTGTTCCGGGAGGTGGCGCGCGAGGCGCTGCGCCTGCTGAACGTGCCGCCGGACGACCGGGAATTGATGATCCAGGCTTCGCCGGGAGGGACCGGATGAGCCTGCAGGCATCGCTGTCGGATTTGCTTGAAGGGTTTGCCCCCATTCCCCGGGATTGCTCGATCGCCGGCATTCAGTGCCGTAGCGCGGAGATCCGTCCCGGGGATCTTTTTGCGGCCTGCCGGGGAACCCGACGGCATGGCCTCGAGGGGCTACCCGAGGCGCTCGGGAAGGGCGCGGCGGCGGTGATCTACGAACCGGACCCGGATCAGCCACAACCCTGGGCGGCCGTCCCGTGCGTGGCGGTGCCGGACCTGTCCCGCTCGCTCAGCGCGATCGCCGGGCGCTTCTACCGCGACCCTTCGGCACAGTTGCCGGTCATCGGCATCACCGGCACCGACGGCAAGACCTCCACCAGCCACCTGATCGCGCAGATCCTGGGCGCACTGGAACAGTCCTGCGGCGTCATCGGGACCTTGGGCGCCGGTCGGCTGACCGCCCTGCACGCGACCGGCCACACCACGCCGGATGCCGTGCGGTTGCAGGCGGAACTCTTCGACATGGCGCAGCGCGGCGATACGGTCGCCGTACTGGAGGTGTCGTCGCATGCCCTAGACCAGTACCGCTGCGATGCGGTGCACTTCGAGACGGCGGTGTTCACCACGCTGGGGCGCGACCATCTCGACTACCACCAGACCCCGGAGCGGTATGCCGCGGCCAAGCGGCGCCTGTTCACGGAACTCAAGCCGGAACGTGCGGTCATCAATATTGATGACCCGTTCGGGCACGAACTCGCCGAACAGATGGAATCGAAGGCGCGAGTCCATACCTGCGCGATGGACGCGCCGGCGGAGTCGACCGCGCGCGTGACCGGGCTGACGGCGGAGGGCCTGTCGTTCGAGTGGACGGCAGGCGGCGAAACCCATGCGGTGCAGGTGCCGGGACTGTACGGCCGTTTCAACGTGATGAACCTGCTGCTGTCGGCGACCGCCGTGCAGGCGCGGGGCGTGCCGATGGCGAAGGTGGCGGCAGCGATGGAAGGCCTGTCGCCGGTGCCGGGCCGGCTGGAGCGCGTGACCCGGGCGCCGGGCCCGGTATTCGTCGATTACGCGCACACGCCCGATGCGCTGGAGGCGGCGCTTTGCGCGTTGCGCGAACATTTCGGGGCGGACATCCACTGCGTGTTCGGTTGCGGCGGCGACCGCGACCGCGGCAAGCGCCCGCGCATGGGCGAAGTGGCGCAGCGACTGGCCGCCCGGGCGACCCTGACCGACGACAACCCGCGCAGCGAGGCGCCCGAGCGGATCGTCGAGGACATCCTGAAAGGCATCCCGAAATCCGCGTCCGTCGCGGTGCGGCATGACCGCGCGGAGGCGATCCGCCGGGCGGTTCGGGAAGCGGCCCCCGGCGAGGTGGTGCTGATTGCCGGCAAGGGTCACGAGTCCGAACAGGTCGCGGCCGGGAAAACGCGGCCGTTTTCCGATCACGCCGCCGTGCACGCGGCGTTGGAGGCCGGCGCATGAAGACGATGCGTCTGGCGCAACTGGCGGCCTGGGCCGACGGCGAACTCAAGGGCGCGGATGCGCCCGTCGAGGGGGTTGGCACGGACAGCCGGACCCTGAAGGACGGGGAACTGTTCGTGGCCCTGAAGGGCGAGAACTTCGACGGGCACGATTTCGCCGCACGGTGCGAAGACCGCGCGGCGGGGGCGATGGTGGCGCGCGAACTTGCCATGGATTGCCCGCAGATCGTGGTCCCGAACACGCTCACGGCGCTGCAGCGGGTCGCCGCTCAATGGCGCGCCGAGCATCGCGTCGCAGTGGCGGGCATCACCGGCAGCAACGGCAAGACCACGACCAAGGAGATGACGGCCGCGATTTTGAGCAGCGAGGAACGCACGCTGGCGTCGAGGGGCAACCTGAACAACCATATCGGCGTGCCGCTGACCCTGCTGGGCCTGGACGACAGCCACCGCTACGCGGTAATCGAAATGGGCGCCAACCATCCGGGCGAGATTCGGCAGTTGACGGCGCTGGCGCGGCCGCAGGCGGCCACCATCACCTGTGCCGCGCAGGCACACCTGGAAGGGTTCGGCAGCCTGCAGGGCGTGGCCCGTGCGAAGGCCGAGATCTTCGAAGGCCTGGGGCCGGAGGGCGTCGCGGTGATCAACGCCGAGGACGGGTTCGCGTTCCAGTGGCGGACCGCCGCCGCCCCGCACGAGGTGCTGACGTTCGCGGCGGACCTGAACGTGCAGGCGGACGTCTACGCACATCCCTGCGCCCCGTCGCGGCTTGAGTTCCGCCACAGCGGCGAGAACGTCGAGGTCGAGTGGACATTGGCCGGCATACACAACGCGCGCAACGCGGCTTGCTCGGTGGCGTTGGCGGTGGCGCTGGGCGTGCCGTTCCAGCGGGCGGCGCGGGCGCTATCGGGTTTCCAGCTTGAGGTCGGCGGCCGGCTGCGGTTGGTCGAGGGTTACGGCGGCGCGCAATTGATCGACGACAGCTACAACGCCAATCCCGGGTCTTTCCATGCGGCCATCGACGTGCTGGTGGCGCAGGGGAGGGAGTCGTGGATGGTCATGGGCGAGATGAAGGAACTCGGCCTGTACAGCGCGGAGTGCCACGAGGAGGTGGCCGACTACGCGCGCAAATCCGGCGTGCGCCGTCTCTACGTGCTGGGCCCGCACGCCGCGCGTGCCGCCCGTGCATTCGGTCCGGGCGGGCAGGCCTGCACGGACGTGGAGGCACTGTCGGGCGAGTTGCGGGCGCAGCTCGGTTCCCGGCATGCGGTGCTGGTCAAAGGCTCGCGCGCGGCGCGACTGGAGCGCCTGGTGGCGCGGCTCATGCCGGGGGAAGAAGCCAATGCTGCTTGAACTCTTCGCTTCCCTCGAACGGTTCGATCCCGGTTTCGCACTGTTCCAGTACCTGACGGTCCGCGGCATCCTGGCGCTGCTGACGGCCCTCGGCATCGCGCTGTTGATCGGTCCGGCAGTCATCCGCTGGCTGCGCGCGCGGGACATCGGCGAGACAGTGCGCGACGACGGGCCGGCCTCGCATCGGTCCAAGGGCGGCACGCCGACCATGGGCGGGGTGCTGATTATCCTGGCGTTGCTCGGCTCGGTGCTGCTGTGGGGGTCCTGGGGCAACCGCTACCTGTGGGTCCTGGTGGTCGTGACCGGGCTGTACGCGATGATCGGGATCCTCGACGATTTCTGCAAGTTCCGAAACGGCCGCGGCATCACCGCGCGCCTGAAGTTTTCGCTGCAGGTGCTGGCCGGGGTCGGCATCGCCCTTGCGCTGTACGCCAGCGCGACCGACCCGGTGGAGACCCGCATGGTGCTTCCGATCATCAAGGAGTGGCAGTTCGATTTGGGCTGGGCGTTCGTGCCGCTGGCCGCATTCATGCTGGTCCTGATGAGCAACGCGGTCAACCTGACCGACGGCCTGGACGGGCTGGCCACCATGCCGTCGGTGCTGATCGCCGGCGGGCTTGGCGTATACGCCTACGCCTCCGGGCACATGGAGTTCGCCGAGTACCTCGGCATCGCACATGTCCCGCTGGCTGGCGAGATGATCGTGTACTGCGCCGCACTGGTCGGGGCGGGGCTTGGATTCCTTTGGTTCAACACCTATCCGGCGCAGGTTTTCATGGGTGACGTCGGCGCGCTCGCGATCGGTGCCGCGCTGGGCGCGGTGGCGGTCATGCTGCGCCAGGAAATCGTTTTGATCCTGATGGCCGGCGTGATGATGATGGAGACCCTGTCGGTGGTGTTGCAGGTGATCTCCTACCGGCTCACCGGCCGGCGCATCTTCGCCATGGCGCCGTTGCACCACCACTTCGAGTTGCGCGGCTGGCCGGAACCCCGTATCGCGGTCCGTTTCTGGATCATCACGGTGGTCCTGGTGTTGCTGGGGCTGGCCACCCTGAAAGTTCGGTAAAGGAGGGAAGCCATGGATTCGACTACTACCCCCGTTACGATGCGAACCCTGGTCGTGGGCTTGGGCGTCACCGGCCTGTCGGTGGCGCACTACCTGCATCGCCGCAACGAACCGTTCACGGTTTGGGACAGCGCGCCCAAGGAGCAGGCGCTGGCCCGGCTGCGGGAAGACTGCCCGGAAGCGTCGGTGGTGTCCGGCGACCCGGACCTCAGGGAATTCGAGAGCGCGGACACCGTGATCGTGAGCCCCGGCGTTTCGCTCGACCACCCGGCGTTGCGCGCCGCGCGGGCAGGGGGCGCCCAAGTGTACGGGGACATCGAATTATTCGCCCACGAGGCGAATGCGCCGGTGCTCGGCATCACCGGCAGCAACGGCAAGAGCACCACCACGCTGCTGGCGGCGCACCTGCTCAAGGAAGCGGACCTCGAGGCCGAGACCGGCGGCAACCTCGGCACGCCCGCGCTGTCGCTGCTGCGCGAACCGGCGCCGGATGCCTACGTGCTGGAACTGTCGAGCTTCCAGCTCGAAGCGACCGAGACCCTGCATTGCCGGGCCGCGGGCCTGCTCAATCTCAGCCCGGACCATATCGACCGCCACGGCAGCTTCGAGGCGTACCGCGAAATCAAGCACCGCCTCTACCGGCATGCCGAGGTGGCGGTGTTCAACCGCGACGACTCCAACACCCGCCCCGGCATTACGGCCGGCCGGGCGGTCAGTTTCGGGCTCGACGTCCCGCAGCACGACGGCGATTTCGGCTTGCGCGAACATAACGGGCAAACCTGGCTGTGCCAAGGCTGGAACCGGCTGCTGCCCTGTAGCGAGTTGCAGCTCGAGGGGCGGCACAACTGGGCCAATGCGCTGGCGGCGCTTGCCCTGGCGGAGGCGTTCGGCGTGCGCCCGGAGCGGGCGGCGCCCGGCCTGCGCTCATTCGAGGGCCTGCCGCACCGGTTGCAGCCGGTCGCGGAATTCAACGGCATCCGCTGGGTCAACGATTCGAAGGCCACCAACCTGAGCGCCATGCAGGCGGCCCTGTCGGCGTTCGCGCGGCCCTGCGTGCTGATTGCCGGCGGGCAGGCCAAACAGGAGGATCTCAGACGCGCGACTCTCACGCTGTCGCGACACGTCCGCACGTTGGTGCTGTTCGGGGAATCGGCCCGGACCATGGCACAGGCCTGGGCCGACTGCGTGCCGGTCGTCCAGGCGGCCGATCTCGCCGAGGCGGTGCAACAGGCATCCGAACGGGCCGAGCCCGGCGATTGCGTGCTGCTGTCCCCCGGGTGCGCGAGCTACGACCAGTACTCGGGGTTCGAGGAACGCGGCGAGGATTTCATCGCCCGGGTGCGCGCCCTGCAGGAATCAGCCACATGAACGAACAACACTCGTCCTCGCCTGATTTGTACATCGCCGCCATGCTGCTGGCGATCGGGCTCGTGGCGATGACCTCCGCCTCGGTGGAGGTGTCGGCGAACCTGCACGGCGATGCGCTGTACTACTTCAAGCATCAGTCCCTGCTCATGGCGGTCGGCGTCCTGGGAGCGCTGGTCCTGGCCCGGATCCCGCTGTCCGTACACCGCAAGCTGGCGCCCTGGTACGGGGTATTCTCCCTGGCGCTGCTGACCTTGGCATTGGTTCCGGGGCTCGGCCATACGGTCAACAACAGCACGCGCTGGCTGGATTTGGGCCCGGTGCGCTTCCAGCCGTCGGAACTGATCAAGCCGGCACTGGTCTTGTGGATGGCGGCGTATGTGGCGCAGCACGGAACGCTGCTGGAGACCCGTGTGCGGGGCATTCTGTTGCCGCTCGGCATCGTGGCCCTGACCGTCTTGCTGCTGCTGCTGGAACCGGATTTCGGGACCGCCTGCGTGATCGCGGTGACCGCGCTGTGCATGCTGTTTCTCTGCGGCGGCTACCTGCGCGCGCTGCTCGGCTGCGCAATCTGCGCCACGGTCGCGATGGGCGGGCTGGCGATCGCCGCACCGTACCGGCTGATGCGCATTCAGACCTTCCTGGATCCCTGGGCGGATCCGTTCAACAGCGGCTACCAGCTGACCCAGTCGCTGATCGCGATCGGCAGCGGGGGGATGTGGGGGCGCGGGCTCGGCGAGGGGGTGCAGAAGCATTTCTACCTGCCGGAGATGCACACCGACTTCGTGTTTGCCGTGGCGGCCGAGGAACTGGGCCTGATCGGGGCCGTGATCATCATCGTCCTGTTCGTGATGTTCCTCATGGCGGCATTTCGCATCGCCCGTCAGGCGCAGGCGAGGGAGCAGCACTTCGCCGCCGCGGTCGCCTACGGGGTCGGCCTGTGGATCAGCCTGCAGGCTTTCGTCAACATTGCGGTGAACATGGGCGCGCTGCCGACCAAGGGGCTGACCCTGCCCCTGATGAGCGCAGGCGGCAGCTCGCTGCTTGCGACGCTTGCCGGTCTCGGCCTGCTGTGGCGCGCACGCTATGAGGCGGAGATCCTGCCGGGCCTGCCGGGCAGCGGCGCGAAAACCAGGCGCAGGAGGTCTGCGTGAACACCCGACCCGTGATGATTCTGGCCGGCGGGACCGGCGGACACGTGTTTCCGGCACTGGCGGTAGCGGAACGCTTGCGCGAACGCGGCGTGCCGGTGCAGTGGGTCGGGACCCGGGCCGGGCTGGAGGCGCGGCTCGTGCCCCAGGCGGGATTCCCGGTCATCTGGATGCCGTTGCGGGCGCCGCGGCGACGCGGCCTGCTGGGCCTCGTCGGCGTCATGCCGCGCGTGCTGTGGGCAGTGATCCTCGGGGTGGGCCTGTTGCTGAAGCACCGTCCGGCGGTGGTTCTCGGCATGGGCGGCTACGCGTCGTCCGCGGTGGCGCTGGCGGCGCTGCTGTGCCGGGTGCCCTTGATCGTTCATGAACAGAACGCGGTGGCCGGCCTGACCAATCGCGTGTTGGCCCGCTTCGCGGCGCGTGTGCTGCTGGGCTTCTCCGACGTGCGCGGCATCCACGGCGGAACCCACCTCGGCAACCCGGTTCGGGTCTCGCTGTGCGCGCAGCCGCTGTCGCCCGAGGCCCCGATGCGGCCGCTGCGGTTGCTCGTGGTCGGCGGCAGCCAGGGCGCTGAAGTCTTCAATCTCGTGGTGCCGGAGGCCTTGCGCGTCATGCCCGAGGACTGCCGGCCCTCGGTCTGGCACCAGACCGGTTCGGATCCGGCGCCGGTCGCCCGGCGCTACCCCTCGGGGGCGCAGCCCCGGCTGGATGCGTTCATCGAGGAGATGGACCAGGCGTACGTGTGGGCCGACCTCGTGCTGGCGCGGGCCGGCGCGATGACCCTGGCGGAACTCGCGGCCAGTGCGCGCGGGGCGGTGCTGGTGCCGTACCCCCATGCCGCCGACGGGCATCAGTTCGACAACGCGAACCAATACGCCGGGGACGGCGCGGCCGAAGTCTGGGAGCAGGATGAATTCACCCCGCAGCGGTTGGCGCTTCGCCTCGCCGAACTGGCGCGGGATCGCGCCACGCTGGTTGAAATGAGCCGGGCGGCACTGCGCCGGGCTCGCCCGGATGCCGCCGGGGATGTCGCCGAATGCCTGCTGGAGTTCTGCACGTGAACGCGACACGCCGCCACATGCCGATGCGGCATATCCGGCAGGTCCATTTCATCGGGATCGGCGGTGCCGGCATGAACGGCATTGCCGAAGTCCTGTGCGGCTTGGGTTACACCGTTTCCGGCAGCGACCTGAAAGAGAATGCGCAAACCCGGCGCCTGCGCGAATTGGGCGCCAAAATCCGGATCGGCCACGAGGCCGGTGTCGTTGCAGGCGCCGACGTGGTCGTCGTCTCCAGCGCGGTCCCGCCCGAAAATCCGGAATGGCAGGCCGCGCAGGCCGCGCACATTCCCGTCGTGCCGCGTGCGGCGATGCTCGGGGAACTGATGCGCTTCAGCCATGGCATCGCCGTGGCCGGCACGCACGGCAAGACCACCACCACCAGCCTGATCGCCCACCTGCTGACCGAGGCCGGTCTCGGTCCTTCCTCCATCATCGGCGGCCGGGTCCGGCACAGCGGTTCGCACGCCACGCTGGGCGAAGGGGATTGCCTGGTCTGCGAGGCGGACGAAAGCGATGCGTCTTTCCTGCACCTCAGCCCGCTGGTCGCGGTGGTGACGAACATCGACAACGACCACCTGGTCAACTATGACGGAGATATCGAGAAACTGGCCGAGGCGTACCACGGCTTCCTGCAGAATCTCCCGTTCTACGGATTGGCGGTGCTTTGCGCGGATGATCCGCGCCTGGCGGCCCTGCGCCCGAACCTGGGCCGGCAGGCCGTCACCTACGGGATCGAGGCCCCGGACGCGGATCTGCGCGCGACCGGGATCGAGCCGGAGGGATCCGGCAGCGTCTTCACCCTGCGGGTTGCGGATTCGGGAGAGGAACTTCGGGTCCGTCTCGCGCTGCCCGGCACCCACAACGTCTTGAATGCGCTGGCCGCGGTGGCGGTGGCACGGGACCTGGACGTCCCGCTGCAGACGGCGGCACAAGCCCTGGAAGGGTTTTCCGGGATCGCCCGGCGCTTCGAGGCGCATGGGCCGCTGCCCGGTGCCGACGACATCCCGTGGGTGGACGACTATGGGCATCACCCGACCGAAATCGAAGCGACTCTGGCGACGGCGCGGCAGGTCTACCCCGACAGAAGGCAGGTGCTGGTCTTTCAACCGCACCGTTACAGCCGCACGCGGGACCTGTTCGAACCCCTGGTCCGAACCCTGGGCGAGGCCGACGCGCTGCTCCTGCTGGACGTGCATCCGGCGGGCGAGGCGCCGATCCCGGGCGCCGACAGCGACTCGCTGGCCCGGGCGCTGGAACACCGGGGCGCGCGGCCTGCGCGCGCTGCGGGCGGCGAGCAATTGTTCCCGGCGCTGCTGGAAATCCTGCGTCCCGGCGACGTACTGCTGACCATGGGGGCGGGCAGCATCGAGGGCTGGGCGGCGCAGCTGCCCGCGCAGTTCACCCAAAGGGAGGCGTCGTGATCGTGGCGGCGGAAATCGTCGGCGAGCATCGGCAGGTGCCCATGGCCGAACATACGACCTGGCGCTGCGGCGGCGCGGCGGACCGGGTGTTCGCGCCGAACAGCATCGACGATCTGAGTGCCTACCTGGCCGGGCTTGAGACGGACGTGCCCCTGACCTGGTTGGGGCGGGGCAGCAACGTGCTGGTGCGCGACGGCGGCATGCGCGGGGTGGTGATCCAGTTGCGCGAGCCGCTGTCCGATATCGTGCTGGAGCCTCCCCGGGTCCGGGCCGAGGGCGGTGCCCTGTGCGCCCGCCTGGCGACGCTCACCGCGGCGGCGGGCTTCAGTGGATTGGAATTCCTGGCCGGCATCCCCGGCACGGTCGGTGGCGCCCTGGCGATGAATGCCGGTGCGGCCGGCTCCGAGATCTGGGAGTTCGTCGAATCCGTCGAGACCGTGGATCGGCAGGGGAACCGTCATGAATTTGCATCCGAACAGATCCGGTTCGGCTACCGCTTCGCGGAGGTTCCCGCCGGGCACGGCGTCGTGGCCGGGACGTTCCGCCTCGAGCGGGCCGAAGACCCGGCGCAGCCGGAGCATCGCCTGCGCGAGCTGATGGATCGCCGCCGGGCCACCCAGCCGGTCTCGCTGCCGAGCGGCGGGTCGGTGTTCCGCAACCCTCCGGGCGCCCATGCCGCACGGCTGATCGAGGAGGCGGGCCTCAAGGGCTGCCGGGTCGGCGGGGCCGAAGTCAGCCGGACACACGCCAACTTCATCGTTCACGAGGGAACGGCGAGCGCGGCCGACATCGAGCGGTTGATCGACCACATCCGGAAAACCGTCGAAGAATACAGCGGGGTGCGGCTGGAACTGGAAGTCCGCATCCTGGGGGAAGCCGGATGAGCGAATACGGACGCGTTGCGGTGCTGATGGGCGGCTGGTCCGAGGAACGGCCGATTTCGCTGATTTCCGGGCAGTGTGCCTACGAGGCTCTGTGCGCGCGCGACGTCGAGGCCAGCGCGGTCGACCTGCAGCGCGAGACCCTGCCGCAACTTGTGGAACAGGGCTTCGACCGCTGTTTTCTGGCTTTGCACGGGGTCGGCGGCGAAGACGGCGAGGTGCAGCAGGCGCTGGAAGAGATGGGATTGCCGTACAGCGGGAGCGGCCCGGAGGCTTCGCGCATTTGCATGGACAAGCTGGAGACCAAGAAACGCTGGTGGAGGGCCGGCCTGCCGACGCCGAAGGGGGCATTGGCGGAACCGGACCGGCTGCAGGAACAGTGCGAGGAACTGGGTTTGCCGTTGGTGGTCAAGCCGGTGGACCAGGGTTCCAGCATCGGCGTGATTTTTGCGAACCGGGCCGAAGACGTGCCGCCCGCCGTTGAGGAGGCTCAGCAGCACGGGTCGAGAATCCTGCTGGAGCGCCAGGCGCAGGGCACCGAATACACGGTCGGGATCCTGGGGGATGAGGCGCTGCCGGTCATCCGCCTGTGCCCGCAGAGCGAATTTTTCGACTACCAGGCCAAGTACGAATCGGAAGACACCCGGTACGACATCCCCTGCGGTCTGCCGGAGGCGATGGAACGCGAACTGGCGGCACTGGCGTTTCGCGCCTTCGAATGCACCGGGGCGGAAGGATACGGCCGGGTGGACCTGATCCTGGATGAACTGGACCGGCCGTGGCTGCTCGAAGTGAACACCGCGCCGGGCCTGCGTCGCCACAGCCTGCTGCCGATGGCCGCCGAAGCGGCCGGGCTGGGCTACGAAGACTTGATCCTGAAGATGCTGGACACCTCCCTTCTTCGGGCACCTGCCGGAGAGCCGGTCGATGGCTAGGCGGGACAGCACGGGAATGATCATGCGGCTTGGGGGCGCGGCGTTGGCGCTGGCCCTGGGGGTCGGCGTCAGCGTGTGGCTGACGGATCCGGCGCATCTGCCGATCCGCCAGGTGTCCCTGCACGGGGAGCTCCGCTATCTGGACCCGATCGAACTGCAGGAAATCGTCGCCGAGGAGTTGGCGGGCAACATGCTGACCCAGGATCTGGAGGAACTGGAGCAGCGGCTTCAGCAGAATGTCTGGGTGCGGCAGGCGCGGATCCACCGCGACTGGCCGGCCACGCTCCGAATCGAGATCAGCGAACAGGTGCCGGTCGCGCGCTGGGCGACGGGCGGACTTTTGACCGCGCAGGGGGAGCGGTTCGATCTGCGCGGCGAGCCGGAGCCATCCCTACCCGAAGTCATAGGGATGCCGGGGCGCGAAGCCGCCTTGGTCCGGCACATCGACCGGATCCAGCCGCTGCTGGAGGCGCACGAAATGCGTCTGGCCCGGCTGGAAGAGACCAAGTTCCGTTCGCTGCACGTGACGTTGCGCTCGGGACTGCGCCTCACGCTGGGGCGGGTCCGACCGATCGAACGACTGGCGCGCTGGCTGCGCTACTCCGAGGCCTATGCCCGGGTTGCGCCCGCGCCGAAAACCATTATCGACCTGCGTTACCCGAACGGGTTTTCGGCCAGGTCCTTGACTGAATCATAGCGAGGAGGAGAAATCATGGATAACTCAAATTCTGCAGTCCTGCCGATGGAGCCGAAGCGTTCTGGGCTCTTTTCGCGCATGTTCTCGACCATTGCGCAGCGCCGCCCGAATCCGGGCCAGCTGGTCGCACTTGACATCGGCACATCCCGGATCGTGGTGGTCGTCGCGCATTGCGACGAGGACGGACAACTCGAGGTCCTGGGTTGCGGCACCACCGTGTCACGCGGCCTCAAGGCGGGCATGGTGGTCAACATCGAGGAGACGGTGGAGTCGATCCGCCGCGCCGTGGAGGAAGCCGAGGAGATGACGGACTGCGCGATCCGCAACGTCAACGTCGGAATCGCCGGCAGCCACATCCACAGCATCAATGCCAGCGGCGCCATCCCGGTGCGCGAAGGCGAGATCACGGCCCCGGTCGTGGAGCGGGTGCTGGATGCGGCGAGCGCGGTGAAGCTGACCGACGACAAGCGGATCCTGCACGTGTTGCCGCAGGAGTACGCGATCGACGACCAGTACGGAATCCGCACGCCGCTCGGCATGTCCGGGGTCCGCCTGGACGCGCGTGTGCACCTGATCACCGCCGGGGCCGGCGCGCTGCACAACCTGGTCAAGTGCGTGCGCCACTGCGGCCTGACCGTCGACCATGTGGTGCTGGAGCAGCTCGCGTCCAGCGAGTCGGTGCTGACGCCGGACGAACGCGAACTGGGCGTCTGCCTGGTCGACATCGGCGGCGGCACCTCGGACATCGCCATCTTTTACTCCGGTGCGATCCACTACACCGCGACGGTCCCGGTGGCGGGCGATCACGTCAACCGTGATATCGCCATTGCCCTGAGTACCCGGGTACAGGATGCCGAACAACTCAAGATCGAGCACGGCTGTGCCGTCAGCGATCCGGCGCAGGACGACCAGATCCTGGAGGTGCCGGGTCTGGGCGGCCGCCCGGCCGCGCAGCTGCGCGGGTCCGTGCTGGGAGACATCATCCGTCCCCGCTACCTGGAGTTGTTCGAACTGATCAACGACGAACTGCGCCGTTCCGGCTACTACGACAAGATCGAGGGCGCCGGCCTGGTGCTGACCGGCGGCGGCGCGATGGTTCGGGGCCTGGACACGCTGGCCGAGGAGGTGTTCAACCGCCCGGTCCGTGTCGGGGGGCCGCAGCACCTGCGGTTCCGCGACGAGCGATTCAACCAACCGATGTACGCCACCGGAATCGGCTTGCTGACGTACCACGACCCGGCCAACCCGGGCCTGGGCTCGTCGGCCGTCGCCGACTCTTGGCGGCAGCGCATCTTTTCATGGATTTAACTTTCACAACGACCTGGAGATGGAAAAATGACTTTGATTAATGGACTCGACGGGGCGACTTCGCCCGAAACCGCTGAAGAGACAGCGGAACTCACGTTTACGCCAGTCCGTCCGGACCACGAGGACGCCCGCATCAAGGTGATCGGCGTCGGCGGCGGCGGCGGCAACGCCACGCAGCGCATGGAACGCGACCTGGCGGCACACGTGGAGGTCTACTGCGTCAACACCGATGCGCAGGTTCTGCGCAACCTGAAGGTGGGAGAATCGGTGCAGATCGGCCGAGACACGACCCAGGGCCTGGGCGCCGGCGCCGACCCCGGAGTGGGGCGGCAGGCGGCCCTGGAGAGCCGGGATTTGCTGGCCGGGCTGGTGGAGAACGTCGACATGCTGTTCATCACCGCCGGCATGGGCGGCGGGACCGGTACCGGCGCGGCCCCGGTCATCGCGGAACTGGCCCGGGAGGCGGGCGTGCTGACGGTGGCGGTGGTCACCCGGCCGTTCAGCTTCGAAGGGCAGCAGCGGTGCCGCCTGGCCGAAGAGGGGATCCAGGAACTCGGCGCCTTCGTCGACTCGATCATCACCATTCCCAACGACCGGCTGATGAGCGAACTGGATCCGGATATCTCGCTGGAGGACGCCTTTCTCGAGGCGGACAAGGTGCTGCACGGCGCCGTGTGCGGGATTTCCGACCTGATCCTGCGGCCGGGCACCATCAACGTCGATTTCGCCGACGTGCGGACCGTGATGAAGCAGCAGGGCATGGCCATGATGGGCACCGGCACCGCCGAAGGCCCGAACCGGGCGATCGAAGCCACGCAGCAGGCCATCAACTGCCGTCTGCTCGACGAGGTGAACATCACCGACGCTCCGGCCATGCTGGTCAACGTGACCACCGTGCGCAAGGGCGAGGGCAGCCTGAGCCTTCCCGAGTTCAACCAGATCGCACGGGAACTCGAGCCGTTGCAGGCCGAGAACGTGCAGCTGGTCATGGGCACGACCTACGATGAGCACATGGGCGGTCAGCTCAAGGTGACCCTGGTGGTGGCCGGTTTCGGCTCGAAGGAGGAGCCGGAGGCGGAACCGGGTGTGACGCCGCTTCGGAAGATCACCGAGGCTCCGAACTCGGCCAGGGGCAAGGAGGACGGCAACGGGGCACAGCCGCCGGAGGAGAAGGCCGCTGCGATGTCGCTGGGCTTGACCGAGGGCAACCTGGCCAGGAGCCCGAAGAGCCCCGACTGGACCAAGGGGGAAGAACGGCAGAAGTTCGACATCCCGGCCTACCTGCGCAAGCAGCATGATTGACCGGGAGCCGAAGGCCGGCTGCGGAGGCTTCCGGGAGGGTCTCCGCACGGGCTTCTCCCCCCTTTCCGGGGTGCGGGTTCGGTGGAAAAATATTTGTTTTTCTGTAATAATGCGCGTGTCCGCAAGACAGGAGTCTTGAACGCGGCGCTGCCCAGACCGAAAATCAAGCAATTCTCGAAATGATTCGCCAGCACACCCTGAGGCAGAGCATTTGCGCAGAGGGCATCGGCCTGCACACGGGGGAAAAGACATCCCTGCGACTCGGCCCGGCTCCGGTGAACACCGGAGTGGTGCTGCGGCGGGTTGATTTTGACCCGCCGATTCGTATCCGGGTCCACCCGGACCAAGTATCCGCCACCCGCCTGTCGACGACGCTGTCCAACGGCGATGTCCATGTCTCGACGGTCGAGCACCTGCTGTCGGCCGTGGCCGGGCTCGGGGTGGACAACCTGTACGTCGACCTGGACGCCAGCGAAGTCCCGATCATGGACGGCAGCGCAAGCCCGTTCGTGTTCCTGATCCATTCCAGCGGGCTGGTCGAACAGGACGCGCCGAAGCGCTACATCCGCATCCGCGAGCCGGTCGAGGTGCAGGACGGGAAGAACGGCCGGTGGGTGCGCCTGACGCCGCATGACGGTTTCAAGGTGGCCTTCACCATCGACTTCGACCACCCGGTGATCCGCAACACCCGGCAGTCCGCGGTGCTGGACCTTTCCAGCACTTCCTACATCAAGGAAGTGTCGCGGGCGCGTACGTTCGGGTTCCGGCACGAAGTGGAACTCCTGCGCGAGCGGAACCTGGCCCTGGGGGGCAGTCTGGACAACGCCATCGTACTGGACGACAACCGCATCCTCAACGACAGTGGCCTGCGCTACTCCGACGAATTCGTCAAGCATAAGGTGCTCGACGCCATTGGCGACCTGTACCTGCTCGGCAACAGCCTGATCGGCTCTTTCGAGGGCTACTGCTCCGGGCACGAACTCAACATCCAGCTGCTGCGGAAGCTGCTGGCCACCGAGTCGGCCTGGGAACTCGTCAGTTTCGAAGATACACACGAAGCCCCGGTCTGCTTCGCACAGGTCAGTCCGGCCTGAACGAATTCCTAATCGTGACCGGCCTGGCGCGCAGCAACCTGAATCCGGAGCTGGCGCAGCGGCTGGTTCAGGCGATCCTTGAACTCTGCGTTGACGTGCTTGAGCAGTTCGCGTTGCTGGTAATGGATCAGCGGCGCCTGATGGTTGTCGTTGACCGAGACCGTCAGCGTGGTCCCCTCGATGTCGCTGCACCAGCAGCTCGAGCCCAGGGGCTCGGGGAGTTGTCGGCGCAGACTTTGGGTAATGGCCAGCTGTAGGCGGATGCGGGCCAGCAGGTGAGGATCGAGATGGTCAAGCAGCTTCTTCATCAGGCGGGGCGGTCTTCCGCCGCCATTATCCGCCAAGCCGCAGCCCCCGGCAAAGGCGCGGGCTGGCGGCGCGTCGGCCTCGGGGTCGCGGCAGCGGCCGTGCTCGTTCAGGTCGTCGCGGTGGCGTTCCATCAGGGCGCCCTGCACCGCGAACGGGCCTTGCTGGGTTCGATCGACCAGACATTGGTCGCGCACGGCACCACGCTGAGTAATATCCGCCGGGAGAGCCAGCTCCACATTGATGCCCTGTCTTCGCAATTGGCGCGGCTGCAGTCGCGCATCGCCCGTCTGGACGCGCTGGGCGGCACGCTGGTGGACATCGCGAAACTGAAAGACGGCAGGGAATTCGACTTCGGCTCGGAACCGGGATTGGGCGGGAATGTCACGGCTTCCCCGGGACTTGGGCTGACCGCGACCGACTTGGGGGCTTCCCTCGACGACCTGCACAACCAGATCGAAGACCGGACGTTGTGGCTGAGTATCCTGGAAGACGTGATCCAGCATCGCCGCCTGGTGGGAGAGGCGTATCCCAGTGGCTGGCCGGTGCGCTCCGGCTGGGTTTCTTCGTACTACGGCATGCGCCGGGATCCATTCCACGGACGTCCCGCTTTCCATCAGGGCATTGACTTCGCCGCCAGCAAGGGCACCGAGATCCGGTCTGCGGCCGCCGGCATGGTCGAGTTTGCGGGGAACAAGGAAGGATACGGCCTGATGGTGCAGATCCGGCACGGGAACGGCTACCAGACCCGCTACGGCCACGCCAGCAAGTTGCTGGTGAAGTCCGGGCAGATGGTGAAGCGGGGTGATATCGTCGCGCATGTCGGCTCGACCGGCCGTTCGACCGCACCGCACCTGCACTTTGAAGTGCTGAAGAACGGCAAGGCTGCCAATCCTCTGAAATTCCTGTCCGCCCGTCGCTGAACCTGCGCGGCCCGCGCTTATAATTTCGTCATCGCTTACTGGCGACTCCACCATGTTTGCTCCGCTTGTCCGTAAACTTTTCGGTAGCCGCAACCAGCGAACCCTCAAGCGCCACTGGCGGACGGTGGTGAAGATCAACGACCTTGAGGCAGCGCTGCAGGATGCGGACGACGCGCAATTGCGCGAACGTGCCGAACAGTATCGCGCCCGCCTCGCCGAAGGGGAGGCGATGGATGCCCTGCTGCCGGAGGTCTTCGCGCTGGTGCGCGAAGCGGCGCGGCGGACGCTCGACATGCGGCACTTCGATGTCCAGTTGCTCGGCGGCATCGTGTTGCACGAAGGCGGCATCGCGGAGATGCGCACCGGCGAAGGCAAGACCCTGGTCGCGACCCTGCCGGCCTGCCTGCACGCGCTGGCCGGCGAGAGTGTGCATGTCGTCACCGTCAACGACTACCTGGCCCGACGCGATGCGGACTGGATGCGACCGATCTACGAACAGCTCGGCCTGACCGTGGGCGTGATCGTGCAAGGACTGGATGGTGCACAGCGTCGGGATGCTTATGCCTCCGGCGTGACCTATGGCACCAACAACGAATTCGGCTTTGACTACCTGCGCGACAACATGGTGTTCCGGGCCGAACACCGGGTCATGCGCGGGCAGGCGTTCGCCATTGTCGACGAGGTGGACTCGATCCTCATCGACGAGGCCCGCACCCCGCTGATCATCTCGGGGCCGTCCGAGGACCGCACCGACCTCTACCAGAAGATGGACCAGATGGTTCGTCACCTCCAGCCGCAGGAGGAAGAAGACGGGCCGGGCGACTACCGGATTGACGAAAAGGCGCGCCAGGCCTACCTGACCGAGGACGGGCATCACCAGGTCGAGCAACTGCTGTCCACCGAGGGGTTGATTCCGCCGGGAGGCAGCCTGTACGAAGCCGGCAACATCCGCCTGTTGCACCACGTCAACGCCGCCCTGCGGGCAAGGACCTTGTTCCAGCGGGATCGCGACTACATCGTGTCGGAAGAAGGCAAGATCGTCATCATCGACGAGTTCACCGGGCGGAAGATGCCGGGGCGGCGCTGGTCGGACGGATTGCACCAGGCCGTCGAGGCCAAGGAAGGGGTGGCGGTCGAGACGGAGAATCAGACCGTGGCGTCGATCACCTTCCAGAACTATTTCCGACTCTATTCCCGCCTGTCCGGCATGACCGGCACGGCCGACACCGAAGCCTACGAATTCCAGGAAATCTACGGCTTGGAGGTAGTGGTCGTCCCGACTCACATGCCGATGGTCCGGGATGACCTCGGGGACATGGTGTTCCTGACCGCCGAGGAGAAATACCAGGCGGTGGTGGAGGATATCCAGGACTGCGTGGAGCGCGGGCAGCCGGTGCTGGTGGGCACGACCTCGATCTCCAACTCCGAACTGTTGTCCGGCTCGTTGCAGAAGGCTGGAATCAAGCACCAGGTCCTGAATGCGAAATTCCACGAGCAGGAGTCGCACATCATCGCCCAAGCCGGGCGGCCTGGCACGGTGACCATCGCCACCAACATGGCGGGTCGCGGGACCGACATCGTGCTCGGCGGCGCATTGGAGACGATCCCGGAGTCGGAGACACCGGAACCGGAAGATTCGGCCCGGGACGAGTGGCAGGGCCGGCACGATCAGGTCGTGGCCGCGGGCGGCCTGCACATCGTCGGGACCGAGCGGCACGAGTCGCGGCGTGTCGACAACCAGTTGCGTGGCCGCTCAGGTCGCCAGGGCGACCCGGGGTCCAGCCGGTTCTACCTGTCGCTGGAAGACAGTTTGATCCGGATTTTCGCTTCGGAGCGGATGTCGACCCTGATGCAGCGCCTGGGCATGAAGGAGGGCGAAGTGATCGAACATCCCTGGGTCACCAAGGCGATCGGCAACGCCCAGCGCAAGGTGGAGGCCCGAAATTTCGACATTCGCAAGCACTTGCTGGATTTCGACGACGTGATCAACGACCAGCGCACGCTGGTCTACCAGCAGCGCAACGAGATCATGGAATCCGAGGACCTGTCCGAGCACGTGGCTTCCATTTGTACGGATGTCGTGACGCGGGTCTACCGGGACTACGTCCCTGCAGAAAGCATGGAAGAGCAATGGAACACCGAGGGGCTGGAGCAGGCGCTGGTCGAGACGTTCGGATTGTCGATGCCGGTGCGGAGTTGGTTGGAGCAGGAGCCGGAACTGAACGATGCGACGCTTGAAGAGCGGCTTCATGAGGCGGTCGGGCAGAAACTGCGCGACAAGGAAGAGGAAATCACGTCGCAGGCGATGCGCCAGCTGGAAGGGGACTTGCTGCTGACGACGCTGGACATGCACTGGAAAGAGCACCTGGCGATGATGGATCACCTCCGCCAGGGAATCGGCCTGCGCAGCTACGCGCAGAAGAATCCGAAACAGGAATACAAGCGCGAGGCCTTTGAACTTTTCCAGTCCATGATGGACCGCATCGAGCACGACCTCATCCGCCTGTTGTGCCTGCTGAGGCTGGGTTCGCCGGACGAACTGGGCACTTTGGAGAAGCCTTCGACCCCGGTGTCCGACCTGGACTACCGGCATGCGTCGGGTGAGGAAGTCTCCCCGGTGCAGGGCGAGCAGCCGCCACCGAAGGCTCAAGCGCCATCCGCCAGTTTCGCGCCGCCGCCGACAGTTCGCCGAGCCGCTTCCAAGGTTGGACGCAACCAGCCCTGCCCGTGTGGTTCCGGCAAGAAATACAAGCACTGCTGCGGAGCGCAGAGCCGGCGGGTGGCATGAGCTGGCAGCCGGTTCCCGGAGTGCGCCTGGCGGCGACCAGCGCGGGCCTGTACGCCGGAGAGCGGCTGGACCTGGCCGCATTGGAGCTGGCGCCCGGGACGGAGTCGGCGGGCGTCTTCACGACCAACCGGTTCTGCGCGGCTCCCGTCGAGGTTGCACGCGAACACATGGAAGCCGCGTCGCCCCGGTTGCTGCTGATCAACGCGGGTTGCGCCAACGCCGGGTTGGGTGAGCAGGGACTGGAGGATACCCGGCTGTGCTGCGAGGCGGCGGCGGGAGCGTTCGCGGTCGAGCCGCACGAGGTCCTGCCGTTCTCGACCGGAGTGATCGGGGAGAGGCTGGATGTGGGGAAGATCCAGGCGCAAATGCCGCAGCTCCAGGCGACGCTGTCCGCCGACGGTTGGCCGGAAGCGGCGCAGGCGATCCTGACCACCGACACCCGGAGCAAGCTGGAAGGCCGCCAAGTCAAGGGTGCAGGGAAAAACCTCCATGTCACCGGCATGGCCAAGGGAGCGGGCATGATCTGCCCGGACATGGCGACCATGCTGGCCTTCGTTGCGACCGACCTGGCGGTGGATGCCGCGGTGCTTGAGCAAGTGCTCGAACGCGCACTCGAACACTCCTTCCACGCGATTACCGTGGAAGGCGACACTTCCACCAACGACGCATGCATCCTGCTGGCCACTGGCGCCAGCGGGGTGAATCTCGCGGATCTGGAGGATTCGGAAGTGGAGGCTTGGGAGCAGGCCGTCTTCGAAGTCTGCGAAACGCTGGCCAAGGCCATCGTGCGGGATGCCGAGGGTGCGACCCGGTTCATCACGGTCGAGGTCGAGCAGGCCGTCACAGCGGAGCAGGCGCAGGCAGTGGCGCGTGCGGTGGCGCACTCACCCCTGGTCAAAACGGCGGCATTCGCCGGCGACCCCAACTGGGGAAGAATCCTGGCCGCTGTCGGCCGCAGCGTCGGGGAGTTGTCGCGCATGGACCGGGTCGGAATCCGTCTCGACGACGTGCAGGTGGTGGCAGGTGGTGCAGTGGCCGAGAACTATCGGGAGGAACAGGGTTCTGTGGTCATGGCCCGCGACGAATTCACGATCCGGGTGGATCTGGGCCTCGGCGAATCCCAAGTCCGCCTTTATACGTCCGACCTGTCCTACGACTACGTGAAGATCAACGCCGAATACCGGACCTGATCCGTGTCCGAATCTCCCATGGCGGTGGTCGCGGGGGCCGTGCTCAATACAGACGAAGAGAGGCCGGCGGTGTTGCTGGCCAAGCGGCATGCGTCCGCGCACCAGGGCGGCAAGTGGGAATTCCCGGGCGGCAAGATGATGGCCGGGGAGAATGCGGCGCAGGCGCTGGTGCGGGAACTGGAGGAGGAAATCGGCATCCGGGCGAAAACCTGGCGGCGACTGATCCGTTTTCCTTACGCCTATCCCGAATTCAAAATGGACTTCGAGGTGTTCCGGGTGGAAACTTGGGACGGTCTCGCGAACGGGCGCGAGGGACAGGAAATTCGCTGGGTGCCGTTGTCGGAACTGAACCAATGGACGACACCGCCTGCCAGCCGCCCGGTCATCCGCGCACTTCAGTTGCCTTCGCAGTACGCCATCAGTGCGGATCCTGAAAACGGAGTCGAGCGCTGGCGTTCCGACTTGTCGGCGACCCTGGAACGAGGCGCGAGGCTGATTCAACTGCGTGCGCACTCGCTGTCGGGCCCGGCATACGAACAACTCGCGCGGGAGGCTCTTGAGCCGATTCATGCGGCGGGAGGCCGGCTCGTGTTGAACTGCGAGCCCGAACGGGCAGCCCGTCTGGGTGCGGATGGCGTGCACCTCACGAGTGCACGCCTGCGGCAATTGGATTCCCGTCCGTTGCCGAAAGACTTTCTTGTCGGCGCGTCCTGCCACGGTTCTCAGGAACTGGATCAGGCGGTTCGGATCGATGCGGACTTCGCGGTGCTGTCGCCGCTACGCGATGCGCCGCAGGCATTGGGTTGGAAAGGTTTCGCCTCGGCAGTCGCCGATGCAGCCCTGCCGGTGTACGCGCTCGGGGGGATGAATCCGGGAGATCAGGAAGCCGCCATCGAGGCCGGCGGGCAGGGGATCGCTGCGATTCGTGGTTTGTGGGGGCTCGCTCCCCGCGGGTAAAGGGGCGGCTTGGTCAGCCGAGCAGCACGCCGATGAAGAAGGTGGTCAGGTAGATGACGATCAGGCCCAGCATGGAAAGCAGGCACAACAGGGTCACCAGGTGATGCGGGCGTCGGTGACCGACCAGGACGCCGGCAACCGCGACGGCGAACGAGGCCAATCCCAAGCTTTGCATGCAGCCCGTCTGGCAGCTGCGTGCCTCGAAAGGCCCTCCCAGCATGTTGAAGACCAATGCCACGGTCAGGCTCCAACTGACGGCCGTGGCCAGCACGGTCCAGGGCGAGATGGCGGTGTAGTAGCGGGAGGCGATCATGCAGTCATTCTATAACTTTCACGAGGGCGAGAAGACCCCCAAGAGGCTGGCCGCGACACCGATGACGAGCGGAATATACCAGTAAAGCTTCTTGAATTCGGCCTGCATGTCGGAGCGCAGATCCTTGATTTCGCCCTGCAGGCGAAGTTCCATCTTGCCCATATCCACCCGTATGCCAGACTCCATCTTCTGCATATCGGTCCGTATGCCGGATTCCATCTTCTTCATATCGGCCCGTATGCTGGACTCCATTTCCTCCATATCGGTCCGCAGGACATATTCCATTTTTTCCATGTCGCTTTTCGTGGCCAAGTGGCGCTGGGCGTCATCAATGGCCTCAACCATGGCTCCGGCCTGATCTTCGCTGAAAGTAGCAGCTTGCAGAGACTTCATGACCCTGAGTGATGGGATGGTTCGCCCCACTTCCTAAATCAGCCTTGGGCGGACACAATGAGGTTACCACTAACCATTGCGAAAGCAGGACGAACCCTATGAAAGCTACTATACCTGACTCCCGGATCGCTTATTTGGGCATTGATCTGGCCAAGCATGTCTTTTACGCGTGCGGCATGACCGAGGCGGGCCGGGTGGTGCTGGAGAAGCGATTTACGCGCGCCCGACTGGAAAGGTTTACGGAGCAGTTGCCGCCGTGCCGGGTCGGGCTGGAGGCCTGCGGCAGCGCGCACCACTGGGCGCGCCGGCTGATCGGGCAAGGGCACGATGCCCGGCTGATCTCGCCGCACTTCGTCGCGCCCTTCGTGAAGTCGAACAAGAATGATGCGCGGGACGCGGAGGCGATCTGCGAGGCGGTCAGCCGGCCGACGATGCGCTTCGTCCCGGTGCGGTCGGAGTCGGAACAGGCGATCCAGCACTGGCACCGGGCGCGGCAGCGGGTGGTGCGGAGCCGCACCCGCCTGGTCAACCAGTTGCGGGCGTTCCTGTACGAATACGGACAGGTACTCCCGCAGGGCGTCAAGGCGTTCCGGCGTCGGGTTCCGGAGCTTCTGGAAGACGGCGAGAACGGCCTGCTGCCGGAGGTTCGCGAGATGTTGGCGGACGGTTACGAGGAGTTGCTGGGGCTGGATGCGCGGGAGGAGCAATACCGCGCCCGGATCCAGGTGCATGCGGCTTCAGAGGAAGCCTGCGAGCGGCTGATGGCGATCCCGGGAGTCGGGGTGCTATGCGCCAGCGCTCTGGTCATGAAGTTCCGGGACGGGGGCGACTTCCGAAACGGTCGAGAGGCGGCGGCCAGTGTCGGCCTGGTGCCGCGGCAGCACAGTACGGGCGGACAGGTCCGGCTGGGCGGCATCAGCAAGCGGGGAGACCGGTATCTGCGCACTCTGATGATCCAAGGTGCCAGCTCGGTCGTGCGGCTGGCGGAACGGAAAGAGGACGGCCGCAGCCGTTGGGCCTCTGACGTGAAGCGGCGTCGCCATCGCAATATCGCGGTGGTGGCACTGGCCAACAAGAACATCCGCATCGCCTGGGCTCTGCTCAGGAGCGGCGAAGCTTATCGGGAGGAAGTCTCTATGGCCTGAGGCTTCCCCCTGAATCCCGGCGGCCACTGGCTGCCGATCGGTTGCAGGGAAGAAGCAGAACATGGCGAAACAGGTCGGACCGACGCGTCGGGAACCTGGTTGATAAACAGGCCTTCGAGGTCATCTCAGTGATGAGGCCGGCGCGTGCGGAACCCATGGGGGCCCGGGAGCTACGTTCTCCCGTCAAGAGGCCGGATATATGTTCGCACCCGATCGATCGTCAAGGATGCTTCCCACTTGCAGGGAGGGGGCGAACCATATATTTATCAAAATGTGGGGTATGAGGCGCCTCCGGTCTGTTCGCGCCGGGGGTGGCAACGGGCTCTTGAGTGCTGGATTTCAAGGACGTCTCTCCTTGACGAATAGATAGTGGGAGGAATTGCCCTGTTGAGAACATTCCTCGGGTTGGGAGGGATGGTCCAGAAGAAAGTTGGAAAGGCAAGGAAAAATGGTCTGAATTTTTAGACCATTTTTACTTATTGAAAATCAATAGGTTATGGATCGTTCCGGATACCGCTCTCGGTCAAATTTGTTCAAATTTTCAACATTGTCATGGATGCGGGCATGGAGGGAGTTCCGGCCTTTGGCACTGTCATGTTCGCTTCCGACAGTCGCGGGGTATGATGGGCGAAAGAGGAGAAATTACGTCACGTGTTCCGTTCCGCAATCGAAGCCGAAGACGCTTTCTACGAAGCATTCGCCCAGCAGGACGTCGAGGCCATGATGCAGGTGTGGGCGGAGGGCCGCCCGGTTTTCTGCATTCACCCAGGAGGTGATCTGCTGACCGGCCGGGAGGAAGTGGAGGAGAGCTGGAAACAGATCTTTGGGGCAGAGGTGCCATTCCATTTCGAGCTGGAATACCACTATCGCGAGGAATTCGACGGGCAATTCGCCATCAGCCAGTTAACGGAAACCCTGTACCTGCGCCACCATGTCGTCGGCATCGTGCTGGCGACCAACGTCTATTGCGGCACGGACGAAGGCTGGCGAATGATCATGCACCATGCTTCGCCGCCGCCCGGTCCGGACGCACCGGAGTCCGGGGTGCCCGTCCTGCACTAAGGAGTCCGGGTCAGGGACTGGAGCCCTTTGCGGTAGTACGCCTGCGCGGCTTCGCCTTGGCCCATCCGTTCCAGGGTTTCCGCCAACTCCCGATACAGCAGGGCATCCCCGCCCTGTTTCTCGAGGGCTTCCAATTGTGTCTGGGCTTCGCGGTGTTGCCCGAGGCGGCTGTGCAGCCGGGCCAGGGCCCGCCTCAGAGAGGCCCGTTCGGGATCCTGCTTCAGCCACTTTCGAATCCTCACGATCATGTCCGGGGTGGCTGGGCCTGGCAGTGTCCCGTACAGTTCGATTGCCGCATCGTCGAGACTGGCATCCAGCAGCTTGCACAGGTGTGGTTTCAGTTCCGGGTGTGTCTGCCCGTAGTACCGCAGCCGCTCGGCGTAGGAGCGCAGGACTTCCGGGTCATCGCGCGCATCCCCGAGTTTCGGCCATAGGGCCTTGAGTTCCATGTCTGTGGTGTTTTCGCATAGGCGATGGGCGGCATCACGCAGCCATTGACGGGTTTCGTCTTGCGGCAGGTTCGAATGGCGCGACTGGTCCCGGCCCAGTTCGAATAGCCGCTCCCAGCTGTTCAGCTCCCGGTAGCAACGGGCAAGCTGGCGGAGAATTCGGGGGTGGTTCGGATTGTCGCCAGCCAATACCTGCAGGACAGCCAAGGCTTCTTCCCATTCTTCCGCGGCAATCAGGCCATCCGCTTTGAGCCAGGTGGAGGCCGCCTGGTAGTCGGGGTCGTCGATCGCGCGCAGGTGCCCGCTCCAGGCATCCCGGTCGTTGGATTGGACGCAGGCCGAGGCGGCCAGCAGGCGAAACAACGACTGCTTGGGCTCCGTCTTTGCCGCCTGCTCCAGGTTCTGCCGCGCGGCGTCCAGTCGGTTTTCCAGCATGTTGCGTAGCCCCTTTGCGAGCAGGTTGTCTGCACGTTCGTGCCGGCGGCGCCGGTGTCGCTTCCGGAGGCGCTGCGGAGTTTCCAGTGTTCGGGCCAGCAGCCATACCAGCACGAAAAGCCCGAGCATAATCCCGGTGCCGATCAGCAGGGCCATCAGGAGAGAGGTGTGGACCGTGAGGTCGGCGATATACACGATGACCTCGCCACCCTGGGTCTGGGCGAGCCAGGCCGCTAGGCCGGTCACCAGCAGCGCGACGAAAATCAACACCAGGATTTTCATTGGGTGAGCGGCAGCGTCCGGGTCAGTTGATCAAAATCGATGGAGGGGGGGAACGGGTGCTGCTCCCGGAGCGCTTCCAGGTCATGTTTCAGTGCGGGGTAACTGTTTTCAAGTGCCGGTTGCGAGAGCAGGTCAAGGGTGTGATCGAGAGATTGTGTGTAGGCGTCAGCGCGGTGGGATTGAAGCGCGAGGCGAGCCAAGTACAGTTCGGTCTGGGCCGCGTACAGAATCAGGACATGCTGATAGGCCGAGATGGTCTGCACGGCCTGCGGGGCGCCCTTTTTGACCTCGATGTGCTCGTCAAACTGCTCGACGATGGAATCCCAGATTTTCTCCCAATTGCCAGTGGGCAAGACCTCGTTCTGGTGTTCGACCTCCGCCTGCAATTGCGCAATCTTCTCGCTGAGCACCAGCCAGCTGCCGGTCAGGATGCGGTGCGCATGCTCCGCTTCTTCACCGCGGTAGCCCTCCAGGGTCGAAATCGCCTGGTCCACTTGTTGGATCAGGGTGTGGTAGTGCACCGGATCCAGGGAGTCGAGGACTTGGCGAGCTTGGCGCAGGGCACTCAGCGTCCCGAGAGAGTCCTGGAGGTAGTTCTGCTTGTATTGCGCGATCTGCAGCAGGAAAGCGAGTTCTTCAACCGGGTACTGGCGAGGATCGGGTGCGATCGAAATCGGAGCCAGTTTCTGCTGCAGGAGAGTCTCGTAGGCCGTGTATCGGATCCGCAACTCCTCCAGGAATTGATCCACCAAGGCTTGGGTTCGATACTGCTCCTCGGACAGGCCCGTCAGGCGCCGGTCGACTTCCATCAGGGCTTGGTGCGCCGACTGGTGAGTTTCGAGCTGGCGGTCGCGCAGTTCGAGGAAACGGGTCTGCGTGTCGGTCCACAGCATATACAGCATGACACCGACCGCGATCAGGCCCAGCCAACCAGCGACGGTCAACAGGACACCCAGTCGCGTCGCTCGGCTCATGAGACTATCTCTTCAGGCGGGAAATATGTTTTTAAAGCTTTGAACATAGCATCGTCCCCGGGGTTGTCGGCTATCCCCGGAAGGGCAGTGTAGCCGAGTTTCTGGCAGGCGGCAGCGATCCGTGCGTTGCCGGCGATCAGGCCGCAACCCATCAGGTCGTTCTTTTCTTCCGGCACGATGCATTCCCGAAGATTCTCGGCAATTTCGACACTGGTGACGCAGATGGCATCCGGGGGGCCGCCGGATGTTTCCTTGAGGGACAGCGCGCCGTCCGGAGGATTACGGCGGTAGACTTCCAGATACTGCACTTCCGCACCGCGATTGCGCAGTTCCTCGGCTAGCTTTTCTCGCCCGCTCTGTCCCCGGACAATCACAACACGGTGATGCTTCAGGTCTTGCAAGAAAGAGGTGGAAAGCAATGCTTCGCTGTTGTACGGGGGAGGGGCCACGATGCCGGGCTCCAGGCCGGCCTGCTCCAGCGCCGCCTCCGTGGCCGGGCCGATGGCGGCAATCATGGAAGCGCGCCGGACGGTCTGCACGAGTTGATCCGAACCCGCGATCAGGCCACGCACGGCGTTGGTGCTGACGAAGACGACGAACGTCGCCTGTTCGGCCAGGGCTTGAGCGGTCGAATCCAGGGGAGTCAAGGCGATCCGGATCGCGGGGAAGTGGCTGACTTGCGCGCCTTGTTCGCGCAGACGTGCGGCCAGGGGCTCAACCTGTCCCTCGGGTCGGGTCAGGAGAATTCGGCGACCCGAAAAAGTACGGCTCATGCGTAGCCTGCGACGCCCAGTTCAGCCAGGATGTCCGCACCGCCTTGTTCCAGCAACTGTTTTGCGGCCATTGCGCCGGCAATTCTGGGCTCTCCTTCGGTCGCCGCACGCAGGATCAGGCTGCCGTCCGGGCGGGCGAGGCAGGCCTGGAGCTGGACTTCCTGGTCGCCGGTGCAGGCCGCGTGAGCGGCTAAGGGGACCTGGCAGCTGCCGGAAAGTGCACGGCTGACCATGCGCTCCGCAGTTACGGCGGCGGCAGTGGCCGGGTCGTGCAGCGCGCCCACCCAAGCCTGCGCGTGCGGGTGATCTTCGGCAATCTCGATTCCGAGTGCACCTTGGCCGATGGCGGGCAGGCACACCTCAGGTTCCAGGACCTGCGTGATTTGCTCGTCCAGCCCGAGCCGTTGCAGCCCCGCGCAGGCCAGCACGATGGCGTCGAAATCCCCTTCCTGCACCCGCTTCAGGCGGGTTCCGACGTTGCCGCGCAGGTCCAAAAACTGAAGATCGGGGAATCGTGCTTGCAGTTGCGCCCTGCGTCGCAGGCTCGATGTCCCCACGCGGCTGCCCGCAGGGAGTGCTTCGATCGTTTTGTGGCGAGGGGCGATAACCCCGTCCCGGGGGTCGGCGCGAGTGCAGATCGCGGCCAGCGTGAGGCCGGATGGAAGGTCCGCCGGCACGTCTTTCATCGAATGGACGGCCAGGTCGGCATCGCCGGACAACAGGCGATGCTCCAGTTCCTTGACGAACAGGCCCTTGCCGCCGAGCGCAGCCAAGGGATGATCCAGCATCTGGTCGCCCTCGGTCTGCACGCGCAGCAGTTCCGTGTGCAGGCCCGCTTCCCGGCTCAGTGCGTCGGCGACCAATTCGGCCTGCCGGACAGCCAGCGGACTGCGGCGGGTGGCGATACGGCAGAGGGGCGGACTCATGGGGTGAATTGGATGGGCTGTTCCTCGGGCGCGTAGCAACGGTCACTGACAAACGCAATGTCCCAGCTGTCGTCCTGCCTCTGGCGATACTGGATCTGTTTCAGGTCGGGCAGGGAGGTGCAGGCCAGCGCCAGTGCAGTGGCGGCCAGCGAGTCGTCGCCGCGCTGCAGCGCCTGAGGAATCAGGCTCGCGGCCAGTTGCGCACGCTTGAGCGAATCCGGGCGGTCGTAGCGCACGCCGTCCACTTTGAAGCCTTCCTGCAGCTTTTCCTCCAACTGGGAAACTGCTTCGCGCTGAGCCGGGTTCATGGCAATGGTTCGGTCCCAATACAACTCAAGATTGCCGTCGATCAGCACGGCGACCTTTTCGTCGAAACTTTTAGGTGAATCCATGTCGGGTCAAATTCAAGCTGAATAAGGATTTTACTTGCACAATCAACCCCATCATAAAGTAGTCACAATGTAGTCTTGAATGTTGATGCGTGTTGGGGCATAATGGGTTTGCCAGATGCCTGTAGGGGCTAAACCTAGAGATCGCCCAAAATGGAACTTGCTATCCGCGAAGCGAAGGCACGCCTCTCCGAGCTTGTCAGTGCCGCCCAAAGTGGGGAGCGCGTCGTGATTATGAAGTACGGCGAGCCGGTTGTTGAGTTGGTTCGTTGCCGAGGACGTGGTGGCATTGACTTCGAAAAATTGGAGGCGGCCCGAAAACGTCTTGGAATTTCAGGAAGCAGGGAAGGATGGCCCCAGGAATTCAATGATCCGAAGTTCAGCCGCCAAGTGCTCGGGCTTGAAGAAGACGACTAGGAGGGCTGGTGCCAGCGCGCATCCTTCTTGACACTTCCTACCTATATTGGTTGATGGAATCCCCCGGAAGGCTTTCCTCTGCTGAGCAGGGGTTTTTAGCCGGTCAGAACGTTCGGCTGTACGTCAGTGCGGTGTCAATCTGGGAAATGCGGCTTAAATATCACGCCCGTGCCCCGTCGGGAAAGCGGAAAAGCCCTTTTGACCCAGATAATGTCATGGCGATGCTTGAGGAACAAGGCGTGATTTTTCTGCCCATGACGGGGGCTCACGCTGCACGGGAACTCAAACCCCCGATTAACCACCAAGATCCGTTCGACGAACTCCTCTTGGTTCAGGCCCAGGAAGAAGGCCTCAAGTTGCTGACGGCTGACCGAGAATTAAGTAATCATCCGCTCGCTGTCACGGCGCAGGATTTGCCAGACCAATAAGCATTCTTTCCGGTAGAAAGCGCCAGATTCTGCCAGAAGGCTCTTTTGTGTCCTTCCCCGAAGTGGTGGCTATTGCCACGGAAAGGGGTTCTGTGCCGTAAAATACCGCCAAACCCATGAGGGCCACATGCCTGGATCTACAGCGAAACCCTGGGCTGGACGGTTCGCTCGGGCGACCGACAGCGAGGTGGAAGCGTTTACGGCGTCCGTTCATTTCGACGGTTGCCTGTACCCCTATGACATCCAGGGGTCGCAGGCGCATGCCCGCGGGTTGCAGCGGGCGGGGATCCTGACCGAAGAGGAATGCAAGACTCTCGTCGAGGGCCTGGCACAGGTGCGCGCGCGCATTGACGCGGGCGAGGCTGAATGGGATCCGGCCCTCGAAGACGTACACATGAATATCGAAGCGATGTTGGTCGCCGAGGTCGGCGAAGTCGGCAAGAAGCTTCACACCGGGCGCTCCCGGAACGACCAGGTGGCCACCGACCTGCGGCTGTACGCCCGGGCCGCGCAGGCGCAACTGGATGCCGAGGCGCATGCCCTGCAGTCGGTCCTGGTCGAGCGGGCGGGGGCGGAGGCGGAAACCCTGATGGCAGGCTTCACCCACTTGCAGCCGGCGCAGCCGGTCACTCTTGGCCATCATCTTCTGGCCTGGTACGAGATGCTGAAGCGCGATCGGCAGAGGTTGGCGGAGGCGTTCCGCCGGACCAATACGCTGCCGCTGGGAGCGGCAGCCCTGGCCGGGTCTGGCTACCCGGTGGACCGGCAGTACGTGGCGGAGCTCCTGGGCTTCGATGCGCTGTGCGACAACTCGCTGGATGCGGTCAGCGACCGAGATTTCGCGGTCGAGACCTGCGCGGCCCTCAGCCTCCTGATGGTGCACCTGTCGCGGATGGCGGAGGAGATCGTCCTGTGGGCCAGCCCGGCGTTCGGGTGGGTCGATCTGCCGGACGAATACTGCACGGGTTCCTCGCTCATGCCGCAGAAGAAGAACCCGGATGCCCTGGAGTTGGTCCGCGGGAAAAGTGCGCGTGTCTGCGGGCACCTGCAGGCGTTGCTGATGCTCATGAAGGCGCAGCCCATGGCGTACAACCGGGACAACCAGGAAGACAAGGAGCCGCTGTTCGACAGCGTGGACACCGCATTGGCCTGCCTGTCGATCATGCGGGCGATGGTGCAGGCGATGGAATTCGACCGGGAGAGTCTGAAGGCGGCAGCGGCGGGAGGCTACTCAACCGCAACGGATTTGGCGGATGCGCTGGTGGCGCGCGGGGTCGCGTTCCGGGACGCGCATCACATCACCGGGCAGGTCGTGGCTCACGCAGTCGAGCGTGGCCTGACGCTGGATGCGCTGGACCCCGAGGAAGCCCGGCAGTTCAGCCCGGTCATCGACGCCGAACTGCTTGAATCACTGACGCCGGAACGGTCGGTCGCGGCACGCGGCCTGCACGGTGGTACGGCTCCCGATGCGGTACGTGCCCGGGCGACACAGGCGCAGGAAGAACTTGCGGCCGGGCCGCTGGCAATGCCGGAACAGCCGTAACTAACTGAAAAATAGGTTCTTTCAGCCCAGGTGCGTACGCAGGAACTCGCCCAGCGCGGCGAATTCCTCCGCGGTGACCGTATGGGCGAACACCTCGCTGTACCAATCAACCGAGGCTCCGTGCCCGCGTAGCCAGTCGCGGCTGACTTCCCCGTATTCGTGGAGGACCACATCGTCCTGTGAGCCGTGTGCCATGAATACGGGGGCCTGCAGCGTGAGGTGATCGACTTGCTGTGTCAGGTATTCGTCCTGAGGCAGGTAGCCGGACAGGCAGATAGCGGCAGTCAGGGGTTCGGGGTGAGTCAGTGCGGAGAACAGGGCCAGCGCACCCCCTTGGGAGAATCCCCCGATCGCGAAACGGTTCACGCCGGTTTCGCGTTGCTGCGCGAATTCAGCATGGATGCGGCGTGTGCTTTCCTTCAGGCCGCCAAGGTCGCTGGTGACGCCGCCGCCCGGCTTCGGCAGGATATCGAACCAGGACGGGACGACTTGTCCTCCGAAGATCGTGACGGCCTGCAGCGGGGCCTGAAGTGCGATCACGCGCAGGCCCGGGCACTGCAACTGGACGTTCAGGCCCGCAAAATCACTGGCGGTGGCGCCTAGGCCATGTAGCCAGATTAGCGCGGAGCGTGCCGGGCCGTCATCGGGTTCCAGGATTAAGGCGTCGGAGCGGCTCATGGGGAAGGGCCTGATCTTCCAGTGTGCGGCGGGATCCGGGCTTGGCGCATAGTATATTAGGCGCGCATTGACGGGAGAGAATTCATGAGCGTTCTGCGATGGTTGTTTCTGGGCTTCGTATTGATCGGGGCGCAGGCCGGGTGCGGGCAGATGGGGCCGCTTGAGCCGCCGCCGGAGGCTGCGGCCGACGGTTAATGGAAGATTTCATTTACCAGGACGATCGGCTGCACGCCGAGTCGGTTCCGCTGGAGTTGATTGCCGAGGAGCATGGCACGCCATGCTTCGTGTATTCGGCTGCCGTAATGCGCCGCCGCATCGAAGAATTGCGCGCCGCCTTCTCCGGACAGTCCTGCCGTATCTGCTACGCGGTCAAGGCCAACGGGAATCTCGCGGTATTGCAGCACTTGGCTCAGTTAGGCTGTGCGTTCGACCTCGTGTCCGGGGGCGAATTGGCGCGCGTGAAGGCGACGGGCGGTGATGTGTCCGCTTCTGTCTTTTCAGGTGTCGGCAAGACCGCGGAAGAGATCCGGCAAGCTTTGGACGCGGGCATCGGAGCCTTTCACGTGGAATCACCGAGCGAACTCGAACGGATTTCCCGCATTGCCCGGGAAATGGGGAAGGTGGCCCCGGTTTCCCTGCGCGTCAATCCGGCGATTGAGGTGGACACGCACCCGCATATCGCGACCGGGTTTCGCGGCAGCAAGTTCGGCATCCCGTGGGAGGAGGCGCTGGAGACCTACCGAATGGCGAACCGCCTGGATGGGCTGGAAATCCGCGGCGTAGCCTGCCACATCGGCTCCCAGCTGATTGATGCCGAGCCAATCGTCATGGCGGCGCGGCAGTTGGTGGGCCTGGCGGACCAGTTGCGCGAAGAAGGGGTCGAACTGGAATATGTGGATGTCGGCGGAGGCTTGGGGATCTGTTACCAAGACGAAGAGTCGCCATCTCTCGATCCCTATGCCGAGGGCCTGCGCGAGGCAATCGGGGATCGGCCCTTGTCCCTGATCATCGAACCGGGACGGTACGTGATGGGTAACGCAGGAATCCTGCTGACCCGCGTGGAGTACATCAAGCGCACCACCGACGGACATTTTGTCGTGGTGGATGCGGCCATGACCGAACTGATGCGCCCGGCCCTGTACGGGGCTTGGCATGCCATCATGCCGGTCACTAGGGCCGAAGGGCGTGAACGCCTGAACTGCGACGTCGTGGGACCGGTGTGTGAAACGGGAGACTACTTGGGTCGTTCAAGACGCCTTGCGGTGGATGAGGGCGAGTTGCTCGCGGTGTTCTCCTGCGGAGCTTACGCGGCTTCCATGGGCAGTTCCTACAATGCCCGCCCGCCAGTCGCCGAGGTGATGGTCGATGGGGGCCGGCACGATCTGGTTCGCCGCCGGGGAGAGGTGGACGAGTTGTATGTCGGCGAGACCCTTCGGCAGGGCTGAGCCTGTAAAATAGGAATTTTGCGGTGAACGCCCCATGTCGAAAATCCCCATGATCGTCCGTACGGCAGCTTTTCTGCTCCTGTTTTCCGTCCCCTTGGCGTGGGCGGAATGTTCCCGGGACGACATTCAGTTCTATCTGGACAAGGGCTTCACGACCAAGCAGGTTACGCTGCTGTGCTCGAAGCCGGCCGGCGAAGGGAAGAAGAAGTACCGCGCATACACCGAAGAGTACGTGGACCGGCAGGACCAGGAGTATCAGTCGCGGATGCGGGTGGAACGCGAGGCGGCCTTGCGCAACTCGATCGAAGCGATAGACATCCGGCTTGAAAGGGGCTACCTGTACTACGTCCGCCCGCAGTGCGTCAGCGAAGGGGTCGAGAAGGACCGCGCGTTCGGGCTCAAGTCTTGTCCGAACATCCGCTACCGGATCAAGCTGGCGGGGCTGAAGGTCGACGAGAAAGAACATAAAAAGCGATTCCTGTTCGGGCAGAAGATGGTTCGGGTCACGGGGCAGATCAAGCGTCAGGAGATGCCGGGCGCCTTCGCCGACATTCCGGACGAGTACTGGCGGAATGTCCTGCGCAAGAGGCTGGAGAAAGGGAATTCGACCAAGATCCCGCTGCGCAGCGGCGTGGACTTTCACTTCGCGCGTGGCGCGCTGAAAGACATCGCGGAGTTCGAGACCGAGCGCGACCAGCAATTGGCCGGGCATCGGAGCGAAGCCGCAGAAGATGGCGTCTTCGATGATTTGGGCGAGATGCTTGAAAGCGGGACCGGGAGGGAATCGGAGGGCGGATCCGACCAGCCTGCGGATGAAGGCGAAAGCGCGGCCGAAGAAGAAGACTTGTTCGACGCCCTGGACGAGATGTTCAACTGATCGTGAAGGGACTGAATTGGCCCGCGCAAAGATTTGTTGCGGGTGGAACAAGAACTGCAATCGCAAAACCTTGATTGATTTGACTCTTAGATTTTCAAGTTGACAGGACGTCAACGAAACAGACAGCCAAGGGGTAATTGATGCCGACTTTCGTACGCACCGACAGATGCGATGGATGCCAGAGCCAGGAGAAGCCGGCCTGCATGTACATTTGCCCCCACGACCTGATGTACCTGGACAAGGACGGTTCCAAGACCGGCCATGCCATGAAGGCGTACAACCAGGAGCCCGAACAGTGCTGGGAGTGCTACGCCTGCGTCAAGATCTGCCCGCAACAGGCGATCGAATGCCGCCACTACGCGGATGTCGTTCCGCTGGGCGCTTCGGTGCAGCCGTTGCGCGGGACCGATTCCATCCTGTGGACCATCAAGTTCCGCAATGGCACCACGAAGCGCTTCACGTTCCCGGTCCGCACGACACCGGAAGGCTCGGCCGACCCATACGGCGGCGAGAACGAGGCGGTGATATCGGAAGGCAAGGACCACAGCACGCTGTTCACCAAAAGGACGCACAGTTGCGACATGTCGCAGTTCGTGGCCGGCTGATCGGATTGCAGGATCATGGGAGAGTTTGGAAATCCTGAAATCGTAGAAGAAGAGGTCGACATTCTCATCATCGGCGGCGGCATGGCTTGCTGCGGCGCGGCATTCGAGATCTCGCGCTGGGTGGAAAAGGCCCGCGAGGAAGGGGCCGACCTCAAGGTCAAACTGGTCGACAAGGCGGCAATCAGTCGCTCTGGCGCCGTCGCGCAGGGCCTGTCCGCGATCAACACCTACATGGGCGAGAACGACCCGTCGGACTATGTCCGCTACGTTCGTGGCGACCTGATGGGCATCGTGCGCGAGGATCTCGTGTACGACGTCGGTCGGCACGTTGACGACTCGGTTTACAACTTTGAGAAGTGGGGTCTTCCGATCTGGAAGCAGCGCGGGGACGAAGGCAAGCCGCTGGTCGACGGCGGCAGGCCGGTCCGCACCGGACGCTGGCAGATCATGATCAACGGCGAATCCTACAAGTGGATCGTGGCCGAGGCCGCCAGGAAGGCTCTGGGCACCGAGAATATCGAGGAACACGTTTTCATCGTTCGCCTGGTGACTGACAGGAACGATCCGAACCGGGTGGCCGGCGCGGCGGGCTTCAGCGTGCGCGACAACCGTCTCGTCGTCTACCGCTTCAAGTGCTGCCTGCTGGCCTGCGGCGGCGCCGTCAACGTGTTCCGTCCGCGTTCCGTGGGCGAGGGTACCGGACGGGCCTGGTACCCGGTGTGGAACGCCGGCTCCACCTATTCGATCGCGGCCGAGTGTGGCGCGGAACTGACCATGATGGAGAACCGCTTCGTGCCTGCCCGCTTCAAGGACGGCTACGGCCCGGTGGGCGCCTGGTTCCTGTTGTTCAAGGCCAAGTCCATGAATGCGCTCGGCGAGAATTATCAGGCCAAGAATGTCGAGGATCTCAAGACTTACGGCTACGACGCCTACGCCAAGGGCCCCAAAATCGGGACCTGCCTGCGCAATCACATGATGATGAAGGAGTTGAAGGAAGGCCGCGGCCCGATCTTCATTGATACTCCTTCCGCGATGGCGCAGTTGGCGGCGAACATGACGCCGGAGGAGATCAAGCATCTTGAGGCCGAGGCTTGGGAGGATTTCCTCGACATGACCATCGCCCAATGCGGCGTCTGGGCTGGCGAGAACATCGAGCCGGACAAGGAAATGTCCGAGATCATGCCGACCGAAC
This sequence comes from uncultured candidatus Poriferisulfidus sp., assembly GCA_965204575.1. Classification (GTDB taxonomy): domain Bacteria; phylum Pseudomonadota; class Gammaproteobacteria; order Poriferisulfidales; family Poriferisulfidaceae; genus Poriferisulfidus. The sequence goes on from OZ241993.1 coordinate 1,255,535, forward strand.
CCTATTTGCTGGGCTCGCATGCCGGCTGTGCCGGTATCTGGGTGTCCGGTCCCGAGGATATCCCGGGAACCCCCGGCCATTACCACTGGGGCTACAACCGGATGACCACCGTGGCGGGTCTGTTCACTGCCGGAGATGGCGTGGGCGCTTCCGGGCACAAGTTCTCCAGCGGCTCGCATTCCGAGGGGCGAATCGCGGCCAAGGCCATGGTGCAGTACGTGCTTGACCACCCGGAGCTCAAGCCCGAACTGGGACGCCCGGTGGAGGACATCGTGGAAGAGGTCTACCGCCCGGTGCGCAACTTCCTTGAACACAAGGACGACACCACGGCGATCGACGTCAACCCGAACTACATCACGCCGAAGATGTTCCAGTTCCGCCTGCAGAAAATCATGGATGAGTACGTGGCTGGCGTCTCGACCCTGTACCAGACCAACAAGGTCATGCTGGATCTGGCCGAGAAGAAGCTGGAAATGTTGCGCGAGGATTCGCTGAAGATGCGGGCGAAGGACCTGCACGAACTTCTACGGGCCTGGGAGAACTACCACCGCCTGATCGCGGCGTTCGCGCACATGAAGCATATCCAGTTCCGCGAGGAAACCCGCTATCCGGGCTACTACTACCGGGCGGACTACATGGACATCGACGACGAGAACTGGAAGTGTTTCGTCAACTCGAAGTTTGATCGGCACACCGGGGAATGGACTCTGCGGAAAGTCCCGTATGTGCAATTGATCCGAGTGTCTGAGGACGAGCCGGCCGGAATGTCCCGCCCTGGCAGCGACTGCTGACGTTTTAAGCTAGGGCAGGCGCCCGGCTTCCTTCCCTTTTTCTTTTAAGCGACAATCCCCCCATGGACATGCGGCAGAACATCACGGGCAAGTTGCAGGCGCAACTGGCGCCGGCGTACCTGAATGTGGAGGATGAGAGCCACATGCACAATGTTCCGCCAGGGGCGCAATCGCATTTCAAGGTGACGGTGGTCGCGGCGGAGTTCTCCGGGCAGTCGCTGGTGAACCGGCACCGGCGGGTAAACCGGATCCTGGCCGAGGAGCTGGCGGGGTCGGTGCATGCGCTGGCCTTGCACACCCTGAGTGAAGAGGAATGGCAGGCCGACCCGGACGTGCCGGACAGCCCACCGTGTCGCGGCGGCTCGAAGGTTCAGCCCAAGTCGCCGACCTGACGGAACCCGTCGACCGGCTCCAGGACCTCAATCTCGCAGACTGCGCCCGGCTCCAGGGCGAACCAGTCGCCGCCGCGCAGTTCGACGGGAGCCTGGCCTTCCGCGTGGATCCGCAGGCGGCCGTCGAACAGGACGTATTCTTCGTGTGTGACCGCCTTGCGGGCGGTCCGCCCCACCGGCGCATTCCATTCCGGCCAGTCTTCCACCGCCCAGACTTCGAGTTTGCCGGGCGGCACCCGTTGCTCGTAACGGATCACGGTTGGCCGAGTCTGGCAGGGTTTCGAGGCGGCTTTGGCGGATGAGCCTCGAGATCTTCCAGAAGTTCGACTGCCGACTCATGGGTGATGCGGTCGTAGGCATCCATTGACGGCACCTCGACCGCACGGGCGAGAAGGTCCCGCGCCTGCGCGTGGTTCGAGTTCCGGTCCAACAGCAGGAGCCCGTACGCATACTGGAAAAGCGCAAGCTTGTCGCGAGGCGCGAGTTCGAGGGCCCGTTCGAAGTGGGCGAGCGCCTCGTCCGGGCTGGCACCGTAGAGGATGCCTGCCATGATCCCTCCCCGGTGGCGGGCCTCCGCATGCCAGGAGCCAAGGCTGAAGTGGGCGGAGGCCATGTCCGGTTCAATCCGAAGCGCCTCCTCGAGCGCCTCGCGTACTTTTTCTGGATATCCTTGGTCGAGCGCTACCGTGAGGGCGACGGTTTGCGTGTGTCGCCCCAGGGCATGCGCCAGCTGGAGGTAAGCCTCCGGATTGCGGGGGTCCAGCCGCACCGCCTGTTCTGCCAATTGCGCCGCCTGCCTGAGCAGGACCTGCTTCTCGTCATCTTTTGCCAAGTGATAGCCATGGATCGCCAGGGATTGTGCCGCAAAGGCATAACCTTCGGAGGTTTTGAGAGCTTCGGCAAGTTCAGCCGCCTCGACGAATCTCCCTTCGGCGAAAGCGGCGCGCGCCGCTTCGATCGATTGAGCATTAGCGGCACTTGCCAGAAGAGCCGCGCACGCGATTGTCAGACAGGCCAGGGCCGGAGCCTTGTTCATCGGGTGTCCTCGTTCTGGGAGAAAGCTTCAGGCTTGGCGCTGAGCGCCCGCCTCATCTGGGCCTCAGTGACGGGCAGTTCCAGTGCCGCATGGAAGTCGTAACGCCCCTTGATCCGCCCGAATTGTTTTCGGTGCTCGGGTTCCATGATGACCAGGGTCTGGATTCCGGGGGTTCTTTGAACCAGCGCGATCATTGACTCCAGGCTGCTGGTGCGGTCGCGGAAGTCGGACTGGAAATTGAATTCGCAGACGATGACGTCGGGAGGCTGCCGCTTGATGCTGGCTAGTGCCTTGCGCATGGACGCGCAGACCTCGACCGAAAAATCCAGTTGCCGGTACAACGGCGTGAAATCGGGGTAGCCGCCCAGCTCGATGATGGCGAGCAGGCGGCGCGCACTCATGCGCTGTTCTCGGCCTGGGCTCCGGCCCCTGGATGGGGCGCGATGGTTCCGGTATGCACCCGGCCGTTGCCGGGCCCGTGTTCCAAGTACAGTTCAAGGTTCGCCCGGATGACGTCGAAGGCGATGGCGTCCCAGGGGATTTCGTCTGGTGCGACCAGTTCGGTCTGGGAGGATTCCGGGCCGGGCTCCGCCTTGCCGCCGACCAGCGTCCCGCAATACATGGAGTAGATCTGCGAAATATGCGGGAGGCTGTACATGGAGAACAGCTGGATGTCCTCGATTGCCGCATTGGCTTCCTCCATGCACTCGCGGCGGGCGCATTCCTCGACCGTCTCATGGTTTTCCATGAAGCCGGCGGGGAGCGTCCACAATCCGAACTTGGGTTTAATGGCGCGCTTGCACAACAGGATTTTCCCCTCCCATTCCAGAATGGCACCGGCGACCATCAACGGATTTTGGTAGATGATGTAGCCGCAGCGCCCGCACACGTTCCGGCGTTTGGTGTCGCCGGGCGGAATCCGGTATTCGAGGCTGCCGGCGCCGCACTGCGGGCAGTAGAGGGGTTTGGCGTACATGGGGTCTCCCGTATCAGGTGTTTCCGGTGGCGATGGGACGTGCAGGGTCCCGAATCCATTCGCTCCACGAGCCGACGTATAGCCGGCCCGGTTCCAGCCCGGCATGCGCCATGGCCAGGAAGTTGTGACAGGCGGTGACGCCGGAACCGCATGAGTGACAGACGGGCCGGGGATCGTCGGCCAGCGGTTCAAACCGCTGGCGCAGGGCTTCCAGCGGTTTGAAACATCCGTTTTCGTCAAGATTTTCCTGGAACGGCAGGTTCCGGGAGCCGGGGATGTGCCCGCCTACGGCATCAAGTGGCTCGTACTGCCCGGAAAACCGCTCGGGTGCGCGTGCGTCGATGAGTTGAACCCGATCCTGGTCCAGGGAGTCCACCACGGCCTCGGTGGTCAGCCACAGGTCTTCCTGCGGTGAGGCAGCATAGGGAGTTTCCGACTCAGGCGGTATCTCGTCCGACACCGGACGGCCTTCACGCATCCACTTGGGCCAGCCGCCGTTGAGCAGGGCGGCGTTCGAATGCCCGGACCAGCGCAGCAGCCACCACATTCGTCCGGCGATCGCCCCGCCCATGTCGTCGTAGACCACGACCTGTGAATCCGCCTGGATGCCCCAGGCTCCAAGCCGGGCTGCAAATGCGTCGATGGCGGGCAGCGGGTGCCGGCCGCTGTTTTCGTTAGCATGGGAAGCCATGTCGTCGTCAAGATGCGCATAGTGCGCGCCTGGGACGTGACTTTCCCGCCACGCCTCGCGGCCGGCCTCCGGACGCTTGAGGTTGAAGCGGCAATCCAGCACGACCAACTCGGGTGTCCCAAGCAGGTCCGCTAACTGCGCCGTCTCAATCAGGGTCGAATACATAATGTTGTCCCTCGCGATCACCCGGAAGATTTACGCATCGAAAATCAGAGAATGACAAGTGCCAGCAATTATAGCGACTGTTCCTCGCGGCTACGTGAACGCGGTGAAAATCGCCCTCTCCGGGGCTGGAAACCCCTCGACGGTACGGGTCGAATCCTCCGGATTCAGAGAGTCCTGGAGTGAATGGAACGGCATCCAGTCAGTCGTGCGTTGCTCTTCGACCGTGGTTGCGGCCCGGTTCGCGCAGCGGGGAGACTGGAAGCCGGCTTCGTCCAGCAGTCGAAGGATGTGGTCGGGGTGCAGCAGGGCCCAGACGTTGCGCATATTGGCGTAGCGCCCCTCGATCGGGAGCATGCCGGACGCGGGCGTTTCCTCGCTGACCAGCGTCTCGAGCACCAGTTCGCCGCCCGGTTCCAGATACCGGCGGAGTTGCTGCAGGTGTTCCCGGGGATCCCGCCGGTGATGCAGCACGCCCATCGAGAAGATGCTGTCGAACGGGCCCTCGGGCAGGTCCTCGAACCGGGCCGGGATCATCCAGGCGGGAAGCTTAGGCGGCAAAAAGCGTGTCAACGCGGCGAACTGCCAGTTCGCGAGCCAGTTCGAATCCACGCCCAGGGCAAGGCGGGCACCGAGTCCGACCATACGCAGCAGGTAGTAGCCGTTGCCGCTCCCCACATCCAGGATCCGGCGTCCCTCCAGACCGGAAATATGGGGAAGGACGCGGTTCCATTTCATGAAACTCCGCCATTCCGCATCGACGGAGACGCCGAACACGGAAAAGGGGCCCTTGCGCCAGGGCACGAGTTCCCGAAGCCCGGAGGCCAGGCCGGCCTGCTGTTCGGCATCCATCTCTTCCGGCGCGCCGATCTCCGGCTGGTCGGCATTCAGTTCGACATGCCGGGCCTGGCACCGGGGCAGGGCGTGGACGGCCGCTTGCCAGCGCGGGAAATCCCCGTGTTCCGGATGTGCCCACCGCTGTGCGGAGAGATCCAGCCATTCGCCCAGATCACACGACTGCAGGAGCTCGGTCAGTCCGGCGTCGCGTTCCGGCGTATGGCCAGCATGGAGGTGAAGTGAAGGCATTGGAACCATACGGTAACGGGATCGAATCCGGCTGCCGCCAGGCGTTCGCGGTGGGCGGGCAGCGAGTCGCGCACCAGCACCCGCTCCAGGGCGGTGCGTTTCTGGCTGATTTCCAGTTCGCTGTAGCCCTGGGCGCGCTTGAAGTCCTCGTACCGCTTCTGGACGAGACTTTCCGCCGGTTCGTCGAACCGGATTTTTTCGGTCAGGATCAATGCCCCGCCCGGGCGCAGGGCTCGGGCGACCCGCTGCAGCAATGGCAAACGGTCTTCCGGCGGCAGGAATTGCAGGGTCAGGCTGAGGACGACCACGTCGGCCGATTCCAGTTCGACTTTCCGGATATCTGCGCAGCGGTACCGCACGGGCAAGCCGGACACGTGGGGGCAACGCGCAATCATGTCCGGCGATGAATCGATGGCCAGTATCGGATGCGTCGTACCCAGCCGCGTACTCAGCGCACGCGTTACGGTGCCAAGGGAACAACCCAGGTCGTAGCAGGTCGCGCCGGCCTGCGCGTACCTCCCGCCCAGCACGGCGGTGCCGTGGACGAGGCTGGCGTATCCCGGGACCGAGCGTTCGACCATGTCTTGGAAGACATCGGCAACCTCCGCATCGAAGCGGAATCGCTCCGCATCGCGGGGCGCGGCGTACAGCGAATCGGGAGCGAGGCCCGGGGATTCCGGCTCGGGCTCCTCCGGCGTCATACGGAGAAAGGCAGCAGTTTCTTCGGTACCGCGATGTTTTTCAGGGTCGCATATTCCGGCAATCCGCCCTTGAACGGGGGAGGGCTCTCGCCCCGGACCAGTGGCGCCAGGTAGGTCCGGCATCGGCCGGTGATGCGGAAACCGTTGCGGCTGATGTAGCTGCGCGGCATCTTCCGTTCGCGGTTGGCCACCCGGGACAGGGCGACCTGCCCGATCTTCCAGCGGTACGGCCTGTTGGAGGTGCGCACGATGGTGGGCATGATCGCGGTTTGTCCGGCCAAGGCGAATCGGACCGCGGCGCGGCCGACCGCATAGGCCTGCCTCAGGTCGGTCTTCGAGGCGATGTGACGGGCTGAGCGCTGCAGGTAATCGGCCACGGCCCAGTGGTACTTGTAGCCCAGTTTCTCCTTGACCATCTGCGCGAGGATCACGGCGTTCCCGCCGAGCTGCGCATGGCCGAACACGTCCCGGGTGCCGGCTTCGGCCAGGAACTTCCCGTCCTTGGTGCGCACGCCTTCGGAGGCGACGATGGCGCAATACCCGAAACGCTTGACGCAATGGTCGACCCGGGCCAGAAAGACTTCGGGGTTGAACGGGATCTCCGGAAACAGGATCAGGTGCGGAGGCTCGGAGGGAGATCGCGAGGCCAGGCCGCCGGCCGCGGCGATCCAACCCGCGTGACGCCCCATCACCTCCAGGATGAAGACCTTGGTCGACGTAGCCGCCATGCAGGCGACGTCCAGTCCTGCTTCACGGATCGAAGTGGCCACGTACTTCGCGACCGAGCCGAACCCCGGGCAGTTGTCGGTGACCGGCAGGTCGTTGTCGACGGTCTTCGGGATGCCGATGCAGCGGATGGGGTAGCCGAGCCGGTCGGCGAGCTGGGAGACCTTCCACGCGGTGTCCTGCGAGTCCCCGCCGCCGTTGTAGAAGAAGTAGCCGATGTCGTGCGCGCTGAACACCTCGATCAGGCGTTCGTACTGGGCCTGGTTCTCCTCCAGTCCCTTGAGCTTGTAGCGGCAGGAGCCGAATGCGGCGCCGGGGGTGTGGCGCAGTGCGGCGATGGTGCGGGCGGTTTCGCGGTGGGTGTCGATCAGATCCTCGGTCAGTGCGCCGAGGATGCCGTTGCGCCCGGCATAGACCCGGCCGATGCGCGAGCGGTTCGCCCGGGCCGTCTCGATCACGCCGCAGGCCGAGGCGTTGATGACCGAGGTCGGCCCGCCGGACTGGGCATAGAAGGCGTTGCGGCGCGTGGTCACGATGGGGCGGGATGCGCTACAACTGGCGCAGTTCGTCCGACACGGCCATCGGCGACGGATAGAACATGACAATCCAGTAGGAAGAGATGATGAACGTGAACAGGGTGGTGGTCTGGATGACGTAGGAGGCGTTCTCGCTGATGACGCCGCCGGCCAGCGCCAGCACCGCGATCAGCAGGGAGAACTCGCTGACGTTCGCCAGTCGCACGCCGACCGCGTGGGCGCGCTTCGTCTTCTCCCCTGCCCGGACCAGCAGGGCGCGGAACATCCAAGGCTTGCTGGCCATCACGAACGCGGTCAACAGCACCGCCGGGATCAGCACGTCCATCAGGATGTGCCAGTTGTATCCGGCGCCGACGGCGAAGAAGAAAATGACCAGGAAGAAGTCGCGCAGGGGCTTGAGCACTTCCGCCACGAATTTCGCGATCGGGCTCGAGGCCACCGCGACCCCGGCGATGAACGCGCCGGTTTCCGCCGACAGGCCGAGCACGGCGGCGAGTTCCGCCACGCCCAGGCACCAGCCGATGACCAGTAGGAAAATATATTCCTGGATCTGGTCGAAACGGGCGAACAGCGGAGTGAGCACGTAGCGCTGGAACAGCAGTGCGAATGCGGCGAGCAGGGGCAGGCTCAGGAGTACAAAGAGGATTTCCCATGCGCCGGTGCCGGCTCCTCCACCGCCGGAGGACATCAGCTCGATCAGGATCAGGATGATGATGGCGAGCAGGTCCTGCAGGAGCAGGATGCTGATCATCAGTTCGCCCGTGATCTGGTGGTGCAGGACTGTGGTCGGCAGGAGTTTCAGTCCGATGATGGTGCTGGAGAACATCATGGCGGCGCCGATGAAGGCGCAGTCGAGCAGGGAGAAGCCGAGCGCGTAGCAGATCGCGCCGCCGCCCACCGCGAAGAACCCGGAGGTGGCGCCGGTGATGACGGCGGTCTTGCGGAACAGGTGCAGCAGTTTCTGCGGTTCCAGGTTGAGGCCCAGCAGGAACAGCAGGAACATGATGCCGATGTGCGCCACGTTCTCGACCATTTGCGTGTCCGCCACCAGCCCTGCGCCGAACGGCCCCACAATCAGGCCGAGCAGGATGTACGCGATCAGCATCGTCTGACGCGCAAACAGGGAGAGGGTGGCCAGAACGGCCGCGCCCGTGAAAATCAAGAAGATCGTAAAGACGACGTCGGTAGTCACGGATTTGTTTTTATATTGCCGGGCGACCGCATTTTAGCAGTAGGGGGGCATGAGATGAATGTCGGAGTATGATTATCTGACGCTTAGGAATGATTTGCTTGGCTTGTCACGATAATGCCGCCCAAACGAAGGTTCTATTCTGGCAAGAATTACAGGCGAGCCTGTTCAGTCGAGGAACTGCGAGAGATTGCGTACCGACGCACGCCGTACTTCGCGATGGAGTATGTCGAGGGTGGCGCGGAAGACGAAAGGTCTCTCACGCGCAACCGGGAAGTCTTGCGCGACATCCATTTCGTGCCGAACGTGCTGGTCGACACCAGCGGTCGACACCAGCGAATCAATTTGTTCGGGAGGGAATCCGACTCCCCCCTCGCCATTTGCCCCACCGGCCTCAACGGCATGCTGTGTCGCGATGCGGACGTGGCTTTGGCGCGGGCGGCGGAGAAACACGGCATCCCGTTCTGCCTGGGGACGCTCTCGACGACCCGCCTGGAACGAGTTGCGCAGGAAGCCCATGGACGGCTGTGGATGCAGTTGTACGCCATGACCCAGCGCGAGATCACGCAGGATATCCTGAACCGCGCGGAAGAGGCCGGATATGAGGCACTGGTGTTCACCGTGGATTCCAACGTCTTCGGGAACCGGGAATGGGACCGCCGCAGTTACCGTGCCCCGGCGAAACTGACCTTGCGTAACATGCTGGATGTGGCGCGGCACCCCCGGTGGGTGTGGGACGTCTTGGTCCCGCACGGCATCCCTCGCTTCGAGAACATCGTGGATTTCATGCCGCCGGAGGCGAAAAGCGCGGATGCAGGGGTGGCAATCGTGACCAAGCTGTTTGCACCCGACATCACCTGGAAGGACGTGGAGTGGCTGCGCAGGAAATGGCCGCGGAAACTCATCGTCAAGGGCATCTTGTCCCCTGCAGATGCAGTCCGGGCCGTCGAGGCCGGCTGCGATGGCCTCGTCGTCAGCAATCATGGGGGGCGGCAACTGGACAGCAGTATCTCGTCCATCGAGGCGCTTCCCGGCATTGCAGCGCAAGTGGGTGGGAAGGCGGCGATTCTCGTGGACAGCGGCTTCCGGCGTGGCACGGATATCGTGAAGGCGCTGGCGTTGGGCGCGGACACGGTCATGGTCGGGCGCGCCACGCTGTTCGGCTTGGCGGCCGGCGGGGAGACTGGAGCCGGCTACGCGCTTTCGATCTTGGCCGAGGAAATCGACCGCACGCTGGGCCAACTGGGATGCCGCTCGGTCTCCGAACTCGGCCCGCATCTTCTGAAGTGTCCATTCGAGGTCTGAGAGCGGCATGCATATCGATACCGGGAGCGGACGTCTTCGCGAGGCACGGCAAGTGGAATCGCCGAACCGTGACGGTCGGCCGGAGGGTTGCGGCATCGACTTGGTGGTCATTCACGGCATCAGCCTCCCGCCGGGGGAGTTCGGCTCGGACGACATCGAGCGCCTGTTCACGAACACGCTGGACCCGGATGCCCATCCATTCTTCCGGGAAATTAAGGATCTGCGCGTGTCGGCGCACCTGCTGGTCCGCCGCGACGGGGAACTGGTGCAGTTCGTGCCGTTCCATGAACGCGCCTGGCATGCCGGGGAATCTCGCTTCGAGGGGCGGGAGCAGTGCAACGACTTTTCAATCGGCATCGAATTGGAAGGCACGGACGAGCAGCCGTACGAAACGGTGCAGGTCGAAACACTGGCCGAAGTGATCCGGGCTTTATGCGAGGCGTATCCCGGGCTGACCCCGGAGAGGGTGGTGGGGCACAGCGACGTTTCACCAGAACGCAAGACCGACCCGGGGCCGTATTTCGACTGGGACGGTCTTCGGGCCTTGCTAGCCGGCTCTGGGCTTTAACCGTAGCGAGACGGAGTTGATGCAGTAGCGCAGGCCGCCGGGCGCCGGGCCGTCCGGAAAGACATGGCCCAGATGCGCGTCGCAACGCGCGCACAGGATTTCGGTGCGGATCATGCCGTAGCTCGAGTCCGTCTGCTCATCCAGGCATTGTGTATCGACAGGCCGGGTGAAGCTTGGCCAGCCCGTCCCGGAGTCGAACTTGTCCTGCGAGTCGAACAGGGGCTGCCCGCAGCAGGCGCAGAGATACACGCCGTCTTCCTTGCAGTTCCAGTAGTCTCCCTGGAAGGGGCGCTCGGTGCCCTTGCGGCGGCATACGGCGAACTGCTCGGTGCTTAATTCCGCTCGCCATTCGGCCTCGCTGCGTTGCAGTTTCTCCATTTCGCCACTATACCGGATGCGAAAGCGACCGGGGAGTCACGGACACCTCTTGCGGTACAATGTCGCCTGTTCCGACCTACGCACCAATAGATGAGGAGAACGCTATGAGTGGATGGGCTTGGATGGCGATCGGCGCCACCGTCCTTGCCGTGGTGATCATGCAGATCGCCATGCGTATCAAGTAACCCGGCTGAGATTCAGCCGCCTCCACGAAAGGACGTGGTCATGCGTCCTTTCCATATGGGTCCCGCGAAAACCCCAAGGCTGTCATGCCTTTGAACGCTTCCCTTTTTCAGCAACGCCTAGAAGCATGGCGCCGGTCGTCCGACCGCCACATTTTCCGCGACATCCGGATCGGGCTCGAACGGGAAGCCCTGCGCGTGGACGCGGAGGCGGGCCTGAGCCACGCATCTCACCCCGCAGCCTTGGGGTCGCCGCTGACTCACCCGCACATCACCACGGACTACTCGGAGGTGATGATCGAACTGGTCACGCCACCGGACACCCTGGAGGCATCCTATGCGTTCCTGGAGGATCTGCATCGCTACGTTCACGAACACCTGGGGGAAGAGCGGCTGTGGTGCGGAAGCATGCCCTGCGTCATCGCCGGGGATCCAGACATCCCGCTGGCGTACTACGGGGAATCCAACCCCGGCCGCATGAAGACCATCTACCGGCGCGGGTTGGGCTATCGGTACACCCGCTCGATGCAGGTGATTTCGGGCGTGCACTTCAACTGTTCGATGCCGGCGGAATTCTGGCGTCAGGAACTCGGCGGACAACCCGACCCGGGCGGGATTTCCGAGCGTTACTTCGACGCCTTGCGCAACCTGCTGCGGTTCGGCTGGCTCATCGCGTACTTGTTCGGCGCATCGCCCGCGATCTGCCGATCCTTCGTCCTCCAGAAACATGAAAGCCTCGACCTGTTCACTCCCGGCACCTACTACGGCCCTGACGCGACTTCACTGCGCCAAGGCAGCATCGGCTACCAGAACAGCCAGGAGGCCAGCACCGGCGTGCATGCCGACTACAACAGCCGGGCCGGCTATACCGAATCCCTGCGGGAGGCAACGGCCACGCCGTGTCCCCAGTACCAGGAGATCGGCGTCCGGCGCGATGGGGAGTACCTGCAGTTGAACGCCAACCAGTTGCAGATCGAAAACGAATACTACAGTCCGGTCCGCCCCAAATGCGTCCCGCAGGGCAATGAAAAACCGAGCCGGGGCCTGCGGCAGAGGGGCGTGGAATACCTGGAGCTCCGGTCGCTAGACATCGATCCGTTCGAGCCCTGCGGCATCGGGCCGGACGCGATGCGTTTCCTCACCGCCCTGGTGGTGTATTGTTTGCTGGACGACAGCCCCAAAATGTCCATGTCCGAACAGGCCGACGCCGACTACAACATGCAGCAGGTCGCGCACCTCGGGCGGGATCTGGAAGTGACCCTGCGGCGCGGGAAGGCGGTCTCCTTGCGGGACTGGGCGGACGATCTGCTGGCAGACATCCGGCCGGTCTGCGAACTTTTGGACGAAGCGCACGGACAGACGATATTCCGGCAGGCTTGGGAGGTACAGGAAGCCAAGTTGCGGGACCCGGCACGGACGCCTTCGGGGCGCATGGTGTCGCAAATGGGCGAATCCGGGGACGCTTACGTGGAATGGGTGCTGAAACGTTCGCAGGAACACCGGGAATTCTTCGGGAACCGGCCGCCCGACCCGGAACTTCGCGCCCGCTTCGACCGGGTTGCCGAACAGTCCCGGCAGCAGCAGCAGGCCATCGAGGAAGCGGAGCGGGAATTCCCCCTGTCCTTCGAGGATTATCTGGCCGCTTACGAGGCCCAGGCGTGAGTTATCGCATCCTGGATCCGCGAAACCTGCAGATCGACCGGGTCGACCAGGATGCGCAGCGGCTGGCACTTCGTTTCCTTGAGGCGAACATCGAGAAGATCATGGACAACGCCGAGCAACGTACCTTGTGGACGCAAGCGGGGTCTATTGAGATGTGGGATCCGAAGCTTTCGGCCGAGCTCCCGGCCGCGCCGTTCCAGGTCGTGCATGCGGACTTGGAAGACGGCCTGTATACCCAGCGTGACATGATCCGCATCCCGTCGGATGTGTCGGGAGAGATCATCCTGTCCCTGTGGCTTGAAGACCGGGACGAGCCGCTGCGCCTGCAAGGCTCGCGGATGTGCCTGTCCCTGGACGGCAACCCCCGCTACGTGCGGCATTTGGACTAGGGGCGGCCATGCAGTTCTTCGGTTGCCTGTTCGCTCTGTTCTGGGGGGCGTCCTGCATGATGATCGGCGGCTGGCTGTTCGGCGGCTGGGGCATCATCCTGGGCGCGGCGGTCGCGGTGTTCACGATGGGCCGGACGACATGGGGCACGTTCGGCAGCGCGGGCGAAGGCGGCGTGTGGGACAACGACGACGAACTGATCCAGAGGCGGCAAGTCTTCTCGCGCATCGTGTTTCTGGTCAGCGGCCACATCGCCCAGGCGGACGGCCGGGTGACAGAACAGGAGATCCGGTGTGCCGAAGAACTCATCGAGGAGTTCGGCCTGAACCCGGAGCAACGCGGGCATGCCATGCATTACTTCAACCTTGGCACCCGGCCGGGCTTCGACCTGGGCGGCAGCTTGCAGGAACTGGCAGGAGCCTGCCGGAGCGAGCCCTCGCTGATCGCGACCTTCATCGGGATCCAGGTCGCGATGGCGTGCGCGGATGGGGAACTTTCTCCATCGGAAGAGCAGATCATCTACACCTGCTGTACGGCGCTGGGATACCCGGAGAGCCGGGTACGGGCAATCATCGACCAGTATCTCGGGCACGCCCGGCGCGCCGGTTCCGTGCCGGATGCCGCCGTGAACCTGGACTGGGCCTATGACGTGCTGGAGGTCGAGCCGTCCATGCCGATGGAAGAGGTGCAGCGCGCTTACGCCCGGAAAATGAAAGACTTCCACCCGGACAAGCTGGCATCCAAGGGGCTGCCGAAGGAATTCATGGAATTCGCCACGGAACGGACCAAGCAGTTCACCAAGGCGTACCAGGCGATCAAGAAAGCGAAGGGGAAATGACATGAGGCTGGTCACCGTCGAATACGAAGGCCGGACCTGGCTCGGCGTGCAGCAGGAGGACCTGGTCTTCCTGCCGGTTCTGCACGATGCCTCGCTGCCGTCGTCCATGTTGGACTTGATCGAGGGCGGAGAGGCGGCACTGCAATCCGTACGCGCGGCATTTGAATCCGGGCCGGCCGACGCGTTCGTCCCGGCCGACCAGACCGAACTGCTGGCCCCGATCCCGCGCCCGCGGCAGAACATCATGTGCATGGGCCTGAACTACGCGGACCATATCGAGGAGGCGGCCGCCTCGCTCGGTCGCGACCAGAGCCTGCCGAAATACCCGATCGTGTTCACCAAGGCGGTGAACAGCGTCAACGCGCCGTTCGGAGAGATTCCCTACGACTCCCAGGTGTCGGACAAGCTGGACTGGGAGGTCGAACTGGGCGTGGTCATCGGCCGCGCCGGCCGCGGCATCCCGGAAGCGGAAGCCTACGGCCACGTGTTCGGGTACACCGTGATCAACGACGTCTCGGCGCGCGAATTGCAGCGCCGCCACAAGCAGTTCTTCATCGGCAAGAGCCTCACCGGTTTCTGCCCGATGGGCCCGTGCATCGTGACGGCCGACGAGATCGAGGATCCGCACGATCTGGAATTGTGGTGCCGGGTCAACGGCGTGGAGAAACAGCACTCCAACACCCGCTACCAGATCTTCAGCGTCGCGCAGCAGATCGCGGCCTTGTCGCGCGGCATGTGGCTGGAGCCGGGAGACATTCTGGCGACGGGGACGCCGAGCGGCGTCGGCTTCGCGCGCACGCCGCCGGAATACCTGCAGCCGGGCGACGTGGTGGAGTGCGAGGTGGAAGGAATCGGGACGATTCGCAACCGAGTGGTTGGGGCGACCACTGAGAAGGCTTAATGCCAACGAGTCAAACAGCCCTAAAGTCTTTTCGGCCCTCCTTGCATAAAAAACCATATATTCCTTGTTTTTCATATGTTTATGATGAGGTGTAATAGCGTATTTGTCGAATAAAATGTTCATTTTTCTGTACCGTTGTAGTATAGTTAAAAGACGAATTAATCTTGCAAAAAAACGGGCGGAATCGTGGAATATTTGCTGGAAAACCCCTTGATGATTCTTGCGGTTTTAGCTGTTGGAACCGTTCTTTATAAGACCATAACGTGGATTGCAAACGTTAATTCTGACAGGGAGAAATTCCATGAATTCATGCAAGAAGTTCGTGATGATATTAAGAAAATTTTAGGACGTTTACCTTCTGCTTCGATCTCCAATGGCAGCCCCATTCAATTGACGGATTTGGGGAAAGAGATATCAACAAAACTTGGGGCTCGCGAATGGGCAGAAAAAGCTGCCGCCAAACTCAGTGAGCGCGTCAAGAGCAAGCAACCATATGAAGTTCAGGAAATCAGCTTCAACTACGTCAAAGAAGAATTCTCTCCGACCAATGAACTAGAAACAAAAATCGGAATGTGTGCCTACGAGAATGGGATTGACAGAGACGGAGTGCTCGATGTTCTGGCGGTCGAATTACGGGACATTTTGTTAGGGAAAACTTGACAACTTTTAGGCTCCGTCAAGTCACCCGCGTTAGGGGATTGTGCTGGAGGATTAGCACCGAGTTTGCTTTATGTCCACAATGTGAAGTGCCAAAACCCGTAACAAACTTACAAACTACCAGTAACTTTCGGTCGTAATTTGCCCCGGCGCGCTGCGCCGGTTGCGGGCCATTCCCATTGTCTTCAGCAGGGCCGAGGTGTCCTGGACCATCTGCGGGTTGCCGCACAGCATGACCTGGGCATGCGCCGGATCGAAATCCATGCCGGCGCGTTCCGCCAGCCGCCCGTCCTCGATGGCGGCGGGGATGCGCCCGCGCAGGGCGCCGGGGTCGTCTTCCCGACTGACGAACGGCACATAGACAAGCTGTTCCGGGTGCCGGTCCAGGTACTGCCGGATCGTGTCCCGGTAGGTGAGCTCGCGGGTGTAGCGAACCGCGTGCACCAATGCGACCTTGCGGTGGCGGGCCCAGGGGCCGGGCGTGCCGAGGATGGACAGGTAGGGGCCCAGGCCGGTCCCGGTGGCCAGCAGCCACAGGTATTCGCTTTCGGGAACCTCGTCCAGCACGAAAAAGCCGACGCCTTGCGAAGCAACCCAGATCCGGTCGCCGGCCGCCAGGGATTCCAGTCGCGCGGACAGCGGGCCTTCCGGCACGATGATGGAATAGAACTCGAGGTGCTCGGCGTCCGGGGGATTGACGAAAGAGTAGGGGCGGGCGATCCGCTCCCCGTCGATGTCGAGCGCGAGGCGGCCGAACTGCCCGGCCGTGAACCGGACCTCCGGCGCCTTGATGTGCAAGGAGTAAAGCTGGTCGGTCCAGTGCTGGTTCTCGACGACCGTGCCTTCGAGCCACTCGGTTGCCATGTCAGCCCCCGGATCAGCGGCAGATCAGCACGCGGTCCCCGTCCACTCGGACCGGGTAGGTGCGCAAGGGTTCTTCAGCTGGCTCCTCGACGGGTTGCCCGGTGCGGACATTGAAGCGGCTGCCGTGCAGGGTGCACTTGACCAGTTCCCCGTCCAGGCAGCCGAGCGACAGGGAGGAGTCTTCATGGGTGCAGGTGTCGTCGCAGGCGTACAGGGTCCCGCCGACATTGGCCAGCAGGATGTCGTGTCGTTCATGCTGGATGCGGAGGGTTTGTCCTGGCGGGATTTCCGATACGGTGGCGACCTGTACGAAGGGGTTTGGCATAAAATGCTCGTTTGACCCCATAATTATAGCCTTTTCGCCGGGGCAGGGCAGCGTGTCATGGACTATCTGGAACGGATTCAATGGGCCCGGGTCTACGATGTCGCGGAGCGCACGCCCCTGCAGCGGGCACCGCAGTTGTCGGAACGGCTGGGCTGCGAAGTTTGGCTCAAGCGCGAGGACCAGCAGCGCACGTTTTCGTTCAAGCTGCGCGGCGCCTACAACAAGATTTCCGGGTTGGACGAACAACAGCGTGCACGCGGCGTGATCGCCGTTTCGGCGGGCAACCATGCCCAGGGTGTGGCGCTGGCGGCCTCCAAGCTGAACCTGGATGCCGTGATTGTGATGCCGCGGACCACGCCGCCGATCAAAGTCAATGCCGTGCGTGCCCTGGGAGGCAACATCGTACTGGAAGGGGATGATTACGATGCGGCGAGCCGGTATGCCCTGGACAAGGCAGAAGCCGAACAGCGGATCTTCGTGCATCCATACGACGACCCGGACGTCATCGCGGGGCAGGGGACTATCGCGGTCGAAATCTGCGAGCAATGCGCGACCCTGCCGGACGCGGTGTTCATCCCGGTCGGCGGCGGTGGATTGCTGGCCGGAATGGGAATTTGGCTGCGCCATGCGGCACCGGACACGCGCGTGGTCGGGGTGGAGCCGGAGGACGCGCCGTCCATGGCGCGGGCGCTGGAAGCCGATGAACGCGTGTGCCTGAAGCAGGTCGGCCTGTTTGCGGACGGTGCGGCCGTGCGCCAGGTCGGCGAGGAGACGTTCCGGCTGGCGCGCGGATGCGTGGACGAGGTGATTCTGGTGAGCATCGACGAGATCTGCGCGGCAATCAAGGACATCTTCGAAGAAACCCGGGTCCTGGTGGAGCCGGCGGGCGCGCTGGCGGTGGCCGGAATCAAGCGCTACGTGCAGTCCCGTGCGACCGCGGGCCAGACGCTGGTCGCGATCAACAGCGGCGCCAACATCAACTTTGATCGCCTGCGGCATGTTTCGGAGCGGTCAGAACTCGGCGAAGGCCACGAGGGCATCTTCGCGGTCACGATTCCGGAGCAGCCCGGCAGTTTCCGCAGGTTCTGCGAGGCTGTGGGCGACCACAGCATCAGCGAATTCAACTACCGCTATGCGGATTCCCGCGACGCTCAGATTTTCGTCGGGATCAAGTTTCGTGACGCGGGAGCCGAGAAGCCGGACTGGGTGGCGCACCTGCAGGAATGCGGCTACAGCGTGCAGGACCTGAGCGACAACGAAACGGCCAAGTTGCACCTGCGCTACTTGGTGGGTGGACACACCAGCAGCGACCAGCGCGAGATTCTGTACCGGTTCGAGTTCCCGGAACGGCCCGGAGCGCTGTTGGACTTTTTGTCCAGCATGGGGCAAAACTGGAACATCAGCCTGTTCCACTACCGGAATCACGGTTCCGCTTACGGCCGGGTGCTGGTGGGCATGCAGGTTCCGGAGGACGAGATGGATGCCTTGCGTTCATTCCTCGAGACACTGGGGTACCAGTACTACGAGGAGACGGGAAATGCCGCCTGCCGGACTTTTCTGGGACAGATGGAACACGGCGCCTGAGAAGACGCACGACAAGGAGATGGGTGGACTAAGCCCGTAGGAGTGAGGGCCGAACCACCGAAGCGGTTCGGCTCACCCTGCTTATCTTTTCCTTCTTGCCGTCTTCCGCTTGGCAACCTTCTTTTTTGCTGCCTTGCGTTTCACGGCTTTCTTCTTCGCCGTCCTGCGCGGTGCCGCTTTCTTCTTGGCGGCCTTTTTCCTTGCCGTCTTCCGCTTCACGGCCTTTTTCTTGGCAACTTTTTTCTTTGCCGTCTTACGCTTGGCCACTTTCTTTTTTGCCGCCTTGCGTTTCACGGCTTTCTTCTTTGCCGTCCTGCGCGGTGCCGCCTTCTTCTTGGCGGCCTTGCGCTTGACGACCTTTTTCTTCGCGGTCTTCCGCTTCACGGCCTTTTTCTTGGCAACTTTTTTCTTCACTGTCTTACGCTTGGCTATTTTCTTTTTTGCCGCCTTGCGTTTCACGACTTTCTTCTTCGCGGTTTTCTTTTTCGCTGTCTTCGCTGGTGCTTTCTTCTTTGCTACTTTCCGTTTGGGAGCAGGTTTCGCCGCACGGGCCTTTTTCTTGGCCGTGCTGCGTTTTTTACTCGTTCTTCGTTTGACAGCCACGTGGTCCTCCAGGTTGTTTTATGACAGGTACAAAGGAAACGCTGAAGTGCCGGCTGTCACAGAGGACAACATCGGTTTGCCGCTCCAGCGCGTTTCGTGACACAAACCGGCTTTTGGGCTCAATCGCCGTTTTGCGCAAAACGGTGCTTACGCACCGAGAAGAATGTTCGGAAGGAAAGGCAGTGCACTCCGCCTGCCGTGAACCAGGACGTGACCCTGAACCGAAAGTTCAAGTGGGTCCCTGGGAAATGCCGCAGGCTTCCCGGACGAAAACGCCGGTAGTGCACAAAAGCATTTGCGCGCCGGGTCCCGGTCAGTTGGAATAGGTTCACGGGTGTGCCTGGTGAAGCAGGCGGAGGCACCGACTTCCAAAGATTCGTGAGGGTTGTCGCCGTCATGTCAGGTTCGCCTCTTCGACCTGGTCCAGCGCTGCCTGGACCCGTGCCGACAGCGCATCGATGCGTTCGAGCAGGTGATCCGGCGTTTCCTTTGACAGCCGCAGGTATTCATGGCTCAGGTTCAGCGCTGTGACGACCGCCACGCGATCTATGCCGGCGGTGGCATCGACGTCGTGGACTTTCCGCACCTGGGCCTTCAGGAACCTGATGGCCTCGTCGAGGGATTTGCGCTGGTCGGGCGGACAGCCGACTTCGTAGGTCTTCCTGAGAAGACGGAAGCCGACCTGTTCGGATTCTGCGCTCATTGGAGTCTGCTGTACGGCTTGAGTTGCGCCAGCACCTGCTCGACGGCGGTATGGGCCTGGCGGTTCTTGCGGCGCCAGTCGCGCTGCTGTTCCTGCATCTGGTCGCAACGTTTGACCAGAACCTGATTGGCGTTGACCAGACGCTCGCACAGCGTGGTCAATGTGTCGACCTGTTGCTCAAGCGTGGTGAGCGCGGCTTCGACCGAAGGCTTGTTCAAGTCCACAATTTAAGCGGGTTCTCTTCGACTTTTACGAGTATATCAAAAATCCGGCACGCCTTCCCCGCATGCTTGTGGGGGTCTTGCAACAGGGGGAAAGGCCTTGCGATGGCCGGTGCGCCCGGCCCGAAGGTCAGGCGTGGGACGGTCGTCTTACCCTTGCAATGCAGCCAGCGCTTCCGCGTAATCCGGTTCGTCTCCGATTTCGGGTACCAGTTCGGTGTACAGGACCTTGTTGTTGCTGTCCAGCACCACGACGGCGCGGGCGGTAATCCCGGCCAGGGGACCGTCGGCAATCAGCACGCCGTAGTCGCGTGCGAAGTCCCGGTTGCGCATCATCGACAGGGAGATCAGGCGGTCGGCGCCCTGATCGGCGCAGAAGCGGGTCATGGCGAAAGGCAGGTCGGACGAAACCACCAAGACCACCGACTTGTCGTCGAGTTTCTGGGCCTCTTGGTTGAACTGGACGGAAGACTTTGCACAGACCGGGGTGTCGATACTGGGCAGGATTGAGATCAGTTTGCGGGCATCGCCGAACGTGCCGAGGGTGGCGACGTTGAGGTCTCGGTCGACCAACTCGAAATCCGGCGCGGTGCTGCCGATCTCCGGCAGGGTTCCTTCCAGGTTGATTTCGTTGCCGTGCAGGGTGACGGTCACCATGAATTTCTCCTTGGGGGGTTTTGAGCCGCTGATTCTACCCGTTTTTGGGCTCATTGTAGAATGAGGCGCAAATTCATGCGGGACGAATCGGTTGAGCCGACACAGCCTTTTTACCTCCGAAGCCGTTTCCCGGGGACACCCGGACAAAGTGTGCGATCAGATCTCGGATGCGGTGCTGGATGAGGCGCTGGCGCGGGATATCCATGCACGGGTTGCCGTGGAAACCCTGGTCAAGGATCAACACGTAATCCTGGCCGGCGAGCTGTCGCTGGCCCCGGGCAAAGAGCTTAAAAAGCCCGACTACGAGCAGATTGCCCGATCCGTCATCAAGGACATTGGTTACACCAAGGCGCTGGGGGTCGGGTTTGATTCGACCGATTGCCAGGTGACCAACCACATCGGCATGCAGTCCCTGGATATCGGCAGGGGGGTCAGCAAAAAAAGGCAGGGCGCTGGAGACCAGGGCATCATCTTCGGTTTCGCGTGCGATGAAACCAGGACCCGGATGCCGGCCCCGATCCACTACGCGCATGAACTGATGCGCAAGCATGAGCGGGTCCGCAAGACGAAAGAGGGAAAAGACATATTGCGCCCGGACGCGAAAAGCCAGGTCACGTTCCGCTACGATGAAGAGGGGCACCCGGTCGCGGTCAGGACGGTGGTGCTGTCCACCCAGCACAGCAAAGACATCTCGCAAAAGAACCTGCGGGAATTCGTGCGCGAGACGATCATCCATCCGGTCATTCCGGAAAAAATGCGCGCGGGGAGATTCAAGGTCCTGATCAACCCGACCGGACGGTTCGTCACCGGGGGGCCGGTCGGCGACTGCGGCGTCACCGGACGCAAGATCATCGTCGACACCTATGGCGGCATGGCTCGCCACGGCGGCGGGGCATTCTCCGGCAAGGACCCGTCCAAGGTGGACCGCTCGGCCGCTTACGCGGCGCGCTACGTGGCCCGGCATGTGGTCGGCAGCGGGCTCGCCCGGCGCTGCGAGGTGCAACTGGCTTATGCGATCGGATGGCCCGAGCCGGTGTCGGTCCGGGCCGACACGTTCGGCACGGGCACGGTTTCCGAACGGCGGCTGGATGAAGTCTTGATGGAGGGCAAGATCTTCGACCTGTCGCCGGGCGGCATTATCAAAATGCTCGGTCTGCTGGACAAGGGGCGCGGTTTTCGTTATCGGGATACGGCGAAGCACGGACACTTCGGGGACCCGAGAAAGGCATTTCCGTGGGAAAATGAGGAGCCGAAACGGCTGGATCAGCTGCGAAACGCGCTGGGAGTATAGTTAAATCATGACCGAGCCCGCCACTCAGCTCCGCCCGGATCACCAGGTCGCCGACTTGGGGTTGGCCGCCTGGGGCCACAAGGAGATCACGATCGCCCGCACCGAAATGCCCGGGTTGACCGCGCTGTGCGACAAACACAAGGGCAAGCAGCCGCTGGCGGGCGCCCGTATTGCGGGCTGCCTGCACATGACGATCCAGACCGCCGTGCTGATCGAGACCCTCGTGGCGCTCGGCGCCGAAGTGCGCTGGTCGTCCTGCAACATCTACTCGACCCAGGATCATGCCGCGGCCGCGGTCGCCGACCGGGGCATTCCGGTGTTCGCCTGGAAGGGGGAGACCGAGGAAGAATACGAGGAATGCATCCGCCGGACCATCGAGGGCCCGGACGGCTGGACCCCGAACCTGCTGCTGGACGACGGGGGCGACCTGACGCGCATGATGCACGACGAATACCCGCAACTGCTCGAACAGGTGCGCGGGATCTCCGAAGAGACGACCACCGGCGTCAACCGCTTGTACACCATGTACGAGAAAGGGGAACTGAAGGTGCCGGCGATCAACGTGAACGACTCGGTCACCAAATCCAAGTTCGACAACACCTACGGTTGCCGCGAGTCCCTCCTCGACGGCCTCAAGCGGGCGACCGACGTGATGATCGCGGGCAAGGTCTGCGTGGTCGCGGGGTACGGCGGGGTCGGAAAGGGCTGCGCCCAATCGCTGCGGGCGCAGGGCGCGATCGTATGGATCACGGAAGTGGACCCGATCTGTGCGCTGCAGGCGGCGATGGAAGGCCTGCCGGTGGTGACCATGGAGGAGGCTGCGCCGAAGGCCGACATCTTCGTCACCGCGACCGGCTGTCACCATGTGATCACCTTCGAGCACATGTGGCAGATGAAGAACGAGGCGATCGTCTGCAACATCGGGCACTTCGACAACGAGATCGATATCGCATCGCTGGACAATTACGCCTGGGAAGAGATCAAGCCGCAGGTCGACCACGTGACGTTCCCCGACGGCAAGCGCCTGATCGTGCTGGCCAAGGGGCGGCTGGTCAACCTGGGTTGCGCCACCGGGCATCCCAGTTTCGTGATGTCCTGCTCGTTCGCCAACCAGATACTGGCCCAGATCGAACTGTGGCAGCGTCCGGACGACTACGAACTCGGCGTGCATACCCTGCCGAAGGACAAGGACGAAGAGGTGGCGCGCCTGCACCTGGACAAGCTGGGCGCCCGGCTGACCGCCCTGACGCCGGAACAGGCGGAATACCTGGGCGTCGGCGTGGACGGGCCCTACAAGCCGGAGCACTACCGCTACTGATGGCACGCAAGGCGTCGGGCCCGGTTCGTGGGTGAACTGCGCCGCGTCGCCGTTGTCATGGATCCGCCGCAGCGGATCCAACCCGCCAAGGATTCGACCGTCGCCCTGATGCTGGCGGCGCAGGCGCGGGGCGCCGAAATCCACATCACGACCCCTTCCGACCTCTGCGGCGGCCCGGCCGGCGTGGATGCGCATGCCCGCAGGGTCCAGGTTGCCGACCAGGCCGACTGGTGGCAGGTCCGGGAGGAGGCCTCGGTCGCACTGACGGAGTTCGACGTGGTGCTGATGCGCAAGGACCCGCCGGTCGATATGGCGTACATCGCCGCCACCTGGTTGCTGGACCAGGTTCGCGCCGCAGGCGTCTGCGTGCTCAATGCCCCGGAGACGCTGCGCAACATGAACGAAAAACTCTCCATCGTGCAGTTCGCCGACTTGGCGCCGCCGTTGCTGGTGAGCGCGCGCCGGGACGACCTGGAGGGGT
Source organism: uncultured candidatus Poriferisulfidus sp. (assembly GCA_965204575.1). GTDB lineage: Bacteria > Pseudomonadota > Gammaproteobacteria > Poriferisulfidales > Poriferisulfidaceae > Poriferisulfidus. Next base: position 1,278,746 of record OZ241993.1, read on the forward strand.
TCCTCGCGGAGTACAATGAGATGGTCATCAAGCCACTCGACCGTATGGGAGGAGCTTTGGTGTACCGCTTGCGCCGTGATGATGCCGACCTGGCTTCCATCATCGAGTCCGTCACGCACCAGGGGACCGTGCCGGTGATGGCGCAGCGCTTTCTTCCCGAAGTCACGGAAGGGGACCGCCGCCTGCTGCTGATCGACGGCGAGTTGATCCCGGACGTCGCCGTGCGCATTCCCAAGGCCGGTGAATTCCGCGCCAACCTCGCCCAGGGCGGGACCCTGCGGGTCGAGCCCGCCAATGACCGCGACCGCGAGATCGCCGACCGCCTCGGGGCGCCCCTGCGGGACGCCGGGGTCTGCTTTGCCGGCGCGGACGTGGTCGGGGGATGGCTGACCGAAATCAACATCACGTCGCCGACCTGCATCCGGGAGGTGGAGGCGCACACCGGGCAGGCGGTGGCGATGCGCTTCTGGGATGCCGTGGCCGACCACTGGCTGGAGACCTGACCCCCATGCCGCCGCTGTTGCCCGCGGTTCCCGATTCCGAACGTTTGGCATTCTGCCTGTTCCTGGCGCTGGCGTTCCACGGCATGCTGGTATTGGGCGTGACGTTTTCGTCCGCACAGCCGGGAGCGAAACTGGATTTCGAGGTGTTCTGGGTCGAAGGCACGGGCCGGTCGGCCTCCGTGGCGGAGGCTGGAGAGGGATCACCGTGGCCTTCTTCCCCGACACCCGTCCCGACTTCGGCGAGAGGTCTGGATGGAAAGATGCCGGAGGCGTATACTCTCGAACAGGAATATGTGCGCCAGTGGGTGGAACGCACGGAACACTTGGGGGGCGGCATGGTGCAGGGTCTTGATGGAGAGGTCGTCGTGCATGTGGTGGTGAATGCGCAGGGCGGGGTTCGGCAGTTCGAAGCCGAACCGGGACCGAAGCCTCTGGCCGATGCCGCCCGCAGGATCGTGATGAAATCGCAGCCGCACGCGCCGTTTTCCGAGGAACTTCGCCGGCACCGCGACCAGTTGCAGATCAGCCGCCGCTGGTTGTTCGGGGAGTCGGTCGGGCTGTACGCCGCGGAGCCGCCCCGCCCATGAAGACCTTGCGCGGCCGGATGCTGGTGGCGGCCCCGGATCTGCAGGATTCGATGTTCCAGCGTTCCCTGATCCTGGTTTGCGAGCACGAGGAAGAGAAGGGCGCGATGGGTTTCATCGTGAACCATCCCTCGGAAATGACGCTGCACGATCTGCTCGTCGATATGAAGATTACGCCGGAGTCGAAGCAGGACCTCGCCCGGCCGGTCTTCCTCGGCGGCCCGGTGCAGCCGAACCTGGGTTTCGGGCTGTACTCGGGAACCTACGAAATGTTGGACAGCGCGGAGATCGACGACCGGGTCCGGGTCACGGCGTCCCGTTCCCTGCTGGAGCACTGCGCGGTCGGCAAGGGACCGGAGAACCTGCTGGTGACGATGGGCTATTCCGGTTGGTCCCCCGGGCAGCTGGAGCAGGAAGTGGATACCGGCTCGTGGTGGCTGACCTCGCCGTCGCCGGAGTTGCTGTTCGACCTGCCCCCGGAGCGCCGCTGGGGCAAGGCGCTCGAGCAGTTGGGCCTGGAGGAGTCGTCCCTGTATTTCGGAAGCGGGCATGCCTGACGCGTATAAGGTGGCCTTGGGATTTGATTTTGGATTGGCCCGGATTGGCGTGGCGGTGGGCTCCCTGGAGGTCGCGACCGCCCGCGGGCTGGACGTGGTCGCCAACCGCGACGGTGCCGTCGACTGGCCGGAGATCGACCGCTTGATCCAGACCTGGCGCCCGAGCGTGCTGGTGGTGGGCGAGCCGGAGGCGCAGACCGGGTCCGGCGACCGCTTGCCCCGCGCGCTGCGCCGGTTCTGCACCGAATTGGGGTCCCGCTACGAATTGCCGGTGGCCCGGGTCAACGAGGATTACTCTTCCGAGTGCGCCCGCGCCGAGTTGCGCGCACAGCGCCAGGAGGGGGCCCGGAAAAAGCTCGCGCGGGGTGAAACTGATAAGATGGCCGCCGCCTATATCCTGAATGCCTGGCTGTCGGAGCAGCATGTCATCGCACGAGAGGGTTGACGTCGGTGCCGTACTCGCCCATCTCGGCGATTCTGTTAAATCCTTTCTGACCACCCGCGGAATCGGTTTGCCGGTTTTCGTCGGCATCCACACCGGCGGCGTGTGGGTGGCCGAGGCGCTGCACGCGCACTGTGCGGTCGCCGAGCCGCTGGGCATGCTGGACGTCAGTTACCACCGCGACGATGTCGCCCGCACCGGGGTGCGGCCGCTGAAGCCGGTCCGCATGCCGGCGTCGCTGGACGACCGGCATGTCCTGTTGATCGACGACGTGCTGTTCACCGGCCGGACGACCCGCGCGGCACTCAACGAACTGTTCGAATACGGCCGTCCGGCCTCGGTTTCGCTGGCGGTGCTGGTGGAGCGGCCGGGGCGGGAGATTCCGGTGGCGCCGGACCTGGCTGGAATGCGCTTGGAACTGGGCCCGGAAGACCGGGTCAAGCTTCAGGGCCCGGAGCCCATGGAACTGGTGATTACGCGGCCCAACGACTCGTTGCTGGAAGAGCCCGGCCGGTGAGTTCGACCCAGCCGACACTGTTTCGGTTGCCGCCTGCGGCGCAGTATCAGTTGGACGGGGAAGGGCGCTTGCGCCACTTCCTGACCATCGAGGGATTGCCGGTGGCGCTCCTGGAAGAGATCCTGAGTACCGCAGAGTCGTTCCATACGGCTTCGGACCAGACGGCGCGGAAGGTTCCGCTGCTCCGCGGCAAGACCATCGTCAACCTGTTCTTCGAGGCGAGCACCCGCACCCGCACCACGTTCGAACTCGCGGCCAAACGCCTGTCCGCCGACGTGCTCAACCTGGACATGGCCACCGCCGCCACGACCAAGGGCGAGAGCCTGCTGGACACCCTGCGCAACCTCGAGGCGATGCACTGCGACATGTTCGTGGTCCGCCATCACCAGAGCGGCGCGGCGCATTTCATCGTCCGCCACGTCGCCGAGCACATCAGCGTCATCAATGCGGGTGACGGCCGGCATGCGCACCCGACCCAGGCCATGCTCGACATGTTTACCTTGCGCCAGCATTTCCCGGATTTCAGCGCCATCGCGGTCGTGATCGTCGGCGACATCCTGCATTCGCGGGTGGCGCGCTCCGAGATTCAGGCCTTGCGCACCTTGGGGGTCGGCGAGATCCGGGTGATCGCGCCGCGGACCCTGCTGCCGCGCGAGGCGACCAGCTTGGGTGTGATTCCGTTCAAGTCCATGGAGGAAGGCTTGGCCGGGGCGCAGGCGGTGATCATGCTGCGCCTGCAGAAGGAGCGGATGCACGGCAGTTTCGTGCCGAGCGAGGCTGAATATTACCGGTTTTACGGCTTGACCCGGGCACGGGTGGAGTTGCTGGCGGAGGACGGGATCGTGATGCATCCGGGTCCCGTCAACCGCGGGGTGGAAATCGAGTCGGCCGTGGTGGATGGGCCTCGCTCGGTAATCCTGAAACAGGTCCGGAACGGGATTGCGGTGCGCATGGCGATCCTGTCCATGGCGATGCGGAGGCATGCCTGGTAATGCGCCTGGCGGTACGCGGAGGATACGTTCTCGACCCGGCCGGCGGGACGGATGCGGTGCGCGACGTGTTCTGTGCCCGCGGGAAGATCGTCGGGCTGGGGACGGCGACGGAAGAGTTCGAGGCGGAACAGGTCGTGGATGCCCAAGGCTGCCTGGTGATGCCGGGCGCGGTGGATCTTGCGGTCTGCCTCAACCCGATGGGCGAGCAGCGCGCCAGCGTGGAAAGCGAGACCCGGGCCGCGGTGGCGGGCGGCGTGACCACGGTCTGCTCGGTGGCCGAGACGCAGCCGATCCCGGACTCGCCGGCAGCAGTGCGGCTGCTGATGGAGCAGGCGCAACAGGCCGGTTTCGCTCGGCTGGAAACCTTGGGCGCGGCCATGCACGGGCTGGGAGACACCCAGCTGGCCAGTCTGGGTGCGCTGCGCGAAGCGGGCTGTGTCGGGGTCAGCAACGGGACGCGGCCCTACGCCAACCTGCTGGTGCTGTGCCGGGCCATGGAGTATGCGGCGAGCCAGGACCTGACCCTGTTCTACCACCCTCTGGATCATGCCTTGGCGGGCCAGGGCTGCGCGCATGAAGGCACTTTTGCGGCCCGGCTGGGTCTGCCGGGGATCCTGCCGGCGGCGGAAACCGCCGCCCTGGCACAGATGACGGCCTTGGTGCAGGATACCGGCGCGCGGGTCCACTTCTGCCGCCTTTCCTGTGCGCAGGCGGTGGACATGCTGGAAATCGGGCGGCAGGCGGGATTGCCGGTGACGGCGGATGTGGCGGTGCATCAGTTGTTCCTGACGGAAGAGGCCGTGGAAGGGTTCGAGGTCAATGCGCTGGTCAGCCCGCCCCTGCGCACCGAACATGACCGGCAGCGTCTGCGCGAAGGCGTACGGGATGGAGTGATCCAGGCGATTTGCTCGGATCACCAGCCGCTGGACCCGGATTCGAAGATGGCGCCGTTTCCCGAGGCCCGGCCCGGCATCTCGGGGATTGAGACGTTGTTGCCGCTGACCATGGAGTTGGTGACCGAGGAGATCCTCACGCGGGCGACCGCGGTGGAACGGCTGACGGCAGGCCCGGCCGAGATCCTGGGGCGCAACACGGGGACGTTGGCTGTCGGAGCACCGGCGGATCTTTGCGTGGTGCGGCTGGACAACCCTTGGACTTTTGACGTGGAAGCAATGCTGAGTGCGGGACGGAACACGCCGTTCGACGGCTGGCAGTTCCATGACCGGGTGCAGGCGACCATTTGCGGCGGCCGCATCGTCTACGAGCGGGAAGGAGAGGCGTAATGGAGGAATTCCGCAACGTCATCCACAGCCTTGACGCCCAGGTCGTCCAGGTGCGCCATCTGGAAGCGGATCAGCACGCGCTGGTGATTAATGCGCCGGCGATCGCCGAATCCGCCACGCCGGGCAGTTTTGTTCACTTGGGTGTGCATGCCGAGCCACTCATGATGCGCCGCCCGCTTTCCATCCTGTGGAGCGACCCGGAGCGCGGGACGCTCGAGGTGCTGTACAAGGTGGTCGGAAAAGGGACGGAGGGACTGGCGCGTGTTCAGGAAGGCGAGACGCTGCCGGCGCTCGGTCCGATCGGGCGGGGGTTCCAGGTCGAACCGGACCGGGATCACCCCCTGTTGATCGGAGGCGGGGTTGGAATCCCGCCGATCCTGTTCCTGGCTCGCGAAATCAAGGAGCACACCGTGCCGCTGGTGGTGATGGGGTCGGAAATTCCCTTTCCATTTGCAAGCCGCCCCTCGACCATCCGGGTCCCGGGAATGCCGGACGGTGCCATCGCGGGCATGAGCCTGCTGGAGGACTGGGGAGTCGCTTCCCGCTTGTGTTCCACCCAGGGTTACGCCGGTTGCTATGACGGCTATGTCGATGCGGCCGCCCGGATGTGGCTTGAGACCCAGACCCCGGAACAACGTGCGCGGGTCGCTGTCTATACCTGCGGGCCGGTGCCGATGCTGGAAGCGGTGGCCCGGCTGATGCAGGAGTTCGATGTGCCGTGCCAGGTCTGCATGGAGGAATACATGGCGTGCGCGGTGGGAGGGTGCGCGGGTTGCACGGTTCCGGTGTTGGGTGAAAACGGTTGGGCCATGAAGCGGGTGTGCGTGGACGGTCCGGTGTTCGATGCGCAGGCGGTGTTTCCGGAGGAAGGTTGCCGCCTATAATGCGAGGTTTAGAGGTTTTGCCGCCATCGCGAGCGGAGAACACATGCCTGAAAGTGCACGAATCCTTCTGATCGGGGGCGGCAACATGGGCCGCTCGCTGGTGGGCGGCTTGATCCGTTCCGGCTGGGAAGCCGGCGACATCACGGTCTCCGATCCCGATCCGCAGTCCCACCAGGCGCTGGCCGCCAATTTCGGCCTGATGCAGCTGTACTACGAGAATTCGCTGGCCTACTCCCGGGCTTCCGCGGATATCGTGCTGTTCGCGACCAAGCCCGACAAGTTGCCGACGACCGCCACTGAACTGGCGCCCTGGATGGTGACGGATAATCCATTGCTAATCACCATTGCGGCCGGTGTGCGCGCGGACGACCTGGCACGTTGGACAGGGGGGCATTGCCCGGTGGTGCGCGTCATGCCGAACACGCCGGCATTGGTCGGTGCCGGGATGAGCGCCTTGTATGCGCGGGAGGATGTTTCCGATGCCCAGCGTGCGCTTGCGGGCAGAATCATGGAGAGCGTCGGGAAGGTTCTCTGGGTGCAGGACGAGGCCCTGATGGATGCTGCGACTGCGGTTTCGGGTAGCGGGCCCGCCTATTTCTTCCTGTTCATGCAGGCGATGATCGAGGGGGCATGCCGTATGGGGCTCGACGAAGTGCAGGCTCGCCTGCTGGTGCTGGAGACGGCTCGTGGAGCCCAGGAACTGGCGAGTGCCTCGGAGGACTCCCTGCAGGAGCTTTGCCGAAAGGTGACGTCCAAGGGCGGGACAACCGCAGCCGCCCTGAACGTGCTGGAAGGGGCAGGTTTTGAGGCCTTGATTCTCGATGCGCTTGAGGCCGCGCGCCGACGGGCCGAGGAACTGGGCGACGAAAACGGCCGGGCCTGATGGAAGACCTGATCCAATTCCTGTTGACTCTGTATCTGTACGGGATCCTAATTCGGTTGCTGCTCACGTTTCACCAAGCGGACTTTTACAACCCGATCTCGCAGGTGCTGGCGCGGGTGACCGATCCGGTGTACCAGCCGGTTCGACGCGTCGTGCCGTCGGCCCGGGGTTGGGACCTCGCCTTGCTTGCGATCGCATTGGTTCTGAAATTAATCAGCCTCTACATCGGTGGGGCCATGGAAATAGGGGTTTCGGTCCTGGGCCTGGTGCTGTTCGCGTTGACCCAGATCGTCGGGATGATGCTGAACATCTACCTGATCTCCCTGATCGTGGTGGTCATTGCCAGCTGGGTGCGGCTGTCGGCTGGCGCGGATCAGTTCCTAAGCTTGGTGCGCAGCCTGACGACCCCGATGCTCATGCGGATTCGCGGGGTGCTGCCGGATACGGGAATACTGGACTTGTCCCCCATGGTGGCCTTGTTCGGGCTGTATTTCCTGCAGAGCGGGCTGCATCAGATTGGCCGATGGGGGCTCGGGATCTGACCGGAAGGCTTGTGCTCTAAATGCGTTACCCGATGGAGCCCAACCAGTTGTAAAACAGTTGCCGGGAGACATCCTTCCATGAGTGGCGCATCTCACATGCAAGCGCTTCCTCCGGAAATTCCTCGATCAACCCCGCATCTCCGCTTCTCGGCAGGGCATCCTCACGAAAGGCTCCCGCAAGGTCGGCTGCAGGATCGCTGAACGTGTTGTCTGGCAGGGGCGGGTAGCCCTCGCGCTCTTTGTTCAAGTAGCGCAGAACCTCGCGCTTGTACTCCTTCAGTAGGCTGACGGCTTCGTACTCGGGGTGCCCCTGGAAATAGAGCCGGCGACCGTCCGGCTCCACGGCCATCTGTACGCCGGGCACGGGTCCCGTAACCAGAACCTGCACGCCGCGTTCCCGAAGGTTCTCTTCCGGGACATCATTGAAGCGTGAATGCGGCATCTCGAAATGGCCCGGAAGATTGGCGACCAGGGGGTGGTCGGGTTCGCAGACCGAATGATCGAAAATGCCCCAACGCTTGTGCGGCAGGTGGCGGCGGGCGACGCCATGAAAGATCAAGGCGGAAGCATGTGCGGCAAGGCAGGAGCAGACCACCGGCAGGCGGCGATCGTCGGCCTGTTTCAGCACGGTGGCCAGACCGTCCCAAAAGGGCTCGCTCGTCAGGTCGGGCTTGGTGACGTTGGCTCCGGTAATAATCAAAGCGTCTAGGCCCGTGTTGCCGATCTCCGCGCAGTCCCGGTAGTACTGCTGGAGATGCTCGCGGCCTCCTTCCTCGCGGGGGATACCCTCGATCGTGAAGGGATGCACGGCGCAGAAACGTTCATCGTGGCTGTCCAGAAGTCGCAGAAACTGTCGCTCGGTCGCGGCCAGCGCGCGGTCCGGCATCATGTTGAGCAGGCCGACATTCAAACGGGTGGCATGTTCCGGGGTCTGCTCGGCAACCCGGGCGCCTTGTTCAGCAATCCGGTCCAGGCTGGGCAGGTCCTGCAGGCGAAGCAGGGGCATGGGGGCTAGCCCGCGCGTTCGATGGCTTGGGCGATCAGGTCGACGAAATCATTGGCGTTCCGCACGCGGCTGACTTCGTCCATGCTGACGGTGTACCCGTATTCGGCGGCAATGCTCTGGTAACGCTCCAGGCGGTCCCGCGACAGCCTCGGGAAGGCCCAGCGGGTGAAATCGTCGGGGTTGATGTCTTGGAAATCGCCCAGGCTATGCTCGGCCATGAAATCCTCGATCGCCTGATCCAGGAAGGCCTCCGGATAGTAGAGGGGTTTGGGGCTTTTCGCCTGGCGCTTGCAGAGTTCCTCGATGTGCGGGTCGTCGGCATGGATGTACAGAATCAGGGTGTGTTCGGCCAGCAGGTCGAACACGTCCGGCCTTTGCAGTTCGCACAGGCTGCCGCCGGCATCGTTCACGAGGTGCGGATAGCCGTAGATCTCCTGCCCTTTGCGGATGAAATCCGGGACATCCTGCATGGCCTTGATTTCGGCTTCGTGATGGAGCCGCAGGCGGTTCTTGAATTCCTCCAGCGACAGCCCGCCGAGCCCGGAATTTCCGGGTTTGCCGAGAAAGGTCGAGACCGGCTCCAGGTTGCTGACGGTGAGATTGTTGGAGATGTAGATGGAGTCCGAGCGCAGCAGGTCCGCCAGGAACGGCACCTCCATCATCTTCGACTTGAGGTTGTCGAGGATGTTCTCGCTGAGGTAGCGGGTGCCGATCCGGTAGTCCCCGGAGTAGTGGAACCACTGCGTCTTGTCCAGCCGCTCGGAAAGCCGGGTCTTGCCCACGCCGGACATGCCGAGCAAGGTGACGGCCTTGTGCGGGAGGGCGCGGAATTCGGCGGCGGTCAGGCGCATGGCAATAGGGGAACTGGCGGTTCCAGGCTCAGAGGGACGGCGAGCGGACGACCATCAGTTTGTCGACCTGCATGTCCTCGTAAGTGTAAGGGATACCGCCCACGCCGTGGCCGGACTGCTTGAGGCCGGCAAAAGGCATCCAGTCGACCCGGAACGCGGTGTGGTTGTTGATCATCACCGCGGCGGCTTCCAACTGGTGGTAGCAGTGCAGGGCGGTGTCGATGTTCTGGCTGAATACGGCGGCCTGGAACGAATACGGTCCGTCGTTCGCCTGCGCGATGGCGGCGTCGATGTCGTCGAAGCCGTACACGCAGATCACCGGTCCAAACACCTCGTGGGCGCTGACCTTGGCATCGGCCGGAGGGTTCAGCAGCACGGTCGGCTGGTAGGCGGTGTCCGACAGTCGCTGGCCTCCGCTGACGAGTTGCGCTCCCGCGTCCACGGCTTCCTGGACCCAGGCTTCGACCCGGTCCACTTCCGCCGGCCGGATCAGGGGGCCGATTTCCGTGTCGGCTTCGGTCGGATCGCCCACTTTCATGTTGTTGCCCAGTTCGGCCAGCCCTTCGGCAATGCGCTGGGCGATGCTCTGGTCGGCGTAGACTCGCTGGACCGATACGCAGACCTGTCCGGCATGGTAGAACCCGCCCTTGGCCATCAGGGGCAGGGCGTCGTCGATATCGGCATCCGCCGCCACGATGACCGGGGCGATGCCGCCGTGCTCCAGCGCGCAGCGCGCGCCGGGCGCCAGCTTCGAGCGCAACATCCAGCCGACGTCGCCGCTTCCGATGAAACTGAAAAACGCCACCCGGGGATCTCCGACCATTTGCCCGGCGACCGCGTGATCGCCCAGGTTGATGGCCTGCACGTAGCCTTCGGGAAGCCCGGCCTGATGCAGCATTTCGACGAAGCGCATGCACGACAGGGGCGTATCGAGTGCCGGCTTGATGATGGCGGGGCATCCGGAAGCGAGGGCGGGGCCGACCTGGTGCACGATCAAATTGAGCGGGTGGTTGAATGCGGAGAATGCCAGCACCACGCCGATCGGATACTTGCGGGTCAGTGCCATGTGGTGGGCCGACGCGGCATTCAGGTTCATCGGGATTTCCTGGCCTGCCTCGGTGCGCATGATTTCCACGCAACTGTGCATGCCGTCGATTGCCCGGGCCACTTCGACCTTGGAATCCGGCAAGGGCTTGCCGCCTTCGCGGGCTGCTTCCACGGCCAGTTCTTCGCTGCGCGCAGCCATCAACTGCGCGGTTTTCTCCAGCACCTCGATGCGTTTCGCGGGCGGCAGCCAGCGCGACTTGTCCTGGTAGATCGCAAAGGCAGTCGCTAGAACCTGGTCGGCCTGCTGGCTGTTGACGATGTCGACGGTGCCAATGGGCGAGCGGTCCCAAGGAGCGTAGACGGTCGCCTGCTCGGCGCAGGCCCCGATGCCGGGAGCAAAAGCGGAGTAGTGTTCCATGAGGCTAGGAGCAATGGAAAAAGCCCATTTTAAACCAAGTATTCCCGCGTCTTGCAGTGCGAGGCGGCTTGTAGGGCAGCCCAGTCAGCCCGAAAAAGAAAAGAATTCCTGTGCGCACGCCTGCGTATGGCGGGCGAATTCGTCCAGGCTCAGGCCCCGGGCCTCAGCGATCTGTTCGGCGATATGGGGCAGCCACATGGGCTCATTGCGGCGAGTTCGGGGGCGCGGGCGCAGCGTGCGGGGCAATAGATAGGGCGCATCCGTTTCAATCATCAGGCGGTCCAATGGAATCTCTCCGATCAGGTCTCTGAGCGACTGTCCTCGGCGCTCGTCGCAGAACCAGCCGGTGACGCCGATGTATATGCCGCGCTCAAGACAGGCGTGCAGCAAAGACCGTTCTCCAGTGAAGCAATGCAGGACGGCGCGCGGTGGGCGGCTGGCCACGTTATCGAAAACCTGCAGGAAATCCTCGTCCGCATCGCGGTTGTGCATGAGCACGGGCAGACCCAATTCGCCTGCCAGTTCCAGTTGTTCCGAGAAAACGGCAATCTGTGTTTTGCGAGGCGACAGGTCCCGGTAGTAGTCCAGCCCGCACTCGCCGATGGCGATGACTTTGGGGTCTTGCTGGAGGCCACGCAGGATTTCGGCGCTGTCGGAGCCCCATTCACGCGCCTGATGCGGATGTACGCCGACTGCCGCCCAGCAGTCGGGGTAGCGCTGCGCGGTCGAAACGCACGCCCGGCTCTCGGCAAGGTCCGCGCCGGCCAGAAGAAACCGGGTGACGCCAGCTTCCCGGGCCCGCTGCAGGACCTCTTCCTGATCGTTTGCGAACGACTCGTGGGTCAGGTTGCAGCAGATGTCAGTGAGCATCAAGCCTGGGATCTCCGCATTCCGCGCAGCGGCCGAGCCTCATTTCCGAAAGGGGCTTCTGGCAGGTGCGGCATAGCTGGGGGTAGGTGGCGTGCAGCTGGGGATCCACGGCCAGACGGTCGTCAAAGACAAAGCATTCCCCTTGCCAGTGGCGGCCGCCGCATTGCTCGAAATAGTTCAGGATGCCTCCGGACAACTGCCAGACTTCCGGATGCCCCTGCTCGCGCAGCCAGGCGCTGGCCAGTTCACAGCGGATGCCGCCCGTGCAGTAGGTCACGATGGGTCTCGTGTCTGGCTCCAAGCCGCGAGCTGCTTCCTGGAAATCACGGAACTGATGCAAGGGCAGGGTTTCGGCGGCGGCAAACTGCCCCAGGTGCGTCTCGTAGACGTTGCGCACGTCCAGCAGTCGAAGTGGGCGACCCTCGTCCAGCCATTGGCATAACTGTTGCGGCGGCAGGTGAGCGCCCGGCCGGCGGCGGGCGACTGGAGTGTCCACCTGGAGAGGCAGGAGGGAAGGGCGGGAACGGACGATCAGCTTGGAGAAAGGTGAGACGGTGATGCGGCTGCGCCGGAACTGGAGTTGCTTGAACGGGCTTTCGTCCAAGAGAAGCCGTTCGACTTGGCCGATGCCGTCTTCCGGACCCGACAGGCTCAGGTTGATTCCCTCGGGGGCCAGGGTGATGTTGCCGGCCAGCTGCAGGCGTTCGCAGGTCTTGAGCAGGTGGCGGCGCAGCGTCTCGTCTTCGTCGAAGTCCAGGAACTGGTAGGCCGTGGTATGAACCAGAAGAGGCGCCATGGTCAGAACTGTTCCAAGGTGGTGAACAGGCCGACCCGGAGATCCTTCGCCGTGTAGATGTCACGGCCATCCACCTGCACCAGGCCGTCGGCAATCCCCATCACCAGTGAACGGGTGATCAGGCGTTTGAGATGGATGTGGTAGTGCACGACGCGGTTTTCCGGGGTCACCTGGCCGGAGAACTTGACCCGGCCGACGCCCAGCGCCCGGCCTCGTCCCGGGTGACCTTGCCATCCCAGGAAGAACCCCACCAACTGCCACAGGGCATCAAGCCCCAGGCAGCCCGGCATCACCGGATCGCCGGGGAAATGGCATTGAAAGAACCAGAGGTCGGGGCGAATGTCCAATTCCGCCCGTAGTTCTCCCTTCCCGTAGGTTCCGCCTTGTTCGCTGATATGCGTGATGCGGTCCAGCATCAGCATGTTCGGGCTCGGCAACTGGGCGTTGCCTTCGCCGAACATCTCACCGCGCGCGCAACGCAGGAGCTCCTCGTAGGAGAAACTTTGAGGTGAACCCATGGGATGGAAACCGGGTAATAAGCCTGCAGACTATTCTATAGAGTGCGGATGAGGGGAAATCAGGCCGGTTCGGCGTCGGCCTGGGCATCGAGCCGCATCCGCCCCAGGGCGAGACGCAATTCACCGAACGTCTGTGTCGGGATGATTCGGGTATCGTCGATCACCGCCTCGAAAAGATTCAGGTTGGAGCCGTGCAGGAGGATCGGGTGGCCTTCCGGCACGGCACGGCGAAGTTTGCGTAACTCATTCGGAAGCAAAGGATCATCGATCGGGTAGGCAGCGATGGCGGTGCACAGGGCCCGGCTGCGTTCCGCTGCGTACGCGATCTCGTCAGCAGACAGCCCCGCTCCAAGGAAGATCGGCCGCCACCCGTAGGCTCGGGTCGCCACGGCCAAGCGAAGCAGCGGCAGTTCATCGGGTCCGGACAATCCGCCGGCCACGACCACGCGGAAGGCGGAACCGGTTCCCGGGCGGGTGGCATAGTTCAGCAAGTGGCTGCGGATTACGCCTTCGGCCATGTGCTTCTGCGCCATGCGCAAGGTTCCATTGCGGCATTCGTCTTGCATGTGCTGGATCAGCGGCGCGATCAGGTCTTCTTGCATGAACAACTCGACCAGGTTCTTCTCGGCGTCACTCAGGGTTTCGGCCAGCTGTTCCGGATTCATCCTGTCGATTGCCTCGAGGCACCGGTCGAAATATTCCATGACCGCGTCCGTGCGCGGGCGCGAGGAACCGAGGGAAGGCACCAGAACGGCCGCCTGCTCATCTCCTTCCACCATGGCCTGGAGTTCGGCAGTGGACGCTCGCGCGATGTCGCCGATACGCCGCCCGGCATCGGTGGCACGGGCCAGCAGGCGCAGGCGCTCGATGTCCTCGTCTCGGTACAATCGGCGCTGATTTCGGGTGCGCGCCGGTTCGACTGCGTGGTAACGGCGCTCCCAGGCGCGGATCAACTCGACGCTCAGGCCCGAGCGGCGCGCGGCGACCTGGATGGGATGGAGCGGCGATTCGGCCATGTCAAGTTATCCACCTTTTGTACAGGAAAATCCGGGGCAATCCGGTGTTTCGTACAGCCATTGTACTGGATGCCCTCCTGTCGGCCAACCGGAGGTTGGGATATTTGTGATAGATTAGCCTCAAAAGAATCGTGTCCCCACGATTGTCAGAATTACTTAGGAGGAGTCGTGAAAAAACTGTTTATCAATCTACGCTATTTCCTCGCGCCGCTGCTGATCCTGTCGGCACTGTTCGGGGTTTTGGCAGGCGGACCGTGGGTCTGGGTCGGAGTCGCCCTGATGGGCGTCGGCATCCTGGTCGATACCACTACGCCACAACGCACCATGGGCGCGGGATTTGACGAAGAGGGTAACACCTATGGCGTCCCCGCTCTTCAGAACGGTGTCATGTACAGCATGCTGGGCGTTTTTGTCCTGTTGCAGCTGGCCATCTGCTGGCGCATCTACCAGTACGTGAATGGCGTCCCGATGGGGACCGGCACTTTCCTGGGCCTGTCCTACCAGGAAGGAATCACCGGGATGGAGTTGGTCGGGGCAGTCGTTTCGACCGGCATCTTCGCCGGCATCGGCATCATCTACGGGCACGAGCTGGCGCACACCAAGGGTTTCAGTTTCGTGATCGCCCGCTGGATGATGGGACTGTCTGGTTCGTCCCATTTCTGCTACGCGCATGTGTACAACCACCATCTGGAATTGGGTTGCGAGGACGATCCCGCAACTTCGCCGCGCGGGCGCAGCCTGTATGCTCATTTCCCGAAATCCTATTTCGGCCAGAGCAAATTCCTGTATTCGATGGAGAAGCATCGCCTGGAACGTCTGGGCGTGCCGTTCCTGTCTTGGCAGAACCGCTGGATTCGTGGCTATGCCATGAGCTTGCCGACGCTCTTCCTGTTCTGGATGGCGGGCGGCTGGCTCGGCATCTGCGCCATGCTGCTGATCTGGATGATCTCGAACTTCGAGCTGGAAGCGCTCAACTATCTGGAGCACTATGGGCTGATTCGCGAGAAAGGCCAGCCCATCGACTATCGCCATAGCTGGGACAACAGCACGGCGTTCACCAGCTGGTTCTTCATTGAGATCGGCCGTCAGGCGGATCACCACGACCGCGGTGAAACCCACTTCTGGGAGCTCGACGAGGTCGGGGCGCCGAATACGGGAATGGGGTATTTCACCCTGTTCGCATTGGCGTTGGTTCCGCCGGTGTTCCACAAACTCATGGAAATAGAGTTGAAGAAGTGGGACGACAACGAAGCCTCCGAAGGCGAGTTGGAAGTCTCCCGCGCGATCAACAAGGTTGCAGGCTACGCATAAGAGGTCTGAAAACCCCAACCCTATAAAGGAGCGCCCCCTTTCGAGGGGGCGTTTCTTTTTTTGGGCAGGCCCTCCGTACAATAGGATCATGAGTGAATTCGGGCAAACCCGCCGGCTGGAAGACCGATTGATCGACGATGTCGCGGCCGCAGGGCAGTCGGCACAGCAGCAGCGTCGGTTGACGCTGGAGAAAGAGTTGCGCCGCCCGGACCTCAAGGATTCGGAACGTCTTGACGCACAACTGGAACTCTCTGGGATTCTGCTTGATCTCGGCGAGTCCGGGACGGCTTTCGCGATGGCCCGGGAGGTACTGGACGCGGGGATTCGGGCGGAACGCTACGAAAGGGCGGCCTCGGCCTGCCGGGTCATGTACCTGAGCGAGCAGCCGGAGTCCACGTCGGCCCTGGGACACGGCCTTTGGCTCGCGCTGGCTTGCCCGATGGATCTGGATCTGACTTGGCAACTGTTCCGCCATTTGGTAGAGGAGACTCCGGCTCATTCCGATGGCGCGGCCGTGGCTGCGATGCTGGCTTATTTCTTGATGGACAAGCGGGCAGCCGGCGCGGAACGCGATCGTCTAATCTTCCTGGCCCAGCAGCAAGTTGCGGAAGTGGCTGAACGCCACCGCGGCATTACCAACGATGAGACAATCGGAGTCTGGGTGCAGATGCACGACCTGGACGACGTGGATGTGTTGCTGGAACGGATGGGACGCATCCTCGACGCAATCACGCCGGACTGGTGGTTCGACCGGGAGGCGGTGCGCGCCCGGTTCGCTTCCGACTGATTCCAACCGGTACGGGGTCATGGCATCCGCTGACGATCCTTATGCACGCCGTATCATCCATATCGACATGGATGCGTTCTATGCGGCGGTCGAGATGCGCGAGGACCCTTCGCTACGAGGTCGCCCCCTGGTCGTCGGCGGTGATCCGGAACGGCGGGGCACGGTGGCGACATGCAATTACGAGGCCCGAGCCTATGGCATTCACTCGGCAATGGCGAGCCGGACCGCCAAGAAACGATGCCCGGAAGTCATCTTCATCCGCCCGCGGTTCGACCTGTACCGTGCAGTGTCGGCCGAAATACGTGAAATCTTCCTCCATTACACTCCCAAGGTCGAGCCCTTGTCCCTGGACGAAGCCTACCTTGACGTGACCGGTTGCCGCCTGTTCGGTGGAATTGCTACTGACATTGCACGCGATATCAAGCGTCGCATCCTGGAGAAAACCCGGTTGACCGGTTCGGCCGGCGTCTCCTACAACAAGTTCCTGGCCAAAATCGCTTCGGACATGAACAAGCCGGACGGTTTGACCGTGGTGCGCCCGGAGGGTGGCCCAAAGCTGGTGGCCCGCCTGCCGATCCGAAAGTTCTTCGGGATCGGGCCGGTCACGGCAGCGCGAATGAAGGAATTGGGAATCGAAACCGGAACCGATCTCAGGCAGTGGCCGCTGGAACGACTCCAGCCTTTGTTCGGGAAGCATGCCGAGTACTACTACCAGGCGGCGAGGGGGTTGGATTTTCGCGAAGTGGAACCGGGTCGTCCTCGAAAGTCGGTAGGCTCGGAGACGACGTTCGTGCAGGATATTCAGGATTTGGAGGAAATGCTGAAGGCGCTCAAGTTGCGGGCGCGCGAGGTGGCGCTGGATCTGCAGGAAAAGCGGTTAACCGGGAAGACAGTTACGGTGAAAGTCAAGTTCAGCAATTTTACGCAGGTCACCCGGAGCCATTCGTTCGATCGGCCATTGACTTCGTATCGACAGATGGCAGATGTCCTGCCGGATTTGTTGCGCCGGGCCGCACAACCGGGTCACGCAGTGCGCCTGCTCGGGGTGACGGTTTCGAACTTGGTTCCGCATTCCGATGAAGAAGGGCCGGTGCAGCGTAGCCTTTTGTAGGGGCGTATATGGAAGTTGAGAGTTGAGGGTTTTCACGGCTCTGTTGTGGAAATCCGTGCTAGAGTAAATCACCATGCACCGAGCCTTCCGCTTGAGTCAAGTCAGGCCAGGCTTGGCAGGGTCATGCGCGATCGCAGAATTTAAAAGCAAGCGGACAAGAAAGGACGCGAGCAACAGAATGCCACCACGCGAAACCCCACGGCCTGGAATACTGAAAAAAGTCACAGCGGCTGATCTTGGTTTTGTCGAACTCCCGGCACTAACGCCGCATCTTGAATTCCGCCTCATTGAAGAAGGGCAGGTGCTGTTGGTTTCCGAAACCTTCAATACATTGCTCCGCGAAAAGGTTCACACGGACCTCTTGCCGCTCCTCGACGGACACCATTCGCATCATGACATTGCCGAGACCCTGGCCGGAGCGTATTCGGAATCCGAAATTCAAACCGCCATTGCTTCTTTGGTCGCGAGAGGGTATGTCGTTTCCGGCAACCACCTCATGGAACGAGGGCAAGCAGCATTCTGGTCCTCGCTGGGTGTCTCTCCCCGATGGGCCGAGGGGCGTTTGGCGGCGGCGAAAGTGGAAGTTGCCGGCGATGATGACCAGCTCGCTCGCAGGCTAGATGCTCTGGGCATAGCCGTGGGCACCGACCATCCGGCTCTTTCGGTCATTGTTTGCGAGGATTATCTCGACGATCAGCATGCCGGGATCAATCAACGCCACCTTGCGTCCGGCGAGCCGTGGATGTTGGCGCAACCGAAAGGCATTCGGCCTTTATTCGGCCCGGTATTCCGGCCCTCGGAGCAAGGCCCATGCTGGGCCTGCCTGACCTATCGCATGCGCGGCCATCAAGAGGTCCATAATTTCCTGCGCAACCTTGCTGGAGAGGATGCGGCTTTTTCGCCTTTTGCCGCTGAATCCTCCGTCCTGGATTCGGTGTATGGACTGATTGCTGTCGAGATCGCCAAGTGGGTGGTGCTTGAGGAAATGGCTCCCCTCCATGAACAGGCGATTTCGTTCGACACTGCTCGCCTGAGCAGCGAATACCATCCGGTCATGCGCCGGCCTCAGTGTTTCGCATGCGGGGAGGAGGCGCTCTATCGCGCGGACCGGCCGCCCGTTCCGGTGCAGCTGCGATCAAGCCCGAAAAACATATGTAACAGTGGAGGGGCGCGTTCGGTTTCTCCAGAAGAGACTCTTGCCCGATATCGCCATCTGGTCAGTCCGGTCAGTGGGGTCGTTTCATGGGTCACGCGAATCACGGATGAAACAGACCCTTGGTTGCATGTACATTGGGCGGGGAGCAATTTCGCGCTGCAAAGCATGAAATTGAGTTCATTGCGGCGCAGTTTGCGGAGCAAGAGCGCGGGCAAGGGCAGCACGCCGAAGCAATCCGAGGCAAGCGCTCTCTGTGAGGCGGTCGAACGCTACTGCGGTGCCTTTCACGGAGATGAGATTTGCTGTCAAAGGCGGTTCTCGGAGTTTTCTCAGGCTGGGGAATCAGAAGCGGTCCACCCGAACGATGTCCAGTTGTTCAGCGATTGGCAACTGGATCATGCTGAGGAAATTGATGCCGAGGGTCACCCCTGCAATGTTGTTCCATCGCGTTTCGACCCCGGTGCGAAGCTTGGTTGGTCGCCGGTATGGTCGCTGACCGAGGGCCGGCACCGATACCTGCCGACATCAATGCTCTACAGCATGCCCAGTGAACATCAAGAGCGTTCGGGGCTTAAAGCGGATTCGAACGGGTGCGCCGCCGGGAACACCCTGGAAGAAGCCATCTTGCAGGGATTTTTCGAACTGGTTGAACGCGATGCTTTTGCCATTTGGTGGTACAACCGGCTGCATTTGCCTGGAGTAAACCTGGAGAGTTTCAATGATGACTACTTGGCGTGCGCGTGTGACCGCTATCGAGACTTTCATCGCGAGTTGTGGGTGCTGGACGTGACCAACGATCTTGGCATTCCCGTCTTCGTCGCCGTCTCCCGCAGAATCGACAAGGATGAGGAAGATATCATCTATGCGGCCGGGGCGCATACAGACCCGCACATTGCTGCTCTACGCGCGGTGTGTGAGTTGAATCAATTTCTGAACTTGATCCAGGGAAGGAGACAGGCCTCCGCAAGTGTGGCAGTCAATGACCCGACATGCCGCTGGTGGTGGAAGAATGCAAGGCTGGCGGACCATTCCTACCTCGCGCCAGCTTCCGCCGTCAAGCCAAAGGGGAAGGCGGATTATTCCGTTCCCGACACCACGGACATAAAAGAGGATGTGGAGCAATGCCGTGCGGTGGTCGAATCCAAAGGCATGGAGTTCTTGGTGCTCGATCAGACACGACCCGATATCGGGATGTCCGTGGTGCGGGTCATTGTGCCTGGCCTGCGCCACTTTTGGCCACGTTATGCCCCAGGGCGCTTGTTCGAAGTGCCGGTTGGGATGAAATGGCGTGAGAACCCGATTACGGAAGCGGAAGTCAACCCCGCCCCGGTCATTGTCTGATCTGTCGATATTGACGTCATAAAAACAATACCGGGCTACCGAAGGGGACCTTCATCAAGAGCAGGCTCCACGGGATGATTTCCTGAGCGGCTTCAGAAGCCGTTCGCTACCCCAGTTGATTGGTGATCCGGGTCGGGAAGGAATCCTGAGGCGCGTTAGCGGGCTTCCCATCACCATGGCGGCACGGTTTAGCTGGGCGGAATCCCCGGCACCAGCAATGTCCTGCTGGGGTCAAACCACTCACAAAGACAGAGGCTCGGGCGCCAGTGGCCGACTTCCAGAACGGGAAGCGCATCTGGATATTGATTTATTTTTCGGGGTGATTTTTTTATGCGAAAGCCTGAAGTGCCACCACATTAACCATAGATGGCGCAGAGAGATTACTTTCTGCGCCATTAAGTATGTGTTCCACCGAAGAGCTTGAAACTAACTGAACACCCCTAAGCAGTCGAGTTTAATTACGTGCAGAAAAGAACCCCTGCAGCAATCATCTCCAACTGTTCCTCGCTCAGTTCGGGACCGGCTGGCAATGACAGATGAAATGTGTTTGCATCGTTTTGATGCACCACGATTGTCAAACTTTCTGGCAATTCCACACCGAACTCGTCAGCAATCACAGTTTTCGGGTCGGAGATGAGTTGCTGGCGAAAGCCAGCATCCTCTATTGCGCGATCTGTTAAATGCTGACGCATTTGATCAGCCCTTTCGGCTATTGCTTCGTACAACTCTTCCATATTGATTCCCTCGCTAGTTGTAATCCACATGCATGTGGGTTGATTCAAGTATAGCAAGACTTGTAGGGAACTCGTTCGAATGTGCGGGTTCATGTGCACGTGCTAGACCCGTCCCGATATGCGTCTCTATGTTAGACTTGCGGCAATCATTTTCCAGAGGTTTTTCCTTTCCTCAAGATGCCTGATCGCCTGACCCTAGCTGCGCTCATCGCGTTGTTGCTCGTCCTGTTGGCGGGCTCCATTTCCGTCTCCCAAAGACCGGCACCGTTTTCGGAAGGTGTCTTTTGGCAGGTGAGCAAGGACGGCGAGATCGTCGGGCACATTCTCGGCACCATCCACAGCAATGACGAACGCGTCACGCGGATTCCGGAACGGGTCATGGACGTGTTTACGAAATCATCAGCCTATGCCATTGAGGCGTTTCCCGGGAGTGAACTGTGGAACCCCTACCATGGGCTTCAGAATATTCGTGGCCGCATGATGCTGCCGGGCAAGCAGACACTTGCGGAGGTCGCCGGTGAGGAACTGGCGAAGAAGGTGTATACGATTCTCAAGAGCAATTACGTCGATGAGGAATTTGCACGCCGCGTAAAACCGTGGGCCGCGATCCACAGTCTCGCCATTAAGTCAGAGCACCAAGGACCGATCGTGGATCAGAAGCTCCTGGACCTGGCGGTGCTGCAGGACAAGGAGTTGTATCAAATCGAGAGTCCGGAAGAGTTGCTGGCTGCGTTCTATGCAATGCCGATGGATTCGCAGGTCTCGTTGCTGAAAGACAAGTTGCGGGCCTTTCCAGAGATGCGCAATACCATGGAAGACATCGTTCTGGCCTACGGGCGCGAAGACCTGCAGGCCATGATGGACCTGTCGACGGACTTTATTGACAAGGACCCGGACAAACGGAAACATTATGAGATGTATGTCAAGCATGCCATCGATATTCGAAGCATTGTGATGACGCACTACATGGGCGCAGCGTTTCGCGAGGGCAATGCGTTCATTGCCGTCGGGGCCTTGCATTTGTATGGAAAGAACGGAGTGCTGGCGTTGCTTGGCCAAGAATTCTACGGCCAATACGAAGTGGAACGAATCCTGATCAAGTAACCCGCCTGGCCCCGCTGCCGCGGAACAAGCCGGTCTCCATTACACGTTCGGTGACGGGGTGCTTCCCTCAACTGCGTCCGTAAACCGGCACGACGGCGCCGTTGATGGATTTGCTGGATGGATTGGCGAGATGGATGATGGCTGCGGCGAGGTCCTCGGGTGGCACCCACTTTGAATGATCCGCATTGGGCATGTCGGAGCGATTTCGAGGAGTGTCAATGGTGCCGGGCAGGATGCAGTTGGCCGTGATTCCGGTTTCGGCGCATTCCAGGGCAATCACTTCCGTCAGGGTGACCACGGCCGCTTTCGAGACACAGTAGGGAGCCATTCGCGCCCCCGGCTTGCGCACGGCGCGGGCCCCCACGTTGATGATGCGACCGAAATCCGCCTCCCGCATGATCGGCAGGGCGTACTTGCAGGCCAGCCAGGCGGTGACGGCATTAATCCGAAACATGTCGGCCCAATCGTCCAGGGTGGTTTCTTCGACTTTCGGTCCCATCGCGAAGCCGCCCGCAATGTTGGCGAGGATATCGATGCGGCCATGTTGCTGGTGGATTGCACTGAAAGTTTCACGCACGGAGGACTCGTCGGTCAGGTCGCAGGCATGAGCTGCGGAACTTGGCACGTCTTCCAATCGCTTGGCATCGCGGTCCACGGCAACGGTGGTGGCGCCACATTCTCCGAAACGACGGACTGTAGCTTGGCCCAACACCCCAGCGGCTCCGGTGACGACAGCGATGTGGTCGGTAAAGAGGTTCATGGACAGACCGTACGTAGCGGCAGGTTCATTGTAGGGCCCAGCCGGGGATTTCGCCCAACAGGCCGAAGACCCAATGGCCAAGGCTAAAGACCAGTGTAGTCAGTATGACGACCGACAGGATGTCGAGCCAGACTCCGGCGATGACCATCTTGATGATCGGAACTCGTCGCGAACCGTAGACGATGGCATTGGGCGGGGTGGAAATCGGCAGCATGAATGCGCAAGAGGCAGCCAAGGCCGTTGGGATCAGCAACAACAGGGGATGCACCTCGATGCCTTGCGCGAGGCTGGCCATGATCGGGATGGCCGTGGAGGTGGTGGCCGTGTTGGAGGTCAGTTCGGTCAGGCTGGTGATGAAGCCAATCGTGCTCATCACAACCACAAGAGAACTACTGTCGTGCAGCAGGATCTCAAACTGTTGGGCCGCCCAAGCAGACAGGCCGGATACGCCGAACCCCTTGGCCAAGGCCAAGCCCCCTCCGAACAGGATCAGCACGCCCCAGGGGACCTTGTTCAGGTCATCTGTGTCCAGCAATCGGCCATGGGTCGATTTGGCGGGAAGCGCGAACAGGAGAAGAGCCATGGCGATGGCGACCGTGCTGTCGTCGACCATCGGGCCAACGGCGGCAATGTCGAACCGGGCCAGAAACAGATCCAGGTAATGGCTCCAGCCGAAGATATCGACATCGCTGCCGAACAGGTATTTCTTGCGGGTGAACCAGAGAGCGATCAGGGTGGCAAAGACCGCTAAAACTCTTTTCTCCTCGGGGCTCATCGGTCCGAGCTCCCGGTGCTGCCGGGCAATCAGGTCGCCGCCGCTGAACTGGCCGGTGGGGGGCAGGGGGAAGACCAAGCGGGTCAGCAGGAACCATGCGCACCCCAGAAACAAGAGTGAGAAAGGCATGGCCATCATTGACCAGGAAGCGAACGAAATGGAAGGCGCCTGGGGGTATAGCTGTTCGAACTGGGCGACCAGAATGGCGTTGGGCGGCGTGCCCGTCAGGGTGGCCATGCCGCCGATGGAGGCGGCATACGCAAGCCCCAGCAGCAGGGCAAAGGAAAAGTTCCTTTCGCGGGGATGCGGAGAGGTGTCGGCGGCTCCCTGGGTGGCATGGAACTCCTCGCGGAACAGAACGACAGACAACGCGATCGGAAGCAACATCATGGTGGTGGCAGTATTGGAAAGCCACATCGAGAGAAGGGCGGCTGCCAGCATGAATCCAAGCACGAGTGCGTCGAGCCGGTCGCCCATGATGCGCAGGATGTTCAGCGCAATTCGCTTGTGCAGATTCCATTTCTGCACGGAGATCGCAACCAGGAACCCGCCCAGCAGAAGAAAAGTGACCCAGCTCATGTACTGGGTGACCACGTTATGGAGACTGATACTCAGGTCGCCGGGGACCAGGCCGCCGCCCAGCGCGGCATCTCCGAAATCAACCTTCCCCGAGACATCGGTGTAGCGGCCCCGCATGATGCCCATGGCCGGGAACAGCACCAGCGGCATCAGGGCGGTCGCGGCGATCGGGATGGCTTCGCTGACCCACCAGATGGCCATCCAGGCGGTGATGGCCACCATGCGGGTGACCATCGGATTTCCGGGATCGAGGTCCGTGAAGGCGAGAATCAGGACGAATGCCAGCGGTCCGAGCCATAGCCCGATCCGGTTGCGCAGGGTGACCGGCCCGTCGTCATGCCATGTGGGGCGAGCGAACATAGGGTAGGTTCCGACAAAAAGCGCACGCGGGAATGGCGTGCGCTAGGATGAGACTCAACTGTTGGTCAGTCCCAACTGAGTGCCCCCCCGGTCTGGTATTCGGTCACCCGGGTTTCGAAAAAGTTCTTTTCCTTCTTCAGATCCAGGGTTTCCGACATCCACTGAAACGGGTTCTGCGCGCCGGGGAATTGCGCGGGCAGGCCGACTTGGGCGAGCCTGCGATTGGCAATGAACTTGACGTAGTCCTCGAATACAGGAGCGTTCATCCCCAGGATGCCGCGCGGCATGGTGTCGTAGGCGTAGGCGATTTCCAATTCCACGCCTTCCATGATCAGGTCGATCATCTGTTGCTGGAATTCTCCGGACCACAACTGCGGATTTTCGATCTTGATCTGGTTGATGACGTCGATCCCGAAATTCATATGCATGGACTCGTCACGCAGGATGTATTGGAACTGTTCGGCAACGCCGGTCAACTTGTTTCGGCGGCCCATCGACAGGATCTGCGAGAACCCCACGTAGAAGAAAATTCCCTCGAAGACCACGTAGAACGCGATCAGGTCGCGCAACAGGCGCTGGTCGTTCTCAAAAGTCCCGGTCTGGAAGTTCGGGTCGCCCAGGCTCTGGGTGAAGGGAAGCGCCCACTCCGCCTTGCGTGCCACGGACGGCAGTTCGCGGTACATGTTGAAGACTTCGCCTTGGTCCAGGCCCAGCGATTCGACGCAGTATTGGTAGGCATGGGTGTGAATGGCCTCTTCGAATGCCTGGCGAAGCAGGTATTGCCGGCATTCCGGGTTGGTGATGTGGCGGTATACGGCCAGCACCAGGTTGTTGGCGACCAGCGAATCGGCGGTGGAGAAGAATCCGAGGTTGCGCATGACGATCATGCGTTCGTCCTCGGTCAGGCCGTCCGGGTTCTTCCACAACTCGATGTCCGCGGTCATGTTGATTTCCTGCGGCATCCAGTGATTGTTGCAGGCGGCCAGGTATTTCTCCCAGGCCCAGGTGTACTTGAAGGGAACCAGTTGATTCAGGTCGGCACGGCAGTTGATGATCTGTTTGTCATCGACCTGGATACGGGCCGCGCCCATCTCCAGGGTTTCCAGGCCAGTGGCCCCGGCGCCGGTTTCGGCAGGGGGTGTTTCCGTGACGGCCGGAGCCTCGGGCAGGCGGGGTTCCAGGGCGAGGTCGGCGGCTGGCGGTGGGGAGCTCGACGGGGAGAGCGGATCGTCCCAGGCGGTAGGAGTCATGGATGTCATAGTGATCCTCCTTGTCGGTTCGGGGACTACTGGCAAGCCTCGCAGTCTTCGTCCATGGAGCAGAACGGAGTCGCGTTTTCGCCGGTGTCCGGGGCGGTCGCATTCGCGGCGACCGCGTTGAGTTGACTGCGCTCGTCGCCGGTGCTTTTCTCGACGTGCGTGGCACCGAGCGAGCGCAGGTAGTAAGTGGTCTTCAGGCCGCGTACCCAAGCCAACTTGTACAGGTTGTCAAGGTCGCGCCCGGAAGGCGTGGCCATGTAGAGGTTCAGCGATTGCGCTTGGTCAATCCATTTCTGTCGGCGCGAAGCGGCCTCCACCAGCCAGCGCGGATCCAGCTCGAATGCCGTGATGTACAGCTGCTTGATCTCGTCCGGGATGCGGGCGATGTCCTGGATGCCGCCGTTGTAATGCTTGAGATCGTTGATCATCACGTCGTCCCACAGGTCTTCCTTCTTGAGGTCGCGCACCAGGTACAGGTTGATGACCGTGAATTCGCCGGACAGGTTGGACTTCACGAACAGGTTCTGGTAAGTGGGTTCGATGCTTTGCGTCACGCCGGTGATATTGGAGATGGTGGCGGTCGGCGCGATGGCCATCGTGTTGGAGTTGCGGATGCCGAGGCGCACTTTTTCGCGCAGGGCGTCCCAGTCCATCGTAGTATCGGCATTGACCTGGTAGAACCGTTCGCCGCCGCGCGTCCGGCGGACCCGCTCAATTGAATCGATGGGCAGGATTCCTTCGGACCATAGCGAGCCTTGGAAGCTCGGATAAGCGCCGCGTTCCTGAGCCAAGTCGGCAGACGCGTCAATGGCGAAGTAGCTGACCGCTTCCATGGATCGATCAGCAAAATCGATCGCCTCATCGCTGGCGTAGGGGATACGCAACTGGTACAGCGCGTCCTGGAACCCCATCAGGCCCAAGCCGACCGGGCGGTGGAGCAGGTTGGAACGGCGCGCCTTGGCGACGCTGTAGTAGTTGTAGTCGATCACGTTGTCCAGCATGCGCATGGCGGTCCGCACGGTGCGCTCGAGTTTTTCCATCATCAGGCCGTTTTCGTCGACGTGGGCCGCGAGATTGATGGAACCGAGGTTGCACACGGCGATCTCGTCGTCGGAGGTGTTGAGCGTGATTTCGGTGCACAGGTTGGACGAATGGATGACGCCATGGTGCTGCTGCGGGGAGCGTAGGTTGCAGACGTCCTTGAAGGTGATCCAGGGATGGCCGGTCTCGTAGAGCATGCCCAGCATCTTGCGCCACAGGTCCCCGGCGCGGACTGTCTTGAAGTTCGAGATCTGTCCGTTTGCCGCCATCGCTTCGTATTGGGCGTAGCGGGTTTCGAACTCTTCGCCGATCAAGTCATGCAGGTCGGCTGTGTCACTTGGGCTGAAGAGGGTCCAGTCTCCATCGTCGGCGACGCGTTTCATGAACAGGTCCGGAACCCAGTTGGCCGTGTTCATGTCGTGCGTGCGCCGCCGGTCGTCGCCGGTGTTCTTGCGCAGTTCTAGGAATTCCTCGATGTCCAGGTGCCAGGTTTCGAGATACGCGCACATGGCGCCCTTGCGCTTGCCGCCCTGGTTGACGGCGACGGCCGTGTCATTGGCCACCTTGAGGAACGGCACCACGCCTTGGGAGCGGCCGTTGGTGCCCTTGATGTGCGAGCCCATGGCGCGGATCCGGGTCCAGTCGTTGCCAAGGCCGCCAGCGAATTTGGACAGCATGGCGTCGTCCTTGATGGAACTGAAGATGCCGTCCAGATCGTCTGGCACGGTGGTCAGGTAGCACGAGGACAGTTGCGGGCGCAGGGTGCCGGAGTTGAACAAGGTCGGAGTCGAACTCATGAAGTCGAAGGTCGACAGCAGGTTGTAGAACTCGATGGTCCGGGCCTCCCGGTCCACTTCGGGGCCGGCAAGGCCCATGGCCACGCGCATAAAAAAGGCCTGAGGCATTTCGAAACGGGTGCTGTTCGAGTGTATGAAGTAGCGGTCATACAATGTCTGCAGGCCAAGGTAGGTGAATTGCATATCCCGCTCCGGCACGATGGCGGCCGCGAGTTTTTCTAGGTCGTATTCCTGACCCAGATGCGGGCTGAGCAGTTCGAGTGAGGTGCCGCGGCGGATGTAGCGGGGGAAGTAGTCGGCGTAGTCGACCGTCATCTTCACGCCCTGCGTCTGCACGGGCGCGTCATAGACGAATCCCGTTGCTTCCTGGTGCAGGCTGTGCAGCAGCAGACGCGCCGCGACAAACGTGTAATTCGGTTCCTTCTCGATCAGGCTGCGGGTGCTGATCGTCAGCTGGCGGTCGACCTCGGCCTCGGGGACGCCGTCATACAGGTTTCGGCAGGCCTCCTCCACGACAGGGCCGGGCTCGACGTCATCAATGTCCCGGCAGGCTTCCTCGGCAAGCTTGCGCAGGCGCTCCGTGTCCAGCGGGCGCAGGGAACCATCGGCTGCCTTGACTTGAAGGGGGGTGGCGGGCCGCTCCTCGGTGCTTTTCTCTCCCGCCTCTTTCTCGGCACGTTCGCGGGCGCGTTCCTCCCGGTACAGCACGTACCTCCGGGCCACCTTGTGGTGGCCTCCACGCATCAGGGCCAGTTCAACATGATCCTGGATATCCTCGATATGGAACGTGCCGTTTTCCGGATGACTGCGGGTCAACGCATGGACGGTCTGCCGGGTGAGGTCGTCGACGACGCGATGGATCCGGCTGGAGGCGGCGGCAGTCCCGCCCTCGACCGCGAGGAAAGCCTTGGTAATGGCCACCCGGATCTTCGACTCGTCGAACGGCGTCAACTGCCGGTTACGTCGGATGACCCGGTACTTTCCAGGGGCGGTGGTTTGCAGGCTGGCCTCGGTGGGGGCGCTCGAACGTGGCGCGCCAGTGGCAATGCTCGGCTTGCCGGCGGAAGGCTGTTCGGAGGCGGCTTCGTCGGGGGTGGCTTCGGTGGTCATTTTTGTATGTCCCTCTTCTAGGTTTTAGACCCCATCCGGGAGGCTACTGGATTCCCGGACAGATCCCTTTCTCCTGCGGAAAGAGATTACCACAATATATAGGGTTAATCACCCGTGTCAAGCACTATAAGCGGTGGAATAGACCTCGAATTTAAGTGGAGAAATCTCTGAAATTTTGTGGAAAACGCCGAAACGGGCGGAAAAAAGCGCTTATCTAGTTGGTTTATCGGAAGGTATGGCTGGAAAAGCATGAACAATTTATGACTATTCTAGTTTTATATAGAAATCCTGTTATCAATAACTTATATTTATGAAAGGGGGATTTGGTCCGTCGTACGAGGCAAGTTCGAGGTTTTCTGGTATGGTTTTCGCATGAATACTCCTGCCTCCGTACCCGGAATCCAGGCGGAAACCGACCTCTGCGTCAAATGCGGCCTTTGCCTGCCGCATTGCCCGACCTGGCGGATTCACCACCGCGAGGGGGATTCTCCGCGCGGTCGCGTCGAGTTGATTGCCGCATTGGCTGGCGGGCAAGTGGAACCCGGCCCTGCGTCGCAGGCCCGGCTGGATGGCTGCCTGCTGTGCCGGGCCTGCGAAAGTGTTTGCCCTGCCCGGGTTCCATTCGGTCACTTGATGGATCAGGCCCGTGAACGCTGGCCTGCCCGCGGGGTCTGGTGGAGCCGCCTGTTCTGTTCTGCGGCGGGCCGAGTCCTGCTGCGTTTCGGATTCTGGCTGGCGGCTGCTGGCGGACTGGCTCGAATTGGCCAGCCGCTGCTTGCCTTGCTGCCGGAGGCCGTCGCGCTGCGGCGCAAGCGCCTGTCGAAGATCGGGGACATTGAGGTCGGGCTGTTTACGGGATGCGTGTCGGATGCTGTGGACCGGGTCACGCTCAACGATGCGGCGACTTTGCTGGAACGCTGCGGCGCGCGAGTCGCATGGGTCGAAGGGTCGGGTTGCTGTGGTGCGCTGGACCGGCACCAAGGCAATGCCAAGAATGCTGATGCGCATGTCCAGGGCAACGCTGCACGCATCGACCTGCATGCATTCGACCGCCTGGTTTCGGTCGCCACCGGGTGCGCGGCGGAACTGATGGACTACCCGCGGATGCTGGGCGGTGAGGAAGCAGCAGCCTGGGAGGACAAGCACTGCGAAGTGATGGCCTATCTGGCATCCCGCCAGGAAAAGCTTTCATTCCGACCCTTGCGGAAGGCGGTCATGCTGCATCATCCCTGCAGCGCCCGAAATGTGTTGCGGGAAACCACCTCGACCGCACGCCTGTTGCAAAAGATCCCGGACTTGAACGTGATCGAATCCAAAAGCGCCCAGTGTTGTGGCGCGGCCGGCGTGACCATGTTCCGTACGCCGCAAACGGCCCGGGCCTTGGCGGGCGACCTTGTCGAGGAATTTTCACGCAGTGGGGCGGAAGTCCTGGTGACGTCCAACATTGGCTGCGCGCTGCATTTGCGCGGGGCGTTCCGTGCGGCTGGCGTGAACGCTGCCGTCGGACATCCCGTAAACTTGTTGCGTGAGCAGTTGCGAGATTGACCATGCGCCGAATGAGCCCGCTGGATCACTTGCTGGATGAGGCCGGCCGCTGGCTTTCCGATTTCCACCCTCCGCCCGGAGCCGCGCGGGCTTATCCGGCGGAGTCGTTGCCCGACGACAAGTTGAGCGAACCCCGGAAGCGGGAATCCGCCGCATTCATGCGGGTCAACCATGCGGGGGAGATCGCGGCGCAGGGCTTGTACTTGGGGCAAGCCTTGACGGCGCGCAGTGGAGCGGTTCGTGCGCACATGCGGGCGGCGGCCCGGGAGGAAACGGATCACCTGCGCTGGTGCGAACAGAGACTGCGCGAACTGGATTCGAGAGTCAGCTGGCTGACGCCGTTTTGGGGCTTGGGCTCCCTAGCCATCGGAGTGGCCGCCGGCCTGGCCGGGGACCGCCGGAGTTTAGGTTTCGTGGAGGAGACGGAGCGCCAGGTGGGGGCGCATCTGGAGTCCCATCTGGTGCGCCTGCCGGAGGAGGATGCGCGAAGCCGCGCGGTGGTCGAGCAGATGAGAGAGGACGAGGAACGCCATCGTCGGCAGGCGGCCGAAGTCGGTGCCGAGAGAGTGCCGGAACCCGTACGCCTCGGCATGGCCGCCGCTGCCCGGGCGATGACGGGGACAGCGTATTGGCTGTAACAAAAATGACAATCGAAAAAACATATAAATCCCTGATAAATCAATAATCTTGACAAGTTTCCACCATAGTGTATATTTTTTCGGAGACGAGCCTAGCATCGTCAAGACGGACTAAGACCCATGCGTTCTTCTTTACACAGGGAAGTGTTTTGGTGGCTTGCGGTATTGGCTGGCACGGAAAGGCGAAAAAGTGGCAGTGCTGGCCGGCCGGGCATGAGGGCAACCCCTCGTCTCTGGTTGATCCTTTCCCAAACATCCCGGCGTCTGCCGATTCTCGATATCACCCGGTGGGAGTTTCCTAACCATGCTGGGCGGTATGGAGTGGCAGGCGGAGCCTGGGAACGGAGACGGAATAATGAAAATAAAAAACTCCTCAAGTTTCGCCCTGATCAGTTACATTTCGCGCTGTTATCACGATGGCGACAAGGCGGCTTTGGATGTCCTGAATATCGATTCTGGGCAAGCGCGCCGAATCAGCAGGCTCTCTGCATTTGAAAGCAACACGCTCAGCGGCATCGCTGGGCGTTTCACCACCTTCAGGCTGCAGTTCAGGAGCCTGGAGAAATGCTATCGCCTGGTTGTGGAGGATCCTGTTTCCCTCAGTGGCTCCCGATCCAAGACCAAGGAGGTCGATCTCTGCCTGCATGTGTTCAATCACATCATTACCCTGTACCGCCGCAGCGAGCAGCAAGCGCTGGCCGAGATCGGACTCGAGCCGGAGCAGGCGGAATTCATCAGCCTGCGCCCTTGGGTGGAGCTTCAGAAACTGGCCCGGTATCTTTGGTTCTTCACTACCGTAGAGATCGACAACAAGCTCTTGGAGCAGTCGATCGATACGGCGATCGCTTCTGCCCGCTGGATCGGCCAGTGCGCGGAACTGATCCGCGCAGGCGCGCCGCGGGATCTGATGACGCGCTATTACGGCATGAGTTGCGAGTTGTACGCGGCAGCGCGCGAGATGCACGGCCGGCAGTGCCGTGGGCGCCCCCGGGTCCTGTCGGAAGACTTGCAATACCTTCTGTACGAGGAGTTCGTGCGCCGTTACCAGAGCTATGACAAGGGCGTCGACCCGCTGTGTCAGCCGGGCTTTTTCTTGGCGATCTACGAAAGCCTTGAGCGGAAGGTCTCGCTGCGGGAGATCTGGATCCTGATCCAGGAGTGGCTGAACGGGAAGCGGGAACTGCGTCGGCTTGCAGGCGTGCCGGAGCAAAGCCTAGTGCCGGTTCAGGACGCGGGCTCCAGTACGCCGAGGACAGCGCCACGCTTGCGCAACCGTTCTAAAACCTGCAGGCCGCCGTCCACCACGGCTTCAGGGGTGTCCCGTTCGAGCTCGGCGGCTATCCTTTCGAGGTGCGACCGGGCCGGCATGCCGGGCTGATCCTTCAGCAGGGCAATCAGCCGGGCGGCCACCGGATTGAGTTCCATGAACTGGGCCTTTCCGGCGGGATTGCGGAAAACGAACAGGAAGGTCGGGATCTCGGGTTTCTGCTGCGGCTGGAAGTCCGGGTTGATGCGGTGCACCGGGTACGCGTAGACGCAGAGTTCCGAGGCGGGGGACAGGACCACGGGATAATCCAGCAGGTCGCCGCCAGGGTCGATCCGTTCCGGATCGTACGGGGCGGTTTCGTCGCTAAACCGAATCTTGACGTCGATCCATTCGTAGTGGGCGAGTTCCGCCAGAAAGGGGGGAACATCGGGTTCGGAGACATGTTCCCGGGAGAGGTAGTCAACGAATTCCTGCCCGATCTTGTGGAAATACGGGGTGCGGCAGCCGTGCTGCGAGAAAAAGGCGTAGGACAGCTCATGCAGCGCATCCGGCCCAAGCAGTTTGGCGGTCATGGGGAACGAACGCTCGACGAACCCCTGGATGTTCTTGAAGAAAAGGTCGCGGTAGACGGCCATGCGCCGTTCCTCGACGTCCTTCGGGCGGGGGTTCTGGCGCGGGTCGCGCAGGTGCGCGCAAAATTCTTCCTGGACGCGCTGGAAGTCGGGTCGCGCGGTCATCGCGTCAGGCGGAATCGGGTGCCTGGGCCTGGTGGTCGCGGATGCGCCGGACTTCCCCGAGCAGTTGACCGATCGGCGGAAAATTGAAGTCGCGCTCAAGCAGGGTCGGCAGCGGGCCGAAGCGTCCGTACGCGTGATCCAGGAGATCCCAGACCGGCTCGATCACATCGGCGCCGTGCGTGTCGATGATCAGGTCCTTGGCCTCGTTGTAGTGGCCGGCGATGTGGAAATAGGCCACCCGTTCGGCAGGCAGCGCGTCCAGGTAGGTGCGCGGGGAATAGCCGTGGTTCACCGAGTTGACGTAGACGTTGTTGACGTCCAGCAGCATCAGGCAGTCGGCCGCCTCAAGCACGTCCCGGACGAAGTCGATCTCCTCCATCTGCTTGCCGGGCGCGGCATAGTAGGAGACGTTCTCGATCAGCATCTGGCGGTCCAGCGTCTGCTGCACTTCGCGAATCCGCCCGGCGACGTAATGCACGGCTTCTTCCGTGAACGGGATCGGCGCGAGGTCGTAGAGTTGCGCGTGATCCGAGCAATAACTCAGGTGTTCGCTGTATAGGCCGATGCCATAGTCGTCCAGGAAGCCGCGGATGCCCTCGAGCAGTTCACGGTCCAGCGGGGCCGGGCCGCCAAGCGACAGGGACAGGCCGTGCGTCGTGATGGGGTAGCGCTCGGCGAGTTCGTCGAAACGGGATTTCAGGGAACCGCCCAGCCCGATCCAGTTCTCGGGAGCGACCTCGAAGAAGTCGATCGCGCCGTCCTCGAAACAGAGGAACTCGTTCAGGATGTCGCGGCGCAGGCCCAGGCCGGAACTGCGCGGGCGCGGCATTTCACTCGGTTGGGCAGGCATTCCGGCAGGATCTCGAGATCCAGTAGTCCAGGCTGACGTAGCGTCCCGCACCGATGAAGAACAGGGTCAGCAGCATGATGAAGTAGGTGGCCGCGAATTCGATGCCGTTGTTCAGCATGACCAGGCTGCCGTGCTCGGTCAGCCAGGCGTAGTCGCCGTCCTCGCGCAGGATGGACCGGGCGACCTGCAGCCGTTCGACGGCTTCGACCGTGCGCTCGGTGGCGAAGAATCCGCTGCCGGTGGCGATGGCGAGCCAGCCGTTCTTCCAGTGCACGGCGAAGGTGGCGACCAGCATGGTGACCATCAGGGGGATGCTCATCCAGCGCGTGGCGAGGCCGACCAGCAGCAGGATACCGCCGAACAGTTCGGCCCACCCGGCGAGGGCCGCCATCAGGGCCGGGAACGGCAGTTCCAGGCCGTATTCGAACCACTGCACGGTGCCGGCGTTCGGCAACAGGCTCGGAAGATCCAGTTTTCGGGATCCCGCCTCGATGAAGATCGGGGCCAGGTACAGGCGCAGCAGCAGCGGCGGCAGGAAGTCAAGTGGCTGCAGCCGTTCGAGAGAGTGGTAGGCGCGGCAGGCGCATTGGATCAGGCTCATGTCGGGGTCCTCGTTCGCAGGAGGGCGGCATCGGGTCCGGGTGCCGCCTGGCGGGCGGTTCCCGGAGGGCTCGGACGGAGCCCCCCGGAAGTGGGGTTGCAGGCACGGTGCGTGCCTGGCAGTTTGGCTTTATTCGCCTTCGCCTTCGGTCGCTTCGCCCTCGGAAGCTGCTTCGTCGGCATCTCCGCCGCATTTGCCTTCACCGCACTTGCCTTCTTCAGCGCCTTCGCCTTCAGCCGGAGCCTCCCCTTCAGCTCCATCCTTGGCGTCCTCGCCGCATTTGCCTTCACCGCACTTGCCTTCGCCGCAATTGCCTTCGCCACCATGCGACCCGGCGACCATGTGGCCCGAGGACAGTTCGGTCAGGCTGAAAGGATTGTCGGCGGCGACAGCGCTGGAACACGCCAGTGCGCCCGTGATGCCCAAGGCCAGTGCGATGGGGCTTAGATCTTTCTGGTTCATGTGTTTAGTACTCCTTGATGAATGGGGACAGAAATTATTGGTTCGATTGTAACAGACCATATGACAGAAAAGTTGCGCCTTGGTTTCCCCCCGGATCGGGGCGTTCTGTGTGGGTCGAATTTGCCTTCAGAGCCGCCGTTCGGGCCACTCGCACAGGTCGGAAATCCCGCATTCCGGACACTTCAGATTGCGTGCGGTGCAGGTATGGCAATCACGTACTTTCAACTCTGCGTGCCCGCCCAAGGATCGACGACGCCCACCCCCGCACCTTTAAAATCTCGTGCATTGTGCAAGATTAGAACGATATTATCGGTGACGTTTCTTCTTGCGGGACTGCCGTTTCTTCGCTGCAGTTGCAAGAGACGAGGACATTTCCTCATAAAGTGTAAAAAGATGTTCGACGCGTTCGCGTTCGGAGTCAAATTTTTTTGCACGATATAGCCGGTCCACCGCGCGATCAAGCGTCTGATGTGCCCGGCGCAGGTTCGGCGGCATCAGATCGGGGTCGTAAAGGTTGGCCAGTGTCGCATCAGGATGTTCGGTCCGGGCATCCAGGACGGCCTGAGCCAAAGGTTCCAGTTTGGAGAGGCTGGCGCTTTTCTTTCTGAAAGCAGGTGGTGTCGGAAAAGTGTTGTAGACGACGCCAACTGAATACTGGTAGTCGCTTTTGAGACGCCCACCAATATAACGCATCCATGCCATGTGCATGGTGGAGGTGAGAAGCGCGAAATCAATAAGGGTTGCATCGGCCAACAGACGCAGTTTGTTGCTCGGAATGACGGGTGGCTCCAACCAGCCGGTCGGCACATACTTTCGCCGCTCAGAACTGACTTCGGGAATGACAAGAAAGGGATTGGCGGGGATGACGTTTACCTGCCAGAGTGTTGGCGTTTGGGACAGTTTCAGAGTGGATTTACGCTTACTTTTTTCCCGAAACTTTCTGACGGAAACGATACGTTCTCGAGTGTGAGGCAGTTGCGCCAGAATTTTGGGGGAAGCGTCGTGTAAAGCCAAAATCCATCGTTTGTCTCCCGACAAATATTCTTGTGCACCGACGAATGGCCGGAGCCAAGGTTCTGCCTTCGGTTCCATACCAAGAAATGTGGCTCGTTCTGTTGCATCGAAAATGTAATGCCCACCGTCAATTGGTTGTGAGCCGGTAAGTAGTTGAGCCATACCGTTGATCGGAGTGCTTTCTTCCTTAACTACCAAGTGCGAATTGGAAAGCCTGCTGGCATCGAACAGGTAGGGAGACAACGCTGCATGGGCGCTTTCCTCCGGTTCATCGTTGCTGTCGGGATAGTTGAACAGGCGTTTTTCCGGTCGTGTGGCATCCCGCCGGTCAAGGCCGAGGATAATTACATGTACATGCGCCTTGCCGCGCGCGTCCGAGCCCCACGCGAAAGTTCGATGTGCGAATGCGATCTCCAGTTTGTGGCGATCGAACAGGATGGGCCACAGTTGTGCAACCTGTTCACCTTGCGTAAGTGAGTTGGTGGCTACGAAGCCGATTCTTGCTTCACTGTTTCCCACATACTCGCCCGCCCGGATAAACCATGCAGCCACATAGTCGAGGGAGCCGCCACTCTTGCCAAGCGCTGCGATCCTGTGCACCTGGGCGCGTTGATCTGTCGTTTGCAACTTCGCCCCCGAGAAGGGGGGATTGCCGAACACGAAAGAACAATTCTCGGGTCGTAGCAGATCCGCCCATTCAATCTCCAGTGCATCTCCATGGAAGATATGCGGAGATTTCTCCAGCGGAATCCGGGTGTAGGTCTGGCCGAACTCTAGGCTTAGTTGGTTGTTCATGATGTGGTCCATCATCCACAGCGCGGTTTCCGCGATGCGGACCGGGAACTCGCCAATCTCAATGCCGTAGAACTGATCGACATTCACTTTCGACAGATCCGCTGCAAACACTTTCATCTGCCTTTCGCCCTTCGATTTTGGGTATAACTCCCCCAGGACTTCCAGCTCAAGCAAGCGTAACTCCCGGTACGCGATGATCAGAAAATTGCCGCAGCCGCAGGCCGGATCGAAAAAAGTCAGAGAACCGAGTTTTTCCTGGAACTGTTTCAGTCCTGTGCGCCGGCCTCGGGATCTTCGCTTTTTCAGCCGATCGAATTCGGCACGCAGGTCGTCCATGAACAGCGGTTCAATGACCTTGAGAATGTTCTTCTCGGTCGTGTAATGCGCACCTTGGGCACGACGCTCAGACGAATCCATGACCGATTGAAATAATGCCCCGAAGATAGCCGGTGAAATCTCCGACCAGTCGAACCGGGAGGCATCTAGCAACGCGCCGCGCATGGCCGCATCAAAAGCAGGGATGCGCAATGCTCCGTCGAACAATTCGCCATTGACGTAGGGGAACCGCGCGAGGTCCTCGTCGAGCGTGTTCTGGCGCCGGTCTTCCGGCGTGTCCAGCACTTGGAACAGTTGCGACAGCCACAAGCCGAGATCCGCCCCATCTTCGCCGGTGCGTGTCTCGATGAAGTCGAGGAAAATGTCACGCGGCTCGAAAATCCCGGTGTCGTCGGCAAACAGGCAGAACACGATTCGTACTAGGAACCGTTCCAGGTCGTGGCCGCGGTACCCAGCTTCGTGCAGCGCATCATGCAGCCGCCCAACCAGTTCGGCGGCCTTGATGTTAGCCGGGTCTTGATCGCGGAAAGTCCGACGCTGGCGGCCGCAGATGAAGCCGAAAGCCTCCACATGGTCGGGAAGCTCGGCAAGTGCGAAGGAGACGGTCTGGCGTTCGCTGAGGTCGTGAAGTTTGAAAGTCTGGAAATCGCTGACCAAGACATAGCGAGGATGATCGCGTTCAGGCAGGGCGAGCAGGTAGTCAAGCGCTTGGCTGTAGGCTTTCTCGAGATCGCGCCCGGCACTCTTCTGTTCCACGACCAGCATGCCGGGCCAGAACAGGTCGATGAAGCCCGAGCGGTTGTCCAGTTTTGCGACATACGCTTCGTAGGTGGCAACCCGCCGTCTCCGAACGCCGAATATCTCGAAAAATTCGTTGTAGAAACTCTGCGTCTCGCTTTTCTCGTACCGGGCATCCTTCCACTCTTCGGCGAAGGCGGCGGCGCGGTTGCGCATCTCACTCCACGACAGGTGCATCAGTTCACGTCTCCTTACTGCTCAGCCTGCACCTGTTTGGGTCTGCCAATGCATGTTTTCTGAATCCACGCGATCATTTTATGGTCCGACTCTCTTTCTCTCCCTTGAGAGATCCGTGCGAGGTATCGGATTCTATGGCATGCGAGCCTTCCTTGCCGACATCAATGACACAGATGGAAATCTTCCGGGCCTCGCTTTCCGATAGTGTGGACCTCAATTGTTGTTTCAGGCTTTCCGGGTCGGCAGGATAGGGGCCGAAGGGTGGCGGTTGCGTTTTATCCTTACCGAACCACAGTACCAAGTAGATGCCATATCCGCCCGTGTACGGATCAATGACATATTTCTGGATTAATTGGGTTTTTACCGCGCTCCACAGATCAGTATGGCCGTTTTTCTTAATTTCAATCGGCACATTGAAGCCTTGATAAGAAACTCGTATGTCGGCTCGCTTGTTACGAGTGTAATTTCCTTCGCGCTGGAGGTCGATGTTTTGAGGGAGGCGCTTGTCAAGGCTGTCAAGTATTGCGTCCCGGCAGGAGTTCTCGTGCTTGGGGCTCGTGGGTTTCCCGTGTCTGTCTTCGTTCCAATGTTGGCGCCAGCCATCCGCACTGCCGCGACTGGCCTGTGCGCCAATTTCATTGAGACGATCTGTCAAAAGAGCGCAAAGGTCGCCGGCATTGGTTGGCAGACCGCCGTCTAATGTTTGACAGATTTGGTCGATGCTCGGGGGGCAGTATTCCGCGTCACGGAGAGTGATTTGCTGCCCTTCTGACGTCTGCTGTAATATGTCGTGCCAGGCTAAAAGCGCTGAGTCGTCCAGTAGTTTACTCAGGGTTTCGCTTGCGCTGTGAGTGGGGGAGGCAGCAAGGCTCCGGATGTGCTGGTGGACCAGTTCGGAGGCTTCCATTTGTGCTGTCACGGGGCCACTCTCCCCTGTGAACATGAGGCCGGGGGCGATGTGTCTCCCGACGAGGGAAACCGCGATCTCCGATACCGGCGTGGACCATCTTTCGGAATCAATGGGCAAGGGGTCGTCCCGACGAAGGAATTCGGCGAGATGCCGGGTTCTGCCTGGCTGGTCAAGTACAAAATCCTGCAGTGGCCTGCTGAACTCCTCTGGAGTCTTGACGCTGCCGGCAGCTAACCAGTACACCCGTTGGCCAACGGTGGTGCTGCTCTGGGACATTTTATTCCTGACCAAGCTTAGGAATGAATCTTTCTCGGTGTGCTGGATGGCGGCCCATAGGAGATGGCCCAAGAGATTCAACTGTTCTTTCTTGCATCGAGTCGGGAAGGCTCGCAGCAAGGGCAGGCAGACCTGTTCCGCCACTTGCGCGTGGTTTTTCTTGTGTGCCAATTCCCAGAGTTTATAGATGTGTTCTTGGCCTCTCCGGATTTCGGGGATGGCGAAGCGAATCTGCATGTCGGCCACGGCCTCAGGACAGGTCTCAAGCAGGTTCTCGTACCACCAGGGCTGGTAGACTCCATGGGGGGTGGTGTAGTAGAACAACAGCGCTTTGTGTCTCCGGTCCTCGTCCCATTGAGCCGGATTTTTCGATTCCGCTTTTTCGATTTCCGCCAGAGCGGCAAGGAAAGGGATGCTGAACAGGGAAGTCTTGCCTTCTTCCCGCAGGGCAAGAATTTTCTCGATATTCGGAATGTCTTTCCGGTCGATTACTTGGCGAAGTCCTTGGAGCACGGAGTCGGTCAAGCCAGCATCGCCCTGCAGGCGTTCCTGAATGGCCTGTGGCCTCCCCTCTTTCTCGTTGAAAAAACGGTCGAAATATACGTACGCCATATGGAAAAGCAGGTTCGGGCTCGCACGATTTTCTCGGAATTCGGTTTCGTTGGCACGGACTTGAATCAGCAGTTCGTCTTTCGCCGGACTGTGCTTTTTCCGTACAGGGCGAGGCCGCGTGCGTTTGATTTCCGGTGGCGGAGCCATAATCTTCCGCAGCGTTTCATTGGTTTCGGCATGTACCTCCAGCATCGCGAGCGACAAGCCTTTGTTGCCCACTTGGGTTTTCTGCGCATGTACAGCCTGCTCCAGCAGATATTGCTCGGCGGGACTCCCGGGAGTTGCCATGGAGACGGCTTCGTTCAGACACCAGAGTCCAAAGTCGGGAGGCACATCCGAGCCATACCAGCGTTCCCCGAAATCCTGGTAGATTTCGTAGGCGCCGGAGTTTGAATGCCGTTTCAATCCTTCCCGGATGATGGCTTTCTGGACGTCTGGATGTTGCTCAAGCCAGGAACGTATGAAATCGAATGGTTTCACGTCCCACGAACTAAAAGCTGAACCCATGCCAAGCCAGTCATAAAGGAGTTCTGTGTCGAGGTTGTCTCCATGTACTTGAAGGTGGCGGGCCAACAGTTTTGCCGGGAGACATCCCAGATCGTGGTGTTCCAAGGCTAGACGCAATGCAGTGAATCGCTTGGCCAGGTGATTCAGGAGGGCGAGAATCTGGTCGTCCGAGGATTTGTGGCAGAGGTCGGTTTCCCAGAACCGGGCGTATCGCCCGAGCAGATTTCCGTTGCCGCCCGTGGTCAGGTGGTCGAACACCTCCGAAGGTGGCAGGCTTTCCGGGTAGAGTTTGGCCAGCAGGGTTCCGAGTAGCTCGTAATCGGGGTCGGAGAGAGTTCCTTGGCGGATGTCCGCCAACAATGTCCTGAGTTCGTTTACCGAATTGCCAGGGTCGGAGCAGTAGATGAAGGCATCCAGTGCTCGCACGTTGATGTACGGCCATCGCGTCTCGTCGCGTACGATCTCGTGCAGGTTCTCACATAGGCCCGGAAGGGCTTGGCCATGGGGCAGAAAGCCCAAGATGAAGCCGGTGAATTCCTGATCTTCTTTATCTCGCGAGGGAGATGTTAATATGCGGTTGATTTCAGATTCTAGGCGGGGTGTAGCAAGGGCCCCAAAAGCTGATTCACCCCACCGTGTGTTGTTGCTAAGATTGGTTCTGAGACCGAGAGACTTCAGAAGGGTGCGTTTGTTCCCAAGCGAATATCTGCTGATATCTCCATATCGTCCCACGCCAACAGGGTCGCGCTCTATAAGATCAATCCGAGCTTCGGCGCTTTGGGCGGCAAGCCATGCGGACAGGCCCCTCAATTCTGTGACAACATTTCCATCCCATCCGGTCATCAAGGAGAGTATGCGCTGTACTGGCAACCCATCGGAAATAACTTGGGAAAGATATCTGGCTCCGACAAATTCGGCAATATGGCGGTGGATGGGGACGACGTAACCCCCAAGGTTTGTAAACAGTTTGGTTTTGATAGCTTGTTCAGCCTGCTGAATGTCGCCGCCGCACTGGTCGACCGGAGGCCAACCGGTCGTAGCCTGACTCGCATACTGCGCATATCCGGAGATGCCGGAGATTAATTGAATGGCGCCCAGGTGCCCGGCGGCTTCCAGGAGTCCGGAGAGGTCTTGCGCAGGAGCGGCATGCACATGCTCTTCGTTGTGCTCTTGAGCCATTCGCAGACAGGCCCGCTCGAAAATTTCCGTACGGCTTTTCGGCCAGTGTCCCTCGGGCGCAACCGTTTCGGCCAGCATATTAAGTATGAGCGGGTTCCGGAGCAATTCCTCGATGCCATGTCGCTTTGCCTCCTTGATGAAATGCTGAAAATCAATGTCGGTATTTTCCGAAGCTTCCAGTATTTGTTCAATATTTGAATCACTCAGTTTGTCGAGTGACAACACCGTCACCTTGCCCCCCGGCACAACTTTCTCTAGATGCCTTTTATCGTTCACCCCGAGCCAGTCGGCAGCCCGGCACGAAAGACGGAGATACGGTGGATGAAGTTTATCCAAACGTTGCCGGAGTTGATCAAAAGGAGCAATCGCATTTGGTCCGCTGGCACGAATTTCATCGAGACCATCGATAAACAGGGTTTTGTGCTGCCATTCAGGGTGTTTGTTTTCGTCGAGGGCAAGGAACTCGCGGGCCGTGACCAGACAGGCGCGATCCCCTAGGGCGTTATGCTCAGATTCAAATGCGGTCGTTTTCCCGGCTCCCGGGTCTCCCAGCAGCACGTATGCGGGCACTTCTCGAAAGTCTTCCAAGGGTCGGGATGCCTTGGCGTGACCCCGCTCGGGTTTGCGTGAGATTTCAGTGCAGGTTCGGGAGACAAGAATCTTCATGCTTCCTCGAACCACTGATGGGCGGGGAGAGTCAGGAATTCATTGGTCGGGATATCGTTTTTTCCGACGATCATGGTT
Source organism: uncultured candidatus Poriferisulfidus sp. (assembly GCA_965204575.1). Classification (GTDB taxonomy): domain Bacteria; phylum Pseudomonadota; class Gammaproteobacteria; order Poriferisulfidales; family Poriferisulfidaceae; genus Poriferisulfidus. The sequence goes on from OZ241993.1 coordinate 1,320,128, forward strand.
CGTGCGGATTTGAATTTCTCCTGAAAAGCCTCCAGGCCTTGCAAGGAGGCTTTCTTCCGGCCGCTTTTCACCTCAATCGCGACAATCCGGGAGCCGCGCTGCAGGACATAATCGACTTCATGGGGGGGCTCGCGCCAGTAATGGAGGCGCATGTCGGAGGTCATGGTGTTGAACAAGTGTGCCCCGATTGCGCTTTCGGTCAGGTGCCCCCAGAAAGTCCGGTCCGCCTGTGCTTCCTCGAAAGAATACCTCGAACCGGCGGTCATCAAGGCCGTGTTCAGGACGTTGAGTTTGGGGCTTGATGCCCGGGTGCGGTGGAAGGACCCGTAATATTTAGGCAGTCCGGCAAGCAGGCGGGTCTGCGCAAGCAGGTCCAGGTAGCGCGCCAAAGTGGTCGTGTTACCCGCATCTTGGAGTTGCCCCAGCAGCTTGGTGTACGACATGATTTGCCCGGAATAGCCGGTGCCCAGTTCAAAGAGCTGCTTCAGCAGTGCGGGTTTGTCCACACGGTTCATCGAGAAAATGTCGCGCTCGATGTTGGTTGCGATGATGGTCCTGAGGATATATTCGCGCCATCGTTCCTGCTCCCGGCAGAAGCGGGTGGCACCAGGATAGCCGCCGAAATAGAGGTATTGAGGAAGGTCGAAGCCGAATGCCCGGGACATTTCCCCGAACGACCAGTGGCGGACATCGAGGGGCTCAAAACGTCCGGCCAGGGTTTCCGTCAGTCCCGATTGCATGAGCAGCGGGGACGAGCCGAGGATGACGACGTGCAGAGGACAGTTCTCTATCCGGTCGGCATCCCACAAACCCTTGACGGTTTCCGACCACTGAGGGATTTTCTGAATCTCGTCGAGCACGAGCACGAATCCCTGGTCATGTCTCTTCGCTTCCTGCCGGGTCTGCTCCCAGTTTTGCACTAGCCCGTGGATGTCCAGCGGTCGGGGGTCGTCGAAATCAGACTCGTTGGCGTCGGGGAAAATCGAAGGCATGGCGGAGCCAGGCCGATCAACTGCGACATAACGGCTTCCCCATCCTGCTTTCTGGAGAATTTCGAGGGCCTGGAGCACAATGGTGGTCTTGCCGGACTGGCGGGGTCCAGACAAGGTGATCAGGTGATGGGGGTCTTCGGCAAGCCTGTTGACCAGCACGTCCACCTGGGGGCGTCGGTATTCGTCCATAGAGAATTATTTTACTATATTGAGTAAATTTACTCAATATAAATAGTTGTACCAGTATTATATTGTTTTTACACTATATTATGTAGAATTCATAAAGCAATCTATGGCTTCAGAGCCGCCGTTCGGGCCACTCGCACAGGTCGGAAATCCCGCATTCCGGACACTTCGGATTGCGTGCGGTGCAGGTATAGCGGCCGTGCAGGATCAGCCAGTGGTGGGCATCCTTGAGGAACGGCCCGGGGACCTGCCGCATCAGGCCGTCTTCCACCTCGCGCACGGTCCGCCCGGGGGCGATGCCGATCCGGTTGCTGACCCGGAAGATGTGGGTGTCCACCGCGATCACGGGCTCGCCGAACGCGGTGTTGAGAATCACGTTCGCGGTCTTCCGCCCGACACCGGGCAGCGCCTGCAGGGCCTCGCGGGTCTGCGGGACCTGGCCACCGTGCTGCTCGACCAATGCGCGGCAGGTGGCGATGATGTTGGCGGCCTTGCTGTTGTGCAGGCCGATGGAGCGGATGTAGGGCTTGAGGCCGGCGACGCCGAGCGCCAGGATGGATTTCGGGGTGCGTGCGCGGGCAAACAGCTTGCGCGTCGCCTTGTTGACTGCGACGTCCGTGCATTGGGCGGACAGGATGACGGCGATGAGCAGTTCGAACGCGCTGCGGTAACGCAGTTCGGTGGTCGGCTCCGGGCGCAGTTTCCGGAAGCGGCGAAAAATCCGCGCGCACTGGCGCGTGTCCATCAGCGGGGCGGTACCGTGCGGCCGAGCGCACGACCGACGGCCTCCCGGATCGCGGCCTGTCGCGCCTCGGTGCTGCCGTCCCGGAATCGGGCGTGCGCCGACTGCAACTGCCGCTCTTGGGCATCGCGCAGCACGGTCAGGCGCTGCCGGCGCCGCCGGGCCCGGTCGCGGGCCCGGAGACGGTAGTCGTGGTTGCGGGGCGGGTGCTCCGGATCCGGTTGCAGGGAGATGCAGTCGACGGGGCAGGCCGGAAGGCACAAGGCGCATTCCGTGCACAGGTCCGGGAGTATGCGGTGGGCCTTCTGCGCGAGACCGGCGATGGCATCGAACGGGCAGGCGTCGATGCACAGGGCGCAGCCCACGCACTGCGCTTGGGCGATCCAGGCAACCCGGCTGGCGCTCACCGGATCTTCATGCCCGGCTGCGCGCCCTCGTCCAGCGTCAGCAGCCACATGCCCTCGTCGTCCCCCGCGGCCAGGATCATGCCTTCGGAAGTCCCGAAGCGCATCTGGCGCGGTTCCAGGTTGGCGACCACCGCGACCAGGCGGCCCTGCAACTGCTCCGGCGTGTAGGCGGCACGGATGCCGGCGAAGACCTCGCGCCGTTCACCGCCGAGGTCCAGGGTGAGCGCCAGCAGCCGGTCGGCGCCTTCGACCTCGCGGGCCTCCGCGATCCGGGCGACCCGGAGATCGACCTTGGCGAAGTCTTCGTAGGGAATGGTGTCGGATTGCGCGGGCTCGGGCGGCGGCGCGCTTGAGGATTTGGTTTCTTCGATCATGGCTTGGACGGATTTCGGGTCGATGCGGGTGGACAGGGGGGTGAACGGGCGGACCGGGCAGTCTAGTTGCGGTGTCTGGTGGGCGGCCCAGTCGAGCGGGCCGCAGTCGAGAAAGGCCTCGCTCTTGGCCGCCAGCGCGGGCAGCACCGGTTTCAGGTAGATGACCAGCACCCGGAACAGGTTGAGGCCCTGGGTGCAAACCGCCCAGGCCTGCTCGCGGGTGGCGGCGTCGCGCACCGTCTCCCAGGGCTTTTGCTGGCTGAGGTACTGGTTGGCGCGGTCGGCCAGCGCCATGATGTCGCGCATGGCGTGGGAGAAGCGCCTCGCCTCGTAGTGTTCGGCCAGGCCGTCGGCGGCTGCGGCGAAATCCTCGAACATCGCGGGTTCCGGGAGCTGCTTTGCGAGCCGCCCGCCGAACTGCTTCTCGATGAAGCCGGCGCAGCGGCTGGCGATGTTGACGACCTTGCCGACCAGGTCGCTGTTGACCCGGGTGACGAAGTCGTCCAGATTGAGGTTGATGTCGCTGATGTCGGGCGAAAGCTTGGCCGCGAAGTAGTACCGCAGATGCTCCGGGTCGAGGTGGCGCAGGTAGGTGCGGGCCTCGATGAAGGTGCCGGTGGACTTCGACATCTTCTCGCCGTTGATGGTCAGGAAGCCGTGGCACCACACCGCGTTCGGGGCCCGGTACCCGGCACCGTGCAGCAGGGCGGGCCAGAACAGGGTGTGGAAGTAGGCGATGTCCTTGCCGATGAAGTGGTACAGCTCGATCTCGCTGTCGGCGGCCCAGTACTTGTCGAAGTCGAGGCCGCGTTCCCGGCACAGGTTCAGGTGGCTGGCCATGTAGCCGATTGGCGCGTCGAGCCAGACGTAGAAGTACTGGTCGGGGGAGCCCGGGATCTCGAAGCCGAAGTAAGGCGCGTCGCGGCTGATGTCCCAGTCGCGCAACCCGGCTTCGAACCATTCATCGAGCTTGTTCTTGATTTCCGGCTGCACGCCGCCGTGCGTGGCCCACTGTTTCAGGAAGTCGGTGAAGTCGCCCAGCCGGAAGAACAGGTGTTCGGTCTCCCGCAGTTCCGGGGCCGCGTCGCTGAGCGTCGAGCGCGGGTTGCCGAGTTCGGTCGAATCGTAGGTCGCGCCGCACTGCTCGCAGGCATCCCCGTACTGGTCTTCGGCGCCGCAGCGCGGGCAGGTGCCGCGCAGGTAGCGGTCGGAGAGGAACAGCCCGGCGACCGGGTCGAAGAATTGCGAGATCGTCTTGCGCCGGATGTGGCCGGCCTCGGACAGGGCCTCGAAGATGCCGCAGGACAGCCGGCGGTTTTCTTCGCTGTGCGTGCTGTGGTAGCGGTCGAAGTCGATCAGGAAATCAGCGAAATCCTCGCGGTGCTGCCGGCCGATCTCCTCGATCAACTGCTCCGGGCTGATGCCGCGCTGTTGCGCGAGCAGCATGATCGGCGTGCCGTGCGCGTCGTCCGCGCAGACGTAGAGGCAGTCCTCGCCGCGCAGGCGCTGGTAGCGCGCCCAGATGTCGGTCTGCAGGTATTCCACCAGGTGGCCGAGATGGATCGGCCCATTGGCGTAGGGCAGGGCGCTGGTGACCAGGATGCGGCGCGGGGAGGACATCGGACGAGAGGCAATCCAAAGGGTCATTGTAGCGGGGGCGGGCCGCGCAGGAAGGCAATGGCTGGCGGGGGCCGCCCGTATAATGAAAGGACGCAGGACGCGGAACACACATTAATTAAGGAGATTCGACGATGACGCTCAGCAGGGAGCAGGTCGAGGACGCGCTCAAGGACGTGCAGGACCCCGGTTCCGGCCAGGACCTGGTGGCGGCCCGGGCGCTCGAGAACGTGACGGTGGACGGCGATGCGGTCCAGGTCGCAATCCGGCTGGGTTACCCGGCCAAGGGAATCCGGGACGAGTTGGCGCAGGCCGTCGAGGCGCGCCTGGCGCAGCTGGGCGGCGGGACCCGGATCGAGATCGAGGTGGACTGGGAGATCCAGGCGCATTCGGTGCAGAAGAACCTCAAGCCGCTGGAAAACATCAAGAACGTGCTGGCGGTCGCCTCCGGCAAGGGCGGCGTCGGCAAGTCCACCACGGCGATCAACCTGGCGCTGGCGCTGTCCGAGGAAGGGGCCTGCGTCGGTGTGCTGGACGCGGACATCTACGGGCCGAGCCAGCCGCGCATGCTCGGCATCTCCGGGCAGCCCGAGTCGCAGGACGGCAAGAGCCTGGAGCCGATGATGAGCCACGGCCTGCAGTCCATGTCGATCGGGTTCCTGATCGACGAGGAAACGCCGATGATCTGGCGCGGGCCGATGGTGACCCAGGCGCTGGAGCAGTTGCTCGGCGACACCCGCTGGCGGGGCCTCGACTACCTGGTGGTGGACCTGCCGCCGGGAACCGGCGACGTGCAGCTGACGCTGGCGCAGAAGATCCCGGTCAGCGGCGCGATCATCGTGACCACGCCGCAGGACATCGCCCTGCTGGATGCGCGCAAGGGCCTGAAGATGTTTCGCAAGGTCGAAGTGCCGGTGCTCGGCGTGGTGGAGAACATGAGCCTGCACATCTGCAGCCAGTGCGGGCACGAGGAACCGATCTTCGGCGAGGGCGGCGGCGAGAGCCTGGCCCGCGAGAGCGACGTGGAACTGCTCGGCCAGTTGCCGCTGGACCGGCGCATCCGGGAGGAAACCGACAGCGGGAAGCCGACCGTGGTGGCCGATCCGGACGGCCGGATCAGCCAGATCTACCGGGACATCGCCCGCCGCGCAGCCGCCCGGCTGGCGGCTCTGGCGAAAGACTACAGCGCCAGGTTCCCGCGCATCGTCATCCAGAACGACTGACCGTGGGCGTCAAGTCGGACCGCTGGATTCGGCAGATGGCCGGACAGGCCCGCCTGATCGAGCCGTTCGAGCCGAACCAGATCAGCCAAGCCGATAACGACCGGGTCATTTCCTACGGTACCTCGAGCTACGGCTACGACGTCCGCTGCTCCACGCACTTCAAGATCTTCACCAACATCAATTCCGCGATGGTGGACCCGAAGCAGTTCGCGGAGGACAGTTTCGTGGACTACGAGGGCGACGTGTGCATCATTCCGCCGAACTCGTTCGCCCTGGCCAGCACCGTCGAATACCTGCGGGTGCCGCGCCAGGTGCTGGTGGTCTGCCTCGGCAAGTCCACCTATGCGCGCTGCGGCATCATCGTCAACGTCACCCCGCTGGAGCCGGAGTGGGAGGGGCACATCACGCTGGAGTTCTCGAACACGACGCCGCTGCCGGCGAAGATCTACGCCAACGAGGGCGTGGCGCAGCTGGTGTTCTTCGAGACGGACGAGCCGTGCGAGACCTCGTACGCGGACCGCGGCGGCAAGTACCAGCAGCAGACCGGCGTCACCCTGCCGCGGGCCTGAGGCGTGAAAGTCCCGACACCACTGCGGCGCATCGTCGTGCTGATCGTCGGGGGGACGGTGCTGCTGACCGGGCTGGTCATGCTGGTCACGCCGGGGCCGGGACTGGTGGTGATCCTGGTCGGGCTGGCGACGCTGGCCAGCGAATTTCCCTGGGCGCGCCGGTTGCTGACCCGCGTCCGCGAGGAGGCGGGCAGCCGGGGCCGGCAGGCCGGCGGTTGGTGGCGGCGCCTGCGGGGCCGGGGTTCCTCCGGTTCATGACAGGGGAGTGAACGGCGCGGTCCACTGACCGCACGCGTCGGGTGTTTAGCTTCAAGATCATCCTCCGGATGATCCCGCAGCCCTTCAGGCTCTCGTCGGAAGAGCCCCGCCCGAACTGTGCAGGCCGGGGTATGGTATGATTTGGCCGCTCAGTTCGCAAACAAATTTCTGATAAGAGGAGAAGCCGTGAATAGGCATTCTATGTCTGGGCGGTTCCTGCCGTGCATATTGCGGCGTTCAGACTCTCCCTCCCTTCTGAAGATTCGCGCTTGATGCAGGCTGAGGGACAAGAACGGCCCCTATAGCGACACGGTCGTCTACGGACAAGGGCGTCTCGACCTGGACGCGGCATCGCGACCGGTGGGCGGGACCAACTTCGCGTTGGGTGCCTTGGACAAGGGTCAGGTCTTGACGACCGCCGGGGCCCGGGTCACCTTGCCGCGCAAAGCCATCAATCGACACCTCCGCGGCCACTCCCTCCTTGTCTTGGACGGCTACCAGCGGGCCCCCTTCAAAGTCAGCCTGGACGCTTTCGCGGAACCTTGGAGCCACTATCTCTCGATGGACGACTTCGCTTTCGCACCGCGCCGCCATCGTCGCGATGAACGGGCCGGGTACGCGACCGTCTCGATGACCGGAAACGGTCTCTGGGCACAGGGCCTTTCGAAAAAAGATCAGTTCCTCGGTTTCGGCCGGGGCGCGGATGTGGCGCAAGGCCTGATGCGTTTGGCCGGAACCTCGCTTTCGGTCACGGGCTATCGGATGTCGGAAAATGCCGCCGGGGCCATCTTGGGACTTTCTGGCGAATCCGGAGACTGGCATGCAGTCGTGGTTTCCGGTGCCGCCGAATCGGGCTGGCCGGGGTTCGGAGTTTCGGGCTGGAATCCAGAGACGGTACTAGCCGTGCAGTTTGTTCCCGGCGCAAATGTGTTCGGGGCCTCCTTCGCATCGGAACTCGACCGGCCGATGGGATGGAACGGCTCGGGAGCCTTGAAAGTCGAGGCCGACAGTTTCGAACTTGCTTGGAGGCGCAATCTCGCGGCTGATGGCGCCACCCGTCTCGACTTGACGAATCGTCTGACGCATCTCGCCGTGCGCGGCGACCCGTTGCTGCACTTCGATGACGCGCTGCTCGCCTCGACGGAGCTTGAGTTCTCGTTCCAGCCCGACCCTCTCGTTACGATCAAGACATGGTTGGGCGCGGAACGTCCGGTCTCCACAGCCGCGGGACGCATTCGGGCCGCCACGTCCGTGGGTGAAAGCGGCCGGATTGCCTATCGGGACATCACGATCGACGGCCGGGACCTCCTGGCCTTTGACAAGGCCGGCCTGAGCATCGGCTTCACGAATCACTCGGACACTTCCTTGGGCCTGGGCGTCACGGCGGTGCGGGACGGCTTCGGCAGGATGGAAACCTTGGCGGGGGTTCAGGTAGATCTCGCTTTCTGACGCGGCAGCGGACTACGCGCCGACTCGGCTTCTCTCCGGTGAATTTCAGGAAGGTGCCCGCCGACGGGCGGCACCAAACAAAAAAAATAGCTTGAATTTACACTGATATTGCTTTCTTTCGCCACAATAGACATATAAAAATATTTATGATATGGTTATCCATATGAAAACGACACTCAATATCGACGAGACCGTGATGCGGCAGCTAAAGGAAGAGGCCGCACGGCGCGGGACGACCATGTCCGCCCTTGTGGAAGCGGGGCTCAGGCGCATCCTCGCCGGGCCTTCCCGATCCAAGGGCAGACAGGCGGCCTCCCGGCGGTTGCCGACCTGGGACAGCGGGGGCTTTCGGGTCGATGTCGCAAACCGCGAAGAGCTCTACCGGATGTTGGACGAAGAATAGGTGCGGGTTTTCGACACGAACATCCTGGTCTATGCGGCGGACCGGACATCGCCGTTTCACGCCCCCTGCCATGCCAGTGTCTTGCAGGCCTGCGAGGACCCGGTCCCGGCTTTCCTCACCTGGAACGTTTGCTACGAATTTCTGCGGGTCACCACGCACGCACGCGCATCCCGGTCGCCCTGGACATCTGAGAAGGCCTGGGGATTCCTCAGGTCCTTGCTGGAATCGCCTGGGTTTGACCTGCTGCTGGCGACGCCTCGGCACGAGGCGGTGCTGGCGCAAACCTTGGAGGAGTTGCCGGACGTGCGCGGGAATCTGTGCCACGACCTGAACACTGCGGTGTTGATGCGGGAGCATGGAATCAGCCAGATCTGCACGCGCGACACCGACTTTCATCGGTTCCCGTTCCTTGCCGTGATCGACCCCCTGCGATGAGGATGCGTGCTCCTGCGACAGGGAAGCACATGGGCCGCTGGTGGCGCCGCTTGCGGGACCGGGACCCGGAACAGCCGCGAGCGATGGGTCGCCTTCGGTACAATGCGGCGGGCGGATTGCCCGGAACGTGACGAACCGCTAATTTCCCATGTCTGAGATCATTGCCGTTCACGCCCGCGAGATCATCGATTCGCGGGGCAACCCCACGGTGGAGGCCGAACTGTCCCTGTCGACCGGCGCATCGGGCCGCGCGGCAGTGCCGTCCGGCGCCTCGACCGGCGCGCGCGAGGCGCTCGAACTCCGGGATGGCGATGCGGACCGTTTTGGCGGCAAGGGTGTGCGCAAGGCGGTGACGCATATTAATGGGGAACTGCAGGAAGCCCTGCGCGGCATGGACGCAGACGACCAGGAAGCGGTGGACCGCCGGATGATCGAACTGGACGGCACCGCCAACAAGGGCCGCCTTGGAGCCAACGCAACTCTGGCCGCGTCGTTGGCCTGCGCCCATGCGGCGGCATGCGACCGGTCGGTTCCCTTGTACCGGTGGCTCGGCGGATCGGGGCCGTACCGCCTGCCGGTCCCGATGATCAACGTCGTCAACGGCGGCTCCCACGCAGATAACAGCGTGGACATGCAGGAGTTCATGCTGATGCCGGTCGGGGCGCCCGACATGGCCGAGGCGGTGCGCTGGGGCGCAGAGATTTTTCACCGGCTGGCCCGCGATCTGAAGGCGCAGGGGTTCAGCACGGCGGTCGGCGACGAAGGGGGGTTTGCGCCGAACCTGAAGAGCAACGAACAGGCGGTCGAGATCGTACTGGAGGCGATCCAGGGCGGCGGCTTCGAGCCGGGCCGCGACGTGTACCTGGGCCTGGACATCGCGAGCTCCGAGCTGTACCGCGACGGTTGCTACCATCTGGAATCGGAAGGCCGAAGCCTCACTTCGGAGGAAATGATCGGCCTGCTCGAAGGTTGGGTCGATCGCTACCCCATCCTGTCGATCGAGGACGGCTTGGCGGAAGACGATTGGGAGGGCTGGAAAAGGCTGACCGAACGGCTGTCTGATCGCGTCCAGCTGGTTGGCGACGACGTGTTCGTCACCAACCCCGAAATTTTCCGGCAGGGGATCGAGCAGGACATCGCCAACGCGATCCTGATCAAGCTGAACCAGATCGGAACCGTCACCGAAACCCTGGAGGCGATCCGGATGGCCCAGGACTCGGACTACCGGGTGGTCATCTCCCACCGTTCCGGCGAAACCGAGGACACCTCCATTGCGGACCTGGCGGTGGCGGTCGGCGCCGGGCAGATCAAGACCGGCTCCCTGTCCCGTTCGGACCGGGTTGCCAAGTACAACCAGCTGTTGCGAATCGCCGAGGAACTGGGCGAGCAGGGAAGCTACGCGGGGGCCGGAGCGTTTGCGGCGTTGAATCCATCTTCCTGACGGCCGGAGGTCCTCCGCGATGCGCGTGCTGATCTGGTTGATGACGGCGCTGCTCGGAGCGCTGCTGTACTTGCTGGTGGCCGGCGATGGGGGCCTGCTGAGCCTGTGGGATCAAGCGGGAGAGGTTCAGCGACTGAAGGAAGAGAATGAAAAACTGGCTGAACGCAACCGCATCCTGTCGGCGGAGCTGGAGGATCTGCGCTCCGGGCTGGAAGGGATCGAGGGCCTGGCGCGGGACCGTCTCGGCATGATCCGGGAAGGCGAAGAGTTCTACCAGTTGGTCGGGCCCGAGGTCGGAGAGGATCCGGTCGAACCGGTCGTTCCCGCGCCGGTGCCCGAGGTGCCGTGAGGGCGAGCGAAGCGGTCATGAAAGAAGTACATGCAGTCGTGGCAGGGGGCGGTTCCGGTTCCCGCTTCGGTAGCGCCAAGTGGGATGCACCGCTTGGAGAGCGGCGGATGCTGGACTATGCGGTGCGGCCGTTCGCGATGTGTCACCCGACGGTCCGGAGCATTACCTTGTTGTTGCCGGAGTCGGCGCTCGGCGGCGAACCGCCGCGGCTTCCGGCGGCGGTGGCATTCCGGGAATTGTCCGGCGGGGCGACCCGGGCCGACAGCGTCCTGCGCGGGCTGGAGGCCGTGCGGCAGGATGCAGGGGAAGATGCCTGGGTGCTGGTGCACGATGTCGCACGGCCCTGCGTCTGGCAGTCGGATGTCGAAAAGTTGCTGAGCGAGGCCGATGCGGACGGGGGTTTGCTGGCGGTGCCGGTGACCGACAGCGTCAAGCGCGCCGAGGGCGACCGGGTCGCGAAGAGCGAGGACCGGCAAGTGTTGTGGCGGGCGCAGACGCCGCAGTTGTTCGAACTGGCCGCGCTGCATCGCTGCCTGCGCCGGGCGCTGGAGGAGGGCGCGGAAGTGACCGACGAATCGCAGGCAATGGAGCGTGACGGCTACCGGCCGCGCCTGGTCACCGGTCGCGAGGATAATATAAAGGTGACATGGCCCGAAGACCTTGCCCGGGCCGAGTCGATTTTGCAACAGGATCCGGATCATGCGTATTGGACACGGTTATGACATTCACGCGTTCACCGCCGGGGATGGTCTCTGGCTCGGTGGTGTGCGCATCGAACACGATCAGGGCGTGGCGGCCCATTCCGACGGCGACGTGGTGCTGCACGCGTTGATGGATGCCCTGCTCGGGGCGGCGGGATTGGGGGACATCGGGCAGCATTTCCCGGACCATGACGCCCGCTACCGCGATGCCGCGAGCGGCGACTTGCTGCAGGACGTATTGCAGCAGATCCGGGCGCAGGGCCTGAGCGTGGTCAATGTCGATGTCACGGTCATCGCACAGGCTCCCCGGCTTGGGCCGCACCGCGAGGCCATGGTCCGATCGATGGCTCAACTGCTGCAGTTGGACGAGAATCGGGTCAACCTCAAGGCGACCACGCATGAAGGCCTCGGCGCGCTGGGCAAGGGCGAAGGCATTGCCGCGCATGCCGTGGCGCTGCTTGAGGACGTCGACTGACCGTGTCGACACCGGAGTTCGACGCGAAAACCTGTTTCGGTAGCGACGGGCAGTTGGCCCGGGAGGTCCACGGCTACCGACCACGTGAAGAACAAAGCGCCATGGCGGCGGCGGTGTGGGATACCTTGCACCGGGAGCGCACGCTGGCCGTTGAGGCGGGGACCGGGGTCGGCAAGACGTTTGCTTACCTGATGCCGGTACTGGCGTCCGGGCGCAAGACCTTGATCGCGACCGGCACCCGCCACCTGCAGGATCAACTGTTCCGAAAGGATCTGCCGGTCGCGCTCAGGTCGATCTATGGTGCCACCGGTCGCCGGGTCTGTCTTCTGAAAGGCCGCGCCAACTACCTGTGCCTCCATCGATACCAGGCCTATGTGGCTGGCGACCTCGGCCGAAGCCCGGATGAACAGGTGGAAAGGCTGCAGGCGTGGGCGGACGACACCGACACCGGCGATTTGGCGGAACTCGACTGCCCCGAGGATGACCCGATCGTCCCGGCCATCACTTCGACACTGGAGAACTGCCTCGGGAAGAAGTGCCCGGAATACGAGGACTGCTTCGTGATCCGGGCCCGCGAACGGGCGAGACGGGCGGACCTGGTGATCGCCAACCATCATTTGTTCGCGGCGGATCTGGCACTGCGCGAGGATTCGCTCGGCGAGCTGCTGCCGGAGTTCGAGGTGCTGGTGTTTGACGAGGCGCACAAACTGGCGGAAGTGCTGGAGATGTTCTGGAGCAGCCAGTTGAGCACCGCCAGGATTCAGCAGTTGTGCCGCGATGCGGAGACGGTGGCGCAGCGCGAACCGGACGGGAACCAGGCGTTGATCCTGTGTGCGCGCACGGTGCGTCAGGCCGTGAAGCAGGTGATGGCGCAGTTGCAGACGGCGCTGGAAGGGGCGGAGCCGGGCGATCGGGTCCCGCCACCGAAGGGATTTGCCGAATGGGTGCAGCCGCTGGTCTCCGCGCTGGAAGTGCTACGCAAGGAAGTCGAGGACCGTCGGCAGGACAATCCGGACATCGAAAACCTGTCCGAGCGCTGCGGGCGGCTGACGGAGGAACTGGCAGGTTGGCCGAGCGGAGAGGAGGATTGTTGTGAATACCTGAATCTCTTCCGGCAGGGGTTCACCCTGCATCAGGTGCCGATCGACATCAGCGGCATCTTCGCGCAGGCACGCACGCGGTACGCCCCCCGCTGGGTGTTCACGTCCGCGACCCTGTCCGTCGGCGGGGACTTCGACTATTTCATCCGAAAACTCGGCCTCGGCGCGGAGACGGACACTCTGCAGCTCGACAGCCCTTTCGATTTCCAGGCGCAGACACTGTTGTACCTGCCGCCGGGCCTGCCGGACCCGCGCACCCCGGAGTACAACGAAACCATGCTCGAGGCCGTGCTCCCGCTGCTGGAGCAGTTGCGTGGCCGGACCTTCCTGCTGTTCACCAGCCTGCGTGCGATGGAGGAAGCGGGGCAGTGGCTTGGGGGGCGCCTTGACTGCACGTTGCTCAAGCAGGGAGAGGCGCCGCGGCGGAAACTGCTGGAACGTTTCACCGAGCGGCCGGACGCCGTGCTGCTCGGCTCGATCGGGTTCTGGGAGGGCGTGGACATCCGCGGCTCCGCGCTCAGTTGCGTGATCATCGACAAGATCCCGTTCGTCTCGCACACGGACTTGCTCTATCAGGCCCGGATGAACGCGATCCGGGCGGCGGGCGGCGACCCGTTCCGGCAGTTGCAACTTCCTCGGGCCGCACTGATGCTGAAGCAGGGGGTGGGGCGGCTGATCCGCAGCGTGACGGATCAGGGCGTGGCCGTAATCGCCGACCCGCGGCTTCAGAGCCAATGGTACGGACGCCACCTCAGGGCCGGCTTGCCGGACATGCCGATCAGCACCGATCTTGGGCAGGCACTGGAATTCCTGCAGGAGCGGGTCGCATGAAGGATGCCCCCGCAGTGCTGGCGCTCGAGACCTCCACCGAGATCTGTTCGGCGGCCCTGTCCGCAGGCGGGCGGATCGGGGAATGCACCCTGACGGTGCCGCGGGAACACACTCGCCACATCCTGGGGCAGGTGGACGAATTGCTCGGCGAGGCAGGGGCGACGGCCGGGGACCTTGCGGCGGTGGCGTTCGGCCGCGGCCCGGGGACGTTCACCGGCGTGCGCATCGCCACCGCGCTGGCGCAGGGGTTGGCGGTCGCCCATGGGCTGCCCTTGCTGCCGGTCTCTTCGCTGGCTGCGCTGGCTTGGAGGGCTCGGCGCGAACATCAGGTCTCGCCGGTGCTCGCGGTGATGGACGCACGGTTGGAAGAAGTCTACTGGGCGATGTTCGAGATCCATGCCGAGGGGGTTTCGGTCTTGCATCCGGAGTCGCTGTCGACGCCGGCGGAACTGCTCGCGCAATTGCCCTCGTTGCCCGGTGATTGGCAGGGCGCCGGATCCGGGTGGGCGTTGCCCGAGATGCAGCCGGGTGTCGGGCCGGGGATCGCCGTGGACTCCGGCCTGCGGCCGGATGCCCGATCGGTACTGGAGCTTGCGCTGCAGGATTTTCGTGCCGGCCGGATTGCAGACTTCGAACAGGCCCAGCCGACCTACCTGCGGCATCCGGTGCGGTCGTGAGCGAGTCGCGCCCGCGGTTTCATCTGGCGATTGGAGTCGATGACCTGTCCGCGGCGGAAGCCTTCTATGCCGGGGTCTTGCAGTGCCGCATCGGGCGCGCGTCCGAGAAATGGATCGACTTCGATCTGATGGGGCACCAGGTCACGGTGCACCGTTGCGGCACGCCTCGGGAAGAGGCCCGCAACCCGGTCGACGGGGAGCCTATCGCAGTTCCCCATTTCGGACTGATCCTGGAATGGGAGCAGTGGGAAATTCTGGTGGAACGCCTCCGGGTCTGCGGAGCGGCGTTCGATCTGGAACCGACCGTCCGCTTCCGGGGAGAAGTCGGAGAACAGGCCACCGTGTTTGTGCGGGATCCGGCCGGCAACATGCTGGAGTTCAAGGCATTTCGAAATCCGGATCAGGTGTTTGCCCGGCACTTGGACGAGTAGCACCATTCTCTTCCCCGGTGACTGGCGGGCTGGGCAAAGTTGCGCGCTGATCCCCCCCCCCCCCCATGCTGCAATCAAGTTGCCCAGTTCATCTCCTATCAGTCACTGAAAGGATGGTGTGATGCTGTCTGGGTATGTTGTCGGGGGTTGCCCTTTTTGGCCTTATCCCCGCGACAAATTTTCCCGTCCCGCCTCTTTTCCCGCCGAGCCATTTCGGTGGGTGGGAAGCCTGCTGGGCCCGAATTCAGACATTCCCGGTCCGGGGCCGTGGCGTTTTGTTCCGGCAAAGCCGCCTCGACTTCCAATGGCTTCTTTCCTCAAGGACCGCATTCAGGTCCCAACACCAACCTCCTTTCATCCTGCCTTGTACCAAATGGGGCAGACCCGAAGCTTAGCCTGCTCGATTCGCAGCCTGGCCGCACGGTCTTTCCCGGTTTTTTGGAGAAAAGGTAAATGTCCCACCCGCCGGGCGTTTTGGCACAGAACTGGGCTATAGCCTTAACGATTCCGGCGGGTGAGACACTCTCCGCAGCGCGTCGTCTTTAGACGACGCAACAAATACGAAGTTCGCGTCGATGCGCGGCGCGAAGTTGGCGAGGCACTGAATTCCCAGGCCACGCCATGCCGACACAGGTCGGGCGGGCTGGAACGGTCGCGACACTTGTTTATTTCTGGGCAGCCTCATGTTTTGATTCTACTGTGGATGAAGCATTTGGCGAAATACAACCGAGCCCGACAGCAAGAATCAACACTCCGAATCGACCGGTCGAAAACGGCCGGAGTTCGTGTTCCTTTCATTTGACATAATGCAAGGATGGAAACGGTGAGGTGCGGCGTTTATTGGGATGGCCATCAAGAAGCTTAATGCGGGCCTGATTAATCAAATCACGGCAGGAGAGGTCATCGAGCGGCCGGCTTCCGTCGTCAAGGAATTGGTGGAGAACAGCCTGGACGCCGGCGCGCGCCACGTCCGGGTGCAGGTCGAAGAGGGCGGGCGGCGACGCCTGGCCGTGACCGACGACGGTTGCGGCATCGACCGAGATGAACTGGCACTGGCGCTTTCGCGGCACGCAACATCCAAGCTGAGCAACGCTGAGGACCTGTGGCGACTGCGGACTCTGGGGTTCCGCGGCGAGGCGTTGCCGAGCATTGCTTCCGTCTCGCGCCTGACGCTGACTTCCGCGGTAGAAGGCGGCGAGCATGGCTGGCGTCTTGAGGGCGGGGCTGTCGAGGAGGAGCCGCAGGCGCATCCGCACCCGCGCGGGACCACGGTCGAGGTCTGCGACCTCTTCTACAACACGCCGGCACGGCGCAAGTTCCTGCGCGCCCCTGCAACCGAATGGAAACACATCGCCACGATCCTGCGTAGCCTGGCGCTCGGCCATCTTGCAGTGACCTTCGAAGCCAGCCACGATGGACGCCGCCTGCTGCACTACCCGGGCGTCGGGGAAGGCGTGACGGAGCGGGAGCGACTGGAAGCGATACTCGGCGGCGACTTTGCCGAACAGTCCACGTTCTTCGAGGAGGTTTCAGGGGCATTGCGGGTGTTCGGCTGGATCGGGTTGCCGACGTACTCGCGCAGCCAGCCGGACCAGCAGTACTTTCACGTCAACGGCCGCACCGTGCGCGACAAGGTTGCGATGCACGCGATTCGCCAAGCGTATGCCGACGTGCTCTACGGACAGCGTCATCCCTGTTATGTGGTCTACCTGGAAGTCCCGCCCGGGGAAGTCGACATCAATGTGCATCCCACCAAGATGGAAGTGCGTTTCCGAGAGTCCCGCCAGGTGCACCAGATTCTTTCACATGGTGTGGCCGGAGCGATCGGGACGGTTCGGCCTGGCGATGCCGGGCACGACGTCGCGAGTTTCAGGACCTTGGTCAACGAAAATCCGCAGGCACAGCAATCCCCGATGCCGCTGCCTGCCGCGTCCGACGGTGGCGGGACTGCGCTGCGGGCCGCGACGGAATCGCCCGCGGCTTCTTCCGGGGAGGTGCCGCCCCTCGGGTTTGCCCGCGCACAGCTGCATGGCATCTATATCCTGGCGGAGAACACGGAAGGGATGATCCTGGTCGACATGCATGCGGCGCACGAGCGGATTACGTACGAGCGCCTGAAGTCCTCGCGCGACGGTCAGGGCGTGCGCATGCAGCCGTTGCTGGTGCCGCAGGGCTTGAGCTTGAGCGAATCCGAGATCGCCTGCGTGGAGGAACAGCAGGAACTTTTGCAAAGCCTGGGCATCGAGGTGGATGTGACCGGGCCGACCCGGTTGCGGATTCGCGCGGTCCCCGCATTGCTGTCGCGGGCCGACCCGTCCGCGCTGATGCGCGACGTCGTGGCGGACTTGGCGGAGCATGGGCAGAGCGAGCGGGTGCGGGAGCAAGAGAATGAATTGCTGTCTTCGATGGCTTGCCATGCCGCGGTACGTGCGGGCCGGCAGTTGTCCTTGGAGGAGATGAACATGTTGTTGCGCGACATGGAGGAAACCGAGCGGTCCGGGCAGTGCAACCACGGGCGCCCGACCTGGGTGCTGCTCAGCATCGATCAACTCGACAAATTGTTCATGCGCGGGCAGTGAGCGGATCGCGGATTCAGGCGCTGGCGCTGATGGGCCCGACCGCGTCGGGCAAGACCGAGTGCGCGGTGGAACTGGTCCGTCGCTGGCCGTTCGAGATCATCAGCGTCGACTCCGCGATGATCTACCGCGGGATGGATATCGGAAGCGCCAAGCCGGGTCCGGATGTTCTGGCGCTCGCGCCGCACCGCATGATCGACATCCTGGATCCGGCGCAAGGATTCTCGGCGTACGAGTATGCCCGGCAGGCGCGCCGACACATCGAGGAAATTCATGCGGCCGGACGCATCCCGCTGCTGGTCGGCGGCGCCCGCCTGTACTTTCTCGCCTTGATGGAGGGGCTGTCGCATGTTCCGGATGCGGATGCGGAAGTCCGGCGGCGTCTGCGCGACGAACTGGAGGAGCAGGGTGCCCCGGCATTGCACGAACGCCTGTCCCGGTGCGACCCACTGATGGCGCAGCGACTCAAGCCGGGCGACAGCCAGCGCATCGTGCGTGCACTGGAAGTATTCGAGTCGAGTGGCCGGCCGATGAGCACCTGGATCTCCGAACCCCCGCAGGTGCCGGGGAACATTGGCTACCATCAGTTGGCACTTTGGCCGAAAGACCGCGCTCATTTGCAGGAACGGATTGGCGGGCGTTTCGACCGCATGCTGGAGGCGGGGCTGGTCGAGGAAGTCCAGGGCCTTCATGCACGCAAGGATTTGAATCTGACTAGCCCCGCGATGCGTTGCGTGGGGTACCGGCAGGTGTGGCGGCACTTGGATGGAGGGTGCACCCGCGAGCAGATGCGAGAGCAGGCGGTGGCGGCCACGCGGCAGTTGGCGAAGCGGCAGTTGAGCTGGCTGCGGCATGCCCCGGGCGTGATACACTGTGCAACGGACTGTGCGCGGCCGAATGAAGCGGTCGCGGCAGTGGCTCGCTGGCGGTCCTCGGACCGGGGCGGCGCCAGACAATAATAAGAAAAACAAGTTGTCGCCGCAGGTGGGTTAATGGCTAAAGGACAAACGATTCAGGAACCGTTTCTCAACCAATTGCGCAAGCACCATGTTCCCGTCTCCGTCTATCTGGTCAACGGGATTAAGTTGCAGGGACAGGTGCATTCGTTCGACCAGTTCGTCGTCGTGCTGAAGAATTCTGTCAACCAGGTGATCTACAAGCACGCGATCTCCACCATCGTTCCGTCGCGTCCAGTGGACTTGGATCCGGTGGCGGACGAGGAGTCGGCCGATTAGTCGCAAGCGAGGAACCCCGTTTGTTTGAACGGGTTTCCGCCGACCCTGCCTGCGTGCTGGTGCACGTGGCGGTCGGTGCAGACACGCGGGCGGAAAATCCCGAGCGCGAAGAATTCGTCGAGTTGGCGCGAAGCGCCGGCTTGATGCCGCAGGCGCAACTGAACTTCCGGCGTCGCGCCCCTCATCCTCGCTTCTACTTCGGCCGGGGCCAGGCCGAACAGCTTCGACAGAGTTGCGTGCAGCACGACGTTCAACTGGTGGTCGTCAACACGGACTTGAACCCAAGCCAGGAACGCAACCTGGAGGCGGAACTGGAATGCCGGGTGCTGGGACGCACCGGATTGATCCTGGATATTTTTGCGCAGCGTGCCCGGTCGCACGAAGGCAAGTTGCAGGTCGAGCTCGCGCAACTGAATTATCTCTCGACCCGATTGGTGCGCGGCTGGAGTCACCTGGAACGGCAGAAGGGCGGCATCGGGTTGCGCGGACCGGGCGAGACTCAGCTGGAGTTGGACCGTCGGCTGCTGACGCAGCGGGTCCAGACTTTGCGGCGGCGCCTGATGCTGGTCGAACGCCAGCGCAACCAAAGCCGCGCGCGCCGACGACGGGCGCAGCTGTATCATGTCGCGTTGGTCGGCTACACCAATGCCGGCAAGTCGACCTTGTTCAATGGCCTGACCGGTAGCGACGTGCCGGCCGCGGACCAGTTGTTCGCGACACTGGATCCGATACATCGCCGCCTTCGCCTGGATAAGGGACGGGACGTTGTCCTGTCCGACACCGTGGGATTCATTCGCGACCTGCCGGTGGAACTGGTGCGTGCGTTTCATTCGACTTTGGAGGAATTGCAGGAATGCGACCTCTTGCTGCACGTGATCGACTGCAGCGATGAAGGGCGCGCGGAACATGCGGCGCAGGTGAGGGAAGTGCTGGCGCAAATCGGCGCGGGGCAGGTTCCGGTTATCGAGGTTTACAACAAGGTTGATCGCCTGGAAGCGGTGGAGCGGATACCGGAAGCGCCGAATCGCGTGTGGGTGTCGGCGCGCACGGGCGCGGGAGTGAGCGCATTGCGCGCCCGGTTGTTGCAACGGATGCAGGCGGAAGAATCCGAAGTCCACCTTCGATTGCCGCTGGCGGCCTATCCGCTTCGAGCGGAATTGCACCGGGTCGGACAGGTCGAGGAAGAGAAGTTCACGGAAGAGGGGGAATGCGAGATGCGCCTGAGGCTGCCGCTGCCGTACCTGACACGTTTCGAGAAATTCCGGACGGCGACCGCGAAGGCATCATGAGATCCGGCGCCCGCCGACGGGCTTTTGCCTCCGAATCCCGACCGGGGTCCTGTCCGGGATGAACACGAAGCCCGGCGGGCCGCTTCTTCCGGCAGGAGGTTTTTTCGCCCGGAAGCGCACCCGCCCTGCTGCCGCATGCCCGCCGGACGCTCGCCCGTAAGTCGCTCCGGGCATTTCGCTGGCGCAGGCTTCGCGATGCTGGCGGGAAGATTCGGCTCGGTTTCCGGCTGGCAGCGCGCGGCTCTCGCCACCGCCCTTGGCATCCTGACCACGACGGCGTTGCCGCCCGGCAACCTCCTGGCGCTGCTGGTGGTTGCCCTGACCGGATTCGTCTGGCTGATTCATGCCAGTCCTTCGCCGTGGCGGGCCTTGGGCGTGGGCTGGTGGTTCGGATTCGCCCACTTCCTGACCAGCCTTTTCTGGATCGGCCCGGCCCTGAGCTTTGGCTCCCCGCATCTCGGCTGGCTGGTCGCGCCGGCGATGGTTGGCCTGTCGGCGGGTCTCGCCCTGTTCCCGGCGCTTGTCGCTTTTGCCGCGCGGCTCCCGGCGTTGCCCATTGCCGGGCGCGTGCTCGCCGTTGCCATTGCCTGGACCGTCTCGGAGTGGCTGCGCGGCAATATCCTGAGCGGATTCCCGATCAACCTCCTGGGTTCGGTCTGGACGCCATCGCTCGGGATGATCCAGGGCGCCGCATTTGTCGGGGTCTATGGACTCAGTTTCGTGACGGTCCTCGCCGCCGCCGCGCCTGCAGCGCTGGCCGTGCCGGAAGCGGAGCGTCTTCCTGGCCGCCGCCTGCGGCTGTTTCCTGCGGTGGCGTTCGGCTTGTTGGCAGCGGTTTGGGTGGGTGGAGAGATCCGCCTGGCACTGGCACCTGAACTGCCCGGGGCCGGCCCTCGCCTGCGCCTCGTGCAGAGCAACATCGAACAGAGGCTCAAGTGGGAAGATGAGATGCGCGAGGCGGCGCTGGATCTTTACGTCCGTCTCTCGCGCCGGTCGGGGCATGAAGCGGTGGATCTCGTGGTCTGGCCGGAGTCGGCGGTGACTTTCTATCTTGACGAGGACCCGTCGTTGCGCGAGTTTCTCTCGCAGGCTGCGCCGCCGGGCGGGCATCTCGTGACCGGGACATTGCGGCGTACCCGCGTCGAAGATACGATCAATTTCTGGAACAGCCTCCAGACGCTGACGCCCTCTGGCGCGGTCGTAGCCAACTACGACAAGCACCACCTGGTGCCTTTCGGGGAATACAACCCGTTGCGCAGGGTCTTCCCCTTTCCGGCTCTCGCCTACGGGTCACAGGACTACTCTGCCGGGCCGGGGCCGCGTAGCCTGCACCTGCCCGGCCTGCCGCCTTTCAGCCCGCTGATTTGCTATGAGGTCATCTTCCCGGGCATGGTCATCGATGATTCCGGGCCGGAGAGGGAGAGGCCGAAGTGGTTGCTGAACATCACCAACGACGCCTGGTTCGACGGCACGGCCGGGCCCCATCAACTGTTCCAGGCGGCCCGCCTGCGGGCGGTCGAGGAGGGCTTGCCCCTGGTGCGGGTGGCAAATACCGGCATTTCTGCGGTCGTTGATGCCTACGGCCGCGTGGTGGGGCAGATCGCGCAGAGGGAGGTGGGCGTGCTCGACATCTCGTTGCCGGGGGCGTTGGCCACCCTGCCGCCGCAGGCAAGGTTCGGCGACTGGATCCTTGCGGTTATGCTGCTTCTCGCCGCCGCCGCCTTGCTTGCGCAACGTCTGCGGGAGCAACCGGGAACCGGGTCGGGCGCCGGGAGAGTTCCGAATCTGCGCAGCTGACGGTGAGCCAGGAATCGGCCAGCCTGCAGCAGGCCGGTCGGCTGATGTTCAAGCGCGGTCACCCTGGCACCGATTGCCGGATGCTGCCGAAGCACTTGAGGCTGAAGCACGTGTTCATTCGGGCCGGGGGTCCGGTCGGAGACCGGGAATGCAGGCCATCCTTGCGGGCGGGTGCTGCGCGTCGCAGGCAAACAGGTTTCGGCCCTGAACCCCGGTCTGCGAGCTAACGCGATTTTGAGGTTTTTCGGAGGCCGGAGACCCGCCGTCCCGGATTTTTGGGCGGAAAGAGGCCAGTCCCGCCTGATTTCACGATTGTTCCGGCATGAACGCGCCGGGCTCTGCGGGCCGTCCCAAGGGCCACATGCGGCAGGAGGTCCGGGCGTGCCGCAGGCTAGGCGGTGGCTCATTCGCCCCAGTGCCCGGTGCAGCTGATGCTGGGAAAAACTGGATCGATAATGGGACTTCCGGTCGGTTGCTGTTGATTCACCCAGTGGGTGAAACGCTTGCACCGCCAGGTTCAACTGCTTTGCGCAGTTATTGCGCGGTCAGCCAGGGTTTCTCTTCCTTGTCTCTCGCTGTGTTGACTCGCGGGTCAGGGCTGCGACTGGCAGGGTGCGACGAGACTACGAGAGTGTACGGAACTACGGAAGGAGAAGTCTCCCATTTGTGATACAATGGCGGAAGCATTCACGAGGTTGCTTCCCGGTGGCTGCTTTCCGCGGCACGGAAAGGGGCCGAAGGAGGTTAAATCCCATGCGGAAATTATCCGTTTTATTTGCTGTCGTGATCTGTACGCCTGTTTTCGCGGGCAGCACCCTAGCCCCGAAACCAGACACGGCGTATCTCTGCAAGGAGAGCTATGAGACTGGATCCAATGCGAGGCATTCCTGCAACGGAGAGTCCTTTCACACGGTTAATGACACCGACGCGAGAGTGGCCGCACACTGCGAGACCCACACGGCGAGGGAATGGCATCCCACGGAAATTACCCTCAACGCCGACTATTGCGGCGACCTGAGCAACTGCAACGGAGTCCTGACCAAGGGGCCGTGCAAGGATTGCGTGGACAAGAGGACGATGCGGAAGGTCGAGTGTTGACCGCAACGTTGACGCTGCGAGCAATGTCTCGCGGTTCCGGTTGCCGCAAGTGCTGCAGTGCCGGAAGTCGGCCAGTAACCGGTTGCTAATTCTGCCGGCCGCCGTCGGCGTGCTGGGCGGAAACCGTGCACCAAGCCGGGCCTCTTCAAAGGCCCGCCTGTCGGGTATACGCTGAAGGGCAACAGCAGGATCATTCTCCGGGCAAGAACCTGGAGAGGGTCACGGTCCGGTCTGCACCCTGCTGGTGTTCATCGACGATGCCACCAGCGAACTGCTGGCGTTGCGCTTCGTGCCGGTGGAGGACACCCGGGCTATCTGGGCCTGTTCCGAGAGTATGTGTGCCGCTATGGCCGGTCGGGCATCCTGTACACCGACCGGTACAGCGTGTTCCGGGTCAACCAGATCGGCAAGGAGGACTGCGAGACGCAGTTCGACCAGTCCTGGTCTGCGAGGGACTGGACGGGCAGGTTCGGGTGTTCCGCCGGGAGGCCGAGTTCGACTGGGCGCACGAGTTGCAGGTGACGGTGCTGAGGGAGAGCCGGTCGCGGGTTCAGGATGCGGACACCAAGGACCTGAACCGGGTCGTGAATCAAAAACTGGCCCAGGCCGCCGGCCCGAGCTACGTGCCGCTGCCGGATTATCCGTGGCGGAAGATGGGTCAGGTGGCGGTCGCGCTGGCTGAGGCGCGAAACGCCCAATCCGCTTCTTCGACCGGCGTGAATCCTTGAAAAATCCAGCCGATGAGCGGCTCGGCGCTTGACCCGGGGGGATTTCCATGAAATCCCGGGCTGCCGCCCGCCAATCCAACCGCAAAAGGGGAAATTTTAACTTTGTGTTGACACGGCCTGCCCCGATCCGCGAGCTAAGGCGATTTTGAGGGTTTTTCGAAGGTTGGAGGCTCGCCGCCACGGATTTTGAACTGGAATGTGGCGAACCGGGGTGGATTTCTGGCGGAAAGAGGCAAGCCTCGCCCGATTTCCCGGTTTTCCGGCATGAGCGCGCAGGGCTTCGCAGGCCGCCCGCGGGCGGCCTCAAGGGACTCCATGCAGCAGGAGGTCAGGAGGTGTCGTAGGCCAGGCTGCGGCTCATTCGCCCCAGCGCCCGGTGTAGCTGATGCACCCGCGACGGCTGGAACCGCAACCGCTGCACGCGGGCATGCCGCACCACTCGGGCCACGAGGGTCACCCAGTGTCGGCGCACCTGCTTCATCCGCGCCCACAGCCAGTCCCGGCCGAGCGCGCAACGCCGCAGCACGGCGTTGAGGTTCAGGCTCAGCACTGCCAGATGCCACCAGGCGGCGTTGGCCCCGAACCGGCCCGACGGCATCAGGCCGCCGGCCAGGTCGTCCTTGAGCACCGCGTGCACCTCCTCGCCCCGCCCGCAGCGTTCATGCGCGAAGCGCACCAGTTCCGCCGTCGACATCGCCAGCCCCGCGCCCTCGTCGGGTTCGACCGGATGCGGCAGGTTGGTCAGATAGACCCGGCAGCGCCAGGCCGGGGCGCCGTCGCGGGTCGGCAACTCGTCGGGGTCGACGCCCAGCTCGCCCGGCAAGGCGCGCCGGGTGGCGACATGGCGCAGCAGCTGCCCGGCCTGCTTCGGCCGGGCGTTCCAGTCCGAGACGTGATCCAGCTCGGCGCAGTGCAGCGCCGAGCCGAGGAGCGGCTGCCACCAGTCCTCCGGCGCCCGCGCCAGGGACTGCTTCATCGCCTTGCCCAGGTCCGCCGACACCACGAAGCCGATCACCCCGAAGCGGCGCAGCGCCGCCGGACGCGATGCCGGATCGTTGCAGAACCGCACTAGCGTCTTCTGGTAGCCGGCGCCGTCGCTGCGCACCCACACCCGCCGGATCGTCGGCGGCAGACCCGACACCACCCGCTCCAGCAGCTCCCGGTTGCGCACCCCGGCCGGCACGTTGCCGTCCCGGAACTCGGTGCCCAGCACCATCCCCAACTCCGGGCAGAACACCGACAGCGGCTGGTAGCCGCGCTCCCCCGGCACCTTGCCGGTCGCGCTGCGGTACGTGGGCCGGGCCTCGCGCTTGCCCGACGCCACCACCGTCGCGTCCAGGTCCAGGGTCAACTCCTCCAGTTGCTGAACCTCGATCAGGCGGTCCCGCAGCCGCTCGGTCACCGCCTCGATCCGCCGCAACTCGTTCGCCGGTTCCGGCACCACCGCCCGCCCGGGCACCCGCGCCTGCGCCGCCGCCTCGTCCTGGAAACGCCCCAACCAGTCCAACACCGAGCGCGCCGACGGAAAGGTCCGCTTGCGCCCGCCCCGGAAGCGCCGCGCCAGCTGCGCCGCCGGGATCCCCAGCACCGCCTCCTCGTAGGCGCGCACCAGCCGGCACAGGCTGGCGTCTTCCTCCAGCGCCGCCACGTCCGAGACCCGCTCGTGGCCGACCACGTTCAGCAACAGCAGGCTCAGCATCATCTGCCCGTCGTGCCAGCCCTGCCGGCCGGCCACCGGCACCGGCAGGTCGTGAAGCACGCCCGTGCGGCGCAGCAACTCCAGCCACAAGACCAGCCCGCCGTGGGCGCTGGTCCGGGTCAGGTTCGGGTCGCCGTCGAGCGCGACCAAAGGGGAAAAACTGGACATATAATGAGACTCCCGGTTGGTTGTTGTTGACTCACCCAGTGGGTGAGTCGTCTAGCACCACCAAGTTTAACTGCTACACGCAGTTATTGCACAGCCAACCGGGACCTTTCTACTTCCTTTTACTCAGGTAGCTCGCGGATCGGGGGCCTGACGGATGGTGAGTCTGTATTATTTTCCGTGCTAGAATCCCATGGCTCAATTCATTTGCGAGGCATGGACATGGATTTCAAGATTTTCTCCCTGGCGGCTTTATTCTCCGCCGCAGTGTTGCTGGTTTCCGTGTTGTCGGTCCCTGCGGGACCGGCGCACGCTTTCACGTCAACCCCGGCCAATAAGGATCAAAGAACCATAGTCCAGAAGTGCCGTGAAGATTTCGACCGTTCTTCCGCAGGTTCAAGTTGTTCCAAGGTGACTTTCACGAAAGTCATGAACTACCGGTGCCGGATCGACTACACCTGCAGCAAGGCCGACGGCGGCACCCGCAAGGGCTGGAAGACGATTGACCCGGACGATTCCGCGTCTCTGAAAAACTGCGACGGCTGGCTCAAGACGAGTTGCTGATTCGCCTGCGGCCCTGGCGCAAGAGGGGCTTTCGTTGCGCGGCAACCGGCGGCCGCCGGTGCGCATGACGGGTGTCGGTCAGCTGTCGCGAAGGGCCTCGACCGGATCGAGCCGGGCGGCCCGGTAGGCGGGGTACAGGCCGAAGAAGATGCCGGCGGCGCTGGCCACGCCGACCCCCAGGCCGACGGCCAGCATCGAGACCTGGAACGCCCAGTCCGTAATCTGGCAGATGACCCAGGTTGCCCCGACTCCTGCCCCGACTCCGACCACGCCAGCCGCCAGCGACAGGACGATCGACTCGATCAGGAACTGGCCCTGGATATCGGCGCGGCGCGCGCCCAGGGCACGGCGGATGCCGATCTCCTGTCGTCGCTCGGACACCGAGACCAGCATGACGTTCATGACCCCGATGCCGCCGACGAGGAGCGAGATCCCGCCCACGGAACCCAAAAGAAGCGCGAACAGCCGCATCTGCTTGTGCATCTGTTCGATCAGGTGCTCCGCGCTTCGCACGCGCACCTCGACGCCGGGCGACAGGCGCCGGAAGTAGTCGGCAATCTTCCTTTCCGCCACGACGTGATGGGTCCCCGGGCTCATGCGGGCCGTGATGTTGCGGATTTCCGGGCGGCGAAACACCCGCCGGGCGGTCGACAGGGGGATGATGACGGCGCGGCTGACATCGAAGTCGCGCATGCCCTGCGGGGTTCGCCGCAATACGCCGACGATGGTGTACGCGTTCCCGGCCACCTCGAGGGCCTCGCCGATGAGGTTCCGGGTTCCGGCGTGGCGCAGGTCCGCGGCGATCTCCGGGCCGATGACGCAGAAGTACCGGCGCAAGTCGAGGTCGGAGATGTGGCGGCCGGATTCGAGTTTCAGCTTGTTGAGGTCGGGCAGGGTGGCGGTGGCCCCGATCAGCACCGCGTCTTTCGGTGCCCGCCGGGGCAGGGAGATCTGCGCGTATGAGTCCGCATAAGGAGCCGCCGCGGTGATGACGGAAAGCCTCGCGACGCCGCTGGCCTGCTCCGGGTCGATCGCGGAGAGGTCGCCCGAAGGACCGCGATGGTCAAGGCTGATGGTCAGGATGTCCGTGCCCAGTTCCTGGAATTGCTCGAGCGCCTCGTCCCGGGCGATGAGGCCCAGCGAAATCATCGCGATGACCGAGCCGATTCCGATCGCAATGCCGATCAGCGCAAGCAGGGTGCGTTGCTTGGCGGCGAGCAGGCTGCTCGCTGCTTCCTTGAGATTGGCCTGGACGAGAGGAAGCATTCTGCCTTCCGGTCATTCGTCTCCCGAAACGGGGCCCGGCCTCTCCCGGGGCTCGACTTCGTTCAGGACGCCGTCGCGAATGCGGGTGCGCCGGGCACACTGCTGGGCCACTTCCCGGTCATGCGTGATGATGATCCCGGTGAGCTGCTCCTCGGCGTTCAGCCGGATGAACAGTTGCATGATCTCGTCGCTGGTCTCGGCATCCAGGGCGCCGGTCGGTTCGTCAGCCAGCAGGATGTCCGGTTCGCCGACCAGGGCGCGGGCGATGGCGACGCGTTGCCGCTGCCCTCCGGACATTTCGCCGGGGCGATGGCCTGCGCGGTCGCCGATGCCGACCTTGTCGAGCATTTCGCAGGCGCTGCGCTGCGCGACCGCCGAACCCGTGCCTCGGTACACCAGCGGAACCGCCACATTCTCCCAGGCCGTCAGGCGCGGAAGCAGGTGGAAAGACTGGAACACGAAGCCGATGCTCGCGTTGCGCAGGGCGGAAAGATCGTCGTCGTCCAGCACGCCGACTTCCCGCCCATTCAGGGAAAAGGAGCCCGAATCCGACTGATCCAGAAGGCCTAGGATGTTCATCAGCGTGGACTTGCCGCAGCCCGACGGCCCCATGATCGACAGCAGGTCACCCGGGTACAGGTCGAGGCATACCCCTCGGAGGATCTCGGTGACGATCGGCCCCGTGGCATAACTCTTGCGGATGTCGACCAGGCTGAGTATGGCCTCCGCCGCCGGGCTCACGCTGTCCCGCCGGGTCATCGCGAGGGTCCCGGCATCAGGATTTCCTGGCCGGTCGTGATGCCGCTGACGATTTCCACTGAGTCCAGGGTGGTCATCCCGATCTCCACCTCTACCGGTCCGATTTCGCCGGAATCCCGGTCGCGGACCCGCAGCCAGGACCGGCCCTCGCGGAGTTCCACCGCCTCGACCGGGACCAGTAGCGCGTCTTCCTTTTCATAGACCAGGACCTCGACCCGGGCGGACATGCCCAGGCGCAGCAGCCGGTGCTGTTCCTCCGTCAGGGTTTCCACGACGGCGTTGACCTCGAACAGCGGCTGCCGTCGATGTTCGCGCACGGGAATGGCCTGCGAGGAAATACTGTCGACCTTGCCGTGCAGCACGGTCCCGGGGAAGGCGTCCCCCACGATCCGCGCCGGTTGTCCCGGACGAATCCGCGTGACGTCCACCTCGTCCACATGGACGACCACGGCGATGCCGCTGGTGTCCCCGATGGTCAGCAGCAGGTCGCCCCGATCAACCAGCGCGCCCTTGACCAGCTTGTCGCTGGCCGTGCCCGTCTTCGCCTCTGCGCCGTCCTTCCGCCTCGGATGCATCACCACGCCGGCCGCCGGCGCGGTGACGGCGGCCTTGCGCAGGATTTCCTCGATGCTTTCCAGCTGGGTGCGCGCGTTCTCCAGTTCTAGCCGCGCTACCTTCAGCCCGGGGACGCCTTTGTCCAGAACGGCCTGAAGTTCCTGTTCCGCCGTCTGCAGGTCCAGCGACTGGTTGCGGTGTTCCCGCTCGGCGGCCTCGTACTCCGAGGTGGGGATGATGCCCCGCTCCAGCAGGAACGCGGTTTCCTCAAGCCGGCTGTTCAGGGATTCCAGCTTGAGCCGGCTTTTGCTCACGGCCTGGCGGACCCGGGATACCTCGGCATGGTTGGACCAGTTCTCGAATGTCTCGACCTGTTCGCGCGCCTTGAGGTAGGTCACTTCCGCCTCGCGGCGGGAAATCTGGACCTTGGCCACGTCCATGTCCAGCAAGGCCTGGCCCTGGGCGACCCGCTGGCCGGGGCGGACATGCACCGCGCCCACCTTTCCCTTCATCGGGGCGGCCACCTCGACTTCCCGCTTCGGCGCCAGTTGCCCGGTCATGGCGACCGTGGACGAGATCCGCCCGGGCTCGACCACCAGGCTGCGGGCCTGTTCCGGGGCGCCGTGCGCCGTGCCTGCGATGTCGCTCCCGGAAGCTGGGAGACCCGCGTCCGGGCGGCTGTCCCAGAAGTACAGCCCGATCGCGACGAACAGGACCGGGACGGCCAAGGCCGCGCCCACCCGGATGGTCGTGATCTTCTTCGAGGCGACGCCCAGTTTCTGGTTTGTCTCCTCCAGTTCCCGGTAGGCATTTCGGAGTTCGGCGTGCTGTCCCTCCACCTCCTTGGCCAAGCGGAGTTCCTTCTCCCGCAATTCCCGGATCTCGGAGATGTCGTTGAACATCACGATGACGCCGGTCCAGAGGGCTTCGCCGTCCCGTTCCTCCTTCAGGTACGTCGTCGCCACGGACAGGGAGCGGGTCTCGCCGCCGAGCGTCGCCTCGACCACGCGCTGGTGGACTGCGGTGGAGTCGTAGACGGCCTCGAAGATGATGTCGAGAAACTGGTCCAGGCCCTCCTTGTCGGCAAAAACCTCCCCGAACCGGCTTCCCACGACCGCGGCGCTGTCCAGGCCGAAGATGCTCTCCGCCGCCGCGTTGAAGCTGGTAATGATTCCGTCGGTGTCCAGGGACATGACCCCGCTGGCCACATTGTCCAAGATGTTCCGGTAGATCAGGCCGGAAGCCTCGCGGCTTTCGTCGGGAAGGGGAGGGCTGGAGCGGCGCGCGTTCACGGGGCCGCCTCCCGGTCTACGTCGCGGATCTCGATGTTCCAGGACTCCAGCGTCGTCCCCAGGGTGCGGTCCAGCGAGGTCACGGCCGTCTGATGGGCGATGATCGAGTCCAGTTCGTTGTTTTGCGCCGACACCAGGTCGTCCTCGAAGGTGACCAGGCGGAAGTTCGACGACAGGCCGAGGCGCAGTTTTTCCCGTTCGACCGCCACCTTCTGTTCCACGAGTTCGCGGGCAGAACGCGCGAGTTCCACCTGGCGGTGGGACAGTTCCACTTCCCGAAGCGCGTTGCTCACCTCGATGTCGACGCGCTGGCGCAGGTTCGCGAGACTGTTCCGGGCCTTCCGGAGGAGGGTCGTGGCCTGCACGTATTTCTGTTTTCTGGGGTCGGCCGCCGCCCAGATCGGAATGCTGAGGTCGAACCGGATGGCATGGTCGGTGCCGTCGAAATGGCCGGCGCCGCCCGGTGTCGAATCAATGCCGGCCAACCGGGCCGACAGCGTCGCCGAAAGGTCCCACAGGCGCTCGCTCTCGGCCGCCTCGACCCGGGCTTCCGCGATCTCGACGCCGAGGATCGCCTGCAGGTAGTCCGGGCGGTGCTGCCGGGCCTCCCCGATGCGGTCCGCCATTGCAGCCGGCCTCGGTTTGTCGGGAAGCGTCTCCGAGAGGGTGTCGGTCAGCCGGATCCGGGTGTGGCTGTCGATGTCGAGGACGTCGGTCAGCGCCAGGCGGGCGGCATCCAGGCGGTTGCGCGCGGCGACCAGTTGCAATTCGCGGCCGGCGATGTCGGCTTTCGTCTGGACCACGTCCCGCTCCGCCATCCGCCCGCTGCGCACGAGCAGTTCGTTCACCTCGAGCAGGCCCTGGGCGCGCTGGAGGGACTGGCTGCGGATTTCTGCGCGATGTTCAGCCTGCATGTAGTCCCGATAGACATTGATGACCGACGTGACGACATCGATGATCGCCTGCTTGAGCGTGAGAACATTGCTCTTTTCCACGGCCTGGGCGATCCGCACCGAGGCCGTGTTGACCCCGACGCCCGCGCCGCGCAGCAGAGGCTGGGTGAACCTGAACACCAGCTCGTTGGAGTACCGCGACCGCGAGGGCGCGTCGCCGCCCCGGCGGATGCCGTCCCAGTCGAGGTTGAATTCCCCGCCGGTGGGGATGCGCAGCATGACGGTCGATCCCACGCCGGTTGCGGCAAGGTCCGAGGACGGCGCGGTGTGCGTCCGGTCAAAGTGAGAATCGAACGTCACATGCGGGCGGAACTTGTTCTCCGCCACTCGCAGGGCGAAACGTTCCGTGATGCGGTCCAGCCGCGCGCCGATCAGTTGTCGGTTGTTGCGGAGGGTCAGGAGGACAGCCTCTTCAAGAGAAAGGTCGAGGCGATTCGGTGGATCGCTTCCAGGCTCCGCCCCCAGCCCGGGGACGGAGGAACAAGACAGGCCGATTGCGACAATGGCAGGTTCGATCAAGCATCGCCTGCAACTTCGGCATGGTGCCTTGGGGGCTGCTGAGAACATGGCGCGCGAGCGGGCGGTGAGGCACCCCTCCGCTACGCGGGGTCCGTCAGGTGAATCAACAACCCAACTTGACCAAGCCGTTGCAGTTTTTCACTTGAAAAGCATTTGTCGGGCCCGCTGTCATTCCGCTCTTCACGAACACTGTTTCTCTGACCACGGCTTTGGAGTGCATTGCCTGAATAGGGCATGGGTTGAGGACTGTTCCAGGAAACTCTCGTCCCGACAAGTGGAAGCCGCAGAACTACTTTCGCAGTTTGGGCATCATGTTCTCTTCTCCTGGTCCTCAACAGCCTGCCTGGGCTTGCCGCGCATGGTCAGCAACTCCCGACCTTCAGCACCAACCGACCGCAGTGGTGCAGGTTGCCGACATCCCCTTTCGACACGCCGGTGACGCTGGCATCCCCACGGTTATCGCCGGTAGTGATCTGGTACTTGCATGTGGCGAAGAAATTGCACTTGTTGTGTTCCACCCACGTATTCTTCAAATAACAGGTCTGGCTGGCAGGCGAACTGCTCCATGCCGAAGTGCAGTCACCGGTTGTGACGGACGGCGCGGAGGTGAACGCGTGCACCGGCTCCGCAGGAATCGACAACGCGGAAGCCAGCAGCAATGCGGCGGAGAAAAAGGCCGCCAAGGAGAAAATATTGAAATTCATGCTCATACCTCACGAGTGTATTCGTCAAGGAACTGGACAATAGGGATTCTAGCACGGAAAGCGGTTTTACGCGCCCTTTCGAGCCCTTTCTTATGGAAAGTGGTGGGGTCGCTCGGCAAAGCTGACTTATCAAGATACTGATACTTGTGGACATGGATCACCCGTCAAGTTAGGTATATATCCCTATCTATCAGAAACCCAACCCTACGGGTTTGGGTTTTCTGATGCAACTGTATAGAGAAAAGTCGAATGCGGCCCGTTCGCTTCGCTTGCTCTGCCGAGAACTGCTGGCAGAATACGCCCGGCATCGTCTCCGGCAGTTAGTCTTTGCGGTAATTGGCTGTCGCTCACTGTCGGCAGTATCCAACCGACATCATGGCTCCAGTCCAACCCGACTCGCAAAGCAAGGTTATCCAATGCCGGGCAGTCGGAAATCTGGCGGCAGGTGCACAAGCGCACCCGACCGAGGGCAGGGATCGGGTTTGCCGTCTGCCCGGCAGGGAAGCACCGCACGGCGGCCGGTCTCGGCCGCCGCGTCTTGGAAAACTCGAACTCGCGGTTATGAGCGTCCGCAATCGGGCAAGGGAACCCTGCCCGGATGCGCCTTTTTGCCTGTCTATTGGAGTGCGCATCGAGTTTTCCATACACCCCCTCACGGATCGAGGGCGGGCCGGCGCATCCAGCAGGGTTTTGGCTAGCCGGGGTGCTTCCCTTTCGGGCTATCTGGGCGTAAAAATTTTCTGAAAAATAAAAATCTGACCCAGATAGCGGTCTGACCTGCCGCCGGGCGCGAGCCGTGATAGGAAACCTATCACCGGGCGGCCCGGATCAACCGGCTGGCCGGCTCGACTCCCTGCGCCCGGCGCGGGTCGGCGCGGGGCGTGGGCTGGGGCCGTGCTTCGCGAAGCGTGCAGACCGGGCGGCAGGGGCGCGTCCGGCCATTAGCAGACCTGAACCCCCAGGGCTCCCTTGCAGTTGTACAGTTTGTCGGCTTCCTCCGGCTTTGTCCTCTTGGCCGTGGAGGATAGCGTTTCATTTACCGAGCGGCACCACGCCATGATTTTGCAGTAGCCGCCGCCGACATCCGCATATTGAATATCGGTGCAACTCTGATAGGCGGAACTCGCCTCAAACTTCTCCTTGCAGATGTCCACAAGGGGCCTGGGTTTCGGTGCCAGTCCGTATGCCGGAGACAAGGCCAGCATCAGGATCAGCGTGATGGTTTTCTTCATGGTTTGCCTCCTGGGTGAAAAATCAATCGCATGTTACCATCCTCTCCCCGTCAAACCCCGCACGGACATACGCGCCTGGAGCGACTGCCGACAGTCTAGCACGGCGGAATCAATCATCTGCACCATCCGCCAGGCCGCAGATTCGCGCCGCCGCGTCCTTGTCGATGCCATCGTCTCCGTTCGTCATGGACTGATACGCACGCGCCCGGCCTTGCAGATCGGGCGGCAAGGGCGCGGACCGGCGCGGGCCTGCATCGACCGGCCGGGGCATCATGCCGGCGCGAGCCGTGATAGGAAACCCATCAGCGGATGGCAACACAACCTAGACAAATCGCTGGCCAAGCCTGGCCGCGAAGCACACAATTCCATGCGCAAAGCGCAACACAACCTAAACACCGCACGGAGAGCGTCTTACCAGAGCACCCACCCTGGAGAACTCAATTTGGAGACACTCTCGGCTTTGATACCGAACGACAAAACGGCAGAAATCGACCTAGAACCGACAAATCGGCTAGGGCATCAATGCCGGCGCGAGCCGTGATAGGAAACCTATCACCGGGCGGCCCGGATCAACCGGCTGGCCAGATCGAACCTGTCAAACCAAAGCTGAAATTTCCCCTTTTTCGGTTGGGCTGGCGAGCGGCAGCCCGGGATTTCATGGAAATCCCCCCGGGTCAAGCGCCGAGCCGCTCATCGGCTGGATTTTTCAAGGATTCACGCCGGTTGAAGAAGCGGATTGGGCGTTTCGCGCCTCAGCCAGCACGGCCGCCGCCTGACCCTTCTTCCGCCACGGATGATCCGGCGGCGGCCCGTAGCTCGGGCGGGCGGCCTGGGCCAGCTTTTGATCCACGATCCGGTTCAGGTCCTTGGTGTCCGCCGCCTGAACTGCGTCTCGCAGTCCTCCTTGCCGATCTGGTTGACCCGGAACACGCTGTACCGTTGGCGGGCGCGTTACCAGGCGAAGGGGCTGCGGGGGCTTCGTCCGCGCAGCCGGCGTCCGCGGCGTTGCCGGCGGAAGCGTTGGGCGCCGGAGCTGACGCGGCGGCTGATCCAGTTGCGCCAGGCCCATCCGGGCTGGGGCAAGCAGAAGCTGGCGGTGCTGCTGCACCGCGAGGGCCACGCGGTCTCGGTGAGCACGGTCGGGCGGATGGTCAGCGAGCTGTTGCGACGGGGCCGGATCGCACGCAGCCCCCGAAGAACCAAGCGCAGGCGGGCCTCCCGCCCGCGTCCGTGGGCGCAGCGCGGCTGGGGCGGGCTGGAGACGTGATCGGCAAGGTGGTGCAGGTCGACACGATGACGGTGACGCCCTATTACGGCTTCCGCTTCAAGCAGTTCACCGCGGTCGACGTGGCCAGCCGCTACTTGGTCGGGGCGCTGTACAGCCGGGCCACCGCGGCGTGCGCGGCCCGCTGCACGGAAATGGCGGCGGATCTGGAGGGGGCGCGGCGGCAGTGGGCCGAGTGGGAGGACACCTACAACCGGGTCCGGCCGCATCAAAGTCTCGGCCTGAAGACCCCGATTCAGTATATTAGGTCACGATCGTCAAGCAGGGCGTGTTCCCAAATGTCCTGAGCCCACAACTACCCGAATGAACGCGCCCTCCTTTGCTAGAATAACGAACTGCGTCCTGATCTGGAATTTTCATGGCTTGGAACGACAACGGTGGAAACCCGTGGCAGCGCAATGCGCGGCAGGGGCCGCCGGACCTGGATGACCTGTTCGGAAACCTGTTCCGGCGCCTGTTCGGTTCGGGCCGCAAGGGCGGCGGGGGCGGGGGCGGCCGCAAGTGGTCGGTCGGCACCGGCAGCGTCCTGCTCGTCCTCCTGATCCTGTGGCTGCTGTCCGGCTTCTACATCGTCGAGGCCAGCGAGCGTGGCGTCGTGCTCCGCTTCGGCAAGCACGAGCGCACCACCATGCCGGGGCCGGGATGGCACATCCCGTATCCGGTCGAAAGCGTCGAGGTGGTCAACGTGACCGGCAACCGGAGCGTGGAGAAGCGGACCACCATGCTGACCCAGGACGAGAACATCGTCGAACTCAAGTTCTCGGTGCAGTACCGGCTCAAGAATGCCGAAGACTACCTGTTCAACGTCGAGAACCCGGACATCGAGTTCGACCGCGCCTGCCGCTTCAAGAGCACCATCTGCGGCGTGCTCGACAGTGCCATCCGCACCGTGGTGGGGCGCAACAACATGGACTTCATCCTGCGCGAGGGCCGCGCGGAAATCGCCAGCCGGACCATGGCGCTGATGCAGGAGATCCTCGACGCCTACGGCACCGGCATCG
Source organism: uncultured candidatus Poriferisulfidus sp. (assembly GCA_965204575.1). GTDB lineage: Bacteria > Pseudomonadota > Gammaproteobacteria > Poriferisulfidales > Poriferisulfidaceae > Poriferisulfidus. The sequence goes on from OZ241993.1 coordinate 1,355,505, forward strand.
AGATCCTGACGGTCAACCTGGAGGACTCGCAGCCGCCGAACGCGGTGCAGGACGCCTTCCAGGACGCGACCAAGGCGCGCGAGGACATGGAGCGATTCAAGAACGAGGCGCAGGCTTACGCCAACGAGGTCCTGCCGCAGGCCCGCGGCGAGGCCGCGCGGATGCTGGAGGACGCCAAGGCCTACCGCGCCCAGGTGATTGCCAACGCCGAAGGCGAGGCGTCCCGCTTTACCCAGTTGCTGACCGAGTACCGCAAGGCGCCGGAAGTCACCCGCCAACGCATGTATCTGCAGGCAGTGGAGTCGGTCCTTTCCAATTCTTCCAAGGTGATGGTCGATGTCGACAAGGGGAGCAACATGCTGTTCCTGCCGCTGGACCGGATCCTGGAGCAACGCGGCCCGGCCCGGCCGCCGAATTCTTCATCCCTGGACCGGCAGGGAGGAAGTTCCTCAGGTTCCGGAAGTCTCGCCCCACGCTTGAGGGAGGGACGCTGAGATGAACCTGCAGGTCCGCCTGATCCTGGCTGCCATCGTGGTGGTGCTGGTCTGGGCCTCTACGTTCTACGTACGCCAGACCGAGACGGCGATCGTGTTCCAGCTCGGCGATATCCGGCGCGCAGGCTTGGAGCCGGGGCTGCACTTCCAGATGCCGTTCATCAACAACGTGCAGAAATTCGACGCCCGGGTGCTGTCGCTGGATTCCAAGCCGGAGCTGTTCCTGACCAGCGAGAAGAAGAACGTGTCGGTGGACTTCTTCGTCAAGTGGCGGATCAAGAACGTCAGCCAATACTTCCGTGCCACCCAGGGCGACCGTGCACGTGCCGAGGGGCGGTTGACCCAGATCGTCAAGGACGGGCTCAAGAACCAGTTCGGCGTGCGCACCATCCAGCAGGCGATCTCCGGCGAGCGGCGCGAGATCATGGACGTGCTGCAGGTGCAATCCAACCGCAACGCGAGCGAGCTTGGCATCAAAGTGGTGGATGTCCGCATCAGCCGCATCGAGTTGCCGGACGAGGTCAGTGATTCGGTCTATCGCCGGATGCGCGCGGAGCGCAGCCGGACGGCCAAGGACTTTCGCGCCCGCGGCCAGGAGACGGCGGAACGGATTCGCGCCGACGCCGACCGCCAGCGCACGGTGATTCAGGCCGAGGCGTACCGCGACGCGGAGAAGATTCGCGGCGAGGGCGATGCCCAATCCACCGAGATCTATGCCGAGGCCTACAACCAGGATCCCGAGTTCTTTGCGTTCACCCGAAGCCTGAACGCCTACGTCAATACGTTCCGCGACAAGGGCGACGTGCTGGTGATGGAACCGGACTCGGAGTTCTTCCAGTACTTCAAGCAACTCCAGAAGTAATACCGGTTCCCCGCCATGCAGTGGGAATTCGTCCTGGCGGCCATCGCTCTGGTAATCATGCTGGAAGGGCTCATCGCTCTTTTGAGCCCGGAGTTGGCGCGGCGCATGATGCTGCGCATGATTGAACTGCCGACCCCGCAATTCCGCATGATGGGGCTGATCGCCGTGACGCTGGGCGTATTGCTCCTTTATCTCACGCGGTGGCTGTCGTGAAGCCGCTGACGCCGGACCAACTCCCCGAAGGGATCGAGGAAGCCCTGCCGGAACAGGCCCGGGTGCTGGAGGCGCACCGGCGGCAGTTGCTGGACTGTTTCGAGGGCTGGGGCTACGCCCTGGTGTCTCCGCCGCTGGTGGAATTCCGCGATGCGCTGGTGACGGACGGGGATGCCTTGGACCGGCAGACTTTCCGGCTGACGGACCCGCTGTCCGGGCGTACGCTCGGCGTACGCACCGACATTACGCCGCAGATCGCCCGGATCGACCGGCAGCAGATGCCGCAGGACCGGGTCGTGCGGCTGTGCTATGCGGGTTCCGTGCTTCGCGCGCATCCCGAGATTCTCGGCGGCGGGCGCAACCCGATTCAGGTGGGCGCCGAGCTGTATGGACACGGAGGCGTTCAAGGCGATGCCGAGATCGTCCTGCTGTTGTGCGGCGCGTTGCGGGTTGCCGGGTGTGCCGGCTGGTGCCTCGACCTGGGGCACGCTGGCGTGTTCAGGGCCTTGGTGGAACAGACGGACTGGACCGCGGCAGAGCGCGACGAGTTGTTCGAACTGATTCAGCGCAAGGCGCATGCCGACCTCGACGCGTGGCTGGATGCCCGCCCTTCGGAAGAACCGGTCGCCGGGATGATCCGGATGCTTCCGGGCCTGTCGGGTCCGGACGAAGCCGTGCTGGATCGTGCCGCGCAGGAGCTGGAAGCCGTTCAGGAGCAAATTTTGCCGGCCCTGGAGGCGTTGCGCACGGTGGCCGCGCGGGTCCGCGGCTCCTACCCGGAAGTCCAGCTGCATTTTGATCTGGGCGAGGCCAGCGGCTTTCACTACGAAAGCGGGCTGGTGTTCGCGGCCTACATGGAGGGGCAGGGCCAGGAAATTGCCCGCGGCGGGCGTTATGGCGCCCAGGGTGGCCGTTCGGCGACCGGCTTCAGCTTGGATTTGCGCACGTTGGCCCGTTGCGGCTCCTTGGATGCGGCCGAGCGGCGCCGGATTTATGCGGGGGCGGATGAAGACCCGGCCTTGCAGGATGCGGTCGCTGAACTGCGCGCACAGGGCCACATCGTGATTTGCGGGCTCGGGCCGGGGGATTCGGCCGGGGCGTTCCAGTGTTCGGAGCAGTTGGTGAATGAAGACGGCGCCTGGGTGGCGCGCCCGGCCACATCATGAATCGGAGCGTCATCGTCGTCGGCGCACAGTGGGGCGACGAGGGAAAGGGCAAGATCGTCGATCTCCTGGCGGCCGATGCCGACGCGGTGATCCGGTTCCAGGGCGGGCACAATGCGGGGCACACCCTGGTGGTCGACGGAGAGAAGACGGTTCTGCACCTGATTCCTTCCGGCATCCTCAACCCGGGCGTCGAATGCCTGATCGGGAACGGCGTGGTGTTGTCGCTGGATGCCCTGTTCGAGGAAATCGACTTCCTGCTGGCCCAAGGCCTCCCGGTGCTCGAGCAGTTGAAGGTTTCCGCCGCCTGTCCCTTGCTCTTGCCGTCCCACATCGCGCTTGACCGGGCCCGCGAGGAGGCTCGGGGAGGATCGGCGATTGGAACGACGTTGCGCGGCATCGGCCCGGCCTACGAAGACAAGGCGGCCCGCCGGGGACTCCGGGTCTCGGATCTCTGCCAGCCGGAATCTCGCGATCAGAAGCTAACAGAACTGGTTGAATATCATAATTTTATGCTGCAAAGCTATTACAAGTCCGAGCCGCTGGACGCGGCACGGATGGCGGCGCGCATCTGGGCGCTTGCCGAACGCCTGGAACCCTGCGTCGCGGATGTCTCGGAACGCTGCGCGGTCTTGCGTTCGGAAGGGAAGAACCTGCTGTTCGAGGGGGCCCAGGGGACGCTTCTGGATATCGATCACGGGACCTACCCGTACGTCACGTCGAGCAACACCGTGGCCGGCGGGGCATGCGTGGGCGCAGGTGTCGGGCCGCGGCAAATCGACGCCGTGCTGGGAATCGTCAAGGTGTACACCACCCGGGTCGGTTCCGGCCCGTTCCCGACGGAACTGCACGACGAGACCGGTGCGCAGCTGGCACAACTCGGTGCAGAGGTCGGAGCGACAACCGGCCGGGCTCGGCGCTGCGGCTGGCTGGACGTGGTCGCGTTGCGCCGGGCGATGCGCGCCAATGGCGTCAGCAGCCTGTGCCTGACCAAGCTGGACGTGCTGGATTCGTTCCCCGTGATTCGCGTCTGCACCGGCTATGACGAGGCGGGCCAGGCGGCGGAATACGAGGATTACCCCGGATGGCAAAGCGCCACGACGAAAGCGAGGGCTTTCGAGGATCTCCCGGCCCAGGCCCGGGACTACATTGCCGCGATCGAGCAGCATCTGGACGTGCCGGTCGATTTGATTTCCACCGGTTCCGGTCGTGACGACATCATCGTGCGCAAGCCGCTCTTCGGCTGAGCCGCCGGAGCATTTCAAGGCGGCCGACTTCGATTACGACCTGCCGCCCGAACGAATCGCGAAACACCCGTTGCCGGACCGCGGCGCCAGCCGTCTGCTGGTGATGGATCGCGCTACCGGGGCACTTCAAGACAAGGGCGTCCGCGACCTTCCGGATCTGCTTGCCCCCGGGGACCTGCTGGTGCTCAACGACACCCGGGTGATCCCGGCGCGGCTTTTCGGCCGCAAGTCGACGGGCGGCGAGGTCGAGGTGCTGATGGAACGCCAGCTTTCGCAGCAACGGATTCTTGCGCAGTTGCGTTTCAGCCGCCCGCCCGCGCCCGGCAGCAAGCTGACCCTGTCCGAAGGGGTGCAAGTCGAAGTCGAGGGACGGGAGGGAAGGTTTTGGATCCTGAGGTTCCCGCAAGAGACGGATGTCGCGGACTTCCTGGAGCAACACGGGCAGGTGCCGTTGCCGCCGTATATCGACCGGGCTCCGGAGTCGCAGGACCGGAACCGCTACCAGACGGTGTACGCGCAGAATTCGGGCGCAGTGGCCGCGCCGACGGCAGGGTTGCACTTCGACGAGGCTCTTCTGCACCGCCTGGATGAAAAGGGCATCGGCAGGATCTTCGTGACGCTGCACGTGGGGGCCGGGACCTTCCAGCCAATCGAGTCGGAAGACATCCGAGACCACCGCATCCACTCCGAGCGGTTGTCGGTCGGTGCCGAGGCATGTGCCCGCATCGAACAGACTCGTGAACGGGGCGGGCGGGTAATCGCAGTCGGGACCACGTCTGCGCGGGCGCTTGAGTCTGCGGCCCGGTCCGGCCGCGTGCGGCCGTTTGAAGGCGAGACCCGCCTGTATCTCTACCCGGGCTGCACCTTCGCCGCAACGGACGGGCTGATGACCAATTTCCACCTGCCGCGCTCCTCGCTGCTGGTGATGATCTGTGCATTCGCGGGGCGTGACGCGACCCTTGACGCCTATCGCCATGCCGTCGACAGGGACTATCGCTTCTACAGCTACGGCGATGCCATGCTGATCCTTTGAGCCATGAAGTTTCAAGTCATTAATACGGATGGCGCAGCACGGTGCGGCATGCTCGAATTCGGGCGCGGCACGGTGAAGACCCCGGCGTTCATGCCGGTCGGGACGCATGGCGCGGTGCGCTCGGTCACTCCGGAAGAGGTGCGGGCCTGCGGCGCGGAAATCATACTGGGCAACACCTTCCACCTGATGTTGCGGCCGGGCGTGGAGGTCGTCGAGCGGCACGGCGGACTGCACCGCTTCATGCACTGGCCGGGGCCGATCCTGACGGATTCCGGCGGCTACCAGGTCTTCAGCCTGGCGCCGTGGCGGGAGGTGGGCGAGGCCGGCGTCCGGTTCCGTTCCCCGGTCGATGGCGACGAGGTGTTCCTGGACCCGGAGCGGTCCATTGCCGTGCAGCACGCGCTGGATTCCGACATCGTGATGGCGTTCGATGAATGCACGCCGCACCCGGCGACCCCGGACGAGGCCCGGGCCTCCATGGAGTTGTCGCTGCGCTGGGCGGGACGCAGCCGGCAGGCGCATGGCGAACATCCAAGCGTTTTGTTCGGCATCGGGCAGGGCGGGCTGTACCCCGAGTTGAGACTGGAGGGCCAGCAGCGCCTGGAGGAGATCGGTTTCGATGGTTATGCGATCGGGGGGTTGTCCGTGGGGGAGAGCTTCGAGGAACGCAGCGCGGTGCTGGAAGCGTTGGGCCCCCACCTGCCGGCGGCACAGCCGCGTTACCTGATGGGCGTGGGGCGGCCGGTGGATATCGTCGATGCGGTTCGCTTCGGCATGGATCTGTTCGACTGCGTGATTCCGACCCGGCACGCCCGCAACGGGCACCTGTTTACCTGGGGCGGGGTCCTGCGCATTCGGAACCGGCAGTACGCCACGGAGACCGGGCCCGTGGAAGAGGGCTGTGCCTGCTACACCTGCGAGAACTACTCGCGCGCCTACCTGCGGCACCTGGACCAGGGTCGGGAGATCCTGTTTTCAAGGTTGGCGACCCTGCACAACCTTCATTTCTACCAGCAGTTGATGCAAGCGATTCGAACTGCGATCGAAGCGGGCGAACTGAAGGCGCTCGCGGATCGTTTGGCGGAAGCCTACCGGGAAGAAGACGCGGAAGATTGACCGGGTGCGGGAAGGTTCCGAATCCGGTCTCCGGTGTCGATGCCGAGTTCGCGGGCGACTCCGGCGCGGAGTTCCAGCACGTAAAGGGTGTTGCGGGGACCGATGATCGTGGACAGCGACAGCGGAACCGTGTCACGCGCGATTCGGCGGATGACCCCGTCCGGATCGATGAACAGCATGTCGAGCGAAAGGGGCGTGTTCTTCATCCACATGGTTCGCACGTCCGGGCGGTCGTAGACGAACAGCATGCCGGCATCGTCGGCCAGGTTTTCGCGGAACATGAGCCCCTGCGTCCGTTCTTCCGGGGTCAGCGCCAGTTCCACGGCGAAGCGGTGCGTGCCGTTGGCGCTGTCGATGGCGAGGGGCCAGGTGCCGGAAGGATTCTCCGCGGGGAGCCAGTAAGCCAGGATGGCGCCCGCCGCGGCCAGCGACAGCAGGGAGGGAATCCATCGGGCGTGAAAGCGTTTCATGGGATGGGGCGCGGTTCCGACATTTTAGGGCAGGAAAGCGGGCAGGGTTGTATATGCCAACATGGTTTCCGGAGATTTTCTGTGCCGACCCGCAATATTGTCCTGACGGATCACCAGTCAGCCTTCATCAAGGACTTGGTTTCCTCGGGCCGCTGCCAGAGATGCGAGCGAGGTCCTGCGCGCGGGCCTTCGCCTGGTCGAGCGCCAGGAAGCGCTGCGCGAAGCCGTCCATGCCGGCATCGCGGACATCGAGGCCGTCCGTTTCCGTGAATTCAGCGAACCCGGCTCCTTGCGCAACTGCCTCCTCGACCTAGCCGAGCAAACCTTCGCCGAAGAATCTTCCGACACGAATCGCGAACAGTGACCGGGGCCCATTGCTGCGGGTCCGCTTGGCGGCAGCGGCTGAGCGGGATCTGCGGGAGATGCCCGGCATTCCCTGTGGCATAATGCGTTCGCTCAAAACCGGCGCATCCAACCCCATGTTTTTGATCGACGACGCGATGGCGCAGGACGCGGCAGGCCCCATGGGCGGCTGGTCCATGTTCGCCATGATCGCGATCTTCTTCGCGATCATGTACTTCATGATTATTCGTCCGCAGAACAAGCGGGTCAAGGAACACCGCGCCCTGATCGACTCCCTGCAAAAGGGCGACGAGGTGTCCACCAACGGCGGCCTGATGGGGCGGATCACGCACATCGGCTCCAGCACGGTGCGCCTGGAACTGGCGGAGGGGGTGGAGGTCCGGCTGCGGCGGGACTCGGTCAGCAACGTCCTGCCCAAGGGTTCGCTCGCGAAAAGTGACTGATTCGGGCTGCTGGATCAGCGGCCTTCGGACAAATCAATGAAAGCGAATCAATATCCGTGGTGGAAGAACCTTCTGGTGATCGGCATCCCGCTGATCGCGGCGCTTTATGCGGCGCCCAACCTGTATCCTTCCGATCCCTCGGTCCAGGTCTCCTCGTCCCGGGTTGCCGTTGGTGAGGCAGAGAAGAAACAGATCGAGCAGATCCTCAAGCTGAAGGGTCTGGCCCACGAGCAGGTCGAGCAGGAAGGGGAAGAATCCCTGCTGATCCGCTTTCCCGATCTGGAAGAGCAGCTGAAGGCCGCCGACGCGTTGCGCGACGCCCTGTCGGACCGGTTCTCGGTGGCGCTGCACCTGGCGCCGGCCACGCCGGGCTGGCTCGAGTCGCTGAACGCGCACCCGATGAATCTCGGGCTGGATCTGCGCGGCGGCGTGCATTTCCTCTTGGAAGTCGACCTGGGCGCCTCGATCAGCAAGGCGTACGCCCGGCATGCCGCGGATGTCCGGACCTTGCTGCGCGAAGAAGAAATCCGCTACCGCGGGGTGCGGGTGCAGGGCGAGGAGGTGCATATCCTGGCACGCGATGAAGAGACCCTCGAACAGATCGAAGAAGCGGCCAAGGACAATTATTTCGGCACCTTCGACGTCACCACGGCAGAGACCGAGGGACAGCCGACGGTCATCATGCGACTGACCTCGACCGCACATAGCGACATTCGCCGCAATGCCATCAGCCAGAACCTGATCACCCTGCGCAAGCGGGTCAACGAACTGGGCGTGGCGGAGCCGGTCATCCAGCAGCAGGGGCGCACCCGGATCGCGGTGCAGTTGCCGGGCGTGCAGGATACGGCGCGGGCCAAGGAAATCCTGGGCGCGACCGCCACCCTGGAATTCCGGCTGGTGGACGAGCAGTCGGACCCCTACCTGGCCGCGGAGACGGGCAAGGTGCCGCTGGCGGACGAACTGTACTACGAGCGAGACGGCAACCCGGTTCTGCTCAAGCGCCAGATCATGCTGACCGGGGAGCACATCATTGACGCATCGTCGGGGTTTGACGAACGCAGCCAGCCTGCGGTGCACATCACGCTGGACGGCGACGGCGCCCGGCAGTTCGCCAAGGTGACCGGCGAGAACGTCAAGCGGCTGATGGGCGTGGTGTTCATCGAGCAGCGCAGCGACACGGTCGTCACCAACGGCGAAACGCACCGGGTCACCCGCGAGACCCGGGAGGTCATCAACGTCGCCCGCATCCAGGAGCAGCTGTCCAAGCGCTTCCAGATCACCGGGCTGGACACGTCGCGCGAGGCGCGCAACCTGGCGTTACTGCTGCGCGCCGGCGCGCTGGCCACGCCCATGTACATCGTGGAGGAGCGGACGGTCGGGCCGAGCCTGGGCCAGCAGAACATCGAGCTCGGCGCCTTGTCGGTGCTGATCGGCTTCCTGCTGGTGATGGTGTTCATGGTGCTGTACTACCGCCTGTTCGGGCTGGTCGCCGACCTGGCGCTGATCGCCAACCTGGTCCTGATCGTGGCGGCAATGTCGATGATTCCAGGGGCGACACTGACCCTGCCGGGCATCGCCGGCATCGTGCTGACCGTGGGCATGGCGGTGGATGCCAACGTGCTCATCTTCGAGCGCATCCGGGAAGAACTGGACAACGGCAATTCACCCCAGGCCAGCATCCAGGCCGGCTACAGCAAGGCGCTGTCGACCATCGCCGACGCGAATATCACCACCCTGATCGCGGCGATCGTGCTGTTCGCCTTCGGCACCGGGCCGATCAAGGGCTTCGCGGTGACCCTCTCCATCGGCATCATGGCTTCCATGTTCACCGCGATCATGGGGACCCGGGCGATCATCAACCGGATCTACGGAACCCGCCGCCGCCCTACCCTGGCGGTCTGACCATGCGATTGCTTCCGCGCAAACTTGCTCTCGACTTCATGGGTCGTGTCCGGCATGCGATGGTGCTGTCGGGGGGCCTGCTGATCCTGTCGATTGGCTCGCTGCTGTTCCAGGGCCTGAACCTGGGCGTGGACTTCGAAGGCGGCACCCTGATCGAAGTCGGCTATCCGGCCCCGGTGGAACTCGACGAAATCCGCGGACAACTGGAGGCGGCCGGCTTCGACCGGGCGGTGGTGCAGCACTTCGGGTCGGCGCAGGACGTGCTGGTGCGAATCAAGCCGGACGGCCGTCCGCAGAGTGAACTGAGCAACCGGGTGCTGGAGACCCTGCGCGGCGGAAACCAGGAACTTCAACTGAGGCGGGTTGAGTACGTTGGCCCGCAGGTGGGCGAGGAGCTGCGCGACGACGGGGGCCTCGCCATGCTGTACGCACTGGGGCTGATCCTGGTCTATGTGGCGTTGCGCTTCGAGTACCGGTTCTCGTTCGGCGCGATCATCGCGCTGGTGCACGACGTGATCCTGACCATCGGATTCTTCTCGCTGACCCGGATCGAATTCGACCTGACGGTGTTGGCGGCCATTCTGGCGGTGATCGGCTATTCACTGAACGACACCATCGTCGTATTCGACCGCATCCGGGAGAACTTCCGGGCGTTGCGGCGCAAGCCCAGTACCGAGGTCCTCAACGTCTCGATCAACCAGACCCTGTCGCGCACCCTGATGACCTCGCTGACCACGCTACTGGTACTGCTCGCACTGTTCTTCTTCGGCGGCGAGGTGATCCACGCGTTCTCCATCGCGCTGATCGTGGGCGTGATCATCGGCACCTACTCGTCGATCTATGTGGCAGGCAGTTCCCTGCTGGTGCTCGGCGTGAGCGGGCAGGATCTCGACACGACCCCGTCGGAGGAAGTGGACGACCGCCCGTAGGGCGGAGAGGGGCTGTGCTCAGTGCGAGACGGGGGGCATCAGGGCTAGCCCGAAGCGTTCGAATTGCTGGAAGTCTTTCAGGTTTACGGTGGCGATGCGGGTTTGCTCCACAATCGCGGTGGCGGCAATCATGCAGTCCGCGAACATTCTACGGTGGCGCCCCGTCTCATTGAACAAGCGGGCCGAGAGGATGGCCATTTCTTTGGTGAAATCGATCTGCCGGGTCACGATGTGCTGGGCGGTTTGCAGGCTCTGGTCCGAAAGTGATTCGCCACACAAGTATTCCGCCCAGGCGACGGTGCTCATGGAGAAGGTTTCTCCTGCGCATAGCCATTCCTTGATTTTCTCGCCCTCAGGGGAGTTCGGGCGGGTCGCGCAAATCAGGAAATTGGTGTCTAGGTGAATCACTCGGACAGCCAGCGAAGCCGGTGCAGGGAACTTTCCTCGCGCATTTTCCGAGTTTCTTTGGCCCACTTCTCGACATCGATGCCGGACTCGGCGACCCGCCTCTGCAATTCTTCCAGTGCCGCGATCGCGTCTTCCCGGTTATGTAGCGCCTGATCTGCCACCTTGTCAATGACACGCCGCAGGGCCTCGGACTTGGAGGTATTCCAGTGTTCTGCCAGGCGGTCCAGCTTTTGTGCGGTCTCGACGTCGAACGTATAGGTCGAGCGGATTGTCATCTTGGCCATGCCAATAGTATGGCATGGCCATACCACTATGTCAAATAAGGCAGAATCGCCTAATTTTTCAGGGCTTCGAGCCGCCCCAGCATTTCTTCCAGCACTTTCGGCGGTGCCGCGATGATGTTGCCGCTGGCGAGCGGGTCTTCGCCACCATCCAGATCTTTCACGATCGCGCCCGCTTCCCTCGCAAGCACGACCCCGGCGGCCATGTCCCAGGGCTTGAGGCCGAATTCCCAGAAGCCGTCGAATCGTCCCGCTGCGAGGTAGGCGAGATCCAGTGCCGCCGAGCCTGCACGGCGGACCCCGGCAGTCTCCGGAATCAGGACCCGCAGGGTGACCAGGTAGTGGTCGAGGTCGGCGCCGTCGCGGAACGGGAATCCCGTGGCAAGCAGGGCGTCCGCCAGCCCCTGTCCGGCGCGGGCGCGGATGCGCCGCCCGTCGAGGAAGGCCCCGCGGCCGGCCTCCGCGGTGAACAGTTCCTGCTTGAATGGGTCGTACACGACCCCGAGCAGCAGCTTGTCTTGCTGTCGCAGGGCGATCGACACGGCATAGTGGGGGATGCCGAACAGGAAGTTGGTGGTGCCGTCGAGCGGGTCGACCAGCCATTCGAATTCGGCGTCGGAGGACGTGCTGGTCGCGGCTTCTTCCGCCAGGATGGCGTGCTCCGGATGCGCTTTGTGCAGGCGGGAGACGATCTCCTCTTCGGCTTCGCGGTCCACGCTGGAGACGAAATCATGCGAACCCTTGCGCTCCACCGCGACCCGGTCGGTGAAGTTGTGGTGGCGGATGATGATCCGGCCGGCCGCCTCGGCGGCATCAACGGCGATGTTCAGCAGGGCGCTCATGGGACAGGGGGTGCGGGCAGGCGTGCCCGCACGGGTTTCTGGTTTCGGGGGTGGGGAAACGGGATCGTAATCTTGTATTATAAGAAACGGGCTTCAGCCTCTGCCTTCTTCCGGCCGGGAAATCAATATGACAGGCACAGCGCGGGTCAACAAGGAATTTCTCCAGCGCATGGCCCAGGCCATCGTGGACGAGGTCGACCCGGAGCAGGTCATCCTGTTCGGCTCGCACGCCCGGGGAGATGCGAGAGAGGACTCGGACGTGGACCTGATCGTGATCGAAGCCGAGCCATTCGATGGGGAAAGATGCAGGCACTCCGAGAGAGTGCGCGTCCGGAAAGCGGTCCGGGAGTTCAAGGTGCCGAAAGATATCCTGGTGTTCAGCCTCGAAGACGTCGAATACTGGCGCGATTCTCTCAACAACGTCTTGGCGCGAGCACTCAGAGAGGGCAAGGTACTCTATGAGCGACCCTAAGCAAGCCCGCTTGTTGCTGGAAGCGGCGGAAGAGGACATGAACCTGTTTCGCGGGATTGTGGGCAATCCTGCCCTTACCGACAGGATTTTTGGCTACAACGTTCAGCAGGTGGCGGAAAAGTGCCTGAAATCTTGGCTCTGCCTCATGGGCGAAACCTATCCATTTACTCATGATCTCGAAGTTCTTCGTGAGCAACTCGCCGGTTGTGGAGCGGATGTCGGGAGGTTTAAAGCACTGGAAGAGTTTACCGACTATGCGGGGGATTTGCGCTACCAGCCGACGGATTCCACCCAAAAACCTCTTGACCGGGAGTCTGCATTTTCCTTGGTAGAGGAGCTGCTGGAGAAGGTTCAAAATGTGGTAAAGGAAACATGAATGCACGCGACGGGTTTTGACATGACGACGAAGGTCAATGAGGAGTTTCTCCAGCGCATGGCCCAGGCCATCGTGGACGAGGTCGCCCCGGAGCAGGTCATCCTGTTCGGTTCGCATGCCCGCGGCGACGCTCGGGAGGACTCGGACGTGGACCTGATCGTCATTGAAGCCGAACCGTTCGGCGATGGCCGGTGCCAACTCTCCGAAATGACGCGCATCCGCGAGGCGATCAAGGACTTCAAGGTCCCCAAGGACATCCTGGTGTTCAGCCTCGAAGACGTCGAGTACTGGCGGGACTCCCTCAACAACGTTCTGGCGCGTGCCCTGCGGGAGGGCAAGGTCCTGTATGAGCGATCCTAAGCAGGCCCGCCACCTTCTGCAGGTGGCGGAAGAGGACCTGAGTGTGCTTCGTGCCCAGAAAGACAGGGCCGTCTTCATTGATCGAGTGTTCGGATTCACCGTGCAACAGGCGATGGAGAAGATATTGAAAGCGTGCATCTGTCTCGCGGGTTCGACCTATCCGCACACGCATGACCTGAGCATCCTTTTCGATGTACTTGGAGAAGGCGGGTCGGACCTGATGGAACCCGATGCGGAGCTGGTCAAATACACCGCGTTCGCCGGTGCCCTACGCTACCAGCCCGCCGACCCGAAAATGAAGCCCCTCGACCGGGAACGCGCGGTCGCGCTTGTGGAGACATTGCTGGAAAGAGCCCGGCGGCGGCTTGCCGAGAAGCAATAAAGGGGAATTCCCCCGATAAGCTCCGGCCTCATTTCCCGGCCTATCCCTTAAGGAATACTTGACTAATGCGGTCAGGTATGCCACTATTATCGTCATTCCGCATCGCCGGAGGCTGGATGCCATGAAACTGAATGCGAAAGGACGTTATGCCGTAACCGCCATGCTGGACGTGGCGCTGCACGGCGAGGAAGGGCCGGTGGCACTTGCGGGCATCGCCGAGCGCCAGGGCATCTCGCGCTCTTACCTTGAGCAGCTGTTCTCCCGCCTGAGGCGGGCCGGATTGGTCGACAGCGTGCGCGGGCCCGGCGGCGGATACTGCTTGGCGCGGGACGTGCCGGAGATCTCGATCGCCGAGGTGATCGCGGCGGTCGACGAAAGCGTGGATGCGACGCGCTGCGGCGGTCGCGAGAACTGCCAGGACAACCAGCCCTGCCTGACTCACGGCCTGTGGGAGGAGTTGGGCCGTGAAATCGAGCGCTACCTGGGCCGCGTCAGCCTGGCGGATGTGCTTCGCCAGCAGCGGGTCCGCGAAGTGGCCTTGCGCCAGAACGTAAAGTTTGCCGAACACCGCGGGTTCCCCGCGGGGTCGGCCATGGAAGGGCGGGAGGCCGTGTTGTGAACGACATCAATCTTCCCATCTACCTGGACTACTCCGCGACCACGCCGGTGGACCCCCGGGTGGCGGACAAGATGCGCCAGTACCTGACGCCGGACGGCGAGTTCGGCAACCCCGCCTCGCGCTCGCACAGCTTCGGCTGGCATGCCGAGGAGGCGGTCGACGAGGCGCGCAAGCAGGTCGCGGCCCTGATCGGCGCGGACCCGCGCGAAATCGTCTGGACCAGCGGCGGCACCGAGTCGGACAACCTGGCGATCAAGGGCGCCGCCCATTTCTACCAGAAGAAGGGCAAGCACATCGTCACCGTCAAGACCGAGCACAAGGCGGTGCTGGACACCTGCCGGCAGCTGGAGCGGGAAGGCTTCGAGGTGACCTACCTGGCGCCGCAGGCGGACGGCCTGCTCGACCTGGCCGAACTGGAGGCCTCGCTGCGCGACGACACGGTGCTGGTGTCGGTGATGCACGTCAACAACGAGATCGGCGTCGTCCAGGATATCGGCACGATCGGCAAGATGACCCACGAGCGCGGCATCGTCCTGCACGTCGATGCGGCGCAGGGCGCCGGCAAGATTCCGATCGACGTGCACGAGATGCAGGTCGACCTGATGACCCTGTCCGCACACAAGATCTACGGCCCGAAAGGGATCGGCGCCTTGTACATCTGCCGCAAGCCCCGGGTACGCCTGGAGGCGCAGATGCACGGCGGCGGCCACGAGCGCGGGTTGCGCTCCGGCACCCTGCCGACGCACCAGATCGTCGGCATGGGCGAGGCATTCCGGATCGCCCGCGAGGAAATGGCGGAGGAATCGGCCCGCATCCGCGCGCTGCGCGACCGGCTCTGGGACGGCCTGAACAAGATGGAAGAGGTCTACCTCAACGGCGACCTCGAACAGCGGGTGCCGGGCAACCTCAACGTCAGCTTCAACTTCGTGGAGGGCGAATCGCTGATCATGGCGCTCAAGGACGTCGCGGTGTCCAGCGGCTCGGCCTGTACCTCGGCCTCGCTGGAACCCAGCTACGTGCTGCGCGCGCTGGGCCGCAACGACGAACTGGCGCACAGTTCGCTGCGCTTCACCATCGGGCGTTTCACGACCGAGGAAGAAATCGATTACACCGTTTCACTCATCGAGCAAGCCGTGCAGCGGCTTCGCGACCTCTCGCCTCTCTGGGAGATGTATCAGGAAGGGGTCGACCTGGACTCGGTGCAGTGGGCGGTTCACTGACAATGCTAAGCAGGAGAAAACATCATGGCATATGGAAAAAAAGTTCTGGATCACTATGAGAACCCGCGCAACGTCGGTTCGCTGGACAAGGACGACGCGCAGGTGGGCACCGGCATGGTCGGCGCGCCGGCCTGCGGGGACGTGATGAAGCTTCAGATCAAGGTCAGCGACGAAGGCGTGATCGAGGACGCCAAGTTCAAGACCTACGGCTGCGGCTCGGCGATCGCGTCGTCCAGCCTGTTGACCGAGTGGGTGCGCGGCAAGACCCTGGCGGAAGCCGGCGAGATCCGCAACACCGACATCGCGGAGGAACTGGCATTGCCGCCGGTGAAGATCCACTGCTCGGTGCTGGCGGAAGACGCCATCCAAGCGGCGATCGAGGACTACGAAGGCAAGCAGGGCCGCAAGGCCGGCGCGCCGGACGAGGCAGAACTGGCGGAAGCCGTCTGAATCGGCCGCCGCCGTGGCCATCTCGCTGACTGAAGCCGCAGCCGGGCAGGTTCGCGCCCATCTGGAGAAGCGCGGACGCGGGCTCGGCCTGCGCCTGGGGGTGAAGACCACCGGGTGCTCCGGGATGGCCTATGTGCTGGAGTTCGCCGATTCCGTGGAGGAGGACGATCAGGTGTTCGAGGACAAGGGCGTGAAGGTGGTGGTGTCCCCGAAGAGCCTGGCCTATTTGGACGGCGCCGAACTGGATTACGGACGCGAAGGACTGAACGAGGGGTTCCGCTTCACCAACCCCAACGAGAAAGCGCGGTGCGGGTGCGGCGAAAGTTTCAGCATCTGAGCGACAGGATCAGGGGGCGGCGGTGCCGCTGGAACTTCCCCAGAATTATTTCGAACTGTTTCAGTTGGCGTGCGCGCTCGAGGTGGACGAGCGGCAGCTGACCGAACGGTACCGCGCCCTGCAGCGGGAATTGCACCCGGACCGTTTCGCGGCGGCCGGCCCGCAGGAGCGGCGCCTCGCGGCGCAGGCCGCGGCCCACGTCAACCAGGCGTACCGCACCCTGAGCGACCGGCACGAACGTGCCGCCTATCTCCTCCACTTGCAGGGAGTCGCGATAGACGACGAGAAAGACACGTCGACCGACACCGAATTCCTGATGCGGCAGATGGAGTTGCGCGAGGGGATGGAGGCGCTTGACGAGATGCCGGCGGTCGAAGCCTTTGGCGCCCGTCTTGAGCAGGAGGCCGGGGCGCTGTGGGAGGATTTCGGGGCGTGCTACGCCGGGGAGCGCTGGCCGGACGCACGGGAAGCCCTGCTGAAGCTCCGCTTTTACCGCCGCCTGCAGCAACAGTTGCAGGCCCGCAAAGAGCAATTCGCAGCGGGATAGGAAGATGGCCCTGCTGCAAATTTCGGAACCGGGGCAGGGCGGCCCCAGGCGGCGCGCCTGCGGCATCGACCTGGGTACGACGCATTCGCTCGTCGCGGTGATGCGGGACGGGCAGGCGGTCACGCTGCCGGATGCCGAGGGGCGCCATCGCCTCCCTTCGGTGGTGCACTACGGAGCCGGGTCAGGGACGGTCGGCTGGTCGGCCGTGCAGGCGGCCGCGGATGATCCGGACAACGCGTTCTTTTCGATCAAGCGCTCGATGGGCCGCGGCACCGCGGATCTTGATGACGCATACGACCTGGCCGGGAATCCGGCGGCGGGTGTGCCGCGTTTTCGGACGGTGGCCGGGCCGAAGACCGCCGTGGAGATCTCGGCCGACATCTTGAGCGCCCTGCGGGCCCGGGCCGAAGAGGAATTGGACGGCGAGTTGGACGGGGCCGTGATCACGGTGCCCGCTTACTTCGACGAAGCGCAGCGGCAGGCGACCAAGGATGCGGCCCGCTTGGCCGGGCTGCCGGTTCTGCGGCTGATCAACGAGCCGACCGCAGCTTCGATCGCCTATGGGCTGGACCAGCAGGACGACCGCGGGCTGATCGCGGTGTTCGACCTGGGCGGGGGGACGTTCGACATTTCGATCCTGCGCCTGAGCCGGGGCGTGTTCGAAGTGCTGGCGACGGGCGGCGATACCGAATTGGGCGGGGATGACTTGGACCGGATCCTGTTGGCCTGGGCGCAGAAGGAATGCGGCGTGGAAGAAGCGGACCGGGCTTGGACGCGGAGGATTCTCCAGGCCGTGCGCCAGGCTCGGGAGGCCTTGTCGGAACAGGAGTCGGTTCAGGTTGATTGTGGTGATGGACGAGCCTTGACCCTGACCCGAGACGAACTGGAGCAATGGTCGGCGCCTCTGCTTGAGCGAATGCTGCAGTGCTGCCGCCGCGCCCTAGCGGACGCCGGAGTCGAGACGGGGGCGGTGCAGGAGGTGGTCATGGTCGGGGGCGTGACGCGGATGCCGTACCTGCGTCGCGAGGTCTCGAGGTTTTTCTCTCGCGAGGTCCATACCGGGATCGACCCGGACCGGGTGGTGGCGCTGGGCGCCGCGGTCCAGGCCGACGTGCTGGCGGGCAACGCGCAAGATCAGGATTTGCTGTTGCTGGACGTGATTCCCCTGTCGCTCGGGATCGAGATCATGGGCGGGCTGGTCGAGCGGATCATCGACCGCAACACCACCATCCCGGCCCACCATGCCCAGGAATTCACCACGTTCAAGGATGGGCAGACTGCGCTTGCGGTGCACGTGGTGCAGGGCGAACGGGAGTTGGTGTCGGATTGCCGCTCGCTGGCGCGCTTCGAATTGCGCGGCATCCCGCCGATGACTGCGGGTGCTGCGCGCATCCGGGTCGAGTTCCAGGTTGATGCGGACGGGTTGCTGACCGTGGAGGCGATGGAGACCGTCAGCGGGGTGCGCGCCGGGGTATCAGTCAAGCCTTCCTACGGGCTGGAAGAATCGGAAATCGAACAGATGCTCCGGGAGTCGGTCGAGCATGCCGAGGAAGACGTGGCGAGCCGTGCCCTGAACGAGCAGCAGGTCGAGGCGGACCGGGTGGTGCAGGCTTTGCGGGACGCGTTGGCGGCGGACGGGGATATACTGTCGAACGATGCGGAGCGCGCCGGGATCGAGGCGGCGGCGCAGGCCCTGGTACAGCTGCGGGACGGGACGGATGCCGACGCGATCCGAGCCGGGATCAAGGCACTGGAGGAGGTTTGCGAGCCATTCGTGGAACGGCGCATGAACCGCAGTATCCGGCAAGCCATGCAAGGACACAAGGTTGAGGAATTTCAGGAGCAGGACTGATGCCGACGATACGTTTCCTGCCGCATGAGGAGATCTGCCCGACCGAGCAGGTGGTCGAGGTCGAGCCCGGGGTGAGCATCTGCGATGCGGCCCTGTCCAGCGGCATCGAGATCGAGCACGCCTGCGAAAAGTCCTGCGCGTGCACGACCTGCCACGTCTACGTCCGGGAAGGGAGCGACTCGCTGGGCGAGGCGAGCGAAGACGAGGAGGACCTGCTGGACCGGGCGTGGGGCCTGGACCCGGATTCGCGGCTGAGCTGTCAGGCGATCGTGGGCGACGAGGATTTGGTGGTCGAGCTTCCGCGCTACACTATCAACCAGGTTTCCGAGCACCACTAGGAGGGGAGATGGGGCTTCGCTGGACGGATTCGCTGGAGATCGCGATCGAGCTTGAGGACGCGCACCCGGATGTCGATCCGCAGTACGTGCGATTCACCGACCTGTACGAATGGGTCCTGGCGTTGGAAGACTTCGAGGACGGCCCGGAACATTGCGGGGAACGCATCTTGGAAGCGATCCAGATGGCTTGGATCGACGAGCACGACTGAGCGGGATGCCCCGGGATTTCGCATCGCCTCAAACCCTGAAAAGCATGGCCGGGGTGTGCCTGAAGCCCGATTTGGTTCGGCTCCCTGTGATAAAATTCGCGCGCCCACGGTGCGCCGCGGGCTGACTATTAGATTCTGAACCGGCACGACATCAATGCGCATCATTCTGCTGGGCGGGCCCGGCGCTGGCAAGGGGACCCAGTCCAGTTACATCTGCGAGCGCTACGGGATCCCGCAAATTTCGACGGGAGACATGCTGCGCAAGGCGGTCGCGGACGGCACGCCGCTAGGCAAGGAAGCGGAGCAGATCATGAGGCAAGGCGCCCTGGTGCCGGACGAACTGATCCTGGGGCTGGTCGAGCAACGGATCGCCGAGCCCGATTGTGGTGACGGTTTTCTGCTGGACGGATTTCCCCGGACTTTGGCGCAGGCGGAAGCGTTGCGCGACTACGAGATCGACATCGACCACGTGGTGGAGATCCGGGTGAGCGACGAGGAGATCGTTCGCCGCATGAGCGGGCGACGGGTCCATCCGGTTTCCGGGCGCGTCTACCACATCGAGAACAATCCACCTCGGCAAGAAGGGCTGGACGACGACACCGGAGAACCGCTGATTCAGCGCGACGACGACCGGGAAGAAGTCGTTCGGCAGCGCCTGGAGGTTTATCATGATCAGACCGAACCGCTCATCGACTACTATTCCAGCTGGGCGGAATCCGGTGGTGAAGGGGCGCCGCGCTATCACGTGATCGACGGAATCGGAAGCATCGAGGACATCCGGGACCAGGCGTTTTCTTCCCTGGACTAAAACACTAGGTTACGGTTTGGAACGACAGAATTAAGGAGTATCGAACGCCATGGCAACACCGACTTTCTTCATGGGCCTTCTCGGGGCACTGGTCGCGATAACGCTGGTGCTGTTCATCATCGCGCAGAACATCGTGGAGCCGGACCTGAAGTTGGACGACCCCGAGGTGGCCGAAGCCATTCAAAAGCGGATCGAGCCGATCGGCCGGCTCAATACCGGCGACGCTCCGATTGCGGTCGCGTCCCTGCCGCTCATCTCGGATGCCCAGGCCGCACCCGATTTCGAATCAGGGGAAGCCGTCTACAATGCCGTCTGCCAGGCCTGCCACACCACGGGCGTTCTGAATTCGCCGAAGCTGGGCGACCCCGCGGGCTGGGGGACGCGCCTGTCGAAAGGGAAGGAAACCCTGTACCTGAGCGTGATCAACGGCCTCAACCTGATGCCGCCCAAGGGTGGGCGTCCGGACCTGTCGGACGAACAGCTCCAGATGGCCGTCGACTATATGCTGGAGAGCCTCAACTGACCGGATCCTCAGGCTCCTGACCGCGCTCCAGCGCATCCAGACGTTTCTGTAGTTCGCCTAGACGCTCGCGGGTCTTGGCGAGCAGTTTGGACTGCACGTCGAACTCCTCCCGGGTGACTACGTCCAGGCGTTGCAGCAGGCTTTCGACGCAGGCCCGGACGGTCTTGTGGATTTCTTCGCGGGTCGAGTGCAGAGATTCCGGAATCAGCGCGTCCAGGCGCCGAGCCAGATCATCCAGTTGCTTGGGGTCGAGGCGAATCATGAGGAAGCACCTGCTTG
This sequence comes from uncultured candidatus Poriferisulfidus sp., assembly GCA_965204575.1. Classification (GTDB taxonomy): domain Bacteria; phylum Pseudomonadota; class Gammaproteobacteria; order Poriferisulfidales; family Poriferisulfidaceae; genus Poriferisulfidus. The sequence goes on from OZ241993.1 coordinate 1,376,043, forward strand.
GCATTATACGAGCCACCTGGGGCCGATGCCGATTTTTGTCGTTTTGGATATAGCGTTTTGCTTTGATAGTGGTTTACCTAGATAAAGCGATATGCTATATTCCTTTGAGGAACGGACTCCATGTACCGGCTAACCATAAGAAGGCACGCCATTAAGGTCCTGCTGAAAATGCCGGAGCAGGATTCTCGACGCGTGCGCGGCGACCTGGAGAAATTGGCGGAAGAGCCGGACCGGCGGGACATTGACGTGGCACGACTGCGCAGACGTTCTGGTTTTCGTTTGCGGGTCGGCGGCTGGCGCGTCATTTACGAACGAGACGATGAGGCTCGCGAGATCCGTATCCTGCGCATCGGTCCGCGTGGTGACGTCTACAAAGAATAGGAGGACGACATGGCCAAACCGCAAGTGATTCTGGACGATGGGGGAAACCCCGCCTTCGCCATCATTCCCTGGGAGGAGTACCGGCGATGGAGTGAGGAAAATGCCGGGGCAGGGCTGAGTGACGAAGAACTCTACGATCAGGCGATGGCTGCGGCGGAGGAGTCGTTTCCCATCGAGGTGGCGGACCGCCTGTTGGCCGGGGAGAATGCCGTTAAGGTTCACCGTAACTGCCGTGGAATGACTCAGAGGGATCTGGCGGAAGCTGCCGGCATTAATGCCGTTTATCTTTCGCAGATCGAAAGAGGCAAGCGTACCGGATCGACTAGGACCTTGGCCGCCATTGCCGATGCCTTGGGCATTGGCGTGGATTCCTTGATCTGAGGTTCCCGTGGCTGCTGAAAAACTTCGTCCGGCACGGCGGAGGGTCGTCGGCACGGATGATGCCGGACGACGTCTGGACAATTTCCTGCTGACGCGGGTGGAGGTGCCGCGCCAAGTCGTCTACCAATGGATCCGCACCGGCCAGGTTCGGGTCAACCGCGGCCGGGCGAAGCCGTCTTGCCGCCTCAGGGCGGACGACGAAGTGCGGATTCCTCCGCACAGCCCGGAGGGGCAGGATCGACCCGATTCGCCGGTTCCGGACATTCCGGTGCCGGTGCTATACGAAGATGCAGATTTGCTGATTGTCGACAAGCTGGCTGGACTGGCCGTGCATGGCGGCAGCCGGATCCGCTTCGGGTTGATCGATGTGCTGCGGCAGGGCCGGGGTGAGGACGGATTCCTGGAATTGGTGCATCGGCTGGACCGAGGCAGCAGCGGGTGCCTCGCCCTGGCCCGCAATCGCAGCGCATTGCTCGGGCTGCAGGCTCAATTCCGGAAGAGGGCGGTGCAGAAAACCTATTGGGCGTTGGTGGCCGGGCAATGGCCGGAACAGGTCCGGGAGATCCGCCAGCCTCTCCGCATCAACCGCCACCATGCCAAGCACCGAAAGGCGGTCGTCGACGAAAAGGGCAGGGAGACGCACAGCCGGTTCCGGCCGCTTGAGCAGTTCGTGCAAAGCTGCTTGGTAGAGGCTCGCATCGAGACCGGGCGGACCCACCAGATCCGGGTGCATGCCAGCGAAGCCGGGTGCCCGGTCGTCGGAGACGACCGCTATGGCAACAGGCAGGTCAATAGCTGGGCGCGGGAACAGGGGTTCAGGCGACTGTTCCTGCATGCGCGATCGCTGGGTTTCGCCCATCCGACGCACGGGACTCCGGTGACGGTGCGGGCGCCCTTGGATCCGACCTGCAAAAAGCTCCTGGCCGCATTGCGGCGCGAGACCTGCGACCATTCACTATAATGAGGTCGCACCACGGGCCGGGCTGGCGTAGCTCAGGTGGTAGAGCAGCTGTCTTGTAAACAGCAGGTCGGGGGTTCGAATCCTCTCGCCAGCTCCATGTGGTTTTTTTGCACCTAAATCCCGGTTTTGCACGGCATTTTTTGCCCGGCAAGGCACTCAAATTATGATATAATCCATACTTTAGCCTAATTTTGGGAGGGGTACCCAAGCGGTCAACGGGGGCAGACTGTAAATCTGCTGGCTCAGCCTTCGTAGGTTCGAATCCTACCCCCTCCACCAGGGGGCTGCAGACCAGCGGAAACAGCGGGTTGGGCGGGTGTAGTTCAACGGTAGAACCTCAGCCTTCCAAGCTGATAGTGGCGGTTCGATTCCGCTCACCCGCTCCACTGCCGCCGGCGGCGAAGGGACGCGGCCCATATAGCTCAGTCGGTAGAGCACTTCCTTGGTAAGGAAGAGGTCACCGGTTCAAATCCGGTTATGGGCTCCAGATTGAGACGACAACCTAACCACGAGGAGACAGAACGATGGCGAAGGAGAAATTCGAGCGCACGAAGCCGCACGTGAACGTGGGGACGATCGGGCACGTGGACCATGGCAAGACGACGCTGACGGCGGCGCTGACGAAGGTGATGTCGGAGACGCACGGCGGCGAGGTGCGGGATTATTCCCAGATCGACAACGCGCCGGAGGAGCGCGAGCGGGGGATCACGATCGCGACCGCGCACGTGGAGTACGAGTCTCAGAACCGGCACTACGCGCACGTGGACTGCCCGGGTCACGCGGACTACGTGAAGAACATGATCACCGGGGCGGCGCAGATGGACGGGGCGATCCTGGTGGTGAGCGCGGCGGACGGCCCGATGCCGCAGACGCGGGAGCACATTTTGCTGGCGCGGCAGGTCGGGGTGCCGCACATCCTGGTGTACCTGAACAAGGCGGACCAGGTGGACGACGCGGAGCTGCTGGAGCTGGTGGAGATGGAGGTTCGGGAGGAGCTGAGCAAGTACGAGTTTCCGGGGGACGACACGCCGATCATCGTGGGTTCGGCGCTGAAGGCGCTGGAGGGCGACGCGGGCGAGCACGGGGTCGGCTCGATCGTGCAGCTGATCGACGCGATGGACGCGTACATTCCGGAGCCGGAGCGGGCGATCGACGGGGACTTTTTGATGCCGGTGGAGGACGTGTTCACGATTTCCGGCCGCGGCACGGTGGTGACGGGCCGGGTGGAGCGCGGCGTGGTGCAGGTGAACGACGAGGTGGAGATCGTGGGGATCCGGGAGACGCAGCAGACGATCTGCACGGGAGTGGAGATGTTCCGGAAGCTGTTGGACGAGGGTCGCGCGGGGGACAACATCGGGGCCTTGCTTCGGGGCACGAAGCGCGAGGAGGTGGAGCGCGGGCAGGTGCTGTGCAAGCCGGGCTCGATCACGCCGCACACGGAGTTTTCTGCGGAGGTGTACATTCTGTCGAAGGACGAGGGGGGCCGGCACACGCCGTTCTTTACGGGGTATCGGCCGCAGTTCTACTTTCGGACGACGGACGTGACGGGGGCGGTGACGCTGCCGGAGGGGACGGAGATGGTGATGCCGGGGGACAACGTGTCGATGGCCGTGGCGTTGGGCGCGCCGATTGCGATGGAGGAAGGCCTGCGCTTCGCGATTCGGGAAGGCGGGCGCACGGTCGGCGCCGGCGTCGTCACCAAAATTTCCAAGTAACCGGCCAGGCATCGCTTCAGGCCGAAGGGTGGTAAAGTCATGTCTGCAAAGGCCAGTAGCTCAATTGGTAGAGCAGCGGTCTCCAAAACCGCAGGTTGGGGGTTCGAGTCCCTCCTGGCCTGCCAGCGATGGGAGGCCGTGTAATGGTGCAGGAACGCATCGAGTCGAGCCTCTCGCAAGCGGACATCGCCCGCTGGGCGGTCGTGGCCGCGCTGCTGGTGACGGGAATCGCCGGCTTTTACTATTTCGCGGATCAAGCGCTCCTGTATCGGGTGCTGGGCTTGGTCGCATTGTTCGCAGCGGCGGCGGCCGTTGCAGCGGGCTCGGCGCACGGGCAGCGCTTTCTGGGCTTCATGCGCGAATCCCGCGCCGAAGTGCGCAAGATGGTGTGGGCCACCCGCGCGGAAACCCTGCAGACCTCCTTGGTGGTATTCGCGGCGGTGATCGTGATGGCCCTGTTCCTGTGGCTTCTGGATCGGCTCCTCTCTTGGGGGGTCAGCCTGCTTCTGGGGTGAGGACGATGACGGAAGAAACCTCCCGGGAAAGCGACCAAGGACTGCAATGGTACGCGGTTCACGCCTACTCCAACTACGAGGAGCAGGTGCGCACCCAACTTGAGGAGCGAATCGAGCGCCTCGGCAAGCAAGACGAATTCGGACGCATCGAAGTGCCGTCGGAAGCCAGCATCGAGCTGCGCGACGGCAAGCAGAAGGTGATCCGACGCAAGACCTTCCCCGGCTATGTCCTGGTCCAGATGAAATGGTCCGAGGAAAACTGGCATCTGGTGCGCAACACGCCGAAGGTGCTGGGCTTCATCGGCGGCGCACGCCATCACCCGGAACCGATCCCGGACTCTCAGGTCGAATCCATCCTGGAGCGGGCCGAAGAAGGGCAGACGGCGCCGCGGATCAAGGTGATGTACGAGCCGGGCCAGGTGGTCCGGGTCATCGACGGGCCGTTCAACGACTTCAACGGCGTGGTCGAAGAGGCCAACCATGAAAAGGGCCGCCTGCGCGTCGCCATCCAGATTTTCGGACGTTCCACGCCGGTCGAGTTGAGTTTCGACCAGGTCACCAAGGACTGAGGTCCCGCCATGGCAGACAAGGACATCCAGGCGTACGTCAAGCTGCAGGTGCCGGCGGGCTCCGCCAACCCGGCGCCTCCGGTCGGCCCGGCCCTGGGCCAGCACGGCCTGGCCATCCAGGACTTCTGCAAGGCCTTCAACGATCGCACGGCATCGATGGAGAAAGGAATGCCGTTGCCGGTGGTGATCACGGTGTACGCCGACCGCAGTTTCGACTTCATCATCAAGACGCCGCCCGCCGCCGTGCTGCTGCGCAAGGCGGCCGGGATTGAAAAGGGCAGCGCGACCCCGAACTCGGAAAAAGTCGGCAAGGTGACGCGCAAGCAACTGGAGGAGATCGCGACGGTCAAGATGCCGGACCTGAGCGCGAACGACCTGGACGCGGCCGTGAAGATCATTGCCGGAAGCGCCCGAAGCATGGGCTTGGAGATGGACCAATGAAGAACCGTCGGATCACCGAGACCCGGGCCAAGATCGATGTGCTGCAACTGTACCCGGTCGACGAGGCGGTCGAACTGGTGCGCACGGCGAGCGGGACGGTGAAATTCGAGGAAAGCATCGACGTCAGCATCAACCTCGGCGTGGACCCGAAGCAGAGCGACCAGAATGTGCGCGGGGCGATGGTCCTGCCGCAAGGCACGGGCAAACGGACACGAGTGGCCGTATTCGCGCAGGGCGACCCGGCGCAGGCCGCAACCGACGCGGGCGCCGACGTGGTCGGCCTGGAAGACTTGGCGGAACGGATCAAGGGCGGCGACCTCGATTTCAGCGCGGTGGTCGCGACGCCGGACAGCATGCCCGTCGTGGGGGCACTGGGGCAGATACTGGGCCCGCGCGGCCTGATGCCGAACCCGAAAACCGGGACGGTGACGCCGGACGTTGCCACGGCGGTCAAGAACGCCAAGGCGGGGCAGATCCGCTATCGCACTGACAAAGGCGGCATCGTGCACTGCTCGATCGGGCGGGCCGGTTTCGAGGCGGCGGCGCTGGCCGAGAACCTCCGCGCCCTGATTGCGGAACTGATCCGGACCAAGCCGGCCTCCTCCAAGGGGGTGTACATCCAGCGCATCACCATGTCCCCGACCATGGGGCCGGGCATCCGGGTGGACCCGGCGACGGTGTAAGGCGGACGGGAGAACCTGAGGAACGGATCATGGCGCGCACACGCGAAGAAAAGGAAGCCATCGTGCAGGAAGTGACGCAGGTCGCGGCCCGCGCGCATTCGCTGGTGGCGGCGGAGTACCGGGGCATGAGCGTGACCGAGTTGACCCGCCTGCGTCGACAGGCCCGGGATTACGGCGTCTACGTCCGGGTGGTCAAGAACAACCTGGCCAAGAAGGCGCTGGACGGCACGGACTACGCGTGCGCGCAGGAGCGCCTGATCGGCCCCCTGCTGCTCGGCTTCTCCGAGGAGCAGCCGATGGACGGCCCGCGCCTGTTCCGGGATTTCAGCAAGGAAAACGAATTGCTGGAACTCAAGTTCGGCGCCATGGACGGCGCTGTGCTGGAAGTGGCCGATGTGCGGAAGCTGGCAGACCTGCCGACCCGCGACGAGGCCTTGGCACAACTGATGGCAGTCATGCGTGCGCCGATCGAAAAGATGGTGCGCATGACGGCCGACATTCCAAGCAGGCTGGTGCGCACGCTGGCGGCACACCGCGACCGCCAGCAGGCGGCATCCTGATTACTGATTGCAACCAAAGGAGTTATTGACCCATGACCACAGCAAGTGTTTCCAAGGAAGACGTCCTTGACGTCATTTCCAACATGACCGTGATGGAAATCGTCGACCTGGTCTCCGCGATGGAGGAGAAGTTCGGTGTTTCCGCGGCAGCGGTGGCGGCAGCGCCGGCGGCCGGAGCGGCCGCGGCTGCGCCCGAGGAAGAAGCGGCCACCGAACGGACCGTCATGCTGGCCTCGGTCGGCGACAACAAGATCGGGGTCATCAAAGTGATCCGCGCGGCCACCGGCCTGGGACTGAAAGAGTCCAAGGAAATGGCGGAAGGTGCACCGTGCGCGGTGAAAGAGGAGGTTCCCGTCGAAGAGGCCGAGGAACTGAAGAAACAGTTGGAGGAAGCGGGCGCAACCGTCGAACTGAAGTAATCAGTGCGCGGTTTCGCAATCAATCATGACGTGGCGGCGCGCCGGGCGTGCCGACGGCGTTTTTTTAACTGACGATCACTGAGGTGGGCATGCCTTATTCCTACACCGAGAAAAAACGCATTCGGAAAGATTTCGGAAAGCTTCCGGAAGTACTCCCGATTCCGGACATGCTGCAGGTCCAGCGCGAGTCTTACCGCGATTTCCTGCAGGTCGACGTCCCGGCGAAGAAACGCAAGGACCAGGGCATTCAGGCGGTACTGAATGCGGCGTTTCCGATTATCAGCCATGCCGGGCATATCGAGCTGAGCAGCCTGAAGTACGAACTCGGAGAACCGCGCTTCAACGTGCGCGAGTGCCAGAGGCGGGGCCAGACATACATGGCGCCCCTGAGGATCAAGACGCGGATGGTCATCCACGAGAAGGATTCGCCCAAGGGCGCGCCGCGCAAGGTCAAGGAAATCAAGGAACAGGACGTGTACCTGGGCGACATCCCGCTGATGACCGAGCATGGCACGTTCGTGATCAATGGCACGGAGCGGGTGGTCGTATCCCAGCTGTTGCAGTCACCGGGCGTCATCTTCACCGACGACAAGGGGCGAAGCCATTCCTCGGGCAAGATCCTCCACCATGCCCGAATCAAACCGGAATATGGATCCTGGCTGGAGTTCGGATTCGACCACAAGGACCTGTTGTACCTGAGGGTAGACAGCCGCCGCAAGATTCCGGCAACGATCCTGCTGCGCGCGATCGGCATGTCGGAAGAAGAGATCCTGGAAACCTTCACGACGCGCTGCCCGGTGCGGATGGAGCAGTGGCGCGAGGTTCCGCTGACGCTGCTTGAGGGCGCGAAGCCGGCATTCCCGCTGGTGGATGCCGGAAAGGGAGACGTGGTCCTGAACAAGGGCAAGAAGGTGACGCCGACCGCGATCACCAAGCTGACCCAGGCCGGGGTGGAGAACGTGCTGGCGCCGCAGGATTTCCTGCAGGACCTGCTGACGCCCGGCGGGGAGGATGACGCCTATGTCTTCGACGCGAACGGATGGCAGGCGCGTCCGGCTTCGCTGGTCGGCAAGAAACTGCCGCTGACGCTGCTGCACGAAGACCGCATCGCGGTTAAGGCCGGCACCAAGCTGACGGCGGCCCGGGCCGGGAAACTGCCGGAGCTTTGCGCCATTTCCCTGCCGCTGCGCAGCCGGTTCTTCATCGGGGTGGAGAACTTCCAGCGTCAGAAACTGTCGTTCGATATTCGTGCGGAGAAGGCCGGTGTGGAAGTGCGGGCCGGGCGCACCCTCATGCCGATCCATGTGAAGAAGCTGCTGGAGGCGGGGCAGAAGGAAATCGAGGTCCCGGCTTCGTTCTTCTACGATCGCGCGCTGGCGCGCGACCTGTTCGACCCTGAAACCGGGGAGATCTACGGGCGGTTGCGTCTCAACGCCCTGCTCGACGAGGACCTGCTGGGGGAATTGATGAGCCTGCCGGTCACGGGATTCGAAATCATCCAGAATTCCGAAGCGACCCAGAGCATTCCCGGCACCCTGCGCACGGACGACTTCCATTTCCGTCCGCCCCGGTACAGTCCGGAGGCGGTGACCCTGGAAGCCCAGACCTACATTTACCGCATCCTGCGCCCCAGCGAACCGATTACGGCGGAGACGGTGCGGAATTACTTCAACAACCTGTTTTTCAACGCGGAGCGCTACGACCTCTCCCCGGTGGGGCGGATGCGGCTGAATCGCCGGTTGCGGCGCGACAGCATGCAGGGCCTGGGGATCCTCGAGGTCAAGGACATCATCGATGTGCTGCAGGTCCTGATCGACATCCACCAGGGCCGCGATGTCGTGGACGATGTGGACCACCTGGGCAATCGCCGGGTGCGTTGCGTCGGCGAGCAGGTGGAGCAGGCTTTCCGGACGGGGCTGTCCCGGGTGCAGCGGGCGGTCAAGGAGCGCCTGACCCAGGTCGAGGCGGATGATCTGACCGTACAGGACATGGTCAACGCCAAGCCGGTGTCCGCGGCGATCAAGGAATTCTTCGGCTCCAGCCAGTTGTCCCAGTTCATGGATCAGAACAACCCGCTGGCGGAAGTGACGCACAAGCGCCGGATTTCCGCGCTGGGGCCGGGCGGCCTGACTCGCGAGCGGGCCGGCTTCGAGGTGCGCGACGTGCATCCGACCCACTACGGGCGGGTCTGTCCGATCGAGACCCCGGAAGGGCCGAACATCGGCCTGATCAATTCCCTGGCGGTCTACGCCCGGCTCAACAATTTCGGCTTCCTCGAGACCCCGTACCGGAAGGTGACCGACGGCCGGGTCACGGATCAGATCGACTACCTGTCGGCGATCGAGGAAGGGCAGTACATCATCGCGCAGGCGAATGCGGCGCTGGACCAGGATCGCCGATTCACCGACCAGCTGGTGTCCTGCCGGCACCAGAAGGAGTTCATGATGGAGCGGCCGGAGAAGATCGACTACATCGATGTCTCGCCGCGCCAGATCGTTTCGGTGGCGGCCTCGCTGATCCCGTTTTTGGAGCACGACGACGCCAACCGGGCACTGATGGGGTCGAACATGATGCGCCAGGCGGTGCCGACCCTGCGCGCCGAAAAACCCCTGGTCGGAACCGGCATGGAACGCGCGGTCGCGGTGGACTCCGGGGCCATGGTGCTGGCGCACCGCGGCGGCACGGTGCACGACGTGGACGCCAACCGGATCGTCGTGCGGGTCGAGGACGAGGAGGCCGGCGAAGGGCAGTCCGGCGTAGACATCTACAACCTGACCAAGTACATCCGCTCCAACCAGAGCACTTGCATCAACCAGCACCCTCGGGTGCGTCCGGGTGACGGCATCGAAAAGGGCGACGTGCTGGCGGACGGCTCAGCCACGGACTTGGGCGAGTTGGCGGTCGGGCAGAACATGCTGGTCGCGTTCATGCCATGGAACGGCTACAACTTCGAGGACTCCATCGTGCTCTCGGAACGGGTGCTGGAAGAGGACCGCTACACCACGATCCACATCGAGGAACTGACCTGCGTGGCGCGCGAGACCAAGATGGGGGCGGAGGAGATCACCGCCGACATCCCGAACGTCAGTGAAGGATTGCTGGGCAAGCTCGACGAGTGCGGCGTGGTTTACATCGGTGCGGAGGTTCGCCCGAACGACATCCTGGTCGGCAAGGTCACGCCGAAAGGGGAGACCCAGCTGACTCCGGAGGAGAAATTGCTGCGCGCGATCTTCGGCGAGAAGGCGTCCGAGGTGAAGGACACCTCGCTGCGCGTGCCTTCGGGGATGGAGGGCACGGTGATCGACGTGCAGATCTTCACGCGCGAAGGCGAAACCAAGGACGCGCGCGCGGTCGAGGTCGAAGCCATTGCGGTCGAGCAGGCGCGCAAGGACATGAAAGACCAGTTGCGCATCTACGAGGAAGACATCTACTTGCGTGCCCGCACCCTGATGGAAGGCAAGATGGCGGACAAGGGGCCAAAGAAGAAAGGCGGCTTCACGGTCACCGCGGCATACCTGGACGGCTTGGAGCGCAAGGACTGGTTCAAGATCAGCCTGCGCCAGGAGAAGCTCAGCCGCGGCCTGGAAGCGCTGCAGAAGCGGTTGCAGTCTCAGAGCCAGTTCCTGAATCAGCAATTCGAGCATCAGAAAGAGAAGATCGAGGCGGGAAGCGAACTGGCCCCCGGCGTGCTGAAGACGATCAAGGTCTCGCTGGCGGTCAAGCGGCGCATGCAGCCGGGCGACAAGATGGCCGGGCGGCACGGCAACAAGGGCGTGGTCTCCATGGTGGTCCCGGTCGAGGACATGCCGTACATGGAAGACGGCACACCGGTCGACATCGTGCTCAATCCCCTCGGCGTCCCGTCGCGGATGAATGTCGGGCAGGTGCTGGAAACCCACCTGGGCTGGGCGGCGAAGACGCTCGGCGCGCAGGTTCGCCAGTTGCTCGAACAGACTCCCAAGGCGACCGAGATTCGCCAGTTCCTGGAGCGGATCTACCAGGGCGCCGGGAACCCGGAAGTGAAACTCGGCGGCTTCAATGCGGAGGAGATCCGCAACCTGGCGGAAAACCTGTGCGACGGCATTCCGGTCGGCACGCCGGTGTTCGACGGCGCCAACGAGCAGGAAGTCAAGACGATGCTGGAACTGGCAGGGCTGCCGACCAGCGGACAGACGCGGTTGTACGACGGGCGAACCGGGAATGCGTTCGACCGCGAAGTGACCGTCGGCTACATGTACATGCTCAAGCTCAACCACCTGGTGGACGACAAGATGCACGCGCGCTCCACCGGGCCGTACAGCCTGGTCACCCAGCAGCCGCTTGGCGGGAAGGCGCAGTTTGGCGGCCAGCGCTTCGGCGAGATGGAGGTGTGGGCGCTCGAGGCCTACGGCGCCAGCTACACCCTGCAGGAAATGCTGACCGTGAAGTCCGACGACGTCGAGGGCCGAAACCGCGTGTACAAGAGCATCATCGGAGACGAACTGGAACTCCAGGCGTCGCTGCCCGAATCGTTCAACGTCCTGCTGCGCGAGGTGCGGGCGCTTGGCATCAACATCGACATGGAGCGCGACCGCACGCCGGATCCGCTGTCGCCCCTGCCCCTGTGAGGCGGATCTGACCGGAGAACATCATGAGAGAACCTTTTGCACTGCTGCGGCCCCTCAACGACCCGACCGACTTCAACGCGATCCGGATTAGCCTGGCGTCCCCGGAGGCGGTTCGTTCCTGGTCCTACGGCGAGGTCAAGAAACCGGAGACCATCAACTACCGGACGTTCCGGCCGGAACGCGACGGCCTGTGCTGCGCGCGCATCTTCGGCCCGATCAAGGACTACGAATGCCTGTGCGGCAAGTACAAGCGCCTGAAGCACCGCGGGATCGTGTGCGAGAAATGCGGCGTCGAGGTCACCCGGGCCAAGGAGCGCCGCCGGCGCATGGGCCACATCGAACTGGCCAGCCCGGTCGTGCACGTCTGGTTCCTGAAATCCCTGCCGTCCCGGATCGGCCTGATGCTGGACATGACCTTGCCGGATCTGGAGAAGGTCTTGACCTTCGAGCGGTACGTGGTCACCAACCCGGGCCTGAACACGGACCTGGAGCCGCGGCAGCTCCTGACCAAGCCGGAATACCAGGAGAGGCGCGCCCGTTTCGGAGAGGACTTCGAGGCGATGATGGGTGCGGAAGCGGTGCAGACGCTGCTGAAGAACCTGGATCTGCGCAAGGAGTCGGAAGGGATCCGCGAAGAACTCAAGAAGACCCGAAGCGAAGCCAAGATCAAGCGCCTGACCAAGCGCCTGGAGCTGTACGAATCATTCCTCCACTCGCGCAACAAGCCGGAGTGGATGGTGCTGACCGTGCTGCCGGTGCTGCCGCCGGACCTGCGCCCGCTGGTGCCGCTGGAAGGCGGCCGTTTCGCCACGTCGGACCTCAACGACCTGTACCGGCGCGTGATCAACCGCAACAACCGGTTGCGGCGACTGCTGGAACTGGGCGCCCCGGACATCATCATCTGCAACGAGAAGCGGATGCTGCAGGAGGCGGTGGACGCCCTGCTCGACAACGGGCGGCGCGGACGCATGGTGACCGGTGACAACAAGCGCAGCCTGAAGTCCTTGGCCGAGGTCATCAAGGGCAAGCAGGGACGGTTCCGGCAGAACCTGCTCGGCAAGCGCGTGGACTACTCCGGGCGTTCCGTGATCGTGGTCGGACCCACGCTGAAACTGCATCAATGCGGCCTGCCCAAGAAGATGGCGCTGGAACTGTTCAAGCCGTTCATCCTCGGGAAGCTGCAGCGGCGCGGGCTGGCGACCACGATCAAGGCGGCGCGCAAGCAGGTGGAGCGCGAGGGGCCGGAAGTCTGGGACATCCTGAGCGAAGTCATCCGCGAGCACCCGGTACTGCTGAACCGGGCGCCGACCCTGCACCGGCTCGGCATCCAGGCGTTTGAGCCGGTCTTGATCGAGGGCAAGGCGATCCAATTGCATCCCTTGGTCTGCACGGCATTCAACGCCGACTTCGACGGCGACCAGATGGCCGTGCACGTGCCGCTGTCGATGGAGGCGCAGCTGGAGGCGCGGGCACTGATGATGTCGACCAATAACGTGCTGTCGCCCGCCAGCGGTGAACCGATCATCGTGCCGTCCCAAGACATCGTGCTGGGTCTGTATTACATGACGCGGGCACGCATCAACGTCGCCGGCGAGGGCCTGGTGTTGGCGGATGCGGACGAAGTGAAGCGGGCCTACGATTCGGGACAGGCGGCGCTGCACGCGCGCATCACCGTGCGGCTGCCACAGCCGGACGGCAGCCTGGAACGGGTCGAGACCACGGTGGGGCGGGCCCTGCTGGCGGACATCCTGCCGGAAGGCCTGCCGTTCGAACTGATCAACCGGGACATGAACAAGCGCGCCATCTCCGACGTCATCAATGAGTGTTACCGGCGCTTGGGCCTGAAGGATACGGTGATTTTCTGCGACCGCCTGATGTATACCGGCTTTGAATACTCCACCATCGCCAGCATTTCCTTTGGCGTCAACGATATGGTGGTGCCGGAAGAGAAGGACGGCATCCTGGACGGCACCGGGAAGACGGTGGAAGAAATCGAGCGGCAGTATGCTCGCGGCCTGCTGACCAACGACGAGCGCCGGAACAAGGTGGTCGACAGCTGGTCGCAGGCGAACGACGACGTGGCGGCGAAGATGATGGAGCGCCTGGAGCACGAGGAAGTGGTGGACCGCGAAGGCAACCGGGTGCAGCAGCCGTCGTTCAATTCGATCTACATGATGTCGGATTCCGGCGCACGGGGATCCAAGGCCCAGATCCGACAGCTGGCGGGGATGCGCGGCCTGATGACCAAGCCGGACAGCACCATCATCGAAACCCCGATTACGGCCAATTTCCGGGAAGGGTTGAATGTCCTGCAGTACTTCATCTCCACTCACGGGGCCCGCAAGGGGTTGACCGACACGGCGCTGAAGACCGCCAACTCGGGCTACCTGACCCGGCGCCTGGTCGACGTCGCGCAGGATTTCGTGGTGGTGGAAGAGGATTGCGGGACCCAGGCCGGGCTCATCATCCGGCCCATCATCGAAGGCGCGGACGTGGTCGAGACTTTGGCGGAACGGGTGCTCGGACGCGTAACCGCAGAAGACACGATGCGTAGCGACGACAGCAAGGAAGTCCTGATTCCGGCTGGCACGCTGCTGGACGAAGAATGGGTCGCGAAAATCGATGACTGGGGGCTGGGCAAGATCAAGGTGCGGTCTGCCGTGACCTGCAATACCTTGCGCGGCGTCTGCGCGAAATGCTACGGACGCGATCTGGCGCGCGGCATCCTGGTGACCCGAGGCGAGGCGGTCGGCGTGATTGCCGCACAGTCCATCGGTGAACCCGGCACGCAGCTCACCATGCGCACGTTCCATATTGGCGGTGCGATCAGTGGTGCCGTTACGGCCGTCAGCAACGTCACCGTTCGCGATGGCGGCCAGGTCAAGTTCCGGCAGTTGGAAACCCTCCCGCGCGACAAGCAATCTTGGGTCGTGACGTCGCGTTCCGGCGAGTTGATCGTGACGGACGACCATGGGCGCGAGCAGGAGGTGTACCAGGTCCCTTACGGTGCCCAGCTCAAGGTGAAAGAAGGCGAGTCCGTGGCCGCCGGCCAGATGCTGGCCAGTTGGGATCCGCACATCCAGCCGTTGCTGGCCGATCGGAAGGGATATCTCCGTTTGGTCGATTTCGTGGACGGCGAGACGGTGAGCATGACCACGGACGAAGTGACCGGCCTGTCGAGCATCCGCGTGCTGGATGCCAAGGATCGTCCGCCTTCCGGGCGCGCGCTGACCCCGGCTATTGATTTGGTCGACAAATCCGGCAAGCCGGTCCTGTTCGAAGGAACGGAAAAGGCCGTGCACTACACCTTGCCCGCCGACACCATGATCAGCCTGTCCGAAGGCGCGGTGGTGGGGCAGGGGGACGTGCTGGCCCGGATTCCGTTGTCGTCCCGTACCCAGTCCGGCGACATTACCGGCGGACTTCCACGCGTGGTCGACCTGTTCGAGGCACGAACCAAGGCGAAAGCCAACGCGGTGCTGGCAGAGACCGATGGCGTGATCAGCTATGGCACCGAGGTTCGCAACAAGCAGCGCTTGTATATCACGGCCGACGACGACACGGTAGAAGAGATGCATATCCCGCGTACCAGTCACGTGAATGTCTTCGAAGGAGCCCGGGTGACCCGGGGTGAAGTGCTCGTGGACGGCGAGCTCAATCCCCATGACGTGTTGCGGTTGCGCGGACTGGAAGCCTTGACCGAGCACATCGTGCAGAAGGTTCAGGACGTCTACCGTCTGCAGGGCGTGAAGATCAACGACAAGCATATCGAAGTCATCATTCGGCAGATGTTGCGCAAGGTGCAGGTCGTGGAGCCGGGCGGATCGACCTACATGGTGGGCGATACGGTCGAGCATGCACGGGCGATCGAAAAGAATCGCGAACTCGCGGAGGATCAGCAGGTCCAGTTCGAGCGGGTGCTGCTCGGGATCGCGAAATCGTCCCTCAGTCGGGAATCGTTCATTTCGGCGGCCTCGTTCCAGGAAACGACCAAGGTGCTGGTGGAAGCCACCATCCGTGACGACCGGGACGAATTGCGCGGGCTCAAGGAAAACGTCATTGTTGGGCGCCTGATACCAGCCGGCACGGGGCTGGCGTACCACACGAAGCGTCGGCAAGCCGATCTCGCCCTGTCACTGGACGATCTCCAAGCGGCAGCGAACGGGGGAGAGGAAGCGGCACCTGAGGAAGTTCCCGCGGCGGAACTTCAAGCCGCGCCGGATGCGGAGCAGCCGGCGCCATTCGCCTAATTCGGTTCGAAATTCCGGGTTTTTTGCTCGCTTTAGGGCGAGTGGTCGCCTAAAATACGGGTATGAGTGCCTCGACCGCCTCTTTTACACTGCCGCGGGACCGTCGCGGACGGCCGTTGCATGACCTGCGGATCTCGGTAACCGACCGTTGCAACTTCCGCTGCACTTACTGCATGCCGAAGGAGGTCTTCAATTCCGATTACGTTTTTCTTGAGCGTTCTCGGTTGCTGACCTTTGAAGAAATCGAACGGTTGGTTCGCGTGTTCGTCGATCTGGGCGTAGTCAAGTTGCGTTTGACTGGTGGCGAACCGCTCCTTCGGCGGCATCTGGATAACTTGGTTGAACGCCTGGCCCAGATTCCGGAAATTGAGGATATTTGCCTGACGACCAACGGCTCCCTGCTGACCGGCGAGATGGCGGCGCGCTTGGCCGAGGCCGGGCTGGGCCGGATTACGATCAGCCTCGATGGGCTCGACAACGAAGTGTTTCAACGCCTTTCCGATGTGCAGCGCCCGGTCGACGAAGTGCTGGCGGCCATCGACCATGCGTCCGCGGCAGGCTTGGGGCCGGTCAAGGTCAATATGGTGGTCAAGCGAGGCGCCAACGAAGACCAGATTCTTCCGATGGCGGAGCATTTTCGCGGCACGGGGCATATCCTCCGTTTCATCGAGTACATGGATGTGGGCAATGCCAACGACTGGAAACTTGATGCGGTCGTGCCCGCCGAAGAAGTCCTCCAGGTGATCGACGGGCAATGGCCGATCGAGCCTGCGGAGCCAAATTACCCGGGAGAGGTCGCGCGGCGTTGGCGTTACCGGGACGGGCAGGGCGAGATCGGTGTGATCGCGTCTGTGACCCAGCCGTTCTGCGGTGGGTGCCACCGTGCGCGCTTGAGCGCCGACGGCATGTTGTACACCTGCCTGTTCGCCTCAGACGGTCACGATTTGAAGAGCCTGCTGCGTTCAGGAGTTGACGACGCGGCGCTGAAGCGAGACCTGATCCGCCTGTGGACGGATCGAGGGGATCAATACTCTGAGCTTCGCACTGAGGCGACGTCCAAGATTAAAAAAGTGGAGATGTCGTATATCGGCGGCTGAGTCACTCGCCGAGGCGTGGCATCAATTCGACCAGGTTGCAGGGACGGGTTCGGTAGTCCAGCTGTTTCTCGATCAGTTTTTCCCAGGCATCCCGGCATGCGCCCGGGGAACCCGGCAGGCAAAACACGTAGCGGCGGTTGGCCACGCCGGCCATGGCCCGGGACTGGAGCGTAGATGTCCCGATCACTTCGTACGAGAGCGAACGGAACATTTCTCCGAAACCGTCGATCTGTTTGTCCAGCAGGGGGGAAACCGCTTCCGGCGTTCCGTCCCGCCCGGTCACGCCGGTTCCCCCGGTCGTCAGGACCACCTGGATGTCCGGCTCGACCAGCCAGGCCGAGACCCGTGCCCGGATCTGGTGGATGTCATCCGCGACAAGGTCGCGCGCCGCAAGCCGATGGCCGGCCGCCTCGATCTTCTCGGCCAGCAGGTCGCCGGATTTGTCTTGGCTTTCGCCCCGGCTGTCGGAAACCGTCAAGACGGCAATCCCGAGAGGGATAAATTCACGATCTGTCATGAGGGCAAATCTCTTGGGGAACGATGAACGGTGTTCGTGACATAGGGGGATAAAGATGCTTCACGTAAATTATGAGGAACGAACGGCCTCGTGACGGTATCGGTCTATGTCCTCCTCCGTCATTTGCCCAGAGTCAACCAAGCGGTAGTGCTTCTCGTCAAGAATCGCGATCTCTTGCCCATCAGCACTAAATGAAAAAAGAGCGATGAGGTCATTCTCCATGAATTGTGCCGCGATAGGGCGACAGATCAACTGGGGGAATTTTGAGGCACATAAGGCAAAGTCCTGTTCAATCTGAACAATCCCAATCTGATCGTTGCCGCCTTTCGCTTGCACTGGAAAAATATATTGGGCGCCTTGCTTATCCGTGCCGACATAAATTTCATCTGTTTCCACTTGCCCCATATCGGGAACTACGGTTCTCAGGTGGCTTTGGAGTGAGTAGCATACAACTCCTGAAAAGACGTCAAGGAGCCGGTTGTAGCGCAGTTTGGCGAGTAGCCCTTGTTCGTCACGAAGTGAGTACTGAGCAATGATCCCGGGGGTCGCATCTGGAATCTTGATTTCAGCAAGGAGCGGGTTGGCATTAATGCGCGCCGCGCTTGCTAGGGAAAATTCATATTTCGCTTTTCCGGTTGAGCGAATCACCCACTCTTGTCCTTCAGGGGCGGACTTTTGGATAGACTCCGGTAGATCGGCGCGATAGCGAAAGCTGTAGATAACATCCCCGATGTTTTTAGGTAGTTTGATCCTGAGTCTTTCTGCTGCTTTTTCTAGTTCTTCGCGATGAAAAGGCACTTTGTCCATTTCTGGCTTATGGTTTCTAGTGAAAATGTCCTCCAATAGTCTGGAGTACCGATTGCCGCCTTTTTTCATAGGGTGTCCGCAGTTTTTTCGGGCCACCGTAAAACAACGACTTCCTCTCGCATCTGTTGGCGAGTTGCGGTAGCGAACCGGGTGCGGAACAAATCGATTCCGACCACTTGATACCCGAGGGATTGAGCGATTTCAGCCAGTAACTGTCCCGTGTGAATCATAACTTGTAGGAATGATGCTTGGTCGCCAACCACATAGCCGAGATAAGCGCCTGGCTTCAGAAAAGCCCGCAGTTCTGCCAAGTGACGCGCCATGCCGCCAAAATACAGTTTGGTGACCCGCGCATATTGTCTCTCAAATCCAGAAGTCTTTCCCATGGAAATTCTACGTTTTTCAATCTCTTCAGCGAGAGTTTGAATCTTCGCATGATCTGCGACCCATTTGTCGTCATCATTACACCTGTATGCATTTCGCGTGTTGGAGCAGAGTAGGTTTTTCTTCAAGTTCCGTAAATCCTCCCTATCCTTGATGAAGCCAAGCAACACACTCTCCAGGCGTGTCGTCCTTGTATAGTCTTTTTCATTCGGATAAGGAGGAGAGGTGAAGATGGCACTGATACTTTGCGGTGCCAGCAATTCGGCTGCTTGACGCGCGTCGGCATGGTGAACGACTGCAGGGGTACTTACCATATTGGCACGATACGTCTGGCGCAGGTCATTTGCCATTCTGTGGATTTCAATAAGCCAATTCTCAACGACATGTGCGTCGTGTTTCTTGGTTCGTCGAACGCCTACCTCTGGACCAAAGTACAGGTTGCTGTCGGAGAGAACCAGAGACTTGGCAAAGGCAAGCAATTCATGTTGCCTATAGGGTGAATTCTTTGCTTCTTTGATTTCTTTCAGCAGAATTAAGCATTTGTGCAAAGGTTTTTGGCTAATGGAGTTTTTTAGCAAAAGGGCAAACTGTTCTTTTTCGAGAGTGCGGGGAGCAATTTCCGACTCAATGATTTTTTCTGCTTTCTTGGCAATTTTGGCAGCATGGTCTAGCAATTCGTCTGGATTTATGGACCAGTCAACCTTAACCGAGCATGCGAAATGGGCCATCGTGTTGGCCTCGATGCCGATACTAGGAATGCCATGAAGCTTTGCCTCAACCAGAGTGGTCCCGGTACCGCAAAAGGGGTCTAGGATTGTGTCTCTTTCGCTCAGGCCGAATCCGCGTATGTAGTCGCGAACCAGATGAGCGGGAAACGAAAGCACGAACCGATACCAGTCGTGAAAGTCCCGATCTCGAGCATCTAGTTTGTTGGCACGGTCATTGCTTCTAGATGTCGGCACAGAAGGTATTTCTTCTGGAAATAGGCTGGGTTGCAGCCCGATATCCTCCCTCGGTTCCAAGAGACCAGATGGGCCAAGTGTTGCTGGATTCATTTGAATGTATCTGGTTGATAGCACATTCTATAGCGGAGGCTTCACACAGTATACGGCAGCATTGAAAATGAGGGGATTTTCCATATAAATTATCTAATTATCAAAGAATTGCCTTGGCTTTATTAACGCCGAGTCTTTGGATTTCATCAATGGAGATGCATCCCTGGTACAGCATGCTGGCGGTCAGGATATCCATATCGGCCTCCAGCAATCGGCGGATGTCGTCCGCATTCCGGACTCCGCCGGCCGCGGCCAGCCTGCAATCTGGCCGGATTGTCCGAATCCGCTCCAGGAGTTCAAAATCCGGCCCTTCCATGGAACCGACCCGGTGCAGGCACATGACGATGACACGGGCGGGCCAGGTGTCGGGTTGCGCCCAGATTTCGGTTCCGCCGCGCAAGCCTTGCTGATCGAAGTCGAGCGACAGGATCGCGCGATCGTCCTGGGCCGACCAACTGCAGGCGAATTCAGTGCCGATGACCGGGCGGAGGTTGTCTGGAAAACTTCCGTCCGGATCCGGAGGCGGTCCGGCATCCACCCAGAATTCGATGGCCGGATGACGGCGGCATAGTTCTACAATGAGCCGGCATTGGGCGGGCTTGCCCATGATGGCATCGAGATCCGCCAGATAAATAACCGGAAAGGGAGCGAATCGGAGCAGGTCATCGACCACCTGGACAGGGTCTACGCTGCATGTCAGGGCGGACTGGATCGGTTCGTAGAGCGCACGCTCGCCCCCCGCAGCCTGTACGACCTTTCCCTGTCGGATGTCCAGGACGGGAATGATGCGATGCATGGAGAGATGAAAGTTTTTATTTTCGAATACGTTTGCGGAGGAGGGTTCCAGGACGATTCGCCTCCGCCGGATCTGCTTCGGCAGGGGCGTGAAATGCTGCGCGCGGCGCTTGCAGACTTCTCGCGCTTACCGGATCCGGTGCAAGTTTATACCCTGGTCGAGGAACGGTTTACGTTCGCTCTGCCTGAGCGAGTCCAGTGTCGGCACCTTGACGGCCCATGGCAGGACGCCTGGAAGAGTCTCGTGGGACACTGCGATGCGGTCTTGGTGATCGCCCCCGAAAGCGAGGGTCAACTCGAACGCTTGTGCGGGGAAGTGCTGGAAGAGGGCAGGAAAGGATTGAATTGTTCGCTGGAAGCGATTCGCCTGGCCGCAGACAAGTGGATGCTTAACCGCCACCTTCAGGCGGCAGGAATCCCGGTGGTGGAGACGTGCACGTGGGATCCATCGGAACCGGTCCCGGCTCAGGGCGTGATCAAGCCGCGTGACGGAGCCGGGTGCGAGGAGACATTTGCGTTGGGCGTACAGTCAATCCCACCGGCCTTGGATCCTGAAAACCAGTGGATATGGCAGCCTTGGGCCTCCGGCCAGCCGGCCAGCCTGAGTCTTCTGGCAGGGGAGAACGAGGTGGAGGTTCTGTCCTGCAATAGAATTCATTGCAAGAACCAGGAGGGGCGGTTGCATGTGCATGAGCTTGAAACCGGGGGATTCGATGGGAATCTGCGTTTCGAGGAAGAAGCGCGGGCCTTGGCTTCCCGGGTCGCGGCTGCGGTGCCGGGCTTGCGGGGTTACGTGGGCGTGGACGTGATGTGGGAGGGGGAATCGCTGACCGTGCTGGAGATCAACCCGCGCCTGACCACGTCGTACGCCGGATTGGCGATGCCGCTGGCTGAACGGATGCTCCAAGTGTTCGGCTGTATGGAAATCCCGGCATGAGCGACGTGATTGGCTGGGACATCGGGGGCGCCCACGTCAAGGCGGTGCAAGTGGATGAGCGCGGACGGGCCCTGAGGGTCTGGCATCGGATGGTGCCGCTTTGGAAGGGTTTGGATTGCTTTGTGGAGACGGTCAGGGGAATACGGGAGGAGGCAGGCGGGCATGGTCTGCGACACGCGGTCACGATGACGGGGGAGTTGGCGGACATCTTTTCAACACGTTCGGAAGGGGTTCGCCGGATCGGCGAGTGCCTGGCGCGGGTCTTGTCTGGCGATGCCCTTTCTTATTTTTCGGCCAGTGCGGAATTCATCGAGGATCCGGTTCGACGGTCACACTTGATCGGTTCCATGAACTGGGTCGCTTCGACGCGACTGGTCGCGCGCTTTGTCGGGCAGGGTGTTTTCGTGGACGTCGGAAGCACCACGACGGATCTGGCCCGGATCGTGGAAAACCAGGCAAAGGTGACCGGGTTTTCCGATGCGGAGCGCTTGGCCTGCCAGGAACTCCTGTACACCGGTGTGGCCCGGACGCCGCTGATGAGCCTGGCCGCCCGGGTGGACGTGGGCGGACATTCCTGCAACCTGATGGCGGAACATTTCGCGACGACCGCAGATGTGTTCAACCTTTTGGGGCAATTGCCGGATGGCCTATACCCTTTCGACACGGCCGATGGTGCAGGATGCTCCAAGTTTGAGTCGGCTCGCCGGATCGCCCGGATGATCGGGCGGGACTGCGAAGAAGGAGAGGGCTTGGACGAATGGGTTCGTTTGGCGCGGACATTTGCCGACCTGCAACAGGAACGGATTCTGAAGAACCTGCAGGCGCATGTTTCCGCCGGTTCTGCCGGGATCCTAGTGGGCGCGGGTACCGGACGATTCGTGCTGCCGCCGCTCGCGAGCCGCTGCGGGTTGGCGTATCGGGACATCGACACCCTGCTCGAATCGAGGATCGCCACACAGGGAACCTTCACTCTGGCGGACTGCTTGCCAGCTTATTCCGTCGCCGAGTTGTATCGCCTCGAACATGCGTGTCGTTGAGTTGCCGTGGCAGGCGGACCCAACGCGCCGCTTCAGAAGATTTGCCGACCGACCTTGGGCGGTTTTGCTCGACAGTTGCCACGATCAGAGCGGTCAAGGCCGCTTTGACATTTTCGCGGCCGAACCGTACGCGACCTTCGAGTCCACCGGGCGGCGAGCAGTTCTGACCCGGGGCGGCGAGCGGCAGGTCCTGTACGGGAATCCTTTTCGCCTGATTTCTGAACTGCTGGGGTCGCGAGAGGAAGGCGACGCGGGCATCCCGTTCTGCGGTGGCGCAATCGGCTATTTGTCCTACGAACTGGGCCGGGCCTGTGTCGGCCTGGCTGCTCCCCGGACCGACATGCCGGATTATTCGGAACTGGCCGTGGGTTTCTACGACTGGTCGGTCGTCAGCGACCACCAGGAGCAGCGTTGCTACTTGGCGACGCACGAACGGTCGCCTGCGACCCGGCTTGTCTGGGAAGATCTGCATGCCCGACTGCTTGACGAACCCCCTGTCCAGGAGCATTCATACCGCTTATTGGCACCGCTGCATTCGGACTTCACGCGAGAGGCCTACGCGGCGGCATTTCAAGCCGTCCGGGACTATATTGAGGCGGGGGACTGCTATCAGGTCAACTTGGCGCAACGTTTCTCAGCACCCAGCGAGGGCCGGTTGTGGACAGCCTATCAATACAGCCGGACGATTAATCCCGCTCCGTTCTCCGCCTACCTCAACCACCCGGATCTTGAGATCGCCAGTGCTTCTCCAGAACGGTTTCTGGAAGTGACGGACGGTCGAGTCGAAACCTGCCCCATCAAAGGGACGGCCCGCCGTATTCCCGGGCAGGAGCAACAACAGCGTGATGCATTGAAGGAAAGCGTGAAGGATCGGGCCGAGAACCTCATGATCGTGGACCTGTTGCGCAACGACCTGAGCAAGAACTGCGCCTCGGGAACAGTCAAGGTACCGGAGCTGTTCAAGGTCGAGAGTTTTGCCACGGTGCATCATTTGATCAGCACGGTAACGGGGGAGTTGCGCGAGGGCCGGACGGCACTGGACCTTCTCGAAGGGTGCTTCCCCGGGGGCTCAATTACCGGAGCCCCGAAGCGTCGTGCGATGGAAATCATCGAGGAACTGGAGCCGAAGCCAAGGGGCGTGTATTGCGGCAGCCTCGCGTATGTCGGGTTCGACGGGAACATGGACAGCAGCATCGCGATCCGCACGATGGTGCAGGCTGCGGGGGAAACCAGCCTGCATGCGGGCGGCGGACTGACGCATGGCTCGCAAATGGAAGCGGAGTACAAGGAATGTCTGGACAAGGCTGCCGCTATGCAGGAGGCTTTGGAAAGGTATAGAGCGTGAAAAAAGGAGGACAGGGGGGGGGGGGGGGCATAGCTCATCGTTTTTGTGTATTATAGGCACCTGTCGTAGATACTTGCGAGGCATATCATGCATCCCAAACTTGTTGCTATTCCCTGTTGTTTTCTGGGCGCAGTTCTCTGCGCCAATACTTTAGTGCTGGCCGAGGAGGAAGTTGAGGAAATTTCGGTCATCGGCACGCGCGACCGTGAGCGCTCCGCTTCAGATCTGGCCGTCCCGGTCGACGTGGTGGACGGCGAGAGCATCGCGAGCCAGGGCTCGACCCGCATGGATCAGATGATCTCGACGATGATTCCGTCTTTCAACGTAGGCCAGCAGCCACTTAGTGACGCTGCGACCATCGTGCGGCCGGCGAACATGCGCGGCCTGGCGGCAGACTCTACGCTGGTGCTGATCAACGGCAAACGGCGCCATCGCGGCTCGATCATCACGTTTCTGGCGGCCGGAAACAACCAGGGCGCCCATGCCGTGGACATTGAGTCGATCCCCTCGGTTGCCGTCGGCCATATGGAAGTGCTGCGGGACGGTGCCTCTGCGCAGTATGGTTCGGACGCGATCGCGGGCGTGATTAATTTCGTGCTGAGAGAGGACTCGGACGGCGGCGAACTCTCGGCCCGCTGGGGCAGCTACTATCAGGGGGATGGCGAGAACCTCATCCTCACCGCGAACAAGGGGCTGCCGCTGGGCGGCCGGGGTTTCCTCAATCTCAGCGGCGAATACCAGACATCCAAGCCGACGGTGCGTGCCGTGCAGCGCAACGATGCCGCGACCCTGGTGGCGGAAGGCAACAGATACGTGAAGGACCCGGTCATTGACTGGGGCGCACCGGACATTGATGACAACTACAAGTTGTTTGCCAACTCGGGGTTCGAGATCGGTGATACTGCTGAAGTGTATGCGTTCGGCAGTTATGCGGAGCGGACCGTGGACGGGACGTTCTACTTCCGGAATCCTTATTCGCGAAGCGGGGTCTTTACCAGTGCGGAGAGTACGAAGGCGACCGAGAATACGAAGGCGACCACGTATGTGAATGTGGTGGACATGAGAGGGACCAAAATTTGGGGGATTGACGACGTTACGGTCGATGGTAGGTCTTACGTGGCTAGGGTTGACGTTCTTGACGAGAATGACATGCCGGTAATGGAGGATGGCGAGAGGAAGAAGAAGAGAAGAGAAATTCCCGGCAAGCCCAAAGCTGTCATGAAGCCCAAAGTAGTTATGAAGCCTGGTGGTTATGAGGATAGAGGGTCACCAGCTATGCCCAAAAACGCAATGGATCTGGCTTATGACCAGTACGTTAAGGACCTAGAAAAATTTACTAATTACGAGGAGGCCCTCCAGGAATACAACGATTACCAGACCTATTCGAAGACCCGGCTCCGCGGGGACTGCCCCCAGGTGGAGAAGGAAATCGACCAAGAAACAGGGAAACAGGATCTCAGCGCGCTGGAAGATGAAGAGAATTGCTACGCCTTCATCGAACGCTTCCCCGGCGGCTTCACGCCGCGGTTCGGCGCGGACGTCGAAGACAAGAGTTTCGCGTTCGGCATCCGGGGCGGAGACCAGGGCGAGCTGACCTACGACTTCAGCTTTGTCTGGGGCGAGCACGAATCCGACTTCTTCATCTACCGGACCATCAACCCTCAGTTGATCGGCGAGAGGAACGACATCCCGACGTACTACGACCCGGGCGCTTATGTTGAAACCGACTACACCATGAACCTCGATTTCACCACCGAATTCGAGATGGCCGGGCTGGCGTCCCCGGTGCACATGGGCTTCGGGGCGGAATACCGCAAGGAAGAGTTCGAGATCAAGGCGGGAGAACCTAACTCCACGTTCATCAGGTATCGGAAGGACGCTGACGGGAATTACGAACTGGATGAGGATGGGAACCGAATCCTGATGTTCCCGGATCTCGGGATCGCGAGCAACGGGTTCAACGGCTTTCGGCTCGAGGATGCCGGGAAGAATTCGCGCGCATCGACGGCCGCCTATGTCGACTTCGAGGCCGACCTGAACGACCGCTTGATGGCCCAGATGGCGTTCCGGAACGAGAACCCGGACGACTTCGACTCTCGGACGGATGGAAAATTCGCATTGCGATACCAGGCCACCGACATC
This sequence comes from uncultured candidatus Poriferisulfidus sp., assembly GCA_965204575.1. Lineage (GTDB taxonomy): Bacteria > Pseudomonadota > Gammaproteobacteria > Poriferisulfidales > Poriferisulfidaceae > Poriferisulfidus. The sequence continues at coordinate 1,401,641 of OZ241993.1, forward strand.
ACGGCGGTGCGCAGCTCGTTCAGCACGGGCTTCCGGGTGCCGACGGTCGGACAGGAGAACGTCCGCAACACTACGACTGCGTTCAGCCAGGGCATGCTGACTGACCGGCTGACCTTGCCGGTGACGCATCCGGCCCTGTCGGTGCTAGGGTTGGCTCCAAAACTGGAAGAGGAAGAGGCGCAGAGTTTCGCGCTCGGCGGCGTGTTCGATTTAGACAATTGGGACCTCACGGTCGACTACTACCACATTGAGGTCGACGACCGCATCGCGCAAAGTTCCGAACGGAGCCTGAGGGAGTTGATTGAAGGGACGGCTCCGGAAGATGCGAACTTGGCTGACTACGTGGAAGAAAAACTTAAGGAAATCGAGAAGTCTGCGCCGGATGTCCGTTCCATTGGCGAGGTCTTGTATTTCCAGAATTCCTACGACACGCGGACCGAGGGCGTGGATCTCGTCGCGACCGGGTCGGTGGAGGCGTTCGATATGCCGGTGGATGTCCTGTTCGCGGCCAACTGGACGCAAACCGAAGTCACCCGGCACAAGGACAACATCAATGCCAAGCGGATTCGCCAGGTCGAACGGGGCACGCCGAAGTTCCGGGCGACGCTGACCACCCATCACTCTCGCGGGCCTTGGGATTTCATGGTGCGGGGACGCCTGTACGGATCGCACATCGAGTTCTCCACTGACGATAAAGACAAGCTGGTGGATGTCCAGGAGCGTTTGCTGTTTGATGTGGAGGCCACGTACCACTACCAGGACAATTTCGAATTGATCCTGGGTGCGGAGAATGTCCTCGACAGGGATCCGACCCACAACCCGTATGCGGCCGAGACGGGCCTGGAGTTCCCCGAAAACCCGGTCATCGACAGCAGCGGTGGGTTCTACTACCTGAAGACCCGCTACCTGTTTTAGTTTTAACAGATTTTTAGGCACCTGCATCCCTCCGGCATTCACCGGAGGTGATGCAGGTCTTTGCGTCTAGGTATATGATAGGGGCAGCCCGGTACTGAGAGGCTGACATGTGGTTCGCGAGAGTCGCCGCCTTTTCTAGCTGTTTCTTGGCAACAATTTTCTGCGGCAGTACCTTGGTGTTGGCCGAGGAAGACGTCGAAGAAATCTCGGTCGTCGGCTCGCGAAGCCACGAGCGCTCGGCCTCCGACCTGGCCGTTCCGGTGGATGTGCTGGACTCCAGCGAATTGACCCGACAGGGCGACTCCCGGATGGACTCCATGCTGTCCAGGATCGTGCCGTCCCTCAACGTGAGCCAGGAACCGATCAGCGATGCCGCGACATTGGTGCGCCCGGCGCAGATGCGCGGCCTGTCCCCGGATTCGACCCTGGTGCTGGTCAACGGCAAGCGCCGCCACCGTTCCTCGATTATTTCGTTCCTGGTGGCGGGCGGATCGGAAGGCTCGCACGCCCCGGATCTCTCCGCGATTCCGGCTATTGCCCTCGACCGGGTCGAAGTGCTGCGCGACGGTGCGGCGGCCCAGTACGGCTCCGACGCGGTGGCGGGGATTTTGAATTTCGTGCTGAAGGAAGAGGCGAAAGGGGGCAGCATAGAGGCTCGCTGGGGCCGATACTACCAAGGCGATGGTGAAAATGGCACCGTGTCGTGGAATTTCGGCTTGCCTCTGACGCAGGACGGCTTTCTCAACGTCAGCGGCGAAATCAACGAGGCCAACCCGACCAGCCGCAGCGTGCAGAGGGATGATGCGCAGGCCCTGACCGATGCGGGCAACACGCATGTGCGCACGCCTGCGGCACAAGTGTGGGGCGCGCCGGAGATCGAGGACAACTACAAGCTTTTCGCAAATGCCGGCGTGGGATTGGGCGATTCTCACGAAGCCTATGCTTTTGGCAGTTACGCCGAGCGGACCGTTGAAGGCGGTTTCTACTACCGCCATCCGCACAAGCGGGGAGGAATTTTCGAGAACCCTGACTTTGCCGGAGAGAAGGTTCTGGTGGTCGATCATACCCCCTTGGATATGATCGATTGCCCTGAGATCGACATTGTCGACGGTGTCATCGATCCGGCCGATTTGGCGGAAGTGGAAGCAGAGGATGATTGTTTTGCCTTCCATTCGCGTTTCCCGGGCGGTTTCACACCGCAGTTCGGCGGAGATATCGAGGATTCAAGCATCGCGTTTGGATTGAAGGGCGAATTCTCCGACAACCTAACCTACGACATCAGTTACGTGACCGGCAAGCATGAGGTCGATTTCTTCATGAAAAACACCATCAATCCGCAGTTGGCATCGATGGAGGTAGACATCCCGACCCTATACAAGCCGGGGGGCTATGCCGAGGAGGATTGGACGTTCAATCTGGATTTGACCACAGAGATTGATGTCGAGGCCTTCCACTCGCCGTTGAGCGTAGGGTTCGGTATGGAGTATCGCGAAGAGGAATACGAGATCAAGCCTGGTGAAGAACGTGCTTGGTTCATTGATTACATCCATGCGGTCGCCGACGAAGACGCGGGAATCGAAGTGGGGGATGAATTCGACGAACCGGATCTTTTGTCGATCGGTTGCGATGACTACAGGGAGTTCGTGAACAAGATCGGTGATGGGGAGATCGAGGCCAAGTATCCGAATCTCGGCATCGGGTCCAATGGTTTTCCAGGCTTCCGGCCGGAGCCGTGCATCTCGAACAAAAACGACCGTTCCAGTTTCGCCGCCTACGTGGACTTTGAGGCGGATGTGGCCGAGAACATGCTGATGGGGCTGGCAGTCCGCCATGAAGACGCGGAGAATTTCGAATCGACTCTCGATGGAAAATTCTCGGCCCGCTTCCAGGCGACGGACAAAGTCGCCATTCGCGGCTCGTTCAGCACCGGTTTCCGGGTCCCCACGGTGGGTCAGGCGGAAGTCCGCAACGTCACGACCACCCTGGTCGATGGCAAGTTGACTGATGAACTGACACTCCCGCCAACAGATGCTCTCTTGCAAGGCATCGCCGAACCGTTGGAAGCGGAAGAGTCCGTCAGTTCCGCATTTGGCACGGTGTTCAATTTTGGAGCCCTCGACGTGACCGTCGACTACTATCACATCGAGGTCAAGGATCGGATTTCATTGACGTCGACGGAGTTTCTGGATTGCCTGCTGCTGGACAAGGCGGGGTTGCGGACCGGAGACGGCGGCGGAAGGAAATCGTGCGGGAAGGGCGAGGACTTCGATATCAACCTGAATGCGCTGGATCAGCCTACCTCGGCTCGGATTGCCGGGTTGAGGGACGAATTGCGCCCGGCAGTGCCCGCTATTGATTCCGTCAACCAAGTCCGCTACTTCGCCAACGACTTCGACACGACGACGGACGGCATCGACATCGTGGCGACCTATCCGGCGGAATTCTTCGGCAGCGTGACGCAGTTGACTTTTGCCGGGAACTACAACCGCACGACGGTCGACGAATTCGACCCCAAGACCATCTCGTCCCGGACCAAGCAGCAAATCGAAGAGGGTCGGCCGAAGATCCGCTGGTCACTGACCGCCGACCGCCAGGAGGGTCCCTGGCGAATACTGGGCCGGGTGCGGTACTACGGGACCCACGTTGATTACCACGCCCTGAGCGCCAGCTTGTTCCAGAGGGTGGATGCCCGTTTCCTGACGGATCTTGAGGTGGGCTACAACCTGACCGAGGACCTTAGTTTCGTCGTGGGGGCTGAGAACCTGTTGGACGAAGAGCCGTCGAAAAACATCTACGATAGAATTCTAGGTGCTGAGTACCCGGAATCGATCCCGTTCGACTACAACGGCGGGTTTTACTACTTCAAGGCCGTCGCGAACTTCTAAGCCGAAGGGACGGGTCCAGGCGTCAGGCGCGGTTGTCCGGCTCTTTCGCAGGGCCCAGCAGGATGGCTGCGCCCTGGGTGTTCGGGTTGGATTCCAGTGCGAGCTTGATGATGACGGTCAGCGGGATCGAAAGCAGCATGCCGACCGGCCCGAGCAGCCAGCCCCAAAAGACCAGGGACAGGAACACCACCAGGACCGACAGGCCCAGGCGTCGGCCCATCAGGTGCGCCTCAAGAAATTGGCCGATGGCCGTGTTGATGACGACGTAGCCAAGAATCACGGGTACCGTCATGGCGGCTCCGAGTTGCAACCAGGCCAGCAGGACGGCCGGGATGGCGGCCAGGATGGAGCCGACGTTGGGGATGTAGTTCAGCAGAAAGGCGACCAGCCCCCAAAGGATGGCATGGTCGAGGCCGAGCAATGCCAGCCATCCGGCGACCAGCACCCCGGTCAATAGGCTGGTCAGCGTTTTCGTGGCAAGGTAGCGGTTGACGCTGTCGGTGAACTGGTTCAGGGCGAAACCGGAATCCGAACCCTCGAAGGCCCGCTGGATCTTTTTGGGCAGCTCAAAAGCTTCCAGAAGGATGAATGCCACCGCCAAGAGAATCAGCAAGGCATTGGTCAGAAGCGCGCCGAACCCGCTGAGGAGGTCGGCCACCAGATTGAGGAAGAACGAGGGGTCTAGGTAGGACGACAGTCCGGCATCCAGTTCGACCCAGCCTTGTTGCGAAAGCCACTGCCCCACGTGCTCCACGTGTTCCCGAAGTTGCTCGTAGTAGATGGGCGTGGTCTGGCGGAAGCCGGTGATGGACGCACCGATCAAGGCGGCGAACCCGACGCCTGCGGCAATCAGGCCTGCGATCACGGTCATCAGGGCGAGCAGGTTGGGGAGCCCGCGCTCCCGCAGCCATTTCATGGGCGGTTCGCACGCGATGGCGATGAAGATCGCGAGCAGGAAGGGGACGACGATCTCGCGTGCTTGCTGCAAGGCGGCGGCCACGATGACGAAGCACGTGACGGCCAGCAGGGTCTTGAGGGATGTGGACACGTCGCGATAGGCCCTAGGCGGTATCCAGGAGCTCGGCCTTCGGCTTGCCCAGCGTCGCCTTCAGGATGAAGAACCCGATCAGCGCCGACAGCAGGGAGCCCAGCATGATGCCGATCTTGTCCTCCACGATCAACGCGGGCATGTCGCCGTGCGCCAAAGTGGAGACGAACAGGCTCATGGTGAACCCGATGCCGCACAGGAAGGACATGCCGAGGAACGCCGGCCAGTGCACGCCGCTTGGCAGGGAGCCGAGTCTAAGCGCCGCCCCCAGCGCGGCGAACAGGCAGATTCCGATGGGCTTGCCGATCAGCAGCCCCAGCAGGACCCCGAGCGTAAGCGCGTCACCCAGGTCGGCGGGCTTCGTGTCCCACAGATAAATTCCGGCGTTGCAGAAAGCAAAGACGGGCAGGATCCCGAAAGCGACCCAGCCGTGAAATTGGTTTTCCAACCGAGTCAGCGGGGAGTACTGGTGGTCGTGCGGAACATGGGTCGGGATCGTGAACGCCAGGAGGATGCCGGCCATGGTGGCATGGACTCCGGACTTCAGGATGAAATACCACAAGACCACTCCGATCAGGAGGTAGGGGATGGCGCTGCTGACCTTGAATCGATTGAGCCCGACCAGGACCACCAGGCACAATGCGGCATAGCGCAAGGCTTCCATCGACAACTCTTCGGAATAGTACAAGGCGATGATCAGCACGGCGCCAAGGTCGTCCAGGATCGCGATCGCGAGGAGGAAGATCTTGAGTCCGTAAGGGACCCGCGGGCCGAGCAGCATCAATACGCCCAATGCAAACGCGATGTCGGTTGCGGTGGGGATGGCCCAGCCCCGCATGGCGACTGGATCCTGGTAGTTGAGGCTGGTGAACAGCAAAGCGGGCACCAGCATGCCGCCGATGGCGGCGAAGGCCGGCGAGATGGCGCGGTCGACGGAGGCCAGGTGTCCCTCCATGAATTCGCGTTTGAGTTCCAGTCCGATGACGAAGAAGAAGATCGCCATCAGGAGGTCGTTGACCCACAGCAGCAGGGTCTTGTGCAGGGCGACGGGCCCGACCACCAGGGAGATCGGCGTATGCAGGAAATTCTCGTACCAGTCGTGTGCGCCGAAATTGGTCAGGAGGATGGCGGCGGCGGCGGACGACACCAGCACGACGCTGCTGAAGGCTTCGGTTTTCCGGAAATGGCGCAGGGTATCCCGGACGTACTCGAAAGCCGAGATCAGAATTTGCATGGAAATCTTCGAAGAAAGAAAATTCTTGGATTTGCGACACTATTGTAACTGTCCGCGTGCAGGGAAACGGGTGCCCGGTGATAATATGCGCCGCACGGACTTTCCGAATACTTAGCCTTTCACATGCAGGAACGCTACGACCCCGAAGCCGTAGAACAGGAAGCCCAAAAATACTGGCGGGAAAACGATTGCTTCTCCGCGCAGGAGAAGCCGGGCGAGCGCAAGTTCTACTGCCTGTCCATGTTTCCATACCCCAGCGGCCGGTTGCACATGGGGCATGTGCGCAACTACACGATCGGAGACGCCATTGCACGCTTCCGCCGGATGCGCGGCGACAACGTGTTGCAGCCGATGGGGTGGGACGCCTTCGGCCTGCCTGCCGAGAATGCCGCGCTGGAACGCAAGGTCCTCCCCAGCGCCTGGACCCGGGAGAACATCCAGGCCATGCGCGAACAGTTGCAGCGTCTCGGGTTCGGCTACGACTGGGGACGCGAGCTGGCGACCTGCGACCCGGAATACTATCGGTGGGAACAGTGGTTCTTCATCTGCCTGTTCAAAAAGGGCCTGGCCTACCGGAAAAAGGCGCTGGTCAACTGGGACCCGGTCGATCAGACCGTGTTGGCCAACGAACAGGTCATCGAAGGGCGCGGCTGGCGTTCCGGTGCCGTCGTCGAGCAGCGGGAAATCGAACAGTGGTTCCTGCGGATCACGGACTATGCCGAGGAATTGCTGGCTGACCTGGATCAGTTGGAGGGCCGGTGGCCGCCCCAGGTGCTGCAAATGCAGCGCAACTGGATCGGTCGTTCGGAAGGGGTGGAGATCCGGTTTGACCTGGAGGGGCGGGAAGAACCGCTGACGGTGTTCACCACGCGCCCGGACACCTTGATGGGAACCACCTACATGGCACTCGCCCCCGGGCATCCCATTGTTCAGGAAATATCTAGATCTAACAAAGAGTTGAAAGACTTTCTTAACCAATCTGCCCAGACTTCCGAGGAATCGCTCCGGGATCGAGAGGGACATCCGCTCGGGCTGAATGCGTTGCACCCGCTGACCGGCGAGGCGCTGCCCGTGTGGGTGGCCAGTTTCGTGTTGATGGAATACGGCTCCGGGGCGGTGATGTCGGTGCCGGCCCACGACCAGCGCGATTGGGAGTTCGCGCGACATCATGGCTTGCCGATCCGGCAGGTGATCGCTCCATCCGACGGCTCGGAAGCCGATCTTGATGCCGAAGCCTATGTGGACTGGGGCGTACTGGTCAATTCCGGGGAATTCGACGGGCTGAGTTCCGGGGAAGGCTACGCCGCCATTGCTCAGCGGCTGTCCGAGCAGGGCTATGGAGAGTCCGTGGTGCGCTACCGGCTGCATGACTGGGGCGTGTCTCGGCAGCGCCGCTGGGGCTGCCCGGTGCCAATGATCCACTGCGAGGAATGCGGTGTGGTGCCGGTTCCGGAAGAAGACCTGCCGGTGGTTCTCGACGAGGCCCTGCCGCCGGAGGCGGATCTCCCCGAGAGCTGGCGGGTCGTGAAATGTCCGAAGTGCGGCAGGCCGGCGCAGCGGGATACGGACACGTTCGACACGTTCGTCGAATCCAGTTGGTACCAGGCGCGATTCTGTTCGCCCGATGCCGATGACGCCATGCTGGACGATCGCGCGCGTTACTGGCTGCCGGTCGACCAGTACATCGGGGGGATCGAACATGCCATCCTGCATCTCCTGTACGCGCGGTTTTTCCACAAGCTGATGCGTGACGAGGGGCTGGTCGACGGCGACGAGCCATTTGCGCACCTTCTGACCCAGGGCATGGTGCTCAAGGACGGGCACAAGATGTCGAAGTCGGGGAGCAACGTGGTCGACCCGGAACCGTTGATCGAGCGCTACGGCGCGGACACGGTGCGCCTGTTCATGCTGTTCGCGTCGCCGCCCGAACATACGCTGGAGTGGTCCGACAGCGGGGTCGAGGGGTGTTCGAGGTTCCTCAAGCGGTTCTGGCGATTCGCCTGCCAGCACCGGGATTGCGCGTCTGCAGAAGGCGTTGGTGCGGGCGGGCTTGATTCACAGCAGGAGGCATTACGCCGCAAACTGCATGAAACGATCCAGAAGGCGGGCCGCGTGGTCGAGCAACGGCATACGTTCAACACGGCGATTGCCGCCAACATGGAACTGCTCAACGATCTGATGCGCCTTTCCGAGGACGGCAAGGCGGAGCCGGGCCTGGTGCGCGAGTGCCTGGAGGCGATGCTTCGCATGCTGGCGCCGGCCACCCCGCATCTGACTCATGTGCTGTGGCATGAATTCGGGTTTGCCGGGGTGGTTTTGGATCAGCCTTGGCCGGAAGCGGATGAATCCGCCCTGCAGCGCTCGGTCGAGCAGATCGTGGTCCAGGTGAACGGCAAGGTCCGGGCGCAGCTGGAACTTTCAGTCGATATCGGCGAGGACGAGTTGCAGCAGAAAGTGTTGGATAATGCTAAAGTGCAACGCTTCATTGAAGGAAAAACCGTGGTTCGTTTCATCCAGGTCCCGCACAAGCTCGTCAATGTCGTGGTGCGTGATGCATAGGGGTCCTTTCCTGCTGGGTGCGGCTTTCTGCCTGGCTTTTAGCGGGTGCGGATTCCAGTTGGCAGATTCCAAGGGGATCGCGACCAAGATCCCACAAGCCTCGTTGCAACTGGTCGGGGGGTCTCCGGGGTTCCGCCAGGTACTCAAGCGCAGGCTGCGCGGCGGCGGCGTCAAGGTGGTGAAAGGCGACGCGGCGGCCGATCTGATCGTTTACCTGGAAGGCCCGCAGGAACGCCACCAGGTCATCGCCGTGACCACCGACATGGACGCCCGCGAATATGAAGTCGGGTTGCACTTGACCGTTCGCCTGCAGCGCCCGGGCGAAAAGCCGTCGGTGCCAGCCACCATGTCACGCTACCGGCACTGGCTGTTTGATTCGGAGGACTACCTCGCGGCTGACGAGGCTCGCGCGGTCCTGAAGAAGGAACTGAGCGGGGAATTGATCGAGGCGCTTTTGTTGCGCATCCGCGCCTATGCCGAGCAGTAGCAGCAGTCGCTCCTGAGGGAAGCATGACCGAGCCGACCCTGTTCGAGAGAATCATCAACCGCGAGATCCCCGCGGATTTCGTGTACGAAGATGAGGTTTGCGTGGCGTTCCGGGACGTCAACCCTCAAGCGCCGACGCATGTACTGATCGTGCCGCGCAAGCCGCTGGACCGGGTGGCGAATGCCGAAGAGGAAGACCAGGCGATGTTGGGCCACTTGCTGCAGGTGGCGGGAAAGGTGGCCGAACAGTTGGGTTGCAAGGAAGCCTTCCGGCTGGTGATCAACAACGGTGCCGAAGTCGGACAGTCGGTCTTCCATTTGCATGTGCACCTGCTGGCTGGGCGCTCGTTCGGCTGGCCGCCCGGCTGAGTATGGAACAAGCCGCGCACTGGTACGCCATCGATTGGCGGTGCCGCCATACCTGGGGGAAATCCGCCTACAACACGATGTGGTGCCTGATCGGCTGTGCCATCGGCGATTTCGGTACGATCTTTTACTTTCAGTATTACCAGATTGAAATTTCGCCATGGCTGATTCTGGGATTGGCCATGCTCAACGGCATCCTGACCAGTATTCTCCTGGAGACGATTCTGCTGATGCGAAGCATGCCGGCCAATCTGGCCTTGCGCACGGCGGCAGGAATGAGCTTGATCAGCATGGTGTCGATGGAAATCGCGATGAACTTGACGGACTGGCTGCTGGTCGGCAGCCTGCAGCTGCGCTGGTGGTCGCTGGTGCCGGCTCTGGCGGCCGGTTTCGTGACGCCTTGGCCTTACAACTATTGGCGGCTCAAGGCGCTGGGCCAAGCCTGTCACTGAGCCCATCTCACGAAAGATCGGTTATCTTTTCGCTAAGAGTGGCGGAGTTTGCGGCTGGTTTAAATAGGGCAGCCTGAAAGCTTGCAGAGTGTATGGTTCAAAGGCTTGAGGGGTGTTCCTGCGGCTTCTCTTACTCACCAAGCGCTCGTACGACCGCATCCGGATCGTGGGCAATGACAGTCAACAGGACCCGTGCGGCTCGGTCCGGGACGCGACGACCTTGTTCCCAATCTTGTATCGCCCGTGCGTCCAGGCCGAATCGATTAGCAAATTTCTGCCGACTTAGTTTCAACTGCTTGCGCAGAGCCAGAACCTGATCAGCAGAGGGATCATCAACGATCCGGCACACGAGATCGATTTTGCCGCGTACATGCGAAAGAACTTCGTCTAATGCCGCTTCAGTCTCCTGACCAATCCGGGTTCGTTCCGTTGTCATTTTTTTACCTCCTCCTTCTTGATAGTGGCTACTAGCCGAGACAGTATTTTTCGGTCGGACGGAGTCATCTCTTCACGGCTTGCCTTGGCATAAGCGGTCAGCATGTAGATGGCTTTGGCTTTGGCATGATAAAAGTACAAGGTTCGAATCCCACCTCGTTTGCCTCGACCAGAGCCAGGCCACCGAAACTTGCGTATTCCGCCTGTCCCTCGGATGACTGGTGCTCCGATAGGGTCGGCGGCAATTGTCGTTTCCATTGCTTTCCGGGATTCTTCCGAGACCAGTTTTCTGATGGCACGTTCATAGGTACGAGTGATGAAAAGTTCCATCAACCCCATTATGCGGCATTGCCGCATATTTATCAATCCCTCTGATCGTCACGGTCAGGTACTGGCGAAACCGTTTCGCTACCGAAGGTCTTTCAGCCTATGCGAATGGGATATTGGCGTTCAATATTCAGCCGCGTCTTCAGGACCGAGCGTATCAAACTCTTCTTCAATCAGCTCCAGAATCCGCTGGTTTTCACTTGACAAATCGGAGAGGGCACCAAATCCGGCCATCCATGGTGCTTCCGCTTCACGGGTTTGGGGTTCTTGGGTGCAACGCCGGATCTGCTCCTCCAGCGCAGTCGTGAAAAACTGTTCCATGGTGAGGCCACAACTTGCGGCAATCGCTTTAATATGCCGAAATGTGGCGTCGGGGAGTTCGACGGTCGTCTTCATTCCCCGGTTTTCCCATAGTTCGGGTCGAAGGTCAAGTCACCCCATCGGCTATAATTCGATTCTGCCTGATTTAAGGCATTTTTATGTCCCGTGCGCCCGTAGCTCAGTTGGATAGAGTGTGTGGCTACGAACCACAAGGTCGGGGGTTCGAATCCCTCCGGGCGCGCCAATTACCTGCCTGAACCGGGAAAGGGGAACCGATGCAACCGATCAACTTGAACCGAGAACTGGTGCAGAAACTGATGCACGTCCTGAACGAGCATGACGCGCAGTCCCAGGACACCCTGATTTCCGCCCAATACCTGGCGGCCGTGCTCGGCCTGCTGGTTGGCAGCATTGATCGCCCGTCCGAGGAAAAAGAAGAATTACTTAGAGAAATCAATGCGTTCAGCGGACATGTTATGAATGACATCATGAATCAGGCCCAGCAGCGGCCCGCGCCGCTGGCCGCGGACCCTTCCAAGGCGTTCGGAATCTGGAAGCCGCCGAGCGCGTAGACGGACGCGCAGATGCTGGATCCCAAAGTCTTACGCGCTGACCCGCGCGCGGTCGCGGATAATCTTGCGCGACGGGGCTTCACCTTCGATGCGGCCGTCTACGCCGAACTTGAGGCGGAGCGCAAGGCCGCGCAGAGCGAGGCGGAATCCCTCCAGGCACAGCGCAACACCCTGTCGAAGCGCATCGGCGAAGCCCGAAAGCAGGGCGAGGATGCGGCTGAAATGATGTCGGAGGTGACGAGCCTGGGGGAACAGCTGGAGCATCGCCAGGCGGCACTGGCGTCGATTCGGCAGCGTCTTGACGCCTGGCTGATCGGCATGCCGAACCTGCTGGACCCGGAAGTCCCGGATGGCAGGGGCCCGCAGGACAACCTCGAATTGCGCCGCTGGGGCGAGCCTGCGGAGTTTGATTTCGAGCCACTCGATCATGTACAGCTGGGCGAGCGCTGGGGACTGCTCGACATGCAGCGGGCTGCGGCCATGTCCGGGGCACGCTTTTCGGTGCTGCAGGGCGAACTGGCACTGTTGCACCGTGCGTTGACCCAGTTCATGCTGGATCTGCATACGCGCCAGCATGGCTACGAGGAATGCTACGTGCCGTATCTGGTGAATGCGGCCAGCCTTGAAGGGACCGGGCAATTGCCCAAGTTCCGCGCGGACTTGTTCGCGCTCGACGGCGAGGAACATTTCCTGATCCCCACGGCCGAGGTGCCGTTGACGAACCTGCTGCGGGACACGATCCTGGAGATGTCGGAACTGCCCTGGAAGACGATCGCGCACACGCCTTGCTTCCGGGCCGAGGCGGGCTCCTACGGAATGGATACCCGAGGCTTGATCCGGCAGCATCAATTCGAAAAGGTGGAACTGGTGCTGGCCGTGCATCCGGAAGAATCGGAATCGGCGCTGGAGGAACTGACGACTCATGCGGAAGCCGTCCTGCAGGCGCTGGAGCTGCCGTATCGGGTGGTTTCTCTGTGCGGGGGCGATATCGGCTTTGCCGCTGCGCGAACCTATGACCTGGAAGTCTGGCTGCCCAGCCAGAAGGCGTATCGCGAGATTTCCTCCTGCAGCAATTTCCGGGATTTCCAGGCGCGGCGGATCAAGGCGCGGTTCCGGCCCGGCCAAGAGCAATTGCCGCAGCCGGTACATACCCTGAACGGTTCCGGTCTAGCCGTTGGCCGCACGCTGGTGGCCGTGCTGGAGAATCACCAGGGCGAGGATGGATCGGTCCGGATCCCGGATTGCCTGGCACCCTGGATGAATGGTGTGATCCGGTTGGGTGTGGCGGAATGAACCCGGATGAGCCGCGCGGGAGTTTTCCCGCTTCGGGCCGAGTCGAGTGGATCGGAGTGCGTACGGGACGCGGACAGCCGGTGATGGAACTTCGGGAAGTACAAGCGATCCAGGGTCGAGGGCTGGCCGATGACCATGCGACCCGGCGCTCGGGCGGACGGCGCCAGGTAACCCTGATGCAGTCCGAACATCTCCCCGTAATCGAGTCACTGTCGGAGCACACCCCGAAACCAGATCTGCTGCGACGCAACCTGCTGGTGTCCGGTATCAATCTCCGGGCCTTGGTTGGGCAACGGTTCCGGGTCGGCGCGGCACTGTTCGAAGGCACTGGCGACTGTCCGCCTTGCCGTGGCATGGATGCGGCACTGGGCGCCGGTGGGAAAAATGCGATGACCGGAATGGGCGGGGTGACGGCACGCGTTCTGGAAGGCGGCCTGATCCGGGTCGGCGACCCGATCGGCCCGTATAATCAGCGCGCCGACCCGCCGCGCCTGATCTGACCATGCCGATCTACGAGTACCGTTGCGAAGCCTGCGGGTATGACTTGGAGGTATTGCAGAAAGTCAGCGACGCCCCCCTGACCCGGTGCCCGCAATGCGGTGAGGAACGTTTGCGCAAGCAACTGACAGCGGCCGGATTCCGCCTCAAGGGCAGCGGCTGGTACGAGACCGACTTCAAGGGGAAGAAACCAGGCAAGGACACGAACGGAGAGCCGGCCGCGACCAAGAAGAAGGAAGCGAAACCCGGCAAGGACAAGGCCGCCTCGGGCAAGTCCGAGGCGAAGTCATCCGACGGGAAGACCTCACAGGCCGGGGCCGCCAATGGCTGAGGAACGCCGCTACTGCGGGGAGGTTCGGGCCGACCAGATCGGGCAGGCGGTCCATCTGTTCGGCTGGGTCAACCGGCGTCGCGACCACGGCGGAATCATCTTCATCGACCTGCGCGACCATAGCGGGCTCGTGCAAGTCGTGGTGAACCCCGAGCAGGCCGAATTATTCGCGCTGGCCGAGCAGATACGCACTGAGTTCGTGCTGGCGGTCACGGGGCAGGTGCGGGCCCGTCCCGAAGGCACGGTCAACCCGACGCTGCCGACCGGCGAAGTGGAAGTGGTTTGCGAAGAACTGGAAATCCTGAACCCGGCCGATACCCCGCCGTACCAGCTGGACGACGAGCAGGTGCACGAAGATCACCGCTTGCGCTACCGCTACATGGAATTGCGCCGGCCCGTGATGCAGGAGCGCCTGCGCACCCGTGCCCGGCTGGCGGCCACGGTGCGGCATTACCTGGACGAGCTGGGGTTTTTGGAAGTCGAGACGCCGATGCTGACCCGCGCGACCCCGGAGGGCGCCCGCGAGTACCTGGTGCCGAGCCGGACCCACACCGGTGCGTGCTTTGCACTTCCACAGTCCCCGCAGCTGTTCAAGCAGATGCTGATGATGGGCGGGGTGGACCGCTACTACCAGATCGTGCGTTGCTTCCGCGACGAGGACCCCCGCCAGGACCGCCAGCCGGAATTCACCCAGATCGACATCGAAACTTCGTTTCTCGAAGAGGAACACATCCTGGAACTGATGGAGGGCCTGGCGTGCGCCATGTTCGATGCCGCGGGGATTTCCCTGCCGGATCCGTTTCCGCAATTGGCCTATGTCGAAGCCATGCGCCGGTTCGGGACCGACCGGCCGGATTTGCGGATTTCCGGCATGGAGTTCGTAGACGTGGCGGATCTCCTGACGGAGGTGGAGTTCAAGGTCTTTCGGGAGCCGGCCAACCGCGAGGGTGCCCGGGTCGCGGCGATGCGCATCCCGGGGGCGGCAGGCATGAGCCTCGGGCAGATCGATGCCTATACCGAGGCAATCAAGCCGTACGGCGCGAAAGGGCTGGCGTACATCAAGTGCAACCAGGTCGGGCAGGGACGCGACGGCCTGCAGGCGGGATTCCTGAAGTTCCTGCATGACGAGGCGGTGGCCGGAATCCTGGAACGCACGGACGCGCAGGATGGAGACCTGATCGTGTTCGGCGCGGATCGGGCCGACATTGTCAACGCCGCGCTGTCTTTCCTGCGCGAACGCCTGGCGGAGGACCTGGGTCTGGGAGAAGAGGGTTGGCAACCGCTCTGGGTGGTCGACTTCCCGCTGCTCGAACAAGACCCTCAGACACAGCGCTGGCTGGCGATGCATCACCCGTTCACGGCACCGGCGGTCGAGGATGTCGCGCAGTTGGAAACCGACCCGGGCGCGGTGCGGGCGCGAGCCTATGACATGGTGATCAACGGGGTGGAAGTCGGTGGGGGATCGGTTCGCATCCATCGCCCGGAGATTCAGCAGGCGGTCTTCGCGCTGCTCGGCATCGACGCCGATGAGGCGCAGGCAAAATTCGGATTCCTGCTGGATGCGCTGCGCTACGGCTGTCCGCCGCACGGCGGCATCGCATTTGGCTTCGATCGCCTGGTCATGCTCCTGACCGGTGCCGAGGCGATCCGGGACGTGATCGCATTCCCCAAGACCCAGACGGCCAATTGCCTGTTGACGGGAGCCCCCGAGATGGTGGAGATGGACCAGTTGCGCGAACTCGGCCTCAGCCGGATCCGGAAGCGTTCATGACGGCGGAGACGCCTTCCCGCAAACGGCCGGAGTCGGTGCTGGTCGTGGTCTACAGCGAAGACTCCCAGGTGCTGATGCTGAGGCGGCACGAACCCCCGACGTTCTGGCAGTCGGTGACCGGCAGCCTGGAGTGGGGCGAACAGCCGGAACAGGCGGCGCGGCGGGAACTGGTCGAGGAGACGGGACTGGATGCGACGGCGCTGGAAGACTGCCATGACAGCCACTTGTTCGAAATCTACGAGATCTGGCGCCACCGTTACGCCGAGGGGGTCACGGAAAACCGCGAGCATGTTTTTCGCTTGGCCGTTCCCGAAGCATGCCCGGTGACTTTGGACGCCCTGGAGCATTCGGAATACGAATGGCTGCCCCGGGTGGAGGCGGCGCAGCGTGCGTCTTCCTACACGAACCGGCAAGCAATCCTGGACCGGGTTCCGGTCGGATCGCCTCCGGGTTTATCATAGGCGGAGGTTGTGACGGGGCACATCGATCATGGCGGGTCACAGCAAGTGGGCCAACATCCAGCACCGCAAGAAGCGGCAGGACGACAAGCGCGGGAAACTGTTCTCCAAGCTGATTCGGGAGGTGATGGTGGCGGCGAAGATCGGCGGGCCGGACCCCGCCGACAATTCCCGGCTGCGCCTGGCGGTGGACAAGGCGATGTCGGCGAACATGCCGAAGGACACGGTGGAGCGCGCGATCAAGCGCGGCTGCGGTGATGCGGACAGCGCCGCGTACGAGGAAATCCGATACGAAGGCTACGGCCCGGGCGGGGTGGCGGTGCTGATCGACTGCCTCACCGACAACCGGAACCGCACGGTCTCCGAAGTCCGGCACACGCTGGGCAAGCACGGAGGCAGCCTGGGCAACAGCGGTTCGGTGACGTACCTGTTTTCGGCGGTGGGGGTGTTGAGCTACGCGCCCGGCACGGACGCGGACAACCTGATGGAGCAGGCCGTGGAGACCGGGGCCGACGACTTGGTCGTGCTGGACGACGAGTCGGTGGAAGTGCTGACGCAGCCCCAGGACTTCGTGACGGTCCGGCAAGGCCTGACCGAAGCGGGGCAGGCGCCGGATCACGCCGAGGTGACGATGCGGGCGCAGACCCTGGTCGAGCTGGAAGGCGCTGAAGCGGTGAAGCTGCTGAAGCTGGTGGACGGGCTGGAGGAGTTGGATGACGTGCAGAATGTCTACACCAACGCGAGCATTCCAGATGCCCTGTATGCGGACTGAACCATGAGGCGGATCATCGGCGTGGACCCCGGCTTGCGGCGCACCGGCTACGGCGTGATCGAGACCGACGGGTACCGCCATCGCTACCAGGCCAGCGGGCAGATTTGTCCGACGCAGGGCCCGATTCCCCAGCGACTGGGAGAATTGTTCCGGCAGCTCAGCGAAGTGCTCGAAGTCTACACGCCAGACTGTGCTGCGGTCGAGGCGTCATTCGTTGCCGCCAACGCGGGCACGGCGCTCAAGCTCGGCCAGGCGCGCGGGGCGCTGATCAGCGCCTGCGTGGTGAGCGAAATCGAGGTGTTCGAGTATTCTCCGCGCAGCATGAAGCAGGCGATCACCGGGCGGGGCGGGGCCACCAAGGAGCAGGTCCAGTTCATGGTGCAGCGCCTGTTGGGGCTGGCCGAATCGCCGCAGGCGGACGAGGCGGATGCGCTGGGGCTGGCCCTGTGCCACGCCCACAGCCGGCTGCTGACCCCGGAGGGAGTCGCGACATGATTGCGTACCTGCGCGGGCCCGTCACCTATCGCCAGCCTCCGGAACTGATCGTGGAGGCAGGTGGCGTGGGCTACCGGGTGCTGGCGTCGATGGCCACGTTCGACAACCTGCCGCAGGACGATTCGGAAGTGGTGCTTCCGACCCTGCTGGTCGTGCGCGAGAACGCGCACACCCTGTTCGGCTTTGCCGACGAGGCGGAGCGCCAGCGGTTCAGCCAGCTGCTACGGATCTCCGGGGTTGGCGCCAAGACCGCGCTGGCGATCCTGTCGGCCTTGCCGGGTGCGACGCTGCGTCAGCACGTGGAGGCCGGGAACCTGGACGGACTGACCCAGGTGCCGGGAATCGGCGAGAAGACCGCCCAGCGGTTGCTGGTCGAGTTGCAGCACATGGTGCTGAAGGCGGAAGACACCGGGGTTGGCGAAGCGGCTACGCCGCAATATGAAGCACAGCAGGGGCTGGTTCGTCTGGGCTGGAAACCGGCCGAGGCCCGGCGCATGATCGGGGCGATCGAGACGCAGGGGCTGGGGGCCGAGGACATCATCCGCGAGGCCTTGCGCGGGAGCGTGCGATGAGCGAGGACACGCTGCTGCAACGTGGCGCGGGACCGGGCGAGGCATCGTTGGAAAACAATATTCGCCCGCGCAAGCTGGAAGACTTCGTCGGCCAGGCGGAGTTGCGCGAACAGTTCGAGGTCTTCATCGAGGCGGCGCGACGCCGGGGGCAGCCGCTCGACCATGTGCTGGTGTTCGGCCCGCCGGGGCTCGGCAAGACGACCCTGTCGTACATCGTCGCCAACGAGATGGGCGGACAGCTGCGCCAGTCGGCCGGGCCGGTACTGGAGCGTGGCGGGGACCTGGCGGCGATCCTGACCAGCCTGCAGGAAGGCGACGTGCTGTTCATCGACGAGATCCACCGCCTGCAGCCGGCCGTGGAGGAGATCCTGTACCCGGCGCTGGAGGATTGCCGGATCGACCTGATGATCGGCGAGGGTGCGGCGGCGCGCTCGATCCAGCTCGACCTGCCGGCGTTCACGCTGGTCGGCGCGACCACCCGGGCCGGGTTGCTGACGCCGCCGCTGATGTCGCGCTTCGGCATCGTCGGCCGGCTTGATTTCTATTCCGCGGAGGAACTGGCCCGCATTGTCCGCCGCTCGGCAGACATCCTCGACATTCCGGTCGATGGCGATGGCGCGTTGGAGATCGGCCGTCGCTCGCGCGGCACGCCGCGTATCGCGAACCGTCTGCTGCGGCGGGTACAAGACTACGCAGAGGTCCGGGCAGACGGGAAGGTGACCGCTTCGGTGGCGGCGGAGGCGCTGGAGTTCATGCGCGTCGACCGCTGCGGCATCGACCGGTTGGACCGCGAGTACCTGCGCATCATCATCGAGAAGTTCAACGGCGGGCCGGTCGGCATCGACAGCCTGTCGGTGGCGGTCAACGAGGAGCGCGGGACGCTGGAGGACATGGTCGAGCCCTACCTGATTCAGTTGGGGTTCCTGATGCGGACCCCTCGAGGCCGGGTCGCCACGCCGCGGGCACGCGAGCACCTGGGGCTTGAGCCGCTGCCGGGGACCGACGAATTGCCGCTGACGGGATCGGAGGACTAATGGGGGAGGATATTCCGGTGCGGGTGTATTACGAAGATACCGATGCGGGCGGCGTGCTCTACCATGCGGCGGTCATCCGCTACATGGATCGCGGACGGACCGAATGGCTTCGAAAACGCGGGTATACTTTGGCCTCGCTGGAGCAGGATCACCAGCGCGTGTTCGCGGTGCACAGCCTGTCCGCGCGTTACCTGCTGCCGGGCCGGTTGGACGACGAGCTGATGGTTCGCACCCGGTTGTCCGCGCGGGCCCGGCTCTCGCTGGATTTCAGTCAGGCGCTGTGGCGGGAGGACGAGTGTCTGGCCGAGGCGACCGTCAAGGTGGCGTGCCTGAGCACGGACACCGGGTCGCCCGCACCATTGCCTCCCGACCTTTACGAGAAGTGTGAAAACAATGGTTGAGTTTTCGATTCTGGAGATGTTGGGCCAGGCGTCCTTGGCCGTGCAGGGGGTCATGTTGATCCTGGTGCTGGCCTCGTTCGTCTCCTGGGTCATCATCTTCAACAAGTCGCAGATCCTGCGCCGACAGCATCAGGAAGCGATCAAGTTCGAGGACAAGTTCTGGCAGGGCATCGAGCTGGTGCAGTTCTACGACCAGATGCGACAGCGGCAGTCGCGCCCGCCGCTCGGGGACGTATTTTGTGCCGGCTTCCGGGAATACGTGCAACTGGCCCGGAACAAGCAATTGTCGCCGGACACGATCAGCCATACGGCGGTGCGCAGCATGCGGGTGGTGCTGGCCCGGGAAGCAGAACACCTGGAGATGCATCTGCCGGTGCTGGCGACGATCGGTTCGACCAGCCCGTACATCGGATTGTTCGGGACGGTCTGGGGCATCATCAATGCCTTCCACTCGCTGGACCCGACCCGGGGCGCCTCCATGCTGACCATGATCGCACCCGGAATTTCCGAGGCGCTGGTGGCGACCGCCCTGGGCCTGTTCGCCGCCATCCCGGCGGTCATCGCCTACAACCGGTTCACGGACCGGGTCGACAAGTTGCTGACACAGTACAGCAACTTCATTGAAGAGTTCACCACGCTCCTGCAGCGCGAGGCTCTGGCCAACCAGGAGAAACCATGAACCCGCTGCGGACTTCGCGCCGGCACATGTCGGAAATCAACATCGTGCCGTACGTGGATGTCATGCTGGTGCTCCTCCTGATCTTCATGATCGCGACGCCGCTGATGCAGCAGGGCCTGTTGATCGAATTGCCGGAAGCGCCGTCGGAGCCGGTCGATCCGGAACCCTACCGCGAGCCGCTGGTGCTGGAAATCAACCAGCGCGGAGAACTGCGGCTGATCCGCGAAGGGGTGTTCGTCTACGCCGTGGAGGAGGTGGACCTGCCGGGTCTGGTCGAAGGAATGATGCAGGAGGGTGGAGACGATACGCTGTACGTCCGGGCCGATGCCCGGCTCTCGTACGGTACGGTGGCGGCGACCATCGCCCGGCTTGATCAGGCGGGAGTCCCGGCCCTGAGCCTGCTCACGCAGCCGCCGCCGGAGAGCCCATGAACCGGCCGGCGCGAGGAACCCGCCTCAGTCGGGTCAGTCCTCTCTCCTGGATCGGGGCCGTTGCCGTTCATGCGGTGATCGCTGGACTGTTGCTGCAATTCGGAACCGAACCGGCCCAGTCCAACGTTCCAACCCGGCCGGATGTCGAGGCGGTGCGCGTTCAGGCGGCAGACGAGGAATTGCTGGAGCAGAGGCGTGAAGCGCACCGGCAGGCATTGCGCGAAGAGGAACTCCGCAAACAGCGGGAGCGTGAAGCGAAACGCAAGGAAGCCGAACGCAGGCAGGCGGAGAAACGCAAACGCGAGGAAGAAGCGCGCCGCAAGGCCGAAGAGAAGAAGAAAGCGAAGGCGCGGGCCGAAGCGAAACGCAAGGCAAAAGAAGAAGCCGAGCGGAAACTTGCGGAGAAGCGCGAGCGTGAGGAGGCGGCACGCCGGCAGGCCGAAGAGGAGGCGCGCAAGCTGCAGGAAGCCGAACAACGGGCGGAGGCGCGTCGGCAGGAGCAGGCGCAGCGGCGGCAGCGGGAAGCTGCCCGACGGGCCCGGCAGGCCGATATCTGGCGCATTGCGATCAAGAAAAGAATCGAACGGGTCTGGCTGCGCCCCCCGGCGGCTGGAAACATCTCGCCTTGCGAGGTGGTCGTGGAACAGGATGAAAAAGGCGTGGTGCTGTCCGCCAAGGTACGCGGCTGCCGGGCCTCGCAGGCCTGGCAGGATTCTTTGCGCAACGCCGTGCTGAAGGCTAGCCCGTTGCCGCGGCCTCCGATCGCGGAACTGTTTGATCGCCACCTGGTGATCACCTTCCGTCCAAAAGTAGCCCGTTGAAATGAACGCCGCTCGCCTGCGTGCTTGTGTCCTGCTGTTGCCTCTTTGCGTGGGTGCGGCACAGGCGGAATTCCGCATTGATATCGAGCAGGGGGTCGAGCAGGGCATCCCCATCGTTTTGGTGGCATATTCGGAATCCGAGCGGAAACTGGCAGAAGTCGTTGGTGCGGACCTGGCGCGAAGCGGGTTTTTCAATGTGCTGGACCCCGGGACGGCACCGCCGGCGGCGGTGCGCGAGGGGGACCTGAACTGGGATGCCTGGGATGGCCATTTGGCAGAGTACGCGGTGACGGCGACGGTGTCCCCGGGAGCAGGCCGGCTCCAGCTGGATATCCGGTTGTTCGACCTGCTGGCGGGCAAGGCTGTCTTGGCGCGCCGCCTGTCGGCGAAGCCGAAGCAACTGCGCCGCTTGGCGCATCAGGCCGCGGACGCGCTGCACGAACAGATCACGGGCATCCCCGGTGCGTTCGATACCCGAATCGCCTATGTCGGTCAAATTCGTGAAGCAGGCCGGGTTCGCTATCGCCTGTATGTGGCGGATGCGGACGGGCACCATCCAATCGCGATCCTCACTTCGCCGCGCCCGCTGCTGTCGCCCGTTTGGTCGCCGGATGGGATGAGCCTGGCCTACGTGTCGTTCGAAACTCGGCGGCCGCAGGTGTTCCTCCAGAACCTGCGGGACGCAAGCCGCCGGGCGCTGCCGGGTTCCGGGCGCAGTTCCAGTGCCCCGGCTTTCTCTCCCGACGGGCGGCGCCTGGCCTTGGCCATGACGGTGGACGGAGACATGGAAATTTTTATCTACGCCTTGGATACGGGCTCCCTGTCTCGCTTCACCTACAGCGCGGGAATCGATACGGAACCGGCTTGGGAAGCCGATGGGCAGGGATTGGTCTTCACGTCCGACCGGGGTGGCAAGCCGAAGCTTTATCGCCAGGGCTTGCGCGATGCGCAGGCCCGGATGTTGCCCCTCCCGGGCAACTACACCACGGATGCGGTGGTGTCCACCGACGGTCGCTACTTGGCTTTCGTCCAGTCGACCGAGGCGGGCGGTTACGGCGTGGCGCTGTTCGAGCCGGAGAGCGAGGGCTTGTTTCCCTTGTCTTCGGGAACCCTGGACGAGGCACCGTCGTTCGCGCCGAACGGATTCAGCCTGATTTACGCCAGCACGACCCGGAGCGGGGAACAAATCCTGATGCTGGCCAGCCATAATGGTAGAATTCGTCAGCGCCTCCCGCTTGCCCATTCGGACGTTCGGGAGCCTGCGTGGTCTCCCTACCGACGCTAGAAGGAATGCCAATGCGACGATTTTTTTCACGCCCCGCCCCGCCGTTGATCCTGCTGGGGTTGGGTGTTGTCCTGGGTGCCTGCGGGGTGCCGGAGGAAGACCCTCCTGCCGCCGTGGAAGATTCGAAGATCCTGCTGGAAGAGGATCCGGGTGCCGTCGAGGGCGTTGCTCTGGACGATGAAGGAAACATCATTGCGGGAGACCTGGATATCAGTTCGAAGGATGGCCCTGTGGCCGGGACGGCCGCAAATGCCGCGGGCCAGGGCATGACCGTCTACTTCGACTACGACAGCACCGAGGTGAAGCCGAGGTTCGCGGAAGTCATCCAGCGTGCGTCGGCGCATTTGCAGAACAATCCGGCAGGTCGGCTGCGCCTGGAGGGGCATACGGATGAACGGGGTACCCGGGCCTACAACTTGGCGCTGGGCGAGCGCCGGGCACAAAGCGTACGGGACATGATCCTGGAATTGGGCGCTTTGGCGGAACAGGTGGATTGGGTCAGCTACGGTGAGGAACTCCCCGCGGTGACAGGCCAGGGCGAGGGCACCTGGGGACACAACCGTAGGGTCGAAATCATCCTGGAAGAGTGACCGACTGCGTCCGTCGGGGCAGAAAAGGACGTGTGCTCGCGTTGGCGGGCAGTCTTGTTTACAGCGTCTGCGCTTTCGCGCAGGATCCGGAACCGGACCCGCAGCCGCCATGGCTCGAACGGGTCATTCAGGCGCTGGAGCGTGTGGAAGCGGAACAGCAAGTATTGCGGCAAGAGATCGAGGCCCTTCGGGCCCGGCCGGGCGATTCCCCGGAGCCTGAGAGCGTAAGCGACCCGGCCGCCTTGTTCGAGGCCGAGCAGGAGGCCCCTCCGGAAATCCAACGAATCGTCGAGGAGCTGACCCGCCTGGAAGCGGAGCAGCAGGCGTTGCGGCAGGAAGTCGAGGCTTTGCTTGCCCGGCAGGACGAAGCTCAGGTTCAGGAGATGGAGCACTCTGCTGTCGAGAGCGAGCCTGCCGTCGAGGGCGAGGAGGACTCCACGCCGTCGGTCGAAATGGTGGAGCAGGACCCGGGCGTCCCGGTGGATGACGCGGACGCCGAGGCGGCGGCCACTTCCGAACCTGTGCCGGGTCCGGAGGAGGGCGAAGCGGCGGCGACTCCGGAGGAGAAGGCCTTTTCGCCACAGATCACCCAGCCGGCCGCGCGGTTGTACGGCTTGGGCCGGGAAGCTTTCAGGAATCTCAATTTCTATGATGCGGCCAAGGCGTTCCGGGAATTCCTGGCCAAGTACCCGGCTCACGAGGATGCCGGGGAGGCCTGGTACTGGCTCGGTGAGACCCTGTACGTGGAAGGGCGCTTCCAGGAAGCAATTGCCGCGTTCGCCGAAGTCATCGCCGACGAGGCCAACCCGCGCCGCGAAGTGGCGCGCCTGAAGACCGGCTATGCCTGGTTCGAATTGGGTGATTTCGAGAGGGCCGAGGCGATCCTGACCGAGATTCGCGACCAGAACCCCGACAGTGACCTTGCCCGGCTCGCGCAGTTGCGGCTGGACCGGTTGCAGCGTCGGGCGGGCGAAGAGTGATGAGCCCGGAGGGTGCACAAGACATCCGGCTGCGTGTCACCGAAATCTTCCACTCCATCCAGGGGGAGGGGTCGGCCAGCGGCCGGCCGAGCGCGTTCGTCCGCCTGACCGGCTGCCCTCTGCGCTGCGGATACTGCGATACGGCCTACGCTTTCACTGAAGGCGAATGGATGACTCTGGAGGAGATCCTGGGGGCGGTGGCCACGCAGCCGGTCCAGGATGTCTGCGTGACCGGTGGCGAGCCGTTGGCACAGCCGGAATGCAAGCAACTACTGAGCGAGTTGTGCGACCGGGGCTATCAAGTGACCCTGGAGACCAGCGGCGCGCTGTCCGTCTCGGAAGTGGACCCGCGGGTTTTCAAGGCGCTGGACATCAAGACCCCGGGCAGTGGGGAAGAGGCGCGCAATGACTGGAGCAATTTGGAGCACCTCCAGCCTACGGACCTGGTGAAGTTCGTGATTTGCTCGCGCGAGGATTACAAGTGGGCACGCGATCAGGTTCAAGGGCGCACGTGGGATTGCGAAGTCTTCTTCTCGCCATCCTGGGAGGAACAGGACGCCGGGCAGTTGGGGGAGTGGATCGTGGCCGATGCATTGCCGGTGCGCCTGCAAGTCCAGCTCCACAAGGTGCTGTGGGGTGATGTCCGGGGGCGCTAGACCGGCCGTTGTGTTGCTGTCTGGCGGCATGGATTCGGCAACGACCCTGTACTGGGCGCGCGCCGAGGGGTTTGTGCCGACGGCCCTGAGCTTCTGCTACGGGCAGCGGCACAGCGCGGAACTGCAGGCGGCTCGGCGGTTGACTCGGGAAGTGAATTGCGAGCTGGTGGAGATGGATCTTGATTTGGCGAAATTCGGCGCTTCGGCGCTGACCGACCCGGAAATCGCCGTGCCGGAAGGGCCGGACGACGGGATTCCGGTCACTTACGTGCCGGCCCGCAATACCGTGTTCCTGTCGGTCGCGCTTGCCTTGGCCGAGGCGCGGGACATCCACGATATCTGCATCGGCGTCAATGCGATCGACTATTCGGGTTATCCGGATTGCCGGGGTGAATTCATTTCGGCGTTCGAAAAGACAGCCAACCTGGCGACCCGGGACAGCGTGGAAGGTCGTCCGTTCCGCATCCACACGCCGCTGATCGATTGGACCAAGGCCGAGATTATCCGAGCCGGGATGCAACTGAGGGTCGACTATGCGATGACCGTTTCGTGCTACCGGGCGGATTCTGAAGGTCGGGCCTGTGGGACTTGCGAGGCTTGCCGGTTACGCCGGGAAGGGTTCGAGGCAGCGGGAGTCGAGGACCCGACACGCTACCAGGAACGCGATTAGCAAGTATGGGGGCTCGTTCGGGCCAGAAAATACACCATAATAGTACGCATATTTCTATTGTAAAGCTATGAAAAACATTATATTCAATGCTAACGAAGTCCTGATCGAAGCGGCACGGGAGAGGGCGAGAGAAGAAAGAATCACGCTGGAAGCCCAGTTCAGGTTGTGGCTGGCCGAGTATGCGCAGAGGCAAGACCTGCTCAAGGCGTATGACGAGACGATTCGCGATCTGCGTGGACGACTTGTCGTCGGGCGGAAGCTAACCCGAGAGGAGATCAATCAGCATTGAGGTCGCTTGAATGCCAATGGACTCGCCCCCGTAAGATTCCAAGCGCAAGCCCCGAAACCCCGTTGTACAATTGAGCCGTTGCCACAACGACTCATGACGCCCTATGGAACTTGAAATCTACCGCCAGGTTTTGCTCGCCGGGTTCATCATCACGATCGTCCTCGGCGCGGTGGCCTACAAGACCAATTTCTGCACGATGGGGGCTGTCTCGGACCTCGTGAACATGGGCGATTCCGGCCGCATGCGCGCCTGGGTGCTCGGCATGGCGGTGGCGGTGCTGGGCGTGGCCATCCTCGAATACATCGGGCTGGCGGACATGAGCCTGACCGCGAGTGCGGAGACCGGGCGGCCGCCGTACCGCGCCGCCGTGTTTCCGTGGCCGCGTTTTCTCATCGGCGGGCTCCTGTTCGGCATCGGCATGACGATCGGTTCCGGATGCGGCAACCGCACCATGGTGCGCATCGGAGGGGGCAACCTGAAGTCGATCGCGGTGCTGTTGGCGATGGGCATCGCCGGCTACCTGATGATCTTCACCAATTTCGGCTATTACGTCTTCCTGCAGTGGATGGAGCCGGCCTTCATCGACCTGCGCAACCTCGGCATCGCGGACCAGTCGCTGGGAGCGGCGGTATCCGGCCCGCTCGGGCTGCCGGGGGCTGCGGCATCACTCGCCATCGGCCTGATCGTCGGGGTCCTGATGCTGATCTGGGTGCTGCGTTCTTCCGATTTCCTGCAGAACCGGGACAACGTGCTGGCCGGCGTCGTGCTGGGGCTGTGCGTGGCGGCGGCTTGGTACGTGACCGCCGGCCCGATGGGGCAAGGCCTGATCGAGGAAGTCGCGTTCCTGGAAGGCGATGAACAGCCGTACGGGGTCGGAGCCCAGTCGCTGACGTTCGTGCAACCTGCGGCCACCCTGATCCGTTTCTTGGAGACCGGCTTCGCCAGCCGGTTCATGAGTTTCGCTCTGGTAGCCGGGGCGGGCGTGATCGTCGGCGCGTTCCTTTACGCGCTGGTCTCGCGACGGTTGCGGGTCGAGTGGTTCCAGTCGCTCGGCGATGCCGCGCGGCACGTGCTCGGCGGGGTGCTGATGGGGTTCGGCGGGGTGCTGTCGATCGGCTGCACCATCGGACAGGCAGTCTCCGGTGTGTCCACGCTGGCGATCGGATCGTTCCTGACTTTCGTGAGCATCTGCCTGGGCAGCGCGTTGACGATGAAGGTCCAATACTACAAAATGGTCTACGAAGACGAGGCGAATTGGGCGAGTGCGCTGGTTGCCGGAATGGCGGACCTGCGCCTGATTCCCCAGAAATGGCGGCGCCACGAAGCGGTATAAGCGGGATCTCGGGTCGTTAGCTCAGCTAGGTAGAGCACCGGACTTTTAATCCGTTGGTCGCAGGTTCGATCCCTGCACGACCCACCACCCCCGATTGACGCCATGCGGGTCTGAAATGGCGGGCCGCGAAAACTGCCGCCTGCATGTTCCAAGGCGGGGGTGCGGCGGCATAAACCCTATCGGATTTGTGTATAATTCAAAGGGTTCAAGGCAGTTTGCCTGCCGCGAGATTTTCGAGGATCGGTTATGACGCAAGTTTCAAAAATCAAGGTGCCTGAAGGGCACTCTTTGCACCATGTGTGCTGTCCGCACGACTGCCCGGATACCTGTTCCATGCTGGTCACCCGGGACGACAGCACGGGGCGCGCGGTCCGGGTCCAGGGCGACCCCACGCATCCGGTGACGCGCGGCTACCTGTGCAATAAAGTCAATCATTACCTGGACCTGGTCTACAACGACAACCGGGTCCTTTATCCGCACAAGCGGGTCGGCCCCAGGGGGCCTGGCGCCAAGTTCGAGCGCATCAGCTGGGATGAGGCGCTGGACATGGTCACCGACAACTTCAAGGAAGTGATCGCCGAGTACGGTTCCGAGGCGGTGCAGCCGTATTCCTATTCCGGCACCTTGGGCATGCTGGGCTACTGGGCGATGGACCAGCGCTTCTGGAACAAGATGGAAGCGGCCCGGCTGGAGCAGTCCATCTGCATTTACGCCGCGATGTGGGCCGGCATTCACACCTATGGCGTGGCCAACGGGCCGGCCGTCCATGACGCCGTGCAGGACGCGGAGTTGATTGTCCTGTGGGGCGCGAATCTCGTCAGCACGGGGGTGCATGCCATTCCGTTCATTCGCGAGGCTCAGGAGCGGGGCGCCAAACTGATCGTTATCGACCCCCGGATCACCCGCACGACCATGATGGCGGATTGGCACATCCAGCCGCGTCCCGGGACCGATGCGGCGCTGGCGCTGGGTGCGATGAAGGTCATCGTGGACAACGGCCTGCACGACGAAGCGTTCCTGCGCGAACAGACGGTCGGTTGGGAGCAGTTCATCAACGAGAAACTCCCCGAATACCCGCTCGACAAGGTGTCGGAGATCACCGGCGTGCCGGAGGCGGATATCGAGAAGTTCGGCCTGATGTACGGCAAGGCGAAGAAATCTTTCATCCGTGCCAACTACGGCCTCAACCGGCATCAGAATTCGGGGCAGACCTGCCGGGCCATCCTGGTCATGCCCTGCATCACCGGTTCCTGGCGCGAGCCGAACGGCGGCGCCGCATTCGGGACGCTGGAGGAAATGTGGCTGCAGTTCAACCTGGCCAAGCTGCAACGCCCGGACCTCGGCGATCGGCCCAATAAACGGGTGGTCAACATGGTGCAGATCGGGCGCGCCCTCGCCGACAACATCGGCGTGGACGACAAGCCGCTGGACCCGCCGATCAAGTCGATCTTCGTGTACAACTCGGATCCGGCGAACTGTGCGCCGAATTCGGGCAACGTGCGGCGTGGCCTGATGCGCGACGACCTGTTCGTGGCGGTGCACGATACGTTCTGGACGGACACCTGCAACTATGCGGACGTGGTGCTGCCGGCAGACACGCAGCTCGAGCGGATGGACCTGCATGCCGCGTACGGGCACTGGCACTTCAACCTGAACAAGGCGGTCATCGAGCCGCTGGGTGAAAGCTGTGCCAACACCGAGCTGTTCCGCCGGATGGCGCAGAAGATGGGCTACGTGGAGGAAAGCGACGACGCGTTCACCCAGACCGACGAGGAAATGATCCGCGACATCCTGTTCGACGAGGAGGTTAACCCGCTGATGGAGGGGATCACCTACGAGCAACTGGAGAAGAACGGCTGGGCCCGCGCCAGCGACAAATCGAAGCGGCGCGACTTCCTGAACATCGGTTGGCCGACCGCGAGCAAGAAGATCGAGATCTTCAGCCAGACGTTGGCGGATGAAGGGCAGGACCCATTGCCGACCTACAATCCGGAAGTCGAAGGGCAGGAGGATCCGAAGCGCAAGGATTATCCGATCCAGGTGCTGAGTTCGGCCGCTCACTACTTCATCGGCGACTCGTTCCAATCGGTGCCGAGGCTGCAGGCGATGATGTCCCGGCCCACGGTGGAGATGAGCGTCAACGACGCCAAGGAACGGGGCATCGAGGACGGCGATCTGGTTCGCCTGTACAACGACCGGGGCGAGACCTACTGCTATGCGGTCATCATCAACGGCTTGCTCGACGGCGTGTGTGCGACGCAGAAGCAGTTCAAGGGCAGCAACACGCCGGGTGGAGTGAACGTGAATGTCCTGAACTCGGAGATGCTGACCGACTTCGGCCTGAGCCCGACCTTCTACTCGTGTCTGGCCGAAATCGAGAAGGCGGACGCGGAGACCACCAAGAAGGCGCGTCTCAAGGAGTTGGGAGGCGTCGAAGGTTATATCGCCGCGTGGCGCAACAAGAACCGGGAATCCGAGGCGACCGATGAACAAATTCTCGAATATGCCAAGCAAGAGCATCCGGAGGTCTTCAACTGATGGCACAGGAAATGTTTGAAAGCTGCCGGGACCCGCTGGCCCTGCCGCAGCCGAACCGCGAGATCCAGACGCTGCGCGTCGGATACCAGGAAGGGCGGGTCAAGAGCATGCGGAACCTGACGCACGACACCTACGAGCTCGTGGTGCAGTGTGATCATGAAGGGCAGATCGGGGAGGCGGGCCAGTTCTGGACGATCCGTATCCCGGGCATCCGCAAACCGCGTCCGTATTCTTTCGCTCGTGCGCCGGAGTCGGAGAACCCGGGCGAGCATACGTTCTTCATCCGCTTGGTGCCGGGGGGCGAGTTGTCTGCCTGGCTGGCCGGGGGAGACCGTACCGGGGAGGAGGTGACCTTGTCTGGCCCGCTCGGCAAGTTCAAGTTGGATCCATCCAGCGAGGACATGGTCTGTATCGCGGGCGGTTCCGGCATGAGCGCGGTTTACGCCATCATCGAGCACGCCGCAAACCTCAAGGTTGCCCGCAACTGCTACTTTTTCTACGGGGCCCGCACGCAGCAGGACTTGTACCTGAAGGAAGAGATCGAGGCGTTGCAGAAGCGCTGGCATCCGGACTATGTGCTGAAGTTCCACCAGGTGCTCAACGAAGAGCCGGAAGATTCCGACTGGGCAGGCGGACGCGGCCTGGTGACGGACTATTTCAAGAAGCACTACCTGGCCAACGGGCAGGTGGACATCAACCGGATGAAAGCCTATTTCTGCGGTCCGCCGCCGATGATCGACGCGGGGATCGCGGTGCTGAAGAAGGCCGGGCTGTCGGATCGCGACATCTTCTATGACAAGTTCGAGGATGCGCGCTCCCCCGTGCCGATCATCGACAACACCAAGTGCGTGCTGTGCGACGAGTGCTTGATGGTCAAGCCGGTCGAACACTGCATCGTGGAAGCCGCGAGTCTGCGCCGTGGGAACGGCGGAACACCGGGAACCATGGAGTACGAGGAGGTCGAGCCGGCTGCTACTGCCGGGTTGTATTACAACACGCTCTACATCAACGAGAAGGAGTGCATCCGTTGCTACGCCTGCGTGGAGATTTGTCCGGCCAAGGCGATTTCTCCGGATTATGCGCCGATGCCCAAGACGTTGGCGAGCATCGTCGAGTGATGTGATTCAGGCCGGGCGAATGGCCCGGCCTTGCACCGAAATCAGAATTTGCGCTTGCCGTGCGGGAAATTACCCGCACCCGCCGGCGGTTACCGTCACTTCCCTCGCAGCCTGGAAAATTCCGTCAGGCGTATGCACCAGTGCGATAACGCGCGAAGTCTCCCGCATCTTGACGCGCAGCGAGACGTAGGGTTCGGCCTGCCCCCGGATGTGGGAGACAGAGATCAATGGAACCGGGTTGGCTTCGATCAGGATGCTGATCTTCTCGGCACCGGGGAGTGGGGCGTAAACCTGGATCGGAACCTTGCCGCTGTCTTCGGCGATGTCTGGCACGTCCAGTTCAATGTCGGGATGGTTTTGAATGCTCTGCCCGCCGGTGAGTTCGGCCAGCGCGTCTTCCAGGGTTTCCGCCGCGAATGATTTCGGGAGGCTGGAAAGAGCTGGCCGGGCGAAGGCCAGCACCGGCATGGCGGCGGCGGCCTGCAGCAACAGGCGGCGCGATTGCTGTGGAGGAATCGAGTATTTCATAGATTAATTGTACGGCAGGTTCAGTAGAGCCCATTCGCCATGATCAGGATTTCCTTGCGGCGGTGATCGATTCGGGCCTGGTTTGCCGAATTTGCCTTGGTGTGTTTTTCTGCGATTTCCAGTTGGTTGGCAGCCTGCCGGAGCTGCCCCTTGCTGAGATAGTGATCGGCCAGTGCGATATGCGAGATAACCGGTTGATGAGTGGCATTGGCGGCTTCGGCGAGTAGGCGATAGGTCCGGGGGCTCTGGATTCCCCGGCGGACGCGTTTGCGAATCAGCTTCAGGGCCTGATCGGCCTGCCCGGCGGTCAGGTACGCCTGCGCCAGATAGAACTCCACTGCGGTATGCGCGGGGTATTCCTGATAGAGGGATTCAAGCATTTCAAGAGCCTGGTCCAGTCGGCCCAAATGCCTTTGCGACTCGGCTTCCGCCAGATTTAGCAAAAGGCGGAGTTCTGGCACGTCCGTCTCAGTGCTGCGCAAGAGTTCGAGGGCACGGGCATGGTCACCATGTTTTTGCCAGGCCACTGCAATGCCGTATTGCTCAGGTGCCTGCGGCTTATGGCCGGCATCAAGCTTGTCCCGGAACAGGTCCAGTCTTTCATGCGTAGGAGTCTGCATGGAAATCATGCGCTCGCGGATGAAGCGGAATTCCATCGTGTCCCGAATGTAGCTGCCTTGGTATTGCCGTGCCCGGTCCCGGGCTTCCACGATTCGGGAGGGGGTGGCCGGATGGGTGCTCAGGTACTCGAAGTCCTTTCCATAGTGATGGTCAGAGTGCTTGAGCAGAACCTCGAAAAAGTTCGCGACCCCGTTCGGGTCGATCCCGGCTTTCGCCAGGAACCGGCTTGCGAATCGGTCCGCTTCCTGCTCGTTGGCGCGGGAGTAGTTGAGGAAGCGCTGCGTTTCTGCAGCCTGGCTCAATACGGCTGCGGGCAGCAGCGCGGAACTCTGAGTGACTCCGGCCAAGATGACTCCGGCCATGGCGAGAAGACTGAAGTTCGAGTTGCTCATGTAGTCCTGCATTCGGGCCAGGTGGCGCTGTGTGACATGCGCCATTTCGTGTGCGATGACGCCCGCCAACTCACTTTCATTCCGTGCTTTCGTAATCAGGCCGGTATAGAAGGCCAGCAGTCCGCCGGGCATGGCGAAGGCATTGACTTGTCGGTTATGCACGATCAGCAGGTCGAATTCCTGCTCGATTCCGGCCCGATCCAGGATGCGGTCCGCGAGGGACCGGATGTAGGCGTTGGACTCTGGATCTTCGCTGACCGGCAGGTGGCCATACAGTTGAGTCTTAAGGAAACGCTTGATCCGGGCCTCCTCCGCCTGGGTCATGACCCGGTCAGCCGGCTCGCCGACACTGGGCAGTTCGGAATCATCGATGACGTCGGTGTGGGCGTGTGCGGCACCGGCACTGAGCAAGACCAAGACCAGGCCCAAGACTGTGGTGCGCATGGAACAAAGACTCAAGATTGGGAAGATGGCCATGGGGTAGGGATGTGAAGATCGGTTTTCGCGTTCGCCGAAAGTGCCCAAGCGCGGCCCTGCCGCGTCATATGGGCAAGACAAAGGACCTTGAGTCGAAGTTTCCGGTCTGACGCCCGCATGCCGCAGGCCAAGGCCGCGCATGAAACCACCATGCAATCATTGTACGCCTATAATGACGATACGATTATGATAGGAGCTTACGCACATGGCGGATTTTGACCAGGAGCTGGATGCCTCCGGGCTTAATTGCCCCCTTCCCATCCTGCGCGCGAAGAAATCTCTGGCCTCTATGGAGAGCGGGCAGGTCTTGCGCGTGGTTGCGACCGATCCCGGCGCAGTCAAGGATTTCGAGGCATTTTCGAAACAGACCGGGAACCCATTGCTGGAATCTTCCGAAGAGGGCGGGAAGTTTTATTTCCGGCTGCAGAAAGCCTGACCTTTACCCGGCAGGGGTTGCTTCCTGCCCAGACGATTGTTTGCCAAAACACCCGAGCGGCATGATGTCGCCCGGTTCGTCATTAGCATGCTGGTTTTGTGATATTTTCAATCAACAATATTTTTGCAACAACAGGCTGGATTTCCGGCTATAATCCCTACTACCGCAAGGCTTAGCTTGGGGTGTTAACCTGCTGATTATGCAGGGAAACTTTCTTGTCGGATGCTTCCGGATCAGTCGGCTTACAACGCCTTCGTACGAATGCCGAGCCGCAAGGATGTTGTTTTTCAGCAATACTTCGGCCCACAACGAATGAGCCGGCACCTTTGGTGACCGGCTTTTTTATACCTTCTGTCTCAGGAGCGAGGGTAGAAATCATGGGACCGACCAAACACTCCAACGCAGGAATTTCGCTTTTTATCGCCATGGTCCTGTGTGGCACGGCGGTGGCGGAAATCGAAGAAATTACAGTTACGCACAGAAGCGCGAGGAGAACGTCCAGAACGTGCCAATCTCCGTCTCGACTTTCTCCGACGATTTCTTCACCAGATCCAATGTGAATACGCTCCGGGACATGGCGCGTTACGCGCCTAACCTGACTCTGCCTCAATCCAGCACGATTGCGAATCAACGAATTATCATGCGGGGCGTCGGTTCGGTTGGTAACAGCGCCATTGAGCCGACTGTGGCAGTGTTCATTGATGGTGTTTACTATCCGCGGCCTTCCTCGATTGTCGGCAGCATGACTGATCTGGAACGCGCGGAGGTGCTGTGCGGTCCACAAGGCACCCTGTTCGGGCGCAACGCTTCGATGGGTGCACTGAACATCGTGACCAAGAACCCAACGGACGAGCACGAAGGAAGAATTTCCTTCGGCTATGGCGATTACGATGAAAAGCGTGTTTCCGGTTATATCAACAGCGCCATTTCGGAAATGGCGGCCGCCCGTCTCTCGTTCCAAGTGTCAAAGCGCGACGGCTATGGCGAGAACACCTACACCGAGGATGGCAGCCGAAGCTCGGTGGGCGACTGGGAGGACATGACCGTCCGCGGCAAGCTGCTCCTGACCCCGAGTGCCACCACCGATGTCCTGCTGACGGCGGACTACTCCCGGGTAAGGAACGAGGGCGCGGTCACTGAGCTCATCGGCGACACGGTGCCGGGTCAAACCCTCTACGGGCTCGCCCACCTTTTGCCCACCGGCGAGTTGCCGGAGGCTGGGGACGTCTACGACCACAGGCTCAATCAAATGCACCGGGATGATGCCGACGATGAACAATGGGGCTTGAGCGGGGACGTCACCTGGACAGCGAACAGGATGGCAGCCATGAACAGGTTGGCGGCAACGCCGCTGCCGGCCATGTAGGCGACCGGCCCGCTTGGTTCCGCCGAATGACCGTTGTCCGGACTCATTTTCTTGGGAATGCGCCCTGAGGTTCGGGTGCCAGGATCATGACGCGCTGATTGCTCCTGGTCGAAGCTAGAACCTGCATGGTGTTCGGATTCTGGCATTGTGGGCACAAATCGGGGCCAAAATCCGCATTTCTTCGCATTTCAATTTGAAAAATAACGGCTTTTGACGCACAATAGCGCGCGAGAGCATGGCATGCCCTCTGTGAGGCTTTTAACCTACGCATGGACAATCTGAAGCAAAGCTCGAATCCCGAGACTGAAGAGCTGACCGGCGCGGAAATCTTCACCCGTTGCCTGGTCGAAGAGGGGGCCACCACCGTGTTCGGCTACCCCGGCGGTGCCGTGCTGCATATCTACGACGAATTGCACAAGCAGCAGGAAGTAGACCACATCCTGGTGCGCCATGAGCAGGGCGCGGCACATGCAGCCGAGGGTTTTGCCAAATCGACCGGAAAAGTCGGGGTGGTGCTGGTGACCTCCGGTCCGGGCGCGACCAATGCCGTGACCGGCATCGCCGACGCCTACATGGATTCGGTGCCGCTGGTGGTGTTTACCGGCCAGGTGCGCACCGCGCTGATCGGCAATGACGCGTTTCAGGAAGTGGATACGGTCGGCATCACGCGGCCCTGCGTAAAACACAACATCCTGGTGAAGAAGGTGGAAGACCTTCCGCTTGCGATCAAACGGGCATTCCATATCGCCGGAACCGGGCGGCCGGGGCCGGTCGTGGTGGACATTCCGAAGGACGTGACGGAGCAGAGCATGGTTTTTTCCTACCCGCAGGATCCGAACATGCGCTCCTACCAGCCGACCATGGAAGGGCATGCCGGGCAGATCAAGCGGGCGGTCAAGTTGATCGCAAAGGCCGAGCGCCCGATCATCTACAGTGGTGGCGGGGTGATTGCCAGCAATGCCCATGAGGAGTTGACCGAATTCACGCGGCTGACCGGGTTCCCCATTACCAACACGCTGATGGGCCTCGGCGCCTATCCGGGCACCGACCCGCAGTTTATCCAGATGCTGGGCATGCACGGCTCCTACGAAGCGAACATGGCGATGCACCACAGCGATGTCCTGATCGCCGTTGGGGCTCGTTTCGACGACCGCATCACCGGGCGGCTGGACGGTTTTTGCCCTTACGCCAAGGTGATTCACATCGATGTCGACCCGTCGTCCATCTCGAAGAATTTCCGGGCGCACGTGCCGGTGGTGGGGGATGCCCGAAAGGTACTGCGCGCGCTGACCGACGAATTGCGCGACGGCAAGTACACGGTGCCTGACGTCTCTGCGTGGTGGGGGCAGATCGGCGAGTGGGCGAAAAAGGACTCCTTTGCGTACCAGCAGGACATGGACGGCGAGATCAAGCCGCAGTACGTGCTGGATCAACTGTACAAACAGACGGGCGGGGATGCTTTCGTGACCTCCGACGTGGGGCAGCACCAGATGTGGGTGGCGCAACTGTACAAGTTCACCCAGCCGCGGCGTTGGATCAATTCCGGTGGGCTCGGCACCATGGGGTTCGGGCTGCCGGCGGCAATGGGCGTGCAACTGGCCCATCCCGATGCACAGGTATGCTGCGTGACCGGGGAGGCGAGCATCCAGATGTGCATCCAGGAGCTGTCGACCTGCCGGCAATACGGGCTGCCGATCAAGATCATCAACCTGAACAACCGGTATATGGGGATGGTTCGCCAGTGGCAAGACTTCTTCTATGATTCCCGTTACGCCATGTCGTACATGGATGCCTTGCCGGATTTCGTGAAACTGGCGGAGAGTTACGGGCACGTCGGCATGAAGATCGAGAAGCCGAAGGACGTGGAGCCGGCTCTGCGCGAGATCCTGAGCCTCAAGGATCGGCTGGTTTTCGCGGATTTCATTACCGACCCGCGCGAAAACGTGTTTCCGATGATTGCCCCGGGCGCGGCGCATAACGAAATGATCCTGTCCTGACATGCGGCGGATCCTGGCCGTTCTTCTGGAAAACGAAGCGGGCTCGCTGTCGCGGGTCGCGAACCTGTTCTCGGCACGCGGCATCAACATCGAATCGCTGGCCGTGACGCCGACACCGGACGAAACCCTGTCCCGCATGACGCTTGTGACTTTCGGCGACGACCGGGTGCTGGAGCAGATCACCAAGCAGTTGCACAAGCTGGTCGATGTGGTGACGGTGGTGGATATGACCGGACAGAACCATGTCGAGCGCGAGATGGCGTTGATCAAGTTGCGATTGCGCGACGAGGGCTGCGTGGATGACCTGCAACGCGTCAACAAGGTCTACCGCGGGCGCATTGCCGACGTGAGCGCCCTGTGCTACACCAGCGAAGTGGTCGGCACCAGCGAGGAGATCGACGCCTATCTGGCTGCGATGTCGGAACACGAAGTGGTGGAAGTGGTCCGCTCCGGGCCGCTTGGCATTGCGCGTGGCGAACAAGTGCTCTCCATTCGGCAGAACTAATTACAACCGCCGGGGTATCGCGCCGGCAAGGAAGCTGACTATGAAGGTTTTTTACGACAAGGATGCGGATCTGTCCATCGTGCAGGGATGCACGGTGGCGATCATCGGCTATGGCTCCCAGGGACATGCCCACGCCAACAATCTCAAGGACTCCGGGGTCTCGGTCGTGGTCGGGCTTCGGGCCGGTTCTGCCTCCGGGGCGAAAGCGCGCGAAGCCGGGATCAAGGTCGCCGGAATCGGAGAGGCGACGGCGGCGGCCGACATCGTGATGGTGCTGGCGCCGGATGAGCATCAGGGCGCGCTTTACGCGGAGCAGATCGAACCCAATCTCCGCCAGGGCGCCACGCTGGCGTTCGCGCACGGGTTCAACATTCACTTCGAACAAATCCGCCCGCGCGAGGACCTGGATGTGATCATGATCGCCCCGAAGGGCCCCGGGCACCTGGTGCGCTCCACCTACAGGCAGGGTGGGGGAGTCCCGACCTTGATCGCGGTCTTCCAAGACGCCAGCGGCAAGGCCCGGGAGACGGCGTTGTCCTATGCCAGCGCCAATGGCGGGGGACGGGCCGGGATCATCGAGACCACGTTCCGCGACGAGACCGAGACCGACCTGTTCGGCGAGCAGGCCGTGTTGTGCGGCGGCGTGACGGCGCTGATCGAGGCGGGATTCGAAACCCTGATAGAAGCGGGCTACGAACCGGAGATGGCATATTTTGAGTGCCTGCACGAGCTCAAGCTGATCGTCGATCTGATCTACGAAGGCGGCATCTCCAACATGAACTACTCGGTGTCCAACACGGCCGAATACGGTGGCCTGACTCGCGGACCAAGAGTGGTCGGGGATCAGGCGCGCGAGGCGATGAAGAAAATCCTGGCGGATGTCCAGAGTGGAGAATTTGCCCGGGAATGGGTGAAGGAAAATGCGTCCGGGGCAGAGCATCTCCGTCAGTTGCGTGAAGCCAGTCAGGGCCAATCCATCGAAAAGGTCGGAGCGCAATTGCGGGATATGATGCCTTGGATCCGCGAGCAGCGCCTGGTGGACCGCAGCCGCAACTAGGCACGGGTGCGTCGTGTTAGAATTGGAATACTTGGGCAGTGTGCCCGGTGACCAATACTCTGGCAACTCTGGAGGAAAAAGATGATAGGCAACCTCGTGTCGATGGTCGTGTTTTGGGCGATATACGCATTGCTCGCGTGGTGCATCGTCAACTTCGTCTAAGCCAAAGCCGAATACTCGTGTCGCGGCGGTTCCACGCCGCGACGTCACTTCTTAAAAACTCCGTCCCGTGAAGGGCCCCCGCCGTTATCGCCGCAGCATTTACCTGCTGCCGAGCCTGTTGACCACGGTGGCGATGTTCGCCGGATTCTCGGCGGTGATCTTTGCCTTCGATCAGCGTTTTGAGTCCGCCGCGTTGGCTATCTTCGTGGCGATGGTCTTCGATGCACTGGATGGACGGGTCGCCCGCCTGACGGACACGGCCAGCGAATTCGGCCTGCATTACGACAGCCTGAGCGACATGCTCGCATTTGGCGTGGCGCCCGCACTGGTGCTGTACGAATGGAGCTTGCAGTTCATGCAGCCGGTCGGCAGTGAGTGGGCGAAGCTCGGCTGGCTGGGGGCTTTCTTCTACATGGCGGCGGTCGGCTTGCGATTGGCGCGCTTCAACACGCACGCCCACTCCCAGGACCGGGCCTTTTTCCGTGGCCTGCCGAGCCCGGCGGCGGCAGGGACCCTGATGGCGGGCATGTGGGTTGCCGACAGTTACGGCTACGCCGGCACTGAACTCAAGGAGGTGGCGTTGGCGGCGACCCTGCTGATCGCCGTTTTGCTGGTCAGCCGGTTCAGCTACTACAGCTTCAAGGAAACCCGGCCCAAGTTCCGTGTCGGCCTGATCACCTGGCTGGCCATCTTGGGAGCACTGCTGCTGTTTTCGATCCACCCGCCAAACGTATTGCTGCTGCTGTTCGGCGGCTATGCACTGTCCGGGCCAATGCTGTATCTGGTCCGATTGCGCCGCCGCGGAGGACGCCGCAGCGAACCTCAATCCTGAGGCTCGGGTTTTCGAGGGGTTCTGGCAAGCGCCCGGGGGGCGACCAGGATGCCGTCCGGGTCGGCGCAGACCCAATGTCCGGGGGTGAAGTCGATTCCGGCAAAATGGACCGGAACATCGCGATCCCCGATTCCCCGCTTCACGCTTTTCAAGGGATTCGTGTCCAGCGCCTTGACACCGATCTGGATGGTGGCGATGACCGCAGAGTCGCGGATACAGCCATTGACAATGACGCCGGCCCACTGGTGTTCATGCGCCATGGCGGCGAGGATGTCGCCGAGCAATGCGCACTGCATGGAGGCGGAGCCGTCCACGACCAAGACGCGGCCGTTCCCTTCCTCTTCCAGTGCTTCCCGGACTTTCGAGTTGTCGTTCTGGCAACTGACCGTGGAAATCGGACCTGCGAATGCGGGGAGCCCCCCGTAATCGCGAAATCCCGGTTCGGCGATCCGGACTTCATCCGGGTACTGGTCGGAAATGTCGGCAGTGGCGAGCGTCATGAGAAGGCTCCTTGAATCTGAGGGATGGGGATTTATCTTCGCGAGGTTGCCATTGTAGGGCAAGGGTATTTGGCTTCTGGTTCCGTTTTGGGCATTGGGGCGACATTTCAGCGGCAATTGGGCAATTGATCCCAATATGGGATCATGCTAACATTGCCGGGCATGAGGGTTATTGCGCTGGCAACGTTGAGAGGGTTTCTGAATGCTGCACCAGCGTATGCCGACGCACGCGAGCCGGTCATGGCATGGTATCGGGAAGTCAAGGCCGCGGATTGGAAGAAACCATCCGAGATCAAACAGGATTTCCGCAGCGCCAGCATCCTCAAAGATGGAAGAGTGGTGTTCAATATTGCGGGAAACAAGTATCGGATCGTGGTGTGGATCAATTACCCGTACCGGGTCGTGTACATCCGGTTTATTGGAACCCACAAAATGTACGATGCCATTGACGCGCAATCGATTTGAGGCAAAAAATGGAAATTGCACCGATCAAAACGAAACGCGATTACCTTCGCACGCTCAAGGAAATTGAGGGTCTAATGACGGCCAAGCGCAATACGCCGGAAGGGGATCGCCTAGATGTCCTCGTGACACTCGTCGAAGCCTGGGAAACCAGAAATTATCCCCTCGACCTGCCCGATCCTGTTGCTGCTATCCGGCACCATATGGAGCAAAACGGGCTGGCGCCGAAAGACCTGGTTCCGTACATCGGTGGGCGCAACCGGGTTTACGAGGTATTGAACCGGAAGCGGGCATTGAGTCTCAAAATGATTTGGCGGCTGCACAAAGGGCTTGGGATTCCTGCGGAATCGCTGATTAAGTTTGACCATGACGTGACGCAGGCCGCAGGCTGACAGCGTAGTTTCAGTTGGGGAAGCTGCCCCGCCAGACTGCTAGGGCTGGAAAAACAGCACCGGTTTAGCGCAGCCCGATTGTCGACAACTCTTTCTGTAAATCCGATGAGTCGAGAGTCTCTAGCGGCAGGTCCAGCAGGGCCTTGACGCGAGATTCCAGATGGTCTCGAACCTCTCGGAAACAGCCAAGGGTTTCCTCTTCGCTTCCAGCGAAGGTGTAAGGATCTCGAGTCCCCCAATGCGCCCGGATGACGGAACCGGGAAACCAGGGACAGGTTTCGCCTGCTGCGGAGTCGCAAAGGGTCAGGATCGAATTAAAAGGTTGGCCGGCGAATTCGTCCCAGGACTTGCTGCGTGCATCACTTGCATCGATGCCGAGCTCAGCCAGCACTTTCAGGGCCAGGGGATGGACAACTCCGGCAGGATGACTGCCGGCGCTGCATGCGCGGACGCGATCGCTGCCATGGTGGGAGAGAAGGGCCTCCGCCATGATGCTGCGGCACATGTTTCCCGTACAAACGAACAGGACAGAAAAAGGGGAATTCGTTTTCAAAACGGAAGATCCAGTTCCGAGTCCACGGCAAGCATTTGGCTCCGAAACTCGCCCTGGATCCGCTTAATGACGTCCGGGGTCGTGCCTTCGAAGCGGGTCACCACATACGGCGTTGTATTGGAGGCCCGAGCCAGTCCGAACCCGTCATCGAAATCTGCACGGACGCCATCAATCCGGGTCAAACGGGCTCCAGGGAATTCGGCGCGGGCCGAAAACTTCTCGATAAACCGGTGCTGGTCGCCGTCGATTTCAAACGGGATGTTGATTTCCGGCGTGACGCAGGCTTGGGGCAGGGCGGCAAAGACCGTACTGGCAGGTTCTCCCTTTTCGGCCAGAATCTGCAGCAGCCGGGCAGCGGCATAAATGCCGTCGTCGAACCCGTACCAGCGCTCTCGGAAGAACAGGTGCCCACTCATCTCGCCCGCAAGGGCGGCTTGGGTTTCGTGCATCTTCGCCTTGATGAACGAATGACCGGTTCGAGCCATCACTGGCGCACCGCCGGACTCTTCGATGACCCGCGGCAGCAGGCTGGAGCACTTGACGTCGAACACCACGGTGGCGCCCGGTTCACGCTTGAGCACGTCGGCGGCATGAACCATCAACTGTCGGTCCGCCCACAGGACCTCTCCTTCGTCGTCGACCACACCGCAGCGGTCGCCGTCGCCATCCAGCGCTATGCCTATCTCCAGCCCGTCTTGCAGCACGCGAGCCTTCAGGTCTTGCAGGTTCTTCGCATCGCTTGGATTGGGGTGATGGTTTGGGAAATTGCCGTCCACGTCGCAGTACAGTTCTGTCACATCCGCTCCACAGGCGCGCAATACTTGAACGGCGATGGGGCCGGCGACGCCGTTGCCGGCATCCAGTGCGACGCGCATCGGCCGAGTCAGCTGGACATCTTCGGCGATTCGCTTGACGTAGGCTTCCGACACGTCCTTCTCGATCTGATTCCCTCCGCCTGGGCAGGGCAGGTCTTGCAGCATGCGCGCGCGCAGAGCCTGGATGTCGTTGCCCGCAAGCGTATGGCCTTGCAGAACCATCTTGAATCCGTTGTATTCGGGGGGATTGTGGCTTCCAGTCACCATGACGCCGGATCCATGACCGAGTTCGTGGGTCGCGAAATACAGGGCCGGGGTGGGCACTTGCCCGACATCGTGCACGGTGATGCCGGCATCGGACAAGCCTTTGATCAAGGCTGAGGCCAAGGCATCGCTTGAATGGCGCCCGTCACGGCCGACGGCTATTTCCCGGGCTCCCGGGTATTCGGCCGATATAGCCCGGCCGAGTTGCCGCGCGAAAGCCTCCGAAAGTTCGCTGCCGGCAATGCCCCGGATGTCGTAGGCTCGGAAAATGTGCTCAGGGATCGTCATTCTTTGCCAGTATGTCCAAACCCGCCGGCACCCCGTGCGCTTTGCGGGAATTCCTCGACAATTTTAAATTCGACTTGTTGCACGGGTACGACGACTAATTGCGCGATACGTTCGCCGACTTCAATGGTAAAAGTGTCGCGCCCGCGATTCCAGCACGAGATCATGATTTCTCCCTGGTAGTCGGAGTCGATCAGTCCGACCAAGTTGCCGAGCACGATGCCGTGCTTGTGGCCGAGTCCGGAACGCGGCAGGATCAGCGCGGCGTAGCCGGGGTCTGCGATGTGGACAGCGAATCCGGCCGGAACCAATTCGGACTGGCCGGGTTCGAGCGTCAGGGGTTCCTGCAGGCAGGCGCGAAGGTCCAGCCCGGCCGAGCCTTCGGTCGCGTGGGTCGGAAGCTCGATGGAATCGCCGAGCCGTCTATCGAGAATGCGTAGTTCGACGGGCAGCATGGGAGAAGTCGACTACCGAGGAGGCGGGGGACAGTCGCGCTGCAATGTGATCGACCAATTGCCGCGCCAAAGTGCTCTTGGAGTCCGGGCCGAATCGCACGGCGGAATCGGCATCCACCACCTCAAGCATCGTTTCTGTTTCTCCGAACCCGTCATCCGGTCCGATCCGGTTGGCGACCATGAGGTCGGCGTTCTTGGCGCGCAGCTTGGTGCGGGCGTTCTCTTCCAGGTTTTCGGTTTCCGCTGCAAATCCCACGAGAAACGGCCGGGGCTCCTTTTGCCCGAGAGTGGCCAGGATGTCGGGAGTGGGTTCCAGTTCCAAAGTTCGCGGCTCTTGAGATTTCCGGGTTTTCCGGCCGGTGATTTCCCGGGGACGCCAGTCCGCGACCGCGGCATTCGCGACCAGCAACTGACAGTCGCCCACATGCGCCATTACTGCGTCCAGCATTTCGGCGGCAGTCGTAACCGCCACGCAATCAGCATCCGGTGGCAACGGGATGTCGATCGGGCCATGAATCAGGGTGACCTGGGCGCCGCGCTCCAGCAAGGCGTCGACGATCGCGCAGCCCATTCGACCAGTGCTGAAGTTGCTGATGAAGCGGGCGGGATCAATCGGCTCCCGGGTCGGCCCCGCCGTGACGACGGCGTGCACGCCCTTCAGTGCTGAATCCGTACCGAGTTCTTCGATGGCGGCTCGCAAATATTCCGGATCGGGCAGGCGGCCCGGCCCGGTCTCGCCGCACGCCTGTTCGCCGACGTCCGGGCTGATGACTTGGATTCCACGCTCGGTGAGGGCATGGACATGTTCTTGGGTTGCGGGGTTTTCCCACATCGCCGCGTTCATGGCTGGCGCGACCAGGATCGGGGCGCGCGTGGCCAGGCACAGGGTCATCAGGAGATCGTCGGCCAAGCCGCCCGCAAGCTTGGCCAGGCAGTGGGCGGAGGCCGGCGCGATGACCACGGCATCCGCCCATCGGGCCAACTCGATGTGGCTCATCGACATCTCCGCCTCGCGGTCGAACAATGCGGTGCGCACGGGCCTGTGGCTGATCGCCTCGAATGTCATGGCACCGACGAACTGCTCCGCCGCCGGGCTCATGACGACCTGCACCTCGGCGCCGTCCCGGATCAGCAGGCGCACCAGTTCGCAGGCCTTGTAGGCGGCGATGCTGCCGGTGATGCCGAGCAGCACTTTCCTGTATCTAAGCGTCATCCTTTCAGTTTAGCAGGGCAACAGGCGGCGAGCGCTTCGCTGAACTGCTCGATTTGCTCGCGTGTGTGGCGGGCCGACAAGGTGATGCGCAGCCGGGAAGTGCCTTCAGGCACGGTGGGAGGGCGGATGGCGCAGACGGCGAAATCCTGTTCCGATAGGGAGCGGCTGGCCGCGAGCGCGGATTCCGGGTCATTCAGGATCAGGGGTTGGATGGCGGTACGCGATGGCTGCAATGGCAATTCGTGTTGCTCCGCACATTGAAGGAAGTATTCAATGTTGTCGCGTAAGCGTGCCCGGTGCTCCGGTTCGTTAATCAGCAGTTGCAGGGCTTGATCCGCGGCCGCCGCGAGTGGCGGGGCCAGTGCGGTGCTGTAGCCATAACTGCGGGCGTACTGGAGGAGATGCTCGATCAGGTCGGCGGGTCCGGCGACGAAACCGCCTTGGGCGCCCAGCGCCTTGCCCAAGGTTCCCACTAGCAGTGGAACTTCTACTTGCGAAAGCCTGGTCTCTTCGAGTAACCCGCCTCCGTGGGCCCCCAGCACGCCAA
Organism: uncultured candidatus Poriferisulfidus sp.; assembly: GCA_965204575.1. Taxonomy (GTDB): domain Bacteria; phylum Pseudomonadota; class Gammaproteobacteria; order Poriferisulfidales; family Poriferisulfidaceae; genus Poriferisulfidus. The sequence goes on from OZ241993.1 coordinate 1,446,115, forward strand.
TGCCGTGGGCGTCGTCGCATAGCAGCAAAGCATCATGCGCGCGAGCGGCGGCGGCCAACTCGGTCACCGGCGCGGTATCGCCGTCCATGCTGAATACGCCGTCGGTCAAAATCAGCTGGGCCTGGTGTTCCTGCAGCAGCCGGGCCGCGTCGGCGGCGTCGGCATGTCGATAACGCAGGCACCGGGCGCGTGACAGGCGAGCGGCGTCCAGCAGCGAGGCGTGGTTCAGGCGATCTTCGACAAGAGTGTCGCCGCGCTCGGCCAGCGCCTGCACGGTTCCGAGGTTGGTGAGATAGCCGGCGCTGAATACCAACGCCCGGTCGCGCCCGGTAAAGGCGGCGAGGCGTTCCTCCAGCAACTGGTGGATCTCGGTGTAGCCGGTGATCAGCGGCGAGGCGCCCGCGCCCGCACCGTAGCGCTTGGCCGCAGACGCCATTGCCTCGCAAACCCGGGGATCGCGACTCAGCCCAAGGTAATCGTTGTCGCACCAGATTGATTGGGGGCGGCCGTCCAGGGAGACGCTATCGGCATCGGCTGCCCCGCGCAGGATTCGCTGCCGCCGCAGAATCGCCGGGCGCGGGCGGCGCCAGTCCTTCATGGGAGGCTCAGGGGGCCGAAGAAGGGTTTTGTTGCGCCGTCAGGCCTAGGCGGGAGAACAGCGCCTGGTCGCGGGCGGTGTCGGGATTGGGCGTCGTCAGGAGAATCTCGCCGTAGAAGATAGAGTTGGCTCCGGCTACAAAGCACAATGCCTGCAACTCGTCGCTCATGTCTTCGCGCCCTGCAGACAGGCGGACCATGGAGTGGGGCATGGTGATCCGCGCCGCCGCAATGGTACGCACGAACTCGAGCGGGTCCAGGGCTTCCGCTTCGCCCAAGGGGGTTCCCGATACTCGTATCAGGAGATTGATCGGGACCGATTCCGGATGTGGGTCCTGAGTGGCGAGCTGGGTCAAAAGCCCGGCTCGGTCTTTCCGAGACTCACCCATCCCGAGGATGCCGCCGCAACATACCCGGATGCCGGAGTCTCGGACATGCTGCAACGTGTCTAGGCGGTCCTGATAGGTTCGGGTGGTGATGATCTCGCCGTAGAACTCCGGCGAGGTATCCAGGTTGTGGTTGTAGTAGTCGAGGCCGCAGTCCGCGAGACGTTTTGCTTGTTCATGGCTCAGCATTCCCAGCGTCACGCAGGTCTCAAGTCCCTGTTCGCGCACCACCTCGATCATTTGCACCACACCGTCCAGATCACGGTCGGTTGGCGAACGCCAGGCTGCGCCCATGCAGAACCGGGTTGCGCCACTGTCTACCGCATGGCGGGCAGCCTCCCGGACCGTATCCAGATCCAGCAGTTTTTCCCGATCCAGCCCGGTCTGGTAATGCGCGCTCTGCGGGCAATAGGCGCAATCTTCCGGGCAGCCGCCGGTCTTGATTGACAGCAGGGTGCTGATCTGCACCTGGTTGGGATCATGGCAGGCACGATGGATGGTTTGCGCCTGATGAATCAGGTCGCTGAACGGGCGATTCAGAAGATCGCGGACTTCAGCGAGAGTCCAGTCGTGACGGGCGGCGTGGGACATGTGCAGGGGCGCCAGTGTCTGATTCCTTCCCATCAGAATGCTGTGGCAGAGGCGTGTCGAATCATTTTGCCGTGTGTGCTGCAATGCGGGTTAGCCTTCCCAATAATTGAATAGGCTCTTTTTGCCAGTTCTGCCAAAACGTCCGATTGCGATTCAATGCTGTTTTTAGTCAAGCGTAAGCGGTAGAACGCTCCATCATGTCCGTCTGTGTCGAAATCAGCTTCACTGATAATATTGTCAACTTCTTCGGTTTGAGGCAGAAGTATAAACAGTTTGAGTCCGGATTTCTGCGGGCGGAGCCGAAAAAAATTCTGAACCGTTCCATCTTTTTCTAATCCTATATAGTGCTTGTTGTATTTTAATTTCACAGCCTCATCCATGCCGCGGATAATCTCCAGAACCTGATCAGCCAAATCCACGGTTTCTTTTGTGGCTCGCTTCTCCCAATACGGACGGTCTGTCGGTTCAGCATAGCTATCGTCGTCGGTCACATCTCGTAATAGTTCATCGACTACTTTAGTGAAGACCAAGGTTACCTTGTCCCCGACCTTTATGGCCTGCATTTGAATTGCAATAATAGGTATTGCGCTGTTGAAAAGCGAGATAACATTTAGGAACCGGCTTGTGACATCTTCCGCGACGAGAACCGCGCAATGGTCGTATTGTGGATAACGTTTTTGCTCTATATCCCAATATTCAAGGGTTCGGATGATGTGGGATGCGTCTGTTGCCCCAAGCTGAAGTTCGACTACGTAGCGCCGATCTGTGCTTGGATCCTGAAGCAAAAGATCGAGTCGGCCCGCACGAGGCTGCCGTTTCTCTCTGCGCCTGAGCTCAAGGTCGCCAAGTAACAGGATAGAAGGGTCTTCGGCGATATGGGTTTGCACCCAGTTCTCATCGTACTCAGGGTGATTCTTTAACTTTACATGAACTGGTTTAACGTAAGGTTCGCTCATCGTTCTAGCAGAGATATATAGAGTCTACATTATAGTGAACAAGAACCATGGCGGTTGATTGAGTGAACTGGCCTCACGAGCCAGTCAGGGCCAGGGCAATGCCTGCCCAGATCGCCGCCCCGACCCAGACGTTATCGTTGAAAGCCCAGAAGCAGGCCTTCGGATCCCGGTCGCGGACTCGCCAAATCTGATTGGCGACCAGTGCGAGGGCTATCGCCAGCCCGCTGTAGTAGGCGGGAGGCAGGGAGAGCCGAATTCCGAGCAGTAACATCGTCAACAGGAACAATCCTTGCAGCAACGCCACCATGAACAGGTCGGCGGAGCCGAACAAGATGGCGGTGGACCGGTTGCCGGCCGCCAGGTCTTCCTCCCGATCCGCCATGGCGTACAGCGTGTCGTAGGCGACCACCCACAGCACGGTGGCAAGGAACGCAAGCCACCCCCAGGCTTCCGGCCAGTCTCCGGTGTATGCGCTGATGGCCATCGGCACGGCCCACGCGAAGCTGAATCCGAGATGAAGTTGCGGCAGGTGATGCCACCGCTTGGCGAATGGATAAGTGGCAGCCAGAAGGACGGCCGGCACGGCCAGCGCCAGGGTCAGCGGGGGTAGCATCAGGGCTAATCCAAGCGCGCCGGCGAGTAGGGCCGCGGTCACCCCCAGCGCTTCACGAGGCGGGATCTCTCCGCGCGCCAGCGGGCGGTTGCGGGTCCGCTCGACCTGCCGGTCCAATTCCCGGTCCGCGTAGTCGTTGATGGCGCACCCGGCCGAGCGCATCAGGACCACCCCGGTGATGAAGATCAGCAGCAGCCGGGTCGCCGGGAGGCCGCCTGAGACCAGCCACAGGCTCCACAGGGTCGGCCACAGCAGCAGCCAGATTCCGACCGGGCGGTCCAGCCGGATCAGCCGGGCGTAGATTCCGAGCCGGTTTTGCAGGGCGGAAAGGGACGGGGAAGCCGACATTAATTTGGCACTTTTAAGGTCGATGCATTATGATAGTGTATGGACATTCTCAATAGATTCGAAGGCTGATGGCCGGTTTTGTCGAAGAAGCACTGACGTTCGATGATGTGCTTCTGGTGCCGGGCCATTCCGAAGTACTGCCGCGCGACGTCGACCTGACGGCGCAGTTGACCCCGGGCATTCAACTCCGCATTCCTTTCGTTTCGGCCGCCATGGACACGGTGACCGAGGCGGACCTCGCCATCGCGATGGCCCAGGAAGGCGGGATTGGCATGATTCACAAGAACCAGGGCATTGCCGAACAAGCCGAACAGGTGCGGCGAGTCAAGAAGTACGAAAGCGGGGTGATCCGCGAGCCGCTGACCATCCATTCCGGCGCCAGTGTGGGCGAGGTTCTGGAACTGACCCGCGCACACAACATCTCCGGTGTGCCGGTGGTCGACGGTGAAGACCTGGTCGGTATCGTCACGCATCGCGATTTACGTTTCGAGACGCACCTCGACGCGCCGGTCAGCACCATCATGACGCCGAAAGAACGATTGGTTACCGCGCCGGAAGGGACCAGCCTCGAGGTCGTCCAGGAGTTGCTGCGGGAGCATCGCATCGAAAAACTCCTGATCGTGGACCCGGACTTCCACCTGCGCGGGATGGTGACCGTCAAGGACATCCAGAAATCGACCGACTATCCGAACTCCTGCAAGGATGAGCATGGACGTCTTCGGGTCGGTGGCGCGGTCGGTGCCGAGGCGGACGGGATGCCGCGGGTCGAAGCACTGGTCGAGGCCGGTGTCGACGTGGTGACGCTGGACAGCGCCCACGGGCACGCGGAAGGTGTGCTGCAGCGGGTGCGGGAGATCCGTGCCGCGTACCCCAACTTGGAGATGATCGCAGGGAATATCGCAACCGGCGAGGGAGCGGCAGCATTGGCGGATGCCGGAGCTAGCACGGTCAAGGTCGGGGTTGGTCCTGGTTCGATCTGCACCACGCGAGTGGTGGCCGGAGTCGGGGTCCCCCAGATTACCGCCATCGGTAACGCCTGTGAGGTTTTGAAGGCTCGCGGGGTGCCCGTGATTGCGGATGGCGGCATCCGTTACTCGGGAGACGCGGCCAAGGCGCTGGCGGCCGGGGCTTCGACCGTGATGATCGGCAGCCTGCTGGCCGGCACGAGTGAAGCGCCCGGCGAAGTGGAGCTGTACCAAGGACGGTCTTACAAGTTGTATCGGGGCATGGGCTCGCTTGGCGCAATGCAGCGCGGTTCCCGGGAACGCTACTTCCAGGGAGAAGAGCAGGAACCCTCGAAGCTGGTGCCGGAAGGGATCGAGGGGCGGGTCCCCTACAAAGGGCCGCTGTCTGGAGTGCTCCACCAGTTGGTTGGCGGGGTGCGTTCCGGAATGGGTTATGTCGGTGCCCGTACCCTGGACGACTTGCACAGTCGTGCCCGATTGATTCGTGTGACCTTGGCAGGCTTGCGGGAAAGCCACGCGCATGATGTGCTGATTACCAAAGAGGCCCCTAACTATCGGACCGAGATCTGATCCGTGGCCGCGGACATCCATTCCGAACGGATCCTGGTACTGGATTTCGGCTCGCAATACGTACAACTGATCGCGCGCCGGGTGCGCGAGGCGGGCTGCTATTGCGAAATCTACGCCTGCGATGCGCCCGAGGAACAGATTCGGGGCTTTGACCCCCGTGGCGTGATTCTCTCGGGCGGCCCCGAGACCACAACTGAAGACGCCCACCCGCCGGTGCCGGACGCGGTGCTCGACCTCGACGTTCCAGTGCTCGGCATTTGCTACGGTATGCAGGCGCTGGCTCGCCGCTACGGCGCCGAGGTGCATGCCGGGAAGCGCAGGGAATTCGGCTTGGCGACATTGCGCCGCAATGGAGCGAACTCCTTGATGGAAGCGCTTGGCGAAAACTCGGAGGCCGAGGTATGGATGTCGCATGGGGACCACGTGGAGACGGTCCCTGAAGGATTCCGAGTGACGGCATCCACCGAGAGCGTGCCCATCGCGGCACTGGAACATGAGTCGCGTCCCTGGTTCGGGCTGCAGTTCCATCCGGAGGTCACTCACACCCCGGGGGGGCAACAGCTGATCGAAAGTTTCGTGCGGCAATATTGTGGCTGCCATGGGTTGTGGGAGCCCGAGGCCATCATCGAGGACCGCATCGCGACGGTGCGCGCGCAGGTGGGAAAGGATGGAGTAGTTCTTGCTTTGTCCGGAGGCGTCGATTCGTCGGTCGTGGCGGCGCTGCTGGCCCGGGCCATTGGCGAGCAGTTGACCTGCATCTTCGTGGACAACGGCCTGCTTCGCGCAGGGGAGGCGGTGCAGGTTCGCGAGACTTTTGCCGAGCATCTGGGCGTTCAGATGATCCAGGTCGATGCCCGGGATCGATTTCTCTCCGCCTTGGCCGGGGTGACGGATCCGGAAGACAAGCGGAAGATCATTGGGCGTGAATTCATCCACGTATTCCAGGAGCAGGCGGAGCAGTTACCGAACGTGCGCTGGCTGGCCCAGGGAACGATCTATCCGGATGTGATCGAATCGGCTGCAGCCGCTACCGGCAAGGCACATCTGATCAAGTCGCACCACAACGTCGGCGGCCTGCCGGAAACCCTGCACCTCCAGTTGGTCGAGCCGCTGCGTGAACTGTTCAAGGACGAAGTCCGCCGGGTCGGGCGGACATTGGGCCTGCCGCAGGAACTGATCGGTCGCCACCCGTTTCCGGGACCGGGGCTGGGAGTCCGCGTGCTGGGCGAAGTCCGTGCCGAATACCTCGAGTTGGCGCGCGAGGCGGACCGGATCTTCATCGAGGAGCTGCGTGCCTGGGATCTATACGACCAGGTGGCGCAGGCGTTCGTGGTGTTCCTGCCGGTTCGATCGGTGGGCGTGATGGGTGATGGACGGCGCTACGACTACGTGGTGACCCTGCGTGCGGTAGAGACACAGGATTTCATGACTGCACGATGGGCACGTCTGCCGGACGAGTTCCTCGACCGCTGCGCGCGGCGCATCATTAACGAGATTGATGGCATTGCCCGGGTGTGCTATGACATCTCCGGCAAGCCGCCCGCAACCGTGGAGTGGGAGTGACAGCGGCAGATGCATTCGACGAGGCGATGATGCGTCAGGCCTTGGGTCTGGCGGAGCAGGCGGCGAACGCCGAGGAAGTGCCGGTCGGTGCAGTCGTGACACTGGAGGGCACGGTGGTGGGCACCGGCCGCAATTGCAGCATCGAACGAAACGATCCCAGCGCGCATGCCGAGGTCGTCGCATTGCGCGAGGCCTGCCTGAAGGTCGGCAATTACCGCCTGCCGGGCGCCACCCTGTACGTCACGCTCGAGCCTTGCCTGATGTGCGTGGGCGCGACAGTCGCGGCGCGCGTGGCGCGCGTGGTCTTCGGCGCCGCGGATCCGAAAACGGGTTGTCTCGGCGGCGCGTACGATGTGCGTGAGCTGAATTTCCTGAATCATCGCTTCGCCGTGACTTCGGGCGTGTGCGCGACGGAAAGCGGAGCTTTGCTCCAGAAATTTTTCCAAGCACGCCGGTGAAGATACGCAAACCATCCGGCTCGGCGTGCGGAGCCTATACCAAGAATTAGGAGGCTCTTCGAGGTTTCGTGTGGAATCCGTGCTAGAGTAAATCATCATGCACCGAGCCTCCCGCTATCGTCTGTATCCGAACCAGACGCAGGAGCGGCAGTTCGCGCAGTTGTGCGGGGCCGGGCGGTTCGTCCACAACGAGTTGCTGGCCGACCAGATTCGGGAATACAAGCGTTTCGAGGCCGGCGAGAGAGACAGGCCGGGGGTTTCGCAGTTTGATTTTGGCCCTCGGTTCACGCGGCTGAGGGCGAAGGAAGGCAACGAGTGGTTGCGGGAACTGTCGTTTCCCATTGTCCGCAGTTCGGGCGCATTTCCCCTAGCGTCTGCATTCGCGCATTTCTCCCGGCGGATTCGGGAAGGCAAGTGCGGCAAGCAGGCCGGGTTTCCCCGTTTCAAGGTCAAGGGCGTCAGCCGGGAGTCGTTCACGATCCCATGCGACGTAAAGGTGAAGAAAAAGCGGTTTTGGGTGCCGAAGGTGGGTTGGATCCGGATGAACCGTAAGGCGCAGTCGCGCACGCGCGGGGCCGACCCCTGGGACGGCGGCGAGGCCAAGGTCGCGGTGGTGTACCGGGAGCTGGACAAGTGGTACATATCGGTGTTGTGGGAGGTGGAAGACCCGGACTGGCGCTGGCACGGCGGGGTCTGCGGCATCGATCGCAACTCGGAGAACCTAGCGGGCGCTTGGTGCGGAGGGCGGAAGCTCATCGAGATTCCGTACGAGCGGATCGGGAAGTACGAGGCGCGGGCCCGGCACTACCAGTGGCGGGCGAGCCACCGGGAGCGGACCGAACTGAAGGATGCCGACGGGGTGCCAGTGCGAACGAAGTCCGGCCGACCGATCAAGGTGCCCTCGAACCGGCGCCGGCGGCTGCAGTTGCGCGCGGCGAAGGCGAAGCGCAAGGCGGCGGAGATCCGCAAGGACTTCAGCCATCAGTCCTCGGCGGACCTGGCGCGGAACTTCCAGCACATCGTGCTGGAGGATCTGGACGTGCAGGCGATGCGGCGCTCGGCGCGGGGGGCGAAGGAAAAGCCCGGGAAAAACGTCAAGGCGAAGTCCGCGCTGAACCGGAAGATGGCGCAGTCCTCCTGCATGGGAATGGTGGATCGTTTTCTGAAGTACAAGGCAACGGACCTGATTCGGGTGCCGGCGCGGAACACCAGCCGGGCGTGCGCGGAATGCGGACACGTGGAGGCGGACAACCGAAAGGAGCAGGCGCACTTCAAGTGCCAGGCCTGCGGACACACGGACCATGCGGACATCAATGCCGCACGAAACATCCTGGACCTGGGATTGAACAGGCTCCTGACCGGAGGCGCTCCGGTGACGGGACGGGGAGGGGACAACGAAGCGGAGGCATTCTTCTATGAATGCCTAGTGGAGACCGCCGATGATCCGTCAACGATGCAGTGGAACTACCGGGGCTCGCCCCCCGACTTCCACACAAAATCGTGAAGCGCCAATTAGGTATAATGCGTCGGCACCCAATTGGCTATAATGCGCCATCGAGATTTTAGGGATATTCGCGGGGAGCAGATGAGCAAAATATCCGTCTCAAACTTTCGACAAGGCTGGAATTGATGGATACATTCCTCTCGCTATTACTGGAACGAGCAAAGAAAAATCCGGACGTCCCGGCTTTTCGGACCAAGCGGATGGGCATCTGGAATCCCACTTCTTGGTCGCAAGCTCGCGACCAGGTTTCTGTCTTGGCTCAAGCGCTGAGCCAAAGCGGAGTCGGGGCGGGAACGCCAGTCGGAATCTTCGGCCCCAACGCCACCGACTTCTACTTGGGTTACCTCGCAGTCCACAGTCTGGGAGGGATCGCGGTGCCAATCGGCTCGAACACGTTTGGCGAGGAACTGAGACAACAGATTGACGGTGCCGATGTTGAGCACGTTTTTTCGTTTGAGCAGCAGCATGTGGACGCCTTGCTGGAATGCGGGCAGACCTGTGTAAAGAAGATTTTCTACATCAATGGGCGGGGCATGGAGAACTACGCCCAGCCCGAGTTGATGGCGCTGTCGGACGCCACGGAAGGGATTGAGGCTTCGACCGCATTTCTGGAACAAATGGAAGAGCAACGGAATCCGGAGGAAACCGCGACCATCCTGTTCACCTCCGGCACCGGCCGCTCGGAGCGTCCGGTGGAACTGTCACATGGCGCCCTGATCGCGACGGCCCGCAGCATCGCGCGACGTGAGACGATCACCGAGAAGGATGAACTGCTGGCATACCTGCCACTGTCGGTCTCCAGCGATTTCCTGTTCTCCTTTTCGCTGGCCCTGACGACCGGCTGTACCCTGAACTGCCCGGAGAGCGACGACACGGTGTTGGAGAACATGCAGGAAATCGGTCCGAGCATCCTGTTCGGCCCGTCCTACGTTTACAAGTACATCTACACCCATGCTTCCAACCGGATCGAGAGCGCCCGGTCGTTCGACACCAAGATCTATAAGGCGGCCGTGCGCGCCGTCATGACGGTCGCCTCGCACCGGGCTGCGGACCAGAAGGGCTCCTTCACTGATTGGCTGCTCTTCATGTTTGCGCGCATCACCACGTTCAGCCCGTTTTGCAATATCTACGGCTTGAGTCGCTTGCGTCTGGCGCTGACCGGCGGCGACGCGATTGCACCGGACGTGTTCAATTTCTTCCGGGCGATTGGTGTCGACTTGCGTGAGACGTACGGCCAGGTCGAGGGTTGCGCTTGCGTGACCATGCAATCCTCCGAAGATTGGAATTCGGATTCGGTCGGCTTGCCGCTCGACGGCACGGAAGTGCGTATTGAAAATGGCGAAATATGGTTCCGTGGGCCGGGGCAGATGAAGGGGATCTACAAGAATCCGGAGGCAACGGCTGACAGCATCAAGGACGGCTGGGTGCGAACTCATGACGCCGGCCACCTGGATGACCAGGGGCGTCTGCACGTGCATGGACAGATCGCCCGTATGGGGACATTGAACGGTGGCGGTGCGTTTGCGCCGGACATGCTGGAAACCCGTCTGCGTTCGTTCGAATACATCAAGCAGGCCATCGTCATCGGAGACGGGCGGGACTACCCGGTCGCAGTGGTGACGGTTGACGGCACGATCACCCGGACCTGGGCGGACCGCCGCAGCCTGCGCTACACGGGTTATGCCGACCTCTCGGCTCACGCCTCGGTGCAGGAGATGGTCCGCGAATATATCCAGAAAGTCAACGAAGACCTCGCCGAAGATCCAGAAACCTCGAGCATGCAATTCCGCCGCTTCGCCATCCTGAACCGCGAATTCATGGCCTCAGCCGGCGAGGTGACGCCAACCCGGAAATTGCGTTGCCATGAAGTGGAGGAGAAGCACCGGGGGTTGATCGACGCGCTGTACAGCGACGCGTTGGAGTACACTTATACGGACCCGGTGGACGAGGAATCCTACACCGTACCTTTGGGGAACGTTTGAGATGGCCGCTGGAAACCCGATCCTGCAAATTGACAACATCACTCTGGCGTTCGGCGGCGTGACCGCGCTGAACGGCATCAGTTTCGATGTGGCGGAGGGCGAGATCTGTGCCGTCATCGGACCCAACGGCGCCGGCAAGAGTTCCATGCTGAACGTCATCAACGGGGTCTATGTCCCACAGGAAGGCCGAGTCGTCTTCAAGGGGCAGGACTGTACCAAGATGCGCCCGCGGCAGATCGCCCAGTTGGGCATGGCCCGGACGTTCCAGAACATCGGGCTTTTCCAGGGCATGACCGTGCTGGAGAACATCCTGACCGGCCGCTGCATGAAGATCCGCTCCACCTGGATCGAGCAGGGTCTGAACATTGGCCGGGCCCGCCGCGAAGAGGTGGAAAATCGCAAGGCGGTCGAGGAAGTCATCGAATTCCTGCACCTGCAGGGCATCCGCAAGACACCGGTCGGCAAGTTGCCGTACGGCCTGCAGAAGCGTGTCGAGCTGGCCCGGGCACTGGTAGCCGAACCGACCATGCTGCTGCAGGACGAGCCGATGACTGGCATGAACCTGGAAGAGAAGAAGGACATGTCTTGCTTCGCGCTTGAGATCAACCGCGAGTACGGGACCACCATCGTTCTGATCGAGCATGACATGAGCGTGGTGATGGACATTTCCGACCACGTGGTGGTGCTGGACTATGGCGCGAAAATCGGGGATGGCTCTCCGGACGAAGTCAAGAACAACCAAGATGTAATTGATGCCTATCTGGGCGTGACGCACTGAGGGAAACGAGCATGGGTTTCGACTGGGTCTTTTTCACTGAGTTGATCGTCGGCGGATTGATGTCCGGCGTCATGTACTCGTTGGTGGCGATCGGCTTCGTATTGATCTACAAGTCCTCCGGGATTTTCAATTTCGCGCAGGGCACCATGCTGCTGTTCGCGGCGCTGACTTTCGTCAAGCTAACCGAGGGCAGCGTGAATTTCTGGGTGGCACTGTCCGTCTCGACGGGCACCATGGTGGTGTTCGGGATTCTCGTGGAGCGATTCATGATGCGCCCGCTGGCCAACCAGTCGCTGCTGTCGCTGTTCATGGCAACGGTCGGTCTGGCGATCTTGATCGAAGGCTTGGCCCAATACATGTGGGACTCCGCAATCCACGGCCTGCAGTTGGCCGACTTCCTGGACCTGGCGCTGCTGGATCCGGTCAACATGACGATTTTCGTCGTTGATTACATTGAATGGCTGGACATTCTGATATCCAAGTTCGACATCTTTGCCACGATCGTGGCGGGCACCATGATTTTGATCTTGGCCGTCTTCTTCCAGAAGACCCGGACCGGAATGTCGCTGCGCGCTGTCTCCGACGACCACTTGGCCGCCATGGCGGTGGGCATCCCATTGTCCCGGGTGTGGGCCTTGGTCTGGGCCGTGACCGGCATCATCGCACTGATCGCGGGCCTGCTGTGGGCTGAACGGGTCAGTGTGTCGTTCACGCTGGTGGAAGCGGTACTCAAGGCGTTGCCGGTGATTCTGATTGGCGGCCTGACTTCGATTCCCGGCGCTATCGTCGGCGGCCTGATCATCGGGGTTGGTGAAAAACTGGGCGAGATTTATCTGGGCGACTTGATAGGCGTGCAGGGCATTGAAACCTGGTTCTCTTATTTCATCGCGCTGGTCTTCCTACTGTTTAGGCCATCTGGATTGTTTGGCCTGAAAACCATCGAGCGAGTCTAGCCATGATTTATCGCGAAACCGGCACGTTCATTACCAGTTATATCGAGGATCGGAAGCTCTTTCCGATTCCTTTCGACAAATGGGCGATGGCCGTGTTCATGCTGTTCATGGTCTTCGTCGTGCCCTTTATCGCCAGCGACTATTGGCTGGCAGCCCACTTGATTCCGATCCTGGCCTACGGCACCGCCGCACTCGGCCTGAACCTTCTCACCGGCATGACCGGGCAGTTGTCGCTCGGCACGGCCGGCTTCATGTGCTTTGGCGCATTCTTCACATTCAACATCATGTTGCGCAGCCCGGAGTGGATGAATCTGCCACTGGCGATGATCCTGGCAGGTTCGGTGACCGGCGTGATCGGCATCATCTTCGGCCTGCCCAGCATCCGAATCAAAGGCTTCTACCTGCTGGTATCGACATTGGCGGCGCAGTACTTCGCGCTGTGGTTCTTCCGCTCCTATCCGTACTTCCTGAACTATGCGACTGCCACGGTCACCCTGCCGGACCATCACTTCAACTTGTTCGGGATCGGGGAGACCTTCAACGTGGACATGGCCAGCTTCGAGGCCAAGTACCTGCTGTCACTTGGCATTGTCACTGCGCTTGCGCTATTTGCCAAAAACCTGATGCGAAGTGCGACCGGACGGAACTTCATGGCGATCCGCGACATGGACATCGCGGCCAGCGTGATTGGCATCCCGGTGATACGCACCAAGATGCTGGCGTTCTTTGTCAGTTGTTTCTATTGCGGCGTGGGTGGGGCACTATTCTGCTATGCCTATCTGCAGGTGTTGGGAATCCGCACCTTCGAGATGAACCGCTCGTTCGAGATCCTGTTCATGGCGATCATCGGCGGGCTCGGCTCGATTGCGGGATCGTTCTACGGCACCGTCCTGGTGTACGAATTTCCGATCCTCTTTTCCTGGGCGGGCGACTACCTGTTCAAAGGGGCCTTTGATACCGCAGTGGTGGACAATGTCGCCAAGATCACGTATGGCATCCTGATTATCGCGTTGCTGATTCGCGAGCCGGGTGGACTGGCCGCATTGTGGGCAACGGCGAAGCAGAAATTGCGAACTTGGCCATTTCCGCACTGACGTGCGCCGGGGCCGCAAAGACAAAATCTAACCTATTGATTTTCAAGAACTACTCCCAAATCTCTCTCAGAGCACTTGCTAAAAGGGAAGTTTGGGTGTACAAAGGGGCTTGCTGAAAAGCAGTTAACTGCAAGCCATAACTAAAAAGCCTCTTATAGGAGGGCAAAAGAAATTATGAAAACCAAAATTTGGATAACGGGTCTCGCTATGGCCACCGCCATGTCTGCGACCGCTCCAGTGATGGCCGAAGGGGACGTCTACATCCCCATGCCGGTCTATCGAGTGGGGCCGTACGCAACGGGTGGCACCGGCTACTTCGGTGGAATCATCGATTACTACACATTGATGAACATGACCGAAGGCGGTGTTGGTGGCATGAATATCATCTGGAATGAGTGTGAGACCAACTACAACGACCAAAAGGGCGTGGAGTGCTATCACCGGCAGAAAGAATTCCAGGGCAAGCAAGCTCTGTTCTTCGATCCTCTGTCCGTGGGTATCTCCACTTCTCTAGTCGCGCAGGGCCGTAAGGATAAGATTGCCATCATCGCAGTCAACCACGGCCGTACCGAAGGTCAGCGTGGTGACGTCTTCCCGTACTACTTCATGCCAGGTATTAACACCTATGACGAGCATTCCATCATCACCGCCTACATCGGCGAGTTGGAAGGCGGCATGGAGAATCTGGCGGGCAAGAAGATCGTCCTACTGTTCCACGGTTCCACTTATGGCCGTGAGGCAGTTGAGTTCACGCACATGCTTTGCGAGAAGCACAATTGCTCATCTGAAGCGATCGAAGTTCCCCATCCGGGCAACGAGCAGACTTCACAGTGGCTGAAAATCCGCCGCTCGAAGCCTGACTACGTGGTGCTGCGTGGCTGGGGTGTGATGAATCCGGTTGCCATGCAGACTGGTGTCCGCATGGGCTTCCCGATTTCCAACCTGATCGGCAACATCTGGAGCAACGACGACGGTGACGTCAAGCCGGCTGGCTCTTCCGCCAACGGTTACCAGGCCATTACCACGCACCCGACGGGTCGTGTGGCTAAGGTGATTGACGAGATCGTGGCAAAGCTGTATGACCAAGGCAAGGGTGACCTCGAAGATAAATCCCGTATTGGTTCCAACTACTGGAACCTCGGCGTGATGGCTGGTGTCATCCACCTAGAGGCGGTTCGCGTTGCACAGGCTCGTTTCGGGGCTGATGTCAACTCCGCTCAGGTGCGCTGGGGCTTTGAGAACCTGAACCTGGATACTGCACGCCTGACCGAGTTGGGCGCTAACGGTCTGGTTCCGGAAATCATCACCAACTGCATGGACCATGTAGGCGGCCACCAGGCCAAGTTCATGCGTTGGGTATATGCCGAGACGAAGTGGGAAGTCGCAAGTGACTGGATTGATGGTGACGTTGAGCTTTCTCAAGCCATCATCGATGCCAAGGCAGAAAATGCAATCGAGAACGAGGGGATTACCCCGCGTGATTGCAACGATCCTGCACAGCGCGACGACTTCGACGTCTAATCGAAGCGGTATGCATTCAGAGGAACGGCGGGGGGCAACCCCCGCCCGACCTCTTCCCTCTAGAGGGGCGATTTGTAGAAAAGGTTGCCTCTGACGCCAAGCGTGTTCCGCTTCGCCTCAGACCCAGCCCCACACAACTGGAGCTAGAATCATGACTGATGTCTTGCTTTCCATCAACAATATTGAAGTTACTTACGCCCGCGTGATTCTGGCCTTGCGCGGCATCAGCCTGCAGGTAAAGAAGGGCGCCATCGTTTCGTTGCTGGGCGCCAACGGAGCCGGCAAGACGACAACCCTCAAGGCATGCTCCAACTTGTTGCCGGCTGAACGCGGCGAGATCAGCAAGGGTTCGATTGAGCTTCTCGGTGAAGATACCGCGGGAATGAGTGCATATGATCTGGTGAAAAGCGGCGTTTCACAGGTGTTGGAGGGGCGGCACTGCTTCTCGCATCTAACGGTGGAAGAGAACCTGATGACCGGCTCATTCATCCACGAAGACCGTGCGCAGGCGAAAAAGGATCTGGAACTGGTCTACGAATACTTCCCTCGCATCAAAGTGCGCAGGAAAAGTGAAGCCGGTTTCACCTCCGGCGGCGAGCAGCAGATGGTCGCCATTGGCCGGGCCTTGATGTCGCGACCGAAACTTATTCTGCTTGACGAACCGTCGATGGGTATTGCTCCTCAGTTGGTTGAAGAAGTGTTCGAAATCGTACAAAACCTCAACAAGAACGAAGGGGTGAGCTTCCTGGTTGCCGAGCAGAATGCCCGGATCGCGCTCAAGTACGCAACTGAAGCCTATGTGGTTGAAAACGGGCGCGTCATGCTGCGTGGGCCTTCCGAGGAACTGATGGGGCGGGCCGACGTGCAGGAGTTGTATTTGGGATCTGGTGCCGACGAAGGCGGCGAAAGTTTCCGCGACGTCAAGCACTACCACCGCCGGCGGCCCTCGTTCGCCTGATTTGGAGTCTCCTGCGACCCTGCGAGCAGGTATTTGCCGATTCTCATTGGCGGAAAAATCGAAAATGGGTTATTCTAGAGGCCGTACCGACTGACACCATGATTAAAAGTTCGTACGATTTCCATTACCCCGACACGGTTTCGCACCGTGTTGCTTTGCTTCGGTCTGCTTTCCTGCTGCCGCGATAGCGGCAGAACCACACGACTCTACAACCGATTCGGCGCGTAAAACGCCTAAACCAGTTGACCCAATGCCCCCGCAATAGTGGGGCCAAAGCCAAGGGAAGATCCAGAAATGGACAAGTTGATCATTTTCGACACCACACTCCGGGACGGTGAGCAGAGCCCCGGGGCTTCCATGACAAGGGACGAGAAGTTGAATATCGCCCGTGCCTTGGGAAAAATGCGTATTGATGTCATTGAAGCGGGGTTCCCGATTGCCAGCCCGGACGAATTCGAATCCGTTAAGCAGATCGGAAAAGCGGTCACCAGCAGTACGGTCTGCGGGCTGGCGCGTGCCTTGGACAAGGACATCGACCGGGCGGGGGAAGCACTGAGGACGGCCGCACGCCCTCGCATTCATACATTCATCGCGACCTCTCCAATTCATATGGAGCAAAAGCTCCATATGCAACCGGAACAGGTGATCGAGCATGCCGTGGCGGCGGTAAAACGGGCTCGAAAATATACCGACGATGTGGAATTCTCTCCGGAGGATGCCGGGCGTTCGGAACGGGATTTCCTGTGCCGAATCGTCGAGGCGGTAATAGCGGCAGGGGCCGGGACTATCAATATTCCAGACACGGTGGGATACAGCCTGCCATTCCAGTTTGGCGAATTGGTGGGAGAATTGATCGAACGCATCCCGAATTCGGATCAGGCCGTGTTTTCGGTTCACTGCCACAACGACCTGGGCTTGGCTGTTGCCAACTCTCTGTTGGCTGTGCGTCACGGCGCCCGCCAGGTCGAATGCACGATCAACGGTTTGGGAGAGCGGGCAGGGAATGCCTCACTTGAAGAGATCGTCATGGCCGTGCGTACGCGCCAAGACGTGTTTGATTGCGATACTGAGATCGACACGACCCAGATCGTGCCGACTTCACGCCTTGTTTCCAGTGTGACGGGTTTTCCAGTACAACCGAATAAAGCAATCGTGGGAGCCAATGCATTTGCGCATGAATCCGGTATTCACCAGGACGGCGTGCTCAAATACCGGGAAACCTATGAAATCATGCGTGCTCAGGATGTGGGTTGGTCCGACAATCGAATCGTCTTGGGGAAACATTCCGGACGGCGCGCCATCATGGATCGTATCCAGAAGCTCGGCATCCTGATCGAGGGTGACGAGATGGATTCCTTCTTCGCCCGTTTCAAGGAATTGGCAGACCGCAAGCATGAAATCTATGACGATGATCTGCGGAGATTGGCGCTGGTGGACACCGACTCATCGGATCAAGGGGTTTATCAACTGGTTGACCTTGAAGTCACTTCGAAAGTCGGAACAACGCCTGTGGCGCGTGTCACCTTGGCACGGGACAGTGAGCAATTCGAGGGGGAGGCCTCCGGGGGAGGACCTGTCGACGCATCCTTCAGAGCGATTGAGGATATCGTCAATTCAGAGTCCGAGTTGCAGCTGTATTCGGTCAATAACATCACGACCGGGACGGATGCCCAGGGCGAGGTGACCGTGCGCCTGAGAAAAAATGGCGTGGTGGTCAATGGACAAGGCGCGCACACGGATATTGTCATTGCTTCTGCACATGCGTACCTGAATGCACTTGGGAAGCTGATCCGGGAACCTGGCCGAATGCATCCGCAGCTGGATCACATATAAGGTGAGAGCCTGATCTCCGACAGCAAAATCATGCCGAGTGACCCACACCTCGAAGAGTTAGGCCTGAGCCGATGGAGCCATCGAGATCAGAATGCAGCAGATGGAGCAGCGAAAGAATCGCAGGGAGACGATGAATTGACGGCACTTGAGGCCGCTGAAGAGATAGAAGAGGAGAAGTCCACCACGACCCTGACGCTCGACGCCAATGCACAGCATCTTCGCAAATGGCGTGTGGTGCGCAAGGAGGTTTCGGGGTGTGTGCTGTGTGAATTGCACCGGACCCGGAAGAATACGGTCTTCGGCGTGGGGAATGAAAACGCAGACCTGATGTTAATTGGTGAGGCTCCCGGAGCAGATGAAGATGCCCAGGGAGAACCATTCGTTGGTCGAGCCGGGAAACTACTGGACAGCATGCTGGAAGCAATCGGATTGAGCCGGGATCGGGTGTTCATTGCGAATATCCTGAAATGTCGTCCGCCGAACAATGAAAACCCGACACCGGAGCAGGCGGAGACATGCCGACCCTACCTGGATCGCCAAATTGAGCTGATTCAGCCAAAAGTCATATTGGCGCTGGGTGCCGTGGCAGCACATAATCTCCTAGAAGTAGAGACGCCCATCGGTCGGATGCGTGGTACCGTGTTCGAAATGTCAAAATCGGGAATCCCCGTTATTCCCACCTACCACCCGGCCTACCTGCTCCGCCGGCCACAGGGAAAAGCTCAGTCGCTGGAAGATCTTCTTCTGCTATGCAAGACGCTCGAAGAGTTGGGCGTAAAAACTAATTCTTTCGGATCAGGAACCGCGGCGGACCGAGAGGCGGCATCTTAAAACCTATCGCCGCCGGTTGACAGCCGGAAAGGATCCGCTACACGGAATTCCCGATTTCCACATCTTTGCGGCACACTCCCTGTGCGTAACAATAAGCACAGGTCGCTTCGTCGCCATGAGCCGGCATTTCATGGCTTGCACGCAAATCCTGGAACATTTCACGTAACCGGCCGTGCACTTTTTGGCTGAGCGCTTCCAGAGATTCTCCTTCCACGGACGTCAGAGGTTTCCCTTTCTTTGGATCTTGGTTCAACCACCAGTACTCTGCTCGTTCGATGGGTTCTGCCATCAGCGCGTAGCTGGTCAGTTGAACCTGCTCGCCACTTTGCACTTCATCTTCGGAAACCTTTCTAGAGCCCGTCTTATAGTCGATCACGATGCGATTCTCGTCCTTGTCCTTATCCATTCGGTCAATGCGGCCGCAAAGCATTAGGCTGTCATCAACCCTATTCTCCATCTTTTCTTCGATTTCAATAATAACCTGATGGTTTTCAATAGATTTCTGAAGATTGATGTAGTGACGAACAATGGATCTCCAGCGCTCCAGGAAAACGACGTTCGAAAGGCTGGGGGTCAGTCGCTCCATGAAATGTGTGCCGATTTCCTGCAACAGTTCGAACGCAGCGGCCTCATGTCCGCTGATCGAGCCTCGCCAGGGTCCCGGGGTGCCGGGAATACCGGAATGAAAAGCTTCCAGGCACCGGTGGACATAGCGGCCAAACTCCATGTTGTCCATTTCCTCGCGGATCATGTCGGTTTCCCGTATGCGGAGCATGTCGCGGACATAGAAGCTGTACGGACAATCGACCAAGGCTTGATGCCCACTGGCCGAGATATTTTTTGGCAGCAGGTCTGGGCTGGCGGGAGGATGCGGCATGATTTCGGAAGCAGTTTCGCGAATCTGAAGCCCGAGAGGCCGTACCCAGGCATCTGGATGCAGGCTGAGCATAGGCAAGGACAGGTCTTTGAGTGAGTCCTTGTATGCCAGGCGCTTGTATGCCAGGCGATGGAACACGTCGATCTGGGTCCACCAGATGCTTGGCAGGAGCGGCTCATCCTGATCAGTTTTCTGGTAAGCCAGGAGAACCAGTTCGGCGGACAGAATCAGGGACAGGAATCGCTGTAAATCCAGTTTCTTGAGTTCGGTGCGGGTGGGCAGCCCCAGATCGCCACGAACCGAGTCATTGAATACGAGGAAAGAGGAATCCGTGCCCGGATAGTGACGGGAGTCCATGCCGGCGACGATCAGGCGATCAAATTGGGCGAGATGGGCATGGTTGAGGTTAATCAGGGAAACCAAATCTTGGGAGGACCTGTGCCGGAAGTTCTGTTGTTCCAGCGTCCAGCGCAAAAGGGCATCCCATTGGGATTTCGGTAGCCGGACTTCGTTCTGCGATAACTGAAAACACATGCGGTCCAGTTCCGATAAAACCTGTTTCCCGACTTCGTCGCTCGCCAGACAAGGCCGGCAGCCCAGAAGGTCTAGGCTTTCCAGCAGGGCTTCCATATACTCTCCGCCGGTAGATTCGCGCAGCGCCTGTAAGGGGCGGGCGGCTTGCTCGACTTGATCCAGCATGTCCAGCCAGTCGGGCTCTCCATCCGCGATCCGGCGGTAGTTTTCCAAGTCATTGTGAATATTGCTGCGATGCAGAAGTTGTTCGAAATCCCCGATTTGTTCTGGCTCGCCGGAGGTTCCCTTCAGGCGCACGAACGGAGACTTGAGAATGTCCAGAAGCGCCAGGTAGTGAAAATCCTCGTTCAGACATTCGAGCCATCGCGCGACCATGCTGGCTGCGCTCGTGGTGGAAAGCGCCCAACCGGCGTAGTCCCGGATCTGAATGCCGGCACGCTCCAACAGGGCGCGAACCCGGCGTGCCAGCTTCCGGTCCTCTGTGACCAAACCAATATTCCGGTGCCCTTCCTTGAGCCAGCGCCGGATCTGGATATCGATTCCACGAGCGTGGGGCTCCGCCTGCTCTGCGACGAACGTGGAAAGTCTGCCCTTTAGCGGATCTTGCGGGCAATCCAGCAGACAGGCTTGCGCGCGTTCGACCATGGTGGATTTTTCCTGCGCGAAAGCCTTTTGAAGAACGGTAGCATAGGGAGAGGGCGGGTTGCTGGCAGCAGGCGCTTCCGCATCCAGGGCAATGAGGGACTGCGATCGGGTGAAGATGGAGACGGGAATTTCCTGGTCCAATTGCTTGAGCGCCTCGATTTCTGCTGCCGCAAGCCGGTCATGGCCGCAGACATAGATGGCTTCCGTTTCCAGAGGGGGAGCCAGATGTCGCAAAGCCTCGCGGTAGTATTTCCCCGAACTGAGGAAATTCCCTGAACCTTTGCTCCAGGCGGTCCACAGCAGATGAATGATGCGAGCTTCGTTGCCCAATTGCTCAGGAGGTTCGTCGGCAATACGGTAGGAATCCTGAAGTCGTGAAGTCAACTCTTCCTGATCTGATGGCAGTGAAACCTCGTTGAGCCAAAGCTGATCGAACAATTCCATCATCTCGCGGGCAAGCGACCAGGAGTTCGCTTGCTCTAGCGACCGCAAGGTCTCGCTTTTTTGCAGGACGGCCACGAGGTCCAGCAGTTCGGATAGATGGTTCTCCGTGCCATTGAAGCGGCTGTGCTGCCGTGCCCATGCCTGGAAAGTCAGGATAGGAGGCAGCAGTAAGCCATGGTGGTTAGGTTCGGCGCCGTTGAGCAACGCCGACCGTAAGGCTCGGCCCGATGTGACATTCGGCACCAGGATCGCAAGGCGAGTCAGGTCCGGCAGGGCTGCCGCATGGTGTTCCAGGATGGCTTGGGCGCAATAGCCCCCAAGCGGCATATGCAAAGGGCAGGCGATTCGCCTCATTCAGAGTTCGAGCAACGCTCTTTTTCCGGGCTTGCCACGCCACTCGTCCGCATCAGGTGGAGGAGGTTTCTGGCGGCTGATTTCCGGCCATTCGCTGGCCAGGTCGGCATTAATCTGGAGGAACTCTTGCTGATCCTCGGGAATGTCTTTTTCTGGCACGATGGCATCAATCGGGCATTCCGGCACGCATAGGGCGCAGTCGATGCACTCTTCGGGGTCGATTACCAGGAAATTCGGGCCTTCGTGGAAACATTCGACCGGGCAGACTTCCACGCAATCGGTGTATTTACATTTAATGCAGTCTTCAAGAACGACGAACGTCATGGGTCGACCGAGGCTATACAGGGAGATCAGCGTGGCGCACAGTATATCGAATTACCGAGCGCAACCTTGCAAAGAATCTGGAGTGGTGGAGGTGGCGGGAATCGAACCCGCGTCCGGCAGTTCCTCCTCTTCGGCCCTACATGCTTAGCACCGTCTTTTGTCTCGCGATCAACACCCGACGGACAGGGCCCGATGATCACCAGCCTGCATGTTGACTTTAACCTTTCGGCTCCAGACAGACCGAACGGCGATCTTGTGTAGTCGACATCCATATCGGGGTCCACAAGCATCTCCCGAAAGGATGACTAGCCGGGATTAAGCGGCTAGTGCGTAGTTGTCGTCGTTGGCAACTAATTTTTTCGCAACCGTTTTTTACGAGGTCGTTGCCGCCTCGGCATGCGCCTTGGATTTAGTAACCGCCGTCGAAGCCAGGTCACCCCCAAGTCATCTGGAACCATTATACGAGATAATAGGGGGGCTTCGAGGTTTTGTGTGGAAAGTCGTGATAGAGTACACGATCATGCACCGAGCCTCCCGCTACCGTCTGTATCCGAACCAGGCGCAGGAGCGGCAGTTCACGCGGCTGTGCGGAGCCGGGCGGTTCGTCTACAACGAACTGCTGGCCAACCAGATCCGGGAATACAAGCGTTTCGAGGCCGGCGAGAGGGAAAGACCGGGGGTTTCGCAGTTTGATTTTGGCCCTCGGTTCACGCGGCTGAGAACGAAGGAAGGCCACGAGTGGTTGCGGGAACTGTCGTTTCCCATTGCCCGCAGTTCGGGCGCGTTTCCCCTAGCATCTGCGTTCGCGCATTTCTCCCGGCGGATTCGGGAAGGCAAGTGCGGCAAACAGGCCGGATTCCCCCGTTTTAAGGTCAAGGGCGTCAGCCGGGAGTCATTTACGATCCCGTACAACGTGAAGGTGAAGAAAAAGCGGCTTTGGGTGCCGAAGGTCGGCTGGATTCGGATGAACCGCAAGGCGCAATCGCGCACGCGGGGGGCGGACCCCTGGGACGGCGGCGAGGCCAAGGTTGCGGTGGTGTACCGGGAACTGGACAAGTGGTACGTGTCGGTGCTGTGGGAGGTGGAAGATCCGGACTGGCGCTGGCACGGTGGGGTCTGCGGGATTGACCGCAACTCGGAGAACATCGCGGGAGCCTGGAGCGGCGGGCGGAGGCTGATCGAGATTCCGTACAAGCGGATCGGGAAGTACGAGGCGCGGGCGCGGCACTACCAGTGGCGGGCGAGCCGCCGGGAACGAATCGAACTGAAGGACTCTGACGGGGAGCCGGTGCGCACGAAGTCTGGGCGGGTGGTCAAGATAGCCTCGAACCGGCGCCGACGGTTGCAGTTGCGCGCGGCGAAGGCGAAGCGCAAGGCGGCGGAAATCCGCAGGGACTTCAGCCATCAGGCCTCGGCGGACCTGGCTCGGAACTTCCAGCACATCGTGCTGGAGGACCTGGACGTGCAGGCGATGCGGCGCTCGGCGCGGGGGACGAGGGAGAAGCCCGGAAAAAACGTCAAGGCGAAGTCCGCGCTGAACCGGAAGATGGCGCAGTCCTCCTGCATGGGGATGGTGGACCGTTTCCTTCAGTACAAGGCAGCGGACCTGATCCGGGTGCCGGCGCGGAACACCAGCCGGGCGTGCGCGGAATGCGGGCACGTGGAGGCGGACAACCGGAAGGAGCAGGCGCACTTCAAGTGCCAAGCCTGCGGACACACGGACAATGCGGACATCAACGCCACACGAAACATCCTGGACCTGGGATTGAACAGGCTCCTGGCCGGAGGCGCTCCGGTGACGGGACGGGGAGGGGACAACGAAGCGGGGGCATTCTTCTATGAGTGTCTAGTGGACACCGCCGATGATCCGTCAACGATGCAGTGGAACTACCGGGGCTCGCCCCCTGATTTCCACACAAATTCGTGAAGCGCCATAATAGGCATGGAGTTCGCCTGCCTATCCGTACGAACCGATCCTCCGGCCGTCATTTTCATGCCTGTATGCTCTTACCCCGGCGGCAAGGCGCTGACCGATCATTCCCGGCACAGGCTCAATGTCCGCCTCCAGGCACATGGCCACGGGCAGGTTTCCAGTGCACGTTTCCTGCATTTTGTGGACTGTGAGCGGGCTCTCGACCCAACTGAGGAGGGAATCCTCGCAGGGCTCCTGGACTACGCGCCGGCCGTAGACGAGCCGACCTCAGGTCCCTCAGTCCTTGTTGTCCCGCGGCTTGGCACGATCTCGCCATGGTCTAGTAAGGCCACTGAAATTGTCCGGAATTGCGGACTGACCGCTGTTCTAAGAGTGGAGAGAGGGGTGGAATACCGCCTGCAAGGCGTGGATCATGCCTCACCGGAACAAGTTGCCTTGCTGCATGATCGGATGACCGAATCGATCTTGGCTCACCGAGAACAGTGCGAGAAGCTTTTTGAGCATCCGGAGCCAGCCCCGCTTGAGCGGATCTCCCTAGGCTCTCAGCCCGCCGAAGCACTGCACGAGGCCAACCAAGCCTATGGTCTGGCCCTTTCCGAGGCAGATATCGAATATCTGACCCAGGCTTATAACCAGCTTGGGCGGGATCCCACGGATGCCGAATTGATGATGTTCGCCCAAGTTAATTCTGAACATTGCCGACACAAGATTTTCAATGCACGCTGGACGATTGATGGGAAACCGATGCCGAAGAGCCTGTTCGAAATGATCCAGCATACGCATGCCGTGTCGCCGGACGGGACTCTGTCGGCCTACCGCGACAATGCCGCAGTACTTGACCTAGGCCGTAGCCGCCGTTCTGCAGTTGATCCGAAGACTCGCGCATGGGAGGCCATCGACGATGACTACGGAATGGTCATCAAAGTGGAGACGCACAACCACCCGACGGGCATTTCTCCATTCCCAGGTGCTGCGACGGGCAGCGGGGGAGAGATTCGCGATGAAACCGCCTGCGGCCGGGGAGGGCGCCCGAAGGCGGGCCTATGCGGGTTCACGGTATCGAACCTCAATCTCGACACATGGCCGCGGCCTTGGGAGGATTTGTCCCGGGAGCATCCGCCCCGCATGGCCCAACCGCTGGACATCATGATCGAAGGCCCAATCGGAGCAGCCTCCTTCAACAACGAGTTTGGCCGGCCATGCTTGGCTGGGTACTTTCGTACCTTGGAAGGTGAAGCACCTGCACCTGCGGGGCGCAAGGTATTCGGCTACCACAAACCAATCATGATCGCGGGAGGCGTTGGCAGCATCCGCAAGGATCATGTGCAGAAACAGCCGATTCCCGAAGGGGCTTTGATCGTGGTTCTGGGAGGTCCGGCGATGTTGATTGGTTTGGGGGGTGGGGCCGCATCATCGCAGCATACGGGAGCAGGAGACGAAGAACTGGATTACGCTTCGGTACAGCGCAGCAATCCTGAAATGCAGCGTCGCGCCCAAGAAGTCATTGAGCAGTGCACGGCATGGGGAACAGACAATCCGATTCTGGCTTTGCACGATGTGGGTGCAGGCGGGCTCTCCAATGCCATTCCGGAACTGATTGACGGAGAACTGGGTGGCGCAGAGTTGGATTTGCGCGAGATCCCATGTGCAGACAGCGGGATGTCGCCACGGGAAATTTGGTGCAATGAGTCGCAGGAGCGCTATGTGCTCACGATCCGGGCCGAAGCGATCGAGAACTTTTCCGAACTGTGCCGTAGGGAACGATGCCCATTCTCGATAGTTGGCCAAGCTGCTGCTGACGGCCAATTGCGCTTGAAAGACCCGCATTTCGGAGAAACTGCAGCAGACGTGCCCTTGACGCTCTTGTTCGGGGAATCCTCCAAGATGGATATAGCCGTGCCTTCGGTGGATTGCCCGGATGTGCCGCTGGACCTGAAGGACATTGAGCTCTCGGAGGCGATAGAGCGTGTACTGACATTGCCTTGCGTGGGCTCCAAGTCTTTCCTGATTACGATTGGAGATCGCTCGGTAGGAGGCTTGACGGTTCGGGATCAGATGGTCGGGCCCTGGCAGGTTCCGGTTGCGGATGCGGCAGTGACGGCCTGTGATTTCGAGGGAGTCAAGGGAGAAGCCATGGCAATGGGGGAGAGGCCGACCTTGGCCGTCCATCGCCCAGCGGCTTCCGCGCGCATGGCGGTGGCAGAAGCCCTCACTAATCTAGCCAGCGTGAAGGTGCTAGACCGAGCCCGGATCCGCCTGTCTGCGAATTGGATGGCTGCGGGTTCCGAAGCAGAAGCACTTTACGGACTGTATGAAGCGGTCGAGGCGGTTGGCATGGACCTGTGCCCCAAACTCGGCATCGCAATCCCGGTCGGCAAGGATTCCTTGTCCATGCAGGCAACTTGGGAAGGCAAGCAAGTGACTTCTCCGGTCTCGCTGGTTGTTTCGGCGTTTGCCTCAGTGGAGGACGTACGCCGACATGCCACGCCGCAATTGCAAGATATGGCCGATTCGTGCTTGTTGCTGGTGTCCTTGAGCTCTAAACGACGTCTCGGAGGCTCGGCATTGGCACAAGTGTACGGTCAGACCGGCTCGGAGACTCCGGACGTCGACAATCCATCGCTTCTGGCTGCTTTTTTCGATCAGATACAGGCGTTGCTGGACGAAGATGCGATTCTGGCCTACCACGATCGCTCAGACGGGGGGCTGCTGGCTTGCCTTTGTGAATGCGCCTTTGCTGGCCGCATGGGATTGGAAATAGATTTTCCAGTCGAAACGGGCGAAGTGTTGGATTACCTGTTTAACGAGGAGATTGGCGCAGTATTGCAGGTTCGGGGCGCACAAATGCAAGAAATCATGGACCGACTCAGGGAAGCCGGGCTCACTTGCGGGCCGATCGGAGCCCCGGATACCGAGCCAATGCTTCGATTGCGATGCCAGGGTGAGGAAATCGGGACTTGGGCATTACCCGAACTTGAGCAATTGTGGGGCCGGACCAGTTACGAAATCGCCCGGCGCCGGGATCATGAGGAATGTGCTCGCAACGAGCACGAAAACAGGAAGAAATGGAGCACACCGCCGCTTTTCTCCAAATTGTCCTATGAAATAGGGGAAAACCCCGCTGCCCCCTATATCCAAGCCGGTACAGCGCCCATCATCGCGATTCTCAGAGAACAGGGCGTCAACGGGCAATTCGAGATGGCAGCCGCGTTCTCCCGGGCCGGTTTCGTCTGCAGGGACCTGCACATGAACGATCTCCAGCAGAATCCGCACCTTCTGGATGATGTCTCGGGCTTGGCTGCCTGTGGCGGATTCTCGTACGGCGACGTTCTCGGAGCCGGTGGGGGTTGGGCAAAAAATGTCTTGTATCACAAAGATCTAAGGGAGATTTTCGAGAAATTTTTCAAGCGGCCGGAAGTTTTCGCGCTGGGTGTCTGCAATGGCTGCCAGTTGCTTTCCCAAATGAAAGATCTGATCCCGGGTGCAGGGCATTGGCCGCGTTTCGTGCCGAATCTCAGCGAACAATTCGAAGCCAGACTGTGCGAAGTAGAGGTTCTGGAATCACCCTCTATCCTGCTTCAAGGCATGGCTGGTAGCCGCCTCCCGATCGTCGTCGCGCATGGGGAAGGGCGCATTGATCCACAATGCAACATGGCGGATTTGGAAGAAACAGCCTGCCTGCGATACATCAATGCCAACGGAAAGGCTACTGCGGAGGATTACCCGGCCAACCCGAATGGTTCGGAAGAGGGCATAACCGCGTTGACCAGCACGGACGGGCGTTTCACCATCATGATGCCGCATCCGGAACGTGTTTTTCGTACCCTGCAGCATTCTTGGCACCCCTCGGAGTGGGGAGAAGAGGCTCCCTGGCTGCGTCTTTTCCAGAATGCACGGGCCTGGGTGGCCTAAAAAGGTCTAATTCCTGTATACTTTTTCGCCGAACCTTTCTCAGGCAAGACAAGTGGGTCAAATCATCCAAATCGAGGCGCCGGCGCGCCTGCATCTCGGTTTTCTGGACCTTAATGGCGGTCTGGGCCGGCGTTTTGGTGGAATCGGCGTTAGCCTGAAGGAGATCAGCACCCGTCTTCATTGCTCCCGCAGTGCGGAATTCTCCGCCAAGGGACCCGATTCGGAACGCGCGCTCAAATACGCCCAGCGTTTGTTGGGCATGATGGGGCAGGAAGGCGCGGTCAGCATTGAAGTTCATCAAGCAATTCCACCGCATGCAGGATTGGGGTCCGGCACGCAGTTGGCTTTGGCCGTTGGCACTGCTCTTAGCCATTTGTACAAGTTAAATCTGAATCCTTATGAAATTGCAGAGAAACTTGCCCGAGGCGGACGTTCCGGGATCGGCATTGGTGCGTTCGAACAGGGTGGCTTTCTGGTCGACGGCGGGCGAGGAAGCGATGGTTCGCTTCCTCCGGTAATCGCACGGCACCCATTTCCCGAACATTGGCGGATCTTGCTACTGATGGCGCGTAGCAGCCAAGAGGGCCTTTCGGGCGAAGCGGAACGCCGAGCCTTCGGCGATCTGCCTGAATTTCCCGCTGAAGATGCGGCACATTTGTGCCGTTTGACCTTGATGCACGTCTTGCCGTCCCTGCTTGAATCCAATCTGGAAAAGTTTGCCAAGGGGATTGGCGAGTTGCAGGACAAGATTGGAGACTATTTCGCGCCAGCTCAAGGCGGACGCTTTTTCCACGTAAAAATCACCCGCCTCCTGAAACAGGCCAAGCAGCTCGGTTTTCAGGGCGTTGGGCAAAGTTCCTGGGGACCGACCGGATTTGTCCTGACTGACAGCGAAACCCAGGCTCATGCGCTGGCGAAGAAGCTTCAGCCTGTTGACCCGGATCTGGATCTCCGGATCGTCGAAGCTTCCAACCGCGGGCACCAACTGACTGTCGGCGCTGGAATGGAAGAAGAATCTCGTCGCCAAGAGAAAAAAACCAACACAAGAACTTGAAAAAAGGAAAATCATGGAAAAGAAATACCTTTTGCACATGCTGACTTCGGCGAAAAACCTGAGTCCGTTTGACGCCAACATGGCATACGATGCAGGCTGGGACGCCTGCATTCCATACATCCAAGTGGAAAGCGACGAAGTCAAAGGCCTCGTCGAAGACGCGATATTTTCACGAGGGCCGAACGGCGTCAAACGTACCGGCCTGTTCATTGGCGGGCGCGACATGCATCAGGCAATGGAAATGCTGGAGACGTGCCAGAAATCCATGGTACCGCCATTCGTGGTCTCGGCATTTGCCGATCCCAGCGGAGCATTCACGACGGCAGCCGCAATGGTGGCGAAAGTCGAAAAAGCGTTGCGCGACGGGCATGGAGAGGGACTTTCGGGCCAGCGCATCGTGGCGCTTGGCGGAACCGGTCCAGTCGGGTCGGCAGCAGCGGTCATCGCCGCAAATGCGGGAGCCCGAGTCACCATCCTGGGGCGCCAGAAAGAGAAAAGCGACCGTGCGGCCGAATTGTGCAATCAGAAATACGGCGCGGATTCGGCCGTCGACGGGGAAGCCAATGATCAGTTGGATCAGCTCCTTGGTGAAACTGATGTCGTGTTCGCCTCGGCAGCGGCGGGAATCCAGTTGGTATCGAAAGAACAGATGGCCAATGCGCCCAGGTTGAAAGTGGCGGCCGACGTCAATGCGGTCCCGCCATCCGGCATCCATGGCCTTGGGGTAATGGACGACGGCAGTTCGATCGAGGATTGCCAGAGCGGAGCGGTCGGCATTGGTGCGCTTGCCATCGGGAATGTGAAGTACCAGACCCAGCATCGGCTGCTTCAGCTGATGCGCGAGACGGAAGAGCCGGTTTATTTCCATTTCGAACACGCTTTCGAAGTGGCGCGTCAGTGTGCTGCGGAATAGCGGGAGACTGTTCCTGCTGTCCGCTTCGGTGCGGGCACATGCCCAAGCGGCGATGCGCCGCCAGCGGCCGGTCGTGGCGATTGACAGGTTTCTCGATGCGGATCTGAACGCCGATGAGGTAATCCGGGCGAATCTGGAAGATGATCAGTTCTCCTTGGAAATACTGGAAATTGTGTGCCAACGGAGCCAGCCGGACGACCTGTTGGCCTACGGCTCGGGTTTTGAATCGCATCCGGAGTTGCTGGATCGTTTGCAATCCTGCGTCCGG
This sequence comes from uncultured candidatus Poriferisulfidus sp., assembly GCA_965204575.1. Lineage (GTDB taxonomy): Bacteria > Pseudomonadota > Gammaproteobacteria > Poriferisulfidales > Poriferisulfidaceae > Poriferisulfidus. The sequence goes on from OZ241993.1 coordinate 1,475,874, forward strand.
GTTCTAGGCAATTTGCCCGACACCGTTCGCCTGTGCGCCGATCCTGCGCAGTTATCGAACCGTTTGGAAAAACTTGGAATCTCTGGGCCGGAAATCAGAGATCAGAAGCCAAGTGCTTTAGAAGGCTGGCTCGTCAAACAAAAAGGCCGGGCAGGGGGATGCCATGTGCAACCGGCTTCGCGATTCCAAGATGCTTCGAATTCTTTCTACTGGCAGCGTCAATGCACAGGCAAACCGCATTCCGCGCTTTTCCTCGCAGCCGGAGGGGCAGCCCATGTCATTGGAATCAGCCAGCTGTTGCCTTCGGGAAGAACGGATGCGCCCTACGCTTGGAGCGGCGCGATTGGCCCGATTCAAGTTTTACCGGAGGTTTTCGAGCAAGTACAATGGACGGTACGAGTCTTGGCGAGCGATCTTGATCTTCTTGGCCTCTGCGGCATCGATTTCATAGTTGATCCTAAAAAGGAAGTGCAACTTGTGGATTTGAATCCAAGATTGGTGGCGACTTGCGAGCTCTACGCGGATCGTTTTGCTTCCGATTACATGAGCACGCACATCGAAACCTGTCTCACCGGCGACCCGGACGGACACTTGATTCCTGACTCAGAACGAAGAGAAGGCGTGCGAGGGATGCAGGTCGTCTATACTCCACGCCCGATTGCCGGCATGGCAAATTGGAAGTGGCCGGACGGGGCAGCTGATCTGCCGAACACCGGAACCAGTATCGATGCCGGACAGCCCTTGTGCACGGTACGAGGCCGTTACCGCGATGCGGACGAGGCTCGTGCCGGCCTAGAGGATCTCAGCCATCAGGTTTTGGCATACCTGCAACCCGATACCCTTCACTCGTTTTCCCCCGGAAGCCCAGCACATGAAGTTACCCATTAGTCTCAACCGCCAGGTTGAACCCCTGGTTCGCTCTCTTTCCGATCAAGCGTGGAGCCTGCGCATCGTGGAATCTCCAACGGAAGAAGGGATATGGGTGGTGGATGCCGGTATCAATGCAATTGGCGGGATCGAGGCGGGGCGCCAAATCGCAGAAATTTGCATGGCGGGCCTGGGGCAGGCCACGCTGACTTATGGCGGATCGGGGGATTGGCCGCTGACCATACATGTTCACACGCAACACCCAGTCCTTGCCTGTCTGGCAAGCCAATACGCGGGATGGTCGCTGAGCGATGAGGAAAGCGGTTTTTACGCCTTGGGATCTGGCCCGGCCCGCAGCATGGCACAGAAGGAGGATCTGTTCGAGAAGATCGGCTACAAGGATTCCTACATCTACACGGCGCTGGTGCTGGAGGTCGACAAGATTCCACCACGTGCAGTGCGCGAAAAAATCTGCCGGGACTGCGGAGTCGAACCGTTCAACCTGACTTTGATCCTGACGCCGACCACCAGTCTCGCAGGGACAGTGCAGGTGGTCGGCCGGGTTCTCGAGGTCGGGTTGCACAAGGCGCATGAATTGGGCTTCGACTTAAGTTGCGTGGTAGACGGCATTGGCAGCGCCCCGATCCCGCCACTCGACAATTCCGACATGGTGAAGATGATGGGGCGCACGAACGATGCGATCCTGTTCGGCGGACAGATCAAACTGTTCGTCCAGTCCACAGACGAAGAAGCGGAAAGGCTCGCGACCGAGCTGCCGAGCAGCACGTCCCGCGATTACGGCAAACCATTCGCCAAAGTGTTCAAGGAACACGATCATGATTTCTTCCAGGTTGACCCGATGTTATTCAGTCCAGCCCGGGTCTTAGTCAATAACATCCGGACCGGTCGCTCCTTCGCTGCTGGCGCGGTCAACCACGAATTGCTGGAGCAATCCTTTAGGGAATGATCGAGCACGGGCGCTACGCCATCGTGACCGATCAACCTGGCTGGCATGGTCACCAGCTCCGCCAGGCTTTGGAGGCGAAGGGCCTGGAAAGTGATTTCGTCCGCTTGCAGGAATGCCGCCTGGAAGTACAAAACGGCGCACCGAAAATCGGAATCCCCGGCTTTGAAGACCAACTGCCGTCGGGAGTATTCATCCGTGAAGTACCAGGGGGAAGCCTAGAAGAGGTCATCTTCTACCTGGATATCCTGCACGCCTTGGAAGCTTCGGGCGTCAAGGTCTACAACGACGCCGGCGCGATCGAACGCAGTGTGGACAAGGTCCGTGCAAGTTTCCTGTTTGCACTTCACAACGTTCCAACGCCTCGGACTTTCGCGGTACGGGATGTTCGGCAGATGCGCGAGTTCCTGGACAATTGGTTCGAAACTCACCAGCACGTGGTGGCGAAACCCATCTTCGGCTCACAGGGCAAAGGGCTGAAGCGCCTGTCTCGGGACGACCCGCATCCTGACTACGATCTGTCCCGTGGAATCTACTATTTGCAGGAATATATCGAGCCGGTCTCATCCCGCAGTTGTGACTGGCGAATTTTGGTGATTGATGGTCAAGCCGTCGCGGCCATGCGAAGGGAGGGCGAGGACTGGATCAGCAATATCGCTAACGGAGGGCAGGGACACGCAGCTCCGCTAGAGCCAGAATTGGCTCAATTGGCAGAACGTGCAGTGACGGCAGTGGGAATGCCGTATGCAGGAGTGGACTTGATGCGCGATCGACAAGGAGTCGCTTGGGTCACCGAAGTCAACAGCATCCCGGCATGGCGGGGACTGCAGCAGGTCCATCCGGAAAACATTTCAGACCTTTTGATCGAAGGGTTCCTGAAGTGCTGCCACGGAGGATCTACGCCTTCCTGAACAGGCATTCCGATGGCCAAGCACCTGCGCGCCTATTACGATCCTCCTTGGCGTTTCACCTCGCGGCAATTCCTGTATGCCTGCCTGTTGGATCTGCAGGCGCTGAAACCGGGCAACGTCGGGCTGCATGGGGAAGGGCACGGGAAAACATGTCAGGACTTCCGACAGAGCGCTCAGGCGTCAGCCGAACTGATTACTCGACCGGACTGGAGTTTAGGCCGGCAGATACGCGAAGCAGCCCGGGCTAGCTGGGGCGTGGCGGGCTGCAATACCAATCTCGGAGTCCTGCTGCTGACAGCACCACTGGTTTCCGCTTATTACCGGGAGGGTCCTCCGGGCCTGGAGCAGCGCGTGGAGGCGGTCCTGGCGGAAACCACGGTCAATGACGCGCGAGATGTATACCGAGCCATTCAACTGATGCAGCCGGCGGGTTTGGGGCGATCACCGCAAGCCGATATCCGCGAGCGGCCGAAGATCACCCTGCGGGAGGCCATGGCGCTGGCTGCCGAGCGAGACCAAGTCGCGGCACAGTACCGAGACGGGTTTCCGATCGTCTTTGCCGAAGCCCGGCCGCAGTGGGAATCGCTTTGCCTCCAGTGGGGTGATGCGCGGTGGGCGACGGCCGGCGTATTCCTGACTCTTCTCGGGCGCTATCCGGACTCTCACATTGCTCGCGTACACGGCGAAGAGGCTGCAAGGTCAGTTAGTGGTACGGTTAAAAAGTTAGCCGATGAATTTTGCGGGGCTGAAACTCCAGATACTCTTCGGCCCAGGCTCCTGGAACTGGATGCTTCTTGGAAGAGCACCGGTCTCAGCCCGGGAACCACGGCGGACTTGACCCTAGCGGGGGTTCTGGCCGCTCGGCTCGACGGGTGGAGTGACGACAGGGACACGGAGGCCCTGTCACAGGGAGATGATTCCCGAAACCCATCGGGTGAGTCTGCGTGATTTGACGGATTCGTTGTATGCAAACCGGCGTAAGGTTCCATTAAATCAAAGAGCAAAGCCAACCGGGTTTTGACTATGATATGATTTGGGCGTCCGTGAGTGGGGGACGGTACTCATTCTGACCGGAGGCGCTCCGGTGACAGGACGGGGAGGGGACAACGAAACGGGGCCTTTTCGGGTGAGAAGGCTAGTGGATACCGCCGATGATCCGTCAATTATGCTCTGATACCGGAAACGGTATTTATTGTGTACTAAGCGCCCAAACAAAAACAAAAACTGGAGTAAATCAATAATGGCAATCGATAAAGTTCTCGTTGGAGAGGCTTTGGTCAACGACAACGACCCTTCTGGGACAATGGCTGAAATCGCTCACATCGATCTTCTCATTGGCCCGCGCGGCTCTGCCGTGGAGACGGCTTTCTGCAACGGTCTGGTCAACAACAAGGACGGGTTCACGACACTGCTCGCTGTAGTGGCGCCGAACCTGCCGTGTAAGCCGGACACCATGATGTACAACAAGGTCACGATCAAGGGCGCCAAACAGGCTGTCCAGATGTTCGGGCCCGCCCAGAAGGCTGTCGCCATGGCTGTTGCGGATTCAGTTGAGGCCGGGGTTCTCCCGAAAGACGAAAGCGGCAACCTGTATGTCTGTGTTGGCGTGTTCATCCACTGGGAGGCCGACAGCGATGCGGCGATCTACGAAAACAACTACAAGGCCACTAAGCAGGCTATCGCCAATGCCGTGGGTGGAGTTCCCACTGTGGACGACATGCTTTCCCAGAAGGACAGCACCGACCATCCGTTCCAAGGCTTCTAGTCAGGCATCGTGCTCGAAGAAAAGCGCCGCTTTATGCGGCGCTTTTTTTTATGCCGCAGTTACAATGCTTTCTTTAGGAGAATCTTGAGGGAAAGCCTCGCTGGAACTCAGGAAGCACAGAGATGGACGCGCGCGTGATTACCGAGCCTTTGGATCCCTGGAAAGAGATCCAGGAATTTTTGTCAGTTCGCGCGGAACTGCGCGGGAAGTGCGGTGCAATGGTGGTGTTCGTGGGCACGATGCGGGCACAGAACGAGGGAGAGACTGTACAGTCCATGCACCTTGAACACTACCCGGAGATGACTCAGGCCCATTTGGAAGAAATCGCACGCCAGGCGCGGGACAAATTCGGGCTTTCAGCCGTCCTTCTGCGCCACCGTGTCGGAGAGCTCCATCCGGGTGACGACATCGTCCTGGTTGCCGTCTGGGCGGAACACCGGAAGGCCGCGTACGAGGGCAACCGGTTTCTTATGGAGGACCTGAAATCCACCGCACCTTTCTGGAAGGAAGAAACCCTCGCAGGGGGCGAGCGGCGCTGGGTGGAGGAGAATACTCCGGGCTGAGCCCGCTTAAGTGATTCCGCTAAACGGAATCACTTCCACGATAGCCCCTTTTTCAACCGGGCCTTGCTCCAACGGCAGCACGATAAAGCAGTTTGCCTGACTCATCGAAGTCAGGATGCCGGAACCCTGTGCTCCAGTGCAGGAGACCGTGTGGCTGCCATCCTCCGTCTGTTGGAGAATACCCCGCTGGTATTCCACACGCCCTTGCCGCTTGCGTAGCGAAGATGTAACCGGAACGCGCAAAGCCAATGGCCGCTGCTCAGTGGCACCCGCCATGCGGAGCAGGGCAGGTCGCACGAACTGATAGAAAGTCACCATCACTGAGACCGGATTTCCGGGCAACCCGAAGAATTTCGCTGCCCCAATCCGGCCAAACGCCAAGGGGCGCCCGGGTTTGATCGCGACTTTCCAGAAGTTCACGTCGCCTAGCTCGCCCAGCACTTCCTTCACGTAGTCGGCCTCCCCGACCGAGACCCCGCCAGATGTGATGACCATATCAGCCTGCTCAGAAGCCTCGTGAAACGCCTGGACAACCGCGGCACGATCGTCACGCACCACGCCCAAATCCAAGGCGTCTACATGAAGATGCCGCAGCATGGCCGACAGGGTGTAGCGGTTGCTGTTGTAGATTTGACCGTCCTCCAGGGGTTCGCCGACTTCCCGAAGCTCATCTCCGGTCGAGAAGAAAGCGACCCGAATGCGGCGGCGTACGAAAACCTTGGGAATGCCGACCGAGGCAAGCAAGCCCAGCTCCACAGGTCCGAGCAAATGTCCGGGTTCCAATATCACGCTTCCTGCGGCAATGTCTTCGCCTGCAGCCCGGACGTTCTGCCCGGGTTTCTCTCCGGGCGAGATTTCGATTTCCGTGTCGCTAACCGCCCGGACCCGCTCCTGGATGACAACGGTGTCTGCCGCATCCGGCATGACCCCCCCGGTCATGATGCGAACACATTCTCCAGAGCCTACCGAACCGCCGTGGGGATGGCCCGCAAACGACGACCCGATCAAAGTGAAGGTTTTGGATTCTTGGGCGGGCAAGTCCTGCCCCCGCACGGCGTAGCCGTCCATCGCCGAGTTTGTGTGGCCGGGCACATCGATTTCCGAGCGCACTTCGGCGGCTAGCACACGATCCAGCGCCTCCATGGTCGAAACTGTTTCCGTTTCCGTTATGGGCTGGACGACAGACTGAACGTGCTCACTGGCTTGATCCGGTGTGATCGACTCTGGATCAAAATCGTCCATGCAGCTGAAAGAGGTTTTGGCATTCATCGACGTGCCCTCCTCAGAAGGACGTTGACGGCTCCGGTGTTGCCGGGAACACTGTGAAAGCCGAGAACCTCCGGGTGCTGGCGCAATGCGGCGTCGACCAATCCCTTCAGGCGTGAACCTTGACTCTCAGAGTGGTGTCCTTTTCCGTGGATCAGGCACAGGAGACGGCGATTCATCTGTTGCGCATGGGCGATAGCGGCCGCGATGGTATCGCAAGCTTCCCGCGCATCTTGGCCATGCAGGTCGATTTCCTCGGGAGAAGGAGATAACCGGCCTCTGCGCAAATTCTGGTAATCCTTGTCCAGCAACCCGGGACGGCGCCAATTCAGGATCTCCCGCCTATCCATGGGTTTCGCCTCGGGAACTTCGATCGGACGTTCTCGCGCCGCCTGCCGTGTCGCAGGAGGCTGGGGCTCGGGCGTCGAGAATGCGCGGTCAGAGCGGGAGCGACGTCCGAGAGGGGCAACCCCCGTCATGGCCTGCTCAAACGCCTCAAGGTCTTCGTTGCGGGCTTTATCCATAGTGAAAGACAAAGGAAAACGGCAATTTCCAAGTATATGCAATTCATTTTCGCATGAGGCCATCCTCTGCGAAAGGCGAGCGCAAGTCTATTCTTTCCAAGTTTGCGGGCGCGAAGTTAAAATAGGCTGAACAGGCCGGCTTCCGGGTTCCGGCAATTCTGCACAGACCATGCGCCTACTGCTGAGCAACGATGACGGGTACCAGGCCCCCGGTCTTGAGTGTCTGGCCGAACACTTGGGCGCATTGGCCGAATTGACGGTGATTGCGCCTTCTCGCGACCGTAGCGGCGCAAGCAACTCCCTGACGCTTGACCGCGACCTGCATGTGTGCACGGCTCCCAATGGCTTCTATTACGTGGAAGAGGGCACCCCGACCGATTGCGTGCACCTGGGTATCACCGGGCTGATGGATCCGGAGCCGGACATGGTTGTGTCCGGCATCAACAATGGCGCCAATTTGGGAGACGATGTGCTTTATTCGGGCACGGTTGCGGCTGCCATGGAAGGACGGACATTGGGGTTCCCGGCGATCGCGGTTTCGATAACGTCCCGTACCCCGCAACACTATGAGACGGCCGCGCACATTGCCTGTTCCCTGGTTCGCCGCCTGTCGGAGCGGGCACTTCCCCCAGAAATTATTCTCAACATCAACGTTCCAGACCTGCCGTTGGAAGATTTGCGCGGCTTGCGCATGACTCGGCTGGGCCATCGGCATCGCGCGGAGCCTGCGATTCGGCAAGAGGATGTAGATGATCGTTCCGTCTGGCGCGTCGGACCACCGGGGCCGGACAAGGATGGGGGAGAAGGCACCGACTTTCATGCGGTGCGCGAAGGTTTCGCTTCCGTCACGCCGATGCAGGTAGACTTGACTCGACACCGTGATTTCGACAGCCTGTCGAAATGGCTGCAACAGATCGCCTTGTGAAAGCGCATAAGAACGAAGGAGCCGGCATGACCGCCGCTCGGCACCAAGCAGCCTTGATCGAGCGTTTGCGCGAGAAGGGGATTGGGAACGAAGCTGTACTGCAAGCCATCCAGGAGACTCCTCGGCACCGTTTCGTGAGCGACGCGGTCGCCCGTCACGCCTATCGCGATGATGCCTTGCCGATTGGCTACGATCAGACCATTTCCCAACCGTACGTGGTGGCCTTCATGACGCAGGCCCTGTTGGAGGAGGAGCCTCCCCAGATTGTGCTTGAGATCGGAACCGGATCCGGCTATCAATCCGCAGTTCTGGCGAAGCTGGTGAAACGGGTCTACAGTATCGAGCGCATTCCCCAGTTGCATCGACAGTCGAGCCAACGCCTTCGCGAACTAGGCATCCACAACGTCTCCACCCGCCTGGGGGATGGAAGCCGAGGGTGGCCCGAACGTGCGCCTTACGAGGCGATCATGCTCACGGCAGCCAGTCCCGCCCCGCCCGAAGCGCTTCTGGAACAACTGTCCGAAGGGGGCCGATTGCTAATCCCGGAGGGCGCGCCCCAGGAAGTCCAGACGCTGGTACGCTACGTCAGGACAGCAAGAGGCATCACTCGAGAAGATCTTCTAGACGTGTTGTTTGTACCGCTGGTCTCTCAGGCAGGCTGATATGCGCTTGTTCGCCCCGTTATACGACCAGACTCTGCGCTGGGCCCGTCACGCACAGGCACCCTGGGCCCTGAGCATACTGAGCTTTGCGGAATCCGTCATATTTCCCATTCCGACGGACGTGATGCTGGCACCCATGGTACTGGCGCAGCCGCTGAAATGGCTGCATTACGCGGCTCTTGCGACGATTTTCTCGGTGTTCGGCGGTGTTTTCGGTTACCTGCTGGGAGCTTGGGCGTTCGACTGGGCCTCCGCCTGGCTTCTGGCCAATGATGGAACTCAGGCATTTGCGGAGGCACAGCAACTGTTCCAGGAGTGGGGGGTCTGGTTTGTTTTCATTGCCGCCTTCACGCCTGTCCCCTACAAGGTATTCACGATCAGCGCCGGCTTCATGACGCTGGCGCTGATACCATTCGTTATCGCCTCAATAGCGGGCCGGGCAGCACGGTTCTTCCTCGTTGCCGGCCTTGTGCGCTGGGTGGGGGCTCGGTATGAGCCCTTGTTGCGTCGTCACATAGAATCTGTCGGCTGGCTGATCGTCGCCATTTTGATTATGGTCTTCGTGTACCGAGAATGGTTCTGAAGAAGAGTGTCTGGCAGGCCCTGATCCTTGGGGTGCTGTGTACCGGGAGCGTCTCTTGCGGGGTTCTCTCAGACATCCTGCCGTCAGACATCCTACCGCTTCTCAAGTCCACCGCCTCTTCCGAAAAAAAACAAAAAAAATTAAAGGCCTGCTATCCGGTCAGGAACAAGGAGATTACCTATATCGTGCGCAAAGGCGACACGTTGAGCGAAATTGCAGAATGCTTCAAGACGCGTTGGTATTACATCGCCAAACGGAACGGGATCAAGGACCCCAACCAGATTAAAGTCGGGCAGAAACTGATCATTCCACCACGGTCAGGCAAGGCGACGAGCAGCAGCGGGAGAAAGGGCAAAAGCGTTTCCACGTCTTCACGACCGCCGACCCGTGCAAAGAGCGGCATCAACTGGATTTGGCCGGCTCAGGGCAAGATCATTCGGAAATTCTCTTCCAAGGGGTCAGGGAAGCAGGGAATCTCGATCTCCGGCAAGATGGGACAGAAGATCGTATCCGCAGCTCCGGGCAAGGTGGTCTACAGCGGAGAAGGGCTGGTTGGTTACGGGAAACTGATCATCGTGCAGCACAAGAGAGATTTCCTGACCGCCTATGCGCATAACAACCGCTTGCTGGTCAAGGAGGGGCAATCAGTCAAGAGAGGGCAGACCATTGCACATATGGGGAAGACGGCGGCGAAGACGCCGCGGCTTCATTTCGAGATTCGCTATAAAGGGAATGCCGTCGACCCGATGAAATACCTGCCTTAGGCCGGCAGGATCAGGCAGGCTACGACATTCCGTCCATCCTGGGCGAGCAGGTTATAGGTCCGGCAGGCCGCGACCGTAGTCATAGCCTCCAGGCCGATCTCCCGGCTCAGCAGTGCCCCGTAGACCTCCGGGTCCGGCAGTTGGAGGTCTGCGCCCGTGCCGAGAATCACCAATTCAGGCTGGTGATCAATTACCGTTGAGAAATGTTCCGGTTTCAATGGCTCGCCAGCGACGACGGGCCATGCCTGCACTGGCTGGCCGGGCAGCAGCATGAAGCTTTCCGTTAAATCCTGCTCATTGACGCGGATTCCCTCCGCGCTGCACGAGTGGATGATGAATTCCGCCGCCGCGTGATCTTCCGCAAACTGCATGCCTAATACTATAATGGCTTAATGCAGGGCGTTAGCCGTTGCTCCCGACCATCGAAAACCGACTAGCGGCCGTTTTCCCGTGACCGAAGAGTTCCAGCGCGTCTCGCGCCTTCCCCCCTATGTATTCAGCATCGTCAGCGACCTGAGGTCCAAGGCGCGTCGACGCGGCGAAGACATCATCGATTTTGGGATGGGCAACCCGGATCAGCCCACGCCGCAGCATATCGTGGACAAGCTCTGCGAAACCGTGGCCCGGGGCGACACGCATCGGTATTCCACCTCGCGCGGCATCCCACGCCTGCGCCAGGCAATCGCCGGCTGGTACCGACAAAAATTCGACGTAGAGCTCGATCCGGAGACGGAAGCCATCGTGACGATCGGATCAAAAGAGGGCTTGGCTCACCTGGCCTTGGCCGTGCTGTCTCCGGGAGACATGGTGGTCGTGCCGAATCCGGCCTATCCGATCCACCCGTACAGTTGCGTCATCGCCGGGGCCGAACTCAACTACGTGCCCATAGACGATGAAGAAGAATTCCTGAACTCCCTGCAGCAGACCATCGAGAATTGCTGGCCGCGTCCGAAAATGCTGCTGCTGAATTTTCCCTGCAATCCGACGGGGCATTGCGTGGGATTGGATTTCTACGCCAAGGTGGTGGACATTGCGCAAGAATACAAACTGTGGGTAGTCCAGGACATCGCTTACGCTGAATTGGCCTTTGACGACTACGTGGTGCCGTCCATCCTGCAGGTAAAGGGAGCCAAGGACGTGGCGGTAGAGTTTTATACTCTGTCGAAGTCCTACAACATGCCAGGCTGGAGGGTCGGGTTTATGTGCGGGAATGCACGCTTGGTCAGTGCGCTTTCGCGAATCAAGTCCTACGTGGATTACGGGCTGTTCACCCCGATCCAAGTGGCCGCCATCGCCGCGTTGGAAGGACCGCAGGATTGTATCCGCGAAATCTGCCAGATGTACCAGGAGCGCCGGGATGTGCTGTGCGACGGGCTGAACGCGATGGGCTGGCCCGTGACGAAGCCGTCCGCGACCATGTTTGTGTGGGCGCCACTTCCGGAAGCCTGCGCGGACCTGGGGTCGCTTGAATTCAGCAAGATGCTCTTGAAACGGGCCAAGGTCGCGGTTTCACCGGGGATCGGGTTCGGGCAGCACGGCAACGGGCATGTCCGCTTCAGCCTGATTGAAAACACGCAAAGGACCCGCCAGGCGCTGCGCAATATCAAGTCGATGATGAGGGACGCGGAATGAATGGAAATGAGATGAAGGTCGGATTGCTGGGGCTCGGTTGCGTGGGCTGCGGCGTTATTCGCGCGTTGTCACGCAACCAGGAAGAAATCGAACGCCGGGCTGGCCGGCGCTTGGATATCGTCGTCGCCTGCGCCAGAGACCTGAACAAGGAACGGGACTGCGACCTCGACGGAATCCAGCTGGCGCAGGATCCGCAGCAGGTCGTGGATCATCCGGAAGTGGACGTGGTGATCGAACTGATGGGCGGCATCGATCCCGCACGCGAACTGATCCTGCGTGCAATCGACCAAGGTCGGCCGGTGATTACTGCGAACAAGCACCTGATCGCCCTGCACGGGAGCAAGATATTCGCGCGCGCAGAGCAGAAGGGCGTCAACATTGCATTCGAGGCAGCCGTTGCGGGCAGCATTCCGATCATCAAGAACATCCGGGAAAGCCTGAGCGGGAACCGGATCGAATGGATTGCCGGGATCATCAACGGCACGGGCAACTACATCCTCACGGCAATGGAAGAGGAAGGCCGCCCGTTTTCGGAAATACTTGCCGAAGCACAGCGGCTCGGCTACGCGGAGGCGGACCCGACTTTTGATGTCGACGGCACCGATGCTGCGCACAAGCTGACGATTCTGGCCTCAATCGCCTTCGGCATTCCCCTGTCTTACGAGCATGTACATGTTGAAGGGATCTCGGACATCACTTCGGAAAACATCGCGGATGCCCGTTCCCTGGGTTACCGGATCAAGCATCTGGGCATCGCCAAGAGGGCAGACGAAGGAATCGAACTGCGAGTCCACCCCACCCTGATCCCGTGTTCACGCCTAGTGGCCAATGTTGCCGGAGTCATGAATGCCGTGGTCGTGAAGTCCGATGCAGCGGGGGCACATCTGTACTATGGCGCCGGCGCCGGTGGAGACCCGACGGCTTCGGCAGTCATCGCGGATCTTGTGGATGTGGTGCGGACGCTGACCACTGATGCAGAAAACCGAGTGCCACACTTGGCCTACCAGCCCCATGCATTGAGCGACATTCCCATCCTGCCGATCGGGCAGGTCACGACCGCCTGCTATCTGAGATTGCAGGCAATCGACCGCCCCGGCGTTCTGGCTTCGGTCACCGACATCCTCGGCAGCCTGGGAATCAGCATCGAGGCGATCCAGCAACGTGAGCCCGACGCCGAAGGTGCGGACGGCAGCGTTCCGGTAATTCTGCTGACCCACGAAGTTCCGGAAGATCGCATGAACCAGGCACTTTCGCACATTGAGGAATTGGATGACATCGTTGCCCCCGTTCAGAGGATTCGGATCGAACTTCTGAAATAAGGGGGATCAAATGGAATATGGAGACACGACGCTACACCGGGTTGATTGACCGTTATCGGGAATTCCTGCCCATTGCGCAGGACACGCCAGCGGTTACCCTGTGCGAGGGTGATACCCCGCTCATCGAGTTGAAGCGACTGCCTCGCGAATGGGGGACGGACTGCCGGGTGTTGGCCAAGTTCGAAGGGCTCAACCCGACCGGCTCATTCAAGGATCGAGGCATGACCGTGGCGGTGACCCGAGCCGCGGAAGCGGGCAGCCGGGCGATCATCTGCGCATCTACGGGCAACACTTCGGCATCCGCTGCGGCTTATGCCACTCGGGCCGGCATGGAATGTTTCGTGCTGATTCCAGAAGGAAACGTGGCACTCGGAAAACTTGCCCAGGCGATTATGCACGGCGCGACCATCCTCCAGATCAAGGGGAATTTCGACGATGGCATGCGACTCGTCCGGAAAGTGGGTGAGGAAATGCCCGTATCCATCGTCAATTCAATCAATCCCTACCGGCTCCAGGGACAAAAAACCATCGCCTATGAAGTCGTTGGTGCTTTGGCAGGCGTACCGGATTACCATTGCCTCCCGGTCGGGAATGCGGGCAATATCAGCGCGCACTGGATCGGATACAGCGAATTGGCCGGCTGCCGCTCCGAAGTGACGGAAGCCTGCGAGTCTTCGTTGGACTCACACAATATCGAAGTGCCGAAACAGGTCGACAAACGACCGGTCATGGTGGGTTACCAGGCCTCGGGCAGCGCCCCGTTCCTGCGGGGTAAATGGGTGGAGAAGCCGGAGACCCGAGCGACGGCCATCCGCATCGGCCACCCGCAGAGCTGGGATTACGCCTGGACCGTGCACCGCGAGTCGGGCGGCTGGTTCGATGAATGCACGGACGAAGAAATCCTGGAAACGCAAAGGCAGCTGGCCAGCAATGAGGGAATTTTCTGCGAGCCGGCGTCGGCCGTGTCGGTCGCGGGCGTCATGCGGGACATCCGCTCGGGCAAGATCGAAAATGGCAGTACCGTGGTCTGCACACTGACGGGGCACGGATTGAAGGACCCCAGCGTGGTCGAGGACGTGAAACTGGAAAGCGTCGAACCCACTCTGGCGAACATCAAGGACGCAATCGGGAACAAGCTGGGAACCTGAGTCTCGCCTCGCTCCCGCACAGGAGACGGATCGGTTCAGATCAAGACGCAGATTTGATGCAGCCCAGCCGGGTGAAGGGAATCAAGCGAGGCGTTGCCGTCTGATAGTCGCTGTAGGAAGGGTAACGCGACGCGGATATGGTTTCGGTCATTTTGGTCGAGCCGAAGAACACACCGGTAATCCTCCCCGCCGGGCTAATAGCCCCCTTTTCGCGCGTAATTGAATGTCAAGCGGATTGTCCAGAGGCACACCAGAAGCGTCATCAAGTTCAGGCGGGATGATTCGAAATCCGCGCTTGAAGCAACCAGCGGGCAAAAAATATGGCCGGAGCCATCGGCCAAACCCGATCGACCCACGAATATTCGCGCGTGATGATCGATAGCAGCCAGCACGTAATCGCCAAGACGATGGCGAGATCAAAAACGGCTCCATACGGCGTGCCCACCATAGGATGGTTGATGAAGTTGAGGAGCGAAAGATCCACTGTCGGATCTGCCCCGAAGTTTGATCAGATCCGGCGTGCCAACTCGGCTGCGGCACCGATGTAGTCACGTGGCGTCATTGCCGACAGTCGTTGCTTGGCTTCGTCCGGCAAATCCAATCCCGAAATGAACTCGGCTAGGTTCTCCCGGGTGATGTGCTGTCCCCGGGTGAATGCCTTGAGCTGTTCGTAGGGGTCCGGCAGGCCGTAACGTTTCATTACGGTCTGGACGGCTTCCGCCAAAACCTCGGGACAGGCTTCCAGATCATCATCCAGCCGCTCCGCATCCACATCCAACTTGCCCAGGCCGCGCTCAAGCGCGGCGTATGCATTGGTGCTGCATGCCAAGGTCGCACCCATATTCCGCAATACGGTGGAATCGCTCAGGTCGCGCTGCAGGCGTGAAATTGGCAGTTTGTTCGCATAGTAGTCCAGTTCGGCGCAAGCCAACCCCAAGTTGCCCTCCGCATTCTCGAAGTCGATCGGATTGACCTTGTGCGGCATGGTGGAGGAGCCGACTTCACCGATTTTGGTCTTCTGCTGGAAGTAGCCCAGAGAAATGTACTGCCAGACGTCCCGCGCGAAATCGGTCAGCAGGTTGTTGATCCGAATCAGGCAGTGGAAGAACTCTGCAAACTGGTCGTAGGGTTCGATTTGCGTCGTGTAGGAATTCGAATCCAACCCGAGCGAATCCAGGACTTTTTTGGAAAGCTCGGTCCAGTCGACTTCCGGGTAGGCAGCGAGATGTGCGTTGTAGTTGCCGACGGCGCCGTTCATCTTGCCCAGAAAACGCATGCTACGAAGAGGTTCCAGTTGGCGTCGGAGCCGGGCAACCGTCACCGCGAGTTCCTTGCCGACGGTGGTTGGCGAGGCGGGCTGGCCGTGTGTGCGCGACAACATCGGGATCTCCGCATATTCATGAGCCATGCTCTGAATGTTTTGTTCAAGGCGTTCCAGTGCCGGCAACACGACCTCCGTGCGGGCGCGGTCAAGCATCAGGGCGTAGGCGGGATGGTTGGCATCCCACGAAGTGCAGGCAAAGTGAATGAATCCTTCCAGCGTGCCCAGATCCGGATCTTCCTTGAGCTTTTCGCGTAAGAAATACTCCAAGGCCTTGACATCGTGATTGGTTTCTTTTTCGATGTCCTTGACCTGCTGAGCCTGATCAGGAGAGAACCCCGAAACCAGCGACTGCAGGCGCTCTTTGGCCTCATCGGATAAAGGTGGAACTTCTGGAATCCCCGGATGATCCGACAAGGCCAAAAGCCATGCGGCCTCCACCTCAAGACGGTGGTGAATCAGGCCGAATTCTGAGAATAACTGGCGCAGCCGCGTGCTTGTGGTCTTGTAGTAGCGCCCATCAACCGGCGACAGGGCGGTCAAAGGCGAAAGTTCCAAACGCGCGGCTCTCAAGAACAAGATTTCAAAAGTTAATTATACTGGGATTTGCCTTGTATACTGCCCCTTGCAAGGAACCGCCTTCTTTATCAAATGGCCTCAAATCGCACAGAAAAAGACAGCATGGGGGAAATTCAGGTTCCCGAAGATGCCCTTTATGGTGCACAAACACAGCGTGCAGTTGAAAACTTCCCGATCAGCGGCCTGACCATGCCGCGCGCCTTCCTATACGGGCTGGGCCTGGTCAAGCGGGCTTGTGCAGAAGCCAATGCCAGCTTGGGCTTGCTGGAGCAGGAAAAAGCCGATGCCATCGTCGAGGCCGCCCAGCAGGTCGTGGAAGGCCAGCACGACGCAGAATTCCCGGTTGACGTGTTCCAGACCGGTTCCGGGACCAGCACGAACATGAACGCCAATGAGGTGATTGCCCATCTGGCGGGGAAGGGTGTGCACCCCAACGATCACGTCAACATGAGTCAGAGCTCCAACGACGTGATTCCGACCGTCCTGCATGTCAGCGCCACGTTGGCGCTTAATGAGCAGTTGTTGCCTGCCTTACGGCACTTGCAGCAAGTGGCAGAAGCCAAGGCGACTGAGTTGGATCAGCAGGTCAAGACTGGTCGTACCCACCTGATGGATGCGATGCCGGTGCGGATGTCGCAGGAAGTCGGGGCTTGGGCCAGTCAGATTCGTTACGGAATAGAGCGGGTCGAGGCGGCATTGCCCCGGTTGCTGGAACTGGCACAGGGCGGCACGGCAGTGGGCAGCGGCATCAATGCCCCGGAAGGATTCGAGGATGCTTTCATCAAATCGATTCGAAGCAGTACTTCGCTCGACTTCCGATCCAAGCCGGATAAATTCGAGGGACTGGCGGCCCAAGATACGGCCGTAGAACTCAGCGGGCAGTTGCGCACAGTGGCCGTGGGCCTGATGAAAATCGCCAACGACTTGCGCTGGATGAATTCCGGGCCCTTGGCGGGTCTTGGAGAGATCGCGTTGCCGGCCCTGCAGCCAGGCAGCAGCATCATGCCGGGCAAGGTCAATCCGGTGATTCCCGAGGCTACGGCGATGGTGGCCGCCCAAGTGATGGGGAACGATGCGACGATTGCCGTGGCCGGACAGTCTGGCAGCTTCCAGTTGAACGTCATGCTGCCAGTGATTGCCTACAACCTATTGCAAAGTATTGAATTACTGTCTAATTCTTCACGTCTTCTGGCCGACCAGGCGATTTCCGGTTTCATCGTCAACGAAACAGTGTTGCAAGAATCCCTTGAGAAGAATCCGATCCTGGTGACGGCATTGAATACCGTAATCGGCTATGAGAAGGGGGCGGCCATTGCCAAGCAAGCCTACGCGGAAGGACGCCCAGTCATCGACGTGGCGCGCGAACAAACCGACCTGTCCGAAGAAGAGTTAAAGCGCCTTCTAGACCCCGGAGCATTGACCCGCGGGGGCATTCAAAAGGCTGATGGCTAGTGATAACATTGAGGTAAAGCACGATGCTTCGCAGATGCGTGTCCATGTATGAAATAACGGGGAATTCCTATGTATAATTGCAGAGCAAATGGCGACAACCTTGAGTTTGCTCGACCTGATGCAGATACAGACAACCCTAGAACACAAAAATACGGCAAATAAGAAGCGCCGTGTTCGGAACGGCGCTGCAACAAACGATCTTGTTGTCAGTGCCTATTCGGAAGGAAACGACAGGGTGTTTCCACGCATTCTGGATTTATACGTATCCCCAGGATGCACCATCGCTGATGTCACCTTTGGGAAAGGGGTCTTCTGGCGAAACGTTCCAGACAGGAAATACGATCTTCTGGCCACCGACATTTTGGACGGGGTTGATTGCCGTGAACTTCCTTATCAGGATGAATCTATTGATTGCGTTGTGTTGGACCCACCGTATATGCATTCACCCGGCGGGACGGCCTATAAAGCGTCTCACACTCAGTTTGAAGCCTATTATCGAAACAATAGTGCGGCGAACCGTACCGGGAGCAAGTACCACGACGCGGTTCTTGATCTGTACAAGGATGCCGGTTTGGAAGCTTACCGGGTTTTACATGAACGGGGCGTGATGATTGTTAAATGTCAAGATGAGGTATGTGCCAATACCCAGCGTTTTACGCATGTTGAAATCATGCAGGCATACGAAGAAATGGGGTTTGTCGCTGAAGACATATTCGTTGTTGTCAGAAGCAACAAACCAGGGGTCAGCCGCACGGTCCGACAGGTTCACGCGAGGAAAAATCATTCCTACTTCTTGGTGTTTTGGAAACGCATTGGAGGCAAGGGGAAATGGAACCCACCAACATAGACCCAATCGCCTTACTGGCTGGCATCATAAAGGAGCATGCTCCGGAAGATATCTGGGCGGAGTCTCCTCTCTCCGACTATCGCAAGCTTGGCAACACAAATCGAGGTGAAATTGGAGAAGAATTCATCAGGAGATATTTGAAGGCAAAAGGGGTGAGCGTTTCAAATGGCAATAGGACATCTCCTGTAGATTTAACCATTGACGAAAACAAGTTCGAGATTAAGACCGCTTCCCTCGGAGCGAACGGGACATTCCAGTTCAATCACATACGCTTGGACAGGGACTACGGTTATCTGCTTTGCCTAGGGATATGCCCGAAAGATATTGTCTTCGATATGTGGAGAAATGGAGATGTTGCTGAAGGACAGGCGGGGAAACTCGTTCGGATGGCGGAAGGACAATCGGTGACCTATAAACTCACAAAAAAACTTACGGACATGAGTCCTATAGACGTTCTCCCGAATTTCCTAAATCTCCCAAGTAAGTAGCGTAGGGGCAAGGACTAAGCTAATCTTGATCTTGCCGCCCGCGTCCTGCTGGGCACATTTTTGGGGGATTTGATATAGTAAAATGCCACGCGTAAAGCGTTGAAAACGCCTAAAGTCACAATAGAAAACTGCACAAATTCCATCTTCAAACATGGAGGCCGGGAGATTACAGATCCCGACCTCATTCCATTACCAAACTTAAGGAGTTAGAAGTGATTTACTACCAAGACAAAGAACCCGTTCCTCACATTCCACCCGGAAAGGAAGAAAGAGACGGTGGCAAGTCAAAGTACGGAAAAGACAGTCATCCAAGCCAGAAGAAAGATTTGCACTAAAACAGCCCATGATGCATATTTCAGTAGATCTGCTTTTCGCTGTAGGATCATCCGGTTTGAAGCAATAGCCTCACCGTATGTGTTGCCTATCGCCCTGACAACAGCTGAGGACGGATAGTCTTTTAATTTTTTGGCTACCTCTTCCATATCTGGAGAGGTGTGCCATCTGCTCGGATGCACCATAATCATAGTTATTACAGCTATGACGATGAACATTAGTCCCTGCCCCATGAAGAGGTAGGGTTCGTTCTTAGTGCAGGCTTCACCGATTTTTAGAATCGTAAGGCCAAAACCAATCATTAGGCCAGAGTAACCAGCCATTTTTAGTATTCTGTCGGAAAATTCCCGATGGAGGTTTTCTTGGCCCAACAATTTGTCTCGACCAAGATTTAGATACGCAGATATAGAATCTGGACTCATTCTAGGATTCTATCAGAAGGCTTCTATGCAGCAGCTAAAAACCTTCGACACTAAGGTATGTAAGCCTCTTTTTTTTCTAGGTCTTTCTCGCTTGCAGAAGATTAATTTTTTTCAGGCAGCCAGTTGGCGCAGCACGTAGTGCAGGATTCCCCCATGTCGGTAGTATTCCGATTCCTGCGGGGTATCGATACGCACCGCTACCTCGAATGTCCTAGTCGCACCTCCGTTATCGGCCGAGACCGCCGTCACCTTCAGCCGCCCACCCGGCTTGCTTGCGGCATCAAGGCCAAGTATGTCGAAGACCTCTTCACCGGCCAGTCCCAGCGACTCTGCATTTTCTCCCGGCTGGAACTGCAACGGCAGGATTCCCATGCCGATCAGGTTCGATCGGTGAATTCGCTCGTAACTTTCCGCGATGACGGCGCGCACGCCCTGCAGTCGCGGACCCTTGGCGGCCCAATCGCGGGATGAACCGCAGCCGTATTCCTTGCCGGCCAGCACAATCAGCGGGATTCCTTCCTCGCGGTATTCCATGGCCGCATCGAAAATCGACATCAATTCGCCATCCGGCAAGTGCCGGGTGACACCCCCCTCAACGCCATTGGCCAGGCGGTTCCGCAGCCGGATGTTGGCAAAGGTCCCCCGCATCATCACTTCATGGTTGCCTCGGCGCGAGCCGTAGGAATTGAAGTCAGCCGGTAGCACGCCGCGTGCGATCAGGTAGCGTCCGGCCGGGCTATCTTCAGCGATGGAACCGGCTGGCGAAATATGATCGGTCGTAACCGAATCACCGAGAAATGCCAGTACTCGTGCACCTTGAATATCGACAGGGTCCGCCACTTCCATGGAAAGATCCTCGAAGTAGGGCGGATGCGATACGTAAGTCGAGTCAGGCCATTCGTAGAGCCCACTTGAGACGCTCTCAAGACCGGCCCAATGATCGTCGCCTTGGAATACGTTCTGATAGCTTGCCCGGAATTGGCCGGCATCCAACGCGCGCCCCATGACTTCGGCAACCTCATGCTGGGTCGGCCAAAGCTCCTTCAGGTAAACCGGCTGGCCTTGCGGTGTCGTGGCAAGCGGCTCCCGGTACAGGTCCACGTCCATTCTCCCGGCGATGGCATAGGCCACCACCAAGGGCGGCGAAGCCAAGTAGTTCATTAGGACCTGAGCATGGATCCGTCCTTCAAAGTTCCGGTTGCCGGACAGCACGGATACGGCGGTCAAGTCATTGTCTTGGACGATTTTCGAGACCTGTTCCGGCAGGGGCCCGGAATTGCCGATACAGGTGGTACAACCGTAGCCGACCAGGTGAAAGCCCAGTTGCTTCAAGGCTTCCATCAAACCCGCCCGCTCCAGGTAGTCCGTCACCACGCGCGAGCCGGGAGCCAGGGAAGTCTTGACCCAGGGGCGGGCCTTCAGTCCCAACTCCATGGCCTTCTTCGCGACCAGCCCGGCGGCCACCATGACCGACGGATTGGACGTGTTCGTGCAAGAAGTAATGGCGGCAATGGCGACCAGCCCGTCGCCCACAGTGCAAGCCTGGCCATCGATCTCGACCTCCAAGTCGAACTGCTGCGACTTGTCGCGTGCTTGGTTGATCTCTTCCAGCCGAGTCTGGAATTGCGAGGCTGCTTCGCGCAGCGGCACCCGATCCTGAGGCCGTTTGGGTCCGGCCAAGCTCGGTTCGATTGAACCCAGATCCAGTTCGAGTGATTCGCTGTACTCGGCCGGCTCATCGCCGGCCTCACGCCACATTCCCTGCTCTCTCGCATAGGCCTCGACCCGGTCGGCCAGGTGTTCGTCCCGACCGGTCAGGCGCAGGTAATTGACCGTTTCGGCATCGATTGGGAATAGCCCGCAAGTTGCCCCATATTCCGGCGCCATGTTGGCGATGGTGGCTCGGTCCCCGATGGACAGTTGGTCCAGCCCATCACCATGGAATTCGACAAACTTGCCAACCACGCCGTGTTCTCGCAGCATCTGGACGATCGTCAGCACCAGGTCCGTGCCGGTGGCACCTTCCGGCAGGTTGCCGGTCAGCTGGAAACCGACGACACGGGGGATCAGCATGGAAATCGGTTGGCCGAGCATGGAGGCTTCCGCTTCGATGCCGCCCACGCCCCAGCCTAGAACACCAATACCGTTGATCATCGTCGTGTGGGAATCGGTACCGACCAAGGTGTCGGGATAGGCTTCCAGCATGCCATCGCGTTCCTGCGCGAACACCACGCGTGCCAAATATTCGAGGTTGACTTGATGCACGATGCCGGTGTCTGGCGGCACGACCTTGAAATTGCTAAAGGCGTTCTGGCCCCATTTGAGGAACTGGTAGCGTTCCCGGTTTCGGTCGAATTCCAGCTTTGCATTGAGGTCGAACGCCTGATCACTGGCGAATTGGTCGACCTGGACCGAGTGATCAATGACCAGTTCGGCCGGTTGCAGGGGATTGATGCGTTCCGGATTGCCGCCCAGCACGCCCATGGCATCGCGCATGGCGGCCAAGTCAACTACGGCGGGAACCCCGGTGAAGTCCTGCATCAGCACGCGGGCAGGGCGGAACGCGATCTCTTGGCTGGCTTCGGCGGATGGATCCCAGTTCAGCAGAGCCTGAATGTCCTCCGGGGTGACCGTGCGGCCATCCTCGTGGCGCAACAGGTTCTCTAGAAGGATTTTCAGTGAAAATGGAAGGCGATTGGCACCTTCCAAGTCGGTTAGCCGGTATATCCGATAAGTTTCTTCACCGACCTTGAGGGTAGACTTCGTATTGAAACTGTTTCCCATAGTTTTGTAATTACGTAAGTTTTCGTTTAGAAAAAATGAGCTTTAACGCTCCGCCAGGATTGGCGGGCGGCGACACACACCTATTTTCGCACGAAACCGTCTACGAGGCGGTGGAATCCGTGCCCAACGCTTTCAGGATAACGCCTCCGCCCAGGCAGACCTCTCCGAGGTAAAACACCACGGATTGACCTGGGGCCGGGGCCCATTGGGGAGATGCGAAGTGTACCCGGCAGTCCTTCCCATTCTGTTCCAGTCGACAATCCTGCAAGGGCTGACGATGACGAATCCGCGCCTTGAGCGATTGCTCTCCGGGCGGTTCGCCGGCAATCCAGTGCGGGGATTCGATTTCCAGCATACGGACGTTCAGGGCTGGATGATCGCGGTCCTGGGTCACGGTCAACCGGCCGTTTTCGAGATCCTTGTCGACGACATACCAAGGGCCTTCATCGCTCCCGGAAACCCCGCCAATGCCCAGGCCGGTCCGCTGGCCGATCGTCTGGAATGCCAATCCTTGATGTTCTCCGAGTTCGCGCCCGGAAGAATCGACAATCGGCCCGGGCTGGGCCGGGATGTAATTCGCCAGAAAATCCTGAAAACGACGCTCCCCGATGAAACAGATGCCCGTACTGTCTTTCTTGTCGTGTATCGGGAGCCCGATTCGGCGTGCCTGTTCCCGGGTTTCTTTCTTGGTCATGCCCTGCAAGGGAAAGTGGGCGGAGGCCAATTGCTCCTGGTCCAGGCGATGAAGGAAATAGGTCTGATCCTTGTCCAGGTCCTCGGACTGGATGAGCTCGGGGGACACTCCATGAAACCGGACGCCCGCATAGTGGCCCGTGGCGATGCGGTCCACGCCAAGCGTCCGGGCGTAGTCCAGGAAAGCCCGGAACTTGATTTCGCGGTTGCACAGGATGTCCGGGTTCGGCGTGCGGCCGGCCGAGTACTCGGCCAAGAAGACCTGGAACACGCGACCCCAGTACTCCGCGGAGAAATTGATGGTGTGCAGCCGGAGGTCGAGCTTGTCGCAAACCGTCTGGGCATCCGCGAGATCCGCCGCCGCCGCGCAATATTCCTCGGTGTCGTCCTCTTCCCAGTTCTTCATGAACACGGCCTCGACTTCGATGCCGCGCTCGCACAACTTCCAAGCTGCGACGGCCGAATCGACTCCTCCGGACAATCCGATCAGTATCTGTGCCGGCATGGCGGAGCCCGGTCAGGAAGAGATCAGCGAAAGCGGGTGCCGGATCCCAGCCAGGTAGTCGTCGACGCATTGCAGCACCATCGGGCTGCGTCGCCGACGCTCTGCCAGGGCCGCAATCTCGCCTCGCGTCATCCATACGGTCCGGATGATCGTGTCATCCAACTCCCGGTCTGGATATTCCCGGATCAATCGGCCACAGAACGCAAACCGCAGGTACATGTGAGGCGAATTGGGCAGAACGTACTGGTAGATGCCGACCAGGGCCTCCGGGCTGAACGCCCAAGCCGCTTCTTCGAGCATCTCCCGCGCACAGCCTTGCATCAGGGTTTCATTGGCATCCAGGTGCCCGGCCGGCTGGTTTACCACTATTTCTCCGTTCACCTGTTCTTCAACCAGCAGGAATCGGCCATCCCGCTCGGCAATTGCGGCAACAGTCAGGTGAGGCGTCCAATCCATGGCAAAAACCAAAGCGGGTTCACGTCGCAGATATAATAAGGTGAATTTCGGTAAATGACGAACTTCCGGGCGCATATCCTGATGCCGACGCACTGGACAGGCAAAATGGCTAGCGTGCCGAAAGGATCCTGCGGATCGCAGGGGAGGGTGCCGTGAGCGGTGCATTCAGCGACGAATTCGAACGCGCGCTGTCGGAGATCTGGCAGCTCGCCCGAAACCGCGGGCACGGCTATGTGACCCTGGAGCATGTCGTCCTCGCGATCCTGAATGAACCGACCTCGCAGGGGCTCTTCCGCGAGCATGAGATCGCCCTGTCGGTCTTCCAGGACGAATTGCTCGAATTCATCGATCGCCACACGCCCCGGACCAACAACACCTCGCAGAAGGTCGAGGAGACACGCAGCGTCAGCCGGGTGCAGGCACGCGCCCAGATGATTTTCGAGGCCCCCACCGGCGTGCATGTGCTGGAGATGCTTTTTGAAGAGCCGCAGTCGCACGCGGTGCAACTGCTTCGGAAACACGGGCTCGACCGCGATCAGGTCTCGCAATTCCGGGTCCGCATGGATCGCGTCCGGTTTAGCACGCAGGATACGGAAAGCCGGAAACCATCCCGGCGCGGCGGCGACCCGATAGAGGCTTTGGCGCGCAACAAGCTTGCCATAGAGCATTGTGCAACCGACCTGAACGAGCGTGTGCGAGAGGGGACGATTGACGCGCTGATCGGCAGGCAGGACGAGATGAACCAGATTGTCCGGACCCTGGGGCGGAGACGGAAGAATAACGTGGTGCTGGTTGGCGAGGCAGGGGTCGGCAAGACCGCGTTGGCCGAGGGGCTCGCCTGGCGGATCGTCCAGGGCGATGTCCCGAAGAGCCTGGCCTCGTCGACGGTGCTCTCCCTGAACGTGGGCAATCTCGTCGCCGGAACCCGGTTCCGTGGGGATTTCGAAGAACGCATGAAGAACTTCCTGAACAACCTGAAGAAACGCCCCGATACGATCCTGTTCATCGACGAGATCCACATGTTGGTCGGGGCTGGCTCGGCTTCCGGCATGGCCATGGATGCCGCCGACCAACTCAAACCCCTGCTGACGACAGAGGGGTTCCGCTGTATCGGGGCCACCACTCACCGCGAATTCCGGCAGATCTTCGAACAGGACTCTGCCCTGGCCCGCCGGTTTCGCCGGATCGAGGTGCAGGAACCTTCTATCGCGGAAACCTACCAGATCCTGGCAGGCCTGAAGAAAAATTACGAGGAGCACCACCAGGTCACCTACAGCGAAGATGTCATCCGGGCGATTGTGGACTTGTCCGCCAAATACCTGCATGACCGGCAACTTCCGGACAAGGCCGTCGATCTGATGGACGAGACCGGGTCCGGCTGTCGCTTGGAATTGGAGAACCCGGCACCCTATGCCGTACACGTGCATGATGTCGAACGCACGGTCGCAACGATGGCGCGAATCCCGGAACGCAGCGTCAACACTTCTTCGGCAAAGGCGTTGCTGGACTTGGACCGGAGACTGAAGGCCCTGGTCTTCGGACAGGACGAGGCCATCGATCAGTTGGCTCAGGCAATCAAGATCTCGCGAGCCCGCCTGAAACCGGAGCAACGCCCAATGGGCGCCTTTTTGTTCAGCGGCCCGACCGGGGTCGGCAAGACGGAAGTCTGCCGCCAGATGGCGGAAGTGATGGGCGTGGAGTTACTGCGATTCGACATGTCGGAGTATATGGAGCGCCAATCGGTGGCACGCCTGATCGGGGCTCCGCCAGGCTATGTCGGCTACGACGAAGGGGGGCTGCTGACCGAGTCGGTCATGCGGCACCCGTATGCGGTGCTGCTGCTGGACGAGGTGGAGAAGGCTCATCCGGACGTGATGAACGTGTTGCTGCAGGTCATGGACTACGGCAAGCTGACCGACAGCAATGGGCGGGCCGTGGATTTCCGAAACCTGCTGCTCATGATGACCTGCAATGTCGGAGCGGGGCAAGCCAGCCGCGCCGGCATGGGCTTCACCCCGCAGGATCACGGCAGCGATATTCAGCGGGAGATCGAGCGGGTTTTCGCCCCCGAGTTCCGGAATCGCCTGGATGCCACCGTCCAGTTCGCTCCGCTCGACGAGGAAAATATCCTGGCGGTGGTCGGCAAACTCTTGGGTGAACTCCAGGAATCCTTGCGCGAGCAGAATATCTGGCTGAAAGCGGACCTCCGGGCTCGCCGCTGGCTGGCCCGCGAAGGATTCGACCCCGTGATGGGAGCCCGCTGCATGCAGCGGGTCATACGGGATCAGATCCGGGTTCCGCTGGCAGACAAAATTCTGTGCGGATCCCTAAACGAGGGAGGGACGGTTCGCCTGACGGCGAACAAGACAGGACTGCGGATGACTGTGGAATCGGCGGACGAAAGCTTGCCGGAAACCGTGCACTAGCCGATATTCATCGAGTGCGGTAAACGATGCGGCCTTTGCTGAGATCGTACGGGGTCAGCGCGACGGTGACCTTGTCGCCGGTCAGGATCCGGATGTAATGTTTTCGCATCCGACCGGAAATGTGGGCCGTGACCACGTGCCCATTCGTCAATTCAACCCGGAACATAGTGTTGGGCAGGGTCTCAATGACGACCCCCTCCATCTCGATATGTTCTTCCTTCGGCATGCTTTGTCGCTGGATTGTGGCGGGCTCATTATCAGTCATGTCGTATCGAAGCACAAGTTAGGAGAAAACACGCCATGACGTTTGCCTGTGTATTCCCAGGGCAGGGCGCCCAGAAGGTTGGAATGATGGCCAGCCTTGCCGAGGCTCATCCCGAAATCGAAGAAACCTTTGCGGAAGCCTCCGAGGCACTGGACGAGGATTTATGGGAACTCGTCAGCGAAGGACCGGCTGAACAACTGAATCAGACCCGAAATTCCCAGCCGGTGTTGCTGGCCGCGGAAATTTCAATCTGGAGAGTGTGGCGGCAGCATGGAGGCCCGTTGCCTGCTTATCTCGCAGGGCATAGCTTTGGAGAATACTCGGCCTTGGTCGCGGCCGGTGCGTTGGAATTCTCCAGCGCGGCACCACTGGTGCGTCTCCGAGGGGATTTGATGCAGCAGGCGGTGGAGACAGGGGTCGGCAGCATGGCCGCAGTGCTTGGGCTTGAGGATGGCGAGGTGCGCGACGTTTGCGCGCAGATATCGTCGCCAGACGCGGTCGTCGAGACCGCGAACTTCAACGCGCCCGGGCAGGTGGTGCTGTCCGGGCATCGCTCGGCCGTGGAGAGGGCGACAGAGGCTTGCCAGGAAGCCGGCGCACGCCGCGCCATGTTATTGGATGTCAGCGTGCCCGCCCACTCCAGCCTGATGCGCCCGGCAGTCGATCACTACGCGGAAGCCCTTGAGGCAGTAGAATTCACGCGCCCGGAAATTTCAGTCGTCAACAATGTCGATGTCCATGTGGAAACTGCCCCGGAGCGAATCCGGGACGCACTGAAGCGGCAACTTTACTCGCCGGTGCGCTGGACGGAAAGTATACTGTGGATGGCAGAGCACGGCGTGGACATACAGATTGAAATGGGACCGGGGAAAATTTTGACAGGGCTGAGCAGACGCATCAGCAAATCGGTACGCGGCTTGTGTTTGGAATCCCCGGACAGCTTGGAGCAAGCGCTCGGGGAGATTGGAAATGCAGGGTGAGAATGCTTTGGTCACCGGTGCCAGCCGGGGAATCGGCCGGGCCGTCGCGTTGGCACTAGCGAAAAACGGCGCCTACGTCACCGGCACCGCCACGGCGCAAGAGGGAGCGCAACAAGTCGGCGCTCTTTTGAGCGAGGCCGGATTGCAGGGCAATGGCGAAATCCTCCAGTCGCAGGACCCGGCCTCGATTGATGCGCTGCTCGCGCGCCTGGCGGAACAGGACCGCATGCCGACAATCCTGGTCAACAACGCCGGCATTGCCCGGGACAACATCCTGGTCCGCATGAAGGACGAGGAATGGGATGATGTGCTCGCAACCAATCTCCGGGGAGTGTTTCAACTAACCCGCGGCTGTCTGCGCGGCATGCTCAAGGCTCGGCGCGGACGCATCATCAACCTATCCTCCGTGGTCGCCTTCATCGGCAACCCGGGACAGGCCAATTATGCCTCCACCAAGGCCGGATTGATCGGATTCACTCGGGCGCTGGCCCAGGAAGTCGGTGTGCGCGGCATCACGGTCAACTGCATTGCGCCCGGATTCATTGAGACGGACATGACCCGGACGCTCTCGGACGAGCAGCAGGACGGGCTGCGGCAGCGGATCCCGCTGCAGCGCCTGGGAACGGTTGATGACATCGCAGCTGCGGTGCTCTATCTGGCCGGGGAGGGGGGAGGATATATCACGGGAGAAACCCTCCATGTCAACGGGGGCATGTTCATGGGCTGACCGTGGGGAAACCGCCATCTGCCGACCTGCCACCCCGGAATCCACGTTGCTGGTCTTGCTATAATTGGTACAGAATGTGGAATGAAAGCGTCATTGCTGCATCACCGCTTTCAATCTTCCACAATTCACTTATCAACTTGAGGAAATAATCATAATGAGCGACAACATCGAAGAACGTGTCATGAAAGTCGTTTCGGAGCAACTGGGTGTTGACCCGGGCAAAGTCTCACTATCCTCGGCGTTCGTTGCTGATCTGGACGCTGACTCCTTGGACACGGTGGAGTTGGTCATGGCCTTGGAAGAGGAATTCGACTTAACGATCCCCGACGAGATGGCCGAGAAGATCACAACCGTCCAGCAGGCGGTGGATTTCATCAAGGACGGTTCCAGCGAATAAGCCCTCTCCCCCTAGATACCAATCAGCCTGGGAATTGCCCGAGGAAAGAATTTCTGGTGGATTCCACGATCATCAGTGCTCGGTAATCCCGTTTCCCATGACCCGATCCGGACCCCAACATGTCTCGGCGTAGAGTCGTAGTCACTGGTCTCGGAGTAGTTTCGCCGATCGGCTCGACAGTCTCCAAAGCCTGGGAAAACCTGACGGCCGGATGCAGCGGAATCCGTCCCATCACGCGTTTCGATTCAACCGATTTTTCCGTGCGCATCTGCGGTTCGGTCGTCGACTTCAATGCCGACGACTACATTTCCCCCAAGGAGCAGAGGAAAATGGATGTCTTCATCCATTACGGCATCGCGGCCGCGGCCGATGCGATTCGGGATTCGGGATTGGACGTAACCGACGAGAACGCGTCGGGCATCGGGGTGGCCATCGGCTCCGGGATCGGGGGCTTGCCGTGCATCGAAAACAACCACGGCTTCTACGAAGATTCCGGACCACGCAAAATTTCTCCGTTCTTCGTGCCCAGCAGCATCATCAACATGGTTTCAGGCGACCTGTCTGTCATGTTCAATCTCAAAGGCCCCAACATCGCGGTTGTCTCCGCCTGTGCCACAGGCACGCATAACATCGGACTGGCGGCGCGGTCGATCGCTCACGGTGATGCCGAGGTGATGGTGGCGGGAGGAGCCGAGATGGCAACCAGCCCACTTGGAGTCGGCGGTTTCGCTTCGGCCCGGGCCTTGTGCTCCTCGCATAACGACGATCCGGAAACCGCCTCACGTCCCTGGGACGCCGATCGCGACGGGTTTGTCCTGGGAGAAGGGGCCGGTGTGGTAGTGCTTGAGGAATACGAATTTGCGAAAGCCCGGGGAGCCCGGATTTATGGCGAGGTCGTGGGGTTTGGAATGAACGGGGACGCCCATCACATGACTCAGCCGAGCCCGGGGGGGGAGGGGGCGGCTCGCTGTATGCAGCGGACATTGGATGATGCCGAGATTGATCCGGAAACAGTGGATTACATCAATGCGCACGGCACTTCGACACCAGCCGGCGACAAGGCGGAAACCGACGCCATCAAGGCTGTATTCGGGGGTCACGCTAAGAAGGTCGCGATCAGTTCCAACAAATCCATGATCGGGCACCTGCTCGGTGCCGCCGGAGGCGTGGAAGCCGTATTCAGCCTATTGACCCTATACCATCAAGTCATTCCCCCGACCATCAACTATCAGACTCCGGATCCCGATTGTGATCTCGACTACGTTCCCAATACGGCTCGCGAAGCGTCGGTGGAGGTGGTCCTCTCCAACTCATTCGGCTTCGGCGGGACCAATGGCAGCTTGGTCTTCAAGCGCGTTTGAGCGGGGCAGGGCTCCGAGCTAAATCTCCCTCATGATTCTGGTCGACGGCGTCGCACGATCTCAGGTCGACGCAACAGACCGGGGTCTGCATTACGGAGACGGACTGTTTGAAACCCTGGCCGTTTTCGAAGGGAAGATTCGTTGCTGGGCAGATCACTGGCGGCGACTCAGTGAAGGGTGCCAACAGCTGGGTCTACATTGTCCGGAACAGGCTTTGCTTGAACGTGAGGTTTTCGAACTGAGCGAAGGCGCCCCTCGAAAAGTCGTCAAAATCCTGTTGACCCGCGGTTCCGGGCCGCGCGGGTACCGAATTCCAAAAAAGAGCGTCACCCGCAGGATTCTCACCGCGAACGACTGGCCGGACTATCCCCCGCAACACGCGCGGGAAGGCGTCCGCGTCCGGTTGTGTCAAACCCGACTGGGGCATAATCCCGCGCTGGCGGGCCTCAAGCATTGCAATCGACTGGAGCAAGTGCTGGCTCGGCAGGAGTGGGAGGATGAAGCGGAAGAAGGCCTAATGCTGGATGTGGACGGGAATGTCATCGAGGGCACCATGAGCAATGTATTTCTGGTGTCCAATAATTCGCTGATGACTCCCGACGTGAGTCACTGCGGTGTAGCCGGCGTCACTCGGCAGCGGATCATCGACTGCTCCCCTGAACTAGGCATCCCGGTGGAAGTGGCCAGGGTTACGCTGAACCAACTGCACGACGCGCAAGCCTGGTTCTTGTGCAATACGCTGGTCGGCTTATGGCCGGTCCGCTCCTTCGACGGCCGCAACTACCCACTTTCCGATCTGCTGCCAACTTTACGCATGATCGACGGACTGGAACTCTCATGAAGTCTCGATACCTGCGCCTCGCTGCCATGCTGATATTTGTTTCCGTCATGGCATTGAGCGTACATGTTTGGAGTGTCTTGAGCCGAAACGCCATTCCCGCAGACCATGTCGTGGCCATCACGATTGAAAAAGGTGACAGTTTCAAACAGATTACCGACAAGTTGCTCGAGCACAAAGCCGTTGCTGGACATCTGTACGCTTGGATTGCAGCAAAATATTTGGCAGCCGAAACACGGATTAAGGCCGGGGAATATGTCTTGGTCGGGCCGATGGCGACACTGAGAGTTTTCAAGGAATTGATTGACGGCGGCGGTGTCCTGCACGGACAAACTTTTTTCGAAGGCTGGACGATGCGCGAGATACTGGAAGCATTGAGAAAGAACCCGACAGTGAAAAAGACACCCGCTCCCTTGTTGAGATTCGGGTATTCCACTGCAGACGAAGCAGAAGGAGCGTGTCTTCCAGACACTTACAAGCATTATCGAGGTGATCCGGATTACAAGATTCTAGGGCTGTGCATCATGGCCATGCGCGAGACATTGGAAGAACTTTGGGCTACGCGTGCCTCAGGGCTGCCGTACGACGAACCAAGGGACGCCTTGATTCTGGCGTCCATTGTCGAAGCAGAGACCACTCTGGATGAGGAACGCCCCGAAGTCGCCGGCGTCTTGATCTCTCGCCTTCGCAAGAATATGCGCCTCCAAACCGACCCGACGGTTATCTACGGCCTCGGCTCTGATTTCGACAACAATTTGACTCGGAAGCACCTGCGAGCGGACCCCGAAATCAATCCATACAATACCTACCGAATCCATGGGCTCCCCCCCGGACCCATCTGCAATCCAGGCCGGCGTTCTCTGGAGGCTGCGCTCCAGCCGGACTTGGAAACCGAAAA
The DNA here is from genome assembly GCA_965204575.1 of uncultured candidatus Poriferisulfidus sp. Lineage (GTDB taxonomy): Bacteria > Pseudomonadota > Gammaproteobacteria > Poriferisulfidales > Poriferisulfidaceae > Poriferisulfidus. The sequence continues at coordinate 1,507,539 of OZ241993.1, forward strand.
CCTGTACTATGTTGCAGTCGGGGATGGAAGCCATTATTTCTCGGAGACCTACGAGGAGCACATGGAAGCCGTTCGAAAATATCAACTAGGCGGGAAGTAATGCCGCAGAAAAGCATGTTTATCAGCCTTGAAGGCATTGAAGGAGCCGGGAAATCGACTCACATGCCAGCCCTTGTGGACCTGCTCGAGTCCCATAAGATTCCCTGTCTCGCAACGCGGGAACCCGGAGGGACGGAATTCGGAGAACACGTGCGGGAGATCCTGTTGTCTAAGACCCAGGCCCCTGAAAGCGTAGAAGCGGAATTACTTCTGATTTTCGCGGCACGGGCGGAACACGTTCACACTCGCATCAAACCGGCCCTGGAAGCCGGTTCGTGGGTACTGACAGACCGCTTTCTCGATGCCAGTTTCGCCTACCAGGGAGCAGGGCAGGGGCTTGGCGTCGACCGGGTCGGACAGTTGGCGCAATGGCTTCTCCCGGACCTGCGCCCAGATCTGGTTATTGTTCTGGACACATCAGTAGAAACTGCATTGGAGCGTGTCCAGAGACGTGGGCAAAAAAAAGATCGCTATGAAGAAAACGATCTGGAATTTTTCACCCGGGCGCGCCAATACTATCTGGACCAAGCACTCTCTCAACCTGACCGCTACCGGGTAGTCGACGCGGAACGCCCGGTCGACGAAGTCCACGCGGAACTTCTTGAGATTCTGCGTGGCCTGATCTGATGATCGAGAAACAGATACCCGTCTGGCTGGAACCGATCTGGAAACAGTGGAGGATAGCCTACCGGGAAGGTCGGCTGCCACATGCGGTACTGGTTACCGGACCGTCCGGAATCGGCAAGCGCTGGCTGGTTGAAACGTTCATCCGAGGCATTCAATGCCGTGCGCCAACCGAGCAGGGATTGCCTTGCGAACAGTGTCCTTCATGCAAGCAATACGTGTCCTACCGCCACCTCGAAAAGAAATCCCATCCTGACATCGACTGGTTGACCATCGGGCGCTACTCCATCGGAATCGGAGATATCCGAGATCAAATCATCCAGAGGTTGACCCTGAAAGCCAACTACGGGCACATGAGGCTTTTGGTGATCGAGCCAGCAGAACGAATGACACGGGCAGCCTCCAATGCGCTGCTGAAGAGCCTCGAAGAACCCCCTCCCGACACGATGCTTTTTTTAATCAGCCATCAACCAGGGCGCCTGCTGGCAACAATCCGTAGCCGATGTCAGAGATATGCCTTGCCGGAGCCGGACGCGGAGCAGAGTCAAGCGTGGCTATCCGAATCCATGGCCCCCGAACAAGCCAAAAGTGCTCTACAGGCCGGGGGCGGCATGCCGATGCGAGCCCTGCAAATGCAACGGGACGATCAAGTAGATTTCCGAAACGAATTCGAACAGGGCTTGACCGATGTCTTGGAAGGCAAACAGTCGGAGACAGCCTTTGCCAGCGCATGGAATGTGACTCCCGCCCAGGGGAAGGCACGCGGAAAGAAGGCGGGTAGTGAAGAAGCTCAAGAGGACATTTCTATGGATCTGCGCCTAGTCTGGGTAATAGACCGGGCCGTGGAAGACGTTCGAAGCAAGGTGGCCGAGAAAGACTCTGTTTTGAATATTCGAGCGGCTCTCCAAGCCTACCGGGAATTGCTGAACATCCGGGCGCGAGAAGCGACTATCCCGGCACCCCAGTTAAACCTGGAAGCGGCCTGCCTAGCACTCACGGGCGGCGCCCAGCCCTCGGCGGACTAGGGATCGCTGTCGAGGATTTCCTGCAGGGTCTCGAGCGCAAGCTGCAAAGCGTTTGCCGGCGTATAAAAGTGAGGAGAGAAACGGATTCCACCTCCGCGTGCGGCGCAGAGAACCCCGCGTTCCAGTAACCGCTTATACACCTCTTCGCTCTCCCGGCGAGGAGGCGCAAAGGTCAGGATCCCCGCTCGCCGGTTCGGTCCCGAAGGTGTCAGTATTCGGCACTCCAAGGCTCGGAGGGATTGATCGAGTTGCTGGATTCTGTCCGCGATACGCTCCTCAATCTCGATCATGCCGACCTCGTGCAGCAGGTTCAGGCTGGCACGCAGCGCATAGATGCCCAGCGTGTTCAGGCTCCCGCATTCAAACCGTCTGGCATCAGGAGCAATTTCCCAAACGGTTTCCTCGTAATGGCCGGCTCGGGCAACCATGTGCCAGCCGTACTGAGACAGACCGAGCCGCTCGTACAGCTCGGGACGCACCCAGAACAGTGCGATACCTTCCGGCCCCAACATCCACTTGTGGGCGTCGGCCGCCAGGAAGTCGATCTTGCTTTCACGCACACTCAGTGAATGCGCGCCCAGGCTCTGGATCGCATCCACGCAAAACAGGGTAGGGGTGCCGTGCAAGGCATGCCCCAGTAGGGAAAGGTCCATCTTGAGCCCGGAAGCATAGTGCACTGAACTAGTCGTCAAGAGACGGGTACGAGAATCGACTTGTTCAAGGAGTGCTTGTTCGGGGGTGTCTGTGGCATTAACATCCACCCAGCGGATCTCAACCGAATGCTGTGTGGCCATGGCTTCCCAAGGAATCCGGTTCGAGGGAAATTCTTCCCGTGCCAGCACGACATTGTCGCCGGCCTTCCAGTCCAACCCGAATGCCACAGCAGAAATTCCCTCAGAAGTGTTCTTCAAGAAGGCAATCTCGTCTTTCGATTCTGCATCTAGGAGCCAACGGCCAAGTTCCCGCAATTCCCGTTCTTCCTGCAACCACATGTCATAACGGCGGGAGCTCCAGCTCGCATTCTCATAAGCGAACTGGGTTACAGCCTTGACAGTTGCTCTTGGCCAAGGTGAAATTCCCGCATGGTTCAGGTGAACCAGGCTTGGATTTAATTCAAATAATTCGCTATAAGACATGGATAATTCTGTTATAATTCAACATTCTGTCAGATTTTCATTATGAACATCGCGGACAAACGCTTCTGGGGCGGGGTGGTATTTGCCCTGAACCTGCCGGTAGCGAGTGCCGAACTTCTGAATCTGCCCGAAAACGGGGATTCTGTGTTGGGAATCTCCTACAACATCACGACTCACTACGGTGAAACGACGCTGATGTTGGCCCAGATGCATCAGATTGGATACCATGAACTGCTGTCGGCCAATCCAAACGTGCATACCTGGATGCCGGGAGAAGGCATCCGTATGCACATACCCCGGCAATACATTCTACCGGGAAAGGCGCGCACAGGCCTGGTGCTGAACCTCGCGGAACTTCGACTCTACTACTATGACACCGATCCGGATGGCAAACCCCAGGTCCGGACGTACCCAATCAGCGCAGGGCGGGTCGACTGGGTGACCCCGATCGGGATGACCCGGGTCCTGGATCGCCTGGAGAACCCGAACTGGTATCCGCCAAAGTCTGTCATCCTCGAGCATGAGGCGAGGGGAGAAGAACTGCCGAAAGTGATTCCACCGGGCGAAGACAACCCGCTTGGCCGGTATGCCCTGATGCTGGACGCAGATGGCTACTTTATCCATGGCACAAACCGGGAGCAGGGTATCGGAATGAGAGTGACCCACGGCTGCATCCGATTGCGATCCAAGGACATCGCCGAGTTGATTCATCGAGTGCCTATCGACGCCCCCGTCGAGATCACGTCGATGCCAATCAAGGCCGGACTGCTAAACGGAATCGTCTACGTGGAGGCTCACCCCAAACCACTGGAAGAGTTTCCGATGCCGGAGAAGAATCCTGTATTTGAAGAAACGGATATCCTTCGGCCTATTCTTGCCCTTGAAGAGCAACTCCCAGCGGGAGATTACGTAATCTATTGGGAGCAGGTGATGGAGGTTGCGCGGCAGCGGCTTGGAATCCCGATCGCAGTCGGCTGGGACCGATCGGTGCAGGTCGCCGTACCAGAGGGCAGGCCGGAATTGTTGTGGAGCCTGGACAAGCCGGCTGACTCCAGTTAAAGAAAAAGAGCCTGAAAACAGACCCTTTTTCTTGATGCAATCAAACGCTGAAGATTACTTCTTCTGCATATCGTGCATCATCGTGTTGAGGCGATGAGAATTCGCATCGCAGCAGGAAATTGCCATCCGTGCCAACTCGTCAGCTGTCCTAGCTGACTCATTAGCCTGGAACGCAATGTGATCTGCCGCTTTGGCCATGCGCAATGCTTCATCCGCGGTCGATTGAGCCGCAGCAACTTGGGAATCCAACGTTGCAAGGTGATCCATGACCGCCTGAGGAACGCCGCATCCAGTGAGGAAAGCACCACTCAAGATGACCCCTAGGGCCAATGCCTTTGCTTTTTTATCCATGTCAACTCCAGAGTTGTGTTGTTTTGTTTTTTTAGTGCACTTTTTGCGGCGCACATTGCTAGTAAAAATACAAAGCATTGAGCACCGTCGGGCTGATTGTACAGATTTTAGTGTAATAATTCAACTAGGCGCAGAACTTTCATTCCCATCGAACCTTCCTCGCGACTAAACATGCCATGTTTCATCATGAGTGCATTGCGCTGGAAAGAGCCAATAATTCACTCGATTCGTATCTTCCTGCTCGGGGCGGTCGTAGTCTCTTTTTCAGCTCCGGCACAGGCTTGGAACGTATTTAACGTCCAGTACCTCTATGGATCAAACTACGAGCTTGAACCTGAGCAGGTGGATGTCCTTACTTTAGAGTGGGCCAATGGCTGGGCCTATGGAGACAATTTCGCGTTTGTCGACATTACGAACTTCGTCCAAGGTGATAACACCGTCTACGGAGAGTGGGCACCGCGGCTGAGCCTGTCGAAAATTACCGGCAAGGATTTTTCTACAGGACCAATCCAGGATATTTTGCTGTCGGGGACAGTTGAACTCGGCGAAGACATTTCCAACTATTTAATCGGGGGAGCCATCGATCTCGCAATTCCAAGTTTCAATTTTTTCCAGGTCAATGGGTATTTAAGGGAAAACTCCGAGTTATCGGGATCCACTTGGCAAGTCACTCTGGCCTGGAGCGCCAATTTCGAAATTGGCAGGGGGCGATGGAACTTTTCAGGCTTTATCGACTGGGCCGGTTCCGAGGGGAAATCCGGAACACCTGCCTATTCAAAACGTAATTTTCACGCCCAGCCTCAGTTATTGCTGGATTTGGGCCATTTGCGCGGCCGGCCCGGGTGGCTGTATGCCGGCGTAGAGTGGCTCTACTGGCATAACAGATTTGGAATCCCTGGGATTACCGAATCGGTTGCCCAGGCAATGGTCAAGGCAAAATTCTAGATTCCTGCTGGTTTCCTCTCGTTTCCGGCCGAAAAGGAGCCTGGAGACGTTTGCGCCGGGGCGGCAGACCACCCCAATTGCCAAACCCAACACTTCGCATAATGAATATTATGTAAAGTTATAAGTTTCTCAGGGTATGCCGGATCACCGTTCGGCGGTACGATAAAGACCTGAACCAGCCCCCGACCATGCGCATTTCCCTGCTGTCCGACACACACCATAATTTCGGGGATTCCAGCGAATGGCCACATCCATTGCCGGATCACGACGTCTTGGTCCTCGCCGGTGACATCTCGGAATACGTCAACAGCCCTGCAAATCTCACCAAGATCCTTGCGCATTACCGCTCGCGAACAGACCGGCCGATCCTTTATTTGCCTGGAAACCACGAGTTCTACCGCCACGACTACCATCGAACACTCGATCGGATCCGGCGCGATACCGATCAATTCGGTATCGAATTGCTGAATTGCCGCCGTATCCAATACGGCGATGTCGCTTTCCACGGGTGTACGCTGTGGTCCGATTTCACGCTGTTCGGGGCCGAACAGGCTGATCTGTACGGACTTTATGCCGAGCACTCCATTACCGATTTTCACGTAATCGGCTTTGAAAACAGGGCCTTTCGGCGTACTGACTGTGCAGAACTGCACCGTCAGGAGCGTACCTGGCTTGAAAAGTCTCTGGCCTCGTCGGAGGCCCCGTACAACGTGGTCATCACGCATTTCGCGCCAGTTGCGCGGTGTATTCCCGAGCGCTACCTGGGTGATCGATTGAATCCTTATTTCGTTGCAGGATGCGAAGATTTGGTGGAGCGATTCGAGCCCGGTCTCTGGCTATACGGCCATACGCACCAGCCGGACGACTTCGTCTTGGGAAAAACTAGATTTATTAATAATGCTCGTGGTTACCCACTTGAAAATTCAGGGATTGATTTTAGACCTGACAAGATAATCGAGGTCGGGCAAAAGGTCTAACGGTACTCGTTGCGCAAGCAACCAATTCCCTCAATTTCGACTTCCACAGTGCAGCCGCGCGGCATAGGACCAAGTCCTACCGAGGTCCCACAGCAGATTACATCTCCCGGGCATAGGGTCATATTTTCGGACAGCCGCGAAACCGTCTCCGCTGGCGACATCATCATGTCTGAAGCCGGATAACGCTGTTTTTCCTCGCCATCGACCCGCGTCACGATCTCCAGACTCCGGTAATCCAGCCCGGTCGCAACGACCGGCCCGAATACCCCGAACGTGTCGAACCCCTTCGACCGTGTCCATTGGTCAAATCCCTCGTATTCCTTCAATAAACTGAATGCAGTCACGTCATTGATGCAGGTATAGCCGAAAATGGCTTGCTCTGCCTCATCCAAAGAAGATTCTTTTACGGCTTGCCCGATGACAATCCCGAGTTCGCCCTCGTAGAACACGTCTTCCGTGACCGAAGCCGGATGTCTGATTACTTCGCCAGTTGCCAAGAATGAGGAATTGGCCTTGAACAGATACAACGGAGTCTCCGGATATTGCAGCCCCTTCTCGTCAGCCAAGGCCTGGTAATTGTTCCAAAGCGCCGGCATCTTGCTCGGCACGGTCGGCGTCAGCACGCGAACCTCGTCCAGCGCAACGGTTTCGTCGGTCTGAACGGGTGCTGAAAACATATCGCCTTCGCAGACCAGGATGGTGGACCCCTTCAACTGGCCGAAATGCACTCGACCGTCGTGCTCGAAACGAATCCAGTACGTCATGCGTATGCCACCCGGCAGGCGGTCTCCCTCAAAGCCTGGAGAGCCGATTCGGAGGAATCCGGGGAGGCAGCAGCCTGTCTCCAGTTCTTGGCGCCTGGGCGTCCGTGGAACAAGCCCGTGATGTGGCGCGTCATGCGGGCCAGCGGCACCCCTGCTCTGCGTTGTTCCTCCAGGTATGGCAGATAGGCGTCAAACGCCTCCAATGGAGTCTTTGGTGCCATTGAGTCTGGAAACAAGACTTGTTCGATCTCCCGGATGGCCCAATGATCCTCGCACGCGAGCCTCCCGACCATGACACCGTCGACCTGAGCCAGGTGCTGCTGCACTTCCTCGGCCGAGCGAATACCGCCGTTGATCACGATGGTCAGGTGCGGGAATTCACGCTTGAGTGCCCACACACGGTCGTAGTTCAAGGGTGGAATCGTGCGGTTTTGCTTCGGGCTCAGCCCGGACAGCATGGCGGTCCGTGCATGCACATAAAACGTCTGGCAACCGGCATCCGCAACAATCTGCACGAATTCCGCCAAGGCCTCCTCCGTATCCTGCCCATCCACGCCAATACGGCATTTCACCGTAACCGGGGTCTGGACTTTCGCTTGCATTGCAGCCACGCAGTCTGCAACCCTGAGAGGCTCTTTCATCAAACAAGCCCCGAAGCGCCCCGCCGAAACGCGGCTGCTTGGGCAGCCGACATTCAGGTTTACTTCGTTATAGCCGTAGTCTTGGGCGATCGCGGTACAGCGGGCCAAGCCTTCCGGATCACTGCCGCCGAGCTGGAGCGCGACCGGCTGTTCGGCCGGGTCGAATCCAAGCAGAGATTCGGTGTCTCCATGTAAAACCGCTCCCGTTGTCACCATTTCGGTGAACAACCATGCATGCGGCGACAAAACTCTCAGAAAATACCGGAAATGACGGTCCGTATGGTCCATCATCGGAGCAATGCAGAAAATTCGTTTAGGCATAAGATCCTCGGCGCTCATTGTAAATCAATGAGATAAGCCGATAACATGCTTTAGGGGCAATTTTTGACGCTATAGTAGTGGCGCAATGACTCTGTCTCCGGCTCCCGCGCTCCAAATCCAAGGGCTCAAGAAAACCTACGCCAACGGCGTGGAGGCACTGCATGGCATCGATCTGGAAGTCCAGCGCGGAGACTTCTTCGCGCTCCTCGGGCCCAATGGAGCCGGAAAATCTACCGCCATCGGCATCATTTCCTCCCTGGTGACGTTTTCAGAGGGTTCAGTTACCATTTTCGGGCACGACATCATTCGCGACTATGCAGCTGCCCGCGCCTGCCTCGGCCTGGTGCCACAGGAATTCAACTTCAACCAATTCGACCCGGTCTGCGAGACCCTCATGCACCAGGCCGGGTACTACGGCATTCCTCGCCAAGATGCCGAGAGGCGTACGCAAAGGCTTCTGGAGCAATTCGACCTGTGGGATAAGCGCTCGGTCATGGCCCGCGAATTGTCGGGAGGCATGAAACGCCGGTTGATGATCGCGCGAGCCATGATCCATGAACCCCAGCTCTTGATCCTCGATGAACCGACCGCAGGAGTCGACCTGGAAATCCGCCACAACCTCTGGCATTACCTGAAGGAAATTAATTCCCAAGGCACGACCATCATCCTGACCACCCACTACCTTGAAGAGGCGGAGCAGTTGTGCCGAACCATCGCGATAATCTCAAACGGCCGGATTCGTGCCGACACCACGATGCGGGAGCTGCTGGATCAGCTGGATTCGGAGCACTTCGTTCTATACCTGAAGACCCCCCTGCCCCACTGTCCACAGATTGACGGCTATGTCCTGTATTGCCCGGACCCACGGACGCTTGAAGCCACGATCAGCAAGGGAGCCGGCCTGAACCGCTTGTTCAGCGAACTCAGTGCTCAAGGCATCGACATTCTCAGCATGAAGAACAAGACCAACCGATTGGAAAAACTTTTTCTGCAACTGGTCGGGCATCATTTTGATTGAAGCATCATGCCATTGAAGCAACAACTTATCGCTCTTCAGAGCATGCTGATTCGGGAATATCTGCGTTTCATGCGCATCTGGATCCAAACGGTTTTGCCGCCAGCCATCACGACCGTCCTGTACTTCATCATCTTCGGGGAATTGATCGGCTCACAGCTGGCCGACATCGGCGGCTACCGCTACATGGACTACATCGCTCCCGGTCTCATCTTGATGTCCGTCATCACCAATGCTTACGCCAATGTTGTTTCTTCGTTCTACAGCTCAAAATTCCAGCGGCACATCGAAGAATTACTCGTCTCCCCGGTACCAAACTTCATCATCCTGACCGGCTTCGTCGGCGGCGGCATCATGCGTGGGCTGGCGGTCGGGCTGGTGGTCACGGCAGTCACCGTCTTTTTTGCCGAAATTCCGCTCTTCCACCTTGCCTTGATAGTGGGAGTCGCCGTCCTGACCTGTATCCTGTTCTCCCTCGCCGGGCTCATCAACGGCATCTATGCGAAAAGTTTTGACGACATCTCGATCATCCCGACCTTTGTGCTGACTCCCCTGACCTACCTGGGGGGTATTTTTTACTCCCTTGACATGCTCTCGCCCTTCTGGCAACAGGTGTCCCTGTTCAACCCGATTCTGCACATGATCGGCCTGTTCCGCTATGGCTGGATGGGAATACAGGAAGTAGACCCCGTCAATTCACTGCTTTTGATTGTCGCCGTTATTGCCATACTGACGTACACCTGCCTGCAGTTGCTCAAACGGGGCGTCGGCATTCGTCCCTGAACCTCTGCCCCCAATACGTCTCGGCGCCGGGCCTCACGGCCCAACGTGCTGGCAGTCATTGGAAAACTGGCGTCCCCAAGGGGATTCGAACCCCTGTTGCCGCCGTGAAAGGGCGGTGTCCTAGGCCTCTAGACGATGGGGACTATTGGATTGGGTGCGCACTCTAGTAAAAAGAGCCTGATTCGTCAAATTATGCGCCTTCAATCGCTGACCGCAAACGCTGCAATGCTCGTTCCCGGCCAAGCAAAACCAAGGTGTCCTCAATGGAAGGAGAAACTGTCCCCCCGGTCACGGCGACGCGCAGCGGCTGCGCGACTTTCCCAGGTTTGACCTGGCGGCGCTCACAGGCCGCATCAACCAAGCCCTTCAGGGATTCGACCTTCCAGTCAACTTGCTCCATCTCGTCCACCAACTCTTGCAGGATCGCACGGGACTCAGGAGTGAGGAATTTTTCTCGTGCCGACTCATCCGTTCCCGGATCTTCCAGCAGCAACCAGCGACTCTGTGTAACCATGTCTGCCGCGTTGCGGCAACGTTTCCGCTGAACGTCAATCAGCGCAGTCCGATCCGGTGGGCTCAATGCATCAGGATCCAAATCTTGCCGGGCACAATGCCAATCGAATTCCGCGTTGACCTCGCCTTCGGACACGCGGCTCATTTGCTGCTGGTTGACCCAAGCCATCTTCTTGGGATCGATTCGGCTCGCGGCCGGATTCAATCCGGAAAGGTCGAATTGCTGAACCAACTCTTCGATCGAAAACAGCTCGTCATCCCCATGAGCCCAGCCCAAGCGCGCCAGGATGTTCACCAAGGCCGTGGGCAAATATCCTTGCTCGCGGTATTGCGCCATATCAGCAGAATCCTTCCGCTTGGACATTTTGCGCCCGCTTTCGTCGAGAATCATCGGCAGGTGTGTGTAGCTGGGGGCATCCACACCCAGTGCAGAAAAAATATTGACTTGACGTGGCGTGTTGTTGAGATGGTCATCGCCCCGGATGATGTGCGTAACACCCGCATCCATGTCGTCCACCACGACGGCCAAATGGTAGGTCGCGCTCCCATCCGCACGGGCAATCACCAGGTCATCCAGTTCAGAATTGGAAAAACGCACCTCCCCTTTCAGGCTGTCCTGAACAACCACGTCGCCTTCAAGCGGGGTTTTGAACCGGACGACTGATTGCGCCGATGGGGGGTTGTTCCGGTCGCGGCAATGGCGGTCGTAGCGCGGTTTGAGTTTTGCCGCCATCTGCTCTTTGCGCAGCTGTTCCAAGCGCTCCGGAGAACAATCGCAGTAATAGGCATCTCCCTGGTCGAGCAATTTCTGGATGATCTCTTGGTAGCGCGACGATCTTTGCGATTGATAAACCACTTCACCGTCCCAATCCATCCCCACCCAGCGCAGCATGGACATGATTTGCTGGCAGTGTTCCTCTTTGGAACGTTCCCGGTCGGTATCCTCGACCCGAAGGATGAACTCCCCACCGCAATGGCGGGCATAAAGCCAGTTGTACAAGGCGGTGCGGGCGCCTCCCAAATGCAAGGCGCCTGTCGGACTTGGCGCGAACCGGGTTCGAACGATGGGGTCGGACATTTCAGGTGGACAGCAAACGCCGGGAGAATGCTATCTTACAGTTTGCTCTCCGATGCCGCGTTGCTTGGGCATCGGCTTGGCAGCCGCATCTATGTAGAATATAAATTCGTTTTGCGGCCGCATATGTCTCTATGTTTATTGACGCGTACGAAGCACAAATTGCCCGAAGGCAATTCACGGCCGATCCAGTGCAACACCAAGCCGCTCAACAATTCCAACTCATCTTCGACCACCTGACTCGGCATTCGCGTGCCAAGGCGCTAATCCGCGACCGGCTGCGTCGCCTGAAATCCGACTCGCCTGCGCAAACATCCGGCCTGTGGCTGTGGGGCTCCGTCGGAAGCGGCAAGACTTACCTAATGGACTTGTTCTACAACTCCCTCCCCCTGCGCAAGAAGCGCCGCATGCACTTCCATCGCTTCACACGGCACATCCACCACAAGCTCAAGCACATGCAGGACCGACGCAATCCCATTGATCTCCTTGCCGCCCGCATGGCAAAAAAGTACAAAGTCCTCTGCATCGATGAATTTTTCGTCTCGGACATCACGGATGCCATGATTCTGGGGGGATTGCTGGAGGGCCTGTTCCGGCACCGGGTCACTGTGGTGGCGACCTCCAATTGCGCCCCGGACAGCCTCTACGAGGGCGGCCTGCAACGGGAGCGGTTCCTGCCTGCAATCGAACTGATCAAGAAGCACATGACGGTTTTTGAACTGGCGACATCCTGCGACTATCGCCTGCAGCACCTGGATCAGACCGAAACCTACTGCCTCAGCGGCAACGGGACCACCGAGCCCGTCCTGCGGAATCACTTCCAGCACTTGGCGTCAGATCTGGACCGAAAAGAAACCACCATTGAAGTCGAAGGCCGCACCATTCCGGTCAAGCGTCTGTCGCACGACGCGATCTGGTTTGATTTCGATTGCCTGTGCCAGTCTCCTCGCTGCGTCAACGACTACATCGCGATTGCACGTTGCTTCCACACCGTGCTGATCTCGGGAGTCCCGGTTTTCGATTCGTCAAAGGACGACAGTGCACGGCGCTTCATCGAAATGATCGACGAGTTCTACGACCGCAACGTGACGTTGATCGTCTCCGCGGCGGACGAGCCGGACCAGTTGTACCAGGGCAAGCGCCTGAAACGGGAATTCGAGCGAACCGCGAGCCGCCTGCACGAGATGCGGAGCAAGGCATACCTGGGACGGTCACACCGTCTTCATTGATCTCTTGCTAATATCACTCTATTCCCTCAGAAGAGTTCAATCATGACAAACCCACCCAAGCGAATTGCCATCACCGGCGCGGCCGGCAACATTGCATATCAGGCCATGTTTCGTATCGCGGCCGGAGAGTTCCTCGGTGACCAGCAGCCGGTCGCCCTGAACCTGATCGACATCCCTCCGGCCATGCCGTCACTCGGCGGAACCGCGATGGAACTGGAAGACTGCGCCTTTCCTCTGCTGCGCGATGTTCTTCTGAGCGACGACCTGGAGAAAGGCTTCGGGGATGCGGACTACGTGTTCATGTTCGGGGCGCGGCCACGCGGGAAAGGCATGGAGCGCAGCGACCTGATCCAGGAAAACGGAAAAATCTTCGGCCCCCAGGGCAAGGCCATCAATGATGTTTCGAGCCGCGGCGTCCGGGTTCTGGTCATCGGCAACCCGGCCAACACCAACGCACTGATCGCCCTGCATCACGCCCCGGACCTCGATCCTCGCCAATTCTCCGCGATGACCCGCCTGGATCATGAACGGTCCCGCTCGCAGTTGGCAGTACAGACGGACCAACCGGTCGCCAACATCGCCCGAATGACAGTCTGGGGAAACCACTCTCCGAAAATGTATCCCGATATCGGCTATTGCACGGCTTCCGGCACCCCGGTCCGGGAACTGATAGACGCGAATTGGTATCGGGAAGAATTCATCCCGGGAATCCAGCAGCGCGGCGCCAAGGTGATCGAAGCGCGCGGCGCCTCTTCCGCCGCATCGGCCGCCAATGCGGCGATCCTGCACATGCGCGACTGGGTCCAAGGGACACCCAAGAACGACTGGACCAGCATGAGCGTGCTCTCGGACGGCTCATACGGGGTCGCGGAAGGCATCGTCTTCTCCTTTCCTTGCCAATGTTCGGAGTCCGACCATTCCATCGTGCCTGAGTTGGAACTGGATGCTTTCGGGCGCGAACAGATCAAAATCAACGAAACCGAACTGCTCAGCGAGCGCGACGCGATTGCCGACCTGCTCAAGTAGGAAATCAGACCGCATTCATCGATTGATTTTGCAGGAAGAAGACTCACGATTTGTAGTACAAGCTGGGGTAGCTTTCATGACTTGGCGAATCGTTCACTTGGACTCCGACACAGAGCAGGCGCTATCTGACCTGCAGGCAAAGACAGGCGAGTCCGTACCGGAAATTCTAAAGCGCGGGATTCAAGCATGCCAAACCGAAGTGCAGCAGAAAGCTTCCAAGACGGCTTACGAAATCTATAAGGAACTGGATTTGGCCCCAGGGGAATATGCTGTTGCCCCGGCTAGTCAGAGTAAAGAAGCTGTGAGAGAAATCATCCGGGAAAAACTCGGCTGCTAATCAGAGCTTGAAAGCCCCGGCTCCGGAACCTCCACCCGCACGGTCACGATATCCGTGTCATGGTATTGCTGGTGGTAAACCGAGGAAGCCAAGTGTCGAAGCAGCCGCAAGGAAACTTCGCGCTCGACCGACTCTGAAATGGATTGCTTGCCGAGCAAGGCGATCCGGTCCTGAAGGTTCTCCTCGCCTGTCGCGGCAACAAATTCAAGGACAACCTCGTCTTCTTCCCGACGTGCCGTCAAGAGCAGGCGGCGCCCGCCCTCGCCTGCCCCGCTGTCTTCCTGTTCGCGGAGCGTCAGCAAGGTCTCCTCGGTGACGGCATACAGGCGATTCATCATCGCCGGCTCCCAGTCATGTCTGGATGCGAACTTTTGGAGGAACTCCTCGATCTTCGGCAGGACCGAAACGTCAAGGCCCACCTCGATCTGGTGGCGCCGGGGTTTCGTCAATTCCGTGAACAGGGTCATGAAGATCGCCACGAGGCCACCGGCCGTGATCCCATTGCTCAGAAGGCCTCCCGCGAATTCAGAAACATATTCGGGATAAATCCATCCGTTCTGGAGCCCGACCCCGATCCAGAATGAAATCCCGACGATCAGCCCCGTTCGATAGTCGATGCCATCCTGAATCGCCACTTTCATGCCGACCACGAAAAGCAACGACAGCAAAACACCGATGTATGCTCCGGCAACCGGGCCGGGTATCGCCAAGATAACGGCAAGCGCCTTGGGGAAAAACGCCAGAGCCAGGAAAACCGCGCCAAGGGCAACCCCGACCCTGCGGGCTCCCACCCCAGTCAACTCGGCAACGGAAACACTGGTCGAATAGGTCGTGTTCGGCACGGTGCCCAAGAGCCCGGACAACAGATTGCCTACTCCGTCCGCTGCCACCGTACCCTGCACCGCGCGGAAATCCACTGCCCGAGGGCGGCGCCAGGCAACACGCTGAATGGCGACGGAGTCGCCTACGGTCTCTACGGCTCCGACCAGAGTCACGAACACGAATGCCGGCACAAGCGTCCAGAAGACGGGTCCGAAGCTGAAATCGTAACCCGGCCATCCGACTTCAGGGAAACCCAGCCATGAAGCCTCGGCAACGCGACTGACTTCATAGAGCCCGAAGAACCCGGCCACCACCGAACCAATAGCCACCCCAATGACTGGAGCCCAAAGGCGCAGGATGCCGGTTGCCTTCAGGGCAATGCCGCCGATGGCCAACAAGGTCGCGCCGGCACTCAGCGCGGCAGCCGACGCGGGGGTTCCCTCGGGTACGGATGTCAGCAAGCCGAAGATGATCGGCATGATGGTGACCGGCACCAGCATGATGACCGTACCTGCCACAGCTGGCGTCAGGACCCTTCGGAACAGCGAAAGCCGTGCGGAAAGCGCGAACTGGAAGAACGACGAGAGGATCACCAGGGTGGCCAGCATCGCCGGTCCCCCTTCCGCGATGGCGGTGATGCAGATCGCGATGAAAGCTCCGGACGGGCCCATGGCGAGCGTGTAGCCGGCACCGATCCGGCCAACCCGGGCTGCCTGCAGAATCGTGGTGACGCCGCTGACGGCAACGGCGGCGAACACGATCCAAGACAGGAAGGCTTCGGTTCCCCCGGCCGCCCGGGCGACGATCGCCGGAGTCAGGACGATGCCGGAAATACAGAGGATGGCGAGCTGCAGGCCCAAGCCGAAGGCGAGTACCGTCGGCGGGTTTTCATCAGGCTGGTAGCGGACGCTCGTGCGTCGGGCGGAACTCTCAGCGTCTATGATCCTTCCTCCTATCCCTGACTCACAAAACTACCGGGAGGCAATGCTATTGCCTCCCGATATATTCTCCGCAGTCAAAACGTGGATTCTTACTCTCGCGCGAGAGCAGAAATCCTAGCTTTTCAAGGTAACGCTGTCTACGTTGGCCCACTCGGTCACGAAGTCATCGATCAGATCAGCGACCGCATCCGGCCGGTCTTCCAGCACGTAGTGCCCAGCCCGCTCGATGATTTCGAACCGCGTCGGCCCCGAAATGGCATCCTTCAGCCGGCGTCCGGACTCAACCGGCATCCAGGCATCATGCAGCGCCCAGCACACCATGGTCGGGCAAGTAATCTTGCTGTGGTCCACGCTCATGGTTTCTTCGTTGGTCGGCTCCGAACAGACATGGATCAACGACTTGAAGCCGGTGAATCCCGGTCCCCGGGCCCAGAACGAAAGATAGTTTTCCTTCACGTTCTTGTCGGTGAACGCGATCTTGTCGTGACTGCCCATGAGCAGGAGCCCGTGAAAGCCCGCTGCCGCCTGGGCCATGGCCGGCCCCAAGGCCTCGTCCGGGGCACCGACCAAGCCGTTGAAGGCTTCGACTTCCAGCACCGGCCAGTAGTCCCAGGCCACCGGATTGATCAGGACCAACCGGCTAATGAGGTCAACGTACTTCGACGCAAAAATCTGGCAGGCTCCACCACCGTGATCGTGGCCGACCAGGATGACATTTCCCGCCAGCCCTAGTCCTTCGATTACTGCCTTGATGGCCTCGGCCTGATTCGTCAGGGAATGGGTGAATTGATCGAGGGGCATGCTCGACTGTCCATAGCCGACCATATCCATCGCATAGGTCTGATAACGGTCGGACAGGCTTGCCTGCGCATGGCGCCACAGTCGGCTGTTTGTGGGGATCCCGTGCACCATTAGCAGTGCCGGGCCACTATCGCCTTTCTGCTCAATATGAATCTCGAGATCTAAGCCTCCGACATTGATCGGTTGTTTCATGGATTTCCTCCTTATAGTTATTCGTGGGCGTTCCCCTGCCCTTGAATCGTTATCATACACCTATTGCCCCCTGCATCGATGACGGTTTTATTTCGATGAGATTCCTGCTGCTTGCCCTTATTTTGTTCGGGCTGTTCCTTTTCCTGCGGTGGCAATACCGACAATCCCCCCGCAGGCTTTACCAGTGGCTTGCCGGTTTGGCGGGAATTGGCCTGATCGCCATGGTTCTAACCGGACGCGCCCACTGGATCGTCGCCGTGGTCGGCGGAATCCTGCCGTTTCTCGGCAAGGCCGCGATTTTGCTGCGCTGGCTGCCGTTCCTGTCCTGGGCGCGCCGCGCCTACGGTTCTTCCGCGATCCACCTGCAGACGGCATGGCTGGACTTGACCATCGACCGGAGGACCGGTGCCATGGACGGCACCATCCGGCAAGGCGAATTCACAGGTCAAAAGCTATCTCAACTCAACCTTTCGCAACTGGAGAAGCTGCTGCAGGCTTGCGCGAGCGACCTGCAGTCCGCGGCACTCCTGCGCGCCTACCTCCAACGAACCCAGACGGGCTGGCAGGCCGGGGAAACTGCCGGTGGCGGCGGCACGGACGATTTCGAGGAGGCCGCCATGTCAGCGGAAACAGCCGCCCAGATCTTGGGTGTGCCCCTTGAGGCCCCGGAATCCGAAGTCCGTTCGGCACATCGCGCCCTTGCGCAGAAGCTTCATCCGGATCGAGGTGGAAACGACTATTTAACTCGTAAAATCAATCAGGCAAGAGATATTCTTATTAAGAGACACCAGACACGCTGACGGTAGAGGACTTGCGAATCCTCGCCAGCATGAGAGCGGCAAAGATCGACGCGTAGATGATTGGCTCCAGGTAATCCGCCTTGACCAGCCAGAAATAGTGCAGGAGCCCAGCGGTCGTCGCCACGTAGACCAGACGGTGAAGACGGTTCCAGGCATTTCCGAGAGCCCGCTGGGCGCGCCGGGTCGAGGTCAGCGCCAACGGCACCAGCAGGAGAAAGGCCGTCACGCCCGCGGTGATGAACAAGCGGTCCTGGATGTCCAGCCAGATTTCCTGCCAATCGAAGAATTTGTCGAACCAAAGATAGGTTCCCAAGTGGATCGAGGCGTAGAAGAAAGCAAACAGTCCCAGCATCCGCCGGTAGCGCAGCAGCGCAGGTGCCCTCGTGACACGGATCAAGGGCGTAATCAGCAAGGTCAGCAACAGGAACCGCAAGGTCCACGTCCCCGTGGACCGGGTCAGGGTTTCCAGCGGATTGACCCCCAAAGTGTTGGTCCAGGCACCATGGGTCAGGTCGATCGCCGGCACCAGGCACAGCAGAAAGAGCGCAGGCTTGACCCACCCTGCGGCTGTGGGCGTACGCATGTCAGAAGTACTTGTGCAGATCCATCCCGCTGTAGAGGTGCGCGACTTCCTCGGCATAGCCGTTGAACATCAGTGTCTTCCGTTTCCGGAACTCCCCGATCCGCCGTTCGCGCCGCTGGCTCCAGCGCGGGTGATTGACCTCGGGGTTCACATTGGAGTAGAAGCCGTACTCGTTTGGTGCGGCCCGATTCCAGGCCGTCGGGGGCTGCCCTTCGACGAACCGGATCCGCACGATGGACTTGATGCTCTTGAAGCCGTATTTCCAAGGCACGATGATTCGGATGGGGGCACCGTTCTGGTTGGGCAGCACCTGTCCGTACATGCCGACGGTCAGCAGCGTCAGCGGATGTATCGCCTCGTCGATCCGCAAGCCTTCGACGTATGGCCAATCCAGCACGTCGCGGCGTTGCCCCGGGAGGTTCTCCGGATCCAGGATCGTCTGGAAGGCCACGTAGCGAGCCTGCGACGTCGGCCGCAACTTCTTCAGCGCGGTCGCCAGCGGCACACCGACCCACGGAATCACCATCGACCAGGCCTCCACGCAGCGAAGCCGGTAGATCCGCTCCTCCAACTGATCCATCGGCACCAGGTCTTCGACCGCATAAGTTCCCGGGTTCTCGCAGTACCCCTCCACTTCGACCGTCCAAGGCTCGGTCTTCAGGGCTGCCGCATTGCGCGAGGGATCTTCCTTCTTGTAGCCCAGTTCGTAGAAATTGTTGTAGTGGGTCGCCGCATGCATCGGCGTCAGTTCCTCGTCGGTCGAATAGGAGCTGGACCGGGGCGTGCCGAGGGTCAGCCCGGCCTGAGCCCGTCCGCCAATCAACAGACCGCCCGCCAAGCCTGCTGCCCCAGCTGCACACTGCTGCATGAAGACGCGGCGCTGCCGGTAAATCTCCGAATCCGTCACCGCGGATTCCTTTTCGGCCGAGTGCTTGGGGATTCGAATCAGCATGCCGCTCCTCTCATCTGCGTATGTGACTGCAAATCGGACACTCCGGATCCGCAATCAGTTCCACTACGCGCCATTGTGCCTCCCTTGCGTCATAAAGCAACAGCCGGTTGTACAAGGGTTTTCCGATGGACAGCAGGCACTTGACCGCCTCGACCGCCTGCACGCTGGCCACCGCCCCGGCAACCGGACCCAGCACGCCGGTTTCCGAACAGCCCTCCTCCGGCACGGGCTCATCGCCAAACAGGCACTGGTAGCAAGCATCCCCTTCCTCTTGATTGCGAAACACCGCAACTTGACCCTCCATCCGGATCACCGCCCCGGAGACCAAGGGCGTCGCAGATTCGACGCAGGCCTGATTAATCGCCAAGCGGGTCTCGAAATTATCCGTGGCATCCACAACCAAGTCTGCCGCTTGAACTTGCTCTTGCAGCAAGCCGCCCTTCAGGTATTCGGCGACGGTATCAATGCGAATCTCAGGGTTCAGTTCCTCCACGACCCGCCGGGCTTCCTCGGTCTTGGCATGGCCCACGCTGGATGTCCCGTACAGAATCTGGCGCTGGAGGTTCTCCAGTTCAACGCGGTCCGGGTCGGCCAGGGTCAGCCGCCCCACGCCGCAAGTCGCCAGATACATGGCGAGCGGGGAACCCAGCCCCCCCAGGCCGACCAACAGGACACGGGACTCGAGCAGGCGCTGCTGCCCCTCGATGCCGATCTCCGGCAAGACGATTTGCCGGTTGTAGCGTAAGAGTTGCGGGTCGCCCAGTTCCGCGCCCATGATGGCTCAGGATGCCTGTTTGGCCTTTTCCCTGGCTTCGAACGCCGCCATCTGCTCTGGAGTGGCCTCTTTCTGATACCGGGACTTCCATTCGGCATATGGCATGCCGTAGACGATTTCCCGGGCCGCGTCATAATCCAGGGCCACGCCTTGCTCTTCTGCCGCGGCCACATACCATTTGGAGAGACAGTTCCGGCAGAAGTCCGCCAGGTTCATCAAGTCGATATTCTGGATGTCGGGCTTGCTTCTCAGGTGCTCAACGAGGCGCCGATAGACGGCCGCCTCGATCGCCTCGCGCTGGTTCTCGGAAATGTCGGAAGTCGGGCTCATGGTGCTGGCAGGTTTGCTCTCGACGGGATTCCAGTATAACCCGCGCACCCGCGCCTCCCCCGTACAATGAACCCGTCCGGCAAACGTTTCGATGATGCCATGTCCGCACCCTCAGTCCAGCCTCCTCCGCTGACCGGCATGATCCTTGCCGGTGGCAAGGCGCGCCGCATGGGCGGACAGGACAAGGGGCTGATCCCCTACCAGGGGCGCCCATTGATCGCCCATGTCCTCGAGCGCCTCGAACCGCAAGTCCAGGCCATTCTGATCAACGCCAACCGCAGCCACGACCAGTACGCGCAGTTCGGTCACCCCGTGATCGCGGATGCAGAGGATGGATTCCTGGGGCCGCTTGCCGGCATTCTCGCCGGATTGCGTGCGGCTCAGACGGAACTGCTGCTGTGCGTCCCCTGCGACAGCCCGGAGATCGGCCCGGACCTGGCAGCCAAGCTCGCCTCTCCTTTCGCGCAGGCAGGGGCCCGGGTCGCCGTCGCAAGTTGTGCCGGGCGCCTGCAGCCGGTCTTCGCGGTGCTGCATACGGATCTTTCGGAGGCCCTGGACGACTTTCTCCGCCACGGCGGGCGTAAAATTGACGAATTCTATGGCGCGCAAGGCTTCGAGGAAATCTCTTTCGAAAACCCCGATGAATTCCGAAACATCAACACCCACGAGGAATTGAGGCTCTGATGGACGCCCAATCCCTTACCCTTCTGGGCTTCGCGGCCTTCAGCGGAACCGGGAAAACCGAGTTGCTGACCCGGTTGGTGCCGATTCTGGTGGAGCAGGGATTGCGGATCGGCATGGTCAAGCATGCCCACCATGCGTTCGACGTGGACCAACCGGGAAAGGACAGTTACCGGCTGCGCAAGGCCGGTGCCAGGGAAATGCTGATTTCTTCGGGCCGCCGCTGGGCCTTGATGCATGAACTGGGCGAGGATGAAGAGGAAATGACCCTCGCCCAACTTCTGCCGAAACTGGATGCCGCATCACTTGATTTGATCCTGGTGGAAGGCTTCAAGCGTGAAGCTTTCCCAAAAATCGAGCTGTGCCGGCCGGACCTGGGACATCCCTACCTGTATCCAGATGATTCCAACATCATCGCCTTGGCGACCGATGCACCCCCTCCGCCCGGACTGACGCTACCGCATCTCGACCTGAACGACCCCCCTGCCATCGCTGCTTTTATCCAGACGCTGCTGTAGCAGAACGGCCGGCTCCAGCATCCCGTTTCGTCCGGTTGAATCCTCTCGCGCAGCCGGCATGCAACAAAACAGCCACTTCTTGCGTGTAAAATAACTTTTCCAAAAATCTCGTCCAGAAGTTCGCGTAGACCGAAAATGCGCGAAGGGTGTTGGATTTGGAATATTTATGCCCGAGCGAAAAATCAAGTTGACCAACGGCGGAAAGGAAGTCGAACTGTCGATCGCCGAATCGACCGAAGGGCCGGCGGCGGTCAACATCAGCAATCTGTACAAGAAACGGGGGTATTTTTCGCTGGATCCCGGATTCGTCTCCACGGCCAGTTGCCGGAGCCAGATCACCTACATCGACGGAGACCTCGGCCTTCTGCGCTATCGCGGCTATCCAATCGAACAGCTCGCGGAATCCGGCAACCACATCGAAACGGCCTACCTGCTGCTCCACGGCGAGCTTCCGACACAGAATCAACTGGACACATTCGCCCAAGAAATCAAGTCGGAAACAAAGATTCCCGCGGGTTCGTGGGAACTCATGCAGGCTTTCGAGAAAGAGGCCCATCCGATGGCCATGCTGATGGCCGGGCTGGCCCATCTCGCTTCGATCTATCACTCCGAACTGGACGTGTTCGACGAGGCGTACCGCCAGCGCATGGCGCGGCGATTGATTGCGCAGGTCCCGGTCCTGGCGGCGCTCGGGTATCGCTATCGAACCGGCCAGGATCCCATCGACCCCGACCCGGAACTCGACTTTACGCCCAATTTCCTCCACATGATGTTCGGCGCAGAGCCCGACCCCCTCTTCTCGCACGCCATGGACATCCTGTTCCTCCTGCATGCCGACCACGAACAGAACGCCTCTACGTCCACGGTCCGGCTGTCCGGCAGTTCCGAAACCAGCCCGGTCGCGGCCGTCGCCGCGGGCGTGGCCACGCTTTGGGGGCCGTCGCACGGCGGCGCCAACGAGGCCGTGATCCAGATGCTGGAGGAAATCCATGCTTCGGGGGTCTCGGTCGAGAAATACGTCGAACAGACCAAGAGCAAGGAAAGCCATGCCCGCCTGATGGGCTTTGGACACCGGGTCTACAAGAATTACGATCCGCGTGCGAAGCTAATCCAGAAAATCTGCTACAGCCTGCTGGAAAAGCATGGAGAAGGCAACCCGAACTGCCCGCTCCTGGAAACCGCCATGGCCTTGGAGCAGGCGGCCTTGAACGACGAATATTTCGTGGTTCGCAAGCTGTACCCGAACGTCGACTTCTACTCGGGCATCATCCTCAGGACCATGGGGATCCCCCTGGACATGTTCACGGTCATCTTCGCCACCGCCCGAACATCGGGCTGGGTCGCGCACTGGCTCGAGATGATGGCGGACAAGCAGTTCCGGATCGGCCGCCCCCGCCAACTGTATACCGGACACACCCAGCGAGACTACGTCGCGCTCGACCAGCGCGGCTGATCCCGGCTCAAATCCCGGCAAAAAATTCCTGCACGACGGGCGAGAAGCGTTCGGCGTCGACCAGGAACGAGTCGTGACCCTGGATGGACGGGAGCACGACCAGTTCGGCTCCGCGCCCAGCCTTTTGCAAGCCGGCCACGATTTCTTTCTGCTGCTCAAGCGGGAAAAGGATGTCACTCTCCACGCCGACCACCAGGGTCTTGCGCACGTGGACCCGGGCCAGCCCGGCATTGACCGTGCCGCCATGCTCGGCGACATCGAACAGGTCCATCGCCCGGGACAGGTACAGATAACTGTTGGCATCGAACGTGCCAATGAATTTCTTCGCGTTATACTCCAGGTAGGACTCCACTTCGAACTCGACGCCGAACATGTCGTCCGAGGCACGGTGCTCCGGCACCCGGGCCCGATTGAAGCGCTGCCGCCATTCCTGAGCCGCCCGATAGGACATCAGGCCAAGCTTCCGCGCCAAGCGCATCCCGCAGAGTGGTTCGGCATCCAGTTCGTAGTTGCCGCCCTTCCAGTCCGGGTCGCAGCGAATGATCTCCCGCTGCAGCGACCGCACCGCAATCGTGAATGGCAAGGCCCGGCAGGCCGCTGAAATCACCAGGAGATAGTCCAGCTCGTCCGGATACTGCAACGCATAGGCCAACGCAGACATGCCGCCCATGGAGGGGCCGACGACGGTATGGACATGATCCACGCCCAGTTCGCGCATGGCATGGTGCCCGGCCTTCGCAATGTCCTCGATCGACAGTTCCGGAAATCTCCCGCCGTAGGGCTGGCCGGTCACCGGGTCGCAGGAGGAAGGCCCCGTCGAGCCGAAGCAGCTGCCCAGAGAGTTGACGCAGACCACGAAAAATCGATCCGTGTCGATCGCCTTGCCAGGCCCGACCATGTATTCCCACCAGCCAGCCGTGTCGTCTTCTTCATTGGACGCGGCATGGGCGGTCGGGGACAGCCCGGTGAAGATCAGGACCGCGTTGTCCTGATTTCGCGACAGGGTTCCCCAGGTCTCATAGCCGACCTGGACCTGGGCCAGGCGGCCGCCACGATGCATCACGAAATCGGTTTGCCCGTAATCCCCGGGCAAGTCGAGGATGCGGGTCGCCGGCGGCGTGCGGTTATGCGCGCAGGGCTGGAAGTCGGGATGAGTCATGTGCCGCCTCCGGAATTCGGCGCTAGATGATAGCCCCGTCGAAGGCAATCCCGCAACCAGTCGAACAGGAACCGGTTCCCGGAATAGCGGCGGGACAGCCATTCCTCCCGGGGGCTTCCTTCCGGAACCGGATTCGGGAGCAGCGGAGCCCCGCGGCGGGCCAGCAGTTCGACCTGCCGGGAGTCCCGGTACAGACGCAACTGTACATCCGGTGAGAATTCCGCCCCGTCCCGGCGGCAAGCCAACCCCAGCGTGGCCGTATGCCGGGCATGCTCGTAGAACACCAGTTGCAGCGGGGGCCGGCCCGGCAGGGAGTCGTCGAGATACGCATGAGGCTGCATGGCGGGGTTGCGCAGCGATGGGCACAGGGCGAGCAGGCATTGGTAGTTGGCGTCGTAGAGCGCCATCAACACGGCAGGCTGCGGGATGGCGGCCAAGGAGGTGGAGAATTCAGTCATGATCCGGCGTGCCTGTACGTATTTTCCTCGCGACCGACTCCATCTCCGGGTCCGGGGCGGCTTGTGCCCCCAGGAACATTGCCTGGAGTTCAGGGTCCGGGCATTCCAGCAGCCGCGCGAATGCCGCTCGCTCGGCGGTAGAGGCCCGAGGATATTCTTGATCCAGATACCGCATCAGCATGAGATCCAACTCCCGAGTGCCACGCCGGCAGTTCCAGCGTAACCGGTCCTGCTCCGACATGTCAGGACTTGCGCAAGGCCACCATTTTCTTGATTTCGGCGATGGCCCGCGCAGGATTCAGCCCCTTGGGACAGGTCTGGGTGCAATTCATGATCGTGTGGCAACGGTACAGCTTGAAGGCATCCTCCAGGGACTCCAGCCGTTCGTCCGTCGCCTGGTCGCGACTGTCCGCGAGCCAGCGCCATGCCTGCAGCAAGGCCGCAGGCCCCAGGTACTTGTCTGGATTCCACCAGTAGCTCGGGCAACTGGTGGAGCAGCAGGCGCACAGGATGCACTCTTCCAGGCCATCCAGCCGGGCACGCTCCTCCTTCTGCTGCAGACGTTCGCGTTCCGGTTCGTCCGCGCCATTCTTCAGCCACGGTTCCACGGCGGCGTACTGCCGGTAGAACCCCGACAGGTCCGTCACCAGGTCCCGGACCACCGGCATGTGCGGCAGCGGATAGACCCGGATGTCCCCCTTGAACTGGTCCACCCCGCAGGTGCACGCCAGGGTATTGCGTCCATTGATGTTCATGGAGCAGGAACCGCAGATTCCCTCGCGGCAGGAGCGGCGGAACGACAGGGTCGGGTCGACCTCGTTCTTGATCTTGATGAGCACGTCCAGGATCATCGGGCCGCACTGGTCCAGGTCCACTTCGTAGTGGTCCAGTCTCGGGTTCTCCCCTTCGTCCGGCTCGTAGCGGTAGACCTGGAACGACCGGACGTTTTCGGCACCCGACGGTGCTGGATACCGGCGTCCGTCCTTGCGCACGACCGCATTGGCAGGAAGGGTGAATTGAGCCATGGTCCGGTTCTTTCTCGTGTCAGTATACGCGGGCTTTCGGCGGGATCACTTCCACCTCGTCATCCAGAGTATGCAAGCGCACATCCCGGTATTCGATGCGGCATGATCCCTGTTCGCCGAACCAGCAGACCGTGTGCTTCATCCATTCGTCGTCATTGCGCTCCGGGTAATCTTCCCGGGCATGGGCGCCGCGGCTCTCCAGGCGGTTCAACGCGGACTCCAGCGTCATCAGCCCCTGCGGCAGCAGGTTCTGCAGTTCCAGGGTCTCCACGAGATCGGTATTCCATATCATGGATCGGTCGCTGACCTGAATGTCGCCGAAAGCCTGATTTGCGGCCCGGACCTGCTCCAGGCCATCCTTCAACGTTTCGCCGGTGCGGAATACTGCCGCGTGCTTCTGCATGATGCGTTGAAGCTGCAGGCGGAGTTGCGCGGTCGGAGTGTCGCCGTTGGCATGGCGAACCTTGTCGAACTGATCCAGGATCCGCTCCACTGCCGAGGGAGGCGCTTCCGGGTGAGCACCACCCGGCGTAATGATTTCCGTCGCCCGTATGGCCGCCGCGCGGCCGAAGACGACCAAGTCGAGCAAAGAGTTGGAGCCCAGGCGGTTCGCCCCGTGTACCGAAACGCAGGCCGCCTCCCCGATGGCCATCAATCCCGGCACCACCGCATCGGGGTTCCCATCCCGCACCGTCACCACTTCGCCTTTGTAGTTGGTCGGAATGCCGCCCATGGTGTAGTGCACCGTCGGCAAGACCGGGATCGGCTCACGAGTCACGTCGACCCCAGCGAAGATGCGTGCCGATTCCGCGATGCCGGGCAGGCGCTCCTTGATGACGTCGGCACCGAGGTGTTCCAGATGCAAGTGGATATGGTCCGCTTCAGGGCCACAGCCTCGCTCTTCGTTGATCTCGATGGTCATCGAGCGGCTCACCACGTCGCGCGACGCCAAATCCTTGGCGTTCGGCGCGTACCGTTCCATGAAACGTTCGCCCTTGCTGTTGGTCAGGTAGCCTCCCTCTCCCCGCACGCCCTCCGTAATCAGGCAACCGGCGCCATAAATGCCGGTCGGATGGAATTGCACGAATTCCATGTCTTGCAGGGGCAGCCCGGCCCGTTGCACCATGCCGTTGCCGTCCCCGGTGCAGGTATGTGCCGAGGTGCAGGAGAAATAGGTTCGCCCGTATCCTCCCGTCGCCAGCAACACCGTGTGGGCGTGGAAATGGTGCAGTTCCCCAGTCGCAAGATCCCAGGCGACCACGCCGCAGCACCGGCCGTCGTCGTCCATGACCAGATCCATGGCGAAGTATTCGATGAAGAATTGGGCCTGGTGTTTGAGAGACTGCTGATACAGCGTGTGCAGGATGGCGTGACCGGTTCGGTCTGCGGCAGCACAGGTGCGTTGCGCGATCCCCTCGCCGAAATGCGTCGTCATGCCGCCGAAGGGACGCTGGTAGATCTTGCCTTCGTCCGTCCGTGAAAACGGGACGCCGTAATGCTCCAGCTCGATGATGGCCGGAATGGCTTCGCGGCACATGTACTGGATGGCGTCCTGATCGCCCAGCCAGTCGGAACCCTTGACCGTGTCGTACATGTGCCAGCGCCAATCGTCCGGGCCCATGTTGCCGAGCGCGGCGCTGACCCCGCCCTGCGCGGCGACCGTGTGGCTGCGAGTCGGGAACACCTTGGTGATGCAGGCGGTCGACAAGCCCTTCACGGCCATGCCCAAAGTCGCGCGAAGGCCGGCCCCGCCGGCGCCGACCACCACGACATCGTAATGATGCTCGATCAGTTTGTAGGCGTCAGTCATGCCAGGAAATGCAGGAGCCCCGCAAAGGCGGCAACGAGGGAAAGGAGGAGGATCAGTTGGGTGATGCGGTGCACGCTCCGGTTCCAGCCCGGATCGCTGACATAGTCGTCGATGATGACTTCAAGGCCGAGTTTGGCATGGTAGAGCGATGCCGGGAAGAACAGGCCCAGCCAGAGAACGGTGTCGCCCTGCCCGACCCATTGCCCAAAATGAGCCAGGTCCGCCAGGTTTCCGCTGCCCAGAGAGTAGATCAGCCAAACCGACAGGGGAATCAACGCGACTGAGGTGATCCGCTCCAACCACCAGTGCCGCCGTGCCGCGCCGGACCCGCTCATGCCCAGATCCAGGCCCAGACGGCGGCTGTCAGTGTGGTGGATCCTGCCAAGACCAGCCAATTGCTTGCCTGCACGGCCGGCATGCTGAGCCCGATGCAGGCATCCCAGACCAGGTGCCGGATTCCGGTGCACAAGTGAAAGGCCAGCGCGAATGTCCAGGCGATCAGCCCAACCTGTCCCAGCGGATGCTGCAGCCCCGCCATCGCGATTTGCCAGAGGACCGGCACATAGGCCGCTGCCGCGATCAGGAAAGCCAACGCGACCGCCGCAGCCGTCAACAAGACGCCCGTGATGCGATGGCTGATCGACAGAACCGCTGCCAGCGGCAGGCGATAGATCTGCAGATGGGGCGATACGGGGTGCTCAGGCAACATCGTGCACGAGAAAATTGGAAGCAGCAAACAGGGAAAAATTCAAGTTTATTATGCCAAAACCGGCCGCAAGCGGAGCCAGCCCCGCGCCTTGGGGCGGCGGACTTGATTCATCCGGAGGGGGTTGGTGGAGCTAGGCGGGATCGAACCGCCGACCTCTTGCATGCCATGCAAGCGCTCTCCCAGCTGAGCTATAGCCCCGCCACTGTGGCGGGTTATTTTCCCTGTTCGGCGGGCAAGTGTCAATTCGCAATAAGGTAAAATCCATGCGCCATGCAAACACTTCCACGTGGGCAACAAGGCGCATGGATCGCCATCGGGCTGATCCTCCTGATCGTCTTCTCCCGGCTCATCCCGCACCCCCCGAACTTCACCCCCGTGCTGGCGGCGGCGCTCTTCTGCGGCACCCTGTACGCACGCCCTTCCCACGCCCTTTTGGTTCCGCTGCTCGGCATGGTGGCTGGAGACCTGGTGCTGGGATTCCACGACCAGGTCTGGGCCGTCTACCTGGCCGTCGCCTTGTGCGCGGGGCTCGGCCGCTGGATGCTTAGCCCTCCGAGCGTGCTGACCACCCTGGGAGCCGGCGTTTCCGGCTCCGCGCTGTTCTTCCTGCTGACCAACTTCGCGGTTTGGCTGCAGGGCGATTTTTATCCGATGACCCCGGCCGGACTGCTCGCCTGCTATGTGGCTGCCATTCCGTTTTTCCACCACACGCTGCTCTCGACCCTGCTGTTTGGGATTGCCTTGTTCGGCCTTTCACGGCTGCTCCAAAACAGCCAGCCTTCCGGCGGCCTGCTTCCCACGCAACATTATTGATGACTAGAAAACCGATGGCCTGGCTCGGCGCCCTGATGCTGGCCGCAAGCTTTTCCTCCTTTGCCACGGGTGATTCCGCGCCACAGGTCCTGGACGGGCTGTGGAGTGGCGTTTTCGACATCAATGGAGAAGGGCAATTTGATTTCACCGCCTTGTATATCGGCGGGGTCGTCTCGGCTTACAGCGTAGATTCCAACGTGGTCTACCGGGGAACCGTGGCCGGAGACGAGCAGCAGTACCAATCCGACATGTCCATATTCCTCCGGGACGGCTCCCTTTTAGCAACCGTGCAGTTGAACGGGACGGTGAGCGAACAAGCCACCGTGATCACGGCACGCTACCTGACCACGGGCAAGGACACCGGCACGCTGACCCTGAACTACGATCCGCTGTTCGAGCGCAAGGTCGATGTCGCTGAACTCGCGGGACTGTGGGAGTACATCTCGGATCAACTCAGCATCAGCATCAACGTGATGCCGACGGGCGAGATCAAGGGGACGGACGGTACCGGATGCAACTACTATGGAACCCTCGAAAAGATTCGCCCCGGCATCAACGCCCTGAGCGTAAACCTGGAACTTGCCTCCTGCAGTACCGCGGACGGTCACTACACCGGGATGGCTCATGTCGGGGACGCCCAGGTCCAGAACGACACCCTGCATCTGCACGTCACGGGCGATCACTTCGGGCTTTACTACCCCCTGCAGAAGATCGCCTCAGCGCAGTAGTTCTCCCCGGCGCAGATGCGCCCCCACCCGCTCCCTGAAAAACTCTCGCGCTTGATTCATCGCGTCTTGGGCGACCTGGGCATCGTAGGCCACCCGCTGCCCCAGGTAAATGCTGTCGACGCCCGGTGCGTCGAAGCTGTGATAAGCATGTTCGTAGATCACCAGTTCCACCCGCTCGGGGCGGACCGAGATCATTACCCGGCAGCGCTGCGCCGGCGTCCACTGATCCTGCCCGCCGATCAGGATCAGCAGGTCCGTGTGCGAGTTCCCGAACTGATCCAGGCACCAGGGTGCGACCGCGACCGCTCCCGCAAACGGCTGTTTTGAGTTCAGGTCATCGTGCAAAGCAAGCAGGACCGTCGTCGCGCCGTGCGAGAACCCGGTCAGGTAGACTTCCTGATCGGCCACCCAAGGCTGCCCCATCAGCCACCGCTTCGCTGCGTGCGCGTCCTGGGCTCGCTGCCAGGTGGGAATGGCGAACAGGCTCGCACAGATGTTGTCTTGCCCGCGAGGCCCGAAACTGTCGACCTGCAGGACTGCGAAGCCCCAGTCGAGATAGTGTTTGAACCAAGGTCGCGAACGTACCGGCCAGATTCCGTTGCAGCCATGCAGATCCACGATGGCCGGATGCGGGCCCTGCCCCTCCGGCCGATACAGGTAGGCGGCCAGCTCGATCGTGTCCTCGGATTGGTAAACCGGCGCGGTAAACGTGATTTCCTGCGGCGGCGGCAAGGTTTCGGCCGAAGCGGCGGAAAGCCACAAGACCGCAACAAGAGCGTACTTGGATTTATGCATTGACATGGCGTGCCAAGCGGCGGTAGCGATGTCGGAGGTCGGCCAGCGAATAAGCGGCATTGGCTGGGCTCGGGTTGGGTGTGACATACACACGCGCCTCCTCGATCATTCGCGACTGTAATCCCCAGCGGATTTCTCTGGGAGACAGGTCGAGGGCGTATTTCAGAAAGTGACGATACGCCTGCTTGCCGTGAAACCAAGCCCAGGTTGGCTGGATTTCTTCGATCAACTGTAGCAGGCGCGGCGCATCGCGCCGGAAATCTCCGGCCCGCAATTCATGCCCCTGCCGGCTCGGCCGCTTGACCACGTCGGTAAACCCGATCCGGTCCCGCTTCAGCAGCACCTGGTGGCGCGATCGCGAGGGCTCGCCTTGAGATTCGGCTAATCCCGACTCATCGAAAGCTCGCCAGAAACGATTCCGAGGATTGGCGAAATAGAAGCCTTCGCGGGCCGAGACGAGAGAAGGATTAAGCCCTATCGACAGGACTCGCAAACCAGAATCGATGTAATCCGGGAGGGTTGCGCGGGACGAAACCACAGCCGGGCTCCCTATTCGAACAGGTCCGCCTGGTCGGACGGCACGCGAAACCGATCTGTCCGCAGCGAGCGGCGCTGTCCATCCAATCCATGCTGCTTGCAGGCCAGCGCGAAACGTTGGCGAAGCAGTCGCGCGAATTCTCCCTGCCCGCTCAAGCGGCGCCCGAATTCGGGATCGTAGTCGACCCCGCCATGGAGGCTTCGAACCGTATTCATGATTCTTTCGGCCCGCTCCGGAACGTGTTGCTCAAGCCATTCCCGGAATAATTGCTTCAGCTCATGCGGTAGACGCAGGACTACGTACCCGGCACAGTACGCGCCCTCTTCCGCCACGGTCCTGACGATGTCCTCCAGTTCGCCGTCGTTCAGAAATGGAATCATTGGTGCCGCCAAGACGCCAACCGGGATCCCCGCCTGCGACAACGCCCGTACCAGCGCAATCCGCGAATGAGGCGCCCCGGCGCGAGGTTCGAGGGCTCGGCTGAGCTTCGCATCCAGCGTCGTGACGGAGACGATCACTTCTGCGAGGCCATCCCGGGCCATGTCCTGCAGGATGTCCATGTCCCGCTCAAGCAGGGAGGATTTCGTGATGACCGAGACCGGATGGTGGAATTCCTGCAGAACTTCGAGGATGGATCGGGTGATTTTGAGTTGGCGCTCGATCGGCTGATAGGCATCCGTGTTGTAGCCGAGACCAATCGTCCCGCATCGATAGCGGGGCGCCCGGAGTTCATGCTCCAGGATTTCCGCGGCATTCGTCTTGCAGAAGATCTGGGTTTCGAAGTCCAGACCGGGCGACAGCCCCAGGTAAGCGTGATTGGGCCGCGCGAAACAGTACGCGCAGCCATGCTCGCAACCGCGGTAGGGATTGATCGAGCGATCCAGCGCAATATCGGGCGACTGGTTGTAATTGATTAGGCTTTTTGCGGGTGCGGCGAAATAGTGCGTTTCAAGGGCCTCTTCTTCGTATTCACGGCCATCGTGCTGGAATTCAATCTCTTCCGGTTCGTAGCGGCCCGGCGGGTTGCTGATAGCCCCCCGGCCTTTCCGGTAGGTCCACTGGACAGGGTTTTCGGTTGGGTCCACGATGGTCTTGTGGCAAATTCGGAACCGGCTTGTGATGGTATCACCGCTTGGCCGCAATCCCAACCCGCCATCCAGAATCCCGCAGGTCTGGAGCCTGGACTTCGAGAGTCTTGCCCACATATCTGCATAAAAGTGTGCTCTAGTTACACTTTTATGTACATAAAAGTGTAGTAATTTGGAAGTTATATGTCCATATTTTTGCCATTAATTTGAATTTAATATAAAATATCTCATATTTTCAATAAGTTTCATGTTAATCATGGAGAGACTTGCATACGTTGATCTCGTAAAGTGGAAAAATCGGGCTCGGCGTAACCCCATATTAGTTGACGGCGCCCGCCAAACCGGCAAGACTTATCTTGTTGAGCAGTTGTTTGGACCGCGGGAATTCCGTCGTGTGCATAAGTTGGATTTTCGGGATCGGCCGGATCTCAATGAGCTTTTTTCGGAAGGACGGGGTCCGACCGAAATCATTGCCAACATTGAAGCCGTTACAGGCCAATCCGTTGATCTTGACCAAGACCTTATTTTCTTCGACGAAGTGGGCGATTGCCAAGCCGCTGTCGATTCGCTGAAGTATTTTTCTGAACAAGCACCACAGAGTTACATTTGCGCCACAGGATCAAACGTTGGCCTGCTCGGCTCGTTTCCCGTCGGACGGGTGGACTTTCTTGAATTATTCCCCTTGTGTTTTGAAGAGTTTTTGATGGCGCTTGGGTCAGACATTCTGTTGAATGCATTCCGTGAGCGACGTCGGGGCGCTACCGTGCACAGGCTCCTCTGGCAATTCCTATGCGAATACTATTTCGTCGGAGGAATGCCGGAAGCCGTTATCGCCTGGTCGGAAAATCAGCGTGGAATCCATGAGCAGATTCAAGCGGTGACAGGTGTCCACGCAAGGCTTGTGGAAGGGTTCTGTCACGATTTTGCAAAATATTCGGGCAGCGTAGAAGCTTTGCAGATCGAGGCCGTTTTCCGCAATGTGCCTCAGCAACTTAAACACAATATCAATGGATCCGTGAAACGTTACCGTTTCAGCGAAGCGATTTCCCGGAAAAAACGCTACCGGGACCTGTTTGGGCCAATCAGTTGGCTGGAGAAAACACGTCTTGTCTGGAAATCATATCCCATCAACTCCCAGCCCACGGTCCCACTTGCGGCTCTGAGCAAGGAAAACAACTTCAAGCTCTATTTGTTTGACGTCGGCCTGTTAAGCCATCTTCTCAACTTGGGATATTCCGACCACAAAAGCCAAAAGTCCACGTACAAAGGGTTCATAGCAGAAAACTTCTTCCTGACCGAATACCGTGCGCGAATCGGCTACCCAATCTATAGTTGGGCACAGGAACGAGCCGAAATTGAATTCCTGCACCGGGATAGCAGCGGCGACATCATCCCTCTGGAGGTGAAGAGCGGCACACGCACCCGGGCGCGAAGCCTCGAATCCTATATCACGCGGTATCAGCCATCGCACGCCGTCAAGTTTGCCAACGTCCATAGCGCGACCCGTGACGGAGTCCTCTCTACTTGGCCTTTGTATGACGTACAGTTTCTGCGCGATCTGTGAGAAAACGTGGAATCCTGCCCTATGAAGTCACTTTCCGGGACTTCCGGGTACAGTCAGAATCCACTGACATCGGCCGTGATTCCGCTTAGGGGCTCAATACTGCTGACATCGATACTCACATTCGCGATATCGTGATTCGTCTGCATATTCAGCCAGAACTGTGGCGTTGACCCGAAGAATCGAGCAAGGCGGAAAGCCGTGTCCGGAGTGACCGAGGTCGTCCCCTTCACCAGACGCTCAATCCGAGTGCGAGGTACGCCAAGACATCTGGCAAGCGCACCTCCGGAAAGCCCTAATGGTCCAAGAAATTCGGACTTCAGGATTTCCCCTGGATGGCTTGGTCTTTTGAGAATCGTCATGTCGGTTCCTTTGGAATCCATCAGTGATAATCAGTAATTTCGACCTCGGCCGGGCCTTGGTTTGTCCAGACAAAGCAAATCCGCCACTGGTCGTTGATTCGAATCGAATGCTGCCCCC
This sequence comes from uncultured candidatus Poriferisulfidus sp., assembly GCA_965204575.1. Classification (GTDB taxonomy): domain Bacteria; phylum Pseudomonadota; class Gammaproteobacteria; order Poriferisulfidales; family Poriferisulfidaceae; genus Poriferisulfidus. The sequence goes on from OZ241993.1 coordinate 1,541,471, forward strand.
TTCGGCTTCCTTTCAATGCTTTCAGTCGGTTCGCCGGTGGCACACGAAGGTCATTCAAGGTTTGGGCGGCAGCCAACATGGTTACTTTCCTCAAGGCAATATCGAAAACCTCGGTGGGAAAACCTTTCCCTGGGCACCCATCAAGTACGGCGAGAATTAACTTGCCTCTTGTGGATTGAATCATGGGCACATTGTATCACGCTATGATACCTATATCCACAGCTATGCGATCTTCAACACCCACTCGGCTCCACCCAGCACAAACAGAGTCAAAACCCCAGCCAACAAGTCGTCCAGCATGATGCCGACCCCTCCGCTGAATCGGCGTTCCGCCCAACCCACGGGTCCCGGCTTGACGATGTCGAAAAACCGGAAAAGCACAAACCCCGCGACCGCCCAAGCCAGGCTGCGAGGCGCCGCCGCCATGGCAACCAGATAGCCGGTCATTTCATCCCATACGACTTCTTTAGGATCGGGATCTCCGAAGGTCTCCACTGCCTGCTCGCACAGCCAGACCCCGACCACCAGCATGATCCCCAGCACCAGCACGTAGATAGACCAAGGATGCGCAGACAATCCAAAGTAAAGCACCGTCCCCAAAAGAGTCCCGACGGTGCCCGGAATCTTCGGGCAATAGCCCACCCCGAAGCCAGTCGCCAAGAAAACGGTCAAGCGTTGCCACGTAATCTGCATTTTTTTTCAGGTGCTGCTGAAATGATCGTAGCCGAGCTGCGAGGGAAGCGGGACCGATATGCCTTCCTGGGTCAGATTCAACTCGTCGCCTGCATCCACCACCCCGATGCTGCTGACCGGCACGCCAAGCTGGGCACCTATCTCTTGGACTTTCTCCCATTCGGACTCCGGCACGGTGAATACCAGTTCGTAATCTTCTCCCCCACCCAAGACCGTGAACCAATCCCCGGCCTTCGCCTGCTCTGCGGCGACTGGTTCGGACAGCGGGATGTCCGTCAGTTCCACCGATGCGCCCTTTCCACTCACCTTGAGCAACCGCCCCAGATCTTTCAGGATTCCGTCCGAGACGTCTATCGCCGCATGTGCATGACCACGAATACGGCGGCCGAACTCAACTCTAGGCTGAGGTCGGTGAAGCCGCTCACGGCAGTCTTCCAATCCGGCCTCTTCCGGGTAAAGCCGAGCCAAGGCGGCATCTCCGACGGTTCCGGTCACTCCGATTCTGTCTCCGACCTCCGCGGCATCGCGCCGCAGAGCCGGCGCCTCCCCTTCCAAGGTTCCGATGACCGTGATGCAGGCACCAAGCTCTCCTCGCGACAGATCTCCTCCAGCCAACACAATCTTATTCTTTCGGGCCAAACCTTTGATGCCTTCGCTGAAGCCGGCAATCCAGTTCTCATCGATGCGTGGCATGGCCAAGCCCAACGTGAAGCACACCGGAGTAGCACCCATTGCGGCCAAGTCGCTGAGGTTGACCGCCAATGCCTTGTGGCCAAGCCCAACCGGGTCGTCTCCCGGGTCGAAGTGAGCCCCCTGCAGGAACAGGTCGGTGCTGATTACGCTGTCTTCGAGCGGCAACGCAAGCAGTGCCGCATCATCTCCGGGGCCTCGGGTCAGAGCCGGCGAATCCGCATCAAAACTGAAATACCGCTGGATCAGCGTGTCTTCGTCCATCCCTAAATCCTGTCTGGCGCAGCGGAGAGCCGATCAAGCCAAGCCAGACCTGAATTCAGGCGGCACAGGCTTTGCGCAGGTCGACCGCCACCCGGTCCAGTACCGCATTGACGTACTTGCTCCCCTTGTCCGTTCCGAACTTCCCGGCCAGCCGGGTCGCTTCGGACAGGATTACGGCGGTCGGGATTTCCCGGCAGTGTGCCAATTCGTAGCAGGCGAAACGAAGGACTGTCCGTTCCACCGGATCCAGGCGCTTGATCGGCCGGTCAAGAATCGGAGTCAACTGCTTGCATAAGTCCGCTTCATGCGCCACGACTCCTCGCACCAACTGCTCGAAATATTGGCTGTTGGCCCGCAGGATGTCCTCCTTTCGGGAGAACTGGTCGAGCAACCCAGAAACCTCTTCTCCCGACATGTCCCACTGGTAGAGGGCCTGCAGCGCCAAACGGCGGGCCCAATGTCGGCCGCGATATTCGACCCGGTCAGTTTCCGACGATGAGGGAAGCTCAGTCATCGTCGTCATCATCGTCGTCGATGTCCTCCATGATCTCGGCAAACACTTCAATCATTTCCAGTGCCGCCACCGCCGCTTCGGCTCCCTTGTTGCTGACTTTCCGCCCGCCTTCAATCCTGGGCGACGGATCCTGCCAATCGTCGAGCAGAACCGAGCGCTGATCAGCCTGCTCCCGGGTGTCGGTCGTCAGCACGCCAAACAAAATCGGCACGTCTTCCTGTCGAGCAAGGCGTGCAAGGTTCCGCGCGCATTCAGAAGCCACGTAGTCGAAGTGAGGCGTCTCCCCCCGGATGACGCAACCCAATGCAATGATGGCGTCATACAACCCCGTATCCGCGCACAGCCGTGCCGTGCCCGGCAACTCGAACGCGCCAGGGACTCGAATCAGGTCGATGTTCTTGATTTCAGCCCCGCGTGCCACCAGCGTGCCAGTCGCACCTTCGATCAGACGGTTGACGATCGGCTCATTGAAGCGGGAGGCGACCAGCGCGAAATCCAGCCCCCGGTCGGCCAGCGCCCGTTTCTCGTCCGGATCGCGAATCTGATCGTAATGCGGCAAAGAGTCCGTCATCGCTCGACATGCTCCACGACTTCAAGCCCGAACCCGCCCAGGCCGTGGAACACCTGAGGCGCGCTCATCAAACGCATCCGGCGAACCCCAAGGTCAGCCAGGATCTGCGAACCAGCCCCCAGCACTCGTCGATCCGTTGGGACGGCCCGGGCGCGAGCCGGCTCGGGACTATTGTGCAACATCCGGACGCGTTCCAGCAAACGCGGAGGCGATTCGGGCCAGCGCAGGATCACTGCCACTCCTTGGCCCTCGGTGGCAATCCGCTGCAGTGCGTCACGGAGCGGCCAGCCCAGATCCGGCACTGAAGCCAAGGTCACGTCGCTGAGCGTGTTCTGCACATGCACGCGCACCAGCGTCGCTTTCTGCGGATCCAGCGGCCCGGCAACCAATGCCAAGTGGACCGTGTCAACCGTCATGTCCTCGTAGGCGATCAATTCGAATTCTCCGTAATCGGTCGGCAAGTGGCAACTGGCGCCGCGCCGCACGGTCGGTTCACGTTCGGCCCGGTAGCGGATCAGGTTCTCGATCGTGCCGATCTTGAGGCCGTGTTGCTCGGCCAGTCCTTCCAGCTGCGGGCGTCGCGCCATCGTGCCGTCCTCATTCAGGATCTCCACGATGACGGCGGCCGGCTCCAGACCGGCCAACCGCGCCAGATCGCATCCGCCTTCCGTATGTCCGGCACGGGTCAGGACGCCCCCGGGCTGTTGCATCAGGCATTGCAAATGCCCAGGCTGCAGGATGTCGCCCGGTCGGGCGTCTGCCGCGACAGCTGCCCGGATCGTGGTGGCCCGGTCGTGCGCCGACACCCCCGTGGTAATGCCCTCGTGCGCGTCGATGGTGAACGTGAAATTGGTGCGATGCGCCTCGTCCGTGGTCGGATCCATCAGCGGCAGGTTCAGTTGCTGGCAGCGTTCCCGGGTCATCGCCAGACAGAGCAGGCCGCGGCCATGCCGGGTCATGAAATTGATGTGCTCCGGCGTCACCAGCGAAGCCGCCACGACCAAGTCTCCTTCATTCTCCCGAGCCTCGTCGTCGGCCAGAACGATCATCCGCCCGGCTCTCAGATCCTGGATCAGTTCCTCGATCGTATTGAAATTCATGACCTCGCGCGCTCCTCGAGAAGGCGTTCCAAATATCTTGCCAGCATATCAACTTCCAGGTTGACCTGCATGCCAGCACGGTAGTCACCCGCCAAGCTGACGGCACAGGTGTGCGGGACCAGCGTGACGCTAAACGTACTCGCCTCAACCCCGGTCACGGTCAGGCTGACGCCATCCACACAGACCGAACCGCGCGGAACCAGATAACGGCGAACCTCCGCAGGAGCCTTGACCTCTATCCGGCTGCAATCGCCTTCTGCCTCGACCGCCGCGATCTCGCCCACCGCATCGACATGCCCGCTCACGAGATGCCCGCCCATCGGTTCGCCGACGCGCAAGGCCGGCTCCAGATTGACTTCGTGCCCGGCTTCCAGGCTGCCCAGCGTTGTACGCGCAAGCGTCGTCTCGCTCAAATCCGCTTCAAAGGTCTCCGCTTCCGCCACGCAAGCGGTCAGGCAGACTCCGCTGACGGCAATGCTGTCGCCTGCCCGAATTCCCTGCAGACGGCCCTGCCCCGGATGCTGGATGCGTACGTGCCGGTCGGCATCCCGAGCCTCCATGGCCACAATCCGGCCTCGCGCCTCGACGATCCCCGTGAACACTTCAGCGGCTCCGGTGATAGGTGATGCGGACATCCGAACCCAGCGCGCGGGCATCCTGCAGCGTCCAGCCCAAGCGTTCCGGAAGGTCCTCGGCCGGCGGCAGTTCCGCCAAAGGCGCGGCATCCGCACCCAGCAAGCGGGGCGCAATGTAGACCATCATCTCATCGACCAGATCTTCCTGGATCAGCGCCCCGACGAATTTCGCGCCCGCTTCGACCAGAATGTCGTTGATTTCGTAATCCATGGCCAATCCCGACAGCGCCGCTGCCAGGTCCAGCCCCTTCCCGCCAGCCTGCACTGTTCGGATTTCCGCTTCGGGCGGGACGACCGCCCGGAGTTTTTCGGCATGCTCGTCCAGGGTGTAGACCACGCAGGGCCCCGGCACCGACCAAAGGGAAAGATCGCCCGACAGTTCTCCTTTCCGATCCATGATCGCCCGCAATGGCTGACGAACCCGGTCGACACCCAGCACCTGTGCTTTCAGGCGAACGTTGAGCCGGGCATCATCCCGGCATACGGTCGCAGCCGTCGACAGCACTGCTCCGCTTCGGGCCCGTCGCCACTGCACATCGGCGCGCGCCTCCAGGCCTGTAATCCACTGGCTGTGCCCGTCGGCCAGCGCCGTCCCGCCATCCAGACTCATCGCCTGCTTGACGCAGACCCAAGGCCGCCCGGTCGTCATGCGTTTCCAGAACCCCTGGTTCAGTGCCTGCGCCCGTTCGGCCCCGATGCCTACTTCGCACTCGATGCCCGCTTCCTTCAACATCCCATGGCCACGTCCGGCCACTTGAGGGTTGGGGTCCTCGCAGGCAGACACGACCCGACCGATGCCGGAGGCGATGATCCCCGACACGCACGGAGCCGTGCGCCCTTGGTGCGCACAGGGTTCGAGCGTCACATACATCGTGGCTCCACGCGCCCGGTCCCCGGCCTCCTTCAAGGCTTGTGGTTCGGCGTGAAGTTCCCCGGCGCGGCGATGAAACCCCCGCCCGACCACGGCGCCATCGGCCACCACCAGGCATCCGACGCAGGGATTGGGGGACGCGGTATAGCGGCCTCGTTCCGCCAGTTCCAGGGCTTCTTCCATGAAGCGCGCGTCCGTCTCCTGCACCGTCATGGCGGTGGAAGGTCGCCCGGAGTCTCTTCCCTGGTCAACAAGTCCATCTGTTTGCGTCTGGCCGATTCCGGCAGTGCGTTGGCCTCGCGCTCCAGCAACTGCCGCCACTGTTCGATCGTGGTGATTTCCTCGAACACCGAGGCATAGAGGATGCAGGCGATCTGATCCCGCTCCCGCAGCTCGTCAATCACCCAGAACCCAATCGTCCGGCTCGGGACGTTCCGGCTCGGGTGGAGGCGCGCGCGATCGCAGACGTTCTGGACAATCTCCTCGATGGCATCCGGACTGACGGGTCGGTTGCGCGACGCCATTTCGATGCTCCATGTCAGTTTTTCGGTGTCGAAAGCCTGTGGAATCGATTGCCCTTTCTTCGCGACATCCGGGAGCTTCAGCTTCGCCCGCTCGTAAGTCGTGAAACGCATCTTGCAGTTCGGATTCAGGCATTGTCGGCGGCGGCGCACTTGATCGCCCCCACCCACCGGCCGGGAATCCAGGACCTGGGTATCACCGTGTTTGCAGAACGGGCAGCGCACGATCTCCTCGCCAGTGCTCCCGCTCCCTGGCCCGGGGCCGGTTAGTCGGCCTCGTACACCGGATAGCGCGCGCAGATTTCCTGCACCTGCCCGCGCACGCGGTCAATCACGGATTCGTCGCCCAAGTCGTCGATGATGTCGCACATCCAGCCGGCCAGCGTACGGCATTCATCCTCTTGAAAGCCCCGGGTCGTGACCGCGGGCGTGCCGACCCGGATGCCACTGGTCACGAACGGCGACTTCGGGTCGTTGGGAACGGTGTTCTTGTTCACCGTGATGTGGGCCCGTCCCAGCGCAGCGTCAACCTCCTTTCCGGTCAGTTCCTGGGCAATGAAGTCGACCAGGAACAGGTGGTCATCCGTCCCGCCGGAGACGACCTTGTAGTTGCGCTCGATGAAGACTTCGGCCATGGCCTTGGCATTGGCCAGCACCTGGCGCTGGTATTCCTTGAACTCAGGCTGGGCGGCCTCGCGGAACGCCACCGCCTTCGCCGCGATGACATGCATCAGCGGACCCCCTTGCATCCCGGGGAACACCATGGAGTTGATCTTCTTGGTGATCTCCTCGTTCTCGCGGGCAATGATGAAGCCACTGCGGGGTCCGCGCAGCGTCTTGTGGGTGGTGGAGGTCACCACGTCGGCGACCGGCACCGGGCTCGGGTAGAGATCTGCGGCAATCAGCCCCGAGACGTGCGCCATGTCGACCATCAGCAAGGCCCCGACGGAATCGGAGATGTCGCGGAAGCGCTGCCAGTCCATGACCCGCGAATAAGCGGAAAACCCGGCCACGACCATCTTGGGGCGGTGCTCGGCAGCCAGCTGTTCGACCTGCTCGTAGTCCACCTCCCCGGTTTCCGGGTTCAACCCGTACTGGACCGCGTTGTAGTTCTGTCCGGAAAAGTTGACATGGGAGCCATGCGTCAGGTGCCCGCCATGGGCCAAGGCCATGCCAAGCAGGGTATCGCCCGGCTGCAGCAGCGCGGTGTACACCGCCGCGTTCGCCTGGGACCCGGCGTGCGGCTGCACATTGGCGTAATCCGCCTTGTACAACTCGCAAGCGCGGTCGATGGCCAATTGCTCAACCACGTCCACATGCTCGCAGCCCCCGTAGTAACGCTTGGCGGGGTAGCCTTCCGCATACTTGTTGGTCAGCACCGACCCCTGCGCCTCCAGGATCCGCGGGCTGGTGTAGTTCTCAGAGGCGATCAGCTCGATATGTTCTTCCTGGCGGCGACGTTCCGCCTCCATCGCGGCGGCAACCTCCGGGTCGAATCCGGCAATGGTCAGATCTTTTTTAAACATGGCAGTTCTTGCAAAGGGTCGGACGCGGCATTATAAGGGGTTGCATGCCATTTTCAGGCGGAACCACCCTCGGCCAACTGCAACAGCAACTCGGGCAAACCGGCCTCCGCACCCAGATGCGTGCACAGGTTAATAAGTATGTCGGGATGCCGCTCACGCGCCTGATCCAGCAAGGCCGGGACGTCGTCGCGGACATGACGGCCCGCAGCCAGGAAGTACGGCAGAACCCACAACTGCGCCGCGCCCTGTGCAACACAGGCGTCAATTCCCGTCGGAATGTCCGGTTCGGCAATCTCCAGGAAAGCATGCGTCACGATCTCATACCGGTCGCCGGATGCCTCGCGCAACCGCTCGGTGAGTTCGGCCACTTCGGCATTGGCCTCCGGCAGGCGCGAACCGTGCGCAACCAGCAGCAATGCACGTTTGCCGGCATTCATGCCAAAGCCTCCATCGCGGCGCGCACCCGTGCCAAATCCTCGGGCGTATCCACGCCCGGCGATGTCGCTTCGACGCCCGGCTCGACATGGACGCGAAGGCCATGGTGGAGCATCCGGCACTGTTCCAGCGATTCCTCCAACTCCTGCGGCGCCGGCGGCAGCTTGACATACCGGGCGAGCCCGCCCGCACGGTAGGCATAAACCCCCAGATGGCGCTGGCAGCGCGTCTCTTCGATTTGCCGGGGCGCCCGGCTGAATCCTTCGGCGTACCCTTCCTCGTCCCGCCAGACCTTGACGACCTGGGCGCGACCCCAATCCCCTTCATCGAGGGGCTCGCACAAAGTCGCCGCGAAAGCTTCGTCCCGAGCGGCCAGGTTCCCGGCCACCTGGGAAATCAGGGCGGGCGGGAGCATCGGCTCGTCTGCCTGCACATTGACCACGATCGCATCCGCGTCCCAATCCAGGTATTCCAGCAATTCGCCCAAGCGGGCTGTCCCGTTCGGATGATCCAGGCGCGTCATCCAGACCGGCGCGCCGAACGAACGGGCGCACTCGGCCACCGCCTCGTCGCCCGCCGCAATCACGACCGAAGCGGCTCCGCTCTGCCGGGCGTGCTCAAAAACCCATTGCAGCATCGGTTGCCCGGCGATTTCAAGCAGCGGCTTGTTCGGCAGCCGCGTCGACGCACTTCGCGCCGGAATCGCCACATGGAAAGTCGGGCTCATGAATCATGCCGGTAGCGCTGGTATTCCTCTTCCAACAACCCGCGCGCCTCTTCTTCCAGCAAGACCGGAATGTCGTCGCGCACCGGGTAAGCCAGGCGCGCCGACACCGAAATCAGTTCCTGCTGCTCACGGTCGTACAGCAGCGGGCCCTTGGTGACCGGGCAGACAAGGATATCCAGCAGTCTTTTGTCCATCTGTTCCCGACTCCCGCTCATGTCTTCGCTTCGGCATCCAGGGAATCCAGTGCCTTGGCCCTTCGGTTCTCCTCAATGGCGCGTTGCGCGCTGCCGATGATTTCCTCGGCAACCGCCGGTTCCAGCGCCACGTCGACCTCCAAAGAATACCACCGTTCACGGGCAAAACGCTCGCACTTGACCGCATCCTTGGGCGTCATGACTACCGCGTGACCGTCCGCAAAGTCGAGTTGCCCGGCTCGGAAAGCATGGTGGTCCTCGTAGATGTGCGGAATCGCGTCGATCCCGGCGCTGGCCAGGGATTCCAGAAACCGGTGCGGATTCCCGATCCCGCAGACCGCGTGCACGGTCTGCCCCGCAAGGCCGGACAGCGGGACCGTGCTGCCGTCAAGCAAGGAGCGCAGGTGTTTCACCTGCAAGTCGAACCGGTGTTCTCCTTGCTCCGGAGCTCCTCCGTGCACCAGGATCCAATCGGCCAAACGCACGCGCCCGAGCGGCTCCCTCAGCGGTCCGGCAGGCAGGCACAAGCCGTTGCCGTGCCGGCGTTTGCCGTCCACCACCAGGATCTCGATCTCCCGTGACAAACCCAAATGCTGCAGCCCGTCATCCGAGAGGATGATGCTGACGGTATGCCGCTCGCAGAGCGCCTGCGCGGCCGCCACCCGGTCCGGGCCTGCAAACACGGGACAGCCCGTCTGTGCCGCAACCAGAACCGCCTCCTCCCCGACCTCATCGGGGCCAGTCGCGGCATCAACCTCGCGGGGCCAGGTTGTGCTGTCGCCCCGGTAGCCCCGGCACACGATCCCGACCGAAACTCCCAGGCTTCGAAGCCGGAGTGCCAGCCAGACCACCAGAGGGGTCTTCCCGGTGCCTCCGACGCTCAGGTTGCCGATCACCGCCACAGGCACCGGCAAGGCAGGCGGCCGGTTCAGCCAACGGCGCCAGATCCGCCGCAGGAACACGCCGGTGCGATACAGCCAACTCAGTGGCCGCAAGACCCACACCCAGCGGCTATCCCCGTACCAGACGGTCTCGGCAAAACGCGTCACCCAGGACTGATGCCGGGTGCTCTCCGCCTCCAGCAGTTCCCCGCGGCGGGGTGGGCGTTCCTCGACGTCCCCCGTATCCTGGAACTGATGCTGGTAGAGCTTCCTGTAGACCTGGTTCCTCTGGATCAGCTCCCCATGCGTGCCCTGCTCGACAACCTCGCCCTGATCCAGGACGACGATCCGGTCTGCCCGTTCAACCGTCGACAGTCGATGCGCGATGATCAGGGTGGTGGAGACTTCCATGATCTTGTCCAAGGCTTCCTGCACGTACCGCTCGGATTCGCTGTCTAGCGACGAGGTCGCTTCGTCCAGGATCAGGATCGGTGCCCGCTTGTACAGGGCCCGGGCCAAGGCCAGGCGCTGTCGCTGGCCCCCGGAAAGCTGTACCCCCCCTTCCCCGATGATAGTCTCCAGGCCCTGTGGCAGGCGATCCACAAACTCGTCGACATGCGCACTGCGCAGCGCCAACTCCAGGTCGTGCTGCTGATCCGGGTCCACCCCATAGGTAATGTTGTTGCGCACCGTGTCGTTGAACAGCACCACGTTCTGTCCCACGTAACTGATCAGCCCCCGCAGGTCAGACAGTTGCAGGTCGTTGATCGGAATGTCGTCGATCCGGATTTCCCCGCTCTGCGGGGCATAGAAGCGCGGCAACAGGTTGGCCAGCGAAGACTTGCCGGAGCCGGAGCGCCCGACCAGGGCCACGGTCTCGCCGCGCCGGATCGTCAGCGAGACATTGTGAAGCGCTTCGCGGTCCGCGTTGCGGTAACGCAAACTGATCCGATCATAGGCGATCGAATGCTGCAGATCCTGCTTGGAATGCCCGCCCTGATCCTGTTCCACCGGGGTGTCCAGCATCTGGAAGACCTGCTGGCCGGCGGCGATGCTCTGCTGCAGCCGGGTGTTGACCTGCACCAGGTTCCGCGCAGGGGCCAACAGCATCAGCATGGCGAACATGAACGACACGAACCCGCCGACCGTGATGGTGCTGAGCACCCCTTCCAGCGTCACCAAGTAGACGATGCCGGCCCAGGCCAGCCCGACCAGCAGCATGATGACCGAAGACACCAAGGCCGCCATCTGTTGCGTGCGGACCTGTCGCTTCCGGAAATACTCGGTCGTCTCATCGAAGCGTGTTTTCTCCATAGCCTCGGCCTGAAACACCTTCACGACCCGGTAACCCTGGATCACTTCCTGGGCGTTCTGCACGGTCGCGGTGAGCGCCTCCATCATGCGGTGGCTAAGCTTTCGGACTCTCCGGTTGCTGCTGGGAATCAGCCAGGCGAACACCGGCACGGCGGCCAGGAACGCAACGGTCAGGATCCAGCTCACGTACAGCATCCAGCCGACCAGGCCGATCACCATCAGGCTGTCCCGGATCAGGATGGTGAGGCTTTTCGATGCCGCCGTGGTCACGCCCTCGACGTGGCTGGTGATGCGCGCCAGGAAATCGCTGGAAGCCGTGTGGTCATGGGTTTCCGCCGGAAACTCAAGCAGGCGCGCAAACATTTTCCGCCGCAGGTCCCGGACCAGGCGCGCACCGATCTGCGCCATGCAGGACGCACTGAGGTACGAGCCGACCGCCCGCAGTACGAAAATCCCGATCAACGCCAGCGGCACCCAGCGGATCACGTCCGGTTGCTGCTCGACGATCGCGCCATCCAGAATCGGTTTCATCAGCGCCGACAACGCGGGACCCGTCGCGGCCTCCATCGCCATGCCAAGCAGCGCCAAGGTCAGGATGCCGGCCTGACCCTGCAGAGCCAGCCGCAGCAACTGCCGGTAAATGTCCATGCCGGAACGGCGCGCAGTCTCGTTCATGGCAGGCGCTCACCCATCGTCGCAACCCGGATCTGCTGGACGCCCTGCCCCCGGGCCTGCGCCATCAGGTACACGACCGACTGGTGCGGCGTCAGTGCATGGGCGTAGAGATAGACCACCGCGTCTGGTTGCTCCGCGAGCGCGAGGTGCAACTGTGCCGCCAAGGCTTCGGGTTCGTCTGGAAGAAGCTGCCCGTTCAGGTAATAGTCACCCATCGCATCAATGGCCAGGTTGATGCGCACCTCGACGCCGGCCGCTTCGGCCTCGCCGCGCGGCAGTTGGATTTTCAGGAAATCGAGTTGGCTGAATGTCGTGGTCAGCATGAAAAACAGCAGCAGCAGGAACACGACGTCGACCAGCGGCGTCAGCGGGATCGAAAGAGTGTCTTCCTGGCGGGCCTGGAATTTCACGGTGTCTCCTGCCCGCGTTGCTGCAATACATCCATCAGCTGGTGCGCCACCGACTCCATCCGGGAGACCAGCACGGAGACCTTGCGTTGAAAAAAGCGGTGGAAGATCACGGCCGGAATCGCCACAGCCAGGCCCGCCGCGGTAGTAATTAGCGCTTGCGCAATACCCCCGGCCAGGTCCGACGGCTGTCCCAGCCCGGTCGTCATGATCTGATCGAACACGACGATGAGCCCCCAGACCGTCCCCAGAAGGCCTAGCAAGGGAGAAATCATCGCGATGGTGCCCAGTGCCGCCAAGAAACGTTCCAACTCGACCGCCCCCCGGCGGCCCGCATCCTCGATCGCCGTCTTGCGTTCCTCCAGCGTCTGCCGGTGGGGGCCCAGGCCAGCCGCCAATACGCGCCCCAGTTGCGAACTGTTGCGCAACGCGTCGAGGCGATCCCCATCCAGTGCATCCTGCTGCAGCCAGGCTCGCACCTGCGCCAGCAAGCCGTCCGGCATGACCTGACCCTGCCGCAGAGCCCAACTGCGCTCCAAAATGATGGCCAACGCCAGGATGGAGCACAGCAGAATCGGCACCATCACCCAGCCTCCGGCCTGTAGCAAATCCAGCATCAGCGGGCGTAAAACAGCGAAAGTAAAGAATTTATTGTAGAGTATTAGGTGTTCCTCAATTGCCCTGTAACCGCCGATGGCACGCAAGGTTCTACAGAAATATCTTCCGCATTTCCATCGGGTCAGGGAGCACCAGACGCTTCGCCTGTTCGGTTCGGCGGCATTGAAGGACAACCTGTGGCACCTCAACCGCCGTTCGGTGGCCCGCGCGTTTGCGATCGGGGTGTTCTGCGCATTCCTTCCCGTTCCGGGACAAATGGCCGTGGCAGCCGCACTGGCTATCGTGTTCGCCTCGAACCTGCCTCTCGCCGTGCTGCTGGTCTGGATCACCAACCCCGTCACCATCCCCCCGATCGTTCTCACCTGCTATTTGGTCGGCAGTTGGGTGCTCAACATCCCTCCCCAGCATTTCGCATTTGAGTGGTCCTGGGCCTGGTTCACGGAGGAGTTATATGTCATCGGCCTGCCACTGCTCGTCGGCTCCCTGATCTGCGGCGCCATCGGCGCGGCTACCAGTTACTGGGGAGTTCTCCTGTACTGGCGGTGGTATGTGGTCCGCATCTGGCAAACCCGTCACAAGCGCAGGGTTGAAAAAGTCCTTCACGACATCTTGGAGAAGTAGGCAGAATGACTTCCACGTGCCCCACCGGGGTGCATGTGGCCTCCGGAGCAAGATCGGCGCCACGCAACCGCCTGCTGCGCCTTGCCCGGTCGCTGCGCCAGTGTTCATCGTGTGCAGAGGACTTCGAACTGCACGGGCATGCACCAAGGCCGGTGGCAAGGCTGTCCACTACAGCACGGATCTGCGTGTGCGGCCAGGCACCCGGCACGCACGTGCACCGCAGCGGGCTGCCATTCGACGACCCCTCTGGAAAGCGCTTGCGCGAGTGGATGGGCGTGGATCGGGACCAGTTCTACGATGCCGGGCGCATCGTCACCATGCCGATGGCATTCTGCTTTCCCGGGCAGGACCGCCGCGGGGCTGATTTGCCGCCTCCGCGGATCTGCAGCGAGCAATGGCACGCGCGCCTGTTCTCCGCCATGCCGCAACTGAAGCTTTTCCTGCTGATCGGCTACCACGCACAGCGCTGGCACCTGGGCGCGCAATGCCGCGATTCCCTGACCGCCAACGTGGCCGCCTGGGAAGAATTCCTGCCCTCGGGGAGGATTCCCTTGCCGCATCCGTCCTGGCGGAATAACGGTTGGCTGAAGAAGAATCCTTGGTTTGAGAAAGACTTGTTGCCTATTCTGAAGAAAAAAGTTCATGCCTATTTGTAGACATCAAGCTATTCAGAGTTCCTTGTTAATCTAGTTGGCATGGGGGATCTTGATATATCTTTTTTTCTGTATAAAATATTTCCTTGTTTCCTTACTTCGATGCTTCCCATGCTTGCAAAATTGACATCAAAGAACCAGTTGACCATCCCCAAGGCCATATTGTTGTCCTATCCTGACACAGAATATTTCAATGTCACCGACGACGATGGGCGTATTGTTCTGTCTCCGGTGCACCTCAACCGTGCTGATGCAGTACGCGCCAAATTGGCTGACTTGGGCATCACTGAAAAGGATGTGGCCGACGCTGTGTCTTGGGCACGCTCTGAGTCTGAGCAGACTTGATGAACTCATTACGTCTCGTCCTCGACACCAATGTCCTGCTCTCATCCCTCTTGTTCCGCAAAGGATCCCTAACATGGCTCTGTCGGGCATGGCACTCCGGTATCATCCGCCCCTTGGCAAGTCGCGACACCACGGCAGAACTCATTAAGGTCCTGTCTTACCCAAAATTTGGCCTAACTGACGCCGAAGTCGAAGAGCTACTGGGAGATTATCTTCCTTGGTGCGAGACCGTCTCGGTACCACATTTGACTAATCTTCCGCCATGCCGTGATCCTCTGGATCGCCCATTCCTAGCCCTAGCACAGAGCGCCAAAGCAGACGCACTGGTTACTGGTGACCAAGACTTACTCGTCCTCGCGGATACATTCCCTGTTCCAATCCTGACTCCTACCTCGCTTGAAAAAAGGATCAGTCAAATATCAAACAGTTAAAATGGATCAAAGTCGGAAAATACAAAATTTGCCATGACCAAGATTACCGTCTCCCTACCTGAAGCATATGTCGATGCGCTAGATTCAGTAGCGAACCAGGCTAGGTGCAGCCGAGCGGAAATCATCCGCCAAGCAATTCAGCTGCACATCGAAGATATCGAAGACCTGTCGTTATGCGCTGAACGACTTTGTGATTCAAGCGATCTTGTGTTGCCTTGGAAAGAAATTAAAGATGGCTTGTCTGATTAGGACTGAAGGTTGATGAGGCCCGTGCTCTTGGCAATCACCATTCCCTGACAACCTGTCCTTCCGACAAGCGATAGCCTGTCTGCATTGTTTTCGCCAAAGCCTCGTCATGCGTCACCAGCACCAGCGCAATTCCGCGCTCGGCGTTTAGTTGCTTCATCAGGTCGAATACCTCGTGCGCCGTATGGGGATCCAAATTGCCAGTCGGCTCGTCGGCCAGGACGACATCCGGATCCATGACCAGTGCGCGGCACACTGCCACCCGCTGTCTTTCCCCTCCGGACAGCTCTCCCGGCCGGTGCTGAAGGCGATCTTCCATATCCACCCGTTTCAGCAGTTCTGCGGCTTTCTCACTTGCCTCCTCGACCGACATTCCCCCAATCAACGGCGGCATGGTGACATTCTCCAATGCCGAGAACTCGGGCAAAAGGTGATGCATCTGGTATACGAAACCCAAGCTCCGGTTGCGCAATTGCGCCTGTTCCGAGTCGGCCAATCCATCAATTCGACGCCCTCCGATCTCGACGGTGCCCGCATCAGGGCGATCCAGTCCTGCAAGCAGGTGCAGTAAAGTGCTTTTGCCGCACCCGGAAGCGCCAACAACCGCCACGCTTTCGCCTCGGGCAACCTCTAATTCCAAGTCATGCAGGACTTCTACCTGCATCTCACCCGAGCCGAACGACTTGGCCAACCCGGAGCAACGCAGCACGGAATCACTCATAGCGCAACACCTCGGCCGGCATGACCTGCAACGCCTTGCGCGCCGGATAGACGGCCGCGATCACGGACAGGAGAATCGAGGCCACCGCCGCAATCACCACGTCTCCCCAGAGCAACTGCGACGGAATCTCACTAATGTAATAAACTTCCGGCGAAAAGACTTTGAAACTAAAGGCTTTTTCTATCAACCCCACGACCACCTGAAGGTTGTAGGACAAGGCCACGCCCCCGCCGACTCCTAGCGCCGTCCCCCCAAGGCCGATCGTCAGACCTTGCAGCAGGAATACCTGGAGAGTCCCGCGCCGGGTCATGCCCAGGGTGCGCAGCACGGCGATATCGGAACGCTTTTCCAGCACCGTCATCAACAGCGCGGAAATGATGTTGAACGCCGCCACCAGCACGATCAGCATCAGAAGGAGGAACAGCATGGTTTTTTCCATCTGGATCGCCTTGAAGAAGCCGTTGTCGAGATCCGACCAATCCAGCACCCAGTAACGCCCGTCCAGCTCTTCGCGGAACCGGTCGGCCAGCCACGGCGCCTTGAACAAGTCCTGGAGGCGGACCTTCAGGCCACCGACCTCCCCTTCGCCCAGCGCCAGCGCCTGCCGAGCATCTTCCAGGTGCACCAAGGCCAAGTGCCGGTCATAGCTGCGCATGTCGAGGTCAAAGATCCCGACCACCTCGAAGCGGCGGAATTTGGGCAGAAGCCCGGCGACCGTACTGGCTGCCCGCGGCACGATCAGGGTGACCCGATCACCCACCCGGACATTCAAATGCCGGGCCAGCTCATCACCCAGTACGATTCGGTATGCGCCCGGCTCCAGCCGGTCCAGGGTGCCTCGGGTCATGTGCTGCGCAATTCGGGAAGCTTCCGCTTCCAGCGCCGGCAGCATGCCTCGCAGCCCGACCCCGCTCACACGGTCCCGGTAAAGCAGCATCCCCTGCCCTTCGATGAACGGCGCGCTCGCGACCACTTCCGGGTACTGCGTCAATTGTTCCGCCAATCCGCGCCAGTCCTGCAACTTCCGGTCCGGCTCGCTGATGCTGATATGGGACACCATGCCCAGCAGTCGATCCCGGATCTCGGTGTGGAATCCGTTCATGACCGACATCACGGCGATCACCGCGGTCAATCCCAGCGCGATGCCCAGCGTCGAGACCAGCGAGATGAAAGAGATGAAACGATGCCGGTGGCGTGCCCGAAGGTAACGCAGGCCGATGTACAGAGGGACTGGAAGATTCACGGGATGCGCTGATCGATCGTCACTTGAGTCATCGCGTTGGGGACGACAGCCACCGGCCCGACTTCTCCAATCAAGTCGCCGCTTTGCCTCTCTGCCTGTCCGCTCTCACTGATACGTGCCACCACCATGACTTCGCGGGCCTTGGACAGGTTCATCTCCGGCATCATGGCCAAAGTGTCGTCCAGCACCACCTGTACCGGGAACTCGCCCGCCACGCCACGCCAGATCGCGAGCGGCATGGGCGGCCCGTCAATGCGGCGCGCGTATACGAACAGGGTCGCATCCGGGCTATAGCCCCCCGTGAACGCCGGGTCCAGCGTCACTTCCACCTGCAGGGAGGGGCCGATCTCGGGTTCGCCGGCTTCACGCCGGGCTTCGTCCAGCCAGTTCTCGACCATGGCGCGGACGCCCTCCTCTTCCACCGGCAGGACCATGAGCAACCGTTCCCAGGACTGAACCGCCGCGTCTGCGTTTCCTCTCTGCCAGGACGCCCAACCGAACAGCCACAAGGCCTTTTGATGGGCCGGGTCCAGATCCAGCGCCCGCGACAGGTAGTCCATTGCCTCGTCCGAGAACCAGTCTCCGCCTGCCATCGCCATCGCGTCCGCCAACGCCACCAGTGCCGAGGGGTCCGAATATTCCAGCAAGGCATTGGCATGCATCCATGCACTCACCGCCTCCGGCCCCTGCCCCTGTTCTCGGTAAAAGTCCCCGAGTTCCGCCCAGGCATTCGCTTCCTGAGGGTTCTCGTCAACCTGCCGGAGCAAGCGTTCATGCAATGCTTCTGTCTGTTCGGTCTCGTCCGGCGCGCCGCCGAATATCGCGAAACGCATCAGTTCGCTGGACGCCAGCATGAGGCCCACGCTGACGACCACCACGCCGAGTGCAAGCCATACCGCGGTCCGTCCTTCCTGTTTCGTGGATTCGGGGGCACCCTCACCGACTTCCTCTACATCTTCGAGGAGGCTGCGGTCCAGTTCCGCCTCGGCCTCGCCGAACAATTCCGGCGAAAGCCAGCCGATCTCGACGTCCTGCTGCAGTTCGTCCCGGCGGAGGTTGTAGGCGTGGGCCAGGATGTCGCGCATGGAGTCGGAGCGCGGCCGCCGCTTCGCCCACCAGGGATAGAGTACGAAGATCAGCGCCAGCACCAGCAGCGCAAGGCACCCTGCGAAAAACCCCCACATCAGTCATCACCCCGCTTCAGGACTTTCGCGAGCCGTTCACGTTCTACATCCGACAAACCGCCGGATGCCCGCGCGTGCCTGCGCCGGATGCGCCGCAGCAGCAGCCAGGCCGTGAGGGCCAGCAGCACGAACGGGCCAGTCCACAGGGCCACCGTGCGCCAGGCGAACGGAGGGCGGTACAGGATAAAGTCTCCATAGCGCGCCTGCAGATGTTCGATGATCTGCTCATCGCTCATGCCCTGATCGATCAGGTCCCGGACGCGCTTGCGCAGGTCACCCGCCAGCTCCGCATCGGAATCGGCCAGCGACTGGTTCTGGCAGACCAAGCAACGCAACTCGTACAAGAGCGCCTGGTATCGCTCATCGCCCGTCTCGTCGGCAGCCAGGCAGGCACCGCCGGCGCAAAGCAGGCAGAATCCCCAAGCCGTGATCCGCTTCATGACCTCTCTCCGCGAATGCGCGCCAGGATCTCTTCCCGGTAGGCTTTCTCGTCCAGTGCACCGATGTGCTTGTAGCGGATGACGCCATCCGGGTCCAGCAGGAAGGTTTCCGGAACCTTGTACACGCCCAGTTCGATCCCCACCTCGCCGTGCTCGTCGAAGGCGCTGGAACGATACGGATTGCCGTAGACCTGCAGCCAGTTCCGGGCTTCATCGCGCGTGTCCCGGTGATTGATCCCGTACAGCGCCAATTGCTGCGACAGGCGCATCAGCAGTTCGTGCTCTTCCAGGCAAGTCGTGCACCAGCTGGCCCAGACGTTGAGCAGGCTCCACTCGCCGCGGAGCGCAGCGGAATCGAATTTCTCTTCGGTCGAACTCAAACGCTCTGCCTGAAAAGCTGGAACCGGCAAGCCGACCAGCGGCGAACTGACCCGCGACGGGTCGCGCGTCAGGCCGATCGCCAGCATGGCGACCAATCCCGCAAACAAGACCACCGCCAGCCAACCGCGCATCATGCCCGCACTCTCCCGCGCCGATAACGGTAACGGCGATCCGACAGCGCCAGCAGTCCCCCGAACGCCATCAGCAACGCCCCGCCCCACAACCATTGGATAAACGGTTTGACATACAGCCGTACGCCCCAGCCTCCGCCGGGTTGGGCCACCCCGAGCGCCGCGTACACGTCGCGCCAGACCGTCGAGTGGATAGCAGCCTCGGTCATCGGCGAGGACTGCACGAGGTAGGTGCGTTTCTCCGGTCGCAATTCCGCCACCGGCACGCCTTCCCGGTAGACGGAAAGGTGTCCCTGCTTGGCCTGGTAGTTCGGCCCGTCCACTTCGCGCACGCCATGGAACACGAATTCATGTTCTGCAAATGCCACCCTGTCGCCCTCGTTCATGACCAGTTCCCGCTCCATCGAGAAGGCCGTCGTGAATGCGATGCCGAGCGCGATCACGCCGAGTCCGGCATGCGCACAGGTCATGCCGATCATGTGTCGGGGCAAGCGGCGAAGGCTGTAGCCGGTGCTGGTGCCGCGCCGCATGCGGGAGAACTGCCGCCACAACGCCGTCAGCGTCCCGGCAATGCACCAGACCCCGAGCATGGTCCCCGCCAGGACCAAGGGCGACGTGGAGCCGAAAGCCGCCCACGGGACGGCGGTGCCCAATGCCAGCGCCAGTGCCAGCGGCACCTGAAGCCGGCGCAACAGTTCACGGGCGCGGGTCTTTTTCCATCGCGAGATCGGCCCGATTGCGGCGAGGAACAGCAGCGGCAGCATCAACGGCAGGAATACGAGGTTGAAGTACGGCGGGCCGACCGACATGGAGGGCAGCCCGAGAACGTCCACGATCAACGGGTACAGAGTTCCAAGCAGGATGGCAAAGGTGGCGATCAACAGGAACACGTTGTTGAACAAGAGCAGGGTTTCCCGGGAAAGCAATTCGAAGTGGCCCGGGCTCTCGATATGGTGGGCGCGTGTCGCGTACAGGGCCAGCCCGCCTCCGACGACCACCGCCAGGAATCCCAGGATGTAGACGCCGCGGGCCGGGTCGTTCGCGAACGCATGCACCGACACCAGCACCCCGGAACGCACCAGGAAGGTCCCGAGGAGGCTCAGGGAAAACGCCAGCAGTGCCAGCAGCACGGTCCAGCGTTTGAAGGTGTTGCGCTTTTCGGTAACGGCCAGGGAATGGATCAGTGCAGTCCCGACCAGCCAGGGCATGAACGAGGCGTTCTCCACCGGATCCCAGAACCACCAGCCGCCCCAGCCGAGTTCATGGTAGGCCCACCAGCTGCCGAGACCGATGCCGAGGGTCAGGAACATCCAGGCGGCCGTCACCCAGGGCCGCGTCCAACGCGCCCAGGCCGCGTGCAGATGGCCGCCCCACAACGCCGCGATGGCGAATGCGAAAGCCACCGCGAATCCGACATAGCCCATGTACAGCATCGGCGGATGGATCACCAGGCCCGGGTCCTGCAGCAGCGGGTTGAGGTCGCGCCCCTGCATGGCCGGGGGAATCAGGCGGTCGAACGGATTGGAGGTCGCCAGCATGAAGGCGAGGAACCCGAGACTGACAAACCCCAGTACGGCCAGCACGCGCGCCCGGAACAGCATGGGAAGCCGACGGCTCAGCGCGACCACCGCGACGGTCCAACCCGACAGGACCAGGGACCACAGCAGCAGAGAGCCTTCATGCCCGCCCCATACGCCGGAAATCCGGTAGGCCAGCGGCAGCTCCGTGTTGGAGTTGTTGGCGACGTAGCGAACGGAGAAATCGTGTTCGATGAACGCCCAGGTCAATGCAAGGTAGGCGAGCAACACCAGGAAACCCTGGCCCAGCGCCAGCGAAGAGGCGCTGCGCATCCAGGTCGGGTTGCCCCGCTGGGTTCCCAGGCTCGGCAGAAACGCCTGCAGTGCCGCCAGCACACAGGCCAGAACCAGGGCGAAATGGCCGAGTTCGGGAATCACCAGGAGATCCCGACCGGGTCCTGCCCCGCTTCGGTCAAAGCCTCCGCTACTTCCGGCGGCATGTAGTTTTCATCGTGCTTGGCCAGCACCTCTTGCGCCACGAACACGCCGGCCTCGTCCAGCCGGCCCAAGGTGACGATGCCCTGCCCTTCGCGGAACAGGTCCGGCAGCAGGCCGCTGTAGAGCACCGGCAGGCTGTGCGCGCCGTCGGTCAGCGCAAAGCGGACTTCCATCGAGCCGGTCTCCTGCTGCACGCTACCCTGGGCCACCAGGCCTCCGAGGCGGAAGGTCGTGTGCGGTTCGACCAGGCCGGCGGCGACCTGCGAAGGACTGTAGAAGTACAGCAGGTTCTGCTGGAAGGCGTACAGCATCAGCGCCACTCCGGCGGCGACCCCGACGGAAACGGCCACGGCCAAGCCAAGACGGCGCTTCTGTCGGGCGTTCATGGTGAGTCATTTTAATGGATGCCGTCCCATCCCTCGAAATCCCGCCCCCACTCATGCTTCGCGGCCTTGCGGTCCTCTGGACCAAGCTGCTTCCCGATGGGAATCGACCGACGCGGCGGTGCAGCCGCATCCGATGAATCCCACTGCAATGCCAAGGGCGAACCGCCGTTCGCCTTCATTCCTCCGGAGGGCCTAACTCGGCAAGCAAATCCTGAATGCTCCGGCGCAATTTTGGGAGGCTGTTAATTCAGGTTGCAGATTAAGGACAAACCCTCTCTGGCAGCAGCTTGAGAGAGAGCCTTATCAAGAGTCGCAATCGAGACAGCATGCCGTTTCGCCAACTCCAGGTAAACGGCATCGTAGGCCGACAGTTCATGTTTTTCCGCCAGCCTAAAAGCAGATTCGTAATCAAGACTGGAATCCGTGCGAAGCGGAATATCCCGCAGGATGTCCAAACGTTCTGCCAACCTGTCGCGGGCAATCCTGCCCCGTCGCACGGCAACAAGCAGGCAATTGCGGGTCTCCAAGTGCCAGAGTTGCGGGACCAGCGCTTTTCCACTATGCATGTGCGTCAATGCTGGCTGTGCTTGCGTCCGCGCCTCTTCATTTAGCAACCAGGCCGAAACAACCGAAGCGTCAAGGACAAAAAAGGTCACCAGCGATGACCCTCATGCCGTGCCTGGAGTATTTCCTCGATCGACATGTCGACCGGTTCCAATTCCTGAAGACGACGGCAAAAACGGGCAACCGCCTCGCTGTAATCCTCGCGTTCAGCCTCGTGCGCCGGAGTCACGCGTGCCACCGCTCGCCCATGACGGGTAATCATCACAGTCTCCCCGTGCTCAACAATTCGAAGCAATTCGGCAAACCGGGCCTTGGCTTCTGTCGCCTGCATCTGATTCATTTTTTTATGACCAGTTACTTTGACCGGTTATATTTTAGCAAATATTGCCCATGTGTAAACTGGACACGCGCCGAGGATGCAGTGGAATTACCGGGGCTCGCCCCCTGATTTCCATATATTGTGGCGGCGAGTAGATTGGACGGTGCTGGATCCGGCACAAGTCGAATCTTCGGCAAATGGGTCATGCCGAAACCGCAACGCAGAAGGCCGGCCGGGACGCCACGGGGCAACGCCCATCCGGGTCGCGACAGTCCGGTGTTGTTTTTGAGCACCTGAAGCGGGCAGGCTTGCCCTTCCGCTTCTCCTCATTTTCCCCGCGCACCTTGGCCTGAATGCCAGTTTTGGGCTGCCGCCTATACCCGCCAGTCTCCGCTGCCTGACATGATCTCGCGGCAAAAAACGCAAGTTCCTGCCCTTGTGCAAGGCCCTACAAGCAATTCAGGCCAACCCGCCGAAAACGCCGCCCCTCCCCGTCCGATGCCGCTTGCCCCGGGAGCCCTGGTCGGCTTGCCTTTCTTCTTCGGGAGTCATCAATCGGGAAAATATCTGAAATAATAATATTTTTGTTATTCAATAATTTATGATAGATATTTATGTAAATTTATTAGATTTTGGATTGCTTTATTCGGCGACTCGCCCACGTTGGTTTGCTCGCCCAAGCATCTGCTTCCGCGGCATCTCTCGAACGTCTGCGTTGAGCGACTTCCCCCTCACATGCGCACCTCGGTGACACCGCTACCCGGCATGGGGACCCCCTTACCGCCTATAGGCGGCCATTTGGCTTCCTTTTTAGCCGCCGGTGCCGCCACCACGGTATAACCGCGTTGCCGATCAGTACGGCCGCCACCAGTCCGTAGGCGCTCCACACGAAGAACGCATAGCCGCCCATCGCCAGGAATTCAGCCATTCCTCACCTCTTTGACCCACTGCCGGTCCGCTTCCTGCTCCAGGATGCGCACCCGGATGCGCGCGAGCAGAACCGTCGAGAAATAAAGGATGAACACCGTTCCCATGAACAACAGCGGCCAAAGCATGCTGGAATGCGCCGCCGGCTTGTCGAAGCGGGTCACCGTGGCCCCCTGGTGCAAGGTGTTCCACCATTCCACGGAGTAATGGATAATCGGGATGTTGACGATCCCGGCCAGGGCAAGCACGGCGGCCACCCGCGCGCCCTTGCGAGAGTCCGCGAAAGCGTTGTGCAGCCCCAGCACGCCAATGTAGAGGAACAGCAGGATCAACTCCGACAGCATGCGGGCATCCCCCCACTGCCACCAGGTTCCCCACATCGGCTTGCCCCACAGCATGCCGGTGCCCAGCGCCAGCGCCGTGAACCAGGCGCCAAGCACCGCGCATTCGTAGATTGCGACCTCGGCCAGCTTCACGTGCCAGACCAAAGCGACCAATCCGGCCCCTGCCATCACCGTGTAAACCATCAGCGACAGCCAGGCCGACGGGACATGGACGTAAATGATGCGGTACGCCTCGCCTTGCTGGTAGTCGGGCGGCGCGACGACCAGTCCCCAATACAGCCCCACGGCAAAACCAAGCGCAGTCAACACGGAAAGCCACGGCAGCCAAGCCCCGGCGACCGAATAGAAGTATCGGGATGAGGAAAGTGCTGCAAATCGTTGAAACATCATCTTATTCCTGGCTGACACGCAATGCGGCCGCGGTTGCGAGCGGAGCCAGGCTCACGCCCAAAAACAGCAAGCCCGCCAGCAGCAGCAAGGCACCGTCGGCAGGCCGCCCTTCCACTGCCGCGTGCACGGCCCCGGCACCGAACATCAGCACCGGGATGTAAAGCGGCAGCACGATCAGCGCCAGCAGGACCCCGCCGCGCGGCAGGCCCAGGGTCAGCGCCGCGCCCAGCGCGCCGACCCAGCACAGCACGGGCATGCCCAGGGCCATCGAGGCGGCCAGCATCCAAAGCGCCTCACCGCGGAGGCCCAGCCATCCGGCCAACACCGGACCGATCAGGATGAGCGGCAGCGAGACGATCATCGCATGCGCGATCAGTTTCGCCAGCGCCAGCCAGCCCAATGATACCCCACTGGTCACCCACAACTCGATGCCGCCTTCCTCGAGATCGGCCGAAAAAAGTGTTCCCTGGGCCAACAGGACCGCCAGCAAGGCGGCGACCCAAAGCAAGGACGGTGCAGCCTGCCCCAACAGGGACAGATCCGCCCCCGCCCCAAGCGGGAAAAGCAGCATCACCAGGGCATAAAACACGAGCGGTTGCAGTAACTGGCCACGCCGCCGCCAGGCCAGTCGGATCTCGCGCCGGAAAACGGCGGCAAACGCCCGGCCCATCATGCGCCGAGCTGCAAGGTCCAGCCCTGCAGGGAGTCCGAAATTTCCCGGTGCGTCGCCATCACGACCGCCCCGCCCCGGTCCAGTTGCCGGTGCACCTGGGCTTCGAACCAGCCGACCGAGGCCTCGTCCAGCGAGGTCAGAGGTTCATCCAGCAGCCAAAGCCGGCGAGTGCTGAACGCCAGCCGGGCCAACGCGACGCGACGGGCCTGACCCTCCGACAGGCGCCCGGCACGCGTTTCGGAGAAGGCGCCAAGCCCCACCGCCCCGAGTGCCGCGGCCGATGCCCCGGCCTCGTCCCCCTCCAACGCCGCCATGAACTCCAGGTTCTCGCGAGCCGTCAGGCCCGCACTGACCGCCACCCGGTGGCCGGCCCACAGCACCGGCTCACGCTCCCCTTGCCAGGCCAATTCTCCCTGTTCAGCCGGCGACAAACCCGCCAGGATCCTCAGCAGCGAAGTCTTGCCGCTGCCGTTGGCGCCGCGCACCAGCCACAATTGCCCGGCTTCGACCTTGAACGAAAGGTTCTCGAACAAGGACCGCCCGTCGCGGCGACAGCCGAGTCCGCGCACCTCAAGCATGTCTCGCCTCGGTTTTGACAGGCAAAGCGGTTGCCAGTAAAGTGAGTCGTATGTGGAAAACGGTCTCAGCGGCAGCGGCAATCATACTGGTCGCGGTCGGGTTCGCAGGCTCCATGGGTGCCTCTATGGTACTGGATGCGACCAACACCACGGAATTCTGCACCTCCTGCCACTCCATGCAGTGGAACGAAGCCGAGTGGATGGACTCCGTGCATTTCAAGAATGTATCGGGAGTCCGCGCCAGTTGCGCCGATTGCCATGTTCCGCAATCGCTCATCCCCAAGCTCGGCGCCAAACTGATCGCCGCGCGTGATGTCTGGGGCGAATTGATGGGGAGCATCGACACGGCCGAGAAATTCGAGGCACACCGCTGGCACATGGCCAGCCGGGTCTGGGACCGGATGAAGGCCAACGATTCCCGGGAATGCCAAAGCTGCCACACGTACGATGCGATGGACCTAGACGAGCAGGACCGCAGCGCGCGCAAGAAGCATCACAGGGCTCCGATGCGCGGCAAGACCTGCATCGAGTGCCACAAGGGCGTCGCACACAAAATGCCAAGACGCCCGGTCGCGGCGAAAGACTGATTTTTGAAGGCGGTCGCCTGCGGAAAACCGACAAAAATTTCACAGATACGAGCCCTTTTCCGGGCAGAAGACCCCCAAACTCCAGCCTTATCCGGTCGGGATTCATCCTGCGTCTTCGACTGCTTTTCTCTTGTGTTACGATACCCCCCGATATTGCATCTCGGGCGTTCCCGGACCTTTTGCAGGAGGAGACTCAATGCATTCGCAATTCATTTCTCGAGCCATTCTGACCAGCGCCCTGCTGCTGTCACCTGCCTTGCATGCGGATCAGCATGGAGACGGGGCCTCGATGGCATCGGTCGAGATGCTGACCGGCGCGTGCGTGGCCTGCCATGGCCCGGCCGGAGCCAGTGTCGGCCCGGCAATACCTTCCCTGGCGGGACTTCCAGCGGTTTACTTCATCGGCGCCATGCTTTCCTACAAGCACGGCCAGGACCTGGACGCTGCCGAGGCAGAAGCCGCATCCGACCCCGAACTTGAAGACGTGGAGATCTTTGCCCGTCACGGCACGATCATGGACCGGCTCGCCTCTGGCTACACCCTGGCCGAGATCAAGACCATGGCCGACTACTTCGCCGGCAAGCCCGTCGCCTTGGCGACCCAGGAATTCGATGCCGAACTTGCGAGCATGGGCGAGGCCCTGCATGCAGACAATTGCGAGAAATGCCACGAGGAAGGCGGACGATCCACGGTCGACGACATGGTCCCGCTCGCAGGGCAATGGAAACATTACCTGCACTACAGCATAGCCGACTTCCACGGCGGTGCGCGGGGCATGCCGAAGAAGATGAAATCCCGGCTTGAAGAAGTCATGGAAACCGAGGGCGAAGACGGCCTCGCGGCCCTCATCAACTACTACGCCAGCCAGCAGTAATCGCGGAGGAGTAAAGATCATGACAACCCTGACAAGACGCGGCTTCCTGAAAGCGACCGGCGGCATTGCAGCCGTAGGCGCGGTCGGGATGGGCTTCCCTCAGCTTGCCCTCGGCGGCAACAAGAATGTGGTGGTGATTGGCGGTGGCGCTGCTGGCGCGGTCGCAGCCAAGCACATCAAACTGGCGGACTCCGGAATTAACGTCACCTTGATCGAAGCCAACGATCACTATTACACCTGTTTCATGAGCAACGAGGTCATCGGAGGCGACCGGGACATCTCGACCATCCGCCACGGATACGAGGGCCTGGCAAACCACGGCATCGAAGTGGTGCACTCCAAGGCTACGGGAGTCGACACCGATGCTCGCACCGTCACGACCGAGGGCGGGGACAGTTTCCCGTACGACCGGCTCGTCGTCAGCCCCGGCATCGACCTGAAGTGGGATGCGATCGAAGGCTATGACATGGCGGCAGCCGAAGCCATGCCCCATGCCTGGAAGGCCGGCCCGCAAACGGCACTGCTGCGCAGCCAGCTTGAGGCCATGGAAGACGGCGGCACGTTTATCATCTGCCCGCCCGGCAATCCGTTCCGTTGCCCGCCTGGGCCCTACGAGCGGGTCTGCCAAGTTGGCCATTACTTCAAGGAACACAAGCCCAATTCGAAAATCCTGGTGCTGGACGCCAAGGACAAGTTCTCGAAGATGGGCCTGTTCACGCAAGGCTGGGAGCGTCGCTACGACGGCATGATCGAATGGGTGTCCGGTACGGATACCGCTGGCGGCATCGCGGAGGTCAACACCGCCGACATGACGGTGACCACTGAGTTCGGCGACACCCACCAAGGCGCGGTGATCAACGTCATCCCACCGCAAAGCGCAGGGCAGATCGCGCAGGCAGCCGGGCTGACCGACGACTCCGGCTGGTGCCCGGTCCATCTTGACACCTTCGAGTCGAAACTGGTGCCGGGCGTACACATCATCGGCGATGCCAGCATCGCTACCGGGCTGCCGAAATCCGGATACGCGGCCAATTCCGAAGGAAAGGTCTGCGCGGCGGCGGTCGTCGCCATGCTGGCCGACGAGGAACCGGGCACGCCGTCCTATGTCAACACCTGCTACAGCCTGATTGCACCGGATTACGGCATTTCGGTTGCAGCGGTCTATCGCCTGGCGGAAGACAAGAGCAAGGTCGCCAAGGTAGCCGGAGGCCTGACGCCCTCGGACGCTTCGGACGAGATGCTGGCCCGCGAGGTTCAGTATGCGTACAGTTGGTACAACAATATCGTGGCGGACATGTTCGCCTGACCCCATCAGGGCGGAACCCGCCAAACTCCAAAACGCGGGGGCCTTAGTGGCCCCCGTTTTTGTCTCCCCCCCTTCTCGTGCTTGATCTTCCTCCGCTTCCCGCCGCCGGCTCTCGCCTGGGTTGCGGACAACTGTATGGCGCGGCCCGCGCCTTGGCCGTCTCCGATCTCGCCCGCCGGAGTTCCGGCCTCACCCTGGTCGTCGCCCCCGACATCGCCGCCCAGGTCGCGCTGGAAGTCGAATGCCGATTTTTCCTCGGCCCGCAGACAGACCTCCTGTTGTCGTTTCCCGACTGGGAGACTCTGCCCTACGACCTGACCTCGCCGCATAGCGAGATCATCTCTCAGCGCCTGCGGGCACTCCATCGCCTCCAAACCCGAAAGGCAAACAACCTGCTGATCACATCCGCCCCCACTTTGCTGCAACGCCTGTGTCCGCCCGATCATGTCCACCGCCAAACGACCACCCTTTCCACTGGCGGCAAAATCGAAATCGAACAGTTGCGCCAGCGGCTGGACCTGGCGGGTTACCAGAACTGCTCCCAGGTCGTGGCTCCGGGAGAATTCGCCGTGCGTGGGTCGTTGCTTGACCTCTTTCCAATGGGAGCCGAGTCTCCATGCCGACTCGACTTCCTCGACGACTGCATCGACTCCATCCGCATGTTCGATCCCGAACGCCAGACTTCGACCGAACGGATTGAGCGCCTGGACGTCCTTCCGGCACGCGAGTTTCCGCTCGACCCGGAGACCATCGAGCGGTTTCGGAAGAATTTCCGCAGGGCGTTTGATATTGACCCGTCGCAAAGTCCCATCTACCGGGATATCAGCGACGCGATCGTCCCTGTCGGCATTGAATACTATCTGCCCCTGTTCTTCGAGGAGACCGCCAGCCTTTTCGATTACCTGCCCGCTGAAACCACCATCGTGTGCTGGAAAGACGTGGACGAGGCCGCAGCTCAAACCCTGAGCGAGATCGAGACCCGTTGCGAAAGTCGGCTCCACGATGTTGAGCATCCGCCTTTGCCGGTTCCGATGCTGTACCTGAGCGAATCCGAATTCCAAGAGGCCCTGGCAGGCTACCCGCGATTGGATCTCAACCGTTTCGAACACGAGAAGCAGTCAGAGGAAGCCGCCTTCAACTACGCCTCACGCGCGCTCCCGGAACTTAAGGTACGGCCACAGGACAAGATTCCCGCCCGTGCCCTGCGCCAATTCCTCTCCTCTTCTCCACGGAAAATCCTGTTCACGACCCACTCCCCGGGACGGCGCGAGCAGTTGAAGGAACGCCTGGGAGCCCTGAACATCCAAGTCAAGCCCATGGAAGGCTGGGAAGACTTCCTTCGGCAGGGACCGGACCTGGCGCTGGCGGTCGCGGACATCGAAGAGGGTTTCGAGCTTCCCGAGGCCGGAATCACGGTCATTCCCGAGTCGCATCTGTTCCCGGACCGCACCCCCCAGCAGCACCGCCAGCGGAGCCGGAGAGACCCCAAGGCCATCCTGTCCGAGCTGGCCAACCTCAAGCACGACAGCCCGGTGGTTCATGAAGACTATGGCGTCGGCCGCTACCAAGGGTTGCGCAAGCTGGAAATCGACGGAATCGAACAGGAATTCCTGCTCATCCAGTACGCCGACACGGACCGGCTGTATGTGCCGATAATGGAATTGCACCGGATTACCCGCTACAGCGGCGCGGACCCGGAAGACGCGCCTCTGCATTCCCTGGGCGGGGATCAATGGCAGAAAATCAAGAACAGGGCTGCGAAACGTGCCTACGATGCGGCGGCCGAACTGCTGGAGGTCCAAGCCCGTCGCAATGCGCAGGGCGGGTGCACAATCAAAATCCCGTCGGATTACCCGAAATTCGAAGCGGCCTTCCCTTTCGACGAAACCCCGGACCAGGCGCAAGTCATCCGCGAAGTCCTGGAGGGTCTGGAAAGCGACTCGCCCATGGACCGGATCGTCTGCGGCGATGTCGGCTTCGGGAAGACCGAGGTCGGAATGCGGGCTGCTTTCGCCGCCGCCTTCAACGGCTTCCAGGTGGCCGTCTTGACCCCGACCACCCTGCTTGCCCAACAGCACGGCAAGACGTTTCGCGACCGGTTCGCTGATTGGCCGGTCCGGATCGAAGCGATCTCCCGCTTCCGGACTGCCCGGGAACAGGCCGGCATTCTGGCCGATCTCGCCGAGGGGAAACTAGACATCGTCATCGGCACGCACCGGCTGCTGCAGGACGACGTGAAATTCCGCAACCTCGGGCTGGTCATCATTGATGAAGAGCAGCGCTTCGGCGTGCGCCACAAGGAGAAGCTGAAGGCGCTGCGGGCCCGGACCAACCTGCTGACCCTGACCGCCACCCCGATCCCCCGCACCCTGAACATGTCGCTGTCCGGGCTCCGTGACCTCTCGATCATCGCGACCGCGCCCGCCCATCGGCATGCGATCAAGACTTACGTCACCCAGTGGAACCAGCAGCAGATCCGGGAGGCCTGCCTGCGTGAACTGAAACGGGGCGGGCAGATCTATGTTCTGCACAACCGGGTCGCTTCGATCGATCAGGCCGCCGAAACCATGCGGCAGGTCGTGCCAGAAGCCGAAGTGCGGGTCGTGCACGGGCAGATGCGGGAACGCGAACTGGAAGCCGTCATGCGTGACTTCTACCGTCAGCGGTTCAACATCCTGGTCTGCACCACGATCATCGAGAACGGCATTGACATCCCGACCGCCAATACCATCATCATCAACCGTGCGGACCACTTCGGCTTGGCCCAGCTGCATCAACTGCGCGGCCGGGTCGGGCGCTCGCACCACCTCGCCTATGCCTACCTGACTTGCCCGCCCCTGCAGACCATGACACCCGATGCGAAGAAGCGAATCGAAGCCATCGAAGCCATGGAGGAACTCGGTTCCGGCTTCATGCTGGCGACCCAGGATCTTGAAATCCGCGGCGCGGGCGAACTGCTGGGCGAAGAACAGAGCGGCCAGATCCAGCAGATCGGATTCGCGCTATACCATCGCCTGCTGCAGCGCGCGGTCGAGACCCTGAAGAAAGGGGCGCTGCCGGAACTCGACAAGCCGCTCGAGCACGGACCCGAGATCGACCTCGGCCTGCAGGCGCTGATTCCGGATGACTACCTCCCCGACGTCTACCTTCGGCTCACGCTGTACAAGCGGATTGCCGGCGCGACTTCCGACGCGGAACTCGACGACCTGCAGGTCGAGATGATAGACCGTTTCGGGGCGCTGCCGCAGGCGGTCGCCAACCTGTTCGCCATCACCCGCCTGAAGCTGGAGATCGCGTCATTTGAATTTCTCCGTAAAATACAGCTAGCCCGGCACGAAGGTCGGGTCACGTTCGGTGAGCCCGGCCTGGAACCGGAATCCATCGTCCGAATCATCGAGGACTCGTCCCGCCGCTACCGCCTGGACAACAAGATGCGCCTTCACTTCGAACTGGACATGCCGACCCTGGAGGACCGGATCCACGCTATCCGCGACCTGGCGCACCGGATCGGGACCCGGGAGGCCGCATGAGGAAGATTTCCGCCTGGCTCCTGGCCTTCGCGCTCCTGCCTGCCGCAAGCTGGGCCGAGGACCTTTATCGCGTGGAAATCCTCATCTTCGCGCAATCCGCGGAAGTCGCGGACCCGGCCCGGCATTTCGAATCGGTTCCCGACCTGGAACTGGGTCAGGCGGTGGACTTCCGCCAGTATTTCTGCCTCCCCGCACGGTCGGGCGCTGAATTCATACGGCGTTTCCTGTCCGAAGAGGAGGTCGCGGAATGCCTGAGCGGATACCTGCGCCTCAACGAACTTCGGCAGCCCATGGTGGGGGAACGGATCCGGCTGGAGAAATCCGAGCAATACCGAATCCTTCACCATGCCGCCTGGCAGCAACCGGCCTCGCATCCGGACGAAACCTACCCGGTCCGCCTGACCAATGGAAAAGAGTTTTCAGAGGCATCCCCGGACGCCCCGGCACTGGACGGAAGCCTGCGTTTGTCCAAGGAACAGTTTTTGCAGATCGATCTGAATCTGCTGTATCACTACCCCACCGCAGCTTCGGACGCCGATGGAGAATCCGCTGGATCAGACGGCCTGCTACTTCAGGTCAGCCGCAAGCTCCGCCTCGGCGACCTCAATTACATGGATCACCCCTTGCTCGGGGTTCTTGCACAGGTCACGCCGGTCGAAGAGGATCCGCTTGATCTCGAGGCGAGTCGAACCACCCGCGCCGTCAGTTCGGCACGCTGATTTTTCCGGCCTCAGCCGGACTGTGACTGCACGTGCAGCGTTCGCGTCGGAAACGCGATCTCGGCATCGTTCCGTTCCACGATTTCCGCTATCGCGAGCAGGAGGTCCTGCTTGATTCGGGTGTATTCCGCACGGTAGACCGTGGGGGTGTAACACTGGATGAAGAAATCCACCGAAGATTCGTTGAACATGTCGAAACGGGCCAACACCGGCATTTCCTGGTCGACGTCCGGCGATCCTTCTAACAACGCCTGCACTTCGTCGACAATCGCCTTCATCTTCCCCAGGTCGTCGTAGCGGAGCCCGATGACCTGCTTGATCATCCGGTGAGACATCCGGCTCGGATTTTCGATCACGATGGTCAGGAACATTCCGTTCGGGATGTACAGGGCATTTTTCGAATGTGTCCGGATCAAGGTCTGGCGCCATCCGATTCTTTCGACACTCCCCTCGATGTCGCGGTCCGGGGAGCGAATCCAGTCACCGGTCTTGAACGGACGGTCCATGTGCAGCATCAAACCGCCAAAGAAATTCCCCAGCATGTCCTTGGCCGCGAACCCCACGACCAAGCCGCCGACCCCGCTGAACGTGAGAAGGCCCACGATGCTCACGCCGAAGGTCTGCATCAGGCCCATGCCGACGAGCACGACGATGGCTGCCTGCAGGGTCCGGGCGACCGCCAGATACAGGTCTTCGTCCAGTTCCTTGCCTTCGGCCCGGGCTCGCTGGCGCGCTCCGGCGCTGTAGTCGCGGATGAGCGAGAACAGGAACCATCCGAGAATCAGGAAGACCCCTGCTCTCTGAATCTTCGGCAGCCAGGACGCGAAAGAGGACTCTCCCAGCAATAATTGAATGATCAGCGTCAGCGCGATGAACCAGATCAGGGCCTGTACGGGCCTGGATGCCGAACTCAGCACGGCGTCATCCATGAGGTAGGTCGTGCGTTGCGCGCCGCGTTGCAGAATGCTCAAAAGCCAATGCCCGACAACGCTCGCCACCAGCGCTCCGCCCAATAGAAGGAGCACTTGAGACAGTCCTCCTTGCCCCAGATGCGTCTGGCCGATCTCAAGCCACTGTTCGATCATAGATTCAGCTCCAATTCGTCCTCTTCAGCATAACGGGCCGCCAATTCCACCGCTTCCTTCCACATCGGCAATTGGTGCAAATTCTCGAGCGACTCGGCTCCCAGAGCACCACGCATTCGGAACAGGCGGAGACTGGCCACCGGATTATGGTCTTCCTTCAAGTGCTCCAGCACTTCGTTGACCGCCGGGCGATTATTGCACAGCAGCGCCACATCGCAGCCCGCCTGGAACGCCGCCCGCACCCGGGACTCGATATCTTCGTGCAGATGGGCCGCATGCATGTTCAGGTCGTCGCTGAACACCACTCCGGAGAAATTCATCTGGCTGCGCAAAGTGTGCTGCAACCATTTGTGCGAAAAGGTGACCGGGACCTCGTCCACCTCCGGGAAGATGACGTGGGCCGTCATGACTCCTTCGTCATAGGCCGATCCCAAATGTTCGAACGGAACCAGGTCCTCTCCCCGGATTTCCTGAAAACTGCGCTTGTCGACCGGCATGTCCTTGTGGGAATCTTCGTGCACGTGCCCATGCCCCGGGAAATGCTTGATCACCGATTTCATCCCGGCCTGGTGCATGCCTGCAATGTAGCGGGAAGCCAGTTCGGAGACGGTGTACGGATTCCGGTGGAAGGCTCGCCCGCCGATGACCTCGCTGGTCCCCCAGTTCAGATCCACCACGGGAGCGAACGAAATGTCCACGCCGACTGCCCTCAATTCGGCCGCCATCAGCCAGCCCATCAGCGTACAGGCCCGGTAGGCATGCTCCCGGTCCCGGCGGTACAGCTTGCCGAGCGCCTGGGCGGCCGGCAGACGCGTAAACCCTTTCCGAAAACGCTGGACTGTCCCGCCTTCCTGATCCACGCAGACCGCCAAGCTTGGCGTCCGAATCTGATGAACCTGTCGAATCAATTCCTTGAGTTGCTCGGGGGATTCGTAATTCCGTGTAAACAGGATTAGCCCCCCCACCAAGGGATGGGCAAGAACCTCACAATCCTCGGGATCCAACTCCTTCCCCGACACGTCCACGATCAGCGAACCCAGAGGAAGTTCCAAAGGGCTGGTACCCATCAAACTCTCCTGCTGCATGATGCGTTACGATAGTTTGCACGACATTTGGCTTGGGAGGACATACCATGCCTATACAAATCAAACGAGGATTCAAGGAAATGCTGTCCGAGGCCGCCGACCAAGTCGACGAAGTCTCCGTCGCGGCCGTTGCTCAGGCCCTGAACGAGCCCGGCGTCGTCATCGTCGACGTGCGCGACCAGAATGAACTGGTCCAAACCGGCACGGTGCCCGGTGCGCACCACGCCTCGCGCGGCATGCTGGAATTCCACGCCGACCCGTCTTCGCCGAAACATCTGCCGATCTTCGCTCAAGCCGAAAACCTGATCCTGTATTGCGGGACCAGCGGCCGCTCGGCACTGGCTGCCAACACGCTCAAGCAGATGGGCTTCGAAAACGTCAAACATATGGCCGGGGGATTCAAAGCCTGGGTCATGGCCGGCAATCCCGTGGATCCCTTCACGCCAGAAACCGGCGATTAATCTCGATTCTACCAAGGCCCGGGCGCTTCCGCTTCCGGGCCGCCCTCAATTGGCTGAACGCCTGCGCGCACTTTCCCGGATCTTCTGCAACCATTCCCCGATTGCCTTCTCGTAGCCCCGGTCGACGGGAAAATAAAACGACATGCCTTGCAGGGACTCGGGCAGGTAGACTTCGTCAGCCACGTACCCGCTCTCGTGGTCGTGTGCGTACTGATAGTCTTTTCCATAGCCCAGATCCTTCATCAACTGGGTCGGGGCATTGCGCAAATGCATCGGAACTTCCAAAGTGCCCGATTTCTTGGCCTGCTCCATCGCGGCCTTGTAAGCCATATACACCGCATTGCTTTTGGGCGAGCAAGCCAGGTAGGCAACTGCCGATGCGATGGCCAGTTCTCCTTCGGGAGAACCCAATCGCTCATAGGCCTGCCAGGCGGACAGGCACAGGTTGAGTGCCTGTGGGGCGGCGTTTCCAATGTCCTCGCTCGCCATCCGCACCACGCGCCGGGCGATGTACCGGGGGTCGCAGCCTCCGTCCAGCATGCGGCACAGCCAGTACAGGGCGGCGTCCGGATCGGAGCCCCGCACCGACTTGTGAAGCGCGGATATCTGGTCGTAGAAATACTCTCCGCCCTTGTCGAACCGCCGGGTGCCCTGCCCTGCGACCTGCTGCATGATCGCCGCGTCGATGACTTTCTTTCCTTCCTGCTCCGGCGCAAGGTCCAAGCCGATCTCCAACAGATTCAGCAAAACGCGCGCGTCGCCATCCGCCACCTGGATCATCAGGTCGCGCGCATCGTCCTCCAGCGTGGCCGGGCGTGCGCCCGCTCCCCGCTCTTCGTCCGTCAGCGCCCACTCAAGCAATTGCGCCAGATCCTCTTTCTCCAGCATCTTCAGGACATAGACGCGGACACGGGACAGCAAGGCGTTGTTGAGTTCGAACGAGGGATTCTCCGTCGTCGCGCCAAGCAGGTAGATCGTCCCGTCCTCGACATGCGGCAGGAAGACGTCCTGCTGCGCCTTGTTGAGACGATGGACCTCATCGATGAACAGCGCGGTGGCCTGCTGGTCGCGATCCTGGGCCAGCCGGGCCTCCGCAATCGCCTCGCGGATTTCCTTCACTCCGGCCAGCACGGCCGAAAGGCTGACGAAGCGGGCCTCGGCATATCGGCTGATCAGTTTCGCCAGCGTGGTCTTGCCCGTGCCCGGAGGCCCCCAGAACACCATGGAGTGGAGCTTCCCGGCCTCGACCGCCTGCCGCAGAGGCAATCCTTCCGCGAGCAGATGCTGTTGTCCGACGAATTCTTCCAGGTTCTGCGGGCGCATCCGGTCCGCCAGCGGGCGGAATTCTTTTCTCGAATCGAACAGCTCGCTCATTGGGTCGGCGTGCCGAGAATATCCGTGCCCCGTGGCGGCTGATAGGAAAAGAACTCTGGCTGCAGAGAGGGATTCACCTGGACTTGTTCAAACCGGACCTGCACTTCCTGCCCGAACTGATCGATGAAATGCAAGCGTTCCAGTGTGCCCGAACGCAAGCCAATCAAAAGCTCGACCGGCCGCGAGACATCTGCCCGGGATTGCAACACGACCCAATCGATCCCGTCCTGATGCTGGGTGCGTTCGACCGCGAATAGATCTTCCAAAACCCGCGAGCCCAGCAAAGCCGAAAGCGGCGTATCGTTTAGCGCGTCTTCCACCCGCGCGACGGTGGCCTGCTCAAGAATCGGATCGTAAGACCAGAAATTGACACCATCGGAAACCAGGATCAGGGGTTCGGGCTCCCGATAATTCCAGCGCATGAAATTCGGACGCAACAGGCTCATGTCGCCATGCCCGGAGGACAGGAGCTCCCCGTCCGCCGACCGGACTTCCTGCTGGAAAAACGCCGTCAGGGATTGAGTCTGTTCGAAAAACCGCTCAAGTTCGCTCTCCGGGGTCGCCGGCACATCCTGAATTGCGACCAGCCCGAACAGGCCGACAAAAACGAGGGACCGGACCGCCGGAGACGTCATCACGATTCGTCTGGCGGAGGCAGAAGCACCTCGCGGGCGCCCCCCGGCTGCACCGCACCGACAATCCCCGCTTTCTCCATTTCCTCGATCATCCGGGCGGCACGGTTGTAACCGACCTTGAGACGCCGCTGCAGGTACGAGACGGAGGCCTTCCGGTCCCGGCGCACGATCTCCACCGCCGCCTGATACAGCGGATCCTCGGCGCCCTCTTCATCACTTTCCTCGGTCAGCCCGGGAATTGAGACGGTCGTGTCTTCTTGTGTGACTTCTTCCAGATAGTCGGGCTCGCCACCGTGCTCGCGCAGGTACTTGGCTACCTGGCGGACCTCGTCGTCCGAAATGAACGCGCCATGGACCCGCTTGGGCAACGTCTCTCCCGAATCCAGGAACAGCATGTCCCCATGCCCCAGCAGTTGTTCCGCTCCGCCCTGGTCCAGAATCGTGCGCGAGTCGATCTGCGAGGCAACCCGGAAAGAAATACGCGCGGGGATATTCGACTTGATCAGGCCGGTGATCACTTCCCGCGTCGGGCGCTGCGTGGCAAGAATCAGGTGGATGCCGGCGGCACGGGCCTTCTGTGCCAGGCGAATGATGTAATCCTCGACCTTTTTCCCGGCCACCATCATCATGTCTGCGAATTCATCAATCACGACCACGATATGGGGCAGATGTTCCAACGGCGGCACCTCGTCGTCCTCGCCAAGGCTCTCGTGTGTCGGATTCGGGATGGGTTCCTTGTTCTTGGCCGCTTCTTCGATCTTCCGGTTGTAGCCGTTCAAGTTGCGCACGCCCAGCCTCGACATGACCGTATAGCGTCGCTCCATCTCGCCCACGCACCACAACAGGGCCCGGGCCGCCTGCCCCATGTTGGTGACCACCGGGGTCAGCAAATTGGGAATGCCTTCGTAAATGGCGAGTTCCAGCATCTTCGGGTCGATCAGGATCAACCGCAGGTCCCGCGGCAGGGCCTTGTACAACAAGCTCAAAATCATGGCGTTGATCGCCACCGACTTCCCGGAGCCGGTCGTCCCGGCCACCAGAAGGTGCGGCATTTTCGCCAGGTCGCAAACCACCGGTTCGCCGCTGATGCTCTTGCCGAGCGCCAGCGTCAGCAAGGACGGGGACTGGTTGAACGCGGCCGACCGCAGGATCTCGCTGGCCATCACCATCTCGCGGTCCTCGTTCGGCACCTCCAGGCCGATGACCGCTTTCCCCTCGACCACTTCCTCCACGCGGACGCTGACCACCGACAGCGAGCGTGCCAGGTCCTTCGCATAGCTGCTGATCTTGCTGCCCCGCACTCCCGGGGCCGGCTCCAGGTCGAAGCGAGTCACGATCGGGCCGGGCGTCACGGCCACTACCGTGACGTCAACCTTGAATTCTTCCATTTTGATTTCAATCTGTTTCGACATATTGCTGAGAGCTTCCTCAGAATAGCCCATGCTCCCTTCCACGGGTTCGTCCAACAGGTCGAGCGGCGGCAATTCCTTGGTGCCGCTGGCGGGCAGCAAGGAAATCTGCTTCTCTTTTGCCTGCCTTTTGATATCGGCTTCGATCTGGATCTTGGGTTCGATCCGGGTGGGACTCTTGGCCGCCCTTTTCGCCTTTGTCCGCTTCCGTTTTTCTTCCCGCTGCTGGCGATCCTGGCGTCCGGAAAAATATTCGCGAATGCGCTGGGTTCCTGCGGCCGCCGCAGTCCCTCCCTCCCAGGCCCATTTTCCGGCCAGATCCACGACCTTCAGCCACGAAAAGCTGGTCCACAGGGTGGTGCCGACTAACAGCAGTGCCAGCAGCAGCACCGTTGCACCCACTTCGCTGAACGCTGCGACGAACCCGCTCGCGACGCCTTTCCCGATCAGCCCGCCGCTTCCGGTCGGCAAGACCGGGGCCAACAGGTAGATTCCGATCAGGGCACAGGCCGCCATCAGCGTCATGAAGAATCCACCCCAGCGCATCGCGGCCAAACCCCAACCAGGCTTCTTCGCATCCCCTGGGATTGCCCTCTGGCTGTATAGAAGCCAGCCGTGATACCCCAGCATGAACGGAACCAGGTATGCGATATAGCCCAACAGGTACAGCAACAAATCGGCCACGATCGCGCCGACCTTTCCGGCTGCGTTCCGGACGCTCCCGTCCCCGGTGTCGAACCAACTCGGATCGTCCGGATGGTAAGTAATCAATGCGACCAGCAGGTAGACGGCCAAGGCCGAAAAGACGAGCAGCGCGCCCTCGCGGAACACCGGAGACATGCGGGGAGGCTGCGAATCTTGCTTTTTCGCGCGTTTAGGGGGCTTCTTTTTCAAAACGGGAGCGAGATGTTTGCTCAAATTATAGGGCAAGGCGCTCCCGGCTTCCGCTAAAATAGGCCGCCATGCCTGAGAATACCCAACCGCGCGAACTGATTATCCTCGGCTCCGGCCCGGCGGGATATACGGCCGCCATCTACGCCGCGCGGGCGAACCTTGATCTTCTCCTGATCACCGGCATGGAACAAGGGGGCCAGTTGATGTTGACGACCGACGTCGACAACTGGCCAGGTGATGTCGAGGGACTGCAGGGTCCGGACCTGATGGCCCGAATGCAGCAACACGTCGAACGCTACGGCGTGCCGGTGGAATTCGATCACATCACCGCAACCGACCTTTCGCAACAACCGTTCCGCCTCACCGGCGGCAACGGCGAATATCTCTGCCAATCGTTGATCATCGCCACCGGAGCCACCGCGCGCTACCTTGGCCTGCCTTCGGAAGAAGCCTACAAGGGCAAAGGCGTCTCCGCCTGCGCTACCTGCGACGGGTTTTTCTTCAAGGATCAGCCTGTCGCCGTCATCGGCGGCGGCGACACCGCCGCCGAGGAAGCCATCTATCTCAGCAAACTGGCCTCATCCGTCACGCTGGTGCATCGTCGTGACGAACTGCGCGCCGACAAGATCCTGCAGAAACAGCTGTTTGAACTGGAAGAAAACGGCATTTTGCGCATTGCCTGGAGCCACGTGCTGGAAGAAGTGCTCGGGGACGGCACTGCCGTAACCGGCGTCCGCCTTCGGAGCGTTAAAGAGGATTCGACCCAAGAACTGGAAGTCCAAGGCGTCTTTATTGCCATCGGACACGATCCCAATACGGGTTTGTTCAAGGGACAACTCGAAATGTCCAAGGACGGCTATCTCACCGTCGCCAGCGGGCTGAACGGCAACGCGACCGAAACCAGTTGTTCCGGCGTCTTTGCCGCCGGCGATGTTATGGACCGGGTTTACCGCCAGGCCGTGACCTCTGCCGGAACCGGCTGCATGGCGGCACTGGATGCCGAGAAATACTTGGCGAAACTCGACTAGATGACGCCAGAACGCACACGCCGCGTGTGCCTGGGCTGGTCTCAGCCGCTCACGGCAGCGCAAGACGAAGCCATTCCATCACGTCTCCGTTCAGCGTCAAAAACTCATGTGGGCGGTAATCCTGGCCTTGACTTCCGTATCTTCAGCGGAACTTGAGATGTCGCTCGCAGCGCCCAGTTCTCCCCGCAGGGTCAGTTTGTCCTGCAGTACGCTCCTTTCTCCGCCCATCGCGATGCGGACACGTGTGCGCGACATGCGCTGGCTAAGTGATGTCCCCGACACGTCTACACTGGTGCCGGTCCCAAACTCCCGCTGAAACTCAGCGAGCACCCAGCCTTGGCTTCCTTCAAATGTCACGCCAAGCCCGCCCATCGTTCGGTCGTCCGAATCGGACGATACACGCCCTCCGAACTTGTCCACGAAACTGTCGGGGTCAACTTCCGAATACACAACCCGGACATGCGGCGTGGCGGTCAGTTGGGCCATTTCCAGGCGTCGGCCAGACTCAAGAGCAAGCGCCCAACCCATGCCATCGACACCGGATTTCAGTGTTCCCCGAGCAGTTCCCGAAAGGTCGATGTCGTACCAGTTCGCAGCACCCTGGGCGTCAAAATAAACTCCATTTTGAAGGCGCCAGGTCAACGATGCTCCCAACCCGTAACTTTCCGTGTCGATTTCGCCTCCGCCCAAGTCGGGCCTCCCAGAGATGTCCGTAGATGAGTCGCCGTAGTGGACACTCACCCCCGCTTCGAAACCCTCGCCGACCAGAAACCCGTATCCCGCCTGCAGGACCCAGCGTTCCATTTGCCAGTCGGTGCCGGTCGTCGAGTCTGTCGGCCCCCGAGTAGCACGGCTGCCTTCCGCCCGCATCCAGAATGGTTCGGCTTGCGATGTCGCACGACCTCGCTCTTGCCATGTCGACAGGCGATTCAATGTGTGAAGCGTCTCGGGGAGTGATTCATATATGAAAGCGCGCGGTCCAAATTCCCGGCCAAACTCGACAATGTCGAAGTCCGGGTCGCCATCGGCCTTCCTGACCGTCAGGTCGAAAACAGATTCAGGCGTGGGGGCTGTCCGCTGGATCACCTCGCCGTTGTCGACGAGTTTCGCTCCGTGCGCTTCCACGTCCAAATTATGACCATCCCTGTTCTGGTTCCAGACCTGCTGGCCATCGATACGCGGGTTGCCGCGAAGGATGACGTCAAGATCCCCACCCGTATTGTGAGCCGCCACTTTCGTCTCCGCGACGATTTGCCCTTCGATCGTGATGATGCTCCTTCCTTGAGTCTTTATCCCATATCCATCGCCTTTGATCTCGATCCATGAATTGATGCCGGTCCGGACCATATTCGTGCCGGTCCCGCCCGTGCCGTCCACATGGATTCCATGTCCGTCGCCGCTCGCGGTGATTCGCCCCTCGACCGTGACGTCGCTCGCTCCCTGGGCGTAGATCCCCGCGCCTGCCCCTTCAATCTCGATTCGTGAATTGGCACCGGTCCGGATCGTACTCCTGTCGGTTCCGCCCGTGCCGTCCACGTGGATTCCATGCCCGTCGCCACCCACGGTGATTCGCCCCCCGGCCGTGATGTCGCTCTTTCCCTGGACGAAGATTCCCGCGCCTCCCCCTTCGACCTCGATTCGTGAATTGGTGCCGGTCCCGATCGTATTCGTGCCGGTACTGCTTACATAGACTCCATGCCCACCGCTGCCCGCGGTGATTCGCCCCCCGACCGTGATGTCGCTTTCTCCTTGGGCGAAGATTCCATACCCGCCGTCTCCGGTCTCTATTTGTGAAGTGGAATCCATTGTGATGCGATTGGCGCCCGTGTTGTCCGGATTTTCCTGGCGGTAGATCAGAATCCCGTGGACATTGGCGGCGGTCGTCACGACCTTGCTGTTGACGAGGTTGATGTCAATATCCAGATTGTCCGCCGCTTCCGGGTTGGTCGAGTGCACGGGATTCCGCGTGAAAATGCCGTAACTCGCCACACCCTCCGTGACGATGCTGCTGTTGCTCAGGAGAATGTCGATCTTTCCGGAGCCCTGATGCCGCGCGTAAAGTCCATACGCGGCAAACCTCGGAGTACTGGTTCGAATCTCCGAGTCTCTCACCTTCAGCGAAAGCGTCTT
Source organism: uncultured candidatus Poriferisulfidus sp. (assembly GCA_965204575.1). Lineage (GTDB taxonomy): Bacteria > Pseudomonadota > Gammaproteobacteria > Poriferisulfidales > Poriferisulfidaceae > Poriferisulfidus. The sequence goes on from OZ241993.1 coordinate 1,583,816, forward strand.
ATCTCCCGGGTCCGGGGCCCGGCCGAACTTTTTCGCATTCCATACGACGCCGTTTACGCCATAGCCATCCGCAGTGATGATTTTCACGCGTTCCGCATTGACGCTCACGTTGCCGTTCGCATCATGCCAACCCCCAATGGCATGGCCACTTGGGCCGGTGGTGGTGATCTGCGTATCCGCCACGTCGACCCGGACATCGCCTGTGCCGACATGCACGCCGTTGATGGCACGGGCATACGTGCTGAAGGTGCTCTTTTCAACGGTCAGGGCAAGATCTCGGCGCGTTGCGGAGGTATCCGCATCGTGCGCAGAGAGAGTCAGGTTGAAACCCCTCGCATTGGCGCTGCCTGCATCCGCCTCGGTCGTCGTCAACTCGACCCCTGAGACCAAGGCCGACAAGTTGCCCGGACCATTGTGCTCAATCCAGACGCCATTGGGTCGTGTCGGGAAATAGTCGTGGGGGTCATCCACACTATCGTTGATCACGATTCCGTTCCCGCCTTTCAGGTCCCGGAACTCGATCGTGTAATCGTTCGTCTCCGGGGGTGGATAGCCTAGCCGGTAGACGATATTTCCATCCGTTGCCGGGTCGTAGGTCTCCGCATCACAAACGATGGTCCCTCCGGAAGCCGGGGCTGCACCGCATTCATCGTCCGCCAGAGCCGTCTGGCCTGCCAGTCCCAGCACAGCGATAGATAGGAAAAGCCCTCTCAGGGGAAGGCCAATGACTGAAAACTTCTTTGGGAGGCGAACTAAAGCGGCAATTCGCCGCGAAAAACAAGGTGATTCTAATTTAAGGGGGGGGGGGGGGTCAACGCCGCAACATCGCAGCAGGAACCCTCTGGAGATAAAGAACCCATTCACAGCTCCTCCTGTTAGGAATTTTCTTCGTGGACTGGCCGAAATTCTAGCACATCCTTCGGCCCGCACGGTGCAAGTTCAGGTCGAGAAAGCCTGACCTGCAGCTGTCAACTAATCGCTATAAGACTCCTTGAGAGTCTGATGCACTTGCACACACAATCCCGACCGCAATAATCACGCAGGCTGCGTTCGGCGGGCGAAAATCACTCGGGCTCCTCGCCTCCCTCCAGAATGTCGGCCCAGCGCAGTGCCATGCTGTCGTGGGCGAAGGACGGGATTCGGAACGCCCAGTCCTCAAGGTGTCGGGCAAGCATACTCGCCCGGGCACGATCCTCGTCGCTCATGTCCTCTCCCAAGTGCACCGCAAAGCGGGCATACCGTTCCACATCCACCGGGAACAAGCGCGCCTCCAGGCTATAGCCCTGATAGAACTCGTACCGGGCCCGGGCCGCGTCTTCCAGGTAAACCTCGGCCTGGGATACCGGCATGACATCCTCCAGCGACAGGCTGGTGATGGCGCTGGCCATGCGGTTGAGCGCGTACTCGTTTTTCAGCATCGCGCCTTCGGGGAGGTCGAGTACGGTGAATTTCACGTCCGCGGCGTCTTCCGCACGTTGTCCCTCGATTCTTTCGCCATCCGGGTGCACGACTTCCATCCGGCGTATATGCTCCATCCCGATATCCAGTAGCTCCGGGTCGAGCCAGCGCCGCGGTTCGTTTGGGATCGTGAACGTCCGGTCCACAAGCCAGCCCTGATCGTCATCGGCATTTCGTACATAAGTGGCGCTGCGTCCATCCGGGTTCGCGCCAATGCGAACCGACCGGGCACCTTCCGCGGAATGAAGCGCGACCTGCTGTCCTTTTGCCTCAAGCCGTTCGATTCCACCCAGGCCCAACTGGGCATGCTGCGCCGGATCATGGGTCTTGCGCTCAAGCAGTTTCGCTTTCGACAAATCCAGCAACAGGCTGCGGATGGTGCCTACATTCGCAGGATAGTGCTGGCGCTGCACCACTCCCCACCCTTCCGGGCGACGCTCCAGGGTGACCTGCGGCATGCTCCCCGGCCCGGTGACGTCGATGCGGGTTACGGAGTTGATATCGAGATTCTCAAGCCACAAGCTCCCGATGTATTCCTGGTCGCCGGACTGGTAGCGAATGTTGTACGTCGCGGCAGTCAGGAGCAGCACGACCCCAGTCAGGATCGCCAGGGTGCTCAGTTCGCGACGGTTCATGAGGTCACCCTCCGGGAACGGCGCCGGCGCTGAAACAGCCACAGGCCGACTGCAGCCATCGTGACCAAGACCGGAACCAGCCAGATATTGACCAGGCGCAGGACGAAGCCGAGATGTTCGATATCCCGGTCCAGTTCGTGTCGAACCGAGCGCAACTCACGGCGCACCCGCAACCGCTCCTGCTGGAACGCCTCGATTTCAGCCCGCTGCTGTTCCGTCAACAGGCTCTGCTCCCCTTCCTGTCTCAGCTGCTGGATCCGGCTGATGCTCTCCTCCGCCTCCTGCAGCCGCTGCTGGAGCTCCTCCTCCTTGGCATGGAACCGCTGCTCCGCCTGTCGCCGCAGTTGTTCGACCACATGGAACGGTCGCGAGAATTCGGAACGGCCCCGCAAGCCGATCAGGTCACCACTGCCAGCCAGGCTCTCCAGCGCATTGACTACGAAATCACCGTTGCTGGCCCAGGCCTGTACGATCCGCTGCCCGAAAAAGTTCTGTACCCGCGCCCACAAGGTATCCGACAGCATGTCGGCATCCGCGACCACGATCGCATCGACCACCTCCCGCGCCTCGGCCAGATGTCCATCCGCAGGCTGAGCCGCATCCGCGGGCGGACCCTCCGGGAACATGCTGCCCGGCTGCAGCCGCACCCAAGCAGCCAGCGTCAAGGGGATGCCGCCGGGTTCGAACCACTCCAGCAAGGCAGTCGGGTCGGGAAGGTGCCGGTAGCGCGGTTTTGGAATCTCGCCGGAGTCCTCCGACGTGTACAAGAGCGGCTCGAACTCGCCCTGAAACGCATCCGTCTTCTTGATCTGGCCCGCGAACCCGAACGTGACCCGGGACAGCTGGGCGGAGATCAGGTTGTCCTTGTTGATTCGTTCCTCGTCGAGCCCGATGAACGAGATATGGCGAATCGGCCGCTGGATGTTCGGGCTTTGCACCGGCAGGGCCAGGGCCCGGTCGGCCACGATCGCGTCCATGTCGATCTCGAGTCCCCACGCGTCCAGCAACCGGTCGATGTCGGAGGCCTGAATCCCGCCCGAATCCGGAGGATTGCTGGCATCCTGGAACATGGGGTCCTTGTCCGCGTACGGGTCGGCAAACAGCATCAACCGGCCCCCGCGCATCAGGAATTGGTCCACCGCATACAGCATTTTCTCGGACAGGTCCTTCGGGTGAATCAGTATCAGGATCCGAATGTCCGGGTCGATCACTCCGGCTTCGACGTCGATCTGGCGGGCCTCGAACAGCCGTTCGATATGGTCGAGAATCGCCCACTGGGGCGTGGACCGCTGGCTCGCCAGGTCAAACCCGCCGAACACCTGCAGGCCGGTGAGAATTCCCACCACAGGTTTTGCCGGATTCGTCAGGGCATAAATCAACTGGCTGATGTCGTACTCAAGGAAAGCTTCGCGGTCCGGCTGAAAGAATTCGATGACCTCGACGTCATCCACCACGTTCGTGCCAACCAGGCCGAAATACAACTTGTCGCCGCCCTGCACCGGGAGCGATTGCAGGTTGAACTCCGTCGCCCGGTCCTCCTCTTCCGAATACGGCGCCGGATCGATCACGTGCAGGATCAGCCGACCGTCCGAGTAATGCGCATACTCTTCCAGCAATTCCCGAACCCGCCGCGCGTAGTTGCGCAGGGGCGCGTTCTCCGCGCTGGCCCGGTCCGAGAAGAACAGGTACAGGTTGATCGGCTGCTGGATGCTGTCGATCACCCTCAGGGTGCCCTCGCTCATGGTATAGAGCTTCTGCTCGGTCAGATCCAGCCGCATGTTGTCCAGGGCCAGGTTGCTCAACATGATGGAGGAGACAAACAGCACGGCCAGCAGGCCGAGCCCTGCCGCCGTATAGGTCTTTCTGTTCGAGCCGTTCATGCGGCCTTGCGAGCCCGGACCACGATCATGTTCGCGTACAGCCAGGCCGAGATCAGGATCACGAAGTAGGACAGGTCCCGCAAGTCGATCACGCCCTTGTTGATCGAGGAAAAGTGGGTCAGGAAGCTCAGCGACGCGATGGCATCGACGACCGGCTGCGGGAGCCATAGCTGGAAGAAGTCCAGCACCAGCGGGAAGCCGCTCAGCAGGAACAGGAAGCAAGTCACCAGGCTGAGGATGAATGCCACGACCTGGTTGCGCGTGGTCGCGGAAATGCAGGCGCCGATGGCCATGAACCCGCCCGCCATCAGGAAACTGCCTAGGTAGGCGCCCAGGATGATGCCGTTGTCCGGATCGCCCAGATAGTTGACCGTGAGCCAGATCGGGAACGTCAGGAACAACGCGATGCCGGTGAAAATCCAGGCTGCCAGGAACTTCCCGAGTACCGCCTGCGGCACGGTCACCGGGAGCGTCATCAGCAGTTCGATGCTGCCGGTCTTCCGCTCCTCCGCCCACAGGCGCATGGAGATGGCCGGGACCAGGAACAGGTACAGCCAGGGGTGGAACGTGAAGAATGCGCCCAGGTCCGCCTGCTCGCGCTCGTAGAAATTTCCCAGGTAGAAGCTCAGCGTCCCGGACAGCAGGAGGAAGATCATGATAAAGACATAGGCCACCGGTGTCTGGAAATAGCCAACCAGCTCCCGGCGCAGAATCGCGATCAGGTTATTCATGGACGTTATGGGTCAGGGTGTGGAACACGTCGTCCAGCCGCCCGGCCTGGATGTGCAGCGGAACTTCCTTCAGGTTGTGCCGCAACAGGACATCGCGGACCGCGCCTTCCAGCGTGCAGCCGGGCCGGGGGATCAGGGTCAGACCCTGATTGCGCTCCGGCTCCACCACCGCGACGTCTTCGAGTTCGCCAAGCGCGACGCGCACCGGCTCCTTCAATTCCGCCTGGACCGTGACGGCATTGCAGTACCGGGAGCGGCGGCGCAACTCCCCGGGGGTTTCGTCGACCAGGATCTTGCCGGCGGAGACAATGATGGCCCGCGTGCAGATGGCCTCGACCTCCTCGAGAATGTGCGTCGAGATGATGATGGTCTTGTCCTTCGCCATCTCATTGATGAAGTCGCGCACCTGGCGCTTCTGGTTCGGATCCAGTCCGTCGGTCGGTTCGTCCATGATCAACACGCGCGGGTCGTGCAGCATGGCCTGCGCCAGGCCGACCCGGCGGCGGTATCCTTTCGACAGGGTGTCGACCGGGCGGTGCAGCACGGGTTCCAATCCCAACTGCCCGATGACCCAGTCCAGTCGCCCCCGACGATCTTCGGGCCGGCGGATGTCCGCCACGAAATTCAGGAACTGCCACGGCGTCATCTCGCTGTACGCCGGGGCCCCCTCCGGCAGGTAGCCCAGGCATCTCTTGGCCGCCTCCGGCTGGGTCTCGGCCGGGTGGCCGCAAACCGTCACGCGGCCCGAGGTTGGCGGCAGGAAGCCGGTGATGATCTTCATGGTCGTGGACTTTCCGGCGCCGTTCGGTCCGAGAAAACCCAAGACCTCGCCGGACCCGACCTCAAAGCTCAGGTCGTCCACGGCATGCAGGTCACCGTAGATCTTGACTAGGTTTTCAACCACAACAGACCCGGACATGTGAGCGCTCCTCTCTTTCTTGTGTATACGGGAGTTCAGGCGTCGCCGATTAATATGGGGCTTGCCCCTGCCGTTTCAAGCGGATTCCGGTTGCTGCGCATGGTCGAGCGACGGCCCCTTCAATCCGCATAGTAGTAGTCGTAGCGCCTCAGCAGGTCCAGCGAAAACTCCCAGCCCTCCTGATAGGTCAGGTTGCTGTCCATCGGGATCACGATCCGGACGAACAACTTGTTCCCGTGTTCCTCTTTGAGTCGCGACAGGGCCTGGTGCATTTCTTCCTGACCGACGGGTTCGAATTGCTCGGCGTCCGGGAACTTGAGCATGAACAACGGCTGCCCCTCCACCTTCATGTAGCGAACGGCCGTGACCACCTTGCCCATGGGGCTGCGGGCCGGCTTGGACAATGCGGCGTATTTCTCGCCCATCTCCTCGTACTCTTTCTGCAGGAGTTCCAGCTCCTCCCGAGTCTGCCGCTGCTGTTTCTCAACCTCGACGTACATCTGCTCGCGCAATACGTTTTCGTCCCGCATCTTCTCCAATTGCTGCTGTACTTCGAGCAATTCCTGCTCGCGCTCCGCGCTCACGTCCTGGCTCATCCTCATCTCCGTCTGTACGCGCGCATATTCCTCCTGCATGTCCATCAACTGTATCTGCTGCTCGGCCAACGCGCCCTGCGCACCGGCCAGGTCTTCCTCCCGCTGTTCCAACTGCCCGGTCTTGGCTTCCAGTGCCTCGCGGGTTTTTCCCATGCGGCCCTGCATCTCTTCCAACTCGAGTTGAAGCAGCATGCGGCGCAGGTTCAGGTCTTCCGCCCTTTCCCTGGCCTGCCGCTCGAGTGCGACCGTTTCCTGAACCTGTCTGGACAGGTCCCAGTTGTGCAGCACGGCGACCGTGCTGGACATCAGGAACACGATGACCACGACCATCATGATGTCGGTGAAGGACGGCCAGAAGTTCTCCTCGTTGATCGAGGAGAGATGGGAGGCGTAGTCGGGAAACGAGGATTGGCCGCCGATCATGGTCCTTACTGGTCCAACCGGAACCCCTTCATCAGGGTCTTGTCGATGCTTTGCAGCGCTTCCATCAACTTCTTGCTGTGTTCGTTCTGCACGTGCCGCTCGTGGCGCATGGCTTCAAGGTGCGGAGCCAGGCGGTCCTGGACTTCCGCCAAGGCAATGGCCACTTCGTTGAGGTCCTTCAGCCTGAGCGCCAAGGTGTGGGCCAGGTTTCCTCCTTCCCGTGACACCAGTGGCAGTAGCCGGCGCAAGGTCAACATCTCGATCTGCTGGCACACGCTGGACTGGCTCGCCACCAGCCGGGAAAAGATGAGCGTCAGCACCAAGTAGGCTGCAATAGCGGTCATCGTGGTGGAAAGCGCGGTCGCCATCCCGTGGACCACCAGGCCGATGCCGCCTCCATTCTGCGGGAAGGACAGCAGGTCGGAAGCCCCAACCAGGGCCAAGGACAGCGATGCGACCGTCCCGAACACGCCGAGCAGGATCAGCAAGCTCTGTATCAAGCGGATCAGGCCGAGACGCGTCATCTCCTGGTTCAGCAGGATGGCCGACAGGGCCGCCTGCTGGGGGCGGTCCAGTTCCGATCGACCCTGCTGCAGGACGCGGTAACGCTGTACGATCAGGGATTCGGACAGGCCTTCGATGCCGGCCTCGGTCAGGCCGAAATCCACCTGCTCCTCGAACAGGGCAATGGTGCGGCTCTCGTGAGTGTAGGCGAACAACAGGTAGAAAACCCGAGCCAACGCCACCAGAAACAACACCCCGATGATGCCGTTGACGACCATGCCGAGTTGCGTCGCCAAGGGTCCCAAGTAGACTTCTTCCAGGGTCGCCCTTTGCCAGTACAACAAGGCGGCGAACAGGAGCAGCGCGATGCCCGCCTGCAGTATCATGAAGTTCGGGCGGCTTGTAAAAATCTTTTGAATCATGGCGTTAGCGATGAAATTGTCGTTCGCTTCCAGCCCTCCTTAGGCCGGGGAAGTATATCAGAACGGCTTGTTTTCATGCTGGTTTTTCGGGGGAATGTGGTGCGGGCGGAGGGATTCGAACCCCCACGGGCAAAGCCCAGCGGATTTTCGCACCAGCTACGGCTTTCGCCGCCGCCGCTGTGCGGCGTTTGTGGTCCGGACTATCCCTTCACCTTAGCCATCCGGCCTTAGGCGCTGCCCGTCTAGTCTCTACACCTTCCCGGAAATTCCTTCCCAGGCTTGGCTCGGGATCGCCATTTGACAGGGTTCCCCGAATTTGAGCAGTTCTACATCCCCGGTTTCCCGGGGAGCACTCAAAAGCCTCAAGTCCGCAGCGTCTACCGGTTCCGCCACGCCCGCAACGCGCCCATCATAGTACATAGGGAGTGGAGATTGATGGAGGCTGAGGTCGGAATCGAACCGGCGTCCACGGCTTTGCAGGCCGCTGCATAACCACTCTGCCACTCAGCCCCAAAGCAAGGAACTGGAGCGGGAAACCGGGTTCGAACCGGCGACCTTAACCTTGGCAAGGTTACGCTCTACCAACTGAGCTATTCCCGCTCCGCGCGGCAGAATTGTCGCACCCCCACCCGGGGCTGTCAAATGAAAAGGCAAAAAAACCCGGGAGCAGTCGCATCGATCTTCGACTTCGGAGCCAATTAATTCCGTTTCTGTTAAAATTGCCCGGTTAGCCTTTCCGGGTTCGCGATTTCGCGTCGCGCCGGGCAAGGTTGCCCTAATCAATGAGATGAGGAACTCTCAAGTGGATCGAGAAAAACAGATTGAAGCCCTACAGAAAGACTGGGATAGCAACCCTCGCTGGAGCGACGTACGTCGCGGCTACACAGCGGAAGATGTCGTGCGCCTGCGCGGCTCGCGCGTGCCTGCCAACACCACCGCGACGGAAGGTGCCGAGAAGCTCTGGCGCCTGGTCAACGGCGAGGCGCGCAAGGGTTACGTTAACTGCCTCGGCGCCCTGACCGGCGGCCAGGCGGTGCAGCAGGTCAAGGCTGGCATCGAGGCCATCTACCTGTCCGGCTGGCAGGTTGCTGCTGACGCCAACACATCCGAAACCATGTACCCGGACCAGTCCCTGTACGCCTACGATTCGGTGCCGACCGTGGTACGCCGCATCAATAACGCGTTCAAGCGCGCGGACGAGATCCAGTGGTCGCGCGGCACCAATCCCGGCGATGAGGAATTCGTCGACTATTTCGCCCCGATCGTGGCCGATGCCGAGGCCGGGTTCGGCGGCGTGCTCAACGCCTTCGAGCTGATGAAAAACATGATCAACAACGGTGCCGCCGGGGTCCACTACGAGGACCAGCTGGCCGCCGTCAAGAAGTGCGGCCACATGGGCGGAAAAGTGCTGGTGCCGACCCAGGAGGCGGTCCAGAAACTGGTCGCGGCCCGGCTGGCCGCCGACGTCATGGGCGTCCCCACCGTGGTACTGGCGCGCACCGATGCGGAAGCCGCCAACCTCGTGACCTCCGACTTCGACGAGAACGACAAGCCTTTCCTGACCGGCGAGCGGACCTCCGAAGGGTTCTACCGTGTGCGCAACGGCCTCGACCAAGCAATCTCGCGCGGCCTGGCGTACGCGCCTTACGCGGACCTAGTCTGGTGCGAGACCGGCACGCCGGATCTGGAATTCGCCGGGGCGTTCGCGGAAGCCCTGCGCAAGGAGTACCCAAATCAGCTGCTGGCTTACAACTGCTCCCCCTCCTTCAACTGGCGGAAGAACCTGGACGACGCGACGATCGCGAAGTTCCAGCGCGAGCTGTCGGCGATGGGCTATAAATACCAGTTCATCACCCTGGCCGGCATCCACAGCATGTGGTACAACATGTTCGACCTTGCCTACGACTACGCGGGCGAGGAAGGCATGAAGCATTACGTGGAGAAAGTCCAGGAGCCGGAGTTCGCTTCGGCAGACCGGGGCTACACGTTCGTCAGCCACCAGCAGGAGGTCGGGGCCGGCTACTTCGATGACGTGACCACCGTCATCCAGGGCGGGCAGTCTTCCGTCACGGCACTGACCGGGTCCACTGAAGAAGAGCAGTTCTGACGGCCCTCGGCCAAGGGTGCGGCATGGCGGCTGAAGAGTACGAACACATCCACGTCCCGGTGGACGGCGAGCGGATCACGGTCGGCCCGGATCAGTCGCTGGAAGTTCCGGATCACCCGATCATCCCCTTCATCGAAGGGGACGGGATCGGGATCGACGTCACGCCGGTCATGCGGCAGGTCGTGCAACAGGCGGTCAAGATCGCCTATGGCGGCGGGCGGAAGATCTACTGGATGGAGATCTACGCGGGCGAGAAGGCCAGCAAGCTGTACCAGCAAGGCAACTGGCTGCCCGACGAGACACTGCAGGCGATGCAGGACTATGTCGTATCGATCAAGGGGCCTCTGACCACGCCGGTCGGCGAAGGCATCCGTTCGCTCAACGTCGCCATTCGCCAGCAGATGGATCTGTACGCCTGCGTGCGGCCGATCCGTTTCTTTCCCGGCACGCCGACTCCGTTGAAGACCTCCGACACGACCGACATGGTCGTGTTCCGGGAAAACACCGAAGACATTTACGCCGGCATCGAATGGCCCAACGGCTCGCCCGAGGTCCACAAGTTGATCGAATTCCTGCAGAAGGAAATGGATGTCCACGGAATCCGGTTTCCCGAAAGTTCCGGCATCGGCATCAAGCCGGTTTCCAAGGAAGGCTCTTCCCGGCTGATCCGGAAAGCGGTCCGCTACGCGATCGACAACCACCGTTCCTCGGTCACCCTGGTGCACAAGGGCAACATCATGAAGTACACCGAGGGCGCATTCTGCCGCTGGGGATACGAACTGGTGACAGAGGAATTCGGGGCTGAAATGATCGGCGACGGGCCATGGCAAATGATCAAGAACCCGAAAAACGGAGAGCCCATCGTAATCAAGGACGTCATCGCGGACAATTTCCTGCAGCAGATCCTCTTGAAGCCGGCCGACTACGACGTCATCGCCACCCTGAATCTCAACGGCGACTATATTTCGGACGCGCTGGCGGCCCAGGTCGGGGGGATCGGCATCGCGCCGGGCGCCAACATGGCGGACGCGGTCGCGGTGTTCGAGGCGACCCACGGCTCTGCCCCCAAGTATGCCGGCAAGAACCGGGTCAACCCCGGCTCCATCCTGCTGTCCGCCGAAATGATGCTGCGCTACCTTGGCTGGACCGAGGCCGCCGACCTGATTCTCAAGGGGATTTCCGGGGCGATCGCCAACAAGTATTTGACCTACGACCTGGCCCGGGTCCGGGCTGGCATTTCGGCGGGCCGCCTCGGCACCGCCGACAGCCGGCAACGGGTGGAAGAACATATGCAGGAACTGATTCCCGGGGCCACCCTGGTGACGACTTCCGGGTTCGCCGACGCTGTCATCCAGCACATGCAGTGACGCGGGTCTTGCTATAATTGTTATTCCCCGATCACGGCAGTGTCATGCAAGAACCAGAGCCGATCTACAAAGTGATTTTCTTCTCCAACGGGGAAATCTACGAGATCTACGCGGAGCACGTCTACTCCTCCGACCTGTATGGCTTCATCGTCATCGAGGGAATCATTTTCGGCGAGAAAGCGAAAGTGGTGGTCGACCCGAGTGAAGAACGGCTGAAGGCCGAGTTTGAGTCCGTCCCTCGGACCTATATCCCGATGCACTCGGTCATGCGCATCGACGAGGTGGAGAAAGCGGGAACCGGCGAAATCCGCAAGGCCGAAGGAAACGTCACGTACCTGCCCCCGATGGCGGGAACGGGCGACATCCAGAAAGCCTGAGGCTTCCACCGGAGGGATCCCGGAGAGGTGCCGGAGCGGTCGAACGGGCTCGCCTGGAAAGCGGGTGTGCGGTAATACCGTACCGAGGGTTCGAATCCCTCCCTCTCCGCCAGATCTTGCGGTCGGCTAATGACCTCATCTGAAACCTTGAAACAGCCTGATGTCGCCATGATTCCTATCCAGATCGACCCCCTCAAACCGACTAAATAACAAGACGAAAATTATCCGAACGGGGTATACTTTCCGGGATTATGCCTTCTCTGTCTCGCGTCGCGCCCGTACTCCCGCTTGCAGCCATCCTCACCCTGCCCGCCTGGGCGGCGTTCCCTTGGGAAGGCAGCGAGGATTCGCTGCCTTCGCTGGCCCCGATGCTCGAAAAAACCGTGCCGGCGGTCGTCAATATCTCCACCGCCCACGAAGAGGTGGTGCGCACGGGCCCGTTGTTCCGAGACCCTTTCTTCCAGCATTTTTTCGGCCTGCCCGGCCAACAGACCCGGAAACGGGTGCGACGAGGCCTCGGCACCGGCGTGATCCTGGATGCGGAAAAAGGCCATGTCGTCACCAACCATCACCTGATCGCGCGAGCCGATGACATCACGGTGGCCCTGAGCGACGGGCGTGAAGTCAAGGCCGAATTGATCGGCTCGGACAGCGAAACGGACGTGGCCATGCTGCGTATCGAGACCGGGGACCTGACCAGCCTGCCATTCGCCGATCCCGAGCAACTTCGAGTCGGCGATTTCGTCGTGGCGATCGGCAATCCTTTCGGCTTAGGCCAGACCGTAACTTCCGGGATCGTCAGCGCGCTGGGCCGCAGCGGCGTATTCGACAACTACGGCTACGAGGACTTCATCCAGACCGACGCCTCTATCAACCCCGGAAATTCCGGCGGCGCCCTGGTGAACTTGCGCGGTGAACTGGTCGGCATCAATACCGCGATCCTGAGCCGGTCCGGCGGCAATATCGGGATCGGTTTCGCGATCCCCATCCACATGGTGCTACAGGTGGCCGACCAGTTGACCGAATTCGGCCAGGTACAGCGCGGCCAACTCGGGGTACAGGCTCAAGCCATGACCCCGGAACTGACGGAAGCATTCGGCCTCAAACAAACTGAGGGCGTCGTCATCACCGAAGTGGTGGAAGGATCCCCGGCCGACCAAGCCGGAATTGTCCCGGGAGACATTCTGGTGCGCATTGATGGAGAAGAGATCCGTGATGTCAAGGACATGCGCAATGTGCTGGGCCTGCTGCGTGCTGGCCGAGAAGTGGAGATTGAACTGCTCCGCGGCCGCGAGACCGTAACCGTCCGCGCGGCGACCGCGACCCTGCGCATCGACGGGGCCAATCTCCACTCGGCCCTGGCCGGGCTGACGCTGTCGACCCAGCGGGATGCCGAGACGACGTTCGTCGAAATCGTCAAGGCCGAGCCCGGTTATCCTGCCACGCAAGCCGGAATTCGCGCCGGCGACCGGTTGCGTTCCGTCAACCGCCGCCCCGTGAAGAGCGTGGAGGATGTCCGCGCCACCATCAACCGGGGTTCCGCTCAAGTGCTGCTTCAGGTCCAGCGCGGAACACGCAGCCAGTTCATTTTGCTGCCCTGACCATGACTCCCGCCACCCAGAAAGGCGATCTTCACCGCAGTGCCGCCCAGACCCACCAGCGGTTGCGCTTGCTGGTCGGTTTCGGAAGCCTGTTGTTGTTGCTGTTACTGCTGCGGATCGGCTGGATGCAGACGATTCACACCGCGCACTTCACTGCGTTGTCAACGAAAAACCACCTGCGCCAGATTCCCCTTCCTCCTCCGCGCGGCCTGATCTTCGACCGCCACGGCACCCTGCTCGCGGATAACAGCGTCGAATACAGCCTGAGCCTGGTTCCTTCCCAAGTTGACGACCTGGATGCCACGATTTCAAAATTGCGGGAACTGGCCGACATCCATGACCGGGAAGTCCAGCGATTCCAGCAACACGATCAAAGCAGTAAATTTGAAACGACTCCACTCAAGATCGATCTGTCGGAAGAGACGATCGCACGCATCGCCGTGCAATTGCACCAGTTGCCGAGTGTTTACCTGGAGGCCTATGCCGTACGCCGCTACACGTACGGCGAATCAACGGCTCATGTACTCGGCCACCTGGCCAGCATCAGCAAGAAAGACCGGGAACGCATTGATTTACACCGTTACCGGGGAACCCGGAGGATCGGTCGGGTCGGGATCGAGCATCAATATGAATCTCTTCTGCTCGGGATCCCCGGCCTGCAACAAGCTGAAATCAATGCACAGGGCCGTTCCCTGATGGTGCACGACCGCAAGGCGCCCACCCCCGGCAGCAACCTGGTGCTTACGCTGGATGCCGGCCTGCAGCGGGTGGCAAGCGACGCCATGGCTGGACGGGAAGGTGCAATCGTCGCCCTTGAACCCTCAACTGGCGATATTCTGGCATTGGTCAGCACGCCCAGTTTCGACCCGGACGTGTTCGGGCACAGCATTGATCCCGGCGACTACCAGAACTTGATCCGGGACGCGAAAAATCCGCTTCTCAATCGCGCCATCCAGGGGCAGTATGCGCCGGGCTCCACCATCAAGCCCTTTGTCGCCCTCGCCGGGCTCGAGTCTGGCCACGCCATCCCGGACAAACAATTTTTCGCCGCCCCCCAATTCAAGATCCCGAACTATCGCCGCCCTTTCCGGGATTGGAAGGACGAGGGTCACGGCTGGGTCACGGTCAGTTCCTCGATCACCCAGTCCTGCGACGTTTACTTTTACTCGCTGGCCTACCGCATGGGGATCGAGGCACTAGAACCTTTCCTGGCGCAATTCGGGCTCGGCCAGACCCAGCAACTCGACCTGCCCGGAGAACGCGCCGGGCTGCTTCCCAACGAAACATGGAAGCAACAGATGTACGGGCAACCCTGGTACCCGGGCGAAACCGTCATCATGGGCATCGGTCAGGGATACCTGCTGCTGACGCCTTTGCAACTTGCCACTGCAACCGCGGCGCTGGCGACCCGCGGCATCCGCATGAAGCCGCGCCTGCTGCGCGCCTACGAACAGGATGGAGAGATCATCGAGAACCCGCCGGAAGAACTCGGGCGCGTGACGCTCTCCAACCCGGCCTGGTGGGACCTGGTCACGAACGCCATGGTGGATGTGGTTCACGCCGAGAACGGAACCGCCCGGCGCTCTGGACTGGATGCGCCATATCGCATCGCAGGCAAGACCGGAACCGCACAGGTCATCAACTACGGCGAAAAACGCCCTGATTCCGAAGACCTCCCCGAACATATCCGCGACCATTCCCTGTTCATCGCTTTCGCCCCCGCCGAAGCACCGGAAATCGCCCTTGCGGTCATTGTCGAACATGGGGGCCACGGCTCCACCATGGCCGCGCCCATCGCCCGCCGGCTCCTGGACGCCTACCTCTTGAGATCCTTGTAATGGCGCCGCGCTTTTACACTTCTGCCGTGTCCAGGCTGGTGGAACCACTGGATCGTACCCTGCTGGCATTGCTCTTGGCGGTCCTGGCGCTCAGCCTGACGATTCAGTACAGCGCCAACGACATGAGTCTTCAAGCGACCCAGCAGCATGCCATTCGAATCGGAATCGGCCTGCTCGCGCTTCTGGTCATGGCGCACATCACCCCGCAACGCCTGAGGCGATGGGCCCCTGCCTTGTTCCTGCTCAACCTGCTGCTGCTGGTGGCCGTCATATTCTATGGCAGCGGCAGCACCGCCCAGCGCTGGCTGTCGTACGGTCCGATTGCCCTCCAACCGTCCGAACTCCTCAAACTCACCATTCCCATGATCGTGGCCTACATCCTGGGGCCCTCCCTGCCGCCCCTGTCCTCTCTCCGCGTCAGTTTGGCCTTGGGGCTGGTGGCCCTCGCGACCTGGCTGGTTGCGATCCAGCCGGACCTGGGCACGGCGCTTCTGGTCTCCGCGATCGGGGTCTCGGTCACCCTGCTGGCCGGGATTTCAAGGCGGTGGATTCTCGGCCTGGGAGCACTGTCCGGCATCAGCCTGCCGTTCGTGTGGCAGTACGCCTTGCGCGAATACCAGAAAGACCGGATCCGGATCTTCTTCAACCCGGAGGCCGACCCGCTCGGCAGCGGCTACAACGTCATCCAGTCCAAGATCGCCGTCGGCTCCGGCGGCCTCTCCGGCAAGGGCTGGACCCAAAGTACCCAGGCGCAGTTCAATTTCCTGCCGGAGCACTCCACCGATTTCATCTTTTCCGTCTACGCCGAGGAATTCGGCCTGATCGGGGTGGCCCTGCTGATCATCCTGTACCTGGCGATCCTGTGGCGGGTGGTGGCTCTGAGTCGAGCCGGACCGGACCGATTCAGCCAGCTGCTGATCGGCGGGCTCGGCCTGTCCCTGCTCATGCATGTCCTGATCAACATCGCGATGACTGTCGGCTATGCCCCCGTGACCGGGTCGCCGCTGCCTCTGCTAAGCTATGGGGGAAGCGCCATGATCAGCACTCTGGCCGCATTCGGTATGATGATGGCGACCCGGCATTACGCCCACGCGCGTCACAAATAAAGCGAGGAGCCTGCATGATATTCAGAAATCGCTGGCTTTTGCTGTGTCTTCTGCCGGGCTGTGCCCTGGCAAGCGAAAACCCCGTCCCGTACATTGAACGCCCCGAGGTCCGCGCCTGGGCCGAACAGGTCGTGAACGAGCACGGCCTGTCCTTCGAACGCATCCACAAGCTGATCGCGGAGTGCCAGCGCCAAGCCCAAGTCATTGCCAGCGCTCAACGCCCCGCCGAATCCAAGCCCTGGCACTGGTACCGGAATATTTTCCTCACCAGCGACCGCATTCGCCGGGGGCGCACCTATCTCAGGGAACATGCCGACCTGCTCGGGGAAGCGGAGCGCGCCTACCAAGTGCCAGCCGAAGTAATCACCGCCATTATTGCAGCCGAATCCAATTTCGGGCGCAATACCGGAGCGCACCCGGTGCTGGATACCTTGGTGACCTTGGGGTTCGACTACCCGCCTCGCGGGGAATTCTTCCGCCAGCAGTTGGAGCAATTGTTCCTGCTGGAACGCGAAGCCGGGCTGGACATCCAGAACCTGCGCGGCTCATGGGCCGGCGCGCTCGGACAGGCCCAGTTCATTCCCAGCAGCTACCGGCATTTCGCCGTCGACGGCGATCGCGACGGCCGGCGCGACCTGTGGGACAGCCCGGCCGACATCATATTCAGCATCGCGAACTACTTCCAGAAGCATCACTGGCGCCCGGACGAACCGGTCGCGGAACTGATTCACCCCGAAAACCCCAATCAGGTTCCGCTGAGCAAGGCCCTGCTTCCGGATATCCCGTCGGAACGATTGGCCGCATCCGGAATCATGCTGCAGAACCCGACCGCCGAACCGGTGGCCGTGCACAGATTCGAGAACTCTAAATCACCCGAATATTGGGTCGGCTATCACAACTTTTACGTCATCACGCGTTACAACCACAGCGCCCTGTACGCGCTGATGATCCACCAGTTGAGCCAGGCCCTGAAGAATGATCCGGGGCTCTGACCGCGCCGCCTGGCTGCTGGCCTTGGCCTTGGCTGGCAGTGGGTGCAGCGTCTACGACTACGTCGCCGACACCTTCTCCGACTCCGGCTCGGGGCCCGCGAGCCGGTCCGGCGCTTCCTCCAGCTACGTCGCCCTCGGCGTTCGCTATCACGTGCTGGACTCGGCCGAGGGTTACGTCGAGCGCGGACTGGCGTCCTGGTACGGGCCGCAGTTTCACGGCAGGAAGACCTCTAGCGGCGAGGTTTTCGACATGAATCAGGTCACCGCCGCGCACAAGAGCCTGCCCCTGTCCACCTGGGTCAAGGTCACCCATCTCGAGACCGGCCACTCCATCACCGTCCGCGTGAACGACCGAGGCCCCTTCAAGGAGGGCCGCATCATCGACCTGTCCCGCCAGGCTGCCTTGGCCCTGGGTATTGTTGACGAGGGGCTGGCTCCGGTCGAGGTGCGCACCATCCGCGGCCCCAGTACGGCTCCCCAGACCGCCGAACACCAGTTCCTGCAACTTGGCGCTTTCGCGATCCGGAGCAATGCGGAGGCTTTTGTGCAAAAATTGCGCCGCCAAGGACTGGTCCGGCTTTCCGTCCGGACCCGAGAGCGGAACACGACCCTGCACCGAGTCCTGCAAGGCCCATTCGATGACAGCACCAAACTCGACCAAGCCATCGCGAAACTCGAAGCTCTCGGCATTACCGAATACACCCCAGTCAACATTCCCTACTGGAAACCCATAAGGAAAAAATGATTCGCTTGATTCTTGCCGCACTGCTGTTGGCTGGCCCGGCCTGGGCCCAACTCCCGATCCCACCCGTCCCCTCGCTGGACGCCCCCAGCTACATCCTGATGGACACGCAAACCGGCGAGGTCCTGGCCGAGGCCAATGCTGACCAACCGGTCGAGCCGGCTAGCCTGACGAAGATCATGACCACGTACCTGGCCTTTCGGGCCTTGGGAGACGGCCTGATCGGGGAACAGGACCTGGTGACGATCAGCCGCAAGGCACGCCGGGCGATCGGCTCCCGGATGTTCGTGGAGGTCAATAGCCAAGTCCCGGTCATCGACTTGCTGCGCGGCATCATCGTGCAGTCCGGCAATGACGCCAGCATCGCACTTGCGGAACACATCGCCGGCAGTGAAGAGTCTTTCGCCGACATGATGAACGCGGAAGCCGAGCGTCTGGGCATGAGCAAGAGTCGTTTCATCGACGCATCCGGGCTCGGCGGGCCGGACCACTACATGTCGGCCCGCGACATCGCCATTCTGTCCGCCGCCATGATCAACGAGTTTCCTGAGCTCTACGCGATGTTCCGGGAGCAGGAATACACTTGGAACGGCATCAAGCAACCCAATCGCAACCGTCTTTTAAAACTGCACCCGACGGTGGACGGCATCAAGACCGGTTACACCGAAGCGGCGAAATATTGCCTGGCCGCAAGTGCCATGCGCCCGGACTTGGACGAGATGCGGCTGGTTTCGGTTGTCCTCGGTGCCAAAAGTGGGCGGGCCCGGCTGCGCGACAGCCGATCCCTGCTGAACTGGGGATTCCGTTTCTTCCGCACGCGGAAAGTTCATACCGGCATGGACCCATTGACAGAAATCCCGGTATGGTTCGCGGAAACCGAGCGGGTGCCGGTGGGATTGGCCGAAGACCTGGTGATGACCTTGCCGGTCGCGGCATATGAGGAACTGGAAACCACCTACCACCTGGAGCCGGAGGTGGAAGCGCCGCTCGCGAAGGGGCAGCCGGTCGGGCGAATTACCGTGCGCCATGAAAACCGGATCCTGGCTCAGATGCCCGCCGTAATCCTGACCGATGTGTCGCAGGTCGGCTTTTTCACCCGACTCTGGCACCGGCTGCGGCGATTGATGAACTAGTCGCGCGTTGATCCGCCACCCGGGTTCGTGCCCGGAGCCCAGCAACACCCCTTGCGGAATGCCGTCCACCGGTTCCATAATAGGAATCTCGGGTCGGGAGACATCGGTATGGACGACATGAAACTGCCAAGACGGGATCATTACGGCGATTCGAGCCCATAAGCCGCCATGTCGATTCCTGCCTACTACAACGGCGAATACCGCCCTCTTGAAGGACTCACGGTCCCGATCATGGATCACGGCTTCCTGTTTGCCGACGGCGTCTACGAATTGATCCCCGTCTACTGCAAACGCCCGCGCTGCCTAGATGACCACCTGGAACGCCTGAAAAACAGCCTGGCCGCGATCCACATCAACGATACGCCGGAAGAATCCACCTGGCGGGAAATCTGCACTCATCTAATCGGGCAGAGCGCGGACGAGTGTTTCGTGTACTTTCAGGTCACACGCGGCGTCATTCCGGATGGAGCCCCATTCCGCAAGCAGTTTTTGGACGGCCCGCCCACTATTTTCGCCATGGCGCAGCCCCTGCCGGCAAGACCCGACTCAATCTCCGCCATCATCCGCGAAGACCAGCGCTGGGGGCGTTGCCACATCAAGTCCATCATGCTGCTGGAAACCGTTCTCGCGACGCAGGGCGCGGTAGACCAACAGGCGGGGGAAGCCATCCTGCATCGGGGAGAAGAAGTGATGGAAGGCGCGACCAGCAATGTCTTTGCCGTGGTGGACGGGCAAATCCGGACGCCCGCGCTGAGTCCTCGGATCCTGCCCGGTGTGACCCGGAAACTGGTGCTGAAGTTGATGCGCGAGAACGGAATGGAATATCAAGAAGGCCTGTTGCGCGTCGATGAATTGCGTGGCGCTGAAGAAGTCTGGGTCACCGGCTCCACCCGCGGCGTCATGCCCGTGGTCGAACTCGACGGCAACCCGGTGAGCGACGGGGCCATCGGCCCGGTCACACAGCGTGTCCGAAACTGGTACAGCGAATTCTGCAACGCACCATGATTCCTGCGCCCCGAATCCGGCACTGGGACTTGTACGACTACGAGCCCTGCGCCGAGGCCATGCGCCGGCAAACCGAAACAAGGGACGAGAACAGCGCCGACGAGATCTGGTTGCTGCAGCATCCGAGCGTCCTGACCCTCGGAGTCGGCGCCGACCCCTCCCACATCCATCCCCAGTGCCCGTTGCCGGTAGTCCGCAGCAGCCGCGGCGGCCAGGTGACCTGCCACATGCCCGGCCAGCTGGTCGTTTACACCTTGCTGGATCTGCGCCGGATGCGCCTCGGGGTTCGCGCACTAGTCGAACGGCTGGAAAGCGCGGTCTTGACTCTGTTGGAGGAAGCCCGGATGCCCGCCCGTCGGAAAAATGGCATGCCCGGGGTCTATGTGGAAGGAAAGAAGATCATGTCCATCGGCTTGCGGATCAGCCGCGCCCAAAGCTCCCACGGACTGGCACTGAATGTCCACCCGGACCTGAGCCTGTTCCGCCAAATCGACATCTGCGGCAACCCAAAACTCGAAGCCACGAGTCTGCGGGAGTGCGGGGTGGATTGGGGCATCGACGAGACCGCCCGGAAGTTCCTGCCGCACCTGCTGCACACCCTGTATCCGAACCAGGTCTACGCATGAGCCTCCCGCCCGGCATCAAGCAGACGACAGAGCAAAAACTCTCGCGCATTCCAATCAAGCCATCCTTCGATGACCCGGTCCTGCGCAAACCACCTTGGCTGCGCATCCGCCTCCGGCATGCCCCCCAGGTTCGGCAGATGCGCGAACTCCTGCGCCTGCAGTCCCTGCACACTGTCTGCGAGGAAGCTTCCTGTCCGAACCTGCCGGAATGCTTCGGACACGGCACCGCGACGTTCATGATCCTCGGCGACCTTTGCACGCGGCGCTGCCCTTTCTGCGACGTGGCCCACGGGCGACCGCTTCCGGTGGATGCCGACGAACCGATGCGCTTGGCGAAAGCCGTTTCAGAGCTGGGTTTGCGCTACGTGGTTATCACCTCGGTGGACCGAGACGACCTGCACGACGGCGGTGCCCGGCATTTCGCGGAATGCGTTCGAGCAGTCCGCACACGCAGCCCCGGTATCCGCGTAGAGATCCTGGTTCCCGACTTCCGCGGCCGGCTTGATCGAGCACTGGAGGAATTGGATGCCGGAGTTCCGGACGTGTTCAACCATAACCTCGAAACCGTTCCCCAGCTATACCGTGCCGCGCGCCCGGGAGCCGACTACCTCCACTCCTTGAAACTGCTGCAACAATTTGGCCACGCCCACCCGGACACCCCAACCAAATCGGGTCTGATGCTGGGCCTCGGCGAGACCCCGCAACAGGCTCTGGCCGTCATGCAGGACCTGTTGGACCACGGCTGCCGGATGCTGACCCTGGGGCAGTACCTGCAACCGACCCGGCACCACCTCCCGGTTCGCCGCTACGTACCACCAGAGGAGTTCGACGCGCTAGGCGACGAAGCCAAGCGGCTCGGATTCCTGGAAGTCGCCAGCGGGCCCCTCGTGCGTTCCTCCTACCATGCGGACCGGCAGGCGGCGGGAATTCTAGGGCAGCGGGCAGGTACGGCCTGAACTTGCCGCAGAAGGAAGTCCGACTTGACTATAATCTGTCGCGCAAGGAAAAACCGCCATGAAAATCGAAATCAACCGTACCGACATTGTTTTCATGATGATGGCCGCCGGTCTCTGCGGTGCAGGACTCGCGTTGGTCGTCAGCATCGTACTCTGCTAGTCTGAAAGACCCCGACCCGCTTTGCACCTTAGGCTCCGCAGGATCGCCAAGAAGCAACTGCGTTCCTCAACGGCAAGCCGGCGGATCGACTTTCAGCCCGTCTTTCACCAACAGAATCTGCCACAACTGGCTCTGTCGCGCCCGAAAAGAACCTGCGCAACAGCTCAGATAATACCGCCACATGCGGAAAAACCGTTCATCGTAGCGCTCGCGAAGGGATTCCCATGCGGACTCGAAATTGGTCCGCCACACCATCAGGGTACGGTCGTAATCCCGACCGAACGTATGCCAATCCTCCATCACGAACAGGTTCTCGATGGATTGCCCGATTTGCCGGATCGAGGGCACCATGCCGTGCGGGAAGATGTACCGGTTAATCCAGGGATCGGTGCTGACCCCCGAAACATTGCGGCCAATGGTATGGAGAAGGAATCGGCCTCCGGGTGGCAGCAGTTCATGCGCTTTGCGCATGAAGGCCCGGTAATTTTTGTAGCCGACATGCTCGAACATCCCAATCGAATAGATTGCGTCGAACGTTTCACCTGACGGCAGGTCCCGGTAGTCCTGCTGGAGAATCTGGACGGCATGCCCCTCACAATGCTCGCGAGCAAGACTGGCCTGCTCCCCCGACAAGGTCACCCCGGTCACCTCCACGCCGTAGCGTTCGGCGAAGAACCGGCACGCACCGCCCCACCCGCAGCCGACATCCAAGATCCGGGTATTCGGCTGAAGTTCCAGCTTGCAGGCGATCAACTCCAGTTTCGCCTCCTGAGCCTCATCCAAGGTTTCGGCTCGGCGCCAGTAGCCGCAGGAATACATCATCATTTGATCCAGCATCTTGCTGTAGAGATCGTTCCCCACGTCGTAGTGTTGCCGGGCGACCTGCTTGGATCGGGTACGGTTTTGCATGTTCAGGAGCCGCGAAAGTCCACGGACCATGATCTTGTTGAACCCCGTTACCTGGTGATCCAAGCCGGAACCCAGCACCCGGGCAAAAAATTCATCCAATGCCTCGCAGTCCCACCAGCCATCCATATAGGATTCACCGAGACCCAGCGAGCCCTGCGTCATAATCCGCCAGTAGAGCTTGGGGTTGTGCACTTGGATGTCCCAAGGCCGGGAACCGTTCTCTTCGATTCCGGCTATTGCCAGAATCTTCAACGCCCATTTCTTCGCAACGGACATGCTCAGCCTCCGTCGGACGATTTGAACTGGTGCGCTTCTACTGTCCAGCCTTCTCCATCAATTGTCAACATCAGGCAGGAGGGCCCATCGTGGACCCGGGTTCGGCCAGCCGCGCCAGGATTCAGCACCCAAGGGAGAGTTCCCTGGTCACAGACCAGCCTGTGCGTGTGCCCGTAGACAATGACCCTAGCGTCCGGCCATGCCTCCCTCAAGCTCTCATGCGCCGGAGCCGCGCCGAACTGATCGCCGTGTGTCACGACTAGTATCCCCCCCGGAAGCCGAACCTCGGCTACGGTCGGCAAATCGTCTCCATTAGCCGCCCTGCCCCCGACGTCGTTATTGCCCGCCACAGCCACGACCTGCTTTTGTCCCGCTAATCCCTCAAGGGTCTGCAACACCGATATCCCCAGCACATCACCCGCGTGCACGATGCAGTCGACACCCGCCAAGGTTTTCTGGATGTTCGGGTCGATCCACCCGTGCGTATCCGACAACACTCCGATTCTGACTTTGCGGCAAGAGGCTCCCGACGCCACCACCTCGGATCGAGGTTCGACCTGAGACTTACTCCCCATACTGCTGCTTCTGAAGGTCTTCCTTGTGCTTCGCGACCTGCTGCTGCCGACGCTGAGCCCAAACTGCCTGGCGTTCCCTGATTCGTTGCTCCCGAGCGCCGGGCCTGACTTTCACCGAACCGACGCCGAACAGCACCTGCTCCAGAAAACTCATGGCAAACTCGAGCAGGCTTTCTTCATTGTCCATCAGTTCCCGTTCCTGTCCCGGCGGCAGGTTCACGATGTCTTTGAATTTCGAATTCTGTATAAATTCGCGGAAGCCGTCCAGGTCATAACTGCACATGTCGAACAGTTGCAGGCTCCGTTCCGACGGCGAGCCCACCGTGGGGCCGGCCGAACGCTTTTTCAGAATCAGCCTGCGCCAATGGTTGTTCATCTCGTCAAATTTGTCCAAACCCTGCTCAACCCGATATTCCGCCACAGTCTGCTCGTGCGGTTCCTCATGGCCCCGACAATGTGCCTCGCGCACGACAAAGTAGGCATCCTCGATTTCCCCGGCCTCCTTTTTCCGTACCGCGACGTTGCCCAGGGCGTAATAGCGGCAGGCGGCCGGTCGGTCTTCATAGACGCCGCACCCTTCCTCGGTCAGGTGGATGCACTCCGATGTGCCCGGCTTGGTCGTCATTTTCAGCCCGGGCATGCCATGGGCGTCCATCTCGAACGGCACGGTGTAGCGTGCAACGAATTCGCTGGAAGTCAGACCCAAACGGTTCTTCAGCTGCAGGATGTCGTACGGAGTAAGCTGCAGATCAATGTTCCGGCAACATGCGTTGAAACAGGCAATCTCTTTGTGACAACGGAACTGGAAGATACTGTCGAGACTCAGCTCCACGGGCTGAATGGGAGAAGCCTGGAGAGGCGTCGCAGACTTCGCTGGAGAACTCATGAAAAAGCGTTAAGGACCACTTTGCGCATTTTATCGTATGACCGCATTGGGAAAAAAGCCGAAAGTGCCGAATGATGCCTCGTTGAGGGTCACCACCGTCCGACACATGGTGAGCGCATGAAGCAAGCGGGTTGGCCGTTCTGGCCATAATGGCGCCATTTGCTTGTAGCGGATGAAAAGCCAGCAATGACGGCCGCGTGTGCCGGTTTTCCGTAGTTTCATTGGGGTTTCAAATATCATATATTTCAATATCTTGTATAAAAAGTCAGTCAATTCTATTGAAAGGTTGCCCCATGTTGCCGAAACGATACGGGAACTATATGTTGTATACTGTGAACATTGAGGCCACAGACCGAAGCGCACATGCGCCGGGAATGTGGGCCTTTTGAACGAGTCACAGCAAAAAGTCTCCGTGATTGTTACCGACCATCATCGCAAACCGGACCCAGTCGAAAGACTTTTTGCCGCCTGCCCTGCATGAGCGCTATACGCGAACGAGAGATATGAATCCAAGCATCTGCGAATCACATCTTGATGCGCGCGCCGCATGGTCCGATGCTCTCGACTGCACGGCGGGTGTTCTGCAACCGTTGAAGGATCATCATGAAACGAATTCTTGTAAACGCCACGCAGCAGGAAGAACTGCGCGTGGCCATGGTCGATGGCCAAGAGCTGTACGATCTCGACATTGAACTAACGGGGAACAAGCAAAAGAAATCGAATATCTACAAAGCAAAAATCGTTCGCATCGAGCCTAGCCTTGAAGCGGCATTTGTGGATTACGGCGCACCGCGCCACGGATTTCTCCCATTTCGGGAAATCGCCCCGACCCACTTCAAGAGCCGAAATGCGACTTTGATTCGCGAGGCCGTAAACAACGGCCAGGAATTGATCGTCCAGGTCTCCCAGGACGAGCGGGGCAACAAGGGCGCCGCGCTGACCACGTATCCCAGCCTGCCCGGCCGCTACTTGGTGCTGACGCCAAACAACTCGCGCGCCAGCGGAATCTCAAGGCAAATCGAAGGCGAGGACCGCGACGAACTCCAAAAACTTGCCTCCCAGTTGACTCCGGTTGAGGGAGCCGGGGTCATCATCCGGACCGCGGGCATCGGTCACAGCATTGAAGAACTTCAGTGGGACCTCGACAACCAAGTCCGACTTTGGAAGGCAATCCAGGAAGCCGCCAAAAAGTCCGCACCCTTCCTCATCTACAGCGACAATGATGCCGTTATCCGCGCGTTGCGGGACAACCTCCGCGACGACATCGGCGAAGTCCTGATCGATGACGAAGAGACTCACAGGGAAGCCTGCAGGTTTGTCGAGCGAATGGCTCCGCAATACCAAAAGAACATCAAGCTGTATCAGGAAACCGTTCCTCTGTTCAGTCATTACCAGATCGAAAGCCAGATCGAGTCCGCGCATGATCGCATGGTCGACTTGCCGTCCGGCGGCACAATTGCGATCGACCATACCGAAGCGCTGGTTTCGATCGATATTAATTCGGCACGCGCCACCAAAAGTGGCGACATCGAAACAACCGCCTTGAACACGAACCTGGAAGCGGCCAGAGAAATCGCACGCCAACTGCGGCTACGCGACCTAGGCGGCCTGATCGTGATTGATTTCATCGACATGGTCAGCTCCTCCAACCAGAAAAAAGTGGAGAACGAATTCCGGGAACGCACCCGGCTAGATCGGGCACGGGTCCAGATCGGCCGCATTTCCCGCTTCGGACTTTTAGAACTGTCCCGGCAGCGGCTCCGCCCGGCTCTCGGAGAATTCACTCAGATCACCTGCCCCCGCTGCAATGGCCATGGCACGATCCGGACCATCCAGTCCTTGTCTCTCGCCATTCTCCGCCTGATCGAAGAAGAAGCGATGAAGGAGAACACGGGGATAGTGGTGACAGAACTTCCCATAGAGGTCACTGCCTACCTGCTCAACGAGAAGCGCGACAGCATCGAGAAAATCACTCAGCGGCATGGCCCTCACGTTCGTTTGCTTCCAACCCCAGGATTGGAGACCCCGCATTACCGCGTTCACCGCTATCGGGAAGATGATCCAGAGGCATCTCGCCACTTCGATTACCAATCTTCGATGGCCCACAAACCGGCCGAACCGGAAAAATCCCGCACCGCCAGACCTGCGCCGAGTCAGCGCAGACACCGGGAGCGTCCGGCCATCGATGTGGCGGAACATATCACCGACTCTCCGAACAACAAAGGCCTTACACGTGGTCTTCGCCGGTTCTTTAATTTGTTCTCAGGTTCCAGCGCCCCGCTCCCCGTAGAAACCAAGACCGAGCCGAGCTCCTCGGAAAAATCCAGGAAATCCGAATCTGATCGCCGGCGACGCCGCTCTCGGCGACACCGCGGAGGCGGCCAGCAGGCACAACGGGAACAACGTGCCACCAGTGATGATTCCAAGCAGGGCAGCGGCCAACCGCGCCGGCGGCGACGCGGCCGAAGAGGAGGACGCAACCGCAGACGCACCGCCACGGCCGAGTCTGCCGGCACTGGTTCCAACGGCGGCACGCCGCCTCAGGGAACGCCCAAAACTGAGGCCAAGCCTCCGGCCGCCCCTAAGGTGCCATCGCCACCTCCGGTGGAGACACCTCCTGCCGGCGAGTAACCCTACTCTTCCGAACCTGGCTCGGCTTCCGAAATCTCTTCGATGATCGGGTCCGACCAAGGGCCGGTGACCCGGTAGGTGACTGCCGTCGCGTCGTCAATGCCGAGGCCAAGCCATTCCAGCACTTTGTTGCCGACATAGACCCCGGCAACCCCGAGCGGCCCTCCAACCGCGCCGATCACCGGCAACAATGCACTGGTTTCAGGCGTGGCCACCACTGTCAGATCGTAGTCTTCGTCTTCGACTCCGATGCGGCCAATGATCAGGAACTGTGCCGATGGGCCGATGATGCGGAATTCACTGGTGTTCAGATTGCCCTGCAGAAAACTGAATTCTCCCTCTGCCGTCTCATAGGTGAATCCACCCCGGACCACGTCATCGAAATCAAGCGACAGGCGTTTGAAAATCATTTCGAGGTTCAGCAACGCTAGGATGCGGGCCAGTTCCGGGGCCACATTCCGAATCCGTCCGTCTTTCCCGTTTATATCGATCTTGCCCTGAAGATTCCTGAATTTGTAGTCCTGAGGGGCTCCGGGCCACTGGAGGGCCACATCCATATCGATCACTCCCTTGCGCAAAGGGTTCTGAACCGACCAGTGATTCAGTGTCTCGTGCAAGTCATCCGTGTGTGCCTTACCTTGAAGCAGGGTAAGGTGTTTGCCATTCTCCAGCTTCCAATACCCTTTCAAGTCCATGTCGAATTCGCGGGATTTCGCCTGCAGCTGGTCGATCGTGATCTGCCGGTCACCCGGAGATGTCACAAGCGTTGCGTCGTGCATTTCGTAGAGCCCGATTTGCAGTAGTTTAAATTCCAGGGCCAGAGGCGGGATGCTCTGGGGCTTGAGGTCCGTACTTTCCACATCCGCCACGGTCTCCAGGTATGATCCGGGAAGACGTAGCCAGTTAAAAGCCCCTCTGGCCCGCTTTCCTTCCCCTTTGGGAAAATCGACCACGCCTTGCATGATCGGCGCGTCAATGGCAAATCGATCAAATTCCTCGGCAAATCGTACCGACACTTCCGCATCGTGAATCTCAAAACTGCCGACTTTCAGGAGGCCCAGCTCCAGGCCCTCGATTTTCAGCCAGAGACCTTCCGGTCCCGCACGCTGTTCTCTCCAGTCAATCCAGTCCTGCACACTGGTTTCCGGCAAACTTCCGGTCAGAATTAATTGGGAATCCGAACGCGGTTGCGGCATTTCCGATCCCAGGCTAACGGTTCCACTCACCTCTCCCTCAGGAGTCACTTCGATCCGCGCACGTGCCCGGTCCACATATTCGACCGTGAAGCTCCCCCTGCCATCAAATTCGATGTCCGCTTCTACCTGGATCGGCTGCTCACTCTTCGCCACCTTGCCCAGAGGCTCCGGCAAATCGATCGAGATTCCGCGAAAGTCGCTGCTTGCCTGCACGGTTAGATTCTTCTGGAGGGATTTTTCTGCCACGCCGGGGAGCAACATTTCGATGTTCCAGGCAGAATGCCCCTCAAGCCAGGAAAAAGCCGGTCGAATCTCTCGCGGCATGTAATCCGTGATCGATGCAGACGCCTGCATCTTGATCTGCATATCTCCTGTCGAAACCGTTGCGAGTCCAATGCGGGCAGGGTGTCCTGCAAACCGGGCATCCAAGGAGCCGAACAATGCCTCATCTTCGTATTCCAGGTTCCCTTTGATCGCGTCCAGCCGGACATCGTTGGCCGTAATGTCGAGGTGGTTACCGGAAAGCTTCAGAATCCCTTTCAACGCGAACTCGTGATCCAAGCGTTCGTCCAACGGAAGATTCAACTGGAGATCCAATGTTGAATCCCCCCCGAACTTGAGAACCTGGTTGAACGTCGGTGCCATCCATTCGACTTGCTCAAGAAATTCCGGGACATCGCTCACCGGCCCGTTCACGACACTGCTTGAATGCAGGTCCATCAGGCTCAGGTCATCAATCCAGAGCGCTCCGTAGCTGATGTTGGACTCTTTGAGCCTCGCCTCTCGAATGGTGAGATGCAGTGACGCCTTGTCGAGAAAAACTTTCCCATTGATGCCTCTGAAAATAGGCAATCCCGGTTCATAGTCCAGATCGACCTCGTGCAGGCTGCCATCCATGGTCAATTCCGAACCGGCTGCCGCAAGCATGTCGGGCGAAAACGGCCCAGCCAAACGCAATCGCGCATTGCTCAAGCGACCTGCCTTGAATGCCGACCGGACCCATCGCTCATCGGCTTCCAGCAGCAGGCCGGGAGGCACCCATTGCGACACGACAGCCAAATCCGCATGTTCGATGTCAAGATCTGCATGGAGCTTGCGCAGTTCCCCAGCCCCCATCGAAATGTCGCCGCGGAATTGCAGGGCGGGGTTCGACACCTGAAGATCTGTCAGCCTGAACGCGCAACAGTCTTCGGCCGGCCACCAATCCAGCTGGAACTTCGCCGGACCCGGCCGAAATTTGTCCAGATGCCATGGCGCGTAGGAAATCGTCGAGTCTTTCGAGTCCAGACTGAGGCGGATGCCCTGTTCGGACCCATCCACCGTGCCGTCAAGGCCCGTCACCCGAAAATCTTGCTCTGGCATCGAAATCTCGAGCCCTTCCATTCCTGCATGGATACGGTAGCGGGGCGGGTCGTCCCAATTGATCTCTCCGGTCAACCGGGAAAGAATCCCGGACGTAATACTGCCGGGAAGGAAATCCTCCATCCGATACCCGGCGATCCCGGCAACTCGCCTCGCGCGTTTGATGTCCAGCGAAGTCAGATAACCGCGGGTGAACTTTTCGCCATGTTCGATGTATACCCCATCCGCAACCTCATGCTGATCCAGTTCCAGTTGTTCCAACGCAACCGCGTAACCTTCTTCCAGAGTCCGCCATTTAAGTGCCGCCGCCAACCGCCGCCAATCCGATCCTTCAGAACGCGGCTGCTCCAATTCAATCCACACTCCGGCCAGTTGCGGAACATCGGTCTCCCAAACCAACTGCGCTTCGGTCCGCAAGCGTGCGTTTTCCGGCAACCGCTTCGCCAGCGGCAGCGCATTCTCCGGAAGCCAGGGCAGCAACTGTGCCAACCGCATGCGTTCAAGCCGGATTATCCCGTTCCCTGAGTTCATGGAGTTGAATTCCGCCTGCAGTTCGAAGCCTAAGTCGTTTGGTTCCTTCGTCCGATTTCGCACCAATACTTCGAGGCCCCACAAGCCGAAGGCCATGTCCATATCCACCTCGCCCAGATCCAGCCGATTGTCGGTCTTCTGGTCAAACAGCACGGTCGCGACCTTCCGCAGGTGGATGCGATCAACAGGAAAATCCAGGCTTGGGCCAAGCTGCCCCATCGGCATCCCTTTCAACCCCCACTGCCCGTCCTGCAGGCGTTGCAGCCGAATGGCGCCGCCGCTCACGGAGATTCGCTCCGGAACCAAAGACAGGGAAAACAGGCTCTTGAGCAGGTCGAGGTTAAGCGCCACTTGGCCGAAACGATGCTCGACTTTCGCATCATCAAATTTCAGCGTTACATCATCCAGGATGATGGAAGGATAGACTCCTCGCCACTCGCTGGCAGCCTGCCCGATCTCCATCTGCACTTCGAATGCTTCGGAAGCCCAGTGGCTCAAATAAGGGTGGACATCATCCAGCGTCAGCAAGGCGATGCGCAATGCTGTCGAGATCAGGGCCAGCACCCCTACGACCGAGGCCAGCGCCAGACCTAGATAGCCGCCGAGTTTGTTCATAGATAGTGCGGGCGGAGTTGCTTGGTTCGGTGCGCAGATTCGATTATCCGGCGCACCCGAAGTACGGGCGGCCGGTTAACCCCTGTATTGTAAGAGAATTGAAACGGGGCTACTGCGCCGGAACGGCCCTTGGATTCAGGATGATTCCGAATTCCGACAATGCGGAACAAGTCTCGTACAACGGCAACCCGACCACGTTGGTATAACTGCCGCGAATTTCCCGTATCCGGCTCCCCGCCCGACCCTGTATTGCGTACCCGCCCGCCTTGTCTTTTGGTTCGCCGCTTTCCCAGTACGCCTTGATCCAGGCTGAAGACAGACGGCCAAACACGACCGTGGTCACGCAGTGAAAAACTTTCTGTTGGCCTTCCGAAACGACGCAGACACCACTGATCACATCATGAGAAGCATCGCTGAATGCTTCCATCATCGCCGCGTAATCCTCGTAATCCCTGGGCTTGCCCCGGGGCTCCCCCCGGCATAAGACTACAGTATCTGCTGCCAGCACCACCGCCCCGGGATGTTTCTGCAGACAAGCTTCGGCCTTGCCTTGCGCCAACCGTATCACTAGCCCGGCACCGTTTTCCTCCGAACGGGGCGACTCATCGATCGAAACCGGATGCGGTTCAAAATCAATCCCCGCCATGCAAAGCAATTCGGCCCGCCTCGGCGAAGCCGAAGCCAGAATCAAGCGACTCATTGACCGGCGCTGGCGCGCACTTCAGCCGGCGGGACCGACCAAAGTTTCTCCAGGGCATACAGCTGACGAGTTTCCGGCAGCATGACATGCACCACGACGTCTCCCACATCCAATAAGACCCAATCGCGGCTGCTTTCTTCGGAGACCCGGCCCATGCGGGCTTCACGCACTCTCTCCACAACCCGATCCGCGATGCTGCGCACGTGCCGGTCGGAACGCCCGCTCGCGACGACCATATAGATTGTTATTGTTGTCTTGTCCCGAACATCCAGCACCGCCATCTCTTCGGCTTTCATGTCCTCCAATGCATCGATCACCAACTGCTTGAGTGCATCGGCTTCCATTCGGAAATCAGTCTCCAGCAGCGCTCAGCCTAGTCTAGATACAGGCGATGGTGACGAATGTAGGCCCATACGGGGCCTGGAACACAATAACGCGGCGGCGTGCCGGCACGGATGAGATCGCGGATCTGAGTGGACGAAAAATCGTACAAGGTCCCTTGGTGCAGATAAATCCTACCACAGGGTGATTGCCGCAGGGTTTCGGGGTCTCGGGTACAACGCGAACTCCACGAATCCGGCAGAGATTGTTCCAATTCACTTCCCGGGCGCGCAACGGCAGCCACATGGCACAACTGGATCAGCTCCTCGGCGCGATGCCAGGACGGGAGCCCCTGCAACGCGTCAGCCCCAACCAGAAGGCATAAAGGAGTTGGATCCTCGTCCTTTAGGGAACACAGCGTGTTATAGGTATAGGACGGCTCCGGACTCTTCAGTTCCCGGTCATCCGCGACCATTTTCACGCCATCCGTGACCAGCCGCACCATGTTCCAGCGGTGCTCCGCGGAAGCTTGCGGCGATACGCGGTGCACCGGGTGGCCGCAGGGAATCATGCGAATCTCTGTCAGGCCCAGGATCGGCATCAGTTCCAGCGCAGGCCGGTAATGCCCGAAATGGATGGGGTCGAACACTCCACCGAGAATGCCACGCATGGGCTAAAGCGACTCGATGTGTTGGATGTTCAACATGCAGGATCGGTGCCCCTGATACTCATCCACGCTCAGTTCGTACACTAGCCTGAACCGAGAACTCTCCGGATCCCAGTCGAAGCGGTCGTGAGAAAACGCCATGGCCTTGATTCGGCGTTCCGGATGTCCGATTGGATTGAGATGGAACCGAGTGTGGGCACCCTTGAAAGTCCGACGATCCTGAATCTCGAACTCGCCCTCGAACAGCGGCGGCAGGAAATCCCTTCCCCAAGGATGGCCGAGTACGGCGAATTCTGCATTTTCAAGCGTCAATTCATCGCTAGCCAGTTCGCCGTCCGTCTCAATGGTCTGGCTCGGCCGCACGCCCCCTAACGCTTTCGAGACAGCCTGTTCCAGCAGAGCCTGAAATCGCTCCAGCCGACTTTCCTCCAACGTCAACCCCACCGCCATCGCATGGCCCCCGTAACGCTGCATCAGCCCTGGCTCCGCCTGCTCCACATCGACCAGCGCGTCCCGGAGGTTGAGGCCCGAAACCGAGCGCCCGGACCCTTTCAAAAGGTTGTCCTGACTTTGGGCAAACACGATGGTCGGCAAACCGCACCGCTCCTTGATGCGCGACGCGATGATGCCCACCACACCCTCGTGCCAATTCGGCCGGTAAAGGCATAGGCTCATTGCCTGGTCGGTTTCAAGGGACAACTGTTCGACCTCGCGCAACGCTTCGGCATGCATCGAGCCTTCCTCGTCACGCCGCCGGGTGTTGATCTGATTCAACTGCTCGGCGAGATCGTGGGCTTCGACACGGCCTTCCGCAAGGAGGCACCGGATTCCGATCGCGATGTCTTCCATTCTCCCGGCCGCATTGATGCGCGGCGCCACCGCGAATGCCAGGTCCGTGCTGCCGACCTGCCTCGGGTCGCGTCTGCCGTAGCGAAGAAGAGAAACGATCCCGGGAGCCCCCCGACCTTGCCGGATACACCGCAACCCATGTTCCACCAGAATTCGGTTGTTCCGGTCCAGCGGCACAACATCGGCCACCGTGCCCAGCGCCACCAGGTCCAGGAACTGAGCCATGTTTGGTGCTTCGATGCCCTTTTGGGCAAACCATCCTTCCTTCTCCAAGTGCTGGCGCAAAGCCAGCATCACGTAAAACATGACTCCGACACCCGCAAGAGCCGTGCTTGCAAAACTGTCGGGGGGGCTGTTTGGGTTGACGATGCAATCAGCCTCGGGCAGATCGTCACTTGGAAGGTGATGGTCGGTAATCAGCACCCGGATGCCACGCTTGCGGGCCTCTGCCACTGCCGCCTGGCTCGACATCCCATTGTCGACCGTCACAATCAGGGCGGGATCTCGCTGCTCGACTTCCTCCATCAATTCCGGGCAGAACCCGTAGCCGTGCTGGAAACGATCCGGCACCAGATAGTCCACATTCCCGTAGCCCATCGCATGCAGGCTGCGTATCGCGACGGCCACGCCTGTCGCACCGTCCGCGTCGTAATCGCCAACCAACAGAATGTGCCCGTCCTCGCGCATCACGGAATGCATCATTTCTGCCGCCTGAACACAGGCTGGGAATTCGTTGACCGAGTGTAGCTGCCGCAGCGACAGTTCAAGCTCGTCCGGATCGGTGATTCCGCGCTGGGCGAACACCCGCCGTTGTAGCGGCGGCAAGGCCTGAAGCGCATCCAGCGCTTCTGGAGAAGCGCTCCTGCGGGTGATTTTGGGTTGAGGCCGAGTATTCAAAAAACAGTGTGCTCGAATCTACAGCCACCCTAGGAATTCAGGTGGGTGAGCCGCAGGTTGGATTTTACAGGACTGCTTCCGACCGTATTCCGACCTAAGCAGCCACGATTCGTTCGATGTTAATTTTGTGCTCCAAATCGCGCGACTGGGCAAGATCGAAAGCCAACTGCATACCGAGCCACGTTTCAGGGGTCGAGCCGAACGCCTTCGATAGACGGTAAGCCATCTCAATGGAAACGGATGCTTTCTCGTTGACCAGATTAGAAAGCGTCTGGCGTCCGACCCCCAGCCGACTGGCAGCTTCTGTCACCGATAGGCCCAGAGGTTTCAAACACTCTTCCCGCACGATGATGCCGGGATGCACAGGATTTTTCATTGCCATTTCAGGGAAATTATGTATGAAAGTTGACAGAGGATTCCTCGCCAACTTTCACCATTTCTTGACGCTTCCCAGGCCGACTGTGGCGGGATGCCCCGCCGGTGTCGCCACCTCCACGTCCAGTCGCCCCATTCCCGAAGGCCAAGATGTTTAATGCGGCGTTCACATCCGCATCGTCCGCGTGCCCGCAAGCGGTGCACTTGAAGTCTGTTCCATTTCTGTTTTCTCATCGACGTGCCCGCATGAATGGCACGTCTGGCTAGTGTACGCCGGATGCACATGGCGCATTTCCATCTTGTAGTTCAGACACAGCTCCAGCGTGCCCCATGCGCTGGCCAGGATCTTCCGGTTGAGTCCTGACTTCTGTTTCACGTTCTTGCCGGGTTTCTCCACCGTGCCCTTGGCCGACTTCGTCATGCCCCGGATGTTCAGTTTTTCTACGTAAGCGACATCGTACTCGGAGGCAATGCTCTTGCTGACGTGGTGCGCCCAGTTGAGGCGGGCGAAGCGTTCCGCCTGGTACGCCTTCTGCAACTTCACCTTGGTGATCGCCCTACGGTTGCTTCCCTTCACCTGCCGTGCCATCTTGCGCTGGTAGCGCCTACGTTTTGCCACCTTCCTCCCCAAGTCCGGGCCCGGGTACTTCGTGCCGTCCGAAAGAACCGCCCAACCATTCTCGTTTACATTGCGGTCGATTCCGACTTCCCGAATGCTGTGCGGAAGACTCGCTTCCGCCTGGACTTCATAGGTCAGGTAGGCGTACCACTTGCCGCATTCGTATCTGATCCGCCCGGACTTGAACTCGCCGTCCGGGTACGGATTGTTGCCGACCAGCTTCATCCAGCCGACCTTCTACACGAGCAGGCTTTCTCCCGCTACTCGTGCTGATTGATAATCAATCGGAAAACTTGGAATAGTGCTGTACTTGCCGTGAAACTGCGGCAGTTTCCGGTTCAGTTTCCCGCCGGTCTCCCGATCCTTGAAGAATTCCTTGTAGGCCGTTTCGATAGGCTTCAAAGAGGTCCGGACCGCTTTTGACGAATAGCCCTGCAGCCACTTCGTCGTGCCATCCTCCCTCCGCATGACGGTGAAGACATGACACAGCGAATAGTGCCGAAAGTCCGGCTTGATTCCGAATTCGTACTCGTCCCTGAGCTTCCCGACCATGTGGTTCCAGACGAAGCGGCAGGCCCCGGCGGTGCCGTGCAACTGCTGGTTTTTTCGTGCAGAACCCGGATGCAGGCGGTAGCGGACGGTGCGGGGGACTTTCATAGGAAGATTGTCTTCAAGGCTCCCTATTTGTCAACTTTCATACATAATTCCCCATTCCAGTATCTCCTGGTGGTAATCAAGACAGGCAACATCCAAGACCTTCCCCTCCTCGAATCGAAATGTCCTGATTATTTGCTTATTGTTGGTGTCTATTGGCAACAGTCAACCTGAATCCGGACAAATCCCCTTGCTAAAATTGTTTTCAGGCTCACATTCATGACCGAAAAAATCCTTTTCCTGACCGGGAAGCTTGCCGAGCGGAGCCTGCATCGCGTGCTGGAATCCATGCAACCGACGGACTTCGACTACGAAGTTCGCCAGGTCGGCGCGAGCGTTGCCGCGCTGATGACCCCCAAGTTGATCCAGAAACGGCTTGAACTCCCTCCAGGAATCGACCGCATCCTGCTTCCCGGCCGAGTGCGCGGGGATCTGGAACCACTGGAAGCGCAATTCGGAGTGCCGGTCGAACGGGGTCCCGATGAACTCAAGGATCTTCCCACCTATTTCGGTCGAGCCGCGATGGCGGAAGATCTGACCCGTTACGATGTCCGGATCTTCGCCGAAATTACCGAAGCGCCAAACCTTGACCTAGACGAAATCCTGGCCGAGGCCCGCCGCTATCAGGAAGACGGTGCCGACATCATCGATGTCGGCTGCCTGCCGGGAGTGGAATTCCCGCATCTGGCCGAAACCGTGCAAATGCTCAAGCAGGAAGATTTCGTCGTGAGTGTCGACTCGCTCGAAACGCAGGACCTACTCACCGGGGGGCAGGCCGGTGCGGACTTTCTCCTGAGCCTGAAGTCGGACAGCCTGTGGGTTGCCGACGAAGTCGAATCCGTCCCTATCCTGATCGGCGACAGCAACACAGACCTTGAGTCCCTGTACGCCTGCATTGAAAACTGTTTGGAGAAAGACCAACCGTTTATCGCCGATCCGATCCTGGATCCCGTCCATTTCGGCTGCGCCGACTCTATCGCCCGGTACGTTGAACTCCGCCGGCGCTATCCAGATATTCAGATGATGATGGGCATC
This sequence comes from uncultured candidatus Poriferisulfidus sp., assembly GCA_965204575.1. Taxonomy (GTDB): domain Bacteria; phylum Pseudomonadota; class Gammaproteobacteria; order Poriferisulfidales; family Poriferisulfidaceae; genus Poriferisulfidus. Next base: position 1,620,492 of record OZ241993.1, read on the forward strand.
GGCAACCTGACCGAGCTGACCCATGCGGATACGGCCGGGATGAATGCTCTCCTGTTCGGCCTGATCTCCGAACTGAAAATCCAATACGCACTGACCACCCAAGTCAGCGAACACTGCCGGACTTCACTGCGTGAAGCGGATCGTGCCCGAAGAATCATGCGGGCTGCTGCGGCTCATGGAATTCCCCCAAAGGGCATCGACGACCAGTTGATGATGCTGCACGAGCGACACCCATTCCCATACAGCCCGGAGGAAATCGCCGAATTTGCCGCCCAGGTGAAAGACCCCAATTTCCGAATCCAAGTCGCCGAAGATGGCGTTCACCTGTACAATCGGGATGGTGAACTGATTCATACGGATCCGCTCGACTTCTATCCGGACCTGAACCTGGACGACGATCCCGGCCACTTGTTTTATTTGGGCATTGAACTGACACGGGCTCAGATTGCATGGCAGCTTGGCAAACGTTACGAGCAGGACGAAGATTTCCTGTGGGGATGTGCAGTGACGGCGTCAACCAAGGATCTGTCGGCTTTCAGGGAAGTCGGCCCTACCCGCCAAAAACACAAGGACGCGATCAAACATAGGAAGGATTCCTGATGCCAAAAATCCTGGAAAGCATCGTGACGACTCGCGGTGCCGACGATCAGACGCACATCGCGCCCATGGGCGTGCACTGTGCGGATCGGAGGTTATTGCTCAAGCCATTCCGACCTTCGCAGACCTTGGAAAACCTTCAGCGAGAGGGCTGTGCGGTTGTGAATCGCCCAGGTGATGTCCGCATCTACGCCGGATGCTTGACCGGACATTATGATTGGCCCTTGACCAGTGCCGAGATCGTTCCCTGCCAGCGATTGGCGGGCTGCCTGTCACATGCGGAAGTGGAAGTGGAAGACTTCGATGACGACCCGGTGCGCCCCACCTTCACCTGCAAGATCGTGCATGAGACGGCCCATGCCCCTTTCCAAGGCTATAACCGGGCGCAGGCGGCTGTCATCGAACTCGCCATCCTAGTCAGCCGTCTGAATCGGCTGCCGGATGAGAAAATACGCGGCGAAATCGAATATCTTGAAATCGCAGTCGAAAAAACCGCCGGGGAGATTGAACTGGAAGCATGGAACTGGCTCATGGAACGAGTCCACAAACACTTTTCGACCAAAGAGGCCGTATCATGACCCGCATTCTTGGAAGTGTGCGCAATCCCCAGGAAGCGGAACTGCTTCTTCGAACCTCAATCTCAATCCTAGACCTGAAAGATCCTGAACGCGGCGCGTTGGGCGCGGCGGATCCCGCGATCGTCCGCCAAGTCGTCAACCAGGTCGAAGGTCGGCGTCATGTGAGTGCCGCCGCTGGCTCTGCAGACGACAGAAACATAATGGACAAGGCTCACCAGCTGTCCCTGGAGGGCATTGATTTCGTCAAAGTCGGGTTCTCCTGCGCATCGCAGCAATCTTTATTGCCCGAGCTGCGGATCGCCATCGCGACTCAGGCTCAGGCTGTCGCGGTGCTGTTCGCAGACAGTCCCGAAATCGACCCGATGCAATGGATCGAGCCCGCCCGCATGGCGGGATTTGCTGGACTGATGCTGGACACTGCCGACAAGCACTCTGGCTCGCTGGACCAGCACATGGATTTGCCCCAAGTGAAGCGCTGGACGCAAGCCACCAAAGAAGCCGGGTTGCTGTGTGGCTTGGCTGGCCGGCTGAATGCCGAATCCGCACGGTATTTCCTGCCTGCCTGCCCGGACTATCTAGGCTTCCGGGGTGCCTTGTGCAACCGTTCTACCAGAACCGAGCCGGTCTGTCTGGAAACGACCCTGAAATTGCTGGAATCCTTGCACGAACCCAAAGTCGAATTGCCGGATTTGCCATTGACTGGCGATTCACGTCTGGCACTGGCTCACGGCCGCGCCCTGTAAGTCACCCTGCAAAGCTGTCCAGCTGCGTTAGAGTCTCTTTGAGAATGTTAAATACTTTGATTTTTCGCGTTGATAGAAACAAAACATAAGAGTCAATAGGAAGAGCAAGACAAACGTCCACTCCCCGAACCGGACATACGGCGTTACCCCCTCTCGGGGCTGCACCTCGCCGACCAGGATCGCGGTCGCGAATTGAGGGGCAGAAGCACGGACAGCCCCATCCGCGTCGATGATCGCGGTCACGCCCGTGCTCGCGACCCGGAGGAGTTCCCGGGCGGCCTCCGCCGCACGCAAGCGACTGGATTCCAGATGTTGCCACGGTGCCCGGCTTTCCCCGAACCATGCGTCATTGCTCACGTTCACCAAATAAGCAGCGTCTGGAAAAGCCAAACGGGTAATTGACGGGTAGACCGATTCGTAGCAGATCGTCACGCCGACCGGGGTGCCCCGAACCTGAAGCAAGGGCCGATCCTCGGAAGGCTCTAAAGCGCGCATCCTAAAGTGAATCTGCTCATACAGCGGGCCCAGCCAATCGTCCAGCGGGGAATATTCCCCGAAAGGAACCAACCGGCGTTTCCCGTAACGTTGGCCGGTCTTGTGGTTCATCAGCCCGTTGAACGGCCCGGATTGATCCTCATTGCGATAGAACACGCCCGCAATCAAGGTCGCATCGTCACCCAGAACCTCTGCTTTCAGGTTTTCGTAAAAATCTTCTACTTGGCTGTAATACTGTGGAATGGCAGCTTCAGGCCAGATGATTAGCGGGGTTTCGGCTACCTGCTGTGTCATTTCCCAATAGGTTTCCTTGATCAAACCCCGGTTTTTCAGGCGCCAGCGCGCGTCTTGGCTCAGGTTAGGCTGAATCAGGGCGGCTTCAATGGATTCGCCGGATGGCGTACTCCAGGAAATGAGCCAAAGGGCTTCTCCACCTCCCACTATCAGTAATGCGGCGCCCAGCCAAACCGCCCGCATGGAAAATGGCCGCCGAAGCCATGCCGCCATCCATCCTGCCGCCAGCAGGAGCATCAATCCGGTTCCATACGCGCCCAACAGCGGCAGGTAGCCCGCCCAAGGGCTGTCCAGACTGCCCTGCCCAATCAGAGCCCATGGAAATCCGGTGAGCAGTGTCCCGCGCAGCCATTCCGCCCCCGCCAGCAACACGGCCATTCCAGTCAGGCGTCTTGCACCCTTCGGTAACAAGCGTGCGGCTAATCCTGCCGCCAGCATCGGATACAGGGACAGGTAGACCACCAGAAGCGCAGAAAGTGCGAGAGACAGCCATAGCGGCGTACTGGCGTAGTGATAGAGACTGTAGTAGACCCAGTAGACTCCGAAACCAAAATACCCCAGACCGAAGAGTCCGCCCCGCTTTATGGCCGTCGCCACCGTGCCTGAATGAAGCGTGCAGAAGAAAAGGATCAATCCGACCCAGAGCGCCGGACGAAAAGCGTATGGAGCGAATCCGAATGAAGCGACAATGCCGCCAGCCAAGGCACTGACATGGCCCCACGGCAACCTGCCAAGTCCGCGCCAAAGCCTAAGCGGACCGGACACGTTCATGTCATCCCCCGGATGGTGCCCGCGACACGTCTAGCAGGCGGATTCTCCGATCCGAGACCCTCACCACCGTAAACACGAACCTTTCGATCTCGACCTGTTCCTCGATTGCGGGAAGGTAGCCGATCTTCTTCAGCACAAGCCCTCCGATGGTTTCCTGTCCCGCCGGATCCAACGAAGACTTGAAGTGCTGGTTGAAGTCCGCGATTGGCACGGTTGCATTGACTTCGTGGTGCCCCCCTCCGACTACGCGGATCGACGGCGATTCCATTTCCCGGTCGTGTTCATCCTCGATTTCACCGACGATCTCCTCCAGGACATCTTCGATCGTCACCAAGCCCGACGCTTCCCCATACTCATTGATCACGATGCCCATGTGGCTGCGTTTGTGCTGGAAATCCCGCAGCAGCGAACTGAGTCGTTTGCTCTCCGGAAGCGTGTGCGGTGGCAGCATCATGTCCTTGATCGAGAAATCCCGGTTCTCCGAGGCCCCTACCCGGGTTAGTACATCTTTAGCCAATAGAATTCCCTCGACCACGCCGCGATCATCGTCAATCACCGGATAGCGGGAGTGGCCGTGCTGGATCACGCTTTCAATCACATCCTCACGCGAAGCATCAATCTGGATCACCTTCATCTCCGAACGCGGGATCATGATGTCCGAGGCCCGCAAGCGCGAAATATTGAAGGCTCCCTCAAGCATATTTCGCAGGCTTTCGCTTAACAGGTCCCTCCAATGGAATTCCCGGATCAAGGTCCGCGCTTCGTCCTGAGTCTTCGGCTGCATCCAAACCCTTCGCCACACCCAACGCCGGATGCGCGAGTCCAGGTTCTGCCAAAATTTAAGGTTCATCCCAGTTCGTAAGGGTTCGAATAACCCAGCCGCTCCATTACGGCGCGTTCCACTCCTTCCATGCGGGCCGCCGCCCCGGTATCACCGTGGCCGTAACCCAGGAGATGCAGCAGTCCATGGATCGTCATGTGCGCAAATCTGGCTTCCGGCACGTGCCCGTACTGACGCGCTTCCCGGAACACTTCCGGAGCGCAAATCACCACATCGCCCAGGCAGCCCTGTTCACGTTCGGCCTGATCCGCCTCGAAGGCCAAAACATTGGTCGCGCCTGATTTTCCGCGATAGCGTTCATTGAGTTGCTCCATCTCCGCCTCGTCGACGACCCGGATGCATGCCGAAACCTCTGTCGGGTGATCGATGGCCTTCGCCCAGCACTGAAACCGCTCTGCCGAAGGCACCCCGGAGGAAGAAAGGGCGTGCTGGACTTCCGCCTGAATGGCCATATTAATTCTTCCGGGAATAAGCCTTGATGACCTGCCGCACCAATGGATGCCGTACGACATCATGCTCCGTGAAATGCACACACGCAATGCCCGGCATTCCACCGAGGAGTTCCAGGGCCTCCTCCAGCCCTGAACAGTCGCCTGACGGCAGGTCGGTCTGGGTCAAGTCGCCCGTGACCACGGTTCGCGAACCGAAGCCGAGCCGGGTCAGGAACATCTTCATCTGCCCGCGTGAGGCGTTCTGCGCCTCGTCCAGAATCACGAACGCATCTTTCAGGGTTCGCCCGCGCATGTAAGCCAGGGGTGCGATCTCGATGACATTGCTTTCCATCCGCCGCATCATCCGGTCATGTCCCATCAGTTCGTCCAGCGCGTCGTACATCGGCCGCAAATAGGGATCGATTTTCTGTGTCAGGTCGCCGGGCAGAAATCCCAACCGCTCCCCGGTTTCCAGCACCGGGCGCACCAGGACGACTTTCTGGACGAGATCCTGTTCCAACGCGTAGATCGCCTGGGCAATCGCCAGGTAGGTCTTGCCGGTGCCTGCAGGCCCTACCCCGAAAACCAGGTCGTGATCCTGTAAGGCCGCCAGATAACTCTCCTGGTTCTCTCCATAAGCACGCAGGCGCGAATGGCGAAGCACCAGATCCTTCACCTGTCCCGATACCGCTTCCTCATCGTGCCCGGAAGTCAGCAGGAACCGGTTGACGCTGTCTTCCGAAAGTTCCGCATGTTCCGTCTGGCGGTATAGGGCCTGTAATGCCCCGGCCGCCGCCGCCACGGATGCTTCCTCGCCAAGCAGCTGGAAATCATGGCCACGGTGCTGGATTTCGACGCCGAACCGTGCCTCCAGTTGATGCAGGTGTGCGTTGAGCGGGCCGCAAAGGCTAGCCAAGCGCGGATTGTCCGCAGGCTGCAGAAGTAACTTCAGGGTGCTGGCCTGAGCGCTCAATTCTGTGGGGCGGACGCCCAGTCTCCACGCAGCGAATGGGCCCGCATCTCAGTCACACGGACCGGTTGAAACGTTCCGATCAGGTCATCAGGGCCCTTGAAGTTGATGACACGGTTATCCGAGGCCCGCCCCGCCAGCTCCGTCGGGTCGCGGCGCGAAGGGCCTTCCACCAGAACTTGCTGAACCGTGTCGAGGCGGGTCTTTGCGATCTCGGCCCCCTGTGCCTCCAGTTGCTTCTGGAGCCGCGCCAAACGGGCTTTTCTTTCTTCCAGCGGCGTGTCGTTGTCCAGTTCCGCGGCCGGCGTGCCGGGGCGCGGGCTGTAGAGGAAGCTGAAGCTCTGGTCGAACCCGACTTCTTCCGCCAAGCGGCAGGTGCGGTCAAAGTCTTCTTCGGTCTCTCCGGGGAACCCGACAATGAAGTCAGAAGAAACAGATACCTCCGGACGTGCGGCCTTGAGCCTACGGATGATGGACTTGTATTCCAGTGCCGTGTAACCGCGCTTCATCGCTGCCAACACCCGATCCGAACCACTTTGAACCGGCAGGTGCACATGCGCCGCCAACTCCTCGACTTCCGCATGCGCCCGGATCAACGAGTCGGTAAATTCCCGCGGATGAGACGTGGTATATCGAACCCGTTCGAGGCCGTCAATCGCGGAAACATAACGCAGGAGGAGTGCAAAGTCGGCAGGCTCCCCGTCGTGCAGGCTGTGCCTCCAGGCGTTGACGTTCTGTCCGAGCAACGTCACCTCTCGAACGCCGCGTTCAACCAAGCCCACCACTTCCTGGATGATGCTGTCGAAGGGCCGGCTGACTTCTTCCCCGCGGGTATAGGGGACCACGCAGAATGAACAGTACTTGCTGCACCCTTCCATGATCGACACGAATGCCGACGCGCCCTGCACCGAAGGTTCGGGCAGGCAGTCGAACTTCTCGATTTCCGGGAAACTGACGTCCACCGCATTCTCGTTCTGGCGGGCCCGCGTGATCAGGTCCGGCAAGCGATGCAGGGTCTGCGGCCCGAACACGAGGTCGACCTGCGGCGCGCGCTGGCGCAGGGCCTCCCCCTCCTGGCTGGCCACGCAACCGCCGACGCCGATCAGCACATCGGGCCTGGATTCCTTGTGGCGGGCAAGCCGGCCCAAGCGGCTGAACACTTTCTCCTGAGCCTTCTCGCGCACCGAGCAGGTATTCAAAAGAAACAGGTCCGCCTCGGCTTCATCCGAAGTCAGGGTCATACCCAGTCGATCCTGCAGCACGTCCCGCATCCTTGCGGAATCGTACTCATTCATCTGACACCCGTGGGTCTCGATGTAGACCTTGCCGGCCATCACTCCTTCCGCCGCCGCGGCATGGAATGCCCGCGCGGGTCTCTAAAACGGAATGTCGTCATCAAAGTCGGCATCATCCCCCGCCGGGGGCCCTCCCGAACCTGGACCATTGCCGCCGCTCGGCCTCGAGTTTTCCGACACATAGTTCCCCTGGCTTTCCGATGCATAGCCGCCGCTGCTGCCGCGTGCCCCCAACAACTGCATGTCGTTGGCGATCACTTCCGTGCTGTAGCGGTTATTCCCCTCCCGATCCTGCCATTTCCGGGTTCGCAGCTTGCCCTCAATATACACCTGAGATCCTTTTTTCAGGTAGCGTTCCGCTACTTCGGCCAAGCGTTTGAATAACACGATATTGTGCCATTCGGTCGTTTCCACCCGTTCATTCGTTGCGCTGTCCCGCCGCCAGTCGTTCGTAGCGATTCGCATATTGCAGACACTGGACCCGCTGTTGGTTTGGCGAAGCTCGGGATCGGCTCCCAAAGTCCCCACCAGAATCACTTTATTGACTCCTCTCGACATCGTTCATCCTCCAGACTTTCATGCTTTCGCTTCCGTGCGATAATACTTAAGCATATTTTTATTATTATTCAACGCACTACCGCTCATAACTAGAAATTTTATTACCTTGCGGTTGCCTTATATGCGCCGTTCCTCCGACAATTCTAGCCCATTCAGCAACAGAGCCCAAAACACGGCGAAACCCGCCAGGGTCAGGTACAGAGTTTCCGCATTCTGCCCTTCCAGGAACAACCCGGCCAGAAGCCCGCCCAGAAACGCCCCCATGAACTGGGCCGTGGAGAAGACGCCCAGCGCCATGCCCTTGAGATCCACCGGGCACAGGCGGGACACCTGGGCCGGCAGCTGAGCCTCCAAAAAGTTGAAGACAATGAAAAACACCAGCAGCACGCCGCCCAGCAACATCACTTCATGGCGCACGAAGATCAACCCCACTTCAGAGACAACCAATATCAATGCGAAAGTCCGCATCCATCCCGCGACACGGGACTGCGCCAGACGGAGAATCGGAAAGAGGAACAGTGCCGACCCGGCCAGGACGACCAGGTAAAACATGCTGTGCTGCTCGACCGGGAGGCCGGCGAGGTCCCGCATCGCGAGCGGCAGCGACATGAAATTCGCGGTCAGCAACATATGAATGATGGAGGCGCCCAAACTCAGGCGCAACAGCCTGGGATCCCGCAAGACCTCTCCCATGTCGCTCCACGAGCCCGCAGCTCGTTGGGATGCGGTCCGCCCTGCCGGAATCAGCACCAGCACCATAAACATAGCCAGTACGGCCAGGCCCGCCACCAATGCGAATATGCCGTCCACCCCGATCTTTCCGGCCAACAGCGGTCCGGCGATCAAGGAAATAATGAAAGTCGAGCCGATCAGCATTCCGATCATTCCCATCACCCGGGCCCGCACTTGTTCCCGGCTCAGGTCGGCCACCCATGCGGTCAAGGCCGCGGAGATCGCGCCCGCCCCCTGCAACGCGCGTCCGACGATCATCTGCTCGATGCTGGCGGCATCCGCCGCCACCAGGCTCCCCACCATGAATACCGTCAGCCCCAGCAACACGACGGCACGGCGGCCGAAGCGGTCCGACAGCCAGCCCATCGGCACCTGAAGCATCGCCTGCGTCAATCCGTAAATTCCCACCGCAATGCCCGCAAGCATTGGAGTCGAGTTTTGCAAGGTCTCCGCGTAAATGGCAAAGACCGGGAGGATGATGAACAGGCCCAGCATGCGCAGGGCGTACACTCCTCCGAGGGTGCCCACTGCTCTGTATTCCAGAGCGGTGAGGGAAGAATCAGTCAGGGGGGAATTACGGCCCATTGGTTTTCGTGGCATGCAGGCCTGATGCGGCAAGTGCATGGGCCGTTGCTATTTTATCAACAGCAACACAAACCTCGTCTTTCGAGTGCTTGGCGGTGCCCACCGGTCAGGTAGCGGGCAAGTTCGGTTCTGTCGTATAGTAGGGGGCTAACCTGACGGAAGCCTCGACATGGAACAAATCCGGGTCCGCGGAGCACGGACGCACAATCTCGACAACATCGATCTGGACATTCCGCGCGACCGGTTGACCGTGGTAACCGGCCTGTCCGGGTCCGGCAAATCCTCGCTCGCCTTCGACACCATCTTCGCCGAAGGGCAGCGCCGCTACGTCGAATCCCTGTCGGCGTACGCCCGCCAGTTCCTCGCGCGCATGGAAAAGCCCGACGTGGACAGCATCGAAGGGCTGTCCCCGGCTATTTCGATCGAACAGAAGAGTGCCTCGCACAATCCCCGCTCCACCGTCGGCACGATCACCGAAATTCACGATTACCTGCGCCTGATGTACGCCCGGGTCGGCATCCCCCGGTGCCCGCGCCACGGCCACGACCTGCAGGCCCAGACCATCACCGAAATGACGGATCACGTGCAGGCCCTGCCGGAAGGCCGGCGGGTCATGATTCTCGCGCCCGTCGTGCGCGATCGAAAAGGAGAGCACCAGGAACTCCTGCAAGGGCTGCAAGCGCAAGGCTTCCTGCGCGCGCGCATCGATGGCAAGGCCCATGAACTCGACGAACCGATCCGTCTGGACCTCCGCCGCAAGCACACGATCGAGGTCATCGTCGACCGCCTGAAAGTTCGCGACGGAATCCGCACCCGCATTGCCGAATCCTTCGAAACCGCGCTAAGGCTCGGGCAAGGAGTGGCGCGCGTGGTCAACATGGACGGTGAACCCATCGACGAAACCTTCTCCAGCCAGTACGCCTGCCCGGAATGCGGCTACAGCCTCAACGAACTGGAACCCCGGCTGTTTTCCTTCAACAGCCCGGTCGGCGCCTGCAGCGAATGCGACGGCCTCGGCGTGCAGACGTTCTTCGACGAGGCCAAGGTGATCCATTCCGACCGTTCCCTGCGCCACGGCGCGATCCGCGGATGGGATTCGCGGAACGTGGCCTATTTCCGGATGATCAAAACCTTGGCAAAGCGTTACAAGTTTTCCGTCGATACTCCCTTCCAGCGCCTGCCGCGCCGTGCGCGCGACATCATCCTGTACGGCTCCAACGGCGAATCCATCACGTTTGAATACACCGACACCCATGGGCGCCGGATGCGTTCCCGGCATCCGTTCGAGGGTGTGCTCCCGAACATGGAGCGCCGCTACCGCGACACGGAATCTCCGGCCGTGCGCGACGAACTCTCGCGCTACCGCAGTCAGCGCGCCTGCCCGGCCTGCGAAGGCGAGCGCCTGTGCGAGGCCGCCCGAAACGTCTTTATCGACGGCACCCCCCTGCCCCAATTGCTGCACTGGCCCATTGCCGATGTCTTCGGATTCTTCGAAAGGTTGGATCTTCCCGGGTACCGGGCGCAAATTGCCGCAAAGATCATTGCCGAAATTGGCCAACGGCTTCGGTTTTTGGTTGATGTCGGCCTGGAGTACCTGAGCCTGGAGCGTCGCGCCGAAACCCTGTCCGGCGGCGAAGCGCAGCGCATCCGCCTGGCCAGCCAGATCGGTGCCGGGTTGGTCGGCGTAACTTACATCCTGGACGAGCCGTCCATCGGCCTGCACCAACGGGACAATGCCCGGCTCCTGAGGACGCTCGCCCACCTGCGCGATCTCGGAAACACCGTCATCGTCGTGGAGCACGACGAAAGCGCCATGCGCAGCGCCGACCACCTGGTCGACCTCGGCCCCGGTGCAGGAATCCATGGCGGCCGCGTAGTCGCCCAAGGCTCGGCGGAAGAAGTCTCCCGAGTGAAGGACTCTTTGACAGCCCAATACCTTTCAGGGCAGCAGAAGATCGAAATCCCCACGCAACGGGTACGCGCGCAGAAAGACCGGCAGTTGATCGTCCGCAAGGCCTCTGGCAACAACCTGCGCGACTTGGACGTGTCGATCCCGGTCGGCCTCCTCACCTGCGTCACCGGCGTCTCTGGGTCCGGAAAGTCAACACTCGTGAACGACACCCTGTACGGGCAGATGATCCAACCGAAGGATTGGATTCCCGGCCCTTGCGAAAAGCTAGAGGGCCTGGACCTGATCGACAAGGTTATCCGTATTGATCAGAGCCCGATCGGGCGTACTCCCCGTTCGAACCCGGCCACTTACACCGGCCTGTTCGGCCCGGTGCGGGAACTGTTCGCGGGTACCCAGGAAGCCCGTTCCCGGGGTTACCGGCCGGGCCGGTTCAGTTTCAATGTCCGGGGCGGCCGTTGCGAAGCCTGCCAGGGCGACGGCGTCATCAAGGTTGAAATGCACTTCCTGCCCGATGTTTACGTGCCCTGCGATGTCTGCGGGGGACTGCGGTACAACCGGGAGACGCTCGACATCCGCTACAAGAACAAGAACATAGCGGAAGTCCTCGACATGACGGTCGAGACGGCCCGCGAATTCTTCGAAAATATCCCCGTGATACGCCGCAAGCTCGACACCTTGGCGCAGGTCGGCCTGCCCTATCTCCACCTCGGGCAGAGCGCCACCACCTTGTCAGGGGGGGAAGCCCAACGCATCAAACTGTCACGCGAATTGTCCAAGCGCGGGACCGGGAAGACTCTCTACATCCTGGACGAACCGACCACCGGGCTGCATTTTCATGACATCAAGCTCCTGCTGCACGTCCTGCATCAATTGCGCGACCGCGGCAATACCGTGATCGTGATCGAGCACAATCTGGACGTCATCAAGACTGCCGACTGGATCATTGATCTCGGCCCGGAAGGCGGTCAAGCAGGCGGACGGATTGTCGCCGAAGGCCCACCGGAGAAAGTTGCGCGCAACAAGCGGTCTTATACCGGACAGTTTCTGGCACCAGCGCTGGAACAGAGTTGAAGAAAAATCCTTAAACGCCTTTCCTCAAACGTAGCAAAGCTTCGCGTGCGGTCACGATAGGAATGCCTTCAGCCTCGCCCAACGCAAGCATGCATATGTCTTTTGTCACCAGAGACGATAAGATCAGCATGCCCGGCAATTGCCAGAGCCAAAATCGGGTTGTCTTTAGGGTCGGGAGACAAATCCACGTCTGGTGGTGAATCCATAATGAACGCGAACGTGTCGATGTTTTCGACAAGAGTCGCCGCATGGCTAATATCTACAAACTTTCGAATACGAGGACGGACAAGAACTTCAGACAGCTCAGCAATTTGAGCCTTTGATGTAACAAGTTCGATTCTGCCACGCATCCAGGCCTGATACAGCCGTTCCGGCGAGGTACCCTTAGTAATAAGGGCACTGACTAGGATGTTGGTATCAAGTACGAGCCGCACGCACGGTATCCACTTCCTCGTCAATCAGATCGAGGATTTCCTGTTGATCGTGCGAACTATTGCGGTCTTTAATTTCACGGATGGTCAAGTCAAACACGTGGCGACGTGCTGCCTCATCGACAAATCGAGACAGGTCTCCTTTCTTGCCGCCAATACGCATAAGATAGGAGCGAACTGCTCTGTCCGTCTTTTCAGAAATAGATAGATTCCATCGAGTCATGTCTAAATTCTCGCGCGTAGCCATAGCGTCTACATGCAGACAAAATTATCGCACAGGTTGTGCGTTGAACTGAAACCGGAAAGCCGGGGTAGACAACCATTCATGTTGCTCCGGGGTGCCAACGGCCAACCTTAATGGTGCCAGCGCTCTCCAGCGTACGGGCAAAGTCATAAGCCGCCTGCATGCGGCACCAGATCCGCGCACTGCCACCAAAAACCTTGCTAATGCGAACGGCCATTTCCGGAGAAATGCCCGAACGACCATTCACGACTTTTGAGAGTTGCCCCCGGCTGACCCCTAAATGTGTCGCCGCTTCAGTGAGAGTCATGCCTATGGAATCAATGCACACCTGCCGGAATGCTAATCCCGGATGTTGAAGGTTCAGGCAGTGCGTTAGGCGTAATCCGATACGCCCGAGAGCAGGTTTCGCTTATTCCGTAGTTTCAGCAGATTCTTCGACAGTTTCGGGAGCAGGCGCTTCTGCTTCCGTTTCCAGGCTAGCCTCCCGGTCTACCAACTCGACATAGGCCATCGGGGCGTTGTCGCCCGGTCGGTAGCCATTCTTGAGAACCCGCAGGTAGCCCCCCGGGCGATCCTTGTATTTCGGGCCCAATTCAGTGAACAATTTTCCAACGATCTGCCGATCGCGCAGTTTGTCGAACGCACGGCGACGACGAGCCAACGTGTCCTCGCCGGCCAACGTGATCAGCGGCTCGACGACCCGGCGCAGTTCCTTGGCTTTCGGCAAAGTGGTATGGATCCCCTCGTGCTGCAGCAGCGACACCGCCATGTTGCGGAACATGGCGCGGCGGTGTGCCGAGGTTCGATTCAGGCGGCGGCCGGCCTTTCGGTGGCGCATGGCGGATTCCTCAGAACAGCGGCGTGCGTCCGCGCACCAGGTCGGCGGGAGGCCAGTTCTCGATCTTCATGGCCAGCGTGAGTTCGCGTGCCGCCAGGGCCTGCTTGATTTCCGCGACGGTCTTCACCCCGATATTCGGCGTCTGCTTCATCAGTTCGTCCTCGCCCTTCTGCACCAGGTCGCCCACGAAGAAGATGTTTTCCTGCTTGAGACTGTTGATCGAGCGGACTCCCAGCTCCAGTTCGTCGATCGGCAGTTTGAAGACTGGGTCGACCTCCGTCGTGTGAGCCGGAACCGGGCGCATCACCTCGCCTTCGAGGCCAACCAGCACCGACAATTGCTCGCTCAGGATCACCGCAGCCATGCGAATGATTTCTTCTGGCTCGACAGTCCCGTTCGTCTCCAGATTCAGTACCAGCTTGTCCAGATCGGTGCGCTGCTCCACGCGGGTATTCTCCACGTGGTAGGCCACCCGTCGGATCGGGCTGAAACTCGCGTCCAGCAGCAGGGTGCCGATGGAATGTTCCTGGTCGTCGCGCCGGCGTGCCGGAACCGGGACGTACCCGCGACCCCGTTCGATCTTCAGCCGCATATCCAGCGAACCGGCTTCGGTCAGGTGCGCAATTACGTGATCCGGGTTTGCGATCTCGATGTCATGGCCGATCTCGATGTCGCCCGCGCACACGACCCCCGGGCCGCTCTTCTGCAGGTGCAGTTCGGCCTTGACCCGTTCATGCATGCGAATGGCGACGCCCTTGAGGTTGAGCAGGATGTCGACCACGTCCTCCTGCACCCCGTCGAGCGTGTCGTATTCGTGCTTCACGCCCTCAATCTCGACCTCGGTGATGGCCGAGCCCGGGATGGACGACAGCAAGACCCGGCGCAACGCGTTCCCGAGCGTGTGCCCGAACCCCCGCTCCATCGGCTCCAACACCACCCGTGCCTCGCGGCCGGCCGTGTACTTGGCTTCCACCACGCGGGGCACCATCAGTTCGCTGCTCAGCATTCTTCCAGTCCTCTTCAGGATTATTTCGAATAGAACTCAACGACTAGAGACTCGTTGACTTCCCTGTAAATCTCTTCACGCGCCGGAGGTTGCTTGAAGGTCCCTTCGAGCTTGTCGAAATCGACGTCCACCCAGTCCGGCAGGCCCTGCTGCTTGGCGATGCCGATCGCGTCCCTGATCCGCACCTGCTCCCGCATCTTCTCGCGCACGGCGACCACGTCGCCGGCCTCGACCGAATACGACGGAATGTTGACTATCTTGCCGTTCACCTCAATGCCCTTGTGCGAGACGATCTGGCGGCATTCCGCCCGGGTCGTGCCGAAGCCCATTCGGTACACCACGTTGTCCAGCCGGCACTCCAGCAGGCGCATCAGGTTGTCCCCGGTCGAACCCTTGGCCTGCGAGGCTTTCTTGTAGTAGTTGCGGAACTGCCGCTCAAGCACGCCGTACAGGCGGCGCAGTTTCTGCTTCTCGCGCAATTGCAGGCCGTAGTCGGAAATCCGCCCGCGCCGGCCTCCGCGTCCACCCTTGCTGCCCGGCGGCACGTCGAGCTTGCACTTTTTGTCCAGTTCGCGCACCGGCGACTTGAGCTCCAGGTTGGTGCCCTCGCGTCGCATGAGCTTGCATCGGGGTCCGAGGTATCGTGCCATGACCCTGCCCTCAGACGCGGCGCCGCTTCGGCGGGCGGCAGCCGTTATGCGGAACCGGGGTGATGTCCCGGATGTTGGTGATTCGGAAACCGCTTGCGTTCAATGCCCGCATGGCCGACTCGCGGCCCGGTCCCGGCCCGCGCACCCGGACTTCCAGGTTGCGAATCCCGAACTCCAGGGCTTCCTTGCCGACCCGCGAAGCCGCGACCTGAGCGGCAAACGGAGTACTCTTGCGGGAACCCTTGAAGCCGGACCCCCCGGAGGTCGCCCAGCACAGGGTGTTGCCTTGCAGGTCGGTGATGGTCACGATCGTGTTGTTGAACGAGGCGCGGATGTGCGCGATCCCGTCGGTCAATGTCCGGCGAACCTTCTTGCGCGCCCGGGTGGAGGTCTTGGATTTAGGAGCAGCCATGGATTACTTGCGGATGGGGCGACGCGGCCCTTTTCGGGTGCGTGCGTTGGTTCGGGTTCGTTGGCCGCGCAGCGGCAGGCTGCGCCGATGGCGCACCCCCCGGTAGCAGCCGAGGTCCATCAGGCGCTTGATACTCATGGCGGTCTCGCGGCGCAGGTCGCCCTCGATGGTGTACTTTCCGACCGCCTCGCGCAGCGTGCCCAACTCCCCCTCGCTGAGGCTGCCCAACTTCTCCGCCGGATTCACCGAGCAGGCTGTGCAAATCGCCACCGCCCGGCTGCGTCCGATGCCAAAAATGGACTGCAACGCGATCACCGTATGCTTGTGATCGGGGAGGTTGACGCCTGCAATTCGTGCCATGATTTTTCGTGCGCGTAAAAAGGGTATATTTTACCGTATCAACCCTGCCGTTGCTTGTGGCGGGGAATCCTGCAAATCACGCGCACCACGCCGTTGCGGCGCACGATCTTGCAGTGACGGCAGATTCGTTTGACGGAAGCCTGGACTTTCATGGGGTCCTCCTCTTATCGCAGGAGGCTGCGGGAGCGCATGCCCCGCGCCTCGGCTTTCTTCAGCAGCCCTTCGTACTGGTGCGACATCAGGTGCGTCTGCAGCTGGGCAATGAAATCCATCACCACCACCACGATGATCAGCAGCGAAGTCCCGCCGAAATAAAACGGAACGCTCAGGCCTAGGATCAGGAACTCGGGCAGCAAGCACACGAACACGATGTACATCGCGCCGACCGCGGTCAGGCGGGTCATCACGGTGTCGATGTAGCGGGCCGTCTGCGCGCCCGGGCGGATGCCCGGGATGAATGCGCCGGAGCGCTTCAGGTTGTCCGCGGTGTCCTTGGAATCGTACACCAGCGCGGTATAGAAGAAACAGAAGAACGCGATGGCGACCGCATAGAACAGCACGTACAGCGGCTGCCCCGGCCCCAAGGTAGCCGACAGGTCGCGCAACCAGCCCATGCCTTCGGCCGTGCCGGCCCATTGCCCGAACGTGGCCGGGAACAGGATGATGCTGGAGGCGAAGATCGGCGGGATGACGCCGGCCATGTTGAGCTTGAACGGCAGGTGCGTCGACTGCATGGCGACATGCCGGCCCTGCTGCTGTCGGGCATAGTTGACCGTGATGCGGCGCTGCCCGCGTTCGATGAACACGACGAACGCGGTGATGGCCAGAACCAGGGCAAACAGGAGCACCACCAGCGCGGACGACAGTTCGCCGGTGCTGGCCAGCTCCAGGGTGCCACCGACTGCGGTCGGCAGACCGGCGACGATGCTGGTGAAGATGATCAGCGAGATTCCGTTGCCGATGCCGCGCTCCGTGATCTGCTCGCCGAGCCACATCAGGAACATGGTCCCCGTCACCAAGGTGATGATGGCGGTGACCGCGAAGCCGTAGCCGGTGTAAAGCGCGATGCCCTGGCTTTGCAGCGCCACCGACACGCCGCCGGCCTGGAACGTGGCCAGGGCCAGGGTGCCGTAACGCGTGTACTGGGTGATCTGCCGCCGCCCCTGCTCCCCTTCCTTGCGCAATTCCTTGAGGCTCGGGATCACGGCGGTCATCAACTGCATGATGATCGCGGACGAGATGTACGGCATGATGCCCAGCGCCAGGATGCTGAGGCGCTCCAGCGCACCGCCCGAGAACATGTTGAACAAGTCGATGATGGTGCCGCTTTGCTGTTCGAAGAAGCGGGCCAGCGCACTGGGGTCCACGCCCGGCACCGGAATGTAGGTCCCGATGCGATAGACGATCAACGCGCCCACCACGAACAGGAGGCGTTGGCGCAACTCGGAGAACGGCGAGGCTTTGGGAGGCGCCACGGTTTACTCCTGGATCTCTCCGCCAGCCGCTTCGATGGCTGCGCGCGCACCGCGGGTCACCGCAATCCCCTGCACGGCGTACGCCCGGGTCAATTCGCCGCGCAGCATGATCTTCGCGCGCACCGCGTGGCCCGGCACCAGCCCGGCGCTGCGCAGGGAGTCCAGCGTCACGGTCGGTTCGTCCAGGCTCTCCAGGCGACCGGTACCCACCTCGGCGCACAGCGGCCGATGCGAGCGGAAGCCGGATTTGGGCAGGCGGCGCTGCAGGGGCATCTGGCCGCCCTCGAAGCCGGTCTTGTGATAGCCTCCGGAGCGCGACTTCTGGCCCTTGTGGCCCCGTCCCGCGGTCTTGCCGGTCCCGCTGCCGATGCCGCGCCCCACGCGCTTGCGCGGGCGGCGGCTGCCGGACGGCGGCGTCAGGGTGTTGAGGCGCATCAGTTCTCCTCCACTTCGAGCAGGTAGTCGACCTTGCGCACCATGCCGCGATTCTGCGGCGTATCCTGCACCTCGACAGTCTGGTGCAGGCGACGCAGGCCCAGGCCGCGCACGCAGGCCCGGTGATCCGGCAAGCGGCCGATCAGGCTCTTCACCAGAGTGACCTTCAGGCTTTTTGCCATTGCATGCGCTCCTTCATTTCGGCCGCCGACTTGCCGAGTTTCTCGGCCACCTGTTCCGGCGACTGGATGGACTGCAACCCCTTGAGGGTGGCGTAGACGGTGTTGATCGGATTGCGCGAGCCGATGCACTTGGCCAGCACGTTGTGCACGCCGAGCACCTCGAAGACGGCGCGCATCGGTCCGCCGGCGATGATCCCGGTACCTTCGGAGGCGGGTTGCATGTAGACCCGCGCCGCGCCGTGCGTGCCGGTGACCGGATAGTACAGGGTGCCATCGCGAAGCGGCACCGTGATCATGGACCGTCGCGCCTTCTCCATGCTCTTCTGGATGGCCAGCGGCACCTCGCGCGCCTTGCCGTAACCGACTCCGACGCGGCCGTTGCGGTCGCCGACCACGGTCAGCGCGGTAAAGCCGAACTGCCGGCCGCCCTTGACGACCTTGGCCACGCGGTTGACCGCGACCATTTTCTCGACCAGCTCTTCGCTGCCTTGCAGAACTTCAAGATTCGTCGCCATTCTTATCTCCTCAGAACTTGAGCCCCGCTTCCCGCGCGGCTTCCGCCAGCGCGCGCACGCGGCCGTGATAGCGGAATCGTCCGCGGTCGAACCAGACCTCTTCCACCTTCGCCTTGAGCGCCCGTTCCGCCACCATGCGCCCAACCTGCCCGGCCGCTTCGCAGTTGCCGGTGGTTTTGAGCTTTTTGCGCAACTCCGGGCTCAGGGTCGATGCCTGGACAATCACCTGGGAACCGTCCGGGCTGAGCACCTGGGCATACACGTGCCGCTCCGTGCGGTGCACGGTCATCCGGTGCCGGCTGGAATCCTCCAGCCGGGTGCGAACCCGGCGCATCCGCCGGCCGCGAACCTGGTCGAGACGGCTCATTTCTTCTTCGCCTCCTTTCGCAGCACCCGCTCGTCGCTGTAGCGCACGCCCTTGCCCTTGTACGGTTCCGGCGGCCGGTAGGCGCGAATTTCCGCTGCCACCTGGCCGACCTTCTGCTTGTCGATCCCAGACACCACCACTTCGGTCTGGCTGGGAGTCTGCAGAGTCACGCCCTCGGGCGGGGTGTAATTGATCTGGTGCGAAAAGCCGAGATTCAGGTTCAGGGCCTTGCCGCGCATCTGCGCCCGGTAGCCGACACCGACCAGTTCCAGCTTCTTCGAATAGCCTTCCTGGACGCCCTTGATGTTGTTCGTCAACAGGGAATTCATCGTCCCCGCCAGTGCAGACGCTTGCGGAGGCGCATCGAAGTACACCACGCGGTCTTCTTCGCGCACGCGGACTGGATCCGCCAACTGCAGCGAAAGTTCCCCTTTCGGCCCCTTGACCGTCACCTGCTGGCCGGCCATGGAAAACTCGACCTTGTCCGGCAGTGGAATGGGGCGACTGGCAATACGCGACATCGTTTACTCCACGGTGCAGAGGATCTCGCCGCCATGTCCACCCTTTCGGGCCTCATGGTCGGTCATGACGCCGTGCGAAGTCGACACCACCGCGATGCCGAGCCCTCCCCGGATCCACGGCAAATCGCGCGCGCCGCGATAGATCCTCAAGCCCGGGCGGCTGACTCGGCGCAGACGGTTGATCACCGGCTTTTCTTCGTGGTACTTCAAAGTGATCCGAAGGCGATTGCAGGGCTGACCCTCCTCGACCTCGTAACCGGTGAGGTAGCCCTCGTCGCGCAGCACCCGGACGACCGACTCGCGGTGCTTCGAATATCCCATTTCCACCGTCTCATGCCGAGCCTGTTGGGCATTACGGATGCGGGTCAGCATATCGGCGATCGGATCTTGCATGCTCATGGCCTTGTCCTCACCAGCTGGCCTTGGTCAGGCCCGGGATGTCGCCGCGCATGGCGGCCTCGCGAAGCTTGTTGCGCCCCAGGCCAAAGCGGCGGTAATAGCCCCGTGGCCGACCGGTAATGCTGCACCGGTTGCGCAGGCGGATCGGCGAGGAGTCCCGCGGCATCTTCTGCAGCGTCTCCTGGGCGGCCAGACGCTGCTCCAGCGTGCTGTTCGGGTCCTTGATAATGGCACGCGCGGCAGCGCGACGCTTGGCATAGCTTCGCACCAAGCGCTGGCGCCGGCGGTCTCTCTGAATCATGCTGACTTTGGCCATGCTTCAACTCCGCAGGGGAAATTTGAACGCGCGCAGCAGTGCCTCGGCCTGGGCGTCGTCGCGCGCATTGGTGGTAATGGTCACGTCCAGTCCCCGCATCTGGTCGATCGTGTCGTAGTCGATCTCGGGGAAGACGATCTGCTCGGGGATGCCCATGCTGTAATTGCCGCGCCCGTCGAAGGAACGCACCGGCAACCCGCGAAAATCACGCATCCGGGGGATCACGATGTTGATCAGCCGGTCCAGGAACTCGTACATCAGGGTCCGGCGCAGCGTAACCCGGCAACCGACCGGCCAGCCGTCCCGGATGGAGAATCCGGCCACCGACTTGCGCGCCCGGGTCACCACCGGCGTCTGACTGGTGATGCGCTTCAGGTCGTCCAACGCGTTCTGGATGGTTTTCTTGTCGCGCGCACTCGCGCCCAATCCCATGTTCAGGGTGATCTTCTCGATCCGGGGAACGGCCATCGGGCTGTTCACCCCGAGCGCTTCCTGCAACTGGGGGCGAATCTCTTCCAGGTATTGCTGCTTCAGACGGGCCATGGCAACCTCAGATGTCGATGACTTCATCGTTGGACTTGAAGAAGCGGACCTTGCGTCCGTCTTCCAAGCTGCGGAAACCGACCCGGTCCGGGCGCTGGGTGGTCGGGTTGTAGATCTGCACGTTGGAGAGGTCCAGCGGCGCTTCGCGCTCGACAATGCCGCCCTGCCGGCCGGCCTGCGGGTTCGGCTTGGTGTGCCGCTTCACCAGGTTCAGGCCTTCCACCACGACCCGGTTGCCCTGCAGCATGCGCAGGACCGTGCCCTGCCGGCCACGATCCTTGCCGACCATGACCACGACCGTGTCGCCTTTGCGGATCCTGTTCATGATTCCTCACAGCACCTCCGGCGCCAGTGAAATGATCTTCATGAATCTCTCCGAGCGCAGTTCCCGGGTGACCGGACCGAACACGCGGGTGCCGATCGGCTGCATCTGGTTGTTCAGCAGCACGGCGGCATTGCGGTCGAAGCGAATCGACGAACCGTCGCCGCGCCGGACGCCGTGCGCCGTGCGCACCACCACCGCGTTCAGCACTTCACCCTTGCGCACCTTGCCGCGCGGGATCGCATCCTTGACGCTGACCTTGATCACGTCGCCGATCCGCGCATAGCGCCGGCGGGACCCGCCCAGCACCTTGATGCACTGCACCTTGCGCGCGCCGCTGTTGTCGGCCGCATCCAGCATGGTCTCGACCTGGATCACGAGCTCCCCTCCGTCGCCGCCTTGAGAACCTCGACCAATTCCCAGGCCTTGTGCTTGGAGTGCGGGCGGCACTCGCGAATCCGCACGCGGTCGCCGATGTGCGCCTGGTTCTCCTCGTCGTGCACCAGGACCTTGGTCGACCGGCGAATGTACTTGCCGTACAGGGGATGGCGGAGCTGACGCACCACCTCGACCGACGCCGTCTTGTCCATGCGGTCGCTGACCACCTGGCCGATCACGGAGCGGATCTTCTCGCTCATTGGTTCTCTCCCTGACGACGTTCCGTCATCAATGTCTTGATCCGGGCAATGTCGCGACGCGCCTCCCGGAAGGCGTGGTTGCGCGCCAACTGCCCGATGCGCACTTGCATCCGCATCTCGAACTCGCTGCGCCGAAGGCGCAGCAGTTCGGCACGCAGTTCCGCGTCATCTTTCGCGCGCAGGGCCTGCATGTCCATCAGGCCAACGTCCGGTGCGCGAAGGTGGTCTGGACCGGCAGCTTGGCGGCAGCACGACGAAACGCCTCGCGCGCCAGGTCCTCCTGGACGCCTTCGATTTCATAAAGCATGCGGCCCGGCTGGATCTTGGCGACCCAGTACTCGACGTTGCCCTTGCCCTTGCCCTGACGCGACTCCAGCGGCTTCTTGGTCACCGGAACATCCGGGAACACCCGGATCCAGATCTTGCCGCCGCGCCGGATGTGACGGGTCATGGCCCGCCGGGCCGCCTCGATCTGGCGAGCAGTCAGGCGCCCTCCCGTGGTCGCCTTCAGACCGTACTCGCCGAAGCTGACCTTGTGCCCGCGCTGCGACAGGCCCCGGTTGCGGCCTTTCTGCTGCTTGCGGTAGCGGGTGCGCTTGGGTTGCATCATGGCGGCGGTCTCCGTTACTTGCCGAGCGGTCCGTCCGGCCCGCCGATCTCGCCGTTGAAGATCCAGGCCTTGACGCCGATAATGCCGTAGGTGGTCCGCGCCTCGGCGAATCCGTAATCAATGTCCGCGCGCAGGGTATGCAGCGGAACCCGGCCTTCGCGGCACCATTCGCTGCGCGCGATCTCGGCGCCGTTGAGACGTCCGGCCACGTTCAGCTTGATTCCCTGGACGCCGAGCCGCATGGCGTTCTGCACGGCCCGCTTCATGGCGCGCCGGTACATGATGCGCCCTTCCAACTGCTGGGCGACACTCTCGGCCACCAGGTGGGCGTCCACTTCCGGGTTGTGGATTTCATCGATGTTGATCTTGACCGTGCCGAGAGCCAGGCCCATCATCTGCGCGACTTCGCGGCGCAGGATCTCGATGTCGTTGCCCTTCTTGCCGATCACGATTCCGGGGCGGGCCGTATGGATGGTGATCTCGGCCGTGTCGTTGCGCCGCTCGATCCGGATACGGCTGACCGAAGCCTGCGACAGCTTGTGGCGCAGGAAATCGCGGACCATCAGGTCATTGTTGAGCTGGTCGCGGTATTCGGTGCCCTCCGCGTACCAGTTCGAGTTCCAGTCGGTCATGATGCCGAGGCGGAATCCGATCGGATTGACTTTCTGTCCCATGCTTACTCCTCCGCGTCGCTCAGCACGACCGTGATGTGGCTGGTGCGCTTCAGGATCCTTCCGACCCGGCCCCGGGCGCGCGGGCGGAAACGCTTGAACACCGGCCCTTCGTCGACCGTTACGCGGCTCACCCGCAGCAGGTCGATGTCCGCGCCGTGATTGTGCTCCGCGTTGGCCAGCGCCGACTCCATGGTCTTGCGCATCAACTGCGCCGCCTTGTGCGGCGAGAAGCGCAGGATTTCCAGGGCTTCCCCAACCGGCAGGCTGCGCACCTGGTTGGCCACCAGCCGGCACTTGCGTGGGCTGATGCGCTGGTAGCGGGAGACGCAACGCGTTTCCATCATGCTTTCGCCTTGCGGTCGCCCGCATGTTGCCGGAACGTGCGCGTCAGCGCGAATTCTCCGAGCTTGTGTCCCACCATGTTCTCGTTGACCAGCACCGGGACATGCCGGCGGCCGTCGTGCACGGCCAGCGTCAGTCCGACCATCTCCGGCACGATCATGGAACGCCGCGACCAGGTCTTGATCTGGCGGCGGTCGTTGTTCTCGACGGCCTCGCGCACCTTGGCCATCAGGTGATGGTCGACGAACGGGCCTTTCTTCAGTGAACGTGACATGGCATTACCGTTGTTTCTTGTGTCGGCGGCGGACGATCAGGTAATTGGTCCGCTTGTTGTGCCGGGTCTTGTGTCCTTTGGTCGGCACGCCCCAAGGGGTGACCGGATGGCGGCCGCCGGAGGTCTTGCCCTCGCCGCCGCCGTGCGGGTGATCGACCGGGTTCATGGCCACGCCGCGCACCGTCGGGCGCACTCCGCGCCAGCGCTTCGCGCCGGCCTTGCCGAGCTTGGCCAGGGAATGTTCCGCATTGCCCACTTCGCCGACCGCCGCGCGGCACTCGCTCAGCACCTTGCGCATCTCGCCGGAACGTAGCCGCAGCGTGGCGTAAGCGCCTTCACGGGCCAGCAACTGGACGTATGCACCTGCGCTGCGCGCCAGGCGTGCGCCGCCACCGGGGCGCAGTTCCACGCAATGCACCATGATGCCGACCGGCATGTTCCGCAAGGGCAGGCAGTTGCCCGGGGAGATCGGCGCCTTGTCGCCGGACATCACTTCCATCCCTGCCTTCAGGCCCTCGGCGGCAATGATGTACCGCCGCTCCCCGTCCGCATACAGCAGCAGGGCAATGTGCGCGCTGCGGTTCGGGTCGTATTCGATCCGCTCCACCCGGGCCGGGATATCGTCCTTGTTGCGGCGAAAATCAATTGTCCGGTAGAGCTGCTTGTGGCCACCGCCGATGTGGCGGGTGGTGATGCGCCCCTGGTTGTTGCGCCCCCCCGTCTTCGACTGGCCCGAAACCAGTGCCCGATGCGGCTTGCCGCGATGCAAATCCGGCGTACGGACGCTGGTGCGGAACCGGCGGCCGGGGGAAGTCGGGCGAGCCTTGACGACGGTCATGCCCCGATCTCCGCGCCTTCGATGGTCTGCCCGGGCGCAAGCCGCACATAGGCCTTGCTCCAGTCACTGCGGCGACCCCGGCGCTTGACCTTGCCGCGGACGTTGGCCACCCGCACGCCATCAACCTTTACGTCGAACATCGTCTCCACCGCATGCTTGACTTCGTCGCGGGTCGCGTCCGTCTTCACCTCGAAGACATGCTGCTCGCTTTCCGCCAGGCGCACCGATTTCTCGGACATCCGGGCACCCAGGATCACCTGGCTCAGGCGTTCTTCGCTGGGCTTCTTGGCGACGGCCGGGGCGGGTTTCGGCTTGGCCGGCTTCGCCGGAACGGCCTCGGCTTTCTTCGCCGCAGCCGGCTTGGCCTCAGCCTCCGGCTTGTCAATCTTCTTGACTTCCTCGGCGGGCGCCTCCTTCGGCTTGCCCCTGAAGAGACTCTTGATCTTTCCGAACATGCTCATGACGCCGCACCCCCCAGGCGTTGTTCCAGAAGGCTCAGCGCCGACCGGGTCACCAGCACATGTTCGTATCGCAGCAGCGATACCGGATCCACTGCGTTCACTTCGCAGGCATCGTAGTTCGGCAGATTGCGGACGGCCAGGAATACGTTCGGCTCCATGCGCTCGACCAGGATCAGGACGCTGGTCAGGCCGAGCCCCTCAAGTTTCTCGCGCGCAAGCCGGGTCTTCGGCTCCGGCAGATCGAACGATTCCACGACGTGCAGGCGTTCCTGGCGCAGCAGTTCGGAGAAGATCGAACGCATCGCGTGGCGGTACATCTTCTTGTTCAGCTTGGCGTTGTACGTGCGATTGGTCGCCGGGTGCGTCACACCCCCGCCGCGCCAGATCGGCGAGCGGATGCTTCCGGCCCGGGCTCGCCCGGTGCCTTTCTGGCGCCAGGGCTTGGCGCCGCCGCCACGGACCGCGGCGCGATTCTTCTGCGCGGATGTCCCCTGGCGGCCCCGCTGCGCGTAGGTCACCACCGCCTGGTGAATCAGCGCCTCGTGAAATGCCACGCCAAAGCACTCGTCTGCGACGGTCACGGCAGCCTGGGTATCGCGGGTCTTCAGTTCCATGTCCATTCCCTCACTGCGCCGGGCGGACAACCACCCGTCCGCCGGTGGCGCCCGGAACGGCGCCGCGAATCCAAAGCAGTTGCTCTTCGCTGTTGACCTGGACCACTTCCAGGTTGCGCTGGGTGACCTGCTTGCCGCCCATGCGCCCGGGCATCTTCTTGCCCTTGAACACGCGCCCCGGGAACTGGCACTGTCCGGTCGCGCCCATCACCCGGTGCGACAGCGAATTGCCGTGCGAGCGGTCCTGGCCGCGGAAGTTGTGCCGCTTGATCGTGCCGGCGAAGCCCTTGCCGATCGTGGTGCCGCTGACGTTGACCTTCTGTCCGACTTCGAACAGGTCCGCGCCGACTTCAGCGCCAACCTCCGGAATCTCCTCGTCCGCGTCGACCCTGAATTCCTTGAGGCCGCGGGCGGTCTCCAGCCCGATCTGCTTGATTTCGCCCGCCAGCGGGCGGCGCATCCGTTTCGCCGGACGGGTGCCGTAGCTCATCTGCACGGCTGCATAGCCGTCCGATTCCCCGGTCTTCACGCGCACCACCCGGTTGGCGTCCACCGAAACCAGCGTCACCGGCACGGACTCGCCGCTGTCGCGAAACAGCCGCGTCATGCCGATCTTGGTTCCGATGATGCCGAGGCCCATGATTCCGTCCCTTTACTTGAGCTGGACATTGATGCCGGCGGGCAGGTCCAGCTTCATCAACGCGTCCACCGTCTTCTCGGAGGGGTTGATGATGTCGATCATGCGTTTGTGGGTGCGGATTTCGTACTGGTCACGCGCATCCTTGTCGACATGCGGGGAAATCAGCACGGTAAATCGCTCCATCCGGGTCGGCAGCGGGATCGGCCCGTGCACCTGGGCTCCGGTGCGCCGCGCCGTCTCGACGATCTCTTTCGCCGACTGGTCCACCAGCCGGTGGTCGAACGCCTTCAACCGCAGCCGCAGGCTGCTGTAGCGGCCCTTCCCTTTCTTCGGTGCAGCCGAAACCGCTTCGGATACCGCAGTTTCCGTTTTCGGTTGGCGGGCTTTTTTCTTTGGAGCGGCCATGGTTCGATTCAGTCTGCGGTTATTCGAAATGTGTTACTTGGAGATCTTGGTGACGACGCCGGCGCCGACCGTGCGCCCGCCTTCCCGAATCGCGAAGCGCAGGCCTTCCTCCATCGCAATCGGCGCGCCCAACGCCACGGCCATCGACACGTTGTCCCCCGGCATCACCATCTCCGTCCCCTCCGGCAGCGTCACCGCCCCCGTCACGTCCGTCGTCCGAAAGTAGAACTGCGGCCGGTACCCCGTAAAGAACGGCGTGTGCCGGCCCCCCTCGTCCTTCGACAGAATGTATACCTCCGCAGAAAACTCCGTGTGCGGCGTGATCGAGCCCGGCTTGCACAGCACCTGCCCGCGCTCCACCTCCTCGCGCTTCGTGCCCCGAAGCAAGGCCCCGATGTTGTCCCCCGCGCGACCCTCGTCCAACAGCTTCCGGAACATCTCCACTCCCGTGCAGATCGTCTGCTGCGTCTCCCGGATCCCCACGATCTCCACCTCGTCGTTCACCTGCACCACGCCGCGCTCCACCCGGCCCGTCACCACCGTGCCGCGGCCGGAAATCGTGAACACGTCCTCCACCGGCATCAAAAAGTCCCCGTCGATCGCCCGCTCCGGCTCCGGAATGTACGCGTCCATCGCGTCGATCAGCTGCACGATCGAGCCGACCCCGTGCTCGCCCGCGTCGCCCTCCAGCGCCTTCAGCGCCGAACCCACGATGATCGGCGTGTCGTCCCCCGGAAACTCGTACTTGCTCAGCTCCTCCCGAACCTCCATCTCCACCAGCTCCAGCAGCTCCGCGTCGTCCACCTGGTCCGCCTTGTTCAGGTACACCAGGATGTGCGGCACCCCGACCTGCCGCGCCAGCAAAATGTGCTCCCGCGTCTGCGGCATCGGGCCGTCCGCCGCGCTCACCACCAGGATCGCCCCGTCCATCTGCGCCGCCCCGGTGATCATGTTCTTCACGTAGTCCGCGTGACCCGGGCAGTCCACGTGCGCGTAGTGACGGTTCTGCGACTCGTACTCCACGTGCGCGGTCGCGATCGTGATCCCCCGCTCCCGCTCCTCCGGCGCGTTGTCGATCTGGGAATAATCCCGCACCTCGCCGCCGTGCGTCTCCGACATCACCTTCGTCAGCGCCGCCGTCAGCGTCGTCTTGCCATGGTCCACGTGCCCGATCGTCCCCACGTTCACGTGCGGCTTCGTGCGCTCGAATTTCTCCTTCGCCATCGTTCTGTCTCCTGGTTTAGGTTTGGCTGCGCGAAATCACGTCCTCGGCGAGGCTGCCGGGGACTTCCGCGTATTTCGCAAATTCCATGGTGTAGGTGGCCCGGCCCTGGGTCGCGCCACGCAGATCGGTCGCGTAACCGAACATTTCCTTGAGCGGCACTTCGGCACGGATCACCTTGCCGCTCGGCGAGTCTTCCATGCCGCCGACAATGCCGCGCCGACGGTTGAGGTCGCCGACCACGTCGCCCATGTAGTCCTCCGGCGTCACCACTTCCACTTTCATCATCGGCTCCAGCAGTACCGGGTCGGCGTTCTGGGCGCCTTCGCGGAAGGCCATCGAGCCCGCCACCTTGAACGCGGTCTCGGAAGAATCCACCTCATGGTAGGACCCGTCGTACAGGGTGACCCGGACGTCCACCACCGGGTAGCCGGCGATGACGCCGTTCTGCATCTGTTCCTGGACGCCCTTGCCGACCGCCGGGATGTATTCCTTGGGCACCACGCCGCCGACGATCTTGCTCTCGAAGACATAACCCTTGCCGGGTTCCTGCGGCTCGATCTTCAGCCAGACATGGCCATACTGGCCGCGGCCGCCGGTCTGGCGGACGAATCGGCCCTCCTGTTCGATCGGCCTGCGGATGGTCTCGCGGTAGTTGACCTGCGGGGCGCCCACGTTGGCCTCGACGCTGAATTCCCGGCGCATCCGGTCGACGATGATCTCAAGGTGCAGCTCGCCCATCCCCGAGATGATGGTCTGCCCGGACTCCTCGTCCGTCGACACCCGGAACGACGGGTCTTCCTGCGCCAGCTTCTGCAGCGCCACGCCCATCTTTTCCTGGTCGGCCTTGGTCTTGGGTTCCACTGCCACGGAGATGACCGGCTCCGGAAACTCCATGCGCTCCAGCGTGATCGGGGAGTTCAGCGAGCATAGCGTATCGCCGGTCGCCACGTTCTTGAGGCCCACCGCCGCCGCGATGTCCCCGGCACACACTTCCTTGATCTCTTCACGGTGGTTGGAATGCATCTGCAGGATGCGCCCGATGCGCTCCTTGCCGTGCTTGCGCGGGTTGAACAGGGAATCCCCGGAATTCAGGACGCCGGAATATACGCGGAAGAACGTCAAGGTGCCGACGAACGGGTCCGTGGCAACCTTGAAGGCCAGCGCCGAGAACGGCGCCTCGTCATCCGACTCGCGCACATCCTCCTCGCCGTCGTCCAGGTGCCCCTTGATGGGGGGGACTTCCACCGGCGATGGCAGGTAGTGCACCACTGCGTCCAGCATCGCCTGCACGCCCTTGTTCTTGAAGGCGGAACCGCACAGCACCGGCACGATCTCGTTGCGCAGCGTGCGTAATCTCAGCCCCTTGCGGATGTCTCCCGGGGACAGTTCGCCCGCGTCCAGGTATTTCTCCATCAACTCGTCGTCACCTTCGGCCGCAACCTCGATCATGTGCTCGCGCGCTTCATGGCATGCCGCGGCCATATCCTCCGGAATGTCCTTCAGTTCGAAGGTCGCGCCCATGTCGTTCTCGTTCCAGTAAATCGCTTTCTGCTCGATCAGGTCGATCACCCCGACGAAATCCTCCGAAGCCCCGACCGGCAGCTGCACCGGAACCGGAACCGCGCGCAGGCGGTCTCGGATCTGATCCACGACGCGCCCGAAGTCGGCACCCGCCCGGTCCATCTTGTTGACGAACGCCAGGCGCGGCACGCCGTAGCGGTTGGCCTGCCGCCAGACCGTCTCGGACTGCGGCTCGACGCCGCCGACCGCGCAGAACACCGCGCAGGTCCCGTCCAGCACCCGCAGCGAGCGCTCGACCTCGATCGTGAAGTCGACGTGGCCGGGCGTATCGATGATGTTGATGCGGTGCGTGTCCATGTCGCGCGCCATCCCGCTCCAGAAGCAGGTGGTCGCAGCCGACGTGATGGTGATGCCTCGCTCCTGTTCCTGCTCCATCCAGTCCATGACCGCCGCACCGTCATGCACCTCGCCGATCTTGTGCGAGATGCCGGTGTAGAACAGGATGCGTTCGGTCGTCGTGGTCTTGCCGGCATCGATGTGCGCCATGATGCCGATATTCCGGTAACGCTGCAGGGGAGTTTTGCGGGCCATGGTCTTACCAGCGGTAATGCGAGAAGGCGCGGTTGGATTCCGCCATGCTCAGGGTGTCTTCGCGTTTCTTGATGGCGATGCCCTTCTGGTCGGCGGCATCCATCAGTTCGCCGGCCAGCCGGCGCATCATGGAGGTCTCGGAACGCTTGCGCGAGGATTCGATGATCCAGCGGATCGCGAGCGCCTCCTGGCGTTGCGGGCGCACTTCCACCGGCACCTGGTAGGTCGCGCCGCCAACCCGGCGGGACTTGACCTCGACCGGCGGGCGGACGTTCTCCAGGGCCTGCTCGAGCACCTCGACCGATTCGCCTCCGCGTGCCCGGCCGATTTCATCCAGGGCGTCGTACAGGATGCGTTCCGCCACCGACTTCTTGCCGTCACGCATCAAGGCGTTGACGAAGCGGGTCAGCAGCTTCTTGCCGTACTTGGGATCCGGGTCGATCGGGCGTTCCGGGACATCGCGACGGCGTGGCATGGTATCTCTCCCGAAGGCCCTTTAATTTTTGGGCCGCTTGGTTCCGTACTTGGAACGGCCTTGCCGGCGATCCGCAACCCCCTGGGTGTCGAGGCTGCCGCGCACCGTGTGGTAGCGCACGCCCGGCAGGTCCTTGACGCGACCGCCACGGATCAGGACGACTGAATGTTCTTGGAGATTGTGCCCTTCGCCACCGATGTAACTGGTGACTTCGAAGCCGTTGGTCAGACGGACGCGGGCGACCTTGCGGAGTGCGGAATTGGGCTTCTTTGGAGTGGTGGTATAGACACGAGTACAGACCCCGCGTCGTTGCGGGCAACGGGCGAGCGCCGGCACGTTGCTTTTGCTCGTAGGGCGTTTGCGCGGCTTGCGCACCAACTGGTTGATTGTGGCCATCGTGTCATCAATGAATTGGCGTTCATTTATAAAAACAGGCCAGCGCCCGTGGTCGGAAGCTGGCCCGCCAAAACTGGCGGCGAATTATAGCACAAGGGGAAACCGAAAACTCTGTTTCGGCGTGTTCACATTCCTGTCATCGGGCAGGGTCAAAAACAGCCACTTTCGCGGCTTCTCTTGTATTGACAGGAATGGAAGTTTTGGCCTGGCCGGCCGTAGCCCGAGCAGGGGTATACCCTGTCGGGCTTGAACCGTATCTTTAGTCGATGATGTGGTGAACGGGCGCCTTCTCCATCTCCCACTCATCGGAGTCCCGATCATAGCGGGACAGGGTGAGGCAATGCCAATCCTGATCGTCGAGTTTCGGGAAATCGCCCCGGTAGTAGTAGCCGGGCCAACGCGTCTCCTTGCGGAACAGCGTGTGGTGGGCGACCGACTGCGAAGCCAGGAACCGATGATGAAGCTCCCATGTTCTCTGCAACTGGTGAAAGTCTTCGGCCCCGACATTGTTGAGATCCTTCTTCAGCATGTCCAGCAACTCCAAACCGCGGGTGAGCAGGGGCTCGTTCGTCATGTAGTTCGTGCTGATTCCGCCGACGTATTCGTCCATGATCTTTTCGAGACGCTGAAGGCCATGGATCGGCAGAATGTAACTCGGCGAGACGGTTCCCGCCACGATCTCGTTGCGGCCGACCTGGTAGTTCTCCAGAGGCTGGTAGATCGTCTCCTTCAGATCCTGGCACTGTTTTTCGCTGACTTGAAGTTTTTCATTCTTCAGGTCGTTGATGTAATTGACCGCCGCCTTGGCTGCGATTCGGCCTTCCGTGTAGGACCCCGATGAGAACTTGTGCGCGCTGCCGCCGATCGTGTCGCCGGCACCGAACAGCCCTTCAACGGTCATCATCCGGTTGTAGCCCCACTGATAATCAGCAGGCGCGACATCCTCGGGGCCGCTGGCCCAGGCTCCCGAACAAGTCGCATGAGAACCCATGACGTAGGGCTCGGAAGTCGTCAGTTCCGGGTTGATGTGCTTGGGATCGATGTTCTGTGCCGCCCACACCACCGCCTGACCGATGGTCATGCCGAGGAAGTTTTCCCAGCCCACGGTTTCCTTGTGCGGATCCTGGAAAGCCTCTTTGGTTACCATGCGGATGGGGCCCCTGCCCGCCTTCACTTCTTCAAGAAAAGCGTGGTTGCGCAGACAGGTCGGGGTCGGATGGTGATCGATGTAATCTCCGACCATTTCCTTCGTGTGCTCATACCACTTGGACTCGTACTCTTCGCCGTACCCGTTCTGGGTGTAGGTCTTGAGGTGCAGGAAGTAGGCGCCGACCGGGCCGTAGCCATCCTTGAAACGGGCCAGGACAATCCGGTTCTCCATCTGCGTCATCTTGGCGCCGGCGAGAATCGGCAGCGCATAGGCTGAGGCACTGCTCCACGGCGCATACCAGGTGCGCCCCATGCCCTCTCCCACGGAACGGGGCTTGTAAATGTGCGAGGCCCCCCCGGCGCAGACGATCACGGCCTTGGCGCGGAACACGTAGAAATCCCCGGTCCGGACATTGAAGCCGACGGCACCGGCCACCCGGTTCGGTTTCGACTCGTCCATCAGCAGGTGGGTCACCATGATCCGGTTGTAGACTTCGTTGGCGGCCTTGCGGGCCGCTTCGGCGACGATCGGCTTGTAGCTTTCGCCGTGAATCATGATCTGCCACTTGCCTTCGCGCTGGTAGCGCCCCGTTTCCGGGTCCCGCATCATGGGCAGGCCCCACTCTTCGAACTTGTGCACGGTGGCGTCGACGTGCCGGGCGATGTCGTAGCCCAGGTCCTCTCGCACCAGCCCCATGAGGTCGTTGCGCGCGTAACGGACATGATCCTCCGGCTGATTCTCGCCCCACTGCATGCCCATGTAGCAGTTGATTGCGTACAGGCCCTGTGCGACCGCACCGCTTCGTTCGATGTTGGCCTTCTCGACGCAGACCACCTTCAGGTCGCGCCCCCAGTATCTGGATTCGTACGTGGCGCCACAGCCGGCCATGCCGCCGCCGACGACGAGAACGTCGGAATCGACAACAACGGTTTTTCTTCGGTTAAACAATCCCATTAGTCTGCTCCTTGCTTAAGTGGCCGGCTTCAATGTGGGTAGCCCGCTGTCGATGTTGAGTGCATCCGGTTCATGTGCGAGTTCTTGAGACTGAAACGCTTCCGCACTAGGCGCGTCCAGTTCTGCCGGTGACGGAATGGTGCCCCATTCGGTAGTACGAATCGGCGATTCGAAATTCTTTTCCCGGCCATCCTGGAACAGAATCTTCCAGGAGATCGTGCCCTTTTCTTCTTCGCGAAGCGCTCTGACGCTGTGGCCGAGAGGCGCGAAATCGGCATAGCCGCGCGCATCGATCGCATTTTGCGGACACGCCTTCACGCAGGAGTAACACTCCCAGCACATGTTGGGCTCAATGTTGTAGGCACGCCGATAGGTCTTATCGATGTGCATGATGTCCGAGGGACAGATGTCGACACAGTGACCGCAACCGTCACAGCGCGTCATATAAACGAAAGTAGGCATGCTGTTCCGTCCTCTCCTATCGTTGAGTGAACAATTGTTCCTTCTCGAGGGTTAATGGCCTAATCAAAAACAGACCAGACGAGTTAATAATTCGTCGGCGCCCCGCGCGCCGAACCAAAGGTTTCAGGCTTGTCCGCCGGTGCCGGCAGGTTGCTTCTCGTCCCGGCCGCTTCCGCCACTCTTTTCTGCAAGGCGGCAGAAGGCTTGAAAAACATGTGCGCGAACTTGGACCAGGGGATGGACCCGAACAGTACTGCGGTCGAAAGCACGTACAGCCCGAAAGCCAGCCATCCGATCATCGATGTCCCCAACCATGACCACACCAGGGCCAGCGTCGAGCTCGCAAGCAGCGAAAGGATGAACAGGTCGGCCTGCGAAATACTGAAAGGCGAATTGCCCTCGGCCGCAACGTCAACCCGGATAAAGAACCAGAACCAATAGCCGCCGACACAGACCATCAACGCCCCGATGTGCCACATCATCGGCCAGATCGTGGGGCCGACTGAGGTTGAATAGCAAAACACCATGACGGCGGTTGCGACGACATACCCGACGAAGCCGTACATCGTCAGCAGATGGGCGATTCGTCTTTGATTGGAGCAAAATTCCGATGATGTCAAGACCTCGCTGGCTAGGGTCTGGACCGCCATGGACACGACTTGTCCGCCCCCGACTTGGTTGGTTCCCTTAGTCTTGGATTTCTTCCAATCTTCGAAAAAATACTTGGCGCTTTTCTTATGTATGACGTCAAACAACGTACCCACCACGACCAGAGCAAACATGACGATAACGAAAGTCTGCATCACTGCAACATCGATGTACGCCGAAAGCTCAGCAAAAGGATTGCTGGTGAACATATTTTTTGGATCCCAGGTTATTTTGGTTATGTGTCGGGTTTGTCATTATACAAAACTTTGTAATATCGGCTTCAATCATCCCGCCTGTGCAACCGTCATATTGAATCCAACTTACAGTTGCAAATCAACCTGAGGTTTTCAGAATCGGTTACTCCGCTGTCTGCATCGAAACAGGCTCAGTCGGGTCGCCTTGCAAGCGGTAAACAGAAAAAGCATGCTCCTTGCCTGCATTGGGATTGGAAATAGTGGCCGTAGAAATCTCGTTACTGCGCAAGTCAAATTGGTAAGCCACCACAATTTCATTCGCCTCCCTCCTGACCACTTCACCAACACAGACAAATGGACCATCAATGGCATAACCAGTAGGAACGATAAGAGTCCGCTGATGGGCCGTACCCTCCACTAGAGCAAATGGTGTCGGCGCCACGTACATCTTCCTGTCTCGCACCAGAATGTCACCGTAGCTCCCAAACCCCTTGAAGCTTTCATTCTTGTGCACATAGGTATTGTCGGCATTCAGGAACTCCCCATGACACATGACGAAGTCGAGCACCGGATAGCGGTCACCATCCGGCTTTTTCGGATAGCGTCCAAAGACATAAAAAATTTGACGTCCATTGTGTTCGCCACGGGGAATTTGACTATTGCAGTCGTAGTTGGCTGATCGGCCTGGGTAAGCCAGTCCTTTCAACTCAAAACCCTCGGCCGAGTTGACCAAGCAGAAGTCAGGGTATGTGTTTCTGCCTGGCAAATCATAGTGGAGTTCGAGTTCGTCCAGACGACACGCAAACCAATTTTGAAGATGGAATTCTTTGTCCTTCTGCCCTTCCCGTTCAATCAATGTGCCCGCCCGAATAGCCTGAACGCAAGCTTCGAAAATAACTGTCGCCTTTGACACGATTATGCCGCCTTCCCTCTGACTTCCAACGTCTCCGTTCCGTGCAGATGTCCAACCTGTCGATTGATCTCTTCCATACTTTCGTCAAGAAGTTGCAAGGATTCCTGTGTTGCACTTCCGTATGAGAGGTAGCGCAGGAATTGAGCCATTAGGATAACGAGTACATCGTTACGACTGAGTTCTCTCCCCGCTGCTTTCAATCTGTCGGCTTGGTGCTCAGCTGTCTTCAGCCAGTCAGAAGCCTTCTCCGACTGGCTTAAAGCAAGACGTTTTCGGCATACGATGATGATGTCCAGATCGATCGGCTCTTTCGCCTGATGCTTGGGCATGGCGACCGACATCTCCGCCTTGACCGGATGGGCCGCCGTGATGACGAAGCCCGCGTCCATGAGTGCCTCAAGGACCGCCCGCCAGCCTTCGGGCCGGGAATGATGGTAGGTAAAAACTAGCAGGCCGTCGTCTTTCAGGACGCGGCAGGTTTCCTGCCAGACACTCTCCAAGCGCGACGTGAATGCTGCCGCATCGCCATTCTGAACCTCGCCGCTGGCACGAGTCGTCTCACGCGCTCTAGGCCCAGATGTTCCCAAGATATGCCGTTGCCAAACGTGGAAAAAGTCCGCCAATTGCGAGTAATGGACATTGTCGAAGAACGGCGGGTCCGTAATGACCGCATCGACAGACTGGTCAGGCAAATCCGTACGGCTCGAATCGCCACAGGACAGATAAATCGGCTTTCCGCTCTCGAATTCCCGGTAATCCTCTGCAAAGTCGCAGCCTAAGCGTTCCGACAACCCGAACACCTTTACAGGCTTCCTGCCCGCTTCCGACGGGCTAATCTCGAATGGGTCTTCGGCATAGTCCAAGGCACGCCGAATCCGGCCCTCAAACATTGTGGAGAATGACCCCGAACTCTTGGGTGTGCCCCACAGGTTGGCTTCCAGCGGGGTCCGTTCAGGCTTCAGGATGTGGTGCGCAAACATGTGCCGGACCGCGCCCGTCCCTTCTCCCTTGTATGAGGCGAATTGATTGTTGAATTCCAGCGCCCCCGAGAAAAGGCAAGTAAAAAGGTTCTTCAGGTCGGGGTCTTCGATGTCCCGGATCCGGTCTGCAAGAATCGACAGGCACAGGAGTTGGCGAGCATTAAACATGTTGTGCCAATGCCGATAGTTGTAGCCAAGGGCTTGATTGGTGTTGTAGCCCGCCTTGATTTTGACAACGGGGAACGGATTCTCCCGATCGTTCAGTTCCACTTCCGCCGCCTGATACTGTGCCCGGTCTTCTTCGGTCGCAGGAAGATACTGCTTGGATCCGTCCGGCATCAAAACCAGTTTCGCGTATAGCCGGTGACGAGGAGGCTCCTCGCTTTCCCGAACCCGTCGCACGATTGAGAATGTATGCTGGCAAGATGGGCATTGGGCATTCTGCCTTTGGACCGGACCCACCTGAGGATTGAAGGATGCACCACAGATCCCGCATTCCTCGTCCTCAGAATCGTAACGCGTCTGGTTGATGGCACCGCACTGCGGACAGACTGCCCGAGCCGTTGGATAGCGACCCGGATAGGCATGCCGAGCGAAGACGTACGAGGAAAACAAATCAACATCGCCGGAGCACTGCGGGCAATCCAGTACCTTGACCCAGAAAAAACACAACGCATCCGCAGAAGTACCATCGGGAAGGGTGACTTTGTAATACTGCCGAATCTGATCCCCAACGTCCTCGTCAATCGCCCGGAATGTATCCAGAATGGCTCGTCGGTCGTGAGATGCCAAAGCATTCCGCACCAAGAAATGGGCGACGGGGTTGATGTCCCGCCCAATCGCCCTGCCCCCCAACTTGGCAACTTCACCGATAGTCGTCCCGCTCCCCATGAAAGGATCGAAAATGATCTGCTCGGGGATCCGCGTACATCGGTAGAAAAGGTCCAGAACGTCCGAGCCCGTCGGTGCAGATGCAGCGATCGTAATTGCCCGAAATACCGAGCCAAGCCGGTGCGCCCACCATTTGTGTATGTGGTAGATCGGACGGTTGATTTCTTTGCGCCAGCTTTCCGCTTCAGCAATCCGGCTTAATTCTTCAAATGGGAAATTCTCTTCTTCGATGGCCCGCTGACCGCCAGTCGGAGAAATTAGGACATTCTTCGACCTGCCGTCAAGCAACTCGAGTTGTCTAGATTCACTCCGCATCCGCGAAGAGACTCTCATGTCATATCCTCCTTGGATGCAACCGGACCCGAAAAATTTTGGGAAAAGATTTGTCACCCCATCCTGCCACTAATACTACCATCCTCCCTGTTGACTTGTTTCGCTCCCGTGCACAACCTCAATTTTTGCTTTACTCACTCTAAGGCTCCGAAGTGAAATCGTCTTTTTTGTAATCTACAAAGTCATTCTGGTTTTACTTTCGGCGAGATTTGGCTGCTATATATCCAACTTCCGACTACGTCTTGCACTATATTTTGGCTAGTAATTTTCTATCTCTCCAACAGCATTTAGATTTCTATTACGTACATTGACCGCGATGACTTGGCTACTACATTGATAACCATCAGTGCTAATTTCCAGTCAGCCGTTGCTCTGTTCGCTCTAGATGTTCTCGCACAATTTCACTAATTTTCGAAGTGACTCTTCGCACAACTCCACTAGTATTCTTAGTCCAAGGCAATTTGTACCAGCGACGAACGACTTCGACACCTTCAGCATTAAATTTCCCAAAACTTATCAAGCTATGTTCGGTTCCAATTTCAAAAATATAGCAGTTTTCCAGACTCGGGGCGCAAGTGACCACAACGACTATGCGCTTCAAACTATGGTATTTGGGAGTGAGCGTTATTTTTAACTGTGCCCTTTGCATCTCGCAGTTTAAGTGAAGTTCATAAGTTTCTCGATAACTTTGATCTCCTCCCAATATCCCCCAAATAGCTGCCGTACTTGCTTGCAAAGGATTTTGAGCTTTTTCCCGTCTAATCCTCGCAGTAACAAATTCGTCAGATCGGCTCTCCCTTGCCAGAACACGTATGATGTGTGCTTCTGATGTCGGCTCATCAAAATCAGGATGTTCGCTTACTTCTAAGTCAAAAAATTCTGAGAATTCGTCTTTCGACACTTCTTCAATTAAATCGTCAAAAAAAGTATTTACGAAAAATTCGATCTTCTCAGGCGTCGCCATATTTTCTTCAGCCTCTTCGAGTAAAGTTTGGACACTACGCGGGGCAGCAGGAACCTGTTGGTCCTCCTCCTCTAACTGCGATGGCAATTTATCTTCCTTCGCTAATTTGGCTCTCAACGAATCCAAACTTTTTGCGTCATCGACAAACTGCTCTCGCCCAGTACCTTGGGAGATAAAAAATGGTGTTTGGTCATGGTTTTGAAGGCTCTCGTCTCTCAGAGTGTTTATTATGTCGGTGTAATAAACGATTCCTTCATTCTTACGGAGTGCTGCGGCACGGAATGCTTCTGTAAATACACTCAGCGATTCTCCAGCAAGTGCATTTTGGGATTGAAGGCAAGAAGATATCTGTATCAGATTATTGAATCCATATTTTTTTGGGGGTTGAAGCTGGTGCTCATCGTCTGCTTTAATAAGCGATACACCAGAATTGCAAGCATCAATCACTTTAACCACCAAATTTGAGTCAGCTTGCCTTAGCAAAATGTGTAACTCATCGGATGAAAGCCCTGTTTCATTTGGCCGCTCTGAATCGAAATTTGTAGCACAATAATAAAATTCCTCATCTCGCTGGCAACCGTGTCCTGTGAAATAAAAAAACAATTCTTCTGTTTGTTGATCTGTATCAACCGCGGCACGTATTCTGGATTTAAGTTCATCAGCATCACTATTTTCAACAATCCCAATCTCAGAATATTTCCCTGTAGATTCCAATAACTCTTTCATGGCCACTAGATCGTTGGCACAACATGGTAAGACTTTTAGTGATTTATATTGAGAGTTCCCAACTAATATTGCTCTATTGACCATAGCTAGTTCTCTTTCCTTATCCTAAACATTTGGCAAATTGATTCAGCAGGAGCGTGTCTCAGACACACCCCACAAGGGTAGAAATCGTGGTTTCATGTTGCATCACTCCTCATACAGCCTCTACAAAATAACCTTGTTGAGGCCGAAAGCAATTTTCATACATCCGGTTTTGTTTACTCAATGAACAGCGTGCTGATCGACTCGTTCCGGTGAATGCGGGAAATGGACTCCGCCAGCAGTTCGGACACGCTGAGCACGCGAATCCGGTCGCACTCTATGGCCTCCTTGCTCAGCGGAATGGTGTCCGTGACGACCAGTTCGTCCAGGGTCGAATTCGCCAGGTTCTCGATGGCCCGGCCCGACAGCACCGGGTGCGTGACATAGGCGACCACCCGCGTGGCCCCCTGCTCTTTAAGAGCCGCGGCCGCATGACACAACGTGCCCGCCGTGTCGACCATGTCGTCGACCATCACGCAGCACATGCCCTCGACCTCACCGATGATGTTCATGACTTCCGACTCGTTGGGGTTCGGACGCCGCTTGTCGATGATGGCGAGTTCGCTGCCAAGTTGCTTGGCGAACGCGCGGGCTCGCACCACCCCGCCGATGTCCGGCGACACCGTCACCAGCTTGTCGCCACCGTCCCGGTGCCAGATGTCCTTGATCAGGATCGGCGAAGCGTAGATGTTGTCGACCGGGATGTCGAAGAAACCCTGTTCCTGATCGGCGTGCAGGTCGATGGTCAGCAGCCGGTCGACCCCGGCCGCGGTGATGATGTTCGCCGCCAGCTTGGCCGAGATCGGCACGCGGCCCGAACGGGCGCGGCGGTCCTGCCGCGAATAGCCGAAATACGACACCACCGCGGTGATGCGATCGGCCGAGGAGCGGCGCAGCGCATCCACGATGATCACCAGTTCCATCAGGTTCTCGTTGGTCGGCCGGCAGGTCGGCTGCACGATGAACGCATCCTTGCCGCGGACGTTCTCGTTGATCTCCACGCGCACCTCGTCGTCGCTGAAGCGGCCAATGTCCGCCTTGCCCAGCGGAATGCTGAGGTACTGGGCGATCTTCTGCGCGAGCGCCGGGTTCGCGTTCCCGCTGAACACCACCAAGTCGTCGTAATCACTCATCCTGGCATCCGTCCACGATTTTAAAAATGGCTGGGCCGGCAGGATTCGAACCTGCGAATGCGGGGATCAAAACCCCGTGCCTTAACCTGACTTGGCGACGGCCCAACATTCTTCACGCCCCCTCCTGCGCCAGCAGGGGCGAGCGCGCGAGACCCGCGGCAATCCGTCCGTTCCATTCCGGCGGACAAAGCGCCAGCACGGACTCGGCCTCGCCACGATCGTCGAACCACGCGAAGACCGAGCCGCCTGAACCCGTCATTGCTGCCGGCGCATAGCGGCGCAACCAGTCCAAGCGTGTCCCCACCTCCGGCAGCCGCGACCGGAGCAATTCCTCGAACACGTTGCTCCCCCAATACGCGTCTACCTCGCCCATTTTGATGGGGCGGCTCCATTGTGTCAATTGCAGGGACCGGTACGCCTCGGCCGTGCTGACCTCCGTCGGGGTCGGCAATACCAGCGCAAATCCCTCCGGACGATCCACCGGCGTCAGCCTCTCCCCCACGCCTTCCGCCCACGCGGTGCGCCCATAGACGAACAGCGGCACGTCCGCTCCCAGCTCCAGCCCCATCCCGGCCAATTCCTCCGTTTCCCACGGTTGCCCCCACAGGCGGTTGAGCCCGTGCAGCACGGCAGCCGCATCGGAACTGCCGCCGCCCAGGCCCGCGCCGACCGCGATCCGCTTGTTGAGGAATATCGTGGCGCCACACCCCCCAGGATGCCGCGCGCGCGCCAACTCGGCGGCCCGCAGGCACAGGTTGGTTCCCGCGAAGGCCCCGTCCGCATCGTCCGCGTACTCGAAACGGTCGTCCTCGCGCGGCTCGATCGTCAGGCAATCCGTGTAGTCGATCAACTGGAACAGGGTCTGCAACTCGTGGTAGCCGTCCTCGCGGCGGCCGGTCACGTGCAGGAGCAGGTTGATCTTTGCCGGGGCGTACAGGCGCATCGACTAGTTCCGGCTCCATTCGCGAACGACCAGAACGCCGCGCATCGCCTCCTGGGCGAAACGAACACGGCCCGGCAGGGTCGGTTCCTCGCAGCAACTGTAGTCACGGTAGTTGATTTCCCATCCCTCCTGGAGGATGCGCAGGGCCCGGGCCTGCCCGTCGAGCATGACTTCGCTCGCGTCGGAGACCGGGATGCCGCGCACGAGGTTCACCAGTTCCGGCAGCGGCAGCGCAAAACCCAGACGCTCTTGCATGATCGCCTCGAGTTCCCCCTGGAGCGTCTCTTCCCCATCGTCCAAGGTTGCCTGGCCTGTCTGCAGGCTGCCGGTTACGTGCACCGGGTTCAACCCGAACGGCCCGCTCAACCGCAGTTCAAAGTCCGTGCCCGTCTGGCGCCACTGCAGGCGGCCCTGCACCTGGCCGTCGCTCCACTGCAGGCCGAAGCGGCCTTGCAGGCCCCAGTCCTGGAGGTCCACCACGCTCTGGCGGTGCTCTTCCCAGAGCCGGATCTCTCCCGAGTCCCCCAGCCCGGTCTCTCCCGGTATCTGGAACAGTGGGCATCCCGTCAGCAGAAGCGCCGCCAACAGGCCGAGTCCTGCTTCCCTCATAAGGAGAAGCGCTGGGCGACCTGAGCCAGGAATTCGTCGTCCGGGAGCTGGTCGATGGCTTCGCGGTAAATCTTGCGTGCTTCCTCGCGCTGCCCCCGCACCCAGAGCACCTCGACCAGGTGCGCCGCGATTTCTCCTTCGGTCATCAGCGAATACGCCCGCCGCAGCAATGCTTCCGCCTTCTTGAGATTGCCGAGCCGGTAGTGAACCCAGCCCAGGCTGTCGGTGACCGCCGCATCGTCTGGAAGCTGCGCATGCGCCCGCTCGATGTATTCCAATGCCAGTTCAAGATTGAGGTTATGGTCCGCCCAGGTATAGCCGAGCGCATTGAGCGCCTGAGCATTGTCCGGGTCTTCCGCAAGCACTGCCTGCAGATCCCGTTCCAACCAATCGATCCGGCCCAACCGCTCCGCCAGCAAGGCGCGGCTGTACAACAGCGACGCCTGCCCCGGGTATTTCTCCAGGGCCTGGTTCAGCAAGGCAAGCCCGGCATCGTACTGCTTCAGCCCGTACAGCAGGTCCCCTTCCGCAACGTACAGCTGCACCACGCTTTCCTCGCGCTGGCTGCGTCCGCGCGACACCCTCAGGTGCATGCGCGCCTGTTCGAGGGTCCCCGCGTTCAAGAGCAGGTGCGCGATCCGCACTCGCGCCTTCTGGTAATACTCGTCGACCCCGAAATAGTCCCGCTCCTCGACCTGGTAGTAGTAGTCCATGGCCTTCCTCTCCTCCTGGGTCTCTTCGGCAACGAGCCCGAGAAAGTAAGCACTGACCGAGCGATTCAGCGACTGCGGCTGGCCGGACACAAGCGGCCGGAGGTTGGAGGCGAGTGCGAGGAAGTGCCTCTCGGCCTCCTTCCAGTCGCCCGCCAAAAGCGCCAAGGAACCGAGGGTCATCTGCCAGTGCGGGTTGCCCGGGTCGGATTCGAGCAACTTGAGGAATTGTTCCCGCGCCTCGTCCTGCCGCCCCAGGCTGTTGAGCAAGTCCG
Source organism: uncultured candidatus Poriferisulfidus sp. (assembly GCA_965204575.1). Lineage (GTDB taxonomy): Bacteria > Pseudomonadota > Gammaproteobacteria > Poriferisulfidales > Poriferisulfidaceae > Poriferisulfidus. The sequence goes on from OZ241993.1 coordinate 1,663,051, forward strand.
CCATCATCTGGCGCAGGCGCTGCGCGTTCTGGATCGGTTGCGCCAAGGCTTCCTGCAGCAACACGACCGCCTCTTCGGTGCGCTCCATTGCGCGCAGGATGTCGGCCTGCAGAGTGATCGCCTCCGGCCATTGCGGGAGGAGTTCAGAGGCTCGGCGCACGGCCGCCAAGGCTTCGTCCATCTTCTCTTCCACGCGCGCAATGCCGGCCACATGGAGATGCGCGTGTGCGCTTTTCGGATAGATTTTCGTGAGCCCCCGAAGGACTTCGAGCCGAGCCGACTGCGCCTCCGGCGTCGAGAGGGAGTTCGAGACCGCGAGGAGGTCCAGTTCCAGGCTGAGCGGCGACACTTCGATGGATTCCCTGTACGCCTCAAGCGCAGCTGGAATTTCCCCGCGGGCCGCGTGGATGGAGCCCAGCACACGCCATGGATGCGGGTTTTCCGGCACCAGGTCCCGCCAGCGCAAGGCGGCTTTCAGCACGCGGTCCGGATCCTGCATCCACAGGGCGATCTCGGTTGCCCGCGAAGCGACCTGGGGGTCGTCCGTCAGCAGGGATGCCTGGTAATAATGCTCGAATGCCGCCGGCAGGTCTCCGCGGAACCCGCTCATCTCGCCCTGCAGCAGCTCGTACATCAGGTCCGCGACCGGGGTCTCGGCTGTTGCAGCCTTTTCGGGCGTTTCGGGCGTCCCGGACGTTGCGGCCGGCTCAGGCAGGGTTTGGCAGCCTGATGCCAGCCCGAGCAGCAGGATCAGCCCCGCCACCTCGAAATCATTCCGGCTCATGCCCGCAAGCGACCTTATGGAAAGGGATTTTTGGCGTAAAATGAACAAGACAGCCGTCGCAGCACTCGGGCTCGGGAAACCGTATCATTATGGCATTGGCCACCCTTGGCATCAATCATCGAACCGCCAGCCTGGACCTGCGCGAGAAAATCGCGTTCACTCCGGATGCGCTGGACGCCGCCCTCAAGGAGCTGGCGGCACTGCCGAACATCAGCGCGGCGGTCATCCTGTCCACCTGCAACCGCACCGAGCTGTACCTCAGCCACGACACCGCGGAGGATCTCGTACAGGCCCGGGACTGGCTCTGCCACTGGCACCAGGTGGACCCGACGGCCCTGCAGGATGCGCTGTACTGGTACGTGGCCGACGACGCGGTGCGCCACGCCATCGAAGTCGCCAGCGGCCTGGACTCCATGGTGCCCGGCGAACCGGAGATTCTCGGCCAGTTCAAGCAGGCCTCGCGCGATGCGGAACAGGCCGGCACGCTGGGCGGCGAACTGCACCGCCTGATCCAGCACACCTTCGCGGCCGCGAAAAAGGTCCGCACGTTGACCGAAATCAGCCGAAACCCGGTCTCCATCGCCCACGTTGCCGTCTCGCTCACCAAACAGTTTTTTGACCAGTTGCAGGAACGCCGGGCGCTGGTGATCGGGGCCGGCGAGGCCGCGCGGCTGGTGGCGCGCTACCTGAACGATGCCGGGATCGGCCACCTGACCATCGCCAACCGCAGCCTAGACCGCGCCCAGAAATTGGCCCGGGAACTGCTGGCGCACGCCATCCCGATGTCCCACATCGGCCACGCACTGGAGGACGCGGACATCGTCATCAGCAGCACGGCGAGCCCGGTGCCGGTTCTCGGCAAGGGAATGGTCGAAGACGCCGTCCGACGGCGCAAACACCGGCCGATCTACATGGTGGACCTGGCGGTGCCGCGCGACATCGAACCGCAGATCGCGAGCCTCTCCGACGTCTACCTGTACACCCAGGAAGATTTACGCCAGATCATCGAGAAGAATCTGCAATCCCGCGAGAACGCCCGCCAAGAAGCCAGCGCGATCATCGACCAGCAAGTGGAAGAATTCGCGCGACGCACACAAGGCGAATCCGCATTCGCCCTGATTCGCGACTACCGCGAGCAGGCGCAGGAGTTGCGCGATGAAACGCTGGAGCAAGCGCAAAAGCGGCTGAAGCGCGGCCGTGGAACCGAAGAGACGCTGGAGTGGCTCGCCCACACGCTGTGCAACCGCCTGACGCACAACCCGACTCAAGCCCTGAACGAAGCGGGCCAGGACAACGACCACTCCCTGCTCGACGCGGCACGCACCCTGCTCAAGACCCGTTCCCCGGATTCATGAGGGAGTCGCTTCGGGTCCGGCTCGACCGTTCGGTCGAACGCCATGTCTGGATCCAGCAGCAGCTCGCGGACCCCGAGGTGCTGTCCGACCGGACGCTCCACCGCGACCTGTCCAGCGAATTCGCAAGGCTGGCGCCGCTGGTGGACCGGTACCAAGAGCATCAGGCCTGCCAGCAAGAACTGGAATCGATCTCCGAACTGAAGGACGAACCCGACGCCGCGCTGCGTGCCCTGGCCGATGAGGAGCGCGTACGCCTGCAGCAACGGATGGGTGAAATCGAGAAGGAAATCGAGGAACTGCTGGTCCCGGTCGACCCGCACGACCAGTGCAACGCGTTCCTTGAAATCCGGGCCGGCACCGGCGGCCACGAAGCGGCCCTGTTCGCCGGCGACCTGTTCCGGATGTACAGCCGCTACGCCGAGCGGAACGGCTGGGAGATCGAGTCGCTCAACCACAACGAGGGTGAACAAGGCGGTTTTCGTGAGGTCGTAGCGCGCGTGCGCGGGCGGGATGCCTACGCCCGTCTCAAGTTCGAGTCCGGCGTGCACCGGGTGCAACGCGTCCCGCAGACGGAATCCCAAGGCCGGATCCATACTTCGGCGGCCACCGTCGCGGTCTTCCCGGAAACCGAAGACATCGGCGAGATCGAACTTCCCCCCGAAGACCTGCGTATCGACCGGTTCCGCGCTTCCGGCGCCGGGGGCCAACACCTGAACAAAACCGACTCTGCCGTGCGCATCACGCACTTGCCGACCGGGCTCGTGATCGAATGCCAGGACGAACGCTCGCAGCACCGCAACCGGGAGCAGGCCATGTCCCTGTTGAGGGCGCGACTGCTGGACCGGGAGCGCCAGCGGCGCGCCGAGGAAGAAGCCAGCCTTCGCCGCGACTTGATCGGCAGTGGTGACCGTTCCGAGCGAATCCGGACCTACAACTTCCCGCAGAGCCGCGTCACCGATCACCGGATCGGGCTGACCCTGCATTCCCTGCACGAAATGCTCGAAGGCGACCTCAACCCGGTTATCGACCCCCTGCGGCAAGAACACCAGGCCATGCAACTGGCCGATCAGGACGGTGGCGGCTGAGCCGCCCATCCTCCGCCAGGCGCTGCTCGAATCCCGGACCCGACTGGCTTCCTGCAGTGACAGCCCGGCGGTCGATGCCGAATGGCTGTGGAGCCATGCCCTGCGCCGCTCCCGCAGTTGGCTTCTCGCGCATCCGGAATGGCCACTGACGCCAGCCGAGCAGGCGCGGGGCGAATCCCTGGTTCGTCGCCGGCAGGACGGCCACTCGATCACCCATCTTTGCGGCGAGTGCGAATTCCTGGATTTCTCGGTCCGGCTGACTTCCCAGGTCCTGGCGCCCCGCCCCGAAACCGAGCTGCTCGTCGAACAGGCGTTGCGCGGGCTGCCGCGCCGGGCGCGCATCCTCGAGTGGGGCACCGGCAGCGGCGTGCTTGCCCTGGCCCTCGCCCGAGCCCGGCCGGACTGCCGGATTCTGGCCCTGGATCATTCGCGTACTGCGGTCGAACTGGCTCAAAGCAATGCCCTGCGGCTACGCCTGAAGAATGTCCGGTTTATGCGAGCCGACTGGCGTCGCCCCTGGCCCAGAGGAGCCTTCGACCTGATTCTGGGAAACCCACCCTACGTGGCCCTGCACGATCCGCACCTGCAATCTCCCGGGGTCTGCCAAGAGCCCCGCTCTGCGCTGGTCGCCCCGGCCCAGGGAACCCAAGCGACCCGGGTCCTGGCCGCGCAAGCGCGACGCCGCGCGCACCGGCGTACCCGGCTCCTGCTGGAGCATGGGGCAGATCAGGGTGATGCTTGCCGGAAGATTATTCGGCAAGCAGGATGGGGGCATGCAAAAACCCTGCTCGACTTGGCTAGCCTGCCACGGGCCTGCTTGGCATCGCGCTGATTGGTCATAGAAGCAAAACCAAGCAATGCTATTTCCACCGTAATGATCCCATGAAATACTAAATAAATAGCATAGTTGACAAAAAAATGTTATAATTTGATTATGATCCACAGATTCTGCATTAATAATTTCCAGTCGATCCGGGAAGCTGTTGAGCTTGACTTTCGAATTCCCGGGACGACTCCGGAAATGCCTTGTTTCCGGAAAAGCCGGTCACGGCCTGATGTTCGCCTGCCGAGTTCAGTTGTACTAGTTGGCCCAAATGGATCCGGAAAAAGTACTTTGCTGAGAGCGATGGTCGAGACTATACGCTTTGTTGCATATTCATATGGTAATCAATCGGGCAATATTCCAGGTTTCCTTCCATTTCTGTCATTGGAAACATTGTCTTCTTCTACACGGGTTGAAGTAGATTTCGATGCTTTCTGGTTCAAGTCTGGTGAGAATTCCGTAGATTCGCTACTTCGATATACCTTGGAGTTGGAGCGGGAGGAGAAAAACCCGTTTGTTCCTAGAGTTGGTCACGAAGCGTTATATTCTTTTCCAAAGGGACGCCCTCGCCGTCTACTGGAACGGAAGAAAGGACAGCCCGTTTATGTCGCGAAAGAAATAGGGCTACGTCCCCGCGATGATCGCCTCTCTTCAATTCCTGATAATGCTTCGGTTATTTCGAGTCTAGCAAGAATGGGAGTGGGCTCGTTCTTAGAAGTCCTGCAAGACATTAACGGTGTGCAAACGAATGTAAGTATCACCGACCCTGACCCTTGGAGGCCTGACACGCAAGTAGTTACTCATTACTATCGAGATCGTAAGGATCTTGTAGAGAAAATCTCAAACAAATTGCGCCGTTTCGATCTTGGGATTAAAGATATGAACCTTCAACCGACAGAAGACGGAGAATGGCTCTTAACATTCGAACATCATGGCCTTAGTACCCCGATAATCTTACCAAAAGAATCGGCAGGAACACGCCACTTGGTACACACCTTCCCTTCTCTTAATTACGCGATAGATACTGGCCAATTGGCGATTATGGATGCTCTTGACTCTGACTTTCACACGGAACTTTCGGTGGAAATTATCAACTGGTTTCGACGAAAAGAAACTAATCCAATCAAAGCGCAATTGTTTTGCGCGCTTCACAATTTATCCATTTTGGACGATCTTGAAAAGGAGGAAATCTTCATCGTCGAAAAAGACCGGAGTGGCACAACTCGCGTACATGGCGCGCGCGATGTTGCTGGGCTGCGGCGTGGAACCAATCTTCAAAAACAGTATCGCAGCGGCGCTTTAGGCGGGCTGCCAGCCTTCGGCTGACGAATGCCGCCTCGCTTCTCGGTCCCGGAGCGAAAACGCTTCTTTGTCGGTGCCGAAGGCGAAAGCGAACGGTCGTTCGCAACCTGGCTTAGACGTCTTTGCGACGAAGCCAACCTTTATGTTCATTTGGATGTCTTCGTCTGCGGTGGAGGAGATGGTTTTGAGATCGCGAATTATGCCGCGAAACAATACCGGAGGCGAATTCGCGAACATGGCCAGTTTGTCTCTGGACTGATCCTCCTAGACTCCGACCGGGTCGAACAAGACCGTTTGCATGGTCGTAATCCAGAGGCGGCCCTGAAAGGCCAAGAAGGACTATGTGTAGTTTATCTAAAGCCAAACCTCGAAGGATTGTTGCTGCGGCTCCACCAAGACCACGGACAAGATGTCGTGCCAGCAGGCAATACCCTGAGGGCTCTTCGAAAACTGTGGCCTAGTTATGTGAAACCCGCATCAGCCGATGCGTTAAGTGAGCGCTTCAGTTTGAGCGACCTTCAGCGTGCATCCCGCCAGGACACTGATCTTCAAAAAATCCTGGCGACACTCGGATTGTCACGTGATAACTAGATGCCTAGTTCGATTCTTTCAGCCAACTAATCTAGGGTCTCAGTTTAACTCTCAATCAAAATGCAGGCCTGAACGAGCCCGTGAAAAGTCAATTTCGTTCCTTGGAAGGAGGTGGAGGCGGCGGGTCCGGTTTAACAAAACCTGCCGGCTTGGGTGACACACCATCCTGCAACGGAAAAGTCCGGCTAGACTGTCGAGGCGAGATTGTTCGTGCGGTTTTTTTCTTGGAAGCCTCGAAAGTAATCCTAAGATGCGTCCCGGTCGCCTGGGCGAGCCTTTCCAAGATCTTGGTCGACGGGTTCGTCTGCCCACCCTCTAGGCGCGCAATGGCAGACTGCGTCGTATTCATACGCCTGGCCAACTGCTCCTGAGTCAGCCCGGCCTTCAAACGGACCTTGATCAGTGTCTCGATCAATTCAAACTCCGGAGCAAGTTTTTCATAGGCTGCCCGATATTCCGGGTCGCGACTCCATTTTTTGTGCAGATCTTTTATTTTTCTCATCGTTATTCAGTTGATTCCCCAAGGCGATATTTGTCCAGATTTTCCAGGAGCCGCTGTGGCGGCTTCCCCCAATGGCAGTTGCCCCGCACCATCCAAGATTGATTTCTCAAAGCTGGAGTGCACTGTCCGACAATCTCCACTAGTTCATCGTGCGGAATCATATACCAGTATTTTTCAACAGGAAATGCGACTCGTAGATCCTTGCCACAGTATTTCTTATTGATGGTCAAACGGCTCTTCAACTGAACCTTCAGCACTTCGCCTCCATCTTTGTGAAACGCGAGAAAATCTGCTCCCTTCCAGTCATCGACAAGTTTGACGCAGTTGAAACCATAATCAGCAAGCACTGCCGCTATCTTCTGAAAGTTATAGATTTCTTTCTGCTTCGAATTAAGCGAAGCGTACTCTACTTTTTGCCACTTTAAGTCTGTCATTCAATTCAAATCCAGTCTTGCGCGTAAAGCCCGATTCCTGCTTACCGGAAGATCCGCTTGAAGAATGCCCGCATGTTTTCGGTTGACTGCTGGTCGGCATGCGCGTCGTATTTCAGGGCCTCGATGCCGTACTTGGCGACGTCCGGATTGGTGAAGCCATGGCGCACGCCGTCGTAGCCATTGAAGGTGTATTCGATCCCCGCCGCATCCAGTGCCGTGCGGAACTCGCGGACCCTCTCCTCTGGAACGAAGGGATCGTCGTTGCCGTGCTCGACCAGTATCGCCGCCTGGATCGCCTTTGCCTGCTCGGCGGAAGCCGGCGGCAGCGAGCCGTGCAGGCTGACCACGCCCTTGACGCCCGCGCCGCTGTAGGCGAGTTGCATGACGGTCGCCCCGCCGAAGCAGTAGCCGACCGCGGCGATGTTGCCGCCATCCGTCATTTCGTGGCCGCGCAGTAACTCGACCCCCAACTGCGCGCGCTTCTGCCAGTCCGCGACATTGCTGGTGACCTGCGTCATCCATTCGCCGGCCTGCTCGGGGTGCTCGGCCACCATGCCCGCACCATACATGTCCATGGCGAAGGCCACGTAGCCGTCGGCGGCCATCTGCCTTGCGCGATCACGGGCGTAGGCGTTCAACCCCCACCATTCATGCACCACCAATATGCCGGGGCGCTTGTCCGAGTGACTGTCGTCGTAGTAGAGATATCCCTTGTGCGGGGCACCGTTGTACTCGAAATCGACTGTTTCCTCGACGATTTCGGCTGCGGCTGAACCGCAGGCCAGCAGCAATACCAGTGAAAAGGTGCTTTTCATCGATCCCTCCTGTATCCCTCGACCTCAACCGGACTGAAGTTTTGTGCGCAGTTGTTCGCTGACCTGCTTCGGGTCCGCTTTCCCGCCCGACGCCTTCATCACCTGCCCCACGAAGAACCCGAGCAGGCGGTCCTTGCCGCCGCGGTATTGTTCCACTTCGGCCGGGTGCGCCTCGATGGCCTGGTCGATCCATTGGTCCAGGTCGGCTCCTGCACCGACCTGACGGAGGCCCCGTGCCTCGATGATCTCCTCGGCCCCGCCTTCGCCTCTCCACATCGCGGCCAGCACTTCCTTCGCCGCACTGTTGGACACGACGCCGGAGTCGATGCACTTCAGCAATTGCGCGAGCGAATCCGCCGATACCGGCGGCTCGGCCAACTCGGCCGAATCCTTGTGCATCCGGGCGAACACCTCGCCCGTGATCCAGCGCGCCGCGGTGGCGGCACCGGCGCCCGCTTCGACGGTCGCCTCGAAATAATCGGCCCACTGCCGGCTCTGCACCAGCACGGCAGCCAGGTCGGCGGCCAGCGCGTACTGCTCGATCAGCCGGGTCTTGCGCGCCTGCGGCAGTTCCGGGAGCGATTCGGCCAGTTCCACCTGAATGGATTCGTCGACGACCACCGGCAGCAGGTCGGGATCCGGGAAATACCGGTAGTCGTCCGCGTATTCCTTGACCCGCATCGGGCGGGTGCGGTCGGTTCCCGGGTCGTACTGCCGAGTCTCCTGGATGATCGGTTTGCCGGACTCCAGCGCATCGACCTGGCGCTGCTGCTCGTAGCGCAGGGCACGCTCCACGAAGCGGAACGAGTTGATGTTTTTCAGTTCGACCTTTACGCCCAACTCTTTTTCGCCCGGCCGCCGCATGGAAATGTTCGCGTCGCAGCGGAACGAGCCTTGCTCCATGTTGCCGTCACAGATTCCCAGGAAGGTGACGATGCCGTGCAGGGTCCGCATGTAGGCGGAGGCTTCCTCGGGGCTTCGCATCTGCGGCTCCGAGACGATTTCCATCAGCGGCACGCCGGCGCGGTTGAGGTCCACCGCGCTCTCCCCGGCGTAGCCCTCGTGCAGCAACTTGCCGGCATCCTCCTCCAGATGCGCCCGGGTCAGTTCGATCTCCCGGTGGCTGCCGTCCTGCAGTTCGATTTCGACCACGCCGCCCTCGACGATCGGCAGTTCGTACTGGCTGATCTGGTAGCCGCGAGGGAGGTCCGGGTAGAAATAGTTCTTGCGCGCGAACACGCAGGGCGTGCGGATCTTCGCGCCGACGGCAAGCCCGAACAGGATCGCCATGCGGATGGCTTCGCGGTTGACCACCGGCAATACGCCCGGCAGCGCCAAGTCGATGCCGCAGGCCTGGCGGTTCGGTTCCGCCCCGTACTGCGTCGAGGCGGCGGAGAACAGCTTGCTTCGGGTCGAGAGCTGGGTATGAATCTCCAGCCCGATCACGGTCTTCCACTCACTCATGCGAACCCCGGCGGCACCTGCCGGTGCCAATCCGTCTCCCGTTGCCAGGCGGCGCCGAGCCCGAACAGCCGCGCCTCGTCGAAATAATTGCCGATCAGCTGCACGCCGGTCGGCAGCCCGTCGACCGGCCGCGCCGGCAACGACAGGCCCGGCAGGCCGGCCAGGTTGACCGGGATGGTATAGCAGTCGATCAGGTACATCGCCACCGGATCCTGCGTCTTCTCGCCGAGTTTGAACGGCAGCACCGGCGAGACCGGGGCCGCGATCGCATCGACCTTCTCGAACGCCTGCCGGAAATCCCGCCGGATCAACTGCCGCACTCGCCGCGCCCGGTCGTAGTACGCCTCGCGATAACCGGCAGACAAGGCATACGTTCCGATCATGATTCGGCGCCGCACTTCCGCCCCGAAGCCTTCCTCGCGCGAGCGGCAGAACAGGTCCTCCAGGTCTTCCGGGTCTGCGCACCGGTGTCCGTAGCGCACCCCGTCGTAGCGGGCCAGGTTGGACGAGCATTCGGCCGAGGCGATCACGTAGTAGGCCGGCGTCGCGAGCGGGAGATTCGGCAATGAAATCTCGACCCGTTGCGCGCCCTGCCCCTCCCAGGCCGCAACCGCTTCCTCCACGGACGCCCGGATCCGCGCATCGAGCCGCCCGTCGAAAAATTCTTTCGGCAATCCCAGGCGCAGGCCGTCGATCGGCTGCTTCAGTTCTTTTTGGTAATCCGGCACGGGGTGATCCACGCTGGTCGAGTCGCGGGAGTCGAACCCCGCCATCGTGCCGAGCAGGGCCGCGCAGTCTTCGGCGCTCGCGCCGAGCATCCCGCCCTGGTCCAAACTGGAGGCGTAGGCCACCATGCCGAACCGGGACACCCGGCCGTAGGTCGGCTTCAGGCCGGTCACGCCGCAGAACGTGGCCGGCTGCCGGATGGAGCCGCCGGTGTCGGTCGCGGTGGCCGCCGGGGCAAGGCGGGCCGCCACGGCAGCAGCGGAGCCGCCGCTGGAGCCGCCCGGGACCCGTTCCGGATCCCAGGGATTATGGACCGGACCGTAGTAGCTGTTCTCGTTGGACGAACCCATCGCGAATTCGTCCATGTTCGTCTTGCCGAGCATCACCATGCCGGCCGCCTGCAGCCGTTCCACGACCGTGGCGTCGTACGGCGAGACGAAGTTGTCCAGCATCCGGGACCCGCAGGTGGTGCGCACGCCGCGCGTGCAGAAAATATCCTTGTGCGCCAGCGGCACGCCGGTCAGCGGCCCGGCTTCGCCGGCGGACCGGGCGCGGTCCGCCGCCTCGGCCTGCGCCAGGGCCTGCGCCTCCGTCACGGTGACGAAGCTGTTGAGCGAGCCGTCGTGCGCCTGGATGCGCTTGAGGTAGGACCGCGTCAGTTCGACGCTGGACACTTCCCCGTCCTGCAGCGCCTGCGCCTGTTCCAGCAGGGTTCGCTCGTGCATCAGTCGGAATCCAGCACCGCGGGGACCCGGTACAGGCCTTCGCGCGCATCCGGGGCGATCTCCTGGTAGTCCTCCCGCCGGTCGGGTTCGGTCACCTCGTCCTCGCGCATGCGCTGGTCGACCTCGAGCGGATGCGCCATCGGCTCGATGCCGTCGACTTCCGCCTCGCTGAGCTGGGCGAAGAACTCGAGGATCGCGCCCAGATCCTGGATCAGGCGCTGGTCTTCCTCTGGGTTCGGGCGGAGTCGGGCGAGTTTTGCGATCCCGCGGACGGTCTCGGCGGTCAGATCCATGAACGAAGGGAGGTCTTAGGGGTCAAAAAAGGCTGCGATTAATAGTCTAGTATAGCCCCGATCTCCGAGCTAGGGCGATTTTGGGGGATTTTTTCCGTTTGGGGTTGCCCACCAAGAGATTTTCGAGCCGAAGAGGGTGATGTGGTCGGGTTTTGTGTCCAACCGCTGGGGGCTGAGGATGATTTTTGACGCTTCGGCGCCCTGTCGCGCAGGGCTCCGCTCGCCGCTCAGGCGGCCCGTGCCAGGGTCGCAGCCGAACCGGTCGTCACGAAGTGTCGTAGGCCAGGAACCCGGCCATTCGGTCCAGCGCCTGCCGGACCCGCTGCACATGAGCCGTCTGGAACACCAGCCGCCGGTTGCGGGCATGCCGCACCACCTTGGCCACCAGGTGGACCCAGCACAGGCGCACCTGCTTCATCCGGGTCCACAGCCAGTCGCGTCCGAACGCGGCATGCCGCAGCAGCGCGTTGACGTTGGCCGACAGCACCGCCAGCTGCCACCAGGCGGCGTTCGCCCCGAACTTCCCCGACGGCATCATGCCGCCGGCCAGGTCCTGCTTGAGCACGGCGTGCACCTCTTCGCCATGCCCGCAGCGCTCGTGCGCGAAGCGCACCACCTCCGAGGCGGTCATCCCCAGGCCCGCCCCCTCCCCGGAGCGCCCCGGATACGGCAGGTTGGTCAGATAGACCCGGTAGCGGTACGCCGGACGCCCGGACCTCGCCGGCGTCTCGTCCGGGTTCACCCCCAACACGCCCGGCAAGACACGCCGGGTGCCGACATGGCGCAGCAGCTGCCCCCGGGACTGCCGCGCGCCCCACGGCGAGACATAATCCAGGTCGGCGCATTCCAGTTCCGGCTCCGAGGCCCGCACCGGCTCCCACCACTGCTCCGGCGTCGCCCCCACGGCCTCGCGTAGTTCTTCTCTCTGCGGCGCGCCGACCACGAAGCCGATCACGCCGAAGCGGCGCAATGCCGCCGGGCGCGAAGCCGGCACGTTGCAGAAGCGGATCAGCCGGTTCTGGCAACCCGCCCCGTCCGAACGCAGCCACACCCGCCGCACCTCCGGCGGCAGCCCCGACAGCACCCGCTGGAGCATCTCCAGGTTGCCCACCGAGGCCGGCACGTTGCCGTCGCGGAACTGGCTCGCCAGCACCATGCCCAACTCCGGGCAGAACATCGACAGCGGCTGGTAGCCCCGCTCGCCCGGAACCTCGCCGGTCGAACTGCGGTAGGTCGGCTGCGCCTCGCGCTTGCCCGAGGCCAGCACCGTCGCATCCAGGTCCAGGGTCAACTCGTCCAGCCCCAGGCGCCGGATCAGGCCCCGCGCCAGCCGCCGGTTGACCGCCTCGACCAGTTGCAGGGCCGCCGCCGGCTCCGGCACCACCGCCGCGCCCTTCACGCGCGCCGCACCGGCCGCCGCATCATGGAAACGCCGCAGCCAGTCATGCACCGCATTGGCGGACGGGAAGGTGCGCCCGCGCCCCCCGCGGAAGCGCGCCGCCAGCCCCGCCGGCATCACCCCCAGAAGCTCCGGTTCGTAGTCGCGCACCAGTCGGCACAGGCTGCGGTCCGCCTCCAGCGCGTCCACGTCCGAGACCCGCTCGTGACCGATCACGTTGAGCAGCAGCACGGTCAGCATCATCTGGCCGTCGCGCCAGCCCTGCGCCCCGGCCACCTGCACCGGAAGGGTCCGAAACGCCCCGCTGCGGCGCAGCAGCTCCAGCCACAGCACGGCCCCGCCACAGGCGCTGGTTCGGCTTAACTTGGGGTCGCCCCCAATGGCGACCAAAGGGGAAAAGTTCGACATATAATGAGACTCCCGGTTGGTTGTTCCCGGTTCACCCAATGGGTGAAACTTTTGCACCACCGATTTTAACCGTTTCACTCGGTTAAATAAGCGCCAACCGGGACCTCGCTCTCATTTAGCTCGGATATCGGGGGTATAGCCGCCAAGCCTATATTTATGCTAAATTGACCCATTCAATTTTCTGGAAGTTTTCCATGTTCCGACGTCTTCTCAGCGACGACATGTCCATCGACCTGGGCACCGCCAATACCCTCGTCTACGTGCCCGGAGAAGGAATCGTCCTGGACGAGCCTTCGGTGGTGGCGATCCGCAAGTATTCGGACCTGAACAAACCGCAGGTCGAGGCCGTCGGCATCGAGGCCAAGCGCATGATCGGCCGGACGCCCGCCAACATCGAGGTGGTGCGGCCCCTGCGCGACGGCGTGGTCGCCGACTTCGCGACCGCCGAGAAGATGTTGCAGTATTTCATTCGAAAGGCAAGTCAACGACGGCTGTTCTCCATCGGGCCGCGGGTTCTGATCTGCGTGCCCTGCGGCGCCACCCAGGTGGAACGCCGGGCGATCCGGGCCGCCGCGGAAGCGGCCGGCGCGCGCAAGGTCTACCTGTACGAGGAGCCGCTGCTCGCCGCGCTGGGCGCGGGGTTGAGCATCGAGGAGCCCTGCGGCCACTTCATCCTGGACATCGGCGGCGGCACGTCGGAGGTCGCGGTGCTGTCGCTCAACGACATCGTCTATGCCGACTCCTCCCGAACCGGCGGCGACCACTTCAACCAGAGCGTCATCGAGTACGTGCGGCGCAACTGCGGGCTGTTGATCGGCGAAACCACCGCGGAGACGATCAAGCACACCATCGGCAGCGCCTACCGCCCGCAGACGGTGGAAGAAATGGAAGTGCGGGGCCGCGACCTGTCCGACGGCACGCCGCGCAGCATCACCGTCAACAGCAACGAGATCAACGACGCCCTGCAGGAGCCGCTGCAGATCGTCCTGAACAAGGTTCGTTCGGTTCTGGAGCAGACCCCACCGGACCTGGCTTCGGACATCATGGCGCGCGGCATCGTCGTCACCGGCGGCGGCGCCATGCTGCGGGGCATCGACGAATTGCTGGTGCAGGAGATCAAGGTCTCCGTGATCATCGCCAACGAACCCTTGTACTGCGTCGCACGCGGCGGCGGCAAGGTCCTGGAGGAAAACATCAAACTTCAGCAGGATTCGCAAGCCTTTTTCGGGTAACCGGCCGCAATCCGCTGGAACGGCTGAGCCTTTCCTGAGTCAGACCCCGTATGCTTTGGCGTAAACTGACCGGCAGCCTGATCCTGGCAATCGCATTGATCAGCGTCGACTACCGCTATGCGGTGGTCGACCGCGCCGCCCCCCTGCTCAACCTGATCATCCAGCCGATCCTGGTTGCCGTAAGCCTGCCCCAGCGGCTTGTCGATTCGGTCTATACCCACTACCAGGGCGTCGAGACGCTGGCCGAAGAGAACCGGAAACTCCGCCAGCAACTGCTGGAGAACGTCTTCTCGTCGCGAACCCTCGAGGCGCTGCGAGACGAGAACCGCCGCCTGCGGACGCTCGCGCAACTGGACATCCAAGAGCGTTCGAAGCAGGCACTGGTTGCGGTCATCACGAAGAGCAACACGAACGCATTCCGCCAGACCATCACCATCAATCGCGGCACCCGAAACGGCACCTACGTGGGCCAGCCGGTATTGGATGGGCGCGGTGTCGTCGGCCAGATCTCCAACACCAGCCTGTTCCAGTCCACCGTCTTGCTGGTTACCGACGTCAGCCACGCCCTGATGGTGCGCAATGCGCGGACCGACGACCGCTACCTGGCGCACGGAAACGGACAGGGGCTGACCCTCAAGTTCGTCCCGCGCCACAACGACCTCAAGCCCGGCGACATCCTGCTGACCTCGGGCCTCGACGACACCTACCCCGAGCAATACCTGGTCGGAAAGGTCACGCAGATCACCACCCAGCCCGGCCGGGATTTCCTGGAAGCGGACGTCCAGGCCGGGGCACAACTGCACCGGAACCGGGAAGTCCTGCTGGTCTGGAACCGGGAGGCTCCCGAGGAAATCGCCGATGCGGATTGAACGATGGCGGCTCTACCAGGCCCTGAGCCTGATCGCGGCGGCCGCCCTGTCGGCCTGGCCGCTGCCGGAATGGCTCGCGCCGTGGCAGCCGCACTGGATCGCGATGGTGATGATCTTCTGGGTCATCGCCCAGACCGGGAAAGCCGGCTTCGGAATGGCCTGGGTGGCGGGCCTGGCCAGCGACCTCATCGTCGGCAACTGGGTCGGCATTCACATCGTCAGTTATTCCATCATCGTGTATCTATGCGCCCGGTTCTACCGGACGCTGCAGTTCTCCGGCTCCGTGAAGACCAGCCTCCCGCTCGGCCTGCTGCTGGCGCTGCACCTGGGCTACCTTCACCTGCTCTCGATCTTTCTCTCCAACGTCGACCCCGGCCTGATATTCTGGGCCAACCTGCCGACCAGCATGGTCGCTTGGCCGATCCTGTACTTTCTGCTGATGAAGATTCCGGCGGGAGAACCTGGGTTGACCTGAGTTCGAGGTCAGGGGCGTCTTCCCGTTACCGGTGACGTTCCAGCCAGCGCGTCACCGCTTCCCGTTGCAGCGACGGACCCATCGGCTCCAGTAGTTTTTGGGCTCGCCGGAACGCGGTCCGGGCCGAATTCTTCTCCCCCAGCAGCACGTAGACGTTGCCGAGTTCGCCCACCAGGTCCGGGTGCTTCGGCCAGCGGTTCGTCAGCTCCAGGTAGGCCTGTTCGGCGCCCGCCAGATCCCGCTGTCGCAGTAATTGCCGGGCCCGGCTCCACGATTCGTAGAGCCTTTCCGCTTCCAGGTCGCGGGGTTGAGGCTGGGGCGGTTCCGGGGCCGCCTCCGGCTGCGGAGCCTCCGCCTCCGCTGCCCGCACAGGCTCGGACGGAACATCCGGTTCTTCCTCCTGGGGCGCGGCCGGCACGGGTTTGACCCCGCTTTCCTCTTCCGGCTGGTCGATCACGTCCCGAAGCGAGGGCAACTCCTCGGGCTCGAACAACGGTTCCGTCTCCAGGTCCGGGAACCAGGTAACATTCGGGCTCATCCGCCATCCGAGCAACAGCAGCGTAATCACGATGATGACGACGGCCAGATGGCTGGCGAGGCGGGAGTTCCAGCCGAACTTCATGGTGCCTCCTGCCTCTTTTCCGGGGTCAAGCGCATCTGAATCGTAATTGCATCCATGATGATTCCGGGTGCCTCCTGCCTCATTTCAGGGGTCAAGCGCATCCGCAGCAAAGGATAGACATACGGCATGTCGACCAGGATGTCCGGGGAATACAGGCTCAAGGGGTCGGAGGGAAGCGCAAGGGGCTCTTCTTCCGGCGGAACAGGCGGCTCAGGCGAAAGCTCCTCTCCAGCTGATACCGGCGCATCATTCGATGTCGCTTGAACCGGGTCATCTGTGGCTGGATCCTGCGCTTGCACCTGTCCCGGAACGCTCACGCCGACGAGCAGGGAAAACAGTAAAAAGGCCTGAAAAATAGGCATTTCTTGAGGACCGGGGATAATTTCGCAACCGGAACACATTATACTGTTCCCCCCCATGAGAAGGATGCTAGTACCGAGTTGGACATGGGTCGCCCGGCAGGACACCCTTTTGAAATTCATTGATTCCATCAAGGAAGCGCCGTGGCTTGCGCTGGACACGGAATTCCTGCGCATCAATACCTACTACCCGAAACTCTGCCTGATGCAGGTTTCGGACGGCACTCAGCATGCCCTGATCGACGCGCAAGCCGGGCTCGACCTGTCCGGCTTCATCGCATTGCTGCGTGAATCCGACAGAATCAGCGTCCTGCACGCCTGTCTTCAGGATATCGAGATCATGTACCATGATTTCGACCTGATTCCCAAAAACCTGTTCGACACCCAGATCGCCTGGGGCTTGCTCGGGCGCGACTTCCAGGTCAGTTATGCCGCCATGGTGGAGGAAACACTGGGAATCGCGCTGGACAAATCCCAGGTGCGCAGCTGGTGGGACCGCCGACCGCTCAAGCCTGCCCAACTCCAGTACGCGCTGCGCGACGTCGTGTATCTCGGCCCCATCTACCAACAACTGTCGGAAGATCTGGAAGCCAAGGGACGAACGGCCTGGCTCCAGGAGGAACTGGAACGAAACCTGACCCCTTCCGCCCTGATCCCCGACTCAAGCCATGTGTGGAAACGAGTCAAAATCCCCAACAGCGAAATCCCCGACGACCGGCTGCACGTGCTGCAAGGGCTGGCGCGTTGGCGCGAACTGGTCGCCCGGCGCCAAGACCAGGCTCGGGGCCGGGTGGCCTCGGACGATATCTTGGTGGCTCTCGCCTGCGCGACTCCCGAGGACCGGGAGGATTTCGAACAGATTGTGGCCGGCAGGGTCTCCTGGAAGCTGCACGAAAGACTGTGGAAGGCGCTCCAAGAAGCCCACCGCCGCCCTCCCATTCAGCGGAAGCTCATGGACCGGAACGAACGCATGGAAATGCGCAGGAGAATCCGGATCCTGGCTGGCGTTGCCCGCAAGGTTGCCGAGGAAATCGGAGTCTCGCCGGAACTGCTCGCACCCCGTGCCATGCTGGAGGATCTCGTGCGGCAGAACCCGGACCCGGTCCTGCTCCAAGGCTGGCGCGGCAAGACGGTCGGCCCGGCCTTGACCCAAGCTCTCGATGCCCTCTGAACCGGCGGCGGGCACGCCGGTTTCCCTTTTCGAGAAGGCTCGAGAAGCCGTCTCGGACCGGAGCGTGCTGCTGATCTGCGATCTCCCGTGCACCCCCGCACTGCGGTGGATCACCATGACGCTATCGAGCACCGAGATCTTGGCGGCACCCAACCCGGAATCACGCTACGACTGCGGGCTGATCCTGACCCCGTGGGTGGAACCGAAGCAACTGGATGCCGTCATCGCGCACCTGCGCGACTTCCTGTCGCTGGAGCTGTACGTCCTGCATCCCGGTGACGCCATGGAGCAGACCCGGCGGATGGGCGCGCTGGGATTGCGCTGCATGGAGATTCTCGACATCAGCGGACAGCCTTGGGGGCTGAACCATTTCAGCCTGAAGACTTACAAGAAAACGCCGAATTGGCTGAACAGCCGCTTCTGGGCCAACCCTCAACTCTGGAACAAATTCCGCTGGTAGGCCAGGCTCAACCCTGGTCGTGCACGTTGCACAGGGCCTGAACCCCCGGCGGCAAGGTGTCGGGACAACGCCCGCACAATTCGTTGGCCGGAACCGAGAAATCGATCTTCTTCGGGTACGGCAGGTCCAGTTCGCCCATCAGTTTCACGAAATCCTCCTCGCTCCGGTTGTCCTTGAGGCGGGGGTTGCGCGCCTTTTCCTGACCGACGGTGGATACGAAACGTCCATCATAGTCGTGCGCCGGATAGACCAGGGTGTCGTTCGGGCGGGAGAAGAACTTGTCCTGGATCGAGCGGTACAGCGTGGCAGCGTCCCCCATCTGGAAGTCGGTCCGCCCGCAGGCGTCGATCAGCAGCGCATCGCCGGTGAACAGCCAGTCGCCGCTCGGGGAGTGGAACAGGAAGGCATGATGGGTGTCGGTATGCCCCGGCGTGAACAGCGGATGAATCTCCAGGGTTCCGACGCGGAATGCTTCGCCCTCGCGGACGCCGATATCCCGGCACGACAGGTCGTCCATCGCGGCGCCGGCGATCTTGCAGTCGGTGATGGCCTTGAGCTTGAAAGCCCCGCTCACGTGATCGGCGTGAACGTGCGTCTCCAGGGTATAGGTGAGTTTCAGGCCCATCTCGTGCATGACTTCAAGGTCACGGTTCGCCGTCTCCAACACCGGATCAATGAGCACGGTCTCGCCAGTCTGCGGGCAGCCGAGCAGATAGGTGTACGTGAACGATTCCGGTTCGAAGAGTTGCCTGAAAATCATGGCGAATCCGTTCCTTGCGTGAATTCCCCGGGCTTTACCTTAGACAGGAAGCCTCGAAAAAATTCCTCGGTTTCTGATGCGGGCATTTTAGCGTATGGCGGCACAGTCGAATAAATTATGGCTATACAACCTTCGGCCTTTTAGACCAGCGAATTTCCTCGCCAGTTTCGGCATCTATTAATCCGTCTATGGTTGGAGGATTGTCCTCTGGTTCTGCTATGGCAAAAGCAATATGCCTTTGCGTCAAACCTTCTGCCAAAATACCATCTTTGTGGAAGATGGCCCCCGCAAGGTTTGCGCCATTAAAATAAGTTTTATGATCAAAAATTGCACCAGCCAAATTTGCACCAGCCAAATTCGCATTCATCATGAATGCGCCCGAAAAATCAGCTAGATGTGCATTTTCGACGTAGGATAGGTTTGTGCCTAATAGTGTAGCTTCCATCAAATTCGCGCCCGAAAGGTTTGCCTTCACCAATTTCGCGCCAAAAAAATCTGCATCGGAGAGAACTGCTTTACCAAGATAGGCACCAGATAAATCTGCGCCTGCAAATGAGACTCTCGACAAATTCATCCCATAGAGGGTTTGGTTTTTAAGATCAGCGTTGCGCAAATCTGCTCGATATTTTGCCTGTTGTTCTACGGCAATTTGCATCTGATTTCGGTTGCCAATCGCCTCCATAGCAGCGTGCACATCTTCGTTATCCTTCGATGTCGGGTTCCGCACAAACGCACACAAAAGTTGCATCACCTGGATGTGGTACTTTTCCGGACACTCCGATGCAAGGCGGCTCAACGCATAGATACCACCAAGACGAACTGTAAGAACAGTGCTCCCCAGCATCTCAGCACCCTTCTGATAGCGTTCGTTTAACAGTCCATGTTCTGCTGTGTTAGCCTGTCTCTCAGCTACCCGACTACGCCACAAAGCTAATGGAAGACCAATTACTGCCAGAACGGTGAGAGCAAGATTACGAAGGATTGCGCCACCAGATTCCTCGCCAATCAACCAAATCCAGTTCTCTATAGCAAGCCAACCTCCTACTAGAAATACAACTACGAGCCATGTCAAAACCCAGAACCATGTGGATTTGATCCAATAGAAAGTGGGGCGAAAACGATTCGAAAAGTTGAAAAATTTTATACACAGTTCTCTAGCACGATTTATCCAAGCGTCCAACTTTTTAAACATCGCCATCTTCCCAACAGTAATCAGCCAATTACGAGGTCGCCGCACCAAAGACTCCGAATGAAGGTTTTTACGGGAAGAATCTCAATGCCATCATCCGTGCGCCATGCCCGTGATTCGAGACAGACGACCATACGCCGACTAATGTCTGGATGGTCTTCCGCCAAACTACGCAGTCCTCGCAGATGGGCTGGTGAGATTTTCGGGCTCGCCTTGGCTTCAATTGCAATTCGCATGTCACCAAGCACAAAATCCACTTCTGTTCCACTCGCAAGCCTCCAATAGGACAATTTTTCATACGACTCTCGGTAGGCACGAAAAGCACATAGTTCGTGGAAAACCCAGTTTTCAAAAGCTTTTCCGTAAAGGCCTGAGCCTGGGAGTATGTCTCCCCTACGCGCCAACCGATTGACAATGCCTACATCGGAGAAATAGAACTTCGGCGCTCGGATCACCCGCCGTTTCTGCCGCTTGCGGTAAGCCGGCAACCAGCGACCAAGCAATGTGTCCTCCAAAATCCCGAAGTAGGCTTTTGCCGTATGGCTCGATACACCGCAGTCGCTGGCAATATTCGAGAAATTGATAATCTCCCCGTCGCAGAGAGCTGCTGCATCAAGAAACCCAGAGAAACTCGGCAGGTTTCGAACCAGGCCCTCCGCCGCCACTTCTTCTTTCAGGTAATCCGCTACGTATGCTTTCAACAATTTTTCAGGCTGCTTGGCCTCATACATCCGTGGCAAATAACCACGGTTGAGCATCCGAGTCAAATCAAAATCCTTTCCAATCTCGTCCGCTGTCAGGCCATGCAACTCATACCGAACTGCCCTTCCACCGAGAAGGTTGGCAGCCCCACGCCTTACCTTGCGGGCACTTGACCCGCACAGAGCAAAACGTAGCCCCCGGTTCTCAATCATCCAGTGCACTTCGTCGAGCAGAGCGGGAACTTTCTGGATCTCGTCAATCACGATCTGGGTCCCACCTCCAGACAACCCTTCCGTCTCGATTTCCTGGCGTAAACGTTCGGGTCGGTCGCCATAGTGCCGAAATTCGTCTGACTTCAGCAAATCGACCCATCGGCTCTTCGGGTAGTGTTGGCGCAATAGTGTGCTCTTGCCCGTCTGGCGTGGCCCCCACAGGAAGAAGGTTTCAACTCCTGGGGCTGGAAGTTCCAAGTTTCTTTTGAACATGCACTTCAAACTATCATGATAATTTGAAATTATACTTCAAATTATCATTAATTTAAATTTCCCCATCATCTCCGCTAAATATCACAATTCTAGCCATATATAGCTTACAGCCATTCTCTCAGACAAACACCGAGCACAAGAGTACAATTAGCTCCAGGATTTATATATCTGGCAGTTTTAACCTAGGCCATAGCTAGCGAATCTTTGAAAATTTTCGTGGCACACATAGCCGCTCCCGAACCGTATAGTAAACGGCATACACCATGGCAAAGTATGAGATTTTGTGCATGAAAGACACTACACCATTCGAGGTGTTCCCATGAACACTGATGAACAGCGCCAGATACTGTACGCAGCCTTATTGCGACATTCGCCCGAAACTGGATCGTTGCGCGAACGATCTCTTGACCGATTCGTTCTTGTAGCACTGCTGGGTTCATCTCGGCTGGAACCAATGACCATTCGCCAAATCCAAGAACTCACTGTACTCGCACCTAAGTCTCCTGGGCTGCGTGTTGAAGTGATTAACGAAACCCTTGAACGTCTTGTCCACGCCAGCAAAGTCGATCACGTGAAAATTTCGGTTGAAGACAGTTACTTCCTGACCGATCTCGGTCGACAACACACCGATGAAGCCACTAATTCCGCCGCACAACTTTTTCGGCCAGTTCTCGATCGCATGTTGCGCGACACCACCGGGTTATTCTCCAAGCATGACGGTGAAAATGTATGTCGGACTTTCATCTCGGAGTGTTTTGCGCGCTTCGGGCATCAGATCGCGAAAGCCGTTGCTGGCGGCCTTGCGAACGACGAATCATTTGGTGGGGCAGACATTGAGGGAGCTTTTCAAGCAGCCGTTCAAGCAGTCTCCCTCTCTAAAGAAGCTGAACAGACTCTCCGCGCCAGATGTACCCGCTTCTTGCATAGCATGGAACCCAACGACAAGGATCTGAAATTTTGCCTCGCACAGAGTTATTACGTTGTACAACTTTTGGAACTTAGTCCGAAAAACTTCAATTTACTAGCGGACGATGCTTTTCGTGAAGCAGTTTTTTACCTTGATACCAATGTCATCCTTGATGGGGTGATGTCTGATGATTTAGCCCGTCGTTTCAGTGAGCTTGTAGCAGCGTCAAACACTTTAGGCATTGAGCTTAAGGTTACCCGTGCCACGATTGACGAAGCAACTCACGTTGCGGTGCGTCATATGGAGGATATGGAGAAAGTTGTCGAAAAAGTACCAGAAAAACTGCTTGAAAGGACTAAAGACCCATTCTTCTCGGCGTACCAAAGTGCAAAAGCAAAAGACCCCGAGATGACACCTGTCAAGTTTATGGCTCGATTCCAAGAATTGCCAGCGTTTTTGCAAAAATTGGACATCACATTCGAAGATAGAAACGCGAACGAGATTGTTGGTGATCAAGACGTGTCAAGAGAATGCCAAATTGTGAACAATGCAGCAGAGACAACTCGGGGCTGGGGGAAGAGCGACGACGTAAGTCTCCACGATGTGTCCCACTTCATACTGGTTCAAGAGGAGAGGCGAGAAAATCCAAAGGCATGGTTTCTGACGAAAGATCGCACGCTAAGTAAAGCTGCGGTCAAGTTAGCGCCCGGCGAACTGCCTTTTTGCTTTCCCATGACAGCATTTCTTCAGAGTGTGTCCCCATTTCTTGAAGCACCTACCATACGCCACACTCTCGTTGATATCTTCTCCGCAGTTCTTGATGGGGAAGTTGGAGATCTGACAGGACGGTCACTGTTTGACGTGGCAGAGCTTCGACTAATCTCTGAACTTCATGCTGATGTTCTGTCTATTCCCGAGGAGCAACTGTTGCCCGCTTTTGACTATCTCAAAGGCAACCTGCTGAAAGGAAGACCATATCGGCGCGATGAGAACGTGGATATCACCCTTGAGCTAAGAAAATTCCTTACTTCTAGTGCGCACGAGAAACAAGAAGCACTACTTGCGGAAGTTGAGCAACACAAGGCACTGGCTGTCGCTGAACGGAACAAACGCACAGATACCGAGCGAGATGCGGACAGCATGCGTAGGGAGATTGCCCGCTTGCATGCGGAAGCGCGTATCCATAGATTTCTCAGCGGGGGGCTGGCTATACTTGGCCTTATTGTCGCGAACGTGTGCTGGCAATTAGACTTCGAACTTGGCCGATGGGCAATGAATTTTTTGAGTGTTAATGGTGTTGACGCTACACCATTTAACATTGCTATACGTGCGTCTGGTGCGGTAGTGTTTGTGGGTTCACTAATACCTGCACTTTCTTTTGTGCTAAAAGGTCAGTACCGTATACCCAGTTACACTATCGTTGTTGCAACCGCGCTCGGTGCATCTGATTTGGTTGGCCTGCCAATGGTCAAAGCGGCGTCCGCATACTTGGCAGTTGCAACCCCGATTGGGGTAATGATTGCTTTGGCGTTAGGTGTTCCCAAAGACAAGCAACGAAGAGACGTCGGCGAGCTGTAGGGTCGCCATTTCAGAGCAGTCAAACTATATACTTCCTTAATTTTTCACAAAGAAACTAATGGACGCACAGCAGATTGAAAACCTGATCCAGGCTGGCATTCCCGATGCCAAAGTGGCCGTCAGCGGCGGCGAAGGGAAGTTTGAAGCAACGGTAGTCAGCAATGCGTTCGAGGGCCTGATGCCCGTCAAACGCCACCAACTGGTCTACGCCACCGTCCGGGAACAAATCGCAGACGGATCACTGCATGCCTTGACGATCCGGCCGTTGACGCCGGAAGAAAGCGAGAAAACCGGTTGATTCAGGGGGTTCCGGAGCCCAGGCCCGCGTCAATCTTGTACAAGCCTTCCTGGGACGCGTAATACGCGGCTAGATCTTTAATATCCTCTTCCGACAGCGGTTGCACAATGGCAACCATGATCGGATTGGTACGCTCGCCGGTCTTGTAACTCAGCATGCTGTGCAGCAGATAATCCTTATGCTGCCCTGCAATGATCGGGAACGTCGGGATTGGGCTGTTGCCGTCCGTGCCATGACAGGCCTGGCAGGTCACAGACTTCTCTTTGCCTGCCACCGGATCACCTGCCAGCACGGGGCCCGAAAGCCCGATGCTCAGTGTAATTACGGCTGAAATCAGGAAAGGACGGGACGAACGGTTCATTTGAGGGAGGAGAAATAGGTCGCAATGTCTCGGATCTGTTCTTCCGAAAGCCTGACCGAATGCGCCCGCATGGTCGGATGGCTGCGTTCGCCGGATTGATAGGCTTTCAGAGCCATGACAATGTATTCCGCATGCTGGCCGCCTAGTTTCGGCACATGGTAGGTTGGATAGACATTGGTGTAACTGGGAACACCGTGGCATCCAAGGCAGGTCCCTGCCAAAGTGCGCCCGCGTTCGATTGCCGCTTCGTCAGCAGTGGCGAGAGCGGGAGTTAATCCCAATACGAAAGAAGCCGCAAGAAGATATCCGCGTCCGCGCATGACGTTTATGAAGTCCCAGAAAGATATGTGCGAAGAATCGCTCGTCTGGCGGCCATTATACACCGCGCTCTTCACCGAACCGTACAAATGAATGCCTAAAAAGTGGGCTACGAGGCGCAATTTCAATGGTTATATCGTCCCAGACTTGGGCTTGTGCATCATCGGACACTTGTCCCGCGTACAGCCGCAGGGCTTGTCTCCGCAGATCCTCATCTGCTTCATCGCATACTCCATTGCCTCTTCCCGGGTTGCCGTGAAATACTCGCTCCACTCCGGGCTGGCGAATCCCGTGCGCTCGAAAACCTCCATGATCTCGGGCTTGGCGCGGGTCACGATGAAAGTGATATTGGAATCCACCAGTTCCCGCGCGAGGCTGTGCAGCATATGCTCCCCGGTCGAGTCAATCTCCGTGATGCTGCTCGCATCCACGATGATGTAGCGCAAGCCTTCGGTCGAAGCCGCGGCCCGCAGGACCTGGTCGCTGAAATAACCCGTGTTGGCGAAGAACAGCGGCCCGTCGAAGCGCAGCATCGAGATGCTGCAGCAAGTCTCGAGAATCCGCCGCCGGGCATCGGCGAACTTGCCCGTGCTGTCACGCGAAATCAGGCTGATGTTCGGGCGCATGATGCGGTACACGAACAACCCGAGGGCCAAAAGCACCCCAATGATGATCCCGTTTTCCAAGTGGGGCGCGAATGCCAGCGTCAGCACGAATGTGATGACTGCCACGACCGCATCGTGTTTCTGCACTTTCCAGGCATCGATGATCGGTTTCACCCGGAACAGGCTGGCCACTGCGATGATGATGACCGAAGCCAGCATGGCCTGCGGCATGTGGTACAGCATCGGGGTCAAGAACAGCAACGTTGCAGCCACGAGTAGGCCAGTCACAACAGAAGAGAAACCGGTAACTGCCCCGGCGGTTAAATTCACCGCGGAGCGGGAAAACGAGCCGGAGACCGCATAGCCTTGGAAAAAGCTGGCCGCCAGATTGCCCAAGCCCTGACCTAACAATTCCTGATCGGCATCCAGATGCTGGCGGGTTTTTCGCATCGACATCGACTTGGCAACGGAAAACGCCTCCATGAAGCCAATCAGGGAAATGGCAATCGCAACGCCTGCCAGGTCCAGCACATAGCCGAAATCAACGGTCGGCAATACGAGATTCGGCAAACCCTCCGGAATTGCGCCAACTATGGCCCCACCAAAATTCTCCTTAAATCCGATCAGCCACGAAACTACTGTGGTCAGGATCGCTGCAACCAAGATGCCTGGCACCTTTTGCGAAATTTTTGGCAAAAAGTACATCATGCCGAGAGCCGCGACACTCATGGCGACCGTCGGCCAGTGCGTGAACTCGGAGGCTGCAACCAGTATGTTCCAGACCGTCTCGTAGTGATGTTCGCTTTTCTCTGCGGTCACCCCTAGCAACTTGCCCAATTGGGACGTGGCGATGATTAGTGCCGCCGCGTTGGTGAAGCCAATGACCACCGGGTGCGACAGGAAGTCCACCAGCACTCCTAGACGTAAAAGTCCCAGAGCGATCTGGAACACGCCGACCATCAGAGCCAGCATGATCGCGTAGGCGATGTAGCCTTCCGAGCCTGACGACGCGATCGGCTCCAGGGCCGATGCCGTCAACAGCGAGATCACGGCCACCGGGCCGGTCGCCAGCTGGCGGGACGAGCCGAACACGGCCGAAACGATTACCGGCAAAAACGAGGCATACAAGCCGTAATAAGTCGGCAGGCCCGCCAACTGGGCATAAGCCATCGACTGCGGGACGATCACCAAGGCAACGGTGGTGCCGGCGATGAGGTCCGCCTTCAGGACGGCAGAGGAACGCAGTTCCGGCAGCCATTCGAGGAACGGCAGGAACCGGGTTTTTAAGTATCTCGGGATTTTTTTGGCAGTCTTGACCCAGAATTTCCTCATGTGGGTGATTCCGTTGTTAAATCAATCCGCCAAAAAGTGTTGCGATTACTTTAGCATATGGGGTTTTGGCGACCGTTTTCGGCGGTGTTTCCGATGGGCCTGTAGCAAACCGAATAGCCAAACGCCCGAAAACCGCTCGATTCCTATTGGCTGACACAGAGAGGTACCGAGAGGCAGCGGATTTGCTATCTCCCGGCACTCCCAAAACAATCTGTCTAGGCAGCTTGTGCCTGATTTTTATCGGGCTGAGAAGGCGACAGAAGTCCGGCGGCGCGGAACCCTTCAAACAACCCTTCCATATGCGATACGCGACTTTCCACGGAGGACACGCGGCCTTCCAAAGCCGACATGCGACCTTCCAAAGCCGACATGCGGCCTTCCAAAGCCGACATGCGGCCTTCCAAAGCTGAAATGCGGCTCAAGATGACCTTGCTCTGTGCGAACACGGCACCCAGGATCGTCACGATCAGGATAATCAATTGAATGTTGTCCATCAGCATGATGCGTTCAGGTTGGTCAGCCTTATTTATTCCAACCCCGGGGTAATTCAAGATCCCTCCTCAATTCCGTTTTTCGGAGGGGACGATGGTTGCGAGTCTAGCACAGAAGCCTCCCCTGCTCCAACTGGAAGGCTGTCGGCGTCTTCCATGGTCTCGGAAGAAATCCGGGCGCCGTCGACCCGGTCGCCCAGGCAGGAAGCCAGAAGGTTCCGACCCCGCTCTGCATGCTCTTCGCTGTGGGTGTCCAGAAGCACCTCACCCTCCGAGATTTCAACCATGCCGAGATACTCGCCGTCCACATTCGCATTCTTCCCAAGGAGTCGGCTAAACCATTGCCTGATCCGACCATTGCCAGGGGTGCCGGGTTCGACCCAGACCCAAAAGAAACCCCCGTCCTCCACTCTTTCGAGTTCCTCGACCGCATCCAGGACCGAGGCGATTTCCTCTGGCTTCCTCTTGAGGGGAAAGTAAACTTCGAAATATGCGAAATCCTCCTCGTCCACATCCTCGAATTCGTCGTCCTCGAAAGACAAGGCCTGATCCAGGGTGTACGACATCCAGAACCATGACAGCATGGCGGCAGGGCCTGGCGAGGACAATGCGGCATCCCGCACGGCACGCTCGTCCCTCTCGATCCCCTTCGCCTCCTTTCCCGACTCCGCAGAACCGAAGTGAATCCTTGTGTACTCTTCGAACAACTGGTCGAAGGTTTCCAGGATTTTAGGGACAATCTCGGGAGAGATGGAAAGGTGCTCGTTGGCCAGCAAAGGGTCGCCGTTGATCGTGACAACCCGCCCGGCAATGTAATCCCCCTGCTCCAGGTATTCCAGCGCTTCCTCCTTTCCCAAAACAACCGGATCATCATCTCGGAACCGGTCCTGGATCGTCACCGCCCCTTCCGGGCTCACCGCCACGACCTCATAAAGCGACGCGACAGATTGCCTGATGGCCTTCAGATAACGCTTGCCGCGGACGCTCTCGCGCCAGCCGCATTTCTCAAGATAGGCGTCAACGACATTCTGTTTCTCTTCTCCGAACTCGACCGCGCAAAAGTCCCCCAGGATGTACGCCCTGAGCATCTGGCTGTGATGTTCGTCCAGCAGGTCGTCGATGTCGCCCGCGTCAAGCCCGAAGTTTTCTTCGACCGGGTCGAGGTAGAGGTCGATTATTCTGGAGAAACACTCCTGCCACGGCTCCCGCTTGCTCCATTTGGCCAGGTTCCGGGTCGCCTTGGTGTACTCAGGACGGGACATGGGGAATCTCAGGTGGCACGCTCAGTCCATTGTATGGCAACGGCATGCCGACCTGGAAACCCTGGCAGAGCATGACCGTAGGAGCCTTGAGTGTCTCCAAATCGTGCTTTCCCCGGATGTCCTAGCGCCAGCCGTGCCACCCGGGATAGCTGTCGATGACGTTCCCCTCGCCCCGGTCGCCGAGCCGAGTCGTGAAGAAACCCTCCGTGATGAAGGCGGACAGCAACGCCGAGAAGACCGTTGTGCCTAGCTATTGCATGTGCAGCAAGTCAAGAGCGGCTGATCCGGAATGCATCAAGCCGACCGCAAGATTTGTCAGAGATTCCTTTCAAGGAGCAGGGGGCTGTGAGAAATCCACTCAGGGGCGCCACCAAGAGCAATAAGATATACTCCCTGCGAATTGTAGTGACGAACTCTCTCGAAAACCGACCATGAATCAAAATGAATCACGCATAAGCGTCACACATTTTCCCCCATACGGCGAAGTTCGCCATCTTCTCCGAATCTGGGATGGGTGGTCCCGAAAACAACTCACTGGATTAAATCAATCTATCCGGAATCTGACAGGAACACCTCAAAACATCGTCGATTGGACCAATCCTGACAAATGGATCGCTGAACGACTTGGAGGCAAGGACCGCGAACTCGCTGCACTCATCTGGGAACAGAGTGGTAAAACTGTCAATCCAAGGTATACCCATGGCCACTGGAGCCTGATCCAAAAGTACAACCTTTTCAGTGAAGTATCTGACGGCGAACTTCAACTCACCGAAGATGGTCAGGAATTCGTTAACCATGACGCCGGTCAAACTGAGCAATGCCTCGATAAACGAGAAGGGCTCATCGACCTTCTTTCCTTAGTTGAAAATAATGAGCCCACACGCGTTAGCGGGATTCGTGAAGACTGGGCCCACCATCTCAAACTCAATTCCAATTTCCGCAGCCCCGCCACTTTCATGACCTGTCTCCATTCACGAATCAACAATCTACTTGGCCGGGATCTGATAGAACGTGATGGTGTGAGATATTCGCTGACTGGGAAAGGGTCGAAATATCTTCAGCGGTTTGACGCCAGAGGAGGGTCTGATGACCCTGCGACGAAACTCCAAAAATCACTGAAACAGCAAGAGGACAGAACCCGGAAAGATCTGTTGGAACGCCTGCTGGACATGGACCCTCGGGAGTTCGAATATCTCGTGAAACGCCTCTTAGTCAGCATGGGCTATGAAAACACCGAAGTGACAAAAAGTTCAGGAGATGGCGGCGTGGACGTGATTGCTGATATCGAAGTTGGTATTACTTCCGTCAAGGAGGTGGTCCAAGCCAAGAGACACCGCGGGACCATTCAACGGCACGTACTGGATGCTCTTCGAGGCTCGCTGCACCGATTCGACGCGTTCAGAGGAACCATCGTTACAACGGGCAGATTCACGAGTGGAGCCAAGGAAGCCACTTTGGAGCGCCAAGCCGCGCCAATTACCTTGATTGATGGCGACAAACTCGTAGACCTTTTGATTGAGCATGGCATCGGGGTTCGTAAACATACCATCCATCTGCCTGACCGATTCCCTCCACTCGGAATTGACGAGGCGGACAGCGAAACTGAGCTAGCCAGCCGAGATGAATAAATCTACAGCAATACTTGCCGCAGTACATTTCCGAGCTGGAGATGGAACACAAGAAACATTTTTCAGGAGGAACTGATCCATGAATTTTACCGAGACAAACCCACGAGAAAACGCCCGTTTGGGAATGGCCTACTTAGAGCAATCTGTTATCGGGGTGCTTCTGGAGGCAAGAGAGAGCGGGAGCGGATCGCTTGGTGCGACAGAGATCGCAAAGCGGGCTGGTATTCCGGCAAAAGCCTTCAAGCCCGCGTTCGGTAATGCGATTACGTCCGGAATCTTGGCGCGACTCTCGGAGCAGAAACGCATTGAACAATCATACGATAAAGGACCATGGCGGCTAACCGAGGAAGAATTCACCAAACTAGAGGCAACCAGCGAGTAGTAGACACGACATCAGCCCGGATAGGGTCACCCGCACAATCACCACAGCATTCCGCAAGTGCAGGAAAATTCTACAACCCCTTACCGCACAAAATCAGGATAAACCCTGTCACGGTCAGAAATCACAACCGGGTGGGCGGGCCAATCAATCGAAAAAGCCGGATCATCCCACCGCGCACCACATTCGTGGCCAGACTCATACATGCGCCCATCTGGTAAAGAACATCCAAGCAATCGTTCCCCTTCAGAAGCCTTGGATTTGACAGACTTATCCATCAGACATCTCCCCTCTAATAAACAGCAATGCCGTGCGCGGGCAATAACTCCTTCAGCACATAATAACGATGGAGTGCTGCGGCTTGGTGAAATCGATAGATATGAGCCCCTATAGCCTCTTTTGAGGAGGGATATTTTGAGAATTGGCTTTTTTCGTTTTCCCACTCTTCAAAAGAGTAGGCAATCCTCTCTTCGTCCGGCTCTGGAGGGTAGATGGTTCCTTGTTCAATCGCCGACCGCCATTGTTGGACTCTATCCTCTTTTCTCCCCTCAAACCGAAGAATTTCATTCACCTTTTCCTTGAATGAGGAAAACGGTTGCTGAACCACTGGGTTGTCCACATAATACTGATGGGCAAACGAAGACAAGTACTGATGAAGTTCTTCACATCCCTCCAAATAAGTCTTTGGATTGTCGCGGTCGGATAGGGTTCCGTTTTTGGGACGTTTCTTTTCGAATGTCACTCGCCAATGAAGAAACGGACGATCCGGGTAGGTCGCCACAGCACCATGCCCTAGCGCACCGGTACCCTTTTCAATTAACGAACTCGTAAAAGAACGCAAACCATACTTGTTGATGAAAGCGCCTTTCTTGTCAAGAAGATATCGTTCCATCTCCTCGTTCTTTACTTCAATCAATTCAAAGGAGTCTTCGTCCACCTTGTTGTATTCTGAACTGATGCCTGAAAAGCCATAATGAGAGAAAGTGTCCATGTAAACGTGGGCGGCAATCCCCATAAGTTCAAATCCAAAAGGCTGGTCCAGAGCTTTCTTGATGTGGTGTCCGATCATCTCTCGGACAATCTGACTGTTTTTGACGCAGAGCAGTTTCTCCTCTAGGGACTCCCCGTCACCACCAGGCAGAAAATGGAAAGGAACCCAGACTCGCCGTTGTTCATCAGCCTCAACTAACCGGTTAAGCACACATTGACTATCATGATGGGCAGTGGCAATTCCGTAGAGCAACCCTTTGTCCGGATGAGGCTCACTGTCTTGCTGAGTGGAGTCATCCACGAATTGTGCGGCATAAGCAAGAGTTTTTGCATGAGCCGGAAGAAGGCCTGCCGCACGGGCAAGAACATAGGTTCCATAAAAGTGCATATCGGTCTGCATGGATCCCCCTCTGAAGACTCTCTTAATGGTAGAAGTGTTTCTCGAACAGGTTCTGCTTATTTCAGCCGCTAGGCGTTTTAGCTCCTTCCTTTTCGGAGGAAGCCCTCGTTTGATTTGGTGTGTCAGTGCTATCAGGCTGTGGCGGGCTCTGATCTGAACCCTTCCCTGCGAAATAGAAACCAGTCACAGCACCAGCAAGAGTTCCGAAGGCTGTAACTACTTGCTCAAAATTCTCCCCCATTACATTGGCTCCGAATACAAGAACATTAACGAAAGAAGCAACGATCAGCAAAGCCAGCATTGCACGCACTGAACCCTTTGGAAGATTTAAACTTGTGAGTTTTTCGGATTTTTCGGAGTTTGAGATATAGCTCGCATAGCAGGGTGCCGCCAACAAAACCAACAACAATAACAATACTTCCGTCAAAAAAAGCGGCTCACACAACCACGTGCCATCACAAAACGTAGTAGCTTGAGGGTTTACTGAACTTTCTGCTGTCAGTTCACTTGCCTGTGCAACAGATAATATGTTCATGATGTCGTTCCCATAATTTTTAACTCCTATATCTAAGCGTACTGGCGTGGCTTTCCATGCTAACACCAAAAAATCGTAAGTTGGATTGAATCTCCTTTTTTGCTGATTACTTCCCGCATCAGCATTAGAGTCCGGCATTCGCTGACCATTATCTTATACCTGCTTTACTAGACTAGTGGCTTAACAGATAGAATACCAGACGGCTGACCTAAATGTTTAAGTTTCACATCCTCTCTGACCTATCAGCACCTAACTCTTTGCTAGATATAACCGCCTAAAATGTCCTACTGTTCGTATGATAATTGATTCTGTGTACATAGGTTTCGGATGCGGCTTGTGCTGGCGCAAGCCATTATGTTGACCTTTTATAATTTTGCATCTCATTGAGCCCAAAAAGCGTGTTTTCCATGGCTCGCATAGACGAACCTTTCAGCGAAGATTTCCACGGCAGATTGGTTGTTGAAGAAATTTCGACAAATTGCGTTGAGGTTTTCTATGTTCCTTCAAGGCGAAGTTTTGAGTTGTCAGGACTAGATTCTGCTAAATTTTCAACCCATCAAGTAAAGTTACTTCGAATAGATAGCGGAAATCAGAGCCTTACAATTTATCCGATCAACACACTTGCCACTAGCACAAGATTTTTGCAGCCGAAATACGAGCAGATTAAATGCATCACCCTGATAGGTAGCAATGTTGTCCACAATTTTTCGCCTGATGGCGATGGCATACCTCCATCCGGCCAAGCTTTTATGTCACCCACCTTAGGCCCGACAAAACCGTTAGAAGATGATTCGCTGGATATTGACTCGCTTCACCTCGTTCCTGCAACACAGGAGGACGTCATCATGATGCTGGAGGCTCTGCCCTCAGCTTTTACGAAAGACTACGATTATGGACTAGGCTTGGCAAAAAAATATCGATTTATCGTTGAATCGGTAGAGGAACTCTCCGAATGTACCGAACTTGTAATTTCTAGTTGGCATGGCACAAAAATTGAATCAGAGGAAAAGCGTTTTTATCTCTCGTTCAGTGACTTTGAAATTGCACGCAAATCCATCAATAATACGAACAGAATTTGTCAAACTTCCGCACGGTCTGTCAATACCTCAGTAACACACAATCTCTTGGCAGAACGGACAGGGCAACCAACAATTCCAGTACAAATCGGAAGGCACCCACTGCGTAAAAAAATTTCCGCAGCAGCTCAAGAGAATGAAGCATTGTCGAAAGAAGATCAGGCAATGGTCCTAAAAATTATTCAGAAAAATGTGGACTCCATTGCCCTGGCAGAACCCAGCAAACTGTTCAAGCTTAAGCACGATATCGAACTCGCCAATCTTGAGACTCTGATTATTCGTTACAGAGAAATGATTTCTGCAAACACGCCTGAAGGCCATTGGCAAGCTTTCTTGAACGAGAATCCATTTGTTTTAAGTTTAGCTTTTGGATACCCTGTGGTAATCACTCAAGATCAGGCGTCTGTTGGAGGAAGAAAGTTTTCTGGCAGCGGCGAAAGCATTGCTGACTATATGGTAAAAAACAGCATGACTAATAATGTTGCAATTGTTGAAATTAAAACGCCCAAAACAAAACTTCTCAATGAAACGCCTCCTCGCACGGGAATATTTGCCCCATCCACTAAACTTTCCGAAGCCATCAGTCAAGCTCTTGATCAGAAATATAAGCTTGAGCAAAATTTCGCACAACTCCAAGTGAATAGCAAAAAGTACGATATCGAAGCCTACTCAATACACTGTTGCTTGGTCATCGGGACATTACCAACCGGTGAAGATAAGTTAAAATCATTTGAATTATTTCGGGGAAATTCTAAAAACGTTGAAGTTGTCACGTTTGATGAACTCTTAAAAAAACTAGAACAACTTAGAGAATTCCTGAATCTGCCTGATACAAGGCCACCCCCCCAAACTCAGCACATTGAACCACCTTTTTAGGTGCTTCGCGGTTTCATGGGGGATTTGCGGGAAGCAAGTGACTATACTTTCGGCATTTGTCATAGTTCCCTTTTGAGTTCTAATGCGTCTCGACCAATTTTAGAACTTGGTCGAAAACCTGTTGCGGAGTAATGTCTCTCATGCAGGAGTGATGCCCATACGGGCATTGATTCTGATAGCAAGGGCTACACAAAGTTCCCATCCACAATATCTCCCGAGAATCTGATAATGGAGGATACGATTGGGGACTGGTTGGTCCGTAAATTCCCACGACTGGAGTCTCGACAGCTGCGGCTACATGCATAAGCCCGGAGTCATTGGAAACTACGCATTTAGACGCAACAATCACGTCCACCGCCTCACTTATGGAAGATTTCCCACACAAGTTCGTAATACCCTGAGGATGTTCTGCGGCAATCACTTGACCCAAAGCAAATTCTTGATCTCCACCCATAACGCACACATGTTGTTTCTCAGCCAACATCCTGGAAAGTTGCACAAAATATTCAATTGGCCATTTTTTGGTGCTCCACTTCGAAGCTCCAGGGGCAAGTACGATCAAAGGTTTTTGGGAAATATTCATTTCGAAACGGCCAACTGTCTCAGCGATTTCTTTTTCGCTAGTCTGCAGGCGCGGATATGGCAGATGATCTGGAACAGGCATTTCTTTCGGGAGTAAGCCGATCGTTTTCTGGTGAAAATTGCCTGGGCGCCCTCCCCGCTGGTCATTAATTAGACCCGGTCGAACCTGCTTGAAGCCGGTACGAATCTTGATCTTGGAAAAGAAAATTAACCAAGCGGCGCTTGTGGAACGTGGGATCAAGATGGCCTGCCGGTAACCTTCTCCACGCAAATCCAAGCAGGCGTTCAGCCACTTGCGGGACAATAACCGAATCGACCGGACATCCAAGGAGAAGTGCTTTCGCACCTCCGGCATCCGCTTGATTAACCCTTGAGCCATCGGAGGAGCAATTACATCGATCTCTAGGTCCGGCTCATGCTGCTTCAGCAAGCAAAGCAGCGTGTGGTTCATCACGATGTCGCCCACACTGAAATCCAAGACAACTAGAATGCGGCGAGAGGATTCAGTCATATCAGAGTATTGGGCTCCCTGCTAACCACGTAACTCACAAGGGGTTTGGCGTATTTATGTAAATCATCCTTGATAGGTCATTTTAAAGATACATCCCACCCTAATACAATACGACACTTGTTCAAACCCGAACATCTCCAAATCTCCTGTATGGCCAACGAAACATCAAAGACACGCCTTGTTCGGGATGAAGATTTCGACGAGAAGTACCTGCGGGGAAAAGTTTTGGACATCGGCGCCGGTAAGGATCGGGTTTGTGCCAGTGCTGATGGATTTGACACTGATGACGGGGATGCCAATCAAATATTGGGGGTTCTGGAAAGAGAGTCTTATGACACGGTTTATTCCAGCCATTGTCTTGAGCACATGTTTGACCCCCCTCAAGCCTTGAAACAATGGTGGGAATTAATCAAACCCGATGGGTATCTTGTGCTCGTTGTTCCAGATGAAGATCTATATGAGCAAGGAATTTGGCCCAGCATCTTCAACACGGACCACAAAGCGACTTTCCGTATGGACTCCGATCTTTCATGGTCGCCGGTCTCACATGATGTATGTTCTTTAGTTCGCTCACTGCCGAGAGCCACGGTGATCTCCGTGGAAAGGCATGACATGCACTACGACTACCAGCTCATGGCCAAGCCAGGAGAGGCATGGAGACCGAAGACTTTCTTTGTCAAGTATTTGTACCGGATTGCACGTCAAATGCCCACAAAGATGAAACCTATTTGTCGCAAGTGGGTCGACCAATTCGCCCGATTCCGAAAAATTCCTGTCGACCAAACACTGGGACCCGCATTGGCTCAGATACAAGTGGTCGCCCAGAAACAACAGATCTAGCCCGAGTTGCAGAACGCTGAAGAAAGTAAAAATGCTTCCCAGACAATTCCAGCCAACCGCAACTTATGACCTAATCCGCCTGGGTAGAAACCATGATGGAGGATACCTTGTAGATCCAACATCGGTTGTTAAAGCAGAATCGCTGATTTCCTTCGGGCTTTCTACTGATTGGTCATTTGAAAAAGATTTTTTGGCCAAAAGCAACATTCCACTATTAGCGTATGACGGCACCATTGCAACAAAACATTTATTTCGACGTGTCGTTAGAAATTTCTTGCAACTCAGATTACGAAAGCTATTTTTCTCAATCTGCACGCTTGTGGACTACTTCTCGTTTTTTAAGCACCCTCGCGTACATCATCGTCTTAATGTCGGATACGATTCTCAAAAATCCACTTCCTTATCATCCATTTTGCTGAAAGAACAACCTAAAACCCCAATTTTTGTCAAGATGGACATTGAAGGTTCGGAATACCGAGTACTTGGCGACCTCCTAAAACATTCGTCAAGCATTAGCGGTTTGGTGGCCGAATTTCATGATGTCGATCTTCACCAAGAGAGGATTTTAGATTTCATGAAAGAATTTCCCCTAACCCTAGTCCACATTCATAGTAATAATTGTGGTCAATTGGTCGATTCTGCCGGGGATCCAATTACACTTGAAATGACTTTCTCGGCGTCCCCCATCGAAATCGCTCCCCAGCCGTCAATCCCACATCCTCTCGATCAGGAAAACTGTCCGAACGAAAAAGACTTGCCGCTCGGATTCATCTAGCTACTGCACCATTTCAGTTCAAAACCGATCCATAATCCTGGTAGACCTTTATATGCTCTTTCGCTATCAACTCCGGGCTGTACTCTTTCGCCCTCTCAATCCCCTTCTCTGACAGACTTCGCCTCAACCCTTCTGACCGATATAGACGAAGCAATTGCTCTGCCAATGCCCCCGCATCTCCAGGCGGAACCAAAATTCCGCACCCTTCAGCAATGATTTCCGGGATCCCATCCACCCGGCTCGCCACGATTGGCACGCCCGCGCGCATTACATCCAGAAGCGTGGACCCCAACGGCTCGATCAGAGAAGGAAATGCGAAAAGATCAAAAGCGGCAATCCATGTGATGGGATCTTCAACCCAACCTGCAAAGTGCACATTGGATAAACTTCCGGCCTGCTGATGGAATTCTTCCTCCAAACGGCCACTCCCTAGCAAAACAAACTGGATATCTGGCACATCCTGCTGAAGGACTCGCGCCGCCTGAAGCAATATGGAGTGCCCCTTCTCCGGGCCATCCATCGCAGCAGCGTGCCCGACAATGCATTTACCCGAAAACTTCTCCCTGATCTTCCGCACCTCCTCCGGATCAGGATACTCGGGATTCCAAGCATCGGGGATGCGGTCGATTGAAAGCTCCGGGAAACGATCCCGAAGACTGTTTTCCACCGCCTCAGTCAAAGCCACTACAGTTCGTGCATTCCGGTATACGGCAGAACTGTAGACATTGGAGCGCACAGGCCTTATCAACCGGCGTGTAATCAGATATTGCTTGCCAAACAGGCTGGCAGCATACGCCGCCTGCGCCGCATGCGCTTCATGCGCGTGCAGTAAAGATGCGCCTCGACAAGCGAATACCGCCGACAACCGGTTTCTGACCCGGCAAACCTCCAAATCTGGGCTGCTTTGGAAGCGATTCGCCAAAGGACCGTGGCGCAGCACAACGACACGCTGCTTGGGCATGTTTTCGACCGCAAGTGCCTTGACTAGGATCTCAGTCTGACGCTCACCCCCTCGCAGTTTTGGGTTGCGGGCCAGATTGATATGGCAAACCAAAACATCCCCTTGGAGCCTCTCCCGATTCCACAATTTGGCATGGTACTGCGGAGATTGCGTCGCAAGCCGACGAATCAGCCAGAAAGGACCAATCAGTGTGCAGTATACCCTTGACGCATACCAACTGCCTCGGAGCTTCCAGAAAGTGCTCCAGATTGCTTTAATCTCCCATGACAAATCAAGGATCAAATCAGAAGAAACCTTTATCTCTACAGAATCTCCGTTTTTTAATTGAAATTTCTCCCTAAGCCGATAGGGAGAGAGAACCTCGACAATGTGCAGAGGATGTCCTTTTGCCCTTGTGAGCAGGCAACGGCTCCCGTTGATTTCTGCAGCCCAGTAATAGGCACGATGCCCTCCGGGAAATGCAACCTTCTCTGGATCAAATCGAATGGGCTTCTCAAGTGCAACGTTCAACGAGCCCGGGGCTTGGAGTTCCCCGAAAAAGTCTGAAATTGGCGATTCGCCGACTTTTGATCGAGAAGCAGTGCCGCGTCCGCTAATTACACGACCGTACATTATTGCCTGTTTGGGCGTAGGACTTGGATTCACGTTCGTATCAATCCAAAAAGTTCCCGAGATTCGGCGCCTCGAGAAATGACTACCAATGCATCTCTATGTACTTGTGCGTTTCTTCAGAGTCAAGACAGCGAGAGGTATTTCCTGCACGAATATAGAACATTTTCTCTTTGCCGGATTCTTTTACAAATACCGGTTCAGGAGATCGTTCAACATCAATGATACAGACCGATTTGTCCTCAACATCTTCAAAGCGTATGCGGTAGCATTGCACAATAGCAACACCTATACTTTCGGAGATCAAATCAACTAGAAGGCGTTCGAAACGATCCCGCGATTGATTCACAAGCGCAAGATCTCTATCCAATCCCAAAACGCTTCCATCATCTTCCACCCCTATTACCAAAGTGCCACCTTGCGAATTCAAGAATGCGGCGATTGTTTTTATAACAGACAACCGCAAAGCCTTATTCTGCTCATTTTTCACAATATCCCATTGGAGCGTACTCTTAAATTCGAGGACATAGCTCTCGCCATGCTGGACGATGTCTGTGATCGGTCTGAAAAAGGTTGGGTCATGGTCACTAATCAAACTATCCATGAACTCATTGAGTTTTCGAGCTATGGTTTTCCGGCGAATTGCCAAAAAGTCCTTATAGTTTTCAACTGTCCATAGGCTAGGGTCCATGGGAACAAACTGTGCAGACAATGCGCCCGGGTAGTTCTCTTCGATCTTTGGGAGATATTCTTCAGGCAATTTGTTTTTTATTGATGCGGGTTCGGCAAGAAACGCCCGGTTTGCGATTTCATTTACTGCTTGGCGCTGAATCCGATTCTCGGGGGACCAACCATTCTTGTAGAGGCGAGACTGCGGAAATATATGGATGTCATAAAACCCATCGTCTCTCGTTTGCCCCAGAGGAAGCCCATTGAACCAATCAACGGCCTGATGGGCTTTCGCTAAAATGTACGCCGCTGTGTAAAGCGGATTTTGAGAGCCTCGACCCTCGAAATCCAAAGCCTTGACTTCAATGCGTCCACGTTGCTCAATGATATTCCCGCGAAGAGCCTCCCAAGGTTCAGTTTCCCTTACCACCAACTGAACATCTGCTTCTAGTCGCTGGTCAGTCTGCGCAGTGTACCGGGACCACATGAGTGCGGCATACAACCAGTGGGAAGCATGGCGAATCGATTTTTCATTGGGAAACTGGCCATTATTCATTGAGAGGTAGACAATGAGGGGAATAAGCGCATTGCTCGTACTGAGATCGTAAGTAGAATGTATAAACATCTTCAGCGGGAGAATGGTCAGCAGATAATCCAATATCTTGGACAACTTGTCCCATCCATACTTCAATTCCTCGCGTGGACGCGAGTGAATCAATTCAAACAATGCACGATTTGTAACAGTTGTGGTTAACGCGCGCGTCATGAAAGTCAGTCCAAAATCAAATCCTTGATCGTTACAACTTTCCATCTTGGCTTTCAATTCACGTCTCGCCGCTGGCCATTTCCCAGTCATATGGGTCAGGGCAAGCTCAGCATCCGTCAGATGAGTTCCTTGCCTGTTCACTCTGTCGAAGATATCAATCGCTTCGTCCAAATTGGCACTAGATGGCACCATTAATTCTGGAAGGTTGACGTCCTTAATCCTGCGAATTGAGTTGAGATTGTCCATCAGTAGTTGTGCCAATTCCATCGGGTCTTGCCCATCTTCGGCTTTTTCTTGGGCTATCTGGATGGGGCTAATTTCATTACTGTCTTCAAAGCAATCAGTCACTTGTTGCCAATAAGAATCGTCTTTCATTCGGGATGGCTGATAATATTGGAAGTCCAAGTTCCTTATATTTACGTAAAGATTGCGTGGATCATTTTCAATCTCATTTTCGGTGTAGTAGCACGGGATTTCGCCAATAATCAGCATGTGCAATGTCGTCAGACGTTGCTGACCATCAAGTAGAACTTGCACAGTGCCTATCTTTTCTGGCAGTGCCTTAATATTCTTAAGTTCAGGTGGGTTCTCCGTTTTCCATAACAACAAAACCCCAACAGGATACTCACGGGACAGTGAAATCATCAATTGTTTCGCTTGTTCCAAACTCCATACATACTCACGCTGGAATTCTGGAAGCACAAGGTCATTCCTTTGAATGCAATCAAGTAGTTCACTAATTTTCATCTGGCTTGATTTTTTTATTGGACACATTTGCTGTGAGCAGTTTCGATTATACCTAGAGGCCCAGGCTGCATAAATGTGTGTGAGGATGAAGTCTGCTCATTGCCCACAGAGGAATGGTATTTGCCCAATATGGCTCTTCTACATGTTGGGCAGATATGAACCGATTGGCACACTCTGAAGCCTCTAAAGAGACTGCGGGGTTCCACGTGTGCATAGTATTCCCTATGCCGCCATCGGGTCACACCACTCTGTATATACTCGTAAGCACCAGTAGCATTACTCCAAGGATTTGCTTTTGGACAATGTTGCGTAAATTGCCAGTCCCACCGAACTCCTGTGCTTCGTACTTCCGGAGGCAATGAGAAGGCGCCGCACACTGTTAGTGGTCAATCCACCAAAAGGAATTTTACAGGTGAATCTTGCTCTGAATTCATCTCCAGTTGAGCCACGCCTCTTCCTTGTATATGCGGCGCGAAAAGTCTCCCACTGATGAATAGACGCTTTACATTCTTTTTGCATTCGACAGCACAACTGTTCCACCATGAGCGGACTATCATGACCTAGTTCATCCTCTATGGCGACCTTCATTTCTCTAAAAACGCGTCTAACCCCTTTCAATTTTCCTGCGCGGCGCAATTCAAACACGAAGCGAGGGTCCGTATCCATCAAGAAATTGACGCTCTCTACCGTTTGAGCCAATTTGCTCTTGCCTTCCAGTCTCGCGCCGTTAGAATCCAAAATCGCTCTCTCAATTTCCTTCCAGCGATGCTTGTTATCTGTAACGACAACCACTCCGGTCAATTGCGCTAAAAGTAGTCCTAATTCAAAATTGGGAGTAAGATTCAAGCGTATTAGTTGACCCTTCCCGAAAAGAATATCCTCTTGCAACAATGCTAGCGGGTCTCTGAGACGTTTATTTTTTAAATGCTGGAGAATTTCAATCAATTCAGCTTCTGACATAGAGGGAAATTGCTGCTGGATTATTGCCCGTCGCTCCGATTCCGACATTGAAAATAGGATGTGTTCAGCATCCGCAAAGATTAATTCGCGCATATCTCCAACATTCGATTCGTCTAGAGTTTTACCGCGCAAGCGCTTTTTAGCCATATCCAGCACATCCTCCCGAAGGTGGGCATTGAAAACACTTGGGTCTGGAATCAAATTGATATAGCCAGCTTCAATAAATGGCATTAATTGCAATATCAAAAAAACGTTCTTAAGTGTCTCTTGCTTGTATTTATGCGGAATGTTGACTGGGCTGCATTCGGGCCTGATTCCAGCAGGATTTACAAATGGATTGATAATAATTACTTCATCAAAGTAGAGCGTCAGACTAGTCGCAAACTTCGTAGTCATTCTAGGATCGACAATTCCCGAATAAATTGCGCGAGAGATTTTTTTGTTAGGTGCCGGAAGCAAACTATAAATATCAGTATCTATTGGCCATAAGAATCCAAATGCTTCGTGGATCTTCTTTACTTGTTCGTTCGACAAATTTTCTCGAATATCGCGCCAAGTTTTACCTTGCGACAATCCAAGAGTATTGCAAACAATATTCGCGAAAGCTATGTTTCGTTCACGAACACTAAGTTCAGTGAATGATGGTCTTTCATTTATAGGTATGTCCCGGCAACACTCTTTGTACCTCCTGCCACTGCCACACGGACATGGCTTATTGGGCCAAACCCAACCAGATGGAGGCTTTTTCTTTAAATGGTCATGGTTGCTGGTGGTACGGCCAAATGCATCTTGGTAATGAACCGAACCATCTTTGTACTCCACAAATATTTCGCCCCCAAAACGGTGCAATTCTTCTTCGGGAGGTCTAAGCACCAAGTTAAGATCAGACCAAGGCGCACTGACTCGGTTTTCTGGAAATAGCCAGCCTTTCTCATGTGCT
Organism: uncultured candidatus Poriferisulfidus sp.; assembly: GCA_965204575.1. Lineage (GTDB taxonomy): Bacteria > Pseudomonadota > Gammaproteobacteria > Poriferisulfidales > Poriferisulfidaceae > Poriferisulfidus. Next base: position 1,705,477 of record OZ241993.1, read on the forward strand.
GCAACATATCTTTTCGCTCTAGATTTGATAATAAAATTAATCTGCTCAACCTCAGAATCCGTTAGGCTACGACATCGGATAAAGGCATCTGTTCTAGCAAGGCTCGGCGCGAAGTATCGGGGGTTAGTTCGTTTTTCTAAGGGGTCTTCGGTATCTGGATTACTTGCGTATTCAAGGCTAGTCAGGATGAGGCAATGGTTAAATCCTAACGGAAATATAGTTTGCGTTCCTTTTAGAGAGACATGCGGGTCATAAGGGTCACGACAATAATTGGAATCCGGTGGGCAAGCACTGTTATATGTTGTTACTGGATGATCCGAAATAATAAATTTGACCGTGGAATTTTCCGCAGACACGATTTCCCTAACTCCTTCTGCCCAAATGGTACAGTTGAGGTTCCGCAAGTGTTGCATCTCTTCCATTAACGCTACTTGATCCAGATTGATATATTCTTCCCTCAACCAAGCAAGTCCTTTAGGCGTCCGGATTTTTTGTGCATCAATATATTGGAAAAAATTTAAAAAGTGCTTGTGGCACTGTTCGAAATCTCCAGAAATAAATGCGCGAACCGCCAAACATCCAAATTGATCAATTGTTCCAAATAAGTGCCTTTCGATATCATCGTTAATCTCTGAACCAAAGAAAGTTGTATATAAATCGCGCAACATAAAGCCTTTCGAAGGCGGCAGGGCTTCAAGTTCATTTATCCAAATTGTTCGGCCATCAGGCAACTTCCGACTAGCAGGGGTTTTATCTGCAAACCACAGCACGCCCGTGCCGCCACAAGAAAACCCTTTTTGGTACCATTTCGGCACGTAATGATTATTCCTTGACTTTGACATTTCTGATGAATTCCATAGCACCCAAAGCGCGATCTTTGACTGGTTGCTCCGTGATTGCAGGATTTGGAAAATTCCCTTACAGAAGAGTTTTAAAGCTAGTTACTTTTGATCTGGAGCGATGTCTTTGTGCCCATTCAATGAGGAGTTGATCCGCATCTTCCAAGGTCATTTGGCCGTTGCGGATAAGGCCAACAATTAAGTCTTCTGTCTGGCAAAACCGCAAGCCCTTGCTTCGCCGCTCCCCCTCTGTACGTGCCCTCCTATCCTGAACCCCCGCCACCAAGTTTCGAGTAATCGCTACTGCAAGAACGGCGCATTCACCAGCATCCAATCGACCGCTGGCGTGCAGATTGGCAAAAAGTTCCACCTCTTTAACATCTGTTACCCGCTCGAAATCAAAAATGCCTGAACTGATCGCTTTCTGTAGGGCTTTTTTCTGTTCCGGCTGTGTTATTTCTACGAGCACTTGATCAAGAAGTAGGACCCGAAATCCAGCATGTCCCAACAGGCCAACACGTCCAACCTTCAAAAAATTCAAAAGTATCGACGTGTCGATTACTACTGTGGGCGGATTCTGCTGTGGCACTGCTGACTTAACTCCTCCATCACAACCCCACAGCTTCCGCCAAATCAAGCGTCATTTCATCATCGATGTGAAGCAATCGGCCTATTTCTAGAAGTCGATTCTGCGAAATTTCCCCACGCCGCCAAGCTTCCAAGGCAAGCGGCAGGATTTGCCATTTCAAATCATGATCTTCATGGTTTTCTGCCGGGGCTTGACTTTCTTCTCCCTCCAGCATCTCGTTGGTTTGAAGCGCGTCTAAGTAGCATCTGGCCATGTCCGTTTGATCCAGCAGGATTTTCGCTTCATGCGCACTTATGATGTTTAGGCCTCGCAATCTCCAAACTGCGGCCGAATAGCTTACTCCGAAATTCCGGCCGAATAAGGCAACATCTGGGTAGGTAATATGTTGCGACCGTGGCGGCACACGCAGTTCCCCTCGAACAACCTGCTCTTCCACACTATCCATAACCGTCTCTTCGCGACGTGAACTACGGCCCTTGCCAAGTTCGTATATGAAATCCCTCGCACCGGCTTCCGGAACCAGAAATGCTGCCGCAAAGGCATTTGCTCGTTGCTCTCTCACATGCTTGGCGTTATGTCGGCTAGTAACGGTAGCCTGATGAGCCCTATCCATCAGAGCATGTCCATATTCATGAGCATAGGAGAACCGCTGACGCACTGGCGATTGCCCTCCATTGACTAGAATTCCCATACCAAACTCTAGGCTCTTCAAGAAAAGCCCAGATACCTCGTCGGATAATTGCAAGGCAGCAGTCCAAATTCCTTGGGACCCAATAAGCTTGGGAATTGAGAATATTGGTGCCAAGCCAAGCCCGAGACGCCGCCGTTCCTGGTTGGCCACATCTTGACCCTGTGCAATCGCGAGCCCCGTTGACCGAGGTTCTGGAAGCTCATAACGAGGCAACACGCCCATGGAAACTCGGCCAAGTAAATTTACTAGGGAGGCACCCGCAGAAAACAGGCGAATACAGTGTCTGGCCTGTTTCTCCACTGCTTCATTTTCTAAACTCGGTTCAGCTCGAAATAGAGCAAAGACAGGATCTTCGAGCGGCGCATCTGGATTCACAAACCACTCAACAGAGCGACCATACAATTCAGCAAGGCGCATTAGTTCTAGCGTGGAAACTTGGCGTTTCCCTGACTCCATCAAACTAATTGCTGAACTCTGGAGTCCGACTCCAGCCGCCACTGCGCTTTGGGTAAGCCCTCGACTCTCACGGGCGACCCGTAGCCGCTCTCCAAATTGTTTAGTGCTGATTGGCATGTCCCTACCTCCTCTGAGAAGATTTTCACATCCCATAGATCAATTTTTCCATACAATGCATGAAATTACAAGTTTTTGGATAAAATTGACATTTTAGATTAGATAATCTAAAATTTTTAGCAGCCAATTTCAAAAATGAAAATGCAACCAATACTCTGGAGAAAAAAAGAAAATGGCAAAAAAAAATGGAATGGATGGATTATTCGGGAGGGCGGCACGCCACCCCAACCTGCGCATGTGCTAAACACAAATTTAAGTGCAAAAGGAGGTGGTGAATATGAGAAGAATTAAATGTAGGTGTTTACGGACACGTCGGAGATCCGGACGAAAAGTTGTTCGTGTACGGTCACATGTTCGGTCTAGGCCGGGCTCAATTTCTAGGCGCTGCCGGTAAGTGGCAGATTTGATTAACCGTGGCGTGCCGCTCCCCGAAACCGTTTCAATCTCAAACATCTGAAGAAAATTACATCATCCCTCAGGTCACTGCCCTTTGCATGGACAACACCACCCGCGTAAACCCTCCGGACACCTCGAACGAAGGTGCCGGCAGACGGAATTCTTCGACCTGCGCGAGCGCCTTGTCAATTCCGCTGCCGCGGTCCTCGCTGAAACCGAAACGGCGCATCAGGGAAACCAGCGCCTCGTTGCGCGACCGCGGAGGCATGTCGACCAGACGGAGTTTATCGAGCAAGGGTTCGCCGGGGTTCGTAATCTCGACCCGGCTGTCGAAAATCTCCACCATCGGGCCTGCCCCCGTCACGGTGAAATCCTGATGGATGAGCGCATTCGTGACCAATTCACGTACCGCGAGCGGGGGATACGCGAAGACCGTCCTGCGCAAGGCTCCCTTGATTACCTCGCGACTCGGCAACAGGTCGTCAATGTGGCCCGTGACCCCGCGAAGCCCCGCCGCATATCCCATGCCGTGGGACCGCTCGACCGCGCTTCCGGTTCGGTCGTCCCCCGAATACTGAATCACCCGCATGGACTTCCGCCCGAGCCCGGGGAACTCATTGAGATCCTTGGCAAGGAGGGTCGCTCCAAGGTTGAGGATGTCCCAGCCCCCCGCATCGCACTGGCGGATCAGGCCGTCTCCGGCCAAGGCATCCATGATGCCGCTGCGGCTTTCCGGCAGCGGAAGGTCTAACAGGTCGAAATAGACCGGATAGTCGAGCAGGCGGAACACCTCGTCCGGAGCCATGTTCTCCAGACACGTCATGGCCTCGAACCGGGTCCGGTCGAAGGCGCGCCACAATGCCCTCTCTTTTTCCGGGACATTCCTCAGAGGCTTTGTCGTGCTTCCCACCCGCACGTAGTCCATTCCGTTGAAACGCACTGGGTGGCGGGCGGCGCAGGCGATTTCCAAAACGACCAACGGCTTTCCATCAAAATCGATGGGATGGAAGCTGAAGTCGATTTTCGGCTCCAGCAATCGGAGCAGCCAAGTCTCCAAAGGTTCATTGCCCTTCTTCGCGTGCTGCGGGGAGAACTTCGTGCCGACCGGCACATGCGTATCATCCTCCACGCCCCAGACCACATACCCGTATGGCCGGTCATTCAATGTCGCTGCATTGGCCAGCGCTGAGATGTATTCCCCGATCTCCCTCGGATCGGCCTTGTCGCGCTTGAATTCCAACCACTCCGTCTCGGGCTGGCGGCACAGCGTTCGTGCAAGGTCGGCGAGATAGGCTGCTGTGCGTTGAGGGCTCATGTCGCGATTTCCCCTGAACATAAAGAGAATCAGGGTATCCATTGTATAAGCACGACCCGCACGTTTGGCAAACACACAAGCGGAAGCCGCCCTGCACGAGGAGGCAGGATTCCGGTTTCGAACACGCACCTGGAATCGGGATGAAGAATCTCCTGCGCGGTTTCAATCAAACAACCATCAAGCAAATATTTTTCTATAAAATCATTATATTTCAATCTATTATATAATATTCCTTTATTTTTTATCAGAAATAATGGATTTTCTATCAAACAAACTTTAGGGTTCCGGGTTATGGGCAATATGAGAACCCCAACCTTCTGGAACCGCGAGAGCCCCTCACCCTGTTTTCCACCCTCGTCTCCCATACTCATACTGTGGCGGAAGCCCTGAACCCTGTAAACTAATTGGAACCGCATCGCCTGATTTTCCGTACTGTAGTTTTCGAGATGGGCAACAAAACACCTCCTCAATCACCTGACCCCCCATCAGACCAGAGCGACGTTCCGGCCATCAGGAAACGTCTTGCCGAACTCTCTGCCGAGCAGCGCGAACTGGAAGCACAACTCGCCGACCTGACCCGCCGACCATCACGCAAGCATCGTCCTGTCGCTCCCGCCAGACAAGTGACCTGTGCGTCTCCCCCGGCCGAAAAAATCACCCTGTTCCGCTCCCTGTTCCGGGGACGGGAAGATGTCTTCCCCAAGTTCTGGATCAACACGAAAAGCGGGAAGTCAGGCTACTCGCCAGCCTGCGCCAACGAGTGGAAGCCCGGGCTGTGCCGCAAGCCAGCCATCAAATGCGGGGAATGCCCCAACAGCGCCTTCGCCCCGGTGACCGACGCGACCATCGAGCAGCACCTGCGCGGAAGCAACTCGAAAGACCAGGATTTCATGATGGGCATCTATCCCATGCTGACCGACGAGACCTGCTGGCTTCTGGTCGCCGACTTCGACGGAGACGCATGGCGCCGCGATGCTTTCGCCTTTCTCGAAACCTGCCAAATGCGGAATATCCCCGCTTCCCTTGAACGCTCCCGTTCCGGAAGCGGCGGCCATGTTTGGATCTTCTTTTCGGAACCCGTCCCGGCCACCCTGGCCCGCCGCTTCGGAACGCGACTTCTGGCCGAAACCATGGAACGCAGGCCGGAGGTCGGGTTCGGCTCCTACGACCGCTTCTTCCCCAGTCAGGACACCCTGCCGAATGGAGGATTTGGGAACCTGATCGCCCTGCCCCTGCAGAAGCGGCCTAGGCAGGACGGCCACAGCCTGTTCGTGGACGAGAAATTCCAGCCTTATGCGGACCAGTGGGAATACCTGTCTTCGATACGGCGCCTGACCTTGCAAGAGATAGCTGCCCATCTGGAGGAAACCCAGCCATCGGAGTACCTGCCCGGCCTGCATCTGCCCACGAGCGAGGAAGACGAAAAGGGTCCCTGGCTGATTCCTCCGTCCCGGGAAAAGCCCAAGATCCCTATCACTGGCCCTCTCCCGGAAACAATCGACATGGTGCTGGGGAATCAGGTGTACATTGACCGGAGCGGACTGCCCCCGGCTCTAGCGAACCGGCTCCTTCACCTGGCTGCATTCCAGAATCCAGAGTTCTACCAAGCCCAAGCCGTGCGCCGCTCCACTTTCGGCATCCCCCGAATCATAGGATGCGCAGAACTGCATTCGCGCCATATCGCCCTTCCCCGCGGCTGCCTTGAGCCGGCCGAATCGCTACTGTCCTCGCTGGGCATTCGGGTCGCGTTCAGCGATAAACGCAACCCCGGACGCCCCATATCGGTTTCTTTCCTTGGCGAACTGACGCCGGAACAGCAGGAAGCAAAAGACGCCCTGCTGCCACATGAAACCGGAGTCTTGGCAGCAACCACCGCTTTCGGCAAAACCGTCGTCGCCTCCTCCATCATCGCTGCCCGAAAAACGAACACCCTGATTCTTGTTCACCGCCGCCAACTTCTCGACCAGTGGGTCGCGCGACTCCAGACCTTCCTGAACATCTCCGATGGCGAGGTCGGAAAAATCGGCGGCGGCAAGCGAAATCCGGGCAGCATCGTGGATGTCGCGATCATCCAAAGCCTGGTACGGAAAGGAGAGGTCGATGATCTCGTCTCGGACTACGGCCAACTGATCGTCGACGAATGCCACCATCTGGCTGCCGTGAGTTTCGAGTCAGTCGCGCGCCGTTGCAGGGCCCGCTATGTTCTCGGACTGTCCGCCACGGTCACACGGAAAGATGGCCACCATCCCATCATCTTTATGCAGTGCGGCCCGGTACGTTATCGCGCGAACGCCCGGAAACAGGCTGCCCGGCTGCCGTTCAGCCATCGGGTGGATGTCCGGCACACCGGGTTTGTCCCTCCTTTGGAAATGGCTGACGAACCACCACCCATCCAACAGGTCTACGCCACCCTGGCCCAAAGCGAAAAGCGAAACGACATGATCTTCGATGATATTCTGTCGGCCCTTGAAGCCAAGCGGTCGCCTCTAGTCCTGACCGAGCGGAGGGACCATGCGCTGTATCTGGCCACACGACTTGCGCCCTTCGCCCGTAACGTCATTGTCCTGCACGGTGGCATGGGGGTGAAAGCCAGACGGACTACGATGCAGAAGCTGGAAAACATCGGAGACCGGGAAGAGCGATTGCTGATTGCCACAGGTCGCTACATCGGCGAAGGTTTCGATGACGCTCGACTGGATACGCTGTTCCTGACTATGCCGGTTTCCTGGCGTGGAACACTCGCGCAATACGCCGGTCGCCTGCATCGAATCCATCCGGGTAAACGCGAAGTCGTCATTTACGATTATGTCGATGACGCCATGCCCGTGCTGGCCCGCATGAGCGACAGGCGGGCAAAAGGCTACGCCAGTTTGGGCTACTCGGTCAATAATCGTCAGGCATCATAGGGATCGGAAATCCCGCATCAGCAAGGTTGCACACAGTACTCTCTCCGCATCATCACGAAATGCCTTCAAGCGACGCAGCCAGTTTTCCTTGCGGTGACGCCATCCTATTCCTCCCGCATCTGCAAGTAGATTACGCCGTGCAAGAACAAGTTTATTATGTTGTGGTCATGCAAGTGCATCGCGCGTGCTTGTCGGAGAATGCGAGCAAGCGCATATCCTCAGGGCAACCCTAAAGACGTGCATGCGGTTCATCGTGTGCGGTCCGGGGCGAAAGAGCAGCAGTGCTTCCACGTCGGTTCTCTTGACGACACGGCGGCAATGCTCCCTGCTGATGCCAAAAAATACCTTATATTTCAATCTATTAGAAAAAATGAAAGTTAAGGGGGGTGAAAAACCAAAGTTTGCGTCTTCAGCTATTTGAAATTAAATACATTTCCATGTTCTTTGGATGCCAGATCCAAAGAGGCCAAGAAATCTCACGAAATCTTCCAGAAAGCCAGATATTTATAGCCCGCCCGGCTACCCGCCATATGAAACTCCCGACTTGAAATCCGCGACCGGGAAACCACGGAGTCTCCACATCACAAATATCCCGAAGCCCCCCCAAGAGCCACCGCTCCATCCTTGCTAAAATGCGGCATCCAGCCACTGCGCCCCCCATGGAGTTCCTGAAACCCCGCACCCTCAAGGCCCGCCAGAAAACCCTCGCCCTGCTCCTGCCCTGCCTCACACCCGTTCAGGATGACCTCGGAAATGTCCCGGTTTCGATGCAGCAGGACCCCCGCGTCAACGGTGCCTTGATCGGTTTGACTGAACGCGTCTGCGCCTACTTCAAAGTCACCCGGCCAATCCACATCCAGCGTGTAATCGCTACTGTTTTCGAGGAAATCTACCGCCGCGAAGCAACCGCCGTCCTCACGCAGTGCGACGAACTTCTGGAAGACCCCCAGTCCGAACTGTCCCGAGCGCGCATCAGCATCGGGGAGCTGCAGCCGGAAACTCCAGATCCAAACTGGGTGAGCGAACTGAACGACTACATCCAGAAAAACTACGAACGCCCCGACATCCTGGTGCTCTGAACTTCTGATTCATGGACATCGCCCTGCACCGCTCAGCCTCCGACATCGAGGAAGACCTGGAATATTACTTCAGCGAACAGCGTGACAAGCACAACCAGATTCGTCCCTCGGATGACATCCGGAGTTTCACCACGGATTCCCCGAATTTCACGGCAAATCCTAGTGAAGGCGAAATCGGCAACGTGTTTTATCCCTTTGCGCCATTCTCGCTGGATCGTATCTTCATCGGCATCAGCTTTCCCCTGTTCTCCAACAATTGGGGCGCCGCCTTCCTGCGCCACCTGCTGGGCCTGATTAAACCCAAAGGCGGCGTTATCCTCCCGGTCTACCCAGAAGTCCAGGCACGCGACCAAGGTCTGTGGTGTCGCAGTTCCCTAGAAAACATCTTTCGCAGCCGTTCGCGTTTCATCGGCATCAGCAACATCTGGGCGGAAAACGACGGCGTCATGTCGATGCGGGTCGGCCGTCGGTGGCCACCTGTCATTCCAAGCACGGCCCGGTGGCTGTTCGAACAGGCACCACGGCGTGCGATGGCCTTAGGGCTACAAGGCAATACCGAGGCAGTCCGAGAGTTTTGGCAGTCCGAAGTCCAACGCTTCTGGCGTCTCGGCCGCTATCACGCCGTCATTGAACAGATCATCCGCAATCAATACGGCCCGCGCCGGCCTGTGCGCTTGGCTGTCTCCGGCGAAGATGCAGGCATTCTCGCGCTTGAATGCCTCTACAGCCCTTATACCCGTGTCACCCGGGCTGTTGCCTCCGGCACCAAGGAAGATATTGATGACCTGCAAGCCCTGGACCAAGCCTGTTCAACCCAAGCGCATGGTCCTCTAGAACGTCCTGGCTCAACAGATTTCGGAAATTCGCTTGATGTGTTGTGCCTCGCCAACCCTCATGCTCTAAACCCAGACTCGGTCGTGTACCTACTTGCCAAAAACGGTACGCTCATCCTGCCCCCCAAATGCGCCGAATTGACCCCGGGCCTTGGCTCGAGGTTCAACGAGCCAGAATATTATTCGGACATCGTCGCGCAGCGCCTCCACAGCAGCGTCCCGATCTACCATTACTCCGAGCGGATCGAGGAGGAAATCGCCCGGCAAATCGAATCACATCAAGACGCCTTCATGGTTCTGAGCAAGGCTTAGAGCCATTGGTAAATTGCTCCCGCGATGAACGCCACACTGACGATCAGGGCTACTGCATTGAACAACACGGGCTTCCAGCCGGCATCCCTCTTCCCCTGCCGTAGCCGTCCAATCTCATGGATCAGCACGTTCCCGCTGACCAGCGCTGGAAGAACCGCCAGCACGCCGAACAGCGTTATGCCATAGCGATAGTGCGGTAGGTTGATGATCCAGTCCCAATCCCAATCCATACGGGCACTCCACACGCCCTACTCTTGCCGACAGTATACGTGCTGGCTGCTGGCCTTCGCCCTCCTGGCCGCCCTGCCCACTCTCGCCCCGGCAGCCAAATCCAGTGACTCCGAGCTGGCAGCCCAACGCGGGGTCTACAGTCAGGCCCTGAAAGCCCTGAAGAAAGGCCAAACCAAGCGCTTCCACCGCCTGCGCAAGCAACTCGGCGACTACCCGCTGGTCTCCTATCTCGACTACCGCTACCTGGTCGTACGCCGCGGTGGATCACACGACAAGCAGATCGCGAATTTCATCGTCGAGCATAAAGACTCCCACCTGAGCCGCCGGCTGCACAATGCCTGGTTGCGCTCCCTGTTCAAGCGTCGTCAATACACCAAGTTGATCAACTCTTACCAGGAAAACGGCGATGTCAGCCTCCAGTGCTTGTACGTCCGATCCCATATCCGCCTCAAAAGATCCACTCAAGAGCTTGAGCCGCTGATCCATTCCATCTGGCTACACGGCAAGTCCCGGCCCAAGATCTGCGACCCCCTGTTCAAGTGGTTCCAAAGCAACGGGCTGACCAATGACCTGGTCTGGCAGCGCATCCAGTTGAGCATGGAGAAACGCAATACTCGCATGGCACGCTATCTCAAGCGCTTCCTGCCGAAAAAGGAGCGTGCCTGGGTCGACCTCTGGATCCGGGTTCACCGGAACCCGAAACGCTACCTGAGAGACCGCCGCCTTAAATCCGGTAGCCCCCACGCGAGCCGGATCGTCGCGCACGGCATCACGCGCCGTGCACGCAAAGACCCCGAAGCCGCTCACGAATGGTATCAAGGATTCCGCAAGGCCAAGGTGCTCAGCCTCAAGCAGGTCCAGGATTTGCGCTACCGCATTGCCCTGGAAGCCGCCAGCGACGGGTTGCCGCTGGCCCATTCATTGATGGAAGCCACTCCCAATTACTTGCGTGACGACACGTTCCGGCACATGCGTCTGCGCCTGGCCCTGCATGAAAGGGACTGGCAGAAGATTCTCGAGGCTGCCCAAGAACTGCCGGATGCCTATCCGTACAACCAAATGGGCTCGTACTGGCAGGCCCGCGCGCTGAAGCAACTCGGCCGCACTGCCGAAAGTGTCAAGCTGTTCGAGGAAGTCGCCAATCACCGCAGTTACTACGGGTTCCTCGCGGCTGAACGGCTCAACCGGCCACACTCCGTGAACAATGCCCCCACTCCTCTGGAAAAGGTTTCCAGGAAAGAACCACCCGCGCTGAAGCGGGCCCGCGAGTTCCTCCATCAAGGGAGCATCATGAACGCGCGCGAAGAATGGTACGACCTGATGGATCAAGGCAGCATAGAGGAACTCAATCTTGCAGCCATCGCCGCCAGCAACTGGGGTTGGCATGAAGGCACGATCCGCGCCTTCGGGAAAAACCGAAACTTCGACGATCTCAAGCGCCGCTTCCCGCGGGCTCACGCCAAACTGTTCGAAAGAGAGGCCCGCCGCAACAAGGTCGACTCTTCCCTGTTGTTCGCCATCTCTCGACGCGAAAGTGCTTTCGCGGCCGACACGCGCTCCCGAGCCGGGGCCGTCGGCCTGATGCAATTGATGCCGGGAACCGCACGGCAGGTCGCCCGGTCCCTCAAGCTCAAGCGCCCCCGGACCCAGTCCCTCAAAAAGCCTTCCCTGAATATCCGCCTGGGCAGCCGCTACATTGCCGACATGCTCAAGCGCTACAACGGCAACCCTGCCATGGCCCTGGCCGCCTACAACGCCGGTCCCGGAGCCGTTGACCGCTGGCGTCCCGATTTCGAGACGGATGCCGATATCTGGATCGACACCATCCCGTTCGAAGAGACCCGGAAATACGTCCGCATCGTGCTGGAATACGCCGTCATCTACCAGTGGCAGGCCGGCCGGAAAACTTCGCCGATCTGGCCGCAGATCCAGCCGATCCGCCCCTGACGGCCCGCATGCGGACTGCAATCAGGCTTTCGCCGCGAGCAAGGCTTGGTCGAGATCTTCGAGAATGTCGTCGATATGCTCAATGCCGATCGACAGGCGCACCATGTCCGGGCTGACCCCGGCGGCCTTCATGGAAGCCTCGTCCAACTGGCGGTGAGTGGTGGTCGCCGGGTGGCAGGCCAGCGACTTGGCGTCCCCGATGTTGACCAGCCGGACAATCAGGTTCAGGGCATCGATAAACCGCCCGCCGGCTTCTGCGCCTCCTTTAATTCCAAAACTCAGGATGGACGAGGCCTGCCCGCCCATGTAGCGCTGCACGCGGTCGTGATGCGGATGATCCTCAAGCCCCGCGAACTGCACCCAGCCCACCTGGTTGTGCCCCTGCAGGAACTCCGCGACCTTTTGCGCGTTCTCGCAATGCCGCTCCATGCGCAACGGCAGGCTCTCGATTCCCTGCAGAACCAGGAAGCTGTTGAACGGTGACAATGCCGCGCCCATATTGCGCAACGGAATTAGCCGGACCCGCGTAATGTAGGCTGCCGCACCCAGATCGGTGTAGACCACGCCGTGGTAGGAAGCGTCCGGCTCGCTCATCATGGGAAAACGGTCCGCGTGATCGAGCCATGGGAATTTCCCGGAATCCACCACGACACCGCCGATGGACGTGCCGTGCCCACCCATGTACTTGGTCAGGGAATGGATCACGATGTCGGCCCCGAATTCGACAGGCCGACACAGTACCGGGGTCGGAACCGTGTTGTCCACCACCAGCGGCAATCCGTGCGCATGCGACAAATCGGCCAACGCCGTCAGATCCGCGACATTGCCAAGCGGATTCCCGATGGTCTCGCAAAAAACCAGCCGCGTATGGTCGTCAATGCTTGCCTCCATGGTTTCCAGGTCATCCGGGTCGACGAAACGGACTTCGATGCCCAGCCTCGGCAAGGCATGCGCGAACAGGTTGTAGGTGCCACCGTACAGGGTATGCGTGGAAACAATGTTGTCACCGCTGCCCGCGATCGTGAAGATTGCATCGGTAATGGCCGCCATTCCGGAGGACAGCCCCAGCGCCCCGACGCCACCCTCCATTTCGGCAACGCGCTTCTCCAGCACCGCCGTGGTCGGATTCATGATCCGGGTGTAGATGTTGCCCTCGACCTTGAGGTCGAACAGGTCCGCCCCGTGTTGCGTATCGTCGAAAGCGTACGACGTGGTCTGGTAGACCGGCACGGCCACCGCCTTGGTTGTGGCTTCCGGTTCGTAGCCGCCGTGCACGGCCAGAGTTTCCATCTTCATGTTGTCAGTCCTCAATGTCGGCCAAAACCACGCTTCCTGCATGGATTAAACTGCCAGTATATAGAATAAGTACGCTTTTCAGGCTTCTCCATGTCCCCGCTGCTGCCCGTCATTTCGTTCGCCCTGTACCTGGTTGCCCTAGCGGGCATCATGTCGGACAAATTGAGTCGCAACTCCACGGCCGTCGCCTGGGCGGCAGGCTGCGTACTGCACGCCTGGGTCCTGTTCGACCCGACCGGGGCTGGAGGAAGCTTCACGTTTACCTTCTTCAATGCCATGGCGTTGACCGCCCTGCTGATCAACGCGCTGGTCCTGGCCTGGGCCGTATTCCAGCCGACCTGGCATTTGGGTCTGATTACTCTTCCCTGCGCTCTGGCCGCCATCTGGATCGAACCCGCCACAGGCTCACAGGTGACCACCCTTCCATGGAGCGTCGGCACGCACATCATGATTTCGCTTCTGGCCTACGGCACACTGATGCTGGCCGGGGCCCAAGCCCTGATGCTGTTGCTGAAAGAACACCAACTTGCTTCTCGCCATCTAACCGACCGGATTTCTGTCCTATTGCCGCCATTGGACCGGATGGAATCTCTATTGATCAAGATTATTGCGCTGGGCCTGATCTTGCTTTCAATTGGCCTCGCTGTCGGCGGCAGTGCACTGACCGAACCGTTCAGCCCCGGCATGTTGCACAAGATGACGTTTTCCGCCTTGGCGTGGATCACACTCGTCGCGCTTCTGTGGGGACATTGGCAATTCGGCTGGCGAGGACGGCTGGCCGCCGGCATGACTCTGGCGGGTCTTGTCTTCCTGATTCTCGGTTTTCTCGGCACCAAGCTGGTTCTGGAAATAATTATTAATCAACCTGTTTAGTGGGATATCGTTATCTGATACACATTTCGTAAACTACTTTCATTAATTAATTTTTAAATAACTAAATAATAAAAATACCATGTCAGAATTAGGCTCAGGCAGGGATGCCGTCGCAAATTACATCAATATTTGCCACACGATTGCAGATTCATACCCAGAAAGTATTGCGCATGGTTTGCAAAAAGACGCCATACAGAATTCCGTTGATGCCCGTAAAAGCAAGAGACTTCCCGTGCATGTCGAGTTCCAGGTGATTGAAAATGAGCGCGGCACTTTCTTGACTTTCACCGACAGCAATACTGTTGGGCTGACTGGGGATGTAGTGAATTCCGCATCAGATTACAGCAATCTCAGAAGCGATGACCACTGGGCACGATTTGAAGCATTCGCCTTCACCAAGGACGATCCTGATGCACTAGGTGCCAGAGGACAAGGAAAATTCATTTTCCTTCGTGCGTCCCAGCAATACAAGATGGTGTATGACACTTTGCGAGACGACGGCACATACCGGCTTGGCGCCACGCAAGCGACGGAAACTGGTCGTCCAGTGTATCCCCAATACGGCGAAAGCTGGGAAGACTCAATTGCGGCAGCCAAGCTATTCGAGCTCTGCGGCTTAGAGCCTTTGAGGGAAGTCGGAACGAGGATTATCGTCTGTGACCCACTGCCAGAGGTTTTAGAGGAAATTGAAAGCGATGATTTCGAGAGGGCGATTCAGGAGACATGGCTTCGCGCTATTGATAAAAAACAATTGAATGTGCGAATCAATTCAGCACAAAACAGCAAGGAAATCAGTATGCCGTTTCCATATCCATTGCCTGACGTTGACACTCCGAACGTCAAAACCTGGATATATGGCAGGGATTTTAATGATTTTGAAATCATCTCGGCTGACGGGACATTCAAGATCAAAAAGTTTCATGCTGTTTTCTTCCGTGAAAACGACATCCGGGACGATCTCCAAGGAATTGCGATCGTGCAGAACGGCATGAAAATTTCCTCGCTTAATATGGAGATGGCTCCTGCTGATATTTCCCGAGGAATCACTGGATTCATTGAATTCGACCGGGAGCTTGACCGAGAGTTACGCAAAGGAAGGAACCAGAGCCCGAATCATTACAGCCTGAAGTGGCGAAGCTCCACTCCACGAGCAATAAAGCAATTCATCATTAAACAGCTGGATGCGTTCGGACGACAGAAACTCGGCATTGGAGAGAATGAAAAAGAAAAGCAGAGACGTCTTCGAAATAGTGCAGAAAAGGAAGCCATGGAACTGTTCCGCCGTTTCGCTCCTGATATTGACTTGCGGACTCCACGCCCTGGACCTGGGCCGGGGCCCTCTCCAGACCCAAACCCTGATCCCAAACCGCCCCCGCACAAGGAAATTGGATTGATGGCCCGCGCAAAGTTTCCAGATGAAGGGAAAAAGCCTAGAGTCGACTGGGGTGAAACGATATTTCTGTTCGTACAGATTTTCAATAAAACTACTGATTTTGTAGAAGGGCTATTATCAGCCCGGGTTCTTTCAGGCGACTCGTGCATAGAAGTATTACTGGATAATAGTCACGTAGAGTTAGGGCCTAGCGAAAATGGGCCATTTGTAGTGAAGCCAGACAACACCTCACCAACCACGGTGGGCATTGATGCCTCTCGCTACAAAGTCCCTGGGGAATACCGTATCAGGCTTGTGCTGACCGATGCCGAAACTGGGAGCCAGCTGGATATTCGCACAGTGAGATTCTGGGTGGAAGATAATCCTCCCCACCGCATGCCTTTTAATCTGGAACCCGCTGAACTCCCTACGCGCCGTGCGTGGCACCCCCATGGCGACCTCCACGATGACCCTACCATCTACTACAATACGTTGCACCCTGAATATCGTTGTGCGCAAGAAAGTGAAGAGGAGCAGGCTGACTATCTCTTCACCATCTGCCTAGAAGGTGCACTGCATTTCATCCTGACCCGCCCACATACAGACCAAGGGCCTGATTACCATCCCTTGGATACTGACAAAATTGTAAAGAGTGGTGAGGATATGATGCCTGAAAAAGTCTTTGAGGAAATTAGCAGGTATATGTCGGAAGTCCTCTGGCGGCGTTTTAGAGAGTAGTGTTATGGCTGTACTTCTAAGAGTAGTCGTAAACCTCACAGGGCAAGAAGAGGAAATCAAGGTCTACCATCCGCCTGGGGAACTTTCTAGAGAGAATCAGAAACGTGCGGACGATCTCGACGAATTTCTAGCGAAAGAAGTGCCGGTATCGGCCGAACGAACCATGCACCTGCCAGATCAGGCTCACCCTATGCGGAAGTGGTACTTATTTGGTCAGGAACTCCGGCGGATCGTGGACGGTAATGAACTAGTGCTAGATCGAGACTTGAAAGAAGGATACATATGGGAGGCAATTAAACAACACCTTCCAGAAAGTTTCGGCTTGAAGGGAGCCGGGCAGGCTCGAATGAGAAAATCAAAGACGCACCTATCTTCCAACCGGGGGCACCTACCTGTGTGCTATGCAGTAGCACATTATGGTTGGGAGGATGTGAGTTGGATTCGCCGTTGGACCGATTGGTGTGCTATTTATTACCGTGAGAGTATGTGGAAAGATCGCAGAGTACTAGTTTCTCTTCGGAAAGAGATCGAAAACATGAAAACATACCCCAAAGGTACTGAATTCAGGGAAATCATAGGCAACTTAGCAAAGCAAACGACGAAAAAGAACCTAGAGGTGCTTGATGATTCCACTATTGTCGAGAAGGTTCACCGTGCAGTTGTGCAAGCAAGACTCAAGAAAGACGGAACGGAAAGTTCCGAATGACTGATGATGCGGTCGCATATTCGCGATTAATCCCACTATCAAACCAGAATCAAATGAAGGAAATCGTAAGTGGGTTCCATCTGCAGCCACTTGTGGGCTTTTTTCGCCTTCAGCTTTATGAATCACCTTCCATGATAGGATCGGGCCATGAGCGGATCAAGCCCCAAAAGCTATACGGCCGTTGTCGAACGTTGCCCAGATACAGGACTCTATGTCGGTTACGTCCCCGGTTTTCCCGGTGCATATAGCCAAGGTGAGACGCTTGAGGAACTCAACGACAACCTCAAGGAAGCTATCGCCATGATACTCGACGACGGCATGCCTGCAATGGCGGGAGAATTTGTCGGCACGCAAGTTGTCGTGGTGGCCTGAGACCGAGTGCCTCTGGTCCCTGTCCTCAAGCCGCGAGAGGTGATAGCCCTCCCCAAAGCACTGGACTGCATGGGATTCCCACTAATCAAGATTATCGTCCTTGGCCTGATTCTGCTTTCAATTGGCCTCGCACTGTCGGCGGCAGCGCACTGACCAAACCATTCAGCCCCGGGATGCTGCACAAAATGACGTTCTCCGCCTTGGCGTGGGTCACGCTCGTCGCACTTCTATGGGAACATTGGCAGTTCGGCTGGCCAGGACGGCTGGCCGCCGGCATGACGCTGGCAGGCATCGTCTTTCTAATCCTGGGTTTTCTTGGAACAAAACTGGTGCTAGAAATAATTCTAAGCCCGCCTATTTAACCAACTCAAAACTGTCATGGGGCAATTTGAAGAATATATCACGCTCCGATGACGCTGAGATTAGCGTCGCGCGGCAGCTGAAAGGCGACGAAACTCTGGAAAGTCGCTAAGAGCTGGGGCTACCGACAAGATTTGATCTAGTGCATCGGACAAGTCATCAGGAATAATGTCGTCTTCGGAAGTTCCTATAGTCGAATCAAGTAACCGCAAAAATGCCCTTGCTTTAGGCTCATCGTCAATGAGTACAAGTTTCTTTATCCCATTTTCATCGCCATAAAGATCGTAATCAATCATTGACCAGCATCTAAATGGCACCAGAAAACGTTCAATTAAATCTACAGTCTCGGCAAAAGCAGTCTTGGAGGTGGCAGGCAAAACTGCTAACGCACGACTAATATCTGGTGTAGTCAGAGAGCGTTCTTGTGGCCACACATTTTGGAGGAAAGGTTTCGCGGATAAACGAAACAGGTCTTCTGCCGACAACACAGTGCCATTTTCGAGTTCCTTTCCAGAAAGATCCTGTATAAATCGCCGAATAGTATCAGCCGCTGCTACACGAGTTTCACTGTCAGAGGATCGGAGCATTTGTTGAATGCGAGAGTTAGCGACCGCTGGTTCACCGCTTTCTCGTAAAGCATGTAGGGAATCGACAACGAGACTAAAAACGAGGCTTTCTCGCTCATCACGACCGAGTCGCTGATCAGTAACCTTGTTGACCATATCAGGGCCAATAATTTCTAAGACTTCGGCATATTGCCTCTGTCGTGCGACAGAGACCCAAAGAACTAGAGATTCTTCTCCATCTTCTTGAAGAGGAGAGATCAAATGCTTTTTTGTCCAAGCAAGGTCAGCACGAAAAAAATACGGTAAGTGCTCAATCAATCGGTATCTTGCAATCAAACCACTCTGGCCTTTAGCTTGTATTACTTTATTTCGCATTTGGCGCAACGCACTTCTGGGCGTAAAAGGATTCATGCTTTTCTTTAGTCTGGGACATGCTGCTAGAAATACGCCAATGAGTCTTCCTGATGGTGTGTTAAGCGTATCAATATCTTTAACCTGTTGATTGTCTCCCTCAGAAACAGGCCAAACATTCAAATTTATATCATCTTCTGGTTCACGCTCAGCGTTAGTCGCTTCAACAGCAATTGGCCAAATTCGCAACCAAACTGGTGTCCCTAAAGGCGACGCGACAACTTGTCTATCCCAAGCACCCAACCAACTGCTAATACCTGCGATAGCGCTTGACAGAGTTGACTTAGACAGTTTTTTTAACAGTATGAGGACTCGTTCTGCTTCAATTATTGAGTCGCGCCGCAAAATCTTTTCTTCCACAGGCTGCTCAGGTCTGTGTCTCCAGCCAAAGCCACCCCACACATGCGGAAATTCATTCTTATCGCTCTGAATAGACTCTAGGTCCTCAAGAATAAGGGTTGCTTTCCCTGGTTGCTGCAACCAAGCATCTGCTGCCGCTGCAGAATCATTGTCCCAACTGTTCTGCTCACTCCCCAAAGCCTTTTCTAAAGCGTGGAGGCGTTGACCTCCTTGGAGAAAATCGTACTGATCATCGGGATGAGAAATTACCCTAGAGGCTTCAGGACATTCAGGGAAATCCTCTTCCAGAGTCATCCCAGAAAGATCAGGAAATTGCGTGATTTCTGCCTTCAGCCAAGTCTGCGCTTTATCTGACAACTTGCCCCCTGCCAACTCTATGCGCCTTAATTCCCGAAGAATCCAACGTAGGCGTATGTTTTCTATCCTCTCCAGACCTAATTCTTTTGCCCAATAGCGATGTGGTGGGCCTTTCCGGAGTCGGGTAATTATGGCTTTTTGTGTTTGATGGCTGAAGGCAGAATAACGTCGTGCTCGGAGTGCAGAAATTTCTGGATATTGCCTAGTATCCCAAAACTGATTTAGATCAAGTTCAGAAAAAAATGTTTCAACCTCCTCTGCTAGCGCCAAGGAAGGATCCAGTGCAGTAGCAGCCCATAACCGAGCATGGACGGGAGAACTACTGAAAAGCCAACGTTGGACAAATGGTCGTGCTGACGTGCTTCTCAATTTCGCGAGATGTACTACAACAGCATAAAGAAGCTTGACTACGGGGGCTATGCCGCGACTATAAGCATCAGGTTCAATTCTCTCGTAAAAGCCATGAGTTTGTTGTCCGTAGCCCGCCCAACGTAGTTGACCTAATCGAAAAGACCACTTCATGCCATCCCAGCCGATTCGGCGAGCGATGTTTAATCCACGGTTCATGGCAGCATCAAGTCCATCTGCCAAAGCAATCAAAAACGAAATTTCTTCGATCTCTTCCAAGTCCAAGTAATTCAAAATAGTAAGTCTATTGCTCGTTAATCCCGCCCATAGTAAGTGGTCGAATGTCCTAGGGCGATGAGGTTTTTTAATTTCCCCGTACAGCGAAGGTCCAACTGGCTTAACTTCTAGATATGGTTCAACAGAGTTCACAATTTGAGAGATGATCGCACCAGATCTATCTCCATCTTCAAGTCGTTTTTGGATAATTGCCATTGATACGTCATCATCAACGAATTCATGAGACCAGCTTTCTTCAATTAATCGCCACGCACTTCTCCAAGGTTCGGCGATTTTGCGCCCGTCCATCCCATTTAATACACGAATGATTGCCATTCGCTCAACATGCTGGCTTGGGCTCAACTGTAATGCCCATTCGATTGCATCGGAATCAGTAAGTCGATTTTTCACAAAGGAAACAACCGTCCAAAATGTTGTTTGGTCTTTGCCCGTGAGAATAACTTGGTCAGAAATCACTAGGTGTATCTCCCGCATTTTCTCTATTTACTCTCACAATGGCATCAAGCCATTCCATATCTGCTTTTACTTTAGATGCTATTTCTGATAAGTGGATACGTTCACTACTGTTACTCCTTCTGAAGAAGTGATCGAAAAGATCTCGATCTGTATCGGTAGCACTTCCTCGCGGGTTTTTAACAATTCGGCGAATTTCTTTTTCGACTGCATTTTCTTTTCCATTAATTACAGAAAGATTAGCCCATCGTTCAAAAACCTCATGTAGGACAACATGATCATCACCACTGTGGTAGTGAATTGGAGTGATTCCGCGAGATTTCCAGTCTTCCAATGCGACAGGGTCTCGTGTGCGTGCACCAAAAAAAGTGAATCGTTCCTTGAGGTCATCAAAGCGATGTCCATCTGCAGCAACGGCATTGAGAAGGTATCTCATCGGCGGATCGTTTGCACTATAGCCAACCAACACTAAGCTAAACAAGCGGGCCGCATCGTAGATAAAATCGGGAACAATACGTCGCCTTAGATAAAATTCACCAAAATCTTGATCCGAAAGGACAAGTTCAGAATGACGCTTGGGGTCCGTAGCCAGCGCCCCATGGATGTGAAGTACTCCTGAAAAATCTATTCGTTTTGTTGGTCGTGGGATTTCCCCTAATGAATAAGTCTCGGGTGAAAGACGAAGGCGCCCACCTGCAGCCTCAAGCAAGCGATCAAAGTTGGTCGTAACAATCGTTACTGCATTGCCACGAACAGCAAGGCGCATAAGATTTCTATGAATATCCGAGTATTTCTTGCCTTTTGCACGCAGAATATCATTGACTTTCTGCCTTACTTGGCTATCTCCTTTTGCCCAATCGTCTAAACGGCGTTCAAGCATACCAAGTACAACATCGTAATCACCGGCAATATACCTTTTCACTTCGGCTGTTTGAAATTGATTAAGACTCGAACAATCCACTCCCCATTTATTGCATATTCCACGTGGCAAATCGACAAGAATCTGATGCACTGGTGAGTCAAGCTCCTGATACACACTCAACACAAGGTCTCGAAAATCAGGCAGACCTGCTGATTTTGAAATACCTGCACCACAAATAAACAGTACTTCTCCACGTCCGTGTGCTAGCAATAGACGCTCAGGAATCGGAGGGAGCCCTTCACCAAGGACAATTTCACGATCTTCCTTAATTTGAGTCATGTGTAAATAAGTTTCAATACGCCTGTGTCTACCCTCATTGATGAACAGTTCGAAATCCTGCAATGACTTCAAGTTTCCATTTGATATCCGGCAACCGACTTTCTAATCCCTTCCGTATCCAAGCCCACCGACGCCAACTGTTCCTCACGAGCCCCATGCTCCACATAGTGATCCGGCAGACCCAATTGCAACAACCGCACAGAACTATTCAAATCCAAGGCCTCGCTCACCGCGCTGCCCGCCCCGCCTGCCACCACGTTGTCCTCGACCGTCACCAGCAGGCTGTGGGTCCCCGCCACTTCGTTCAGACACTCTATATCCAGAGGCTTGACGAAACGCATGTCGATCAGCGTCGCATCCAGTTCCTCCGCGACCGGGGCCACCTGATCCAACAAGCTGCCAAACACCAGGAACGCGATCTCCCTCCCTTCGCGAACCTTCCGCGCCTTGCCGATCGGGATCGGCTCCAAAGTCTTCTCAACCTCGATCCCCGGTCCCTTGCCACGCGGATAACGCACCGCCGCCGGACCTTCGTGCAGATATCCGGTCGTCAGCATCTTCCGGCATTCGTTTTCATCGGACGGCGCCATAATCACCACGCCCGGCAAACAACGCAAGTAGGACAGGTCGAAAGCACCGACATGGGTCTTCCCATCGTTCCCGACCATCCCGGCCCGGTCGATGGCAAGCAGCACGTCCAGTTCCTGAACCACGATGTCATGGACCAACTGGTCGTATCCGCGCTGCAGGAATGTCGAGTAGATGGCCACCACCGGCTTCGCGCCCGCACAGGCCATGCCCGCGCCCACGGTAACCGAATGCTGCTCAGCGATCCCGACATCGAAATAACGGTCCGGATGCTCTTTCTCAAAGCGAACCAAGCCACTGCCCTCCCGCATCGCCGGAGTGACCGCCATCAATCGGGGGTCCGCGGCGGCCTGGTCACACAGCCACTCGCCGAACACCTGCGTATACGTCGGCCCTCCGCTTGATCCTTTCTTCTCCACGCCGATTTCCGGATCGAAGGTCGGCACCGCGTGGTAGCCCACGGGGTCTCCTTCTGCCGGCTCGTAGCCCATTCCTTTCTGGGTGATGACGTGCAACAGGCGCGGGCCAGTCTGGTCGCGCATCTGTTCTATGACATCCAGCAGTCCCAACACGTCATGGCCACCAACCGGCCCGAAATACTGCACGCCCAGTTCCTCGAACAACATGCCCGCCGGCAAAATCATTCCCTTGAGCTGCCCTTCCACCCTCATCGCGAACTTTTTCACCCTTGGCACCGAACTCAGCATGCGTTGGCCGGTTTCCCGCACCGAGGCGTACAGGCTCCCTGCCAGCAGGCGGGTCAGGTAACGGGACATGGCGCCCACATTCGGGGAAATCGACATCTCGTTGTCGTTGAGGATCACCAGCACGTCTGCCTCGGAAACCCCCAGGTGGTTGAGCGCTTCGTAGGCCAGGCCGGCCGTCAGCCCGCCGTCCCCGATCACGGCCACCGACTTGCACGGTTTCCCCGCATTGCGGCTGGCCAATGCCATGCCCAGGGCCGCACTGATCGAGGTGCTGGAGTGCCCCACCCCGAAACTGTCGTAAGGGCTCTCATGCCGTTCCGGGAACGGCGCCAGGCCCCCCCAGCGGCGAATCGTCTCCAACTGGTCGCGACGCCCCGTCAGGATCTTGTGGCCATAGCTCTGATGCCCCACGTCCCAGACCAGCCAGTCTTCCGGCGTGTTGAACGCGTAGTGCAGGGCCACGGTCAATTCGATCGCGCCGAGGCTGGCCCCGAAGTGCCCCCCGCAGCGGGCCACGCCCTGAATCAGGAATTCGCGAAGTTCGTCTGCAACCGCAGGGAGATTCTCGCGGTCCAGCGCGCGTAAATCAGCCGGGCTTTCGATCTTCGATAGGAAAGGGAAATCGTCCACAATCAGCCATCCTTGTCCTCGTCGTCATCCCCCATGAGGCCCATGGGTTGCGCGGCCGTCTCACCGCCTTCCTGTTCCACAATCTTGTCGACCCTCTGCTGCGCCTGGTCCAGGCGCTCGCGCAAGGTGCGCACCAAGGCAACGCCATGCTCGAAATCCTGCAGCGATTCTTCCAGCGAAACCTCACCGCTCTCCAGCCGTTCGACCAGATCCTCAAGTTGCTTGAGGGACTCCTCGAATGGAAAGACCTGCGGGTCGCTTGATTGATTCTTCATGCCTCGCCGCCATGAAATTGGGCTGCAGTTAGTTTATCATCGGGCGTGCGCCCGTTACAATGGAAAAACAGAAATTGAATCCAGTCATGTCCAGGAAACCCGGCCCGAGCATCTACGCACTCGACGACTGGACCGTCCTCGCCGTCGGCGGCGCCGATGCCTCCGACTTCCTGCACGGCCAGTTCACCAACGACCTCCTGGCCTTGCCCGACAACCGGGCCCAGCTGTCCGCCTATTGCATGCCCAAGGGACAGATGATTGCCAACTTCCTGGTCTGGCGTACAAGCGGGAACCAGTACCGGATCGCGCTTCCTTCGGGCCTCGACGAAGCCGTGCTGCAACGTTTGCAGTTGTTCAAGCTGCGCTCCAACGTCGAAATCGAATCTCTGGCGGAATCCTTTTCCCTGTTCGGCGTCACCGGATCCTACCTCGAGGACAACCCCGAATCCCCCGTTGAATTGCCCCGACCCCCCCTCGGCAAAATGGAGACCGACCCATACACCGCCATTGCCTGGCCCGGGCAACGCGCCCGATGGCTGGTGGTCAGCCCCCAGGATGCGACATCCACCCTGTGGGGGGGCGGCAAGGCTCCCGGTTCGGGCTCCGACCTGTGGCGTCTCTGGGATATCGAAGACGGGATTGCGTTCGTCCGCGCCGAGAACCGCGAGCAGTTCATCCCACAGCACCTGAACCTGGACCTGGTCGATGCGATCAGTTTCAGCAAGGGATGCTACCCCGGCCAGGAAGTCGTCGCGCGCATGAAATACCGTGGCCAGGTCAAGTTCCGCACCTACCGCCTGAGCGGCAACTGCGACGAGACCCCGGTCCCGGGTGACCCCATCCATCTGAGCGAGGATCCCGATGCCCGCCCCTGCGGGCGGGTGGTCGACGCGTGCGTCCCGCCCGACGGCGGACCGTGCCAGATGCTGGCCTCCGTCCGCGCAGCGGACGCCAGCCAGCCGCTTCGTGCGCAACGCCCGGACGGCCCCTCGCTGGAACCGCTCCCGCTCCCCTACCAGCTGACCTGAGGCGATTGACATGTCCCGGATGATGCTGATCCTGTACGTGGCGATCCTGCTGCTGATCGGCGGCTACATCCTGTTCAACCGCCAGCGCGACATCGGCATGCTTCTCTACATCCTCGGCGCGATCGCCGCCGGGCTGGCGATCATCGGTTTCCTGGAAATTATCTAGTTCGGATCAGCCCGCTTCCGGGCGCATGTGCGGGAACAGCAGCACGTCGCGGATCGACGGCGCATCGCAGAAAAACATCACCAGCCGGTCGATGCCGATGCCAATCCCGGCCGTCGGCGGCATGCCGTATTCCAGGGCACGGATATAGTCGGCGTCGTAGTGCATCGCCTCCGGGTCGCCCGCATCCCGCCTCTCCACCTGCTCCCGGAACCGCTCCGCCTGATCCTGCGGATCATTCAGCTCGGAAAATCCGTTCGCGATCTCCCGCCCGGCCACGAACAATTCAAAGCGGTCCACGAAATCAGGGTTATGGTCGCAACGCCGCGCCAGCGGCGAGACTTCGAGCGGATACTCGGTCACAAACGTCGGCTGCTCCAGCTTCTCCTCCACCGACGACTCGAAAAGGTCGAACAGCAGCCCTCCCTCGCCCCGGTTTTTATCGACCTCTACGCCACTGTCCCGGCACAATCCGGCCAGTAGTTCCCGGTTGGACAGGTCGGACCGATCCAGGCTCGGATGATGCGCCAGCACCGCGTCGGTCAGCGTGGTGCGCTGGAAAGGCTGCTCCAGGTCGTATTCCCGGCCCTGGTAGGACACGGTCGTGCTGCCCAGCACGGACTGCGCCATCTCCCGCATCAATGCTTCCGCGAGGTTCATCAGGTCTTGGTAATCGGCGAACGCCTGGTACAACTCCATCATGGTGAATTCCGGGTTGTGCCGCGACGACACCCCTTCGTTGCGGAAGCTGCGGTTGATTTCGAACACCTTCTCGAACCCCCCCACCACCAGGCGCTTGAGGTACAACTCGGGCGCGACGCGCAGGTACAGGTCCTGGTGCAACACGTTGTGGTGCGTCACGAAGGGACGCGCCGTCGCGCCGCCTGCGATCGAATGCATCATGGGGGTCTCGACTTCCAGAAATTCGCGCTGCTCCAGTTGCTGCCGCAGGCAGTTGAGCAACTGGCTGCGTTTCTGGAACACGCCCCGGGCCTCGCTGTTCATGATCAGGTCCACGTGACGCTGCCGGTAACGCTGTTCGATATCCGTCAATCCGTGGTATTTCTCCGGCAACGGCCGCAGGGACTTACTCAGCAGCCGCACTTCCTGCACGTCCACCGACAGCTCCCCGGTCTTGGTCTTCATCAGGACGCCCTGCGCCCCGACGATGTCGCCGATGTCCCAAGTCTTGAAGTCCGCGTAGTCCGATTCGCCCAGCCCGTCGCGGCGCACCAGCAACTGAATTCGCCCCGTCCGGTCCTGCACATGCGCGAACGCGGACTTGCCCATCACGCGCTGGCTCATCAACCGTCCCCCCAGGGCCACGCTCACCTGGCCGCCGGTCAACTCCTCCGCCGTCTGCTCCGCATGCGCCTCCTGCAACTCCTGCGCCGCATGCGTGGGCCGGAAATCATTCGGATACGCCCAGCCGGACGTCCGCAGTTCCTGCAGCTTCTCCTGACGCTGCGCGAGCAGGCGCTCTTCGCCGGTTTTCGCCTTGGCCATTACAACCCCGCCTTGAGACTGGCTTCCAGGAAAGCGTCGAGGTCGCCATCCAATACGACCTGCGGCGTGCCGGTCTCGACCTGGGTGCGCAGGTCCTTGATTCGCGACTGGTCCAGCACGTAGGAACGGATCTGGCTGCCCCAGCCGATATCGGCCTTCTCTCCGGCACTCTGCTGCTCGGCTTCACGCCGCTTCTGCTCTTCCAGCTGGTAGAGCTTGGCCCGCAACTGCCGCATCGCCATCTCCTTGTTCTTGTGCTGTGAGCGACTATTCTGACATTGTGTGACCACGCCGCTCGGAAGATGCGTGAGCCGCACCGCCGATTCGGTCTTGTTGACGTGCTGCCCACCGGCCCCGCTGGCCCGGTACACGTCGACCCTCAGGTCGCTCGGGTCGATTTCGATTTCGATCTCGTCGCTGACCACCGGCGAGACCACCACCGCCGCGAACGAGGTATGCCGGCGGTTGCCGGAATCGAACGGCGACTTGCGCACCAAGCGATGCACGCCGGTCTCCGTGCGCAGCCAGCCGTAGCAATAGTCGCCGGTGTACTTGATGGTCGCACTCTTGATTCCCGCCACTTCGCCCGCCGAGGCGGCGATCAACTCAGTCCCGTAGCCGCGCTTCTCCCCCCAGCGCAGGTACATGCGCAACAGCATCTCGGCCCAGTCCTGCGCCTCGGTGCCGCCGGAACCGGCCTGGATGTCAAGAAAAGCGTCGCCGGCGTCGAACCGCCCGGAAAACATGCGCTGGAACTCGAGGTCATGCACCCGTTTCGCACAGCCCCGGATATCCGACGCCAAGGCCGCCATTGTGTCCTCGTCCTGCTCCTCCAGGGCGAGGTCCAGCAACTCCCCGCTGTCGCGCAGGGAGTCTCCGAGATCGTCGAGCGTCAGCACGACAAACTCCAGGCGGGCACGCGCCTGGCCCAGTTCGCGCGCCTGGTCCGGATCCTTCCAGATTTCGGGGTTTTCCAGTTGCTGCTTTATTTCGTCCAGCTGGCGGCGTTTGCCGTCGAGGTCAAAGATACCCCCTAAGCGCATCCACCCGCTGTGTCAGGTCACGCAACTGTTCCGGCAGAGAGAGTTCTTCCATAGTCAGGGCCTCGCAGGCCGCGGATTATACGCGGATTTGTCCGTCGCCGTAGACTACGAACTTCTGGCTGGTCAGCCCTTCCAGTCCGACCGGCCCGCGAGCGTGCAACTTGTCCGTGCTGATCCCGATCTCCGCACCCAGTCCGTACTCGAATCCGTCCGCGAACCGGGTCGAGGCATTCAGCATCACGGAGCTGGAATCCACCTCGCGCATGAACCGCTTCGCCCGCTCCTCGTCCTCAGTGACAATGGCATCGGTATGGTGCGAACCGTATTTCGCGATGTGATCCATCGCTTCGTCGAGGCCTGCGACCACCCGCACCGACAGAATCGGCGACAGGTACTCCTCGGCCCAGTCCTCCTCGGCCGCCGGGACGGCCTGCTCCAGCAAATCGCAAGTACGGGGACAGCCCCGAATCTCCACCCCATGCTCAGCGTAGGCGTCGCCCAGGGTCGGCAGCAATTCTTCGGCACGGGACTCCGCGACCAGCAGGGTTTCCATTGCATTGCAGACGCCGTAGCGCTGGGTCTTGGCGTTCACGGCAATGCGGATCGCCTGGTCCCGGTCTGCGGCATCGTCGATGTACACGTGGCATACGCCATGCAGATGCTTGAGGATCGGAATATGGGTATTGTCGTGAACCCGTTTGATCAGGTCCGTCCCGCCCCGGGGGATGATCAGATCCACCCATTCGTCCATCTTGAGCAGCGCGTCGATCGCGGCCCGGTCCGTGGTCGGCAGCAACTGCGCGCCTTCCGGAGGCAGCGAAGCCTGGCGCAGGCCTTCCTGCAGGCACTCTACCAGCGCCTGGCTAGAACGGTACGACTCGGAGCCGCCGCGCAAAATGACCGCATTGCCAGACTTGATGCACAATCCGCCCGCTTCCACTGTCACGCCGGGACGGGCCTCGTAAATCATGCCGATGACCCCGATCGGCACCCGCATCCGCCCGACCTTCAGGCCATTGGACCGATCCTGCATGTCCGAGATCCGGCCCAAGAGGTCCGGCAACTCGGCAATATGCTCCAGTTCCACCGCCAGCCCCTCAATCCGCGATTCATCCAGTGCCAGGCGGTCGATGAACGCATCGTCCCGATGCGGCCTCGCGGCTTCCACGTCTTCCGTGTTGGCTTCAATGATCGCGCCCGCACGCTCCCGGATCAGGCCGGCCGTGGTTCGCATGACCTGGTTGCGCGCCTCCGTGCTGGAAGCCGCAACGACCCGCCCGGCCGCTCGCGCGGCCTGACCCAGTCCGGCAATCCGGGCGTCCAGATTTTCCTCAGGCATGGTCGGAGACTCCCTGTACAGGCAACAATCGATCCTTTCCTGAAAAAGCCAGGCAGGCGTTCTGGATGGCGGGCCACGGGCTTTCCGGCCCCTGTCCCTTGACCACCCGTTCCAGGTGGATGAAGCGTTTCAGTATAGCGCGAAAATGCCCCTGAGAGTGCTGGTTCAGGGCTCTTTTCAGCAGGTCGCGGCGAGTGAACGGGAAAATCGAGTCCAGTCCGGACGGCTGGCGGCTCAAGGCGAGCAACTGTCGGATCTCACGCATCAGCATGGCATGCGTCGTGACCGGGTCGTGACCCTCGCTCTCCAGGTTCCGCGCCACGCTGATGATGCGGCGTCCCCGGCCCTGCAGCATGGCCATGGCCAGATCCATCGCCTCGTAGCGGGCGTCCTGCCCCAGGGACTGCTGCAAGGACTCCATCGAGACCGACCCCGGCCCGTTCAGGATGTGCAGCTTGTGCAATTCCTGCTCGGCCGCCAGCAGGTTGCCCTCCACGCAGGACAGGAAATAATCCGTCTCGAAGCTGTCCATCTCCAGCTCGCGCTTTCGAAGCGCCCCCTGCAACCACTGCCGGGTCTCTCCTTCGTCCATCGGCATGATCCGCACGATCAGGCCGATCTTGTCTATGGCGCGCACCCACGCCTCGTTCAAGGCCCGATTGTCCAACCGCGGCACCTGCAGGGTAATCAGGCTACCCTCCGGGGACTGTTCGCACCATTCCTTGAGCCGGGCTTTCGCCGTCGCGTCCGGCTTGCCGCTCAGCACCCGCATGTCGAGCATGGCCTGGTCCCCGAACAGGGACGGGCTGCACAGCGTCGGCAGTTCCTCCCAGGCAAAGCCCCGCTCGATGATCCGCAGTTCACGGCGATCAAAGCCTTCCTGCTTCGCCCGCTGGCGAATCATCCGTGCCGCATCCCGCATCTGCACCGGCTCGTCCCCGGTAATCAGGTACACCGGCAGGAGCGGCCCGTCCAGGACCTCGCGGAGTTTTCGAAAGTAGACTTTCACGATGCGGGTATGATGCGTTCGTATTGTAAAGGGAACAAAACCCCATGAGTGAACTTTCCATCGGCTGGGTCGGCCCCGGAATCATGGGCCGCCCGATGGTTCTCAACCTGCTGCACGCCGGCTATCCGGTCAAGGCATTTGCGCGTCGGCCCGAACAGTTAGAGCCCCTAATCGGGGCTGGCGCCACAACCGGAGATACCCCGGCTGAAGTCAGCGCGGCAACCGACCTGACCATCGTCATGGTGGCGGACACCCCGGACATGCTGGAAGTCGTGACGGGGGACAATGGGATCGAAAAAGGCGCCCAACCTGGCCACATCGTGGTCGACATGAGCACCGTCTCGCCGACCGAAACGCGGACTGTAGCCCAACAATTGGAAGCAAAAGGCATCGCCATGCTGGACGCCCCGGTATCCGGCGGCGAAACCGGAGCCATCGACGGCACTCTCTCGATCATGGTCGGCGGGCCGGCAGAAACCTTTGATCGCGTCCGGCCGGTATTCGAGGTGCTGGGGGGGCAGGTGCGTCTAATCGGTGATGCCGGAGCCGGACAAGTGGCCAAAGCCTGCAACCAGTTGCTCGTGGCTCAGACGATGGCGGCGGTGGCAGAGGCTTTCCTGCTGG
Source organism: uncultured candidatus Poriferisulfidus sp. (assembly GCA_965204575.1). Classification (GTDB taxonomy): domain Bacteria; phylum Pseudomonadota; class Gammaproteobacteria; order Poriferisulfidales; family Poriferisulfidaceae; genus Poriferisulfidus. The sequence continues at coordinate 1,735,810 of OZ241993.1, forward strand.
CGGAATCAAGCGGCGTGAGCCGCGAACAAGTGCGCGACGCTCTGCTTGGCGGATTTGCCTACAGCCGCATCCTGGAAGTCCACGGGCAACGCATGCTGACCGGCGACTACCAGCCGGGCTTCAAGGCCGAACTGCATCTCAAGGATCTTCGCATCGTGGACCGGGAGGCTCGGGAGACCGGCATCTCCCTGTCCGGTGCGAAAGACGCGCTGCACCTGATGGAGCAATTGGTCGAGCAAGGTGATGGCGGTTTGGATTCCGCCGCTCTGGCGAAAATGGTGCGCCAGCGCGCCCTGAAGAAAGGCTGAACCTGAAGCTTCATTCGCATGGACAGAGTCGAAGAAGGGATTCTGGACAGCGTCTCAGTTATCGACGAGGCGCTCAGAGAGATGAGGCGAATCATGTCGCAAGACTCGGGCATGCCGGTAGCAAGCCCTGTCGTGGCAATCGACGAAGTCGCCGAATGGTTGATCGAAGACGGGGAATGGCGCGAAGAAGTAAAGGATTTGGTGTTCGGTCTGCTGGCGAGAGAAATCGTTGGAGAAGAGGCCCTAGAGTGCCCGGATGAGAGAAATCGTGAGATCGTCGACCATCACGACGACATCATCGAAGTGATGCAACTCGTCGTGGACTCCGTCAACGAATTGTGAATTAAAACATTCTCTCTGACGAATCCCACCAGACTCTCGAAAAGTCGACAACTCATACAATACCGGGCTAGTTCGACACCTCCAAGCGCCACCTATCACTTACGGAAATCCGAGCACCATAGCCAAACGGATCATTCATCCGTCTACGAGGTCCGATCAATATCGGTGGTTCAAAAAACCGGATCAAGCGATAGAAGCAATCGTTCACCAGCTTCATGGGGAGATCGGTGAACGACACCGCTAAAGCAATCGTTCCACGCGCCACCCTTCAGTAACGACCAGTGACCTGTGGTCAATTGCTGGATCTGCCGGTTCGCCTGGATGGGAGGTGCCGTGGTTTCGAGATCGGCGAAAACAGCCCAATCGACATCGCTGTTGGGAATCCATTCCGTGCCCACTCCGCTGAGCGTGATCAACATGCGGCAAGGGATACGATCCACATGGAATCGCGGGCACATAGGAGCGCTCAGTGTATCGAGTCGAACACCGACCCGTTCACAGCCCATAAGTTCGCCCAGCATTTCGCTGGCCTCAGCGATTTGATCGAGCAGCGCAGAATGTACGTCGGCGTCGATGGTCGCGGGCAGCTGACTCGCCGGGGCTTCGGGATCATCCGCAGGCTGGACCCATCGTAATCGCGGAACCTGGCGCGAACGGATCAATCGCCTTGATAAGGCTTCACAGGTGCTCGCTTGTGGGCGCGCCACGCTGACGATTTCCACATCCTCATCGTAGATCGCTGCAAAGTCGCCCAGCTGACCACTGATTACCTGGCGCATCAGACGTCTGCCTCCCCTACTTCGCGGATCCATCGCGGGAAAGGGTCCGGGAACTGTTTCCAGCTATCCGGACCGGCAGCAAGTTCTTCCTCATTTAGAAGGCATGCATCCAATGCTCGGCTGGCTTGTTCTTCGTCAAGTCCTTGTCCAATGAAGACAATCTCCTGACGCCGGTCACCGTAAGGCGGCTCGAACTTGCTTTCGATCGCCGCTCTATGTTCCATGTGATCAGGCCACTGATCCTCAGGCATCGCTGCCCAGAACAGGCCTGCAAATCCGTGATTCATGATACCGCCTGCCTGAGACCATGCACCCACTTGATCGAAGCGTGAAGCCAACCAGAAGTAACCTTTTGATCGAACAAGGTTGCCGTGGCGCCAACCCTTTACGAGAAAGTCATAGAGTCGCTGAGGGTGAAACGGCTTGCGCGCCTGGTAGACGAAGCTACCGATGCCGTATTCCTCGGTCTCCGGCACGTGTTCGCCACGAAGTTCCGCCAGCCAGCCAGGCGCGTTCGCGGCCTCGGCCATATCAAACTTGCTTGTGCCAAGAATGGCGGCTGGCTCAATCTCTCCGTGGTCCGCGACGAGTACCTCGGCACTGGGATTCAAGCGACGGAGCGTGGCAAGCAGCTCGTCAGTTTGAGAGGGATTGAGCAAATCGGTTTTTGTCACCACGATGACATTACTGAACTCGACCTGGTCAATGAGGAGAGCGGCGATATTGCGTTCGTCGTCCTCGCCGACCTCCATGTTCTTGTCTTTTAGGCTTTCAGCCTCGGCCATTAGCCGTGGAAAATTGTAAGCGTCGACGACGGTAACCATGGTGTCGAGCTGGGCTACCGAGGACAGCGAGCGGCCTATTTCATCCTTGAACGTAAATGTTTCCGCCACGGGTAACGGCTCAGAGACACCGCTCGATTCGATGAGGAGGTAATCGAACCGTTGCTCATCCGCAAGGCGCGCGACCTCGACGAGCAGGTCCTCCCTGAGCGTGCAGCAGATGCAGCCGTTAGTCATCTCGACAAGCTTCTCATCCACTTGCTGGAGTGACACATTTTCTCGGAGGAGATCAGCGTCGATGTTGACCTCTCCCATGTCGTTCACAATGACCGCAACCCGCAGGCCTTCGCGATTGTTGAGAACATGATTCATGAGCGTCGTTTTGCCAGATCCAAGAAACCCTGACAACACGGTTACGGGTAGAGGTGAGCCCAAGTCTGCCTCCAAATAGTAGTTAAGTTCAAAGAATAGTTATGTTATAACATTCTACTATCTAGCAATTCTCATTTTGGCTGATTGCCTTCTCCGTTGAGGTTTCCCCACCCTGGCTTTTGCAGTTTCCGCCTTTGGCGTCATCGCGACGAAGGGGCACCGCAACCCGCGAGCCGCCTGAGACCTCCCGTATTCACTCGCCAGACGATCTCCCAGCTGGTGCTTCAGGTATGCACAACGGAAGCGCGATGCATATACAAGTGCGGGAGGAGTTTTTGTCCCGCCCTTTCATGCCGAATCGACAATCCACGCTAACTATAATGCGATCATGAACGCGCCGGGAGAAAAACTCCTTATTCGGCTCTGGGACACGCTCGAAAATGTCCTCGGAGGGCTAATGAGTCCTTGGCATATTCGACGAATTGGGCAGGCGCGCGCCGCGGCTCAGCGAGATGAGATGTTGGCTCTTGCCCAGACGGAGCGAGACATCAAAGAAATCCAATCCGGTCGTAAGGTTTTCACTGCGGATTGGCAACTTGCCGAAGCCTCGAGTCTCCGGACCGAACACTCATCTCGAGAGGCATCGAAACTGGCGGCCTTCGCGGCAACCACACAAAGCAAGCTCGTTTTGCGCGAAATCCGTGGCGATAGGAATATCAGCGCAGCCGTGTCGCATGCGGAAGCTAATTTGAGGAACGATCCGCAGGAACCACCGGAGCGGACCGTTGACGAAGACTGGCTGTATCGCTGGAGAGATTCCGCAAGCAACGTATCCGCAGAGGAACTACAGTCCTTGTGGGGGCGCGTGCTGGCTGGCGAGGTCAAGTCACCGGGCACGTTCTCGCTGCGCACCCTGGAATTCCTGAAGAATTTATCGAAGGAGGAAGCGCGAAAAATCGAGAAGTTGGCACCGTTCGTTGTCGATGACGATTTTGTATTCAAAGGTGGGAGCTCGCTGGAGAAAGCAGGTATCACGATGAACTTTCTTCTAGGCCTCCAAGACTTGGGAGTCATCCTGACACAAGCTCTGCAGAAGCCATGGAAGTCAGTGTCGCCAGAAGAGTTCAAGCTGGCTCTCGTTGCATACACGCGAGCATTGGTCGTAACTCACCCAGACCCAACCAAGGAACTCGCTTTGAACGGTTATCGGCTTACGTCGCTCGGCAGGCAAGTCCTCAAGATCGGTACGTTCGCGCCGTGCGAGTCTTATCTTCGAAACCTCGGGCAGGCAATCCGCGATTTGGATTTCAACGTCGTTATTGCTCAATGGGAGTGGGTCACCGAGACGCAAGGGCGCTACTTCAACAGTGAGGATTTGTGATTGGAACCGACTTTCGCCGGTGCACATCTTGAACAGGCGGAACCATTCGCATGTGGGGTACTCAAAAAGGCAACTTGGACAAGACCTACATGCACGGGGCGACAGGGGCGACGTAGGCGCTGCCCAACAGGCGCGCGAAAGCAAACCAAACTCGCGGGTTCTGGTCGAGTTTTCGCCACTATGCGGCGGAACAGACGCACACTGCCGCATGCCGTGATGAAAAGGGCGTTGGCGCACTCGAACAAAAACAAGACCGAGGCAGCCTTCGTCTGACCGCGGTCCGCGCAGGACTGCACCTCCGCCATTTCCTTGATCACGGTCTCTCTGACAAATTCCACGGGGATCACTTCGGCGAGGCCTGCATCTTCCTCGAAGACGATGCGTGGTTTGCCGGTCTGCTCGCTGACAGCGACCTCCCGGCTACGGAGTTGCTGGCTGGTCACTCCTACGAGGAGGCAGTGTGTGTTCGGCTTAGTGTCCGCGATGGCCGCAAGTTCTGGCTTGAGGATGACTGGCCCATCGCTGTTGCCTGGGAAAACGGAGGCATCGATTAGGAAAGTGCATTCCTGTCGTTGTATCCAATCTTGGATTCTTGAAACGACACCATAGCAGACGACAGGAAAGTTCCGGGCTTCGCCGACCAAACCGAGAGGAAAGCCGATTACAAACACACCGTCGCCCTCAACCGGTTGGATACCTTCGCCAATCGTCGTTCCTACGTCTTCAATGAACATCCCTAGGCCCTGCAACTCGCGCCCCTGGCGTAAAGGACTCGAATCTAGGAGAGGCGTGACGGCCAAATTGGCACCCGCCGGATGCAAGGTCCAATCCCCCGAAGCGACCGTATGGGTCGCCGCTAACGTCAGTCCCGTGTCAGAATGGTTGAAGTGGACGCGCGTAATTGCGCCATCCACGACATGTTTATTGGTGACTAGGAATGCCCGATAAGGTGTTCGCTCATCCATGCTCGGCAGTGGGTGAGCGTAAAGGAAGCCAGTGCCTACATGGTGAAACGTAGTACTGTTTGTGCCCAAGGAAACAACGGCATCCAGGTATCCGGGAGGTATGAGGGCCATCTAACGTTCGGTGAGAAGATCTGTATGCGATGCCGTGAGACCCCTCGAATCTTTGCACCAAGTCATTTAATCTTGCGGTAGAATCATCAGAACATATTGTTTTTATTTGTATATTGGCGGAGAGGGAGGGATTCGAACCCTCGATGGGGTATCAGCCCATACTCCCTTAGCAGGGGAGCGCTTTCAGCCACTCAGCCACCTCTCCGATCAACGATCTACTCTTCCTCGGATTCCCGCGCCTTGTCGCTTGCATCACGCGGGAAAATCTCTTCGCGATATATACGAACATTTCTTGGCGCATCAATGCCAAGCCGCACTTGGTTTCCCTTCATTCCCATGACCGTCACCGTGACCTTGTCATCGATAATCAGGGATTCACCGATCTTCCGCGTCAGAATCAGCATTCCTCGCGTCCCGGGCTTCCGGCCCAGGCAAAAACAGGCTCTCAGTGTAGCACTTCGCTGGCCTCCGCCAATTCGAACTCCTTATGCAGCACCTGGACACAGGTTTCAAGCAGCGCCTCTTCGATTACCACCGAGATCTTGATTTCCGAGGTGGAGATCATGGAGATATTTACGCCTGCATCGGCCAGAGCCTGGAACATGCGGCTCGCGATCCCCGCGTGCGAGCGCATCCCGACCCCGACCAACGATACCTTGACGATGTCCCGGTTACCGCAGGTCTCGCGTGCGCCGAGTTCGCCGCCGATCTTCTCCAGAATCTCCAGCGCCTTGGCGTAATCGTTGCGGTGCACCGTAAAGGTGAAGTCCGCCGTACCGTCTTGCCCGACGTTCTGCACGATCATGTCCACTTCGATCTGCGCTTCGGCAATCGGCCCCAGGATACGCGCCGCAACACCCGGCATGTCCTGCACGCCGGAGATAGTCAATTGCGCCTCGTCGCGGTTGTGCGCAATGCCCGCGATAGTAGCCTGTTCCATGTTTTCAGCCTCCTCTGAGATCAGTGTTCCAGGGCCGGACCCGAACGCGGAAAGAACCCGTAGCGGAACATTGTACTTTTCCGCAAACAATACCGAGCGCAATTGCAGCACCCTGGAGCCCAGCCCGGACATCTCCAGCATTTCCTCGTAGGTGAGGTGCTCCAGTCTGCGCGCCTCCGGTACGAGCCGGGGATCCGCCGTATACACCCCCTCGACATCGGTGTAGATATGACATTCGTCCGCACCCAGCGAGGCTGCCAACGCAACCGCGGTCGTGTCCGACCCGCCCCGGCCCAAGGTCGTCACTCGCCCAGACTCATCCATGCCTTGGAATCCAGCCACCACGACCACCTGCCCTTCGTCGAGAAGCCCACTCAAGCGGTCGCTGTCGATGTTCTTGATCCGGGCTTTGTTGGCTTGTCCTTCGGTCAGGATTCCCGCCTGCCGCCCGGTCAATGCAATGGCCGGGCACCCGAGCGCCTGCAGCGCCAGTGCCAGCAACGCAATGCTGACCCGTTCACCGGAGGACAGCAACAAGTCCAGCGCAGGACCTCCCGCCTGCGAACTTACCTGGCGTGCCAGCGACAGCAGATGGTCGGTTTCCCCACCCATCGCGGACAGCACCACCACCAAGCGATGCCCCTGGCTATGCTGCTCGTGAAGCCGCTCGGCAATCGTCAAGAGTTTCTCGGTGCTGGCCACCGAGGTCCCGCCGTATTTCTGTACCCACAGACTCATATCAGTGCAGCCGCTCGCGAACCCATTCCGGAATCGATTCCAATGCCTCCTTCAACGCCTCCGGATGATTCCCTCCGGCCTGCGCCATATCCGGGCGGCCCCCGCCCTTTCCGCCAACCTGACCGGCCACGGAATTAACCAGGTCCCCGGCCTTGATTCGCTCGGTCTGATCCGGGGTCACCCCGGCTACCAGTGTCACTTTTTTGTTCTTAACCGAGGCCAGCACGATCACTGCACTGCCCAATTTATCCTTGAGTTGATCCAGCATGCTGCGCATGGATTTGGCGTCAGCGTCCACCTGAGCGCTCAACACCTTGATCCCTTCGACCTCCACCGCTTGCTGCGCCAAGTCCCCGCCCGCCCGGTGCGCCTGCCGGCTCTTGAGCCGCTCCAGTTCCTTCTCAAGGCTTTGGTTCTGTTCGACCAGGCGTTCAAGCTTTTCGCGGAAGTTGTCCGGCACGGCCCGAATCATCTCGGCCGTGTCGCGCAATAACTCTTTCTGCTCCCAGGCCCAGCGGTTCGCCACCGCCCCGGTGAGGGCCTCGATCCGTCGCACGCCGGACGCGATACCCGTCTCGCCGACAATGCAGAAGAACCCGATATCCCCGGTTCGCGAAACGTGCGTGCCCCCGCACAGTTCCATCGAGAAGTCGCCCATCCGCAGCACGCGGACTTCCTCTCCGTACTTGTCGCCGAAGAACGCAAGCGCGCCCGCATCCATCGCTTCCCGGAACGGCATGACCGTCGATTCCGTCTCGTAGTTCCGGCGGACGGCCGCATTGACCATTTCTTCGATCCGGTGTAATTCTTCCGCCGTGACCGGTTGCGGATGCGAGAAATCGAAGCGCAGCCGGTCTGGTGCGACCAGCGAACCTTTCTGCATTACATGAGAACCCAGAACCTCGCGCAGAGCCGCATGCATCAGATGCGTGGCGGAATGATTGAGAACAATCGACTGGCGGCGTTCCGCATCTATCTCCGCAGTCACCGAATCGCCGACTTTCAGGCTTCCTTCGCGCAGCCGGCCCAGATGCAAATGGGCCTGCCCATGTTTTTGCGTGTCGCGGACTTCGAACCGGGCATTCTCGCCGCGCAGCCAGCCGGTGTCACCAACTTGCCCACCTGATTCGGCATAAAACGGGGTCTCTTCCAGTACCACGACCGCGTCGTCTCCCGCTTCCACCGCCTGCACGCTGCGCCCATCAGCATAGAGCGCGGCCACCGAACTGTCCTGGCTGGCCCGTTCGTAACCGCTGAAGCGACCATCCTGCGCCACATCCTTGAGTTGGGAGTAATCCACCGAAAACTGCGCGGTATCCCGAGCACGGTCGCGCTGTTCGTCCATTCGGCGTTCGTAATCTTCGACATCGACCGTCAGGTTGCGCTCCCGGGCGATGTCCTGCGTCAAGTCGATCGGGAAGCCGTACGTGTCGTAAAGCAGGAACGCGAGTTCTCCCGGGATGGTCTTGTCCTGAAGCTGGGCCAGCCCGTCGTCCAGAACCTTCAAGCCCGTCTGGAGCGTCTGCGCGAAACGTTCCTCTTCCTGCAGCAAGGCCTCCTCGATACGGTCGCGGGCTTCCGCCAGGTCCGGATGGGCTTTTCCCATCACGTCGACCAGCGGCCCCACCAGACGATGGAAGAAAGGCTCGGTCAGGCCGATCTTGTTGCCGTGGCGCAAAGCGCGGCGAATGATCCGGCGCAGCACGTAGCCCCGCCCCTCGTTGGACGGCAGCATGCCGTCCATGATCAGGAATCCGCTGGTCCGGATATGGTCCGCGATCACGTTGAGCGACGCCGAATGCGGCGTCTCCGAATTCACCATCTCGGACGCGGCCTGCCGCAACGGGATGAACAGGTCCGTCTGATAGTTGTCGTGCACGCCCTGCATGACGGCCGCGATGCGCTCGAGCCCCATGCCGGTATCCACCGACGGGCTCGGCAGCGGCTCCATGCTCCCGTCCGCTTCGCGCCGGTACTGCATGAAGACCAGGTTCCAGATCTCCACGAAGCGGTCGCTGTCGTCGCCCTGTCCCGGCGGCTTTCCGGGAATCCCTTCCCCGTGGTCGTAGTACACCTCGGTGCAAGGCCCGCACGGCCCGGTGTCGCCCATCGACCAGAAGTTCTCTTCCGCGCCCAGCCGCGCCAGCCGCTTTGGATCCACCCCGATGCCTTCGAGCCAGATCTTCTCCGCTTCGTCATCGTCCTGGTACACCGAGACCCAGAGCCGGTCCGGCGGCAACGCCAGGGTGTCGGTCAGGAACTCCCAGCAGTACTGGATCGCTTCTTCCTTGAAGTAGTCGCCGAAGCTGAAATTCCCCAGCATCTCGAAGAACGTGTGATGCCGGGCGGTATAGCCGACGTTCTCCAGGTCATTGTGCTTCCCGCCGGCACGGACGCAACGCTGTGCGCTGGCCGCCCGGGGCGGCGTGCGGGTTTCGTGCCCGAGGAAGACGTCCTTGAACTGCACCATGCCGGCATTGGCGAACAGCAGGCTCGGGTCGTTCGCTGGAACCAGCGGACTGGAAGGCACGACCTGGTGGCCGTGACCCGCGAAATAATCCAGGAAAGCCTGGCGGATCTCGTCGCTTTGCTGACTAGTCATCTCGACTCTCCCGAAGTGCCGCACCGACCGCCCGTCTCGCGATCCCGCCCGGATACCCCCGCTGGTTCAGGAAACGCAACTGTTGCTGCCGCGTTCCCGTCTTTCGGCGCAAGGCTTCGCAGGCGCGTTCAAATTCCCCTTCCCTGGCCAAAGACTCGAACTCCTGCGCAATGTCTCCCGGCACGCCGCGTTCGCGCAATTCGCCCGCCACGCGAAGGCTGCCGTAGCCGCGATTCATCAGGGAACGGGTGCAGGCTTCCGCAAAACGGTCGTCACTCTGAAGGTCCTGCTCGCGCAGTGTCGCCAGCGCCGATTCCACCGCCTCGGCGGAAAAACTCCGCGCCCGCAGCTTTTCGCGTAACTCCCGGCTCGAATGTTCGCGTCGCGCCAGAAGACTGACCGCCTGCTGCACGGCGTCACGCCTCGGTTGCGGCATGCTCCGGTTCGGCGGCTTCCGGTTCCGGCGACGCCTTGCGGTCCGGCAGCAGCGCTTCGCGCAGGCTCTTCTCCAACGCGTCGGCGATCTCCGGGTGTTCGCTCAGGTAGAGCCGCGCATTGTCCTTGCCCTGGCCGATGCGGTCACCCTCGTAGCTGTACCAGGCGCCGGACTTCTGGATCAGCCCGTTCTCGGCTCCCAGCGTGAGCAATTCGGACAGGCGGCTGATGCCCTCGCCGTACCGGATCTCGAATTCCGCCTTCTTGAACGGCGGCGCCATCTTGTTCTTCACCACCTTGACCCGGGTCTCGTGTCCCATCACCTCGTCGCCCTTCTTGGTCGCCCCGATGCGGCGGATGTCCAGCCGCACCGACGAGTAGAACTTCAGGGCATTGCCGCCGGTCGTGGTCTCCGGGTTGCCGAACATGACCCCGATCTTCATGCGCAACTGGTTGATGAACACCACCAGCGCGTTGGACCGCTTGATGTTGCCGGCGAGCTTGCGCAACGCCTGCGACATGAGCCGTGCATGCAGGCCCATGTGGCTGTCGCCCATGCCGCCCTCCAGTTCGGCCCGCGGGGTCAATGCCGCGACCGAATCCACCACGATCAGGTCGACCGCTCCGGACGTGACCAGCGTGTCGGCGATTTCCATCGCCTGCTCGCCATGGTCCGGCTGCGAAAGCAGCAGGTCGTCGACCTGCACGCCCAGGTTGGTGGCGTAGGCCGGGTCCAGCGCATGTTCCGCGTCGATGAAGGCGGCCACGCCGCCCTGCTTCTGGCAGTTGGCCACGACATGTAGTGCCAGCGTGGTCTTGCCGGATGCCTCCGATCCATAAATCTCGACGACTCGGCCGCGCGGCAGGCCGCCGATGCCGAGCGCCGCATCCAGCGCCAGCGAACCGGTTGGAATGACTTCGACCTCGGGCACCGCCACGCCTTCGCCAAAGCGCATGACCGCGCCCTTGCCGTACTGGCGTTCGATTTGTCCGAGCGCTGCTTCCAGCGCCTTTTTCCGATCTTTGTCCATAGGTGATTTAACCTCCCTGTTTCAAGGGCGGTTCCGGTTTCGCAAGCGTATTATTCCACAGGGGCTGCCCTGGATTAATCCGGGGGCGCTTCGCCCTGAAAGTACTAGGAAATCTCTTCCGCCAGCCGACGCAATGCATGCAGCACGGACGCCCGCCGGACCGCGTCGCGGTCGCCGGAGAAATCCCGCCGTTCGCTGCATACCTCGCCGCCCGCGCGCAGGAACGCGAACCATACGCAGCCAACCGGCGCACGTTCCGTCCCGCCGGATGGCCCGGCCACGCCGCTGATCGCGCAGGCCAGGTCGCATTGCGCACGCTCCAGGGCTCCTGCCGCCATCGCTTCGGCCACGGCCCGGGAAACCGCGCCTTCCTGGCGGATCAGTTCCGGGTCGACACCCAGCGATTCGCTTTTCGCCTCGTTGCCGTAGGTCACCCACCCGCACCCGAACCAGTCCGAACTGCCCGGCAGGTCGGTGCAGCATTTGGCGAGCCAGCCACCGGTGCAGGATTCGGCTGCCGCCATGCGCAGGCCCTGTGCCCGGCTGCGGTCAGCCAACACTTTTGCCGCTTCGAGCAACGATGCGTCGTCCATGCCCCAATCATACCCGCTTGACAAGCCATCTCGCTTGCTTCACACTCCTCCAGCAGTGTATTACACTATGTAACACATAGGAGGAGCCATGAATACTCCGACAATCAGTTTCCGCGTGCGCCAGGACTGGCAGGCCGACATCCGCGAATTGGTCAACTACATCAAAGACGACCCGGAATTGATCGGCCTGGCGCTGGAATACGTCCGCAGCGAACCCCGGCCGGAGCCCGAGGCCGAAGCCGCAAATGAAAATATTGGCCCGTTCCGCAATGCGGGGGCGGCTCTTTCCGTTCTGACGACGAACCTGGCCATTGCATTCCAGCCCGATGCCATTTTCCTGTTCGGCAGCCGCGCACGCGGCACCGAACGCCCGGACAGCGACTTCGACCTGATGGTCGTGACTCCGGACAGCCAGCCTCTCGACCACCTGTCGGTGCGAAAACCCGTCGCCGGGTTCGGCATTCCGGTGGACGTGGTCCCTTGCCGCTACTCCGCGTTCGAGAGAAACCGGAACGTGCCCGGCATGCTCCCCTACGAAGTCGACCAGGAGGGGAAATTGCTGGACGCGCGCATCGACGGTCCATTCTGGACACGCTATCGCGAGGCGTTCCCCCTGCGATGACCTTTCCGCTCGCCTTGGGACTCCTGAAGGCGGCCGGACGGGACGCCGCCGGCATCGAGCGCCTTCTTCCAGACCTCCCGGACCTGGCCGCCTTCCATGCCCAGCAGGCCGCAGAGAAACTCGCGCGCGCCGTATGCCTGCACGAGGACCTTCCGGGCCTTCACTCTCACGACATCGCGCGAATTGCCGAACAGCTGGCCCAGGAGCACCCGCTCAGGAAAAGCCTCGCCAAACTCGACAGCCTCACCGGGGCGGCAACCGCCTGGCGTTATCCGGGCGCCGAGGGCGAACTCCCGAAACCCCCCGAACCTCGTGAAATTCGGACGGCACTCAAACAGATCAAGAGCACTGAGGCCGAAATTCGCGATTGGCTCTCAGCTTCGTAACCCTCTCAGGGCCTGTCCACTGCCATGTACCGCAGCGACGAAGATTTCAGGTTCCAGTTGTGCGCCCTGATCTTTTTTATGGCTTCTCTCGGCTTTTTAATCTTCGCCCTCATGACGATGGCGAAGGAACGTACTGAGGCCCGTTTCCAAGATCAGCTGGAAGCCTGCAATGAGCGTTTGGGTGCCATTGTTCAGGATGATTGAGCGCTGCCACCTTGATCCTGAGCAAGCGGGATTGAAGCAAGCACACACGTAGTCCAACTGTCGCGCGGCCGTTGCAGGGGTCTGCTTGGTGGAATGGAATGTCGGAACGCTGCCACTGTCCTCGGAAGAGCCGGCAGACCATGGAAAAACGCGAAAAACTCCCGGAAATCCGACTTGCAGGTACCTAGAGATGCATCTAACTCATTGATTCTAATATTGAAAGAATGGTCTAAAAATTCCGGCCATTTTTCCTTGATTTCCGTTGATTCTGTGTCATCATCCCGACTTGGGCCATGCAGGCCCCTCCATGGAGGAGCCTCTCCACATCACCCCATTCCTGTCAAGGAGGACCGACATGAACCCGCACGCCAAAAAGTCCGGCACCAACCCCGATCAACGCGAGAAAGCCACCCCGCCCCCGCCTTCATTTGATACACTTCGAGCTGTCGAGAGATTGAAGAATGCGGAATTCGGAGAGAAGCAGGCCGTGACCTTGGTCGAAACCCTACAGAATGTGCAAAGCGAGTTGGCCACAAGAGCCGACTTGGAAAAGACGGAACTTGCCTTGCGCGGTGACATGGAGAAGATGGAATCTAGCATCCGTGCCGACATGGTGAAGATGGAACTCAGGCTACGCAGCGACTTTGAGAGTCAATTTGTCTCACTGCATCGGTTCTTGCTTATCGGCGGAGGCGTCATGACCGCCATTCTCAGCGTCGTAATCACTCTCGCCACCACTCTCGCCAAGTGAAGGCGGCCTGCACACGCTCATCCACCTATTCCAAACACACCGCAATCATAACCAAACCACCTACTGAAACCCGTTTTCAAGATCAACTAGGATCTTGCAGTGGTCACTCGGGCCCCATTGCTCAGGATCGTTGAGTGCCATCACCTTAATCCTGGCAGCAAGCGGGGTTGAAGCAAACACGTAGTCCAATTGTCGAGTAGCTTTCTCAGGGGTCTGCTTGATGGAATGGAATGTCGGAACGTTGTCGCTGTCCTTAGGAAGTTCGGCAGGCCACGGTTTTGCCTGCCGACCGTGAGGAAACTGAGGTCCGATACAGGGAAGACCCAGCGCTTTCATCCTGTCGAACACGGTGGCATACCGGTTCGCCCAGTAGGCACTGCCATCTTCGCCGTAACCCTTGAGAATGTTCAGGTCACCCGCGGCAATAATGCGGTGTCCAGACTGTTGCCCAATGAATGCGGATAGATCCGAAATCAATCGATGAACTGAACCATCGGCGTAAATCCAACTGCTCTTAGTGCTTGAATGCGGGCTCTCCCAGCAAGCGTACAAAGAAACGAGCGTCAAGGTCTCTCCCGACATCCCGGTCACCCTTGCGGCAGCAAGCGTCCCCGGCCGGCTTACCCCCAAGTCTCCCGAACACGATTCATTGATGGGTTTCGCATTAATCCACTCGACTGCAACGCGGTCGCTCAGTTTGACGATGGCCGTGCGCCACGCGATGCTCTTCCCGCCGCAACCGTGCTCCCAGTCCACATCTCCAGTCTCAAATCTCCCCGCTAGATCTTCAGGCGGAGCCCCTGCCTCCTGAAGAAGCGCAACGTCCGCATCCAATTCGGCGAGATGCCGCCATGCCTGATGGCAATGCGCCATGTTCCAACTAATGATTCTGATCAATTATCCCCCCCGAGACGACCGCAAAAAAATTTCGCATTAGCATGATGAAGTTTGTTCAAATTATGTCATCAGTCATGTCGCGAGGGATGGCTGGAGGCAGATCGGTAAATTGCAGTCGCCTGATTGGCTGGAAACGAGGCGGCTATGGCGGTGGACGCCGGTATATCCTGGCCACTGTTGAATACTCTGCCTGCGTGCCCTCGATACCGTCAAACATGGATGAAAAAGTTTCGGAATCAGGGCACAAGATGACTTCGGGACCGAACATACCCGGCAATTCATCGGCTGCACCCGTTTTTGTCACCGGCGCGGCCGGGCACGTGGGGCGCCAATCTCGTGCGCCGGCTGCTCAACGAAGGCACCCGGGTCCGGGTGTTGCTGCGATACGAAGAAAGCAACGACGCACTGGAAGGTCTTGACTGAGTAAAGCGCATTTTTGAGCCGAGTTCCCCGCGAACCCTCTACCCCGCCGCGGACTTCTGCCGGCAACCGTCCCAAGGGAGTTCAGAAATTTGACAAAATAGCCGGATGGCACTGCAACCGGCTCCACTGTTGACTTCACCCACGCCGCAGCAGCATACTCCCAGCATGCGCCAGTACCTTGAGTTCAAGGCGCAATACCCCCAGCACCTGCTGCTTTACAGAATGGGAGACTTCTACGAGCTGTTCTTCGAAGACGCCAAGCGCGGCTCCGAATTGCTGGATATCGTGCTGACCGAGCGTGGCCGCTCCAAGGGCCAGCCCATCCCGATGGCAGGCATCCCGGTCGTCTCGCTCGACTCCTATCTCGCAAAACTCGTCGACCTCGGAGAATCCGCAGTGGTCTGCGAACAGGTCGGTGACAGCCCGTCCGGCCGGGGGCCGATGGAGCGCCAGATCTCGCGCATCGTTACGCCCGGCACCCTGATCGAGGACGAACTGCTGGACGCCGGGCGCGACACCCTGCTGCTCGCGCTGTGGCCGGGGGACCCGATCGGGCTGGCCAGCCTGAACCTGAGCTCGGGCCGTTTCAACGTAATGGAACTTCCATCCATCGAAGACCTGTACGCGGAACTGGAGCGCCTCCAGCCGGCGGAAATCCTGTACCCGGAATCGAACACCCCTCCGGACTGGGAAGACACGCACTGGCAGCCTCTTTCGGACTGGCATTTCGATGTCGAGACCGCCACACGGCTCTTGTGCCAGCAACTCAAAGTCCATGACCTGTCCGCCTTCGACTGCCAGGATGCGCCTTCTGCCACCGGAGCTGCCGGAGCCCTGCTCTACTACGCCCAAGAGACGCAACGGGCGGCCCTGCCCCACATCACCAGCCTGCAGCGGGAGCGGCGCGACACCCATATCTACCTGGATGCCACCAGCCGGCGCAATCTTGAACTGGAGGAGACCATCTCCGGCGACTCCCGCCACAGCCTGCTGGGCGTGTTGGACAAAACCGTCACGGCGATGGGCCGCCGTTGCCTCAGCCGATGGATCCAGTCCCCCCTTCGCGACCGGGAAATGCTGGCGACACGTCATCAAATCGTCTCTCACTTGCTGGACAACACGCACCGCGCCCCGATCCGCGAACAGTTGAAGAAGGTCTCCGACATCGAGCGCGTGATCGCCCGCCTCGCCCTGTACACCGCTTCCCCGCGGGACCTGTGCGGCCTGGCCCAGACCCTGCAGCGCCTGCCGGACCTGCGCCGCCTGCTGGAGAACATCGACGCGACGGAATTCGATTCCTACCGCACCCATCTGCAATCGGACCCGGAACTGGCCGCACACCTGGCCTCGGCACTCGCGGAGAATCCTCCTCCGACCATTCGCGAAGGCGGCGCCATCGCGGCGGGCTTCGATTCCGAACTGGATGAACTGCGCGAACTGTCGCGCGGAGCCGACGATTTCCTCCTGGAGATGGAGGCGACCGAACGGGAACGCACCGGCATCGCCCAACTCAAGGTCGCCTACAACCGGATTCACGGCTACTACATCGAGGTCCCGCGCAGCCAGGCCGAGCGGGTGCCCGACCACTACCGGCGGCGGCAGACGCTCAAGAACTCCGAGCGCTACCTGACATCGGAACTGAAGGAATTCGAGGACCGCGTCCTGAGTGCGCGCAGCCGGGCGCTGGAGCGGGAGAAGCAGGTCTACCAGAATCTCCTGGAAAGCCTGGCGCCACACCTGAATCACTTCAAGCAATGCGCGGCCGCGCTGTCCGAGCTGGACGTGCTCGGCAGCTTCGCCGAGCAGGCCAAGGCGCACCACTACTGCTGCCCCGAACTGGTCGACGAACCCGGTGTCGAGATCGAAGCCGGTCGCCACCCGGTCATCGAGCTGACTTGGAACGAACCATTCGTGCCAAACGACACGCGGCTTTCCGAGCAACGTCGCCTGCTCCTCGTCACCGGCCCGAACATGGGCGGAAAATCCACCTACATGAGGCAGACCGCACTAATCGTGCTGATGGCCTGCATCGGCAGCCATGTGCCGGCCAAGCAGGCCCGGGTCGGCCCCATCGACCGAATCTTCACCCGCATCGGGGCCTCCGACGACCTGACTTCTGGCCGTTCCACGTTCATGGTCGAGATGACGGAAGCGGCCAACATCCTGCACCACGCCTCCGAATACAGCCTGGTGTTGATGGACGAGATTGGTCGCGGCACCAGCACTTTCGACGGGATGGCGCTGGCATTGGGCTGCGCCGAATACCTAGCCACCCGAAACCGGGCCTTCACCCTCTTCTCCACGCACTACTTCGAACTAACCCAACTGGCCGAGATCCATCCCGGAATCGTCAACCTGCACCTGGACGCCACGATGCATGGCCAGCAGATCGTCTTCCTGCACGCCGTCAAGGAAGGACCCGCCAGCCAGAGCTACGGCCTGCAGGTCGCACGCCTCGCGGGCATTCCCACACCGGTGCTGGAGCGGGCCCAGGCATACCTGTTGGAACTCGAGGACGACAGCACCCAGCGTTGGGCGCGCAGCAATCCGCAGAAAGACCTGTTCGTGCCACCCTCCGACCCTCCATCCGTTCCGGCCGCCCTGGAACGCCTCCGCCAGGTCAGGCCCGACCAATTGTCGCCGAAGGAGGCCCTGGACCTGATCTATGAATTGCAGAAACTGGATTCCCCCGAGGATGACGATTGACTTTGCCGAATCCGGCACCTACGGATAGTTCACGATGCCGGCTCGATCATTCCTGAAATTGATCCTCGGCAAGCTTGCCGCACCGTGGGTCCAGTTGTACCGAAACGTCCGCCAAGGCTCGGCCCGGCTGCCGGAAGAACTGATCGAACAAGGCCCCCGCATCCGCGCCAGCGCCCGGTACGGCGGGATGGGCGAACGCGAACTGGAACTGCGCATGGAGCAGATCATCGAGCGCATCCTTTCCACTCGACGCCGCGTGCACGAGCCCGCAAAGCAACTGGCCCCCTTCAACCACTTCGAGCAGCGCCGCTTCTTGGATTCCGGGCAGGCCCTGGCCGACCGCGACGTCGAACTCGCCTACCAATTCTTCCATTTCGGCATCCCGTCGCTTCGGCTGATCGATGAGGAACACTGGGACGGCTGGCTCGACCATCTGCGCGCCTGCCACGAGCTGGCCGGAGTCGATGCCGCCGTGCACGCCATGCAGGAAGTCGAAGGCTACCTGCAGAAAATCCTCGGTGGCGCCCGCGCCATCCGTCTCAACGACGTGGAGCGGCTGGTCGAGTCGCTGCTGGTCGGCTTCGGCGGACGGCCGCTCAAAGTCGGAATCGCCCCGGAGCCGTACACCGACACGGAAACCGTCTACCTGCCCGAACTGATGGATGCCTGCGGCACCCGGGAGGAAAACTTCGAATTGCTCAAGGCTACCGCCGCGTACCTGTGGGCGCAAACCCGGTACGGGACATACCGGGCGCCCGCCGACGCCTTCGCCGGCTATTCGGACCGCGGCCGCGCCCGCCGCTACTTCCACGCACTGGAAATGCTCCGTTTGGATGCCCGGATCCGGCGCGGCATGCCCGGCATCGGCCGCATCCTCAAGCGCCACAACCCGCCCGACGCATGGACGGGACTGCCCGACACATGGACGGCCGCCGTCGCGGAAATCTCGGATCCGAAAGCCACGGTCGAAGACTCTCTTCGCCTGCTCGAAGGGCTCTACCCGACCGCGGTCACGCTCCCGGAGATCCCGTACCAGGGCGTGCTGCGCCCGGAACTGGCCTCCGAAATCCTGATCAAACGGGTGGACGAGGAGCAGCATCAACTGGCGAATGCCCTGCTCAGCCTGAAGAAGGAACTGTCTCCTTTCCAGTCCGAGAAGGAACAAAACGAACGTTTCACCGTGCGCAGGGAGCAGAATCAGGTGGCCGACGAATTCGCGTTTTCCCTGGAACTCGGCGACGAAACCGTCACTCCGCCCGAGAATATCCAGCAACTGCTCGAGTCCATCATCCAGGACCTCGGGGAAATCCCCGACGAGTATCTTGAGCCAGCCGGCGCCGGCGCCTATCCCCCGGCTTCGGAAGAACCGGAGGATGCGTCTTCGCCCGCGAGCGGAGATGCGGATTACGTCTACCCGGAGTGGGATCATTCCCGCCAGAAGTACCGGGCCGACTGGTGCCAGTTGTATGAACGCCCGATCACCGGCGCCAGCGAACAGTTCGCACAGGACACGCTGGACCGGCACCGCCGCCTGCTCGCCGGGCTCCGGCGCACGTTCGAGGCCCTGCGCGACGAGGAAAAACGCGTCCGTCGGGAAATGCACGGTGACGAGGTGGACCTGGACAGCTTCATCAACGCCTACAGCGACTATGTCGGCGGCTCGGAACTGGACGAACGTTTATTCACCCGCATGAAAAAACTGGACCGCGACATCGCCGTGATGTTCCTGGTCGACATGAGCAGCTCCACGTCCGGCTGGATCAACAACCTGATGCGCGAGGCGCTGGTGCTGCTGTGCGGGGCGCTGGAAGCGTTGGGGGACCGCTACGCGATCTACGGATTTTCCGGGCGCACCCATCGCAATTGCGAGTTGTATCCGATCAAGGACCTGGATGAGGCCTACGGCGGCGACGTCCGCCGCCGCATCAGCGGCATTACGCCCCGGAACTACACCCGCATGGGCGTGATGATCCGCCATCTCACGCAACTGCTCAAGGACACGGAAGCCCGAACCCGCTTGCTGATCACGCTGTCCGACGGCAAGCCGGACGACCAGGACGGCTACCGGGGCACTTACGGCATCGAGGATACCCGCCAGGCGCTGAACGAGGCCCGGCATTTGGGAATCCACCCGTATTGCATTACCATAGACAAAGCGGGCATGGAGTACCTCCCGCACATGTACGGGACCTCTAATTTTGCCGTAGTGAGCCGCATCGAGAAACTCCCGACCAAAGTGTCCGACATCTACCGCCGCATTACCCTATGAACACGATTTACCCCCATGGAATCCGCATTGGCCTGGCACTGACACTGGTGCTGGCGCTGACCGGCTGCAAAACCGACCTCTTCAGCACTCAGGACATCCCCGAGGAAGTCAAGAGAATCGCCAAAACCAGCGTGGACTACGCCTTGGACGCACACCTGAACGCGACCACCGGGGGGCTCGAAGAACTGATGCGGGAGTTGTACCGGCTCAACCCCGGGGAACTGGAGAAAATGCCAGGCGCCACGGTCGACGAGCGGGTCGCCCTGGTGCTGCCGAACCGCACTTACGACGAGTTGCGATTCGGAGAACTGGACAGCCACCGCAGCACCGAAGCGATGCAGCTGGCATTCGAGCCCCGCTTCATCGGCGACCGGGTTTTCGCGCTGATGGTCGGCATCGTCAGCCAGATGCGGGTCGCGTACAACGACAAGCTGGAATTTTTCGCGCTGAACCGGCTGGATTCCGAGAATCTCGAGAACTTCGCCAACAACCTGGAAATCGTCCGCGTCAGCCTGGAACGCCGGACCGGGCCGGATGGCCAGCCGATCATACGGTACGAGGGCGACGCCCAACTCCTGGAATCGGGGCTTCCCAGGCCGACTTCCAAGCAGATCCTGGATCGGCTCGTCGGGCACCAGCGGGTGCTGGTCAGCATCGCGCATGGCTGGCGGGACCGCGCTCACCAGGCCGCAGTGAGGACGATGGGCGCCGTCATCATGCTGCCTATCCCCTAAGCCCCCCACGCGCATGGACGCGAACATCACAATCTTCCACAATCCGCGCTGCAGCAAGTCCAGGCAGACGCTGCAACTGATCCGGGAGCAGGGCGTCGAGCCCAATATCATCGAATACCTGAAGACGCCCCCGGACGAAGCAACCCTGGCCAACATCCTGGAACGGTTGGGAATTTCCGCGCATGAATTGACCCGAACCGGGGAGTCGCTGTACAAGGAACTGGGGCTGGACCAGGATTCACCTGACGAGGCGCAGATGCTCCGTCTGCTGGTCGAGAATCCGAAATTGATCGAACGCCCGATCGTCTTGACGCCGCGCGGGGCGGCCATCGGCCGGCCGCCCGAAAACGTCCTGAAACTGTTGTGAAAGACGTCGAAATCCTGGTGCTGTACTACAGCCGGTACGGCGCCACCGCCGACATGGCGAACCGGGTGGCGCACGGCGTCGAGGAAGTCGAGGGCGCAAGCGCGAAGATCCGTACCGTGCCGCCAATCTCGGCCAACTGCGAGAAGACTGGGCCGGACATCCCGGAAGATGGCCCACCCTACGCCCAGCCGGAGGACTTGGAACGCTGCGACGGCCTGGCGTTGGGCTCGCCCACCCGATTCGGCAACATGGCCGCGCCCATGAAGTACTTCTGGGACCAGACCGGGAGCCAATGGCATTCAGGCACACTGATCGACAAGCCGGCCGGCGTGTTCACCTCGACCAACAGTTTGCACGGCGGCCAGGAAACCACCCTGATCAGCATGATGACCCCGTTGCTGCACCACGGTGCGGTGATCGTCGGAGTGCCCTACGACGAGCCGGCGCTGAATGCCACGCAAAGCGGCGGAACGCCTTACGGGCCCAGCCACTGGGCCGGTCGCGAGGAATCCGCGGCCTTAACCGAACACGAGATCGCCATCTGCCGAACGCTGGGTCGGCGTCTGGCCCTGTTTGCTCAAAAAATCAGTTCGGCGTCTGACTAGAATTCAGAGCCGACTCTCCGAAGTCGGCGGCTCGGCCAACACCTCGCGCACGAACGGCACGGTAATACGCCGCTGCTGGCTCAGCGAGGCCTGCTCCAACCGGTCCAGCAACTGGCAGAGTTGCCCCAGACCGCGGACCACATGGCGCTGCATGTAGCGCACCGCATCCTCCGGCAGGTCGTACCCCTGGCTGTGCGCGCGGCGGCGCAACGCTTCGGATTGCCGTTCGTCATCCAGAGGCTGCAGCGGAAACGACACGGCGCCGCGGAGCCGGGAACGCAGGTCGGGCAACTCCACCGACACGCTTGCCGCAGGCCGGCGCGCCGCCATCAGCAGGCTGGCGCCATGATCCATCGCCTGGTTGACCAAG
The DNA here is from genome assembly GCA_965204575.1 of uncultured candidatus Poriferisulfidus sp. Taxonomy (GTDB): domain Bacteria; phylum Pseudomonadota; class Gammaproteobacteria; order Poriferisulfidales; family Poriferisulfidaceae; genus Poriferisulfidus. Next base: position 1,757,523 of record OZ241993.1, read on the forward strand.
CCGAACAGCCGGTGCTCCCAGTCTCCTTGCTCCAGCACGGCATCCACGTCATCCAGGCAAATCCACAGGCACTGCTCCAAGCCGTCCAGGGTTTCCGGGCCCAGTTCCCGCATCTGCTTCAGCGGCAGATAGGCCGCGGACTCCTCCCGGGTCTTCGCCTGATGGCAGACCGCTTGTAGCAGGTGCGTCTTTCCGCTGTCTTGAGGACCATGCAGCCACAAGGACCCGCCCTGTCGCGGCAAGGATTCCAGCGCGTCGAGAATTCCCGCGTTGCCGTCCGTGCAGAAATTGGCAAAGGTATGCCGCGGATTGGAGCCAAGCGGCAGAATCAATTGGCTCATTGGGAAGCGTCCCCGGGATCCGCCAGCAATCCGCCCCAGACCAGCATGTACCCGATCCCGCTGACGAACGTAGCGATCACGGTCGCCCACAACAGGGCATCAAGCAGCATCGGCGGCAGAACGGCCAGCTGGTTTCCCATCAGCGCGAATACCATGACGATCTGTACGAAAGTATTAATTTTCCCGACTTTCAGAACTGCGGTTTTCTGACCAGGATGGAGCAGGTAATTCAGTAGGGTCCCCCCGACGACCATGACATCGCGCCCCACCACCAGCGCCACCAGCCATACCGGCAGCAATTCCAGATGGCCCAGGACCACGAAGGCAGCCACCAGCATCACCTTGTCCGCGAGCGGGTCCAGCCCCGCCCCCAGGGCGCTTGAGGCCTTCAAGTAGCGGGCCAGGAAACCGTCCAGGGCATCCGATATGCCCATCACGATAAACAGGATCAGTGCCAAGCTGAACTGCTGTTCCAGCAGTAGCATTGCGAACCACGGCACCAGAAGCAGGCGCAGGACACTAATCAGGTTGGGAATATGCTGAATCATAACTACTTAATATTTTAATGCAGGAGTAAAATGGCGCGCGTACCGAGTGGTTCCGTGCCAGAAAAAGAATCTTCTGCTTCCGCCTACCGGGAAGCCGGGGTCGATATCGACGCCGGCAACCGCTTGGTGAAACGCCTTGCTCCGCTTGCGAAGCAGACCTTCAACGAACACGTCCTCAGCGATCTCGGCGGATTCGGCGGGCTCTACCAGCTAGCGCAGGATTACACGCAGCCCGTGCTGGTCTGCGGTACGGACGGGGTCGGCACCAAACTGCTTCTGGCTCAAAAGCTCCAGCAGCACGAAACCATTGGCATCGACCTCGTGGCCATGTGCGCGAACGACGTCCTGACGCACGGCGCACGCGCCCTGCTGTTCCTCGACTATTACGCCTGCGGGACGCTGAACATGGAGGAAGCGGAAGACGTGATCCGCGGAATCGCGGCGGGATGTCAGCAGGCCGGCTGCGTCCTGCTCGGCGGGGAGACGGCCGAAATGCCTCGGCTCTACCGCCCGGGCGACTACGACCTTGCCGGGTTCTGTGTCGGTCTCGCAGACCGCGACCGCCTGCTCCCTCGCCCGGATATCCAGCCGGGTGATGTTTTGGTCGGGATGGACTCCAGCGGTGTGCACGCCAACGGCTTCTCTCTCGTCAACCGCCTGCTGGAGACAGTGCCGGAGGACCCGGACCGGCTGGAAGCGCTACTGCAACCCACCACGATTTACGAACCGCACCTTCGGGAAGCCATCGATTCCGGGAAAGTCCTGGCGCTGGCCCACATTACGGGCGGCGGCCTGACTGAAAACGTCCCGCGCGTCCTGCCGGAAGGCCTGTCCGCGCAAATCGACATCGAAAGCTGGACGCGCCCGGAGTTGTTCGACTGGATACAGTCGGAGGGCAACGTGGACGAAGAAGAGATGCGGCAGATTTTCAACTGCGGAATCGGCATGATCGCGCTGGTCCGTTCGGAAGACGCAAAAACCGTAGCGCAGGCCATCCAATCCACCGGATTGGGGGCCCGAATCATCGGTGAAATCATTGCCTGGAAAGGCCCGGCTCAAACAATTTATAATACGCGACCATGATCCCGATGGCGATCTTGTTCTCCGGCGAGGGAACAAACCTACAAGCCCTGATCGATGCGGTCCACCAGCGCCGCATCTACGCTGAAATTCGCTGTGTTATCAGCAACAAACCGCAGGCGCACGGGCTGGACCGTGCCCGCGCAGCCGGGATCGAGACGCTGGTCATCGGCGACTCCGACCGCGTTGCCCGGGAAGAAAAAACACTCGCGGCCCTGCAGGAACGCGGCGTCGAACTGGTCTGCCTGGCCGGCTACATGCGTGTCCTGTCCGAAATCATGGTCGGCCCCTATCTCGGGCGCATGCTCAACATCCACCCCTCCCTGCTTCCGGCCTACCGCGGCGCGAACACTCACCGCCGGGTCTTGGAGGCTGGGGAAAAACACCACGGGTGCAGCGTGCACTTCGTCACCGTAGACCTGGATGAAGGCCCGTTGATCATCCAGGCGAGCGTACCCGTGCACTTAGACGATACCGAAAGAGCGCTGGCTCTTCGAGTATTGGAACAGGAACACCTGATCCTGCCTCTGGCGGTCCAGTGGTTCTGCGACGGCCTCCTGCGCCTGCAGGACGGAGCCGTCCACCTTCGCGGAGAACGGCTTGACGAACCGTTGATTTATGAGGCTGGTCCCTAGCCTCTGCGGCCTTCTCCTCTTTGGCTTGTCCGCTGCCGCTGCGGACACGACCCAAGCCACCTACGACCTTTACTACCAAGGTACGCGGACCGGGACCATCACCGTCACCGTCACGCGCGAAACAGCCCACACCTACTACAAGGCCATTGCGAAACCGAACTGGCTGGCCCGCCTGTTGGGCCTGGACACCATCATCGAGCGCGGCACCATGAGCAGCGAAGATCTGCAACCCCAAGAGTACTTCTATCACGATTCAGGCCGGGGACGTCACTACCGATACGTCTACGACTGGTCTCACGGCCAGGTTCTCATCACGACCCATGAAAGCGAATCCGTCGAACCGCTCGGGGACAACACGCTGGATCCCGCCGCCATGGCCGTGCGTCTGCTCCGTGACCTGCCCAGCCCCTCGCCCAACTACAGTGTCCTCTCCAAAGGCCTGCTCAAGGTGTATCGTTTCGAGGCTCCGGTGTTGGAACCCCTCGAAGTGCTGGGCCAAGAGCGGCTGGTCTGGAAGGTGGTCCGCATCCGCGGAAGCGCCGAGGACTCGCGCATCATCACCTGGCACGATCCCAAGCGCGACCAGTGGATGGTTCGCACCGTGCGCATGGAGGACGGCAAGGAAAAGGTCCGGCTTGAGCTGGCCAGCCTGAATCAGTCAGACGCCAGCAATCTGCATCCGGTCGACCAGTAACGCTCCGGTCTGAAGAGAACCGCGGCGGTCCCGCTCCGCTCCGACCGCGACGACACCGCGGTACATGTCCGGCAGGGAACCGGCGATGGTGATTTCATGCACGGGATGCGCCACGGCACCATTCTCGACCCAGAATCCCGCCGCACCGCGGGAGTAGTCACCGGTCACCGGGTTGACGCCCTGCCCCATCAGCTCCGTCACCACCAATCCCCGCCCGAGGCGCTGCAACAATTCATCCCAGGACAGCGCGGGTTCCCGGGATTCCAATACGAGATTCCGGACTCCGCCGGCATTGCCGGTAGAGGCCAGTCCGAGCCTGCGTGCGGAATAACTGCTCAGAAACCACCCGCGCAGGATGCCGTTCTCCACCACGACCCGCTCCTGCGTTGCCACGCCTTCCGCGTCAAACGGCGCGCTGGCCGCCCCCCCAGCCTCATGCGGATGTTCGGCCAGGGTGATTTCCTCCGCCCAGACCTGTTCATCCTTCCGGCCAAGCAGGAAAGACGCCTCATGGTAGAGCGCCTGGCCGCTGGCTGCACCCACGAAATGTCCGAGCAGCGACCGCGCGACCGGGGCTTCGAACAATACCGGCGCGACGCAACTGGCAAGCGGTCGGGCTCCCAAGCGACGTACCGTTCGCTCTGCCGCAATGCGCCCCACCGTCCCGGGATCCTGCATCTTGCGCCAGTCGCAGTGGGTGCTGTGCCAGTAATCCCGCTCCTGCGCTCCGGCCTCGTCTGCCGCCACGACACAGCAACTGAGGTCGTGGCTGCTGCGCCGGTAGGCGCCCATGAAACCCAGGCTGTTGCCAAGCACCCGGATGCCGTCATAGCGGCGGACCTCCGCCCCTTCCGAGTTTGCGATACGGGCATCGGCGCGCGCGGCATCTTCGCACTCAAGCGCGAGACGGACGGCTTCGTCGCTATCGAGGTCCCAGGGATGATAAAGGCCCAGCTCCGGGTATTCGAAGGCCAGCCGGCCTTCATCCGGCAGGCCGTGGCAGGGATCTTCCTCCGTGCTGCGGGCGATCTGGCAGGCCGCTTCGACCGTGCGTTCGACCGAGTCTTCGCGCAAGTCCGTGCTGGAGGCATGGCCGCGCCGCTGGTCAAAGTAGGCGGTGATGGATAAGCCTTGATCCTGCTCGTGTTCGACGGTCTCAAGTTCGCCAAGCCGCACCGAGACCGTCAGGCCTTCACCGCGCTCCAGCGAAACCGCCGCGGCGGTCGCCCCTTGCCGGCGGGCCTGGTCCAATGCTTGCTGAACGCACGTGCGCAGATCCTGCGCCGAGGCGGATTCAGCCGTCATGCATCCGGGTCCCCCCGACTGTCAACTCGTCGACCCGCAACGTCGGCTGGCCAACGCCCACCGGGACCTGCTGCCCGTCCTTGCCGCAGGTGCCGATCCCATCGTCGAGCTCCAGGTCGTCGCCGACCATGCTGACGCGCCGCAGCACGCTGGGGCCGTCTCCGATCAGGGTCGCCCCCTTCACGGGGTGGGCAATCTTTCCATCCTTGATCAGATAAGCCTCGGAAGCGGAAAACACGAATTTGCCGGACGTGATGTCTACTTGTCCGCCATTGAATCCGACCGCATACAGCCCATGGTCGACCGACACCAGGATCTCTTCCGGTGAATGGGCGCCCGCCTGCATGTAGGTGTTGGTCATGCGCGGCATCGGCTGGTATGCGTAGGATTCGCGACGACCGTTGCCAGTCGAACGGGTCTTGCAAAGACGCGCATTGTGGCGGTCGTACAGGTAGCCGCGCAAGATGCCGTCCTCGATCAGGACCGTGTTCTGGGTCGGGGTTCCCTCGTCATCCATGCGCAACGATCCGCGGCGATCCGGCAAGGTGCCGTTGTCCACGACCGTAACCTCGGGACTGGCCACACGCTGGCCCATCAGGTGGGTGAACGCCGAAGTGCCCTTGCGAACCGCGTCGCCCTCCAGGCCGTGTCCTATGGCCTCGTGCAGCAGCACGCCGGGCCAACCGTGCCCGAGCACCACGGTCATGGTGCCGGCCGGGGCTTCCTGGGATTCCAGGTTGAGCAATGCCACGCGTACGGCTTCCTGCGCGAACCGGGCCGGTGCCCCGGTCTCCAGTAACCGGCTGTATCCATAGCGCCCGCCCCCACCATGTCCGCCGACTTCACGCCGCCCGTCCCGTTCGGCAATAACGCTGACGTTCAGGCGCACCAGCGGGCGGATGTCGGTCTGGTACACGCCTTCCGTCGAGGCGATCAGGATCACCTCGTAGGCGGATGCCAGCGTCGCCGTCACTTTCTTGACCTCGGGAGCCAATCCACGGGCGGTTTCATCCACTTCGCGCAACAGGGCGATCTTCTGCTCCATGTCCAGGTTCTGCAGCGGATTGTCGTAGCCGCAAACGGCAGGCGGCGGAGTCGAGGAGGACTGCGGCAAGCGGGCCTGCCGCTCGCCGTGCGCGATGGAACGCGCGGCCCGGGCCGCCTCCAGCAACTGTTCGGGGCTCAGTTCCTCGGAATACGCGAACCCGGTCTTCTCACCCAGTGCCGCACGGACACCGGCACCTTGTTCCAGGGTAAAAGCCGCATCCTTGACGATTCCGTTCTCGATCGTCAGCGATTCGTGCTGTGAATGCTGCAGGTACACGTCTGCATAATCGCAGGCCCGCGACCAGGCATGCGCAAGGGTCTGCTCCAGCGTTTGCGGCGTCAGTTCCCCCGGATCCAGGAGGTAACGCCGGACCGCGCCGTCGGTTACGCGTTCATCTGGCACGTCAGCCTCCGGTTGTGGATGCTGGGAAAGTTTTTCCGAATCTCTTCAAGCCGCTGTCGATCGATGTCCGCGACGACCACGCCCGCCCCGTGAGCACGTTCCCCCTTGATCGAACCCCAAGGATCAATGATCATGGAATGCCCATGGGTCTCGCGCCCGTTCAAGTGGTAGCCGCCCTGCGCGCTGGCAACCAGGTAGACCAGGTTCTCGATTGCGCGGGCGCGCAACAGGCTCTCCCAATGCGCCTTGCCCGTCAACGCCGTGAACGCGGCAGGCAGCGTAATGATCTCCACCCCCTGATCCAGGAGCGCGCGGAACAGTTCCGGGAATCGCAGGTCGTAGCAAACGGTCAGCCCGATACGTCCGAACGGGGAATCCGCGACGACCAACTCGTTTCCGCTGCGGATGGTCGCGGACTCGTTGTAGCTCTCCCCGCTGGCGACCAGCGTCACATCGAACAGGTGGATTTTGTCGTAGCGCGCCCGGATTTCCCCCCGGTCATCGAACAGCATGCATGCGGCCGCCGTCTTGTCATCGACCCCGCAGTGCAGCGGGAGGGTTCCTCCCACGATCCAGATCTGGTGCCGACGGCACTGCTTGCGGATGAACTCCTGGATCGGCCCGTCTCCCGGCAGTTCCCGGTATTGCAGGATGTCCTTGTCCTGCAGGCCCATCATGGCAAAGTTCTCGGGCAGGACCACCAGCCGCGCGTCGTCCTCGACCGCTGTTTTGATCAGACGCCCGGCCTCCAGCAGATTGGCATCCAGGTTAGGGCCGGAAGCCATTTGTACCGCAGCAACCCTGTCCATAGTCCCTCGCAAGATCAACGTGGCCGGTTTCGAGCCGGCTCACGAGGAATTCGTTCCTGAAATCGTAGCATGTCCTCGCGCTCGGGTTTCTGCTTGAGCCGGATCCGGTAACGTTCCGTCACGAACATCCGGGCCGCCTCGTGCAGCAGGTTGCTGGGATGCTTGCCGCAATACTTCTCAAGCCATTCGTTGGTGCGGGTGAGTCCGGAGTATTCCGCAATGCTGTACGTGTCGCGCACAAGGTAATTGTATGCCGTCAGGTAACCGGCCAGCCAGCTGTAGTACAGGCCGCGTTTCTCGACCGGGACATCCAGGAAACTGGCGCAGGTATCCAGGCCCAAGCCCTGTGCCTTGTACTGCTGATTCAAGTCGCGCGCGTGCGCCAGCGTCATTGAGGCGCCGAGCAGGATGCCGACCAATCCGCAAGCGATCCAACGGCCCTCCCTTCGCCGCGGAACCGAACCGGTTCCCGCCCCCATCATTCTTTGCATAGCGCTTTGAGCGGAAACGGCACGCCGGTGCCGCCGTGGCCGCAGTAGCCGCCCGGGTTCTTGCCCAGGTATTGCTGGTGGTAAGACTCGGCAAAGTAGAACGTTTCGGACGGGACGACTTCGGTTGTGATCGGATCGCCCCCTTTTGCGGAAAGTGCCGCCTGATACAGCTCAAGGCTCCGCTTGGCCAGTTCCTCTTGTTCGCGACCGGCACAGTACACGCCGGAACGGTACTGGGTGCCAATGTCGTTCCCCTGGCGCATTCCCTGGGTCGGGTCGTGGCCCTCCCAGAAGCAGGCCAGAAGCTCGGGGTAGGTCATCAGGCCGGGATCGTAGACGATGCGCACCGCTTCGGCGTGCCCGGTCTGCCCGGAGCACACTTCCTCGTAAGTGGGATCCAGGGTTTCTCCGCCGGTGTAGCCCACCGCGGTGGTCCAGACACCCTTCAACTGCCAGAAACGCTGCTCCGCCCCCCAGAAGCATCCCAGCGCGAATTCCGCGATTTGCAACTGCACCGGATACGGCGGAGTCAGAGGGTTGCGTGTGAACAGATGCAACTCTCTCGTCTCTTCCATCAGGCCTGCGTCTGTCATTGCCGTCGCCCCATAAAACAAGGCCGCCTTGCGGCGGCCTGAGTTTTGGAGGTAATAGTTATTATTGTTGTCTGTAAACCCTGACCGGTCAAATCTTGATCAGTCCGGGCCATAGGTGAAGTTCGAAGCCAAACTTACGGAACCCGAGTGTTCATGGGTGATTCCGTTATCGCTGTACGCCACCTTGACGGTATCACTGATCGTGATGTCATTGCCCGGGGCAATGGCCAAGGGTGGGTTGGAAACGATGACGGGGCCTCCGTCGGCTCCCTCGACTTCCACGACTTCACTCTCACCAATGCCGTCACCCACTTTCAGGCGACGGGTCTTGCCGTCCACGGAGTACTCGATCGAGGTCTGCTTGACGCTGACCACCTCGCCAACCAAGCTGCACACGACCGCTAAATGGCCGCCGAGTTGGCCCGAGTACATCTGGGTGATGGCGTCGAACTGCGCTTCGCTGGCACGCTCATCGACGTACAGGGCCACCTTGAAGCCGCCTTCGGTCAGAAGACCGGGGGCTTGAAGAAACATTGCGACGTTGAGATCGTTGATTTCCAGGTCATCCAGATGGCCTTCGTCGATGTGCCATCCCAGCAGTGCCGTACAGGTTCCAGTGGTGGGGGGTTTCAGCGTGATGCACGGGCAAATCAGGTCGCACGTGCAGGATTCAAAGTAATTGCCTTTGATGCTCCAGTTGTCTGATGCCATGGCTGTTCCTCCTTATTATTAGAGTGCGCGGCGCGTTGTCCGGTTGGGGAGTATAACACGGCTAGAAGGCTATTGCGCAAGGCCAAGCGTTAAACTGTCGCAAATAATTCTCCTTGCTTTTCAGACTGCAACCGTGCTGGCTCTGGCAACAGCTCCGCAAACTCTGCAACCGGTACATTACTCAATTCTCTTGGCTCTAGTTTGTGTAGTCCCCCGCCATAGACTCGCCCCTCATCTAGCATTGTCTGAGGACGAATTTCATTTAGAAATTTCCAAAGTCTCTTTTTCAAATCCGGGTCTTCCTCTAAAGCTTGGGCAATCGGCCCTTTAGGGTAAAGCATCAGATAGACGTTTGCGGCGGTTGCTCTGGAGTGGTTCAGTATGAAGCGAAACGGACATCCGCTTTTTGTGTCTCTTCTCCCAAGGTAGGTGCATACAAATGGCGCTGGCGGTCGTTCTTCCTGTGTATACCAAGGTTTTCGATGCCGACAGAGGTAGCGTTCGGCTACGCCCAGCGCTTCCCCTTCTTCAAGATATTTCCACAAGGCGGGATATTTCTTCCTTATCTGCGCTTCTCCCAATCGGCAATCAAGCAAGAACAAACGATTTCCCAATACTGGGTTTCCATCCCCGTCGGCTGCTACTTCATTCTCCTGCAAATAGCGCGGGCTCGGCAATATGGGTCGAAATGCTTCTTGAGGTAATCCACGGCGCTCGATTTCCTCAAGTGTCAGAATGAAATACCGGTTGCCCCCGGTCGCCAGTCCCCGCTTAATGCTGAAGAAATCACCCAAAACTGGCACATTTGCTCTATCGGCTTCCTCTCTTGCCGGATAGCCTGTCCATTTAGAGTTACGGCACAGCATCTTGGCTGGCACTAGGCGTTCCAACCTCGGGCAGTCAAGCGACCCACCGTATGTGAACCTGACTTGGTGTTCCAGCGGCGGCTTCGTTTTACGGAACCAGACCACAACCGAAGACACTAAAGCATCTTCGAACTGTGCATCGTCTGGGTCAAATCGATGCAGATGCAGTAGCGTCACGTCATTCAGCAGGTAGTGCCTTATTGCAGCACCATAATTCACATCCATAAATTCACTTGGCACCAGCCAGCCCGCAAGCCCCCCCTCAGTCAACCACTCATGGCTTAGCCCGAGGAAATAACAATATAGCCCAGCCAATCCACTGAGCCTCATGCTGCCCGCCTTCTGCAAACAGGCCTGCAGGCGTTGCTTTTCTCTACTGTCAATATGATGGTGCCGAACGTAAGGTGGATTGCAAATAAGTAGGTTAAATTTTTCAGAATCTGGCGGCGCTTCAGCCTGCGTAAAATCACTCAGACAAACATCCAAACCTGTCTTTTCCCATAAATTTGCAGCAGGAATTCCATAATGGGGGTCAATTTCGTAGCCTATAGCAGTATCAATGCGGTTTTGTGGAAACACTTTGAGCAGAGCTGAATAAAACGACCCGGTTCCTAGGCTCGGATCAAGGAAACGAACTCTTTCGTCGACTCCAATCTGGGCTTCAGCGTAGCGGAGAATGTCCACTGCCAATTCTGAAGGCGTGGCAAATTGACCCATTTGATTTCTTTCAGCTTGATTTTTTTTCGAGTCCAGTTGCCCCTGAAGCGTCAAGCGATGCTCCTCCAGCGCCGCAATTTCACTCCTAGCCATCCCTAAAGCCCAAATTTCCCTAGATCGCCGACACGGTGCTCCCACACCCAATCGATACCTTCTGCGGCTTCATAACCGAGATAGCCACTGTCAAAGTATCCGCATAAAAACAAAACGAATTGCACTTTTTTCCATAGGTTCGCTGCAACTGGTTCATTTTCGTGGCTTCTTCCTTTCGACGTTTGTTGACATTTGTAAAGTCGCCCGCAGATTTTGCCTCTATGAGAAGCGGTAAGTTCCCCACTTTCGCATTTTTCGGCATCACAACAACATCCATAGGAATGTTAACCGATTTCCCGGTTTGATCCTGCTCGGCTGGCACATTCAGCCGGAACGAATATGTCCCCGGCTGCATTTCATCGTGTTTTGCCCCCTCTCCCGATGAAATCTTCACATAGCCACGATTCTTTAGCCACTTCCCGATAGTAGCAAGTTGTCTTTTTTCCTGAGCATTTCGAATGATCGGGTTTGCAACAGCACCGCAAAGTCGGTCAGCCACAATCGTCGCAGCCCGGTACAAGTCCTGCCGAGATGGTTTTTTGTCATCCTTCAGCCAGTCAAAAATATCCGGATCGATCATTTTCTGGATTGTTTTGCTGATTTTCCGAAGGTTGGCATTTAATTCTCTCCGCGACATCCGAGAGGGTAGTTTGCCTTGTTTTTCCATTACCTTGACAAGGTTGGCTGAAGCGCCCGAGAGTCCTATTAAGCGGTCTATGGCAAGCGGTGGAGAAGTGGCCATCCGGAGTGTCGGTAGCACAGCAGGAACTGTCTTGAGCAATGCTACATCAATTTCTCTGAAATTGCCCGTCGCTTTCAGCATCCTTTCGACATCCTCGGCCGTTTGCTCTCGAACATTCCGATACGCTTTCGGCGCAAACCTGATAAACCACTTGTTGTACATGTCGACTGACCGGATAATGTCTTCTTTCCATTGGTCCGGCTTGTCTCGATTTACCGCTTTCATTGGGCCACTATATCCCTATCTTTCAACATATGCCACCTGTTAAAATGCCTTTCGGAGCTTCGCTCATGCCTGCCACCGCCTCCACTCCTGAATTCGCACCCCTGCCGCCGGCTGAACGCTGGACCCTGATCGGTGCCGTCACCGCCGTCACCGCCAGCGGATGGGGCTGGATGCTGTACATGGACTGGATGATGCGCGACATGATGCGGGGCGGACCCTCTGTCGCGTGGATGCCTCCGCCGGCCGGAGTTGGTGGCTGGAGCGGATACGACTTCTGGATGCTGTTCGCCATGTGGGCGATCATGATGGTCGCGATGATGACGCCCAGTGCCGTGCCGATGCTGCGGACATACCGGGTCGTGCAGCGAAACCGGAGCCGGCAAACCCTGAAAGTCGTCCCCTGGATGATCTTTCTGGTCGGTTATCTTGCCTCTTGGACCGCGTATTCCGCAGTAATCTCCGTTGTTCAATGGCCCCTGCACGAATGGGGGCTGCTCGACCCCATGATGGACAGCCGAAGCCAGCTGTTCAGCGGCATCCTGCTGATCGTGGCGGGCCTGTACCAATGGACACCGTGGAAAGACGCCTGCCTCACCTTGTGCCGGACGCCCATGCAATTCCTGCTCGCCCGCTGGAAAGACGGCCGCACCGGCGCCTTGCAGATGTCTTTCGAACACGGCCTGTACTGCATCGGGTGCTGCTGGGCGCTGATGCTGGTCCTGTTTGCCGTCGGCATGATGAACATGCTGTGGGTCGCGGCCATCACGCTTTTCGTGATCGTCGAGAAGGCGCTTCCAAGCCCCGCGCGGTTGTTCCGAACGATAACCGGGTTGTTGCTGGCCAGTTCGGGATTCTGGCTGCTGTTGCTCCACTTCCAGAGCCCGACATGAGTTCGGCAGGCGAGCAACGGGTCCGGCAGCTGTTCGAAGACAGCCTTGCGACCCATCGGGATTCTCAGGATCGGCTTGTTGAACCGATCGCGCAGGCCGGAGCCCTGCTGGCGCAGACCTTGGCGGGCGGTTGCCGGGTGTTGAGTTGCGGCAATGGCGGCTCAGCGGCAGACGCACAGCATTTTGCGGCCGAACTGATCGGTCGCTTTGAAAAGGAACGGGAAGCCCTGCCCGCCGTCGCCCTCTCCACCGATACCTCGGCGCTCACTGCCATCAGCAACGACTACGGATTTGAACGGGTTTTCAGTCGCCAGGTCGAAGGGCTTGGGCGGGAAGGCGACATTCTTGTCGCGATCAGCACCAGCGGCAATTCCCCCAATGTCGTGCAGGCCATCGAGACGGCGCAGTCCAGGCAAATGCGGGTGATCGCCCTTACCGGCCGGGACGGCGGCGCCATTCGCGGCCAGATGCGCGAGAGCGACATTGAACTGTGCGTTCCGTCCGATTCCACGGCCCGGGTCCAGGAAGTCCATATCCTGATCCTGCACTGCCTGTGCGACCTGACCGATCAACTCGTGCATGAGTGATCCGGGCTGGCTGGCCGCGCTTCGCGACCTGGTCGACCCCGAGGACCTGCTCGACGACCCGGCCGACTGCTGGACCTACGGCTACGACAACAGCCGGCAGCACAGTGCCCCGCAGGCCGTGGTCTTCGCCCGCGAGGCAAGCCAAATTCAGGATCTGGTCCGCTTCTGCCGGGCCCATCGCATCGCCCTGACTACCCGGGGCCTCGGCACCAACACTACGGGAGCCGCGGTGCCCTTGCAGCACGGCATCGTCCTCTCCACCGAGCGCATGAACCGGCTCCTGGACATTGACCCGCGCGAACAGACCGCGCGGGTTGAACCCGGGCTCATCAACCAGCAACTCCAGGACGCGGCCGGCGAATACCGGCTGTTCTGGGCGCCGGACCCGTCCAGTTCCCCGTTTTGCACCATTGGCGGCAACCTGGCCTGCAATGCAGCCGGGCCCCGGGCGCTCAAGTACGGCACCACCCGCGACAACACGCTCCAGGTCCGGGCCATCACCGGCGCTGGCGAGCCCCTGAGCGCCGGCACCCTGACTCGCAAGGGCGTGGTCGGATTCGATTTGATGCGCCTGCTGATCGGCTCGGAAGGAACGCTGGCGATTTTCACCGAGGCGACCCTGCTGCTGCGCCCGCGCCCACAGGCGCTCGCGACCGCGCGCGCCGTCTATGCCGACCCCCAACATGCGATGGAAGCCATCGAGGCCATCCTCGCCCAACCCAACCTGCCGTGCGCGCTGGAATTCATGGACGCCGCCTGTCTGGACCTGATTCGCGACGACGGACAAGTAGAACTTCCGGAAAGCGCTCGCGCCCTCCTCCTGATCGATATTGATGGCGATGCCGACCAACTGCCGCAAACTTCCGCACCCATCGCCCAAGCGGCTTCTACCGAAAAATGCCTGGATTTTCAAATTGCTTTTGGGGATGAGGAACGCGAAACCTTGTGGCAGGCACGGCGCACGCTCTCACCCGCATTGCGCCGCATCGCTCCCGAGAAAATCAACGAGGATGTCGTGGTCCCGGTCAGTCGGCTTGCGGAATTGCTGAAAGAACTGGATGAGATTCGTACACGTTATGCCATCCCCATCGTCTGCTTCGGGCATGCGGGATCTGGAAACATCCATGTCAACCTGATGCCGGACGGCTCGGATGAACAGCGAGAAATCGCTTTTCGCTGCCTGGATGAAGTTTTCGGGGCAGTCCTGCGCCTCGGAGGCACCCTGTCGGGCGAACACGGCGTAGGCATCGCGAAACGAGAGCACATCGCCCGCGAGCTGGATCCTGCTTCACTGAAGATGATGCACGCGATCAAACGCGACTTCGACCCGGATGGCATCCTCAATCCGGGGAAGAACCTGCCGGACCCGGATGCATTTACAGACCAACCCCATGCTTGACCTTGGATCCTATCAGCGAATGGGTCAAGTGGATCCGGGGTGCGCCTTCTTGTAGTCTTGGTAATCCGATACTGAAATGTAAGACAGGATGGGAAACCCAGCGGCTCCTTTTTCACCTAGCCTCGGCAATATGCGACGTACGAGCCCCGTGGTTTTGTTCGAATCCAGCAGCCCTCCCTTCGTATTTGCCTCAAAAACGACTTTGATTCGATAGATCTCATCGCCATAGTGATCCAAATCCGAGACAGCATGAACCGACAGGATTTCGCTGCCAATCGCTTTCTGGGCAATCTTTTTAACTATTTTTTCGACAAGGCGTTCTATGTCAGACATGGCTCATGAAAGTTAGATAACCCAAGGTGTACCTGATGAGGGATTGCCCTTTATGCCATCTGAATTTCCAGCCTTTCGCGAAATCTGCCCTAGCAGAAGCTAAAGCACACGTGTCTAGTTATTACTTTTTGGGCGGCGGCGGCGGCGGCGGCGGCGGCTTAACAGCATTCGCAGGCATTGGTGAGACACCGCGCGCTGGCACTTCTCTACCACCGGATGGCGCATTCGGCACAGATGGTTTATTCGTCATGCTTCACTCCGCATCCTGTTCGCCAGAGGGCATAGGTAGAAATTCTATCATTTCTACTTCGGATGCGGTGACCAACATATGGGAAACCCCTTCAAGTGGTTCTCGTTTGTTTTCATCCTTCAACCACTCACATTTGACCATTAGGAAATGCTGGTCTTCCGCCCGACTCGGCCATTCCTGAGGCCAACCATATAAGCGACGTTCCCCTTTCAAATGCAATACAACAAAACAGTCTCTATGGTTCGCGAAAGCCGAATATTGCGCTGATCGGTACGAACTCTCCCTTGTTAACCCCCACTCACGAAGGTGCCTATGCAACCAATCGCGATTCCAAGTGCAGGCTGATATCAACCCGAGCATAACCGCTACAAGAACCAGCACCCACGTTGATATCTCCCACTTCCACTTATCACTGGACAGGATGTCCGGCCACATGGCTTCAATTCCAGAAAAAGCGGGCAATGCTGCCAATTGCACAAACATAGTGAAAACGAATGCCTGCACTATGACTTCAATTCCACTCGGCTTTGAGTTTGAAATTAACGCTTGAAAAACTCCTGCGGCTACAAATCCCGGCAAGAGAAATAGAAGGACTCTTATGGTCTCGCTAGACTCCAAAACTGCGAACAAATTCATCCCTGAACCCTCTTGGTTCAGCATAACATGCCGAAGCGATTTTTTTAAACTTCCCGCGTGGAAAGCTGCTGCCGATACAACTCTGCATCTTGTTCTGAAAAACAGCAGCACACCAAGCGCTCGAAATCAGCCTCATGCTGGCGTAACGCTTCCAGCGCGACCCTCGCCGCCTCAGCTTTCGGATAGCCATAGACCCCGGTGCTGATCGCCGGGAACGCCAGCGACCTGAGCTTTTCCTGCTCTGCCAGCCGGCAACTGTTGTGATAGCAGGATGCGAGCAACGCTTCCTCGCCTTCCTGGCCCCCTTTCCAAATCGGCCCGACCGTGAGGATCACGTGGCGAGCTTTCAGGCCGAAACCGGGCGCAATCTTCGCTTCCCCCGTCTCACACCCTCCCAGGGTGGCGGTAAACCGGGCCAGTTCCGGACCTGCCGCGCGGTGGATGGCGCCATCCACGCCTCCGCCCGGCATCAGGCTGGCGTTGGCGGCATTGACGATCGCATCGACCTCCAGGCCGGTGATGTCTCCGACGACGATTTCGATCATGTCGGTCCCGCCTCCGTCACTTGACGACTTTCAGGTGGGGCGGCCCTTTCGGCGGGGTCGGATCCTCGTCCGAGGACGATGAAGATTTCCCGTCGTTCCAAGGAAAGACCAGTCCCTCATTGTTTTCCTTGCAAAAGATGCGGGCCACTTTCTCCACGTCCAGAACCACGTGCTTCGAGACGCCCTGGAACCGGGCATGGAAGCGGATGCTTTCCTCGTCGATCACGAGGTCGCGCGCCGCACGCGGAGAAATGTTGTAGACAGTGAGTTGGTCGTCCTCCAGTGCCGTTCCGAATTCGGCACCTTCATTCCGGACCACCAGCATCGGGGTCAGGTCGTTGTCGACCACCCATTCGTAGATGGCGCGAATCAGGTAGGGGCGATTGGAGGTCATCGCCGGATCGGCATGGAATCAGTCCGTCAGGACAGGTGCAGGTCCCGCTCGACTTCGGTCAGGCTGCGCTGGAAGCACGGACGCGAATAGACCTCGCGGGCGTATTTCCAAAGCGGTCCGGAGCTGCGCGGCATTTCGATCTTGTAGCTTTTCAGGCGCCACAGGATCGGCGCCAGCGAGGCGTCCAGCAAGGTGAAGCTGTCGCTGGTGAAGAATTTCTTGTTTTCCCGCTGCTTGAGTTCCGCCGTCACCCGGATCAGGAAATTCCGCATGGCCTCCCGGGCGGCAGCGGACTTTTTCGCGCCCGGCGAGTGCAGGTCGTCCAGTTGATCGTACAGGCGCCGCTCGATTTCAAGCAGCCACACCCGCGCCCGCGCCTTCCCGACCGGGTCGACCGGCATCAGGGGCGGATGCGGGAAGCGGTCATCCAGGTATTCCATGATGATCCGCGGCTCCAGCAGCGTCATTCCCCGGTCGTTGAAGGTCGGCGTCGTGCCCTCGGGATTGAACACCAGCAGATCTTCGCGCTGCTGCGGATCGTCCGTGTATGCGTAGCGGGCCTGGGTCTCCTTCTCGGCCAGAACCATGCGGACCCGGTGACACTGCGGGCACTGGGGAGACGAGAACAGCTGCATGGCGTTTTAGTGGACGTCCTTCCAGTATTCGCGCTTGAGGAAATAGGCGAATCCTCCCAGCACCAGGAGGAACAGCAGCACCCACGTCCCCACGCTTTCGCGCGTCAGCCGCGCCGGCTCCGAAACATACACCAGGAACGAAGTGAGATCGACCACGATCTGCTCGTACTCTTCGGGGGTCTTCAGCCCCGGGGTCTCCAGCGTCAATCCCGTGATGACCGGCTTGCTCCCGTTTCCATTGTCGACTTCCTCCCATTCCGCGCGTTGCAGGCCCTGTTCCCGCCACAGCACGTGCGGCATGGTCGTGAACGGGAAGGCCCAGTTGTTGACGCCCCAGGGACGGTTTTCGTCGGCGTAGAACGTCATCAGGTACTGGTAGATGTAGGTGCCCCCCTTCTGCCGGGCGAGCATGCTCAGATCCGGCGGCTTCGCCCCGAACCACCGCTCGGCATCGTCCTGGGACATGGAGATTTCCATCCTTTCGCTGACGCGCCGACCGTTGAAGATCAGGTTGTCCGCCACCATCTGCATGTCCAGCCCCAAGTCCTCTCCGATCCGGCTGTAGCGGCTGTATTTCAGTGAATGGCAACCCAGGCAGTAATTAACGAAGTACTTGGCCCCCCGCTGCAAGGAGGCCCGATTGGTGAGATCGATCACCACTTGGTACCCGGGCAGTTCGGCTCCGACCGCAGCGAATGCGGGCCCGGCCGAACCCAGGCACAAGACCGACAGAAAAAGTGCGCGTTTCATCCGGTCAACCGGTCCGGCACTGGAAGGTCGCGCCCCAGTTTCTCGATGCCGCTGCCGAAAACCATGACGGCCACGAACACGGCCGGCATCAGCCAGCCCAGGAAGACCAGCATTCCGTGTCCGGGTTCTACTCTCACGACGTCGTAGAGACTGATCAGGCCCAGGACCACGACCAAGGTCAGCAAGCGTTCGAGGTTGCGGCGCGGGCGGCTGAAGAACCACAGGGCGATGAAGAACAGGAAGTACCATTCGCTGAAGCGCAGCGCGAGTTCGCTGTACAGCGGGGTCGGCGGGTTAAAGCCCAGATAGCCCAATGCCGCGAACGTGACCACGAACACGCCCAGGTTGATCTTGTACAGCAGGCTGCGATAGCGCACGGAACGCACCGGGTTGCGGTCGATCCATGGCAGGAAGAACAGGACCAGGATGGATAACAGCATGGCCAGCGCCCCGAACTGCGGGTCCGGGATCGCTCGGAGAACCGAATAGAACGGCGTGAAATACCACACCGGAACGATGTGCTCCGGGGTCAGCAGCGGGTTGGCCGGCGTGAAGTTGTCCGGCTCCAGGAAATAACCGCCCATTTCGGGGGCGAAGAACACCACCAGCGCGAACAGGAACAGGAACGCGATCGATCCCCAGATGTCCTTGACGGTGTAGTACGGGTGGAACGGGACGCCGTCCAGCGGCTTGCCGTCCGCGTCCTTCTGTTCCTTGATCTCGATGCCGTCGGGATTGTTGGAGCCCACCTCGTGCAGCGCCATGAGGTGCAACGCCACCAGCGCCAGAAGCGCCAGCGGGATGGCCGACACGTGAAGTGCGAAGAACCGGGTCAGGGTCGCGTCGGAGATCGCGAAATCGCCACGCAACCAGATGGCGATATCCGGTCCGATCCAAGGAATGGTGCTGAACAGGTTGACGATGACCTGCGCGCCCCAGTACGACATGTTGCCCCAGGGCAGCAGGTAACCCATGAAGGCTTCCGCCATCAGCGTCATGTACAGGAACATGCCGAGCAGCCAGATCAACTCGCGGGGCGCCTTGAAGGAACCGTACATGATGCCCCGGAACATGTGCAGGTACACCACGATGAAGAAGAACGACGCACCCGTGGAGTGCATGTACTGAATCAGCCAACCGAGAGGAACATCGCGGCGAATGTATTCAAGGGAAGCGAACGCGAGTTCCGCGTCCGGCTTGTAGTGCATGGTCAGGAAGATGCCGGTAACGATCTGGATGACCAGCACCAGCAGTGCCAGCGAGCCGAAAAAGTACCAGAAGTTGAAGTTCTTGGGCGCGTAGTATTTCGCCAGATGATCGTTCCACAACTGCATCAGCGGGAAACGGGCGTCGATCCAGCCGATCAGGCCCTCGAAAAGGGATTTCATGCGGGAGCGTCCTCGGGCATCTCGCCGATCAGGATTCGCGTATCGCTGACGAAACGGTACGGCGGCACCCGCAGGTTGGCGTTGGCCGGCACGTGGTCGTACACGCGGCCTGACAGGTCGAACCGGGAACCGTGGCAGGCGCAGAAAAATCCACCTTGCCACTCGGGGCCCAAGTCCTCCGGAGCCGCGTCGGGACGGTAGGTCGGGTTGCAGCCGAGGTGCGTGCAGATGCCGACCAGCACCAGGAACTCCGGATTCAGCGAGCGGTGGGAATTCCGCGCGAATTCTGGCTGTTGCTCTTGCTCGGAGTGCGGATCGCGGAGGTAACTGGCTTCAGCTTCCAGCGCCGCCACCATTTCGGGTGTACGACGAATAATCCAGACTGGCTGCTTGCGCCAGATCAGGTCGATCTTCTGACCCCATTCCATCTGCCCGATATCCACTTCGATCGGGGCGCCTGCCGTACGGGCGCGAGCGCTCGGAGACATGGATGCGATGAACGGCCACATGGCCACTGCGGCACCCGTTCCACCCACTAGGGCTGTGCTGCCGGTTAAAAACCTGCGGCGGCCCACATCAACTGTGTCATCTGGCATGTGCTGGGAATCTCCGGGCGATCAAAAAACACAGCCGCCACCCTTTTCGCGGGTCGACCGTGTCCACTCCATCTGCGGCGGCAAATTTTAACATATGCGGCTTGGCGTCTTGGCGTCAGCGAAATGCGATACCTCTTCTCAAGCCGGGTTCGAAATGTCGATGAACTGGTGGTGCAACCCGAATTTTTCCTCAAGATGCCGGCCGACGGCCTGCACGCCGTAACGCTCGGTCGCGTGATGGCCGCAGGCAAAATAATGCACCCCGCATTCGCGGGCCGTATGCACGGTCTGTTCGGAAATCTCCCCGCTGATGAAGGCGTCCAGTCCCAGGCGGGCCGCCTGTTCAATGAACTGCTGCCCGGCACCGGTGCACCATCCAACCGTGGCGATCGGGTCTTTTCCCTCGGGGCCGGCCCATACCACCGGGTGCTGCAACCGCCCCTCCAGTTCGCCCGCGAATTCCTGTGCTGATTGCGGTTCTTTCAACCGTCCAACCCTTCCGGTCTCCGGGGCGCCGGGCTCCAGAAGGCCGGTGACATCCAGATCCAGGCATTCCGCCAGCTGGACGTTGTTTCCGAACTTCTCATGCGCGTCCAGCGGCAGATGGTAGGCGAACAAGTTGATGTCCGAAGCCAGCAGTGTGCGAAGCCGCCGCGCTTTCATCCCGGTGACCCTCGCATCTTCGTTTCGCCAGAAATACCCGTGATGCACGAGCAAGGCATCGGCACCCTGTTCCTGAGCGGCTTCGATCAACGCCTGGCTTGCGGTCACGCCCGAGATCAGCGCCTCGATCCGGTCGCGGCCCTCGACCTGCAACCCGTTGGGGCAATAGTCCGAGAATTCTGAAGGCTGGAGCAACTCGTCCAGGTAAGCGGAAAGATCCGTTCGCTCAACCATCACTTCGAGTCGCTTCGCCAACGGGCCGAAGCGGCATGCGCACCCAAACCCTCCGCCTTCGCCAGACACTCGGCCAAGCCGGCAAGGTCCGCGGCACCGGCCTGCGACAGGCGAATGGTGCTGCTGCGCTTCTGGAAGTCGTAGACCCCCAGCGGCGACGCGAAGCGGGAAGCCCGCATGGTCGGCAGCACGTGGTTGGGTCCGGCGCAGTAATCGCCCATCACCTCCGGGCTGTGCGCGCCCAAGAAGATCGCGCCGGCATGATGGATTCGATTCATCACCGCATCCGGTTCCTCCAAGGCCAGTTGCAGGTGTTCGGGCGCCAGTCGGTCAACCAGTTCCGCGGCCTGCTCCAAATCGTCGGTCTGGATCAGCGCGCCGTTGGCCGCCAGGGATTCGCGGATGATTTTTGCGCGCGGCAGCCCTTCCAATTGCGCGGCCAACGCGTCCGCGACCGCATTGATGTGATCCAAGTCCGGGCTCAGGAGAATCGCCTGCGCCTGTTCGTCGTGCTCCGCCTGCGCCATCAGGTCCGCCGCCAGCCATCGCGGGTCCGCGCTGCCGTCGCTCACGACCACCACTTCCGAGGGCCCGGCCACCATGTCGATCCCGACCCTGCCGAACACCTGCCGCTTGGCCTCGGCCACCCAGAGGTTTCCAGGCCCGACGATCTTGTCGACTGCCGGGATGGTTTCCGTCCCCAGCGCCAGCGCGGCGACGGCCTGAGCGCCTCCCAGCGCCCATCCGCGATCAATGCCAGCCACATGCGCCGCCGCCAGCACGACCGGGTTGACCTGCCCATCCGGTATCGGGCTGACCATCAGGATTTCTCCCACCCCGGCGACTCTCGCCGGGATCGCGTTCATCAGTACCGAAGACGGATACGCTGCAGTCCCTCCGGGGACATAGACGCCGACACGCTGCAGGGCATTGACCCGCTGCCCGAGCCGAGAGCCGTGTTCGTCCTCGAACTCGAACGATTCCAGCTTCTGCCGCTGCGCGTAATCCCGGATTCGATCGGCCGCGGCCAGCAGCGCATCGCGCAGGGGTTCGTCCAGCGCCTCGAACGCGGCCTGAAAATCGGCCGCCTGCCAAAGCAGCGACGCCACCGAGCCGGCTTCGTGTCCGTCGTATTGCCGGGTGTATTCGAGCAGGGCGGCATCGCCGCGCGTGCGGATCTCTTCGATGATGGCCGCGACTGCTTCGGCCTGTTCCGGGCGCGAATCCTGTGCCCTGCCGTCGATCAGCGCCTGAAATTCACCCTCAAATCCCGGCGCTCCGGTCGACAGAATGCGCGGGAAAGAAGTGCTCATGCAGCCCGGCTGGCGCGCTGCCGTCGCGTCCGAACCGCCTCGGCCAAGCCTTCGAGCAACTGTTCCGTCTGCTCGAATCCGAGACAGGCGTCCGTAATGCTCTGGCCGTACTGCAACGACTCACCGGGAACCAGTTTCTGGTTGCCGCCGACCAGGTGGCTTTCCACCATGACCCCGACGATCCGCCGGTCTCCCGCGCGAATCTGTTCGCCGATATTGTCGGCCACCCGCATCTGCTGCTCGGGAACCTTCCGGCTGTTCGCGTGGCTGCAGTCGATCATGACGCGGACCGGCAGTTTCGCCTGTTCCAGGCGCGCACAAACCTCCTCGACCGCATTGGCCTCGAAGTTCGGCTGCTGCCCGCCCCGCATGATGACGTGGGAATCCTCGTTGCCGGTCGTGTGAAAAATCGCGCTCCGCCCCTCCTTGGTAAGCGACAGGAAGCAGTGCGGCTGGGTGGACGAACGCAATGCGTCCACCGCCACCTGGATGTCGCCGCTGGTCCCGTTCTTGAAGCCCACCGGGCAGGACAGCCCGGAGGCCAGTTCCCGGTGGCACTGGCTTTCAGTGGTGCGGGCACCGATCGCCCCCCAACTGACGCTGTCGGCGACGTACTGCGGCGTAATCAGGTCCAGGAACTCGGTGCCGGCCGGAAGCCCCTGCTCGCCCAGCCATACGAGCAACCCGCGAGCCAGGCGCAGACCGCGATTGATGTGGTAGCTGTCGTCCAGATCCGGGTCGTTGATCAAACCCTTCCAGCCGACCGTGGTGCGCGGCTTCTCGAAATACACCCGCATCACGATCAGGAGGTCTTCCGCCAGCCGGTCCCGGACCGGCTGCAGGCGCTGTGCGTACTCGTGCGCCGCCTCCACGTCGTGAATGGAGCACGGGCCGACGATCACCATCAGGCGATCATCCGATTGCTGCAGGATCTCGCGGATTTGCGCCCGCGCCTCGAACACCGTACGCGCGCCCGCTTCCGTCAGCGGGAATTCTTCCAAGATCTCTTCCGGAGCACTGACGTTTTGCAAGTCCGTAATCCGCAAGTCGTCCGTTGGGTATTTCATGCGTCTATCCCCGCCGCCTCCGCGGCTTCCTGAAGGCGTGCCAGAATCGGCATGATCTGGTCATGCCGCATCTTCCATGCACCCTTGTTGACCACCACGCGCGCACTGATTTCGGCGAGCGTGGCATACGGTTCCAATCCATTGGCGGCCAAGGTCCGGCCGGTCTCCACCAAATCCACGATGCAATCCGACAGCCCCGCCAGCGGCGCCAGCTCCATCGAGCCATACAATTTTATCGTAACGGCCTGCCTGCCGCGTGCGGCAAAAAACTCGCGGGCAAGGCGCACGTACTTGGTCGCCACCCGAACCCGGGGCTGTTCCAGGCAGGCTTCGCCGCCCTTCGGTCCGGCCACCACCATCCGGCAGCGCGCGATGCCGAGATCCAACGGCTCGTACAGGCCGGGAACCCGGCCCTCCATCAGCACGTCTCGCCCGGTAATTCCGAGTTCCGCCGCACCCAATGCCACGTAAGTCGGCACATCCGCGGCCCGCAGCACCACCAACTCAAGGCCCGGCTCAGTGCACGGCAGGATCAATCGCCGGCTCTCCGCGGGGTCCTCTTTCGGCACGATATCGGCGCGCGCGAACACCTCAAGCGCTTCGCTCATGATGCGTCCCTTGGAAACAGCGATTCTCATCGGGATTCTCCTCAACTCAAACGCTGGATGCTGGCGCCGAGGCGCTGGAATTTCTCTTCCACGCACTCGTAGCCTCGATCAATGTGATAAACCCGATCCACGACCGACTCCCCTTCCGCCGCAAGACCGGCCAGAATCAGGCTGGCCGAGGCCCGAAGGTCCGTGGCCATCACCGGCGCGCCGGACAGCTTCTCCACGCCCTGGATGACGGCGGCACTGCCGTGCACCTCGATGTTCGCCCCCATCCGGACCAGTTCCTGGATGTGCATGAAGCGGTTCTCGAAAATCGTCTCGGTGATGGTGCTGGTTCCCTCCGCCACCGTGCTGACCGCCGTCATCTGCGCCTGCATGTCGGTCGGAAACCCCGGGTACGCCGCCGTATAGACATCGGCGGCCCGGGGGCGGCGACCCCGCATGTCGATCTCCACGTAGTCCTCGCCCAACTCGACGCTTGCGCCGTACTCGCCGAGCTTGACCAGCACGGCTTCCATCGTGTCCGGCCGCACCTGGCTGACCCGGATTTTTCCGCCGGTCGCGCATGCTGCAGCCAGATAGGTCGAGGCCTCGATCCGGTCGGGCAGCACCTGATGCGTCGCACCCTGCAGTTCACGAACGCCCTCGATCTCGATGCGGCTGGTTCCGGCTCCGCGAATACGCGCACCCATCGCTGTCAGGCAACGTGCCAGGTCCTCGACTTCCGGTTCGCGGGCGGCATTCTCGATCACGGTCGTGCCCTCGGCCAGCGTCGCGGCCATCATCAGGTTCTCGGTCCCGGTCACCGTGATCTGATCCAGGGCCAAGTGAGTCCCCTTCAGGCGCTTGGCCCGCGCCCGGATGTAGCCGTTGTTCACGTCGATGGCCGCGCCCATCGCGGCCAGCCCATGCAGGTGCAGGTCGATCGGCCGGGTCCCGATCGCGCATCCCCCCGGCAACGAGACTTCCGCTTGGCCGTAGCGTGCCAGCAACGGCCCCAGCACGAGAATGGACGCCCGCATGGTTCGCACGATGTCGTACGAGGCGTAGCAGCGGTTGACCTCGCGGGTGTCGACGCGCAGGCTGTTGTCTTCGCCCAATGTCACCGTCGCCCCCATGCTGCCCAGCAGCCGCATGGTCGAGGCCACGTCCTGCAAATGCGGGGCGTTCTGGATCAGCAGGGGCTCCTCGCCCATCAGCGAGGCGGCCAGCACGGGCAACACCGAGTTCTTGGCGCCGGAGATTGACACCTCGCCACACAGCGGCGTTCCGCCTTGAATCAGCAGCCTGTCCATTGGAAAACTGGACGCTGCTTAGGCGTGCGCATGCGGCGTAAATCGCCGGGAAGTCTTCCCGTGCGTTTCGCCACGCAGACGCTCAATCACGGCATCCAGGCCATTCTGTTTGATTTCGGGGCGCAGGCTGTCCTTCAGGCTCTTGATCAGGAAAATCCCGTCGGCGCGGATCTCGAACACGTACCACTCGCCCTCGATTTCGCGCATCAGGTAGGTCAGGTCGACCGGAGCCTTGCCGGACATCAGGAATTCCGTGCGGACGACTTGGTAGGCTTTGCCGGGCTTGAGCTCGAACGGCAGGTACTGCACTTTGCCGTCGGCGTACTTGAGGATGACCCTCGCGTACAGTTCGAGCAACTGCCGCTTGAGTGAAACAATGAACTCGTCGCGTTGCGTCGGTGTCGCCTCCTGATAGATCTTCTTGCCGAGGATGATCTTCAGGATCTGGTCGTAATCCAGCACGCCGTCCAGCGTGGCGTCCACGAACGTGTACAGTGCCTCGCCATCGCGCTCGAATTCGTCCATTCTCAAGCGGATTTGCTCCAGCAACTCATCGCTGACGCCCTGCAGGCGGACTTGCGGGGATTCCGCCGCGGCCCCGGCACCCGCCCACAGCAACAGGGCGGCAAGCGCGAATGCGCCCCCGGACAAACGCAGCGATGCAATGTTCGTCATTATCAATCTCACAGCGGATTTGCGAATTATAGCAAGCGGAACTTTATTTCTCCGCGGCTTGTTCGAGCTAAACTAAAAGCGTTACGAGCCCTCAGCCTCTGTAGCCTTTGCATGTAGACGATCCAGCTTGTCGAGCAATCTCAGCCCAAGTGCTTTGTCGCCGCGTGATGCACGGAGTCGAAAACGCATTTCGGTATCGTGTTCGGCCAGCGCCCGAACAGAGAGCTCCTCCATCAGCTTATTAACGCTCAGGCCTCGTTGCGCGGCCATAGCCGCCAAACGGTCGCGATGAGCATCAGGGAGCCGAATTGTCAATGTAGCCATATTAGTCTCCTTTACGTTCAAGCCAAGCTCTTGGTGTGATGATGCGGAAACTGTCA
Organism: uncultured candidatus Poriferisulfidus sp.; assembly: GCA_965204575.1. Classification (GTDB taxonomy): domain Bacteria; phylum Pseudomonadota; class Gammaproteobacteria; order Poriferisulfidales; family Poriferisulfidaceae; genus Poriferisulfidus. The sequence continues at coordinate 1,783,464 of OZ241993.1, forward strand.
AAAACCAATTCACCAGCTGCAATATCTTTGGCATTGCCGGTCACAATCCATTCTGCATTTCCTGCAACCGCCAGTTCGATTAAGTGGTTGTCGGACTCGTCCGGCAGATTCGGGCGCCAGAGAAATGCGACGTTTATCCACTGACAAACACCAAGAAACGCATCCAGCAACATTATCCGCTCCTCCGAACTGAGTGGAGCCATAGCAAACAACTCTTCCCTCGACAACACATCCTCATATTCCAAAAATAAGGAGTTGCTGATGAGCGGCCGAGCTTCCTCAGTCAAACACTGCCGCAAGACATTCCGCGCCGCGCCATCAGGAGACAGGATCGCAGAGACCAAAATGTTCGTGTCAACCACAATCCTGCACATTGCGACATGATAGCATATATGCTGTCATATGTCGTGGGAGATTTGCTATTGATAGGTGCTTATGACAATACATCAAATGCCCGGCCCGCCGTAGATGAAGTTTCGCAATTCAGGCCAAGAATACTGCTCAAAGGGGTCACTTGCGTCCGGGTCTCCAACCCTAAGATCAGAAAGGGTGTATTTGCTACCGGGAGTTGAAGGCGGAAGTAGGTTGCGAAGCCCTTCCTCTACGGCGGCATGCAAGGGCTTCCCCGTTTCTTTTGCTTAGCGCTTGGCCCGGGTGAGCAATTCGTCGTGAATGTCTAGTGTTATCTTCATGACCACCATCTGACTCATATGTAAAGAGCAGGGGAATGGTTTACTGATTCCTGCTGCATTGGACGGAAGTCTTCTCGGACAACACGGCATCCCGGGAAAATCATACTATTTATAATTGGCCACGTTATCCATACTTCCTGCGTTCATAGCCTTTCAGGCTTCTCCCCCTCAATGCGCCCCCTTATCCTCGGCAGCAGTTCTCCTTATCGCCGGGAACTCCTCGAACGCCTGCACTTGGATTTCACGGTGGACGCTCCCGACATCGACGAAACGCCCCAGCCCAGCGAGACAGCCCCGGATTATGTCCGGCGGCTTGCTCACGAGAAGGCCGAGGAAGTCGGAAGCCGGCATCAGGACGCCCTCGTCATCAGCAGCGACCAGTGCGCGGAACTGAACGGGCAATTGCTCGGCAAACCTGGCACACACGACGCGGCCGTGGAGCAATTACGCCGGTTGAGCGGGCAGGAAGCGACTTTTTTGACCGGGCTGTGCCTGCTCGACACCGGAAACGGCACGTGCCACTACTCCGAATCCCGCCACACGGCGTACTACAAGGAGTTGGGCGAGGATGCGATCGAGCACTACCTGCAGAGCGAACAGCCCTACAACTGCACTGCGAGTTTCAAATCCGAAGGGCTCGGCATCAGCCTGGTGCACCACATCAGCGGCGACGACCCGACGGCCCTGATCGGCCTGCCGATGATCCGTTTGATTGAAATGCTGCGGGAAGCGGGTCTTGATATCCCGGGCGCGGACTAGAACCGCACCGGGTTACGCAACCAGGATTCCGCCATCTGGCCCAGCCGGGCTCCGACCCGGTCCGCCACGCGCTCCAGGAAATCCGGCTCATAGGTGTAATTCACCACTGTCTCGGCTCCGACCTGGTCGCGCGCAACCTGCGCGACATCCGAAAATCCATCCACCAGCCCCATCTCCTGCGCCTGATCGCCGGTCCAGATCCGCCCGTCGAACACCTCTTCGTCCAAGGCCGTCAAACGGTCTCCCCGGGCCTCCTTGACGGCGTTCTCGAACCGTTGGTGGATCCGGTCCACCAGGTCCTGAAGATGCGCCTCGGCCTCCGGATCCTGCGGCAGGAACGGATCGAGCATCGCCTTGTGCCGCCCGGAAGCCGTCACGCGCCGCTCAATGCCCCATTCCTCAATCAGTTCGGCGAAGCCAAACCCGCTGGCGATCACGCCGATAGAACCGACCAGGCTGGAACCGTTGACGTAGATCTCGTCTGCCTCGACGGCAATGTAGTAGGCGGCAGACGCGCACAGGTCCTCGACCACCGCATAGATTTTCTTTTCCGGGAATTCCGCCTTCAGCCTCTGGATCTCCGCACTAATGCGATCCGCCTGGACGGGAGACCCGCCAGGGCTGTTGATGCGCAACACCACCCCTTTTGCCTGTTCTTCCTCGAATGCCTCGCGCAGCGATTGGTTGATGAATTCCGCGCTGGCCGGAGCCTGGGGCACGATTGGGCCGAACACGTCGATCCGGGCGGTATGCGCATCCTGCCTCGGCAACGAGGACTCCCCTCCGAGCATCGCGAGCAGGATCAGCAACAGGAGTAGGAACGGAATCGCGGCGAACGCGGTCCGCCAGCGCCGGGCGCGACGGGTTTCGGCGGTCAGTTCGCGAACCGCGACGACGAGAGCGGATTCTTCTTCATCCATGGCAGCTTTCCTCTAGGACTCTGATTGTACTGAATCTTCGGGATCGGCCATCAGGCGCCGAGGCTGGAGCCATCCCGTCTCCAGTACTTCGGCCACACCGAAAAACTGGCCCTGCGCATCCTGCAATTTCCAGAATCCCGCAGATCCCTCGTGAACGATCTGCTGCCCCTTGCGCAACGCGGCCTCCTCGCTCGCCGTGCAGGAATGAACCGGCCATTCGGGCAGCACCGCATCCGCAGGGAGCAATCGCGCCAGGCGCGCTTCCTCGGAATCGGCCTCGACCTGCTCCAGGCTCACCGCCTGGGATCCGTCAAAAACCCCGAGCTCCGTGCGCCACAGTTGGCTCACGTATGCCCCACAACCCAACGCCCGGCCGATATCGTGTCCCAGCGAGCGCACATACATGCCCTTGCCGCAGGAAACCTCAAGCTCCCACTCCTCCCGGCGGTCCGCAAGCAACTCCAGCCGGTCGATCCTTACCTCGCGGGGAGGCCGGTCGACCACCTTGCCTTCGCGAGCCAGTTCGTACAGGCGCCGCCCTTCGCTGTGGAGCGCGGAATACATCGGCGGGACCTGTTGGATCGTCCCAGTAAAGCGGGACAGCAGGTCTTCGATCTCGGTGCGCTCCAGCGAGGGGATTTCGGCACAGGGCGGAGCCGCCGCCAAGCTTTCCGCATCATGGCTGTCCGTCTCCCGGCCCAGCCGGATCGTGAACCGGTAGGATTTCGGGGCATCCAGCAGGTAGGCGCACCAGCGGGTGGCCGGGCCCAGGGCGATGGCGAGGAGCCCGCTCGCCAACGGGTCGAGGGTGCCCGCATGTCCGGCACGCTTCGCCTGGAAGAGGCGCTTGATTCGGGATACGGCACGGGTCGAACTCAGCCCGACCGGCTTGTCCAGCAGCAACCAGCCGCAGGGCACAGGTGGAGTCACGGAGCCGTCTTGGCGCGGGTGGATGTCTCCAGAAGACTTTCGATCCGCTCCGCCCGGTCCTCGGTATCGTCCAGGACGAAGCGCAGCTTCGGCACATAGCGCAGACCGCCACGATCGCCGATCAACCGACGAAAGAACGGCGTGCTGCGTGCGAACCCGGCTTCGATTTCCGCGCGCCGGCTCGAATCCGGCGTTTCCGCGCTGATGACGTACACGGTGGCATGCTTCAGGTCCCGGCTCATGACGACCTCGGAAACCGTCAGCCGCCGCAGGCGCGGATCGTTGACTTCATGCAGCAAGGCCGGGCCGAGAAGCCTGCGAACCTGTTCGCCCACCGCCACCGGGCGCTGTCCGGGGATCACTGCGTTCTCCTAGAGCGTGCGAGCGGTCTCCACGCGCCGGTAGACCTCGATCTGGTCTCCCACCTGGACATCGTTGTAGTTCACCACGGCGATGCCGCACTCGGTTCCGGCCTGCACTTCCCCGACGTCCTCCTTGTGGCGGCGCAGGGACTCGAGTTCCCCCTCGTAAATGACCACGTTCTCGCGCAGCACCCGGATCGGGTAGCCTCGCTGGACCATGCCTTCGGCGACCCGGCACCCGGCCACCGGCCCCATCTTGCTGGAACGGAATACTTCCAGCACTTCGGCCAAGCCCATGATCTCTTCGCGAACCTCCGGCGCCAGCTGCTTCTCGAGCAGCGCCTTGACGTCGTCAATCAGTTCGTAGATTACGTTGTAGTAGCGCAAATCGAGGTTTCGATCCGCGATGGTGCGTCGCGCCGCATTGTCGGCGCGGACATTGAAGCCCAGCAGGATGGATTTGGAAGCATCCGCCAGCAGGGCGTCCGATTCGTTGATGCCGCCGATCCCCGAGAGCACGATCTTGATCTGCGCCTCGTCGGTGGAGAGTTTCTCCAGCGACTCGCGCAGGGCTTCGCCACTGCCCCGCACATCCGTCTTGATGATCAGGTTGAGGGCTGCCTTCTGCTCCTCGTCCATCTGCGCCACCCAGGCCAAGCCGGCCTCGCGGGGCTCATCCGTCTGCAGGTGTCGCACGGCTTCCTTGCGGTGATCCACAATTTCCCGCGCCTTCTGCTCGTCGGCCACCACATGCATCGGGTCGCCTGCCTGAGGCACGCCCGACAGGCCCAGCACCAGGACCGGAAACGCTGGCCCCGCCTGCTCAACCTTCTGGCCACTGTCGTCGAACATTCCCTTGACGCGTCCGTACTCCTGGCCGCACAGCAGCAAGTCGCGCTGGCGCAAGCAACCTTCCTGGACCAGGACCGTCACGGTCGCGCCCCGGCCACGATCCAGGCTGGATTCGACGACCACGCCGCGGGCCATCCCCTCGGCTGGCGCCTTCAAATCCAACACTTCCGCCTGCAGGGTGATCGCCTCCAGCAGCGAATCCATCCCCTCCCCGGTCTTGGCCGAAACCTGGACGAACATGGTGTCGCCTCCCCAGTCTTCGGGCTGCACACCGAGCGCCGAAAGCCCGGTCCGAACCTTTTCGGGATCCGCATTGTCGCGATCGATCTTGTTGACCGCCACGATGATCGGGACTTCCGCGTCGCGGGCATGCTGGACCGCCTCTTCGGTCTGCGGCTTCACGCCATCGTCGGCGGCCACCACCAGCACGATGAGGTCCGTGCACCGCGCACCGCGCCCGCGCATGGCGGTAAACGCGGCATGGCCCGGCGTGTCCAGGAACGTGATCTTGCCGTTCGGAGTCTCCAGCTGGTAGGCCCCGATATGCTGGGTAATCCCGCCCGCTTCACCAGCGGCAACCCGGGTTTTTCTCAGGTAGTCCAGCAACGAGGTCTTGCCGTGGTCGACATGGCCCATGACCGTCACCACGGGCGGTCGCGACACGGGGTCGCCGGTCGGCACGCAATCCACCAGCAGATCGGCTTCCACATCCTCGACATGCACCCGCTGCACCTTGTGGCCCATGTTCTCGACCACCAGCTCCGCGGTATCGGGATCCAGCGAATCGTTGATGGTCGCCGTCTCGCCCAGATCCATCAGCGTCTTGATTACCGCCGAGGCCTTGACCGCCATCGCCATCGCCAGTTCCGCCACCGTCACGGGCCCGGCCAGGGCGACTTCCCGGACGATCTGTGCCGTCGGTTCCGTGAATTGATGCTTGTTGTCGACCACCACCCGGGCCTGTTTCTTCGCGCGCGGCTTGCGCGTCCGGCGCTGGTCGTCGATATGCAGCTGGCCGCGGTGCCGTTCCCGGCTCGGGCCCGGCTTGCCGCGGGGTTCCCGGTCTTCCCGGAGCTTGGCGCGGGGTTTCGCCTTCCGCCCGGCACGGGGCGCGGCACCCGCTGCGGGCTTACGTTTCTCTTCTCCGGGCTGTGCTTCGGGCTTCGCTTTCTTCTCTTTCGGTTCCGCCTGTTGGGCCTCGGCCGGAACCTCGGCTGGAGCGTCCGGCGGAGACTCGGGAGCCGGTTCCGGCTCCGGCGCCTTCTCGGGGGCCTCGATCTTGGGCCGCACCAGGCGGTATTTGCCCTTGACCTTGACCTTGACCCGATTGCGCCCGGGTCCGCCGGTCCGCGGAATCTCTACCTGGCCCGCCGACGGCCGGGACTGCACCAGGGTCGCGCCCGTGGGCCCGCCATTGCGCATGTAGCGCACCAGTTGTTTCTTGTCGTCGTCGCTGAGCGTGTCCTGCTCGTCCTTTTTGGCCAACCCGGCATGCCGGCACATCGCGAGCAACTGCTCGGGCGACATGCGCAGGGAAGGAGCGTATTCAGCGATCGTGGCCATCTTGATTGATCCCGATCAGGCCTCCGGCAGCTGCATTACCAGGTTTTCGCGCGCCTTCATGATCAGGGCGCCTGCCCGCTCTTCGTCCAGCGACTCGATCTCAGGCAACTCGTCCAGGGCCAGTTCCGCCAGTTGCCGCCGCGTGGTAATGCCGTGCAGGGCCAACTGCATGGCCAGGTCGGGATCCATTCCCTCCACGTTGAGGATGTCCTCATCCTCTGCCATCTCCGCACTCTGCGCCAGGCTGTCCTGCGCCCGTTCCTTCAGTTCAGCCACCACCTGCTCGTTGAACTCGTCGATCAGCAGCAGGTCCTGATCCGGCACGTACGCAAGCTCCTGGACTTCCCGGAAGCCGTTCTCTACCAGGATCCCTGCAATATGCTCGTCGACATCCAGCTCTTCCTGGAACCGCTCTTCGAGCACCCGCTGCTCCTGATCGCTCTTCTCCCGCAGTTCCTGCGCCGTCATGACGTTCAGCGTCCAGCCGGTCAACTGGCTCGCCAGGCGGACGTTCTGCCCGTTCCGGCCGATCGCCTGCGACAGGCGCTCTTCCTCGACCGCAATATCCATGACCTGGTTCTCCTCATCCTGGACGATCTCGTCGACCGAAGGGAGCGACATGGCGTTGATCACGTACTGCGCCGAATTTTCGTGCCAGGTAATGATGTCGATGCGTTCACCGGACAGTTCGTTGGAGACCGCCTGCACACGGGAACCGCGCATGCCCACGCAGGCACCGACTGGATCCAGCCGGGAGTCGTTGGTGCGCACCGCGATCTTGGCGCGGATTCCGGGGTCCCGCGCAGCAGCCACGATCTCGATCAGCCCCTGTTCGATCTCCGGGACTTCCAGGTGGAACAGTTGGACCAGGAACTCCGGCACGGTCCGGGACAGGATCAACTGCGGGCCGCGGGTTTCCTGGCGCACTTCGCGCAGGTAGGCGCGAAGCCGGTCGCCGGTGCGGATGATTTCGCGCTGGATGGTGTCCTCGCGCGGAATGAACCCTTCCGTGTTCCCGCCCAGGTCGATGTAGGCGCCGGCATGCTCGACCCGCTTGACGATGCCGATCAGCAGGTCGCCGACCTTGTCTTCATAGGCTTCCGCGATCTGCGCCCGTTCCGCCTCGCGCACTTTCTGCACGATGACCTGCTTGGCGGTGTGCGCGGAAATCCGCCCAATGTCCACGGAATCGATCGGCTCCTCGATGTAGTCGCCGATTTCCAGCTTCGGGTCCCGCTGCTGCGCGGTGCTCAGCAGGATCTGCCCGTCGGGCGACTGGAACTCGGGGTCGTCGTCGGCCATCACCAGCCAGCGCCGGAACGTGTCGTAGGCGCCCGTCTCCCGGTCAATGGCGATACGCACGTCGGCATCGCCGCCCAGGTTCTTGCGGGTCGCCGCCGCCAGAGCCACCTCCAGCGCATCAAAGATAATTTCGCGCTCGATGCCCTTCTCCGTAGAGACGGTGTCGACCACGGCCAGAATGTCTATACCGGCATCACTCATCGCCAGTCATTCCTCCTCATAGTGCAATCGCGCCTGGGCGATTACGTTGTAGGGAACCACGAACCTCTGTTCGTCTTCCCGGATTTCCACGGCATTGCCGTTCGCCGCCTCGATCGTCCCGAACAGGCGACGGCGTCCTTCCAGCGGCCAGCGCAGGCGTATCGACACCTGCGAATCCCGGTAGCGCTGGAAATGCTCCGGGCACAGCAGCAGGCGGTCCAGCCCCGGCGAGGATACTTCCAGCCGGTAGGCGGTCCGGATCGGGTCCGCCACGTCCAGCAGCCCGCTCACCTGGTCGCTGACGGCCGCGCAGTCGGCGTGGCTGATGCCGTCCGGGTGGTCGATGTACACGCACACCCGACCTTGGCGCACACCCAACTGGCATACCAGCCCCCACAGCTCGTAGCCCATTCTTTCGATTTGGGGTGCGATCAGGGACCTTAATGTTTGAGTCGTGCCGTCGGCCCTCATCAACATTCCTCCCGAACCTAACAGAAACCCCCTTTCGGGGGCTTCTATGGGAACCCAGGTTGTGTCCTGCCCCTAATTATACACGGTTCAGGCGTATGTGCCCGGTATTGAACGCAAAAATTCGGCGTATTCTAATTACTTGGAGCCGGGAAATATATCCGGTTCGGGAGGCGGGAGTTCCGAGTCCGTGCCCCAAGAAGAGACCCAAGCAGCCACCTTCTCCTGCGAGATGAAGATTCCCTTATCCGCCTCTACTACGGCTTCACGAATCGCCACACGCTTATGGCTCTTCTCGTCTGCATCAATCTGAAAATTCAGTCGTTCAATCGCCATCATTCAATCCCTGCGCGCGCAATGTTTGATATCGGGGAACAGTCTACTTCATATCGGACGATATTGGGGATTAAAACCGTTCGCTGCCTTATTCGAAGCGGGAACTGAGCGATACGTACGCCCGGCGCCCACGCGGGTCGGCAGTGCGCGGGTCGTAACCGCCACCAATGTTCACGTAGGGTGGATCCTCACCCGTGATGTTGAGGATTCCAGCCGTCAGGGCAGTGTCGGCATCCGGACCGAGAAGCCCGATGAGTTCCAGGCGGTACTGCAGGTCAACAGTCGTAAAGGAGTCGATTCGGTCGGTGACCGTGGCCGTGCGGCGGTACCGGTAGTCGTCCGTGTAGTTGAGCATCAGGACTGCCTGATGACTGCCGCGCTGCCAAGTCAGATTCAGGGTGCCGCGCCACTCCGGCGTGGGGCTGCCGATGTTGGCGAAGTTCAGGTAGCCGGCGCCGTCGATCTTCTGCCCGTCCGGACGGGTGATGTCGTATTCGAAGATGTGTGTCGCGTGCAGGCCGGAGAGGAAGCGACCGGCGGGTGTTTGAAATTGTCCGCGAACCGAGAAATCAAAGCCGGAAGTTCGGATTTCGTCAGTGTTGATGTAGCGGGTGTTGACGCGGGCGATGGTGCCGTCGTCCGTGCGGTCCACGCGGCTTTCGCCGCCGGCGGCGATATGCTGCGCATCGGCATTGACAACTTCCTGGGGGTTCTCGCGGGCGAGGGCATCCTCGAAACGGAAGCTCCAGTAATCCAGGTCCAGTTCCCAGTTATCCAAAGCCACGGAGCCACCCAAGTTCAGCGAGGTGGCGGTCTCCGGCTTCAGATTCCTGTTGCCGTAAGTCAAGTTGGGTACGAAGAATTGGCGTCCGTCTTCTCGGACATTGGAGTAGGATGCCTGCACACCCTGCGTCTGGTGCAGCGAGGGAGCGCGGAATGAACTGCTTGCCGAGGCACGTAGCGAGAGGAGGTCCGTCGGCATCCAGAGCAAGGACAGTTTCGGGTCGGTAGTGCTGCCGATAGCACCGCCGTAGTCCTCGTGGCGTACGCCAAGTGTCGCCTCGAAATCCGGGCTCAGGGGCAACAACACTTCGCCGAAAACGGCAATCGTATCCCGCGAGCCAGAATAATCGGGGTTGCCGCCGACAAATGAGAACTCGAAATCGTTGGATAGCTGGTTGAAGTCACCGCGGATGGATTCGTCACGATACTGGACGCCAAGCGCATAGCCAATCGAACTGCCATCCGGCAAGGACAGGCCGTCGCCAGTCAAGACCGCTTCGAAAACATCCAGTTCGGATTCGGTTGAGGCAATGGAATCCGCAAGCAGGTAGTTTCGCATGAAGGCCTGTTCGGCGGCCGTGCCGGAGCGCGTGCCGTCGAATTCACTGCCGTTCCAAGTCATGGCCAGCACCTTGCTGGCGACGCTGAACGGGTTGTAGAACAGGCAGACATCGCCGTCCTGGAGGTCGTCGCGGCGGTCCGGGCAGTCCGGGCCGACACCGAGCAGGCCGGTATCGTCCTCGTCGGCACCCATGGCGTTCTGCAAATGGCGATACAGGGTGTCGGGAACTCGCCAGTCGATGTTGCTGCGGGCATGAAGGAACGACGTTTCCCATGACAGGCGATCGGTTACGTCGCCTTCGGCGATCAGTGCCATGCGTCTTGTTTCGCTATCGAAGTAGTTGGTCTCAGAAGGTTCCTCGACACCGTAGATGCGGCCGATGTAACGCAGCGCCACCGGGTCGTCATTGCTGTCTCGGAACGGGTTGCCTGGATGCGCGCCCGGAATATAGGCCAACTTGGGACTAATGGCTGGAAGGCTGGGAGAGATGGTGCGGCGGATATTGTTATGCGTGTAGCCCAATTCCGCCGTCAGGCGAATCTGCTCGCCAAGGTCGAAGCCGAGCTGGGCGAAGGCCTGAAGGCGCTCTTCTTCCGGACCCATCGTGATCTGCGGACCGTAGTCGAAGCGGCAGACGCTATGCGTGCCGGGGTTGTCGGCAAGAACCTGCGGCGGGATGTAGCTGGCAGGCGGGACGTGCTGGGTGCAATGAGGCGCGGCCGTTGTCGTGCCGGAGATCAGTTGGGTGCCATCCGCCAGCACCGTGTCGGCCAGCACAATGAAATTGCCAGGGTTGGCCGCGGAGCTCCATGACGGGGTTCTCCAGTCAACCTCGCCCATAACCAACTGGGTCCGATCCAGATAGCTCAGCGCAAACAGCAGGTTGCCGGACTCCAGGAAGTCTCGGCCGTATACGAACTCCACGCGGTCGTCCGACTGGGAACCATCGTTGGTGCGTTCGCGATGTTCGACGGACACCTCGAAGCCTTGGTAGTCGGAGCGGGTGACGAAATTGGCAACGCCGGCGATGGCATCCGAACCGTAGACCGCGGCCGCACCGTCTTCCAGGATCTCGACCTGCTCCAACGCAATCGTGGGCACCAGCGCCGACAAATCCACGAAACTGGAGCCGTCGATGGTAGGAAGAGCCGAGACCGCCTGCCGGCGACCGTTAAGCAAAACCAAGGTCGAGGAGACACCCAGCCCGCGAAGATTGATGTTGGAGGTGCCAACCGTGAAGTTCTGCGACAGGGAATCGGCATTGTTCTGGGCACCGGCGTTACTGGGCAACAACTGCATCAGGTCCCGGGCATCGCCGACACCCAATTTCCGTAATTCTTCAAGGTTATAACTGGTCAGCGGTGTGGCGACGTCCTGCTGCTGCGTGCGCTTGATGCGGGAGCCGGTCACCGTCACTTGCTCGAGTTCCTCGGACGGTTCTGGAACCTCTTCGGCCAACACTCCGGAAGCGGCCAAAGCCAGCGCCAAAGCCAACGCCAACGCAACAAGGGGCAAACGCCCAGACCAGAGGGCACAGAAAGCCGGGGTCGCAGTTTTTTGAGGCATGGCAAGGCGGCGTCCTGGGCTTCGCCGCTGTCAGCAATTATAAAAAATTAGAGTTCGACCCACATCCCCTGTGAGACTTTGGATCCAGACGGTAATGAAATCTGCTATTCGCCGCGCACCGCCATGATCTCGAACACTCGTTTCCCGCCAGGGGTCTCAACCGAAACTTCGTCGCCCTCCAAACAGCCGATCAGCGCCCGGGCAATGGGCGAATGAACCGAAATCCGGTTTGCCTCGATGTCTGCCTCGTCCTCGCCGACGATCTGGTAGCACACGTGTTCTTCGGACTCCATGTCCACCAGTTCCACCGTAGTGCCAAACACGACCTTGCCGTTGATCTGCAACTCGGAGACGTCGATGACCTGCGCGTGCGACAGCTTGGACTCGATTTCCTTGATGCGCCCTTCCACGAACCCCTGCTGGTCCCGCGCCGCCTTGTACTCGAAATTCTCGCGCAGGTCCCCATGCGCGCGCGCCTCGGCGATCGCCTGGATCACGGCCGGGCGTTCTACCCGCTTTAGACGGTCAAGTTCTTCGCGCAGCAGGGTGGCCCCCCGCACGGTCATTGGCACTTTGCTCATCGGTCCCCCAATCGGACTGGAAAACGCACCCTGCGCGCATGCTCAGTGCACACGCTCGCTGTGCAAAGTCTGTAGTCGATAAACCTCTTCAGGCGTGCCACATTTTAACACGCGCACCAGGGCGCTGGCACCCGTCAAAGTGGTGGTATAGCAGACCTGATGCTGCAGCGCTTCCCGGCGAATGGTCAGCGAATCGCGGATGGCCTGCTTGTCCTGAGTCGTGTTGATGATCAGGTCGATCTGCCCGTCCTGGATCATGTCGACCACATGGGGCGAGCCTTGCGCCACCTTGTTGATTCCCGCGCAAGCCAGGCCCGCCTGCCTCAGATATTCCGCCGTGCCATGGGTTGCCATCAGTTCGAATCCCGCTTCGATCAGGTCGCGCGCCAACTCGATACTCCGGGACTTGTCCGGGTCGCGCACGCTGATCAGGACGCGCCCACCGGTCGGGATGTTCACCCCGGCGGCACGCTGCGACTTGGCGAACGCCTCCTCGAAGCGGGCTCCCACACCCATGACCTCGCCGGTCGACTTCATTTCCGGGCCCAGGATCGGATCGACGCCCGGGAACTTGATGAAGGGGAACACCGCCTCCTTGACCGAGAAATATTCCAACTGCACCTCCCGGTCGCAACCCTGGTCGCGCAGGGACCGGCCCAGCATGCATGCGGTCGCGACCCGCGCCAGCGACCGGCCAGTTACCTTGGAGACGAACGGCACCGTCCGCGAAGCGCGGGGGTTGGCCTCGATCACGTAGATCGACTCTCCCTGCACCGCGAACTGGACATTCATCAGGCCCACCACCTCAAGTGCGCGCGCCAGCGCCTCGGCCTGGCTGCGCAGGGCCGCGATCACCGGCTCCCCGATCGAGTAGGCTGGCAACGAGCAGGCCGAGTCCCCGGAATGGATGCCTGCCTGCTCGATGTGCTGCATGATGCCGCCGATCAGCACGTCCACGCCATCGCACACGACGTCGACATCGACCTCCACCGCGTCTTCCAGGTAGCGGTCGAGCAATACCGGGGTCTGGTCGGACACCTGCACCGCATCCTCGATGTATTGTTCAAGTTCCGCCTCGTCGAATACGATTTCCATGGCCCGTCCGCCCAGTACGTAGGAGGGCCGCACCACCAAGGGGTAGCCCAATCCGCGCGCCAAACTCAACGCCCCGTCGCGATCACGGGCCGTGCCTCCCGGCGGCTGGTGCAGCCCCAAGCCCTTCAGCACCCCGGTGAAACGCTCCCGGTCCTCGGACGCGTCGATCGCGTCCGGCGAGGTGCCCAGGATCGGGACCCCTGCGCGGGCCAGTCCCTGGGCGAGTTTCAGCGGCGTCTGCCCCCCGAACTGGACGATCACGCCGTACGGTTGCTCGACATGCAGGATTTCCAGCACGTCCTCCAGCACCAGCGGCTCGAAATACAGGCGATCGGAAGTGTCGTAGTCGGTGGAAACCGTCTCAGGATTGCAGTTGATCATGAGAGTCTCGAAACCCAACTCGCGCGCACCTTGGGCGGCGTGCACGCAACAGTAGTCGAACTCGATCCCCTGCCCGATCCGGTTTGGACCGCCGCCGAGCACCACCACCTTGCGCGCCTGCGTCGGCCGGGCCTCGCATTCCTCTTCGTAGGTCGAATAAAGGTAGGCCGTGGAAGTCGGGAATTCCGCCGCGCAGGTGTCGACTCGCTTGTATACCGGGCGTAGCCCCTGCTCATGGCGATGCGCGCGCACCGCTTCTTCGGTCGTCTCAAGCAGTTGCCCCAAGCGCTGATCCGAAAAACCGGCACGCTTGAGAGCAAACATTTCGTCTTTTGACAATTCCTCCAGAGTCCGGCCCGAGAGTGCCTGCTCCTGCGCCACCAGGTCCGCAATCTCCGCGACAAACCACGGGTCGATACCAGTCAGCTCGTAGATCTCTTCCGGGCTCCATCCCTCGCGCAGGGCGTCGGCGACGTGCCTCAGCCGGTGCGGATCCGGATACATCAGCCGATGCTTTCGCTCCTCCCGGTCCACCGGTCCAATCGGATCCAGCCCGCATTGCCCGGTCTCCAGGCTGCGCAACGCCTTCTGCAGGGATTCCTGGAAGGTGCGTCCGATCGCCATCGCCTCCCCGACCGACTTCATCTGGGTGGTCAGGAGCGGCTCGGCCTGCGGGAATTTTTCGAACGTGAAGCGGGGAATCTTGGTGACGATGTAATCCAAGGTCGGCTCGAACGAGCACGGCGTCGCACCATCCGTGATGTCGTTGCGGAGCTCGTCCAGCGTGTAGCCAATGGCCAGGCGGGCCGCCACCTTGGCGATCGGAAAGCCGGTGGCCTTGGAGGCAAGCGCCGAGGAGCGCGAAACACGCGGATTCATCTCGATGATCACCAGCCGCCCGTTGTCCGGATGGACCGCGAACTGCACGTTGGAGCCTCCGGTGTCTACGCCGATCTTGCGCAGCACCGCGATGGAAGCGTCGCGCATCCGCTGATACTCCTTGTCCGTCAGGGTCTGCGCCGGCGCCACCGTGATCGAGTCCCCGGTGTGCACCCCCATCGGATCGAGGTTCTCGATCGAGCAGACGATGATGCAGTTGTCGTTGGCGTCGCGCACCACCTCCATCTCGAATTCCTTCCAACCCAGAAGCGACTCTTCCAACAAAACCTCATGGGCGGGTGACAGGTCCAGGCCATGCGCGACAACGCGCCGCAATTCTTTCTCGTCCCGGGCTATGCCTCCCCCGGTTCCGCCCAAAGTGAACGAAGGCCGCACAATCACGGGATAACCGATCCGGGGCTGGAAATCCAACGCCTCCTCCACGCTGCGCACCACCCGGGATTGAGCCTGCTCCAGCCCGATCTCCCCCATGGCCTCGCGGAACAGTTGCCGATCCTCGGCCATGGCGATGGCCTCCAGCGACGCGCCGATCAATTCCACGCCGTGAGCCTGCAGCACCCCTTCGCGGTGCAGATCCAGCGCGCAGTTCAGGGCAGTCTGCCCGCCCATGGTCGGCAGCAGCACGTCCGGTTTTTCGCGCTCGATGATGCGCGACAGGGTCTGCCATTCGACCGGCTCGATGTAGATGGACTGCGCCATCTGCGGGTCGGTCATGATGGTCGCGGGATTGGAGTTGACCAGGATGACGCGGTAGCCCTCCTCGCGCAGCGCCTTGCAGGCCTGCGCCCCGGAGTAGTCGAATTCGCAGGCCTGGCCGATCACAATCGGTCCGGCCCCGATCACGAGGATGCTTTCGATGTCGGTCCGCTTAGGCATGGTGCTCAGCCGGACTGCCCAGCGCGATGCTGTTGCATCAGGTTGGTGAAATGATCGAACAGGCTGGCCACGTCATGCGGGCCGGGGCTGGCCTCCGGGTGCCCCTGGAAGGCAAACGCCGGCGCCTCGGTGTGACTGATTCCCTGCACGGTGCCGTCGAACAGCGAGCGGTGAGTGAGGCGCAAATGATCCGGCAGCGACTCCTCGTCCACCGCAAATCCATGGTTTTGGCTGCTGATCAGGACCCGCCCCGTGTCCAGTTCCAGCACCGGGTGGTTGGCGCCGTGGTGGCCGGTCTTCATCTTGACCGTGCGCGCACCGCTGGCCAAACCGAGCAGCTGGCAGCCCAGGCAAATACCGAACATCGGGATCTTGGCATCGAGCAGTTCCTGGATCGCCTCCTGGGCGTAGGTGCACGGCTCGGGGTCTCCCGGCCCGTTGGACAGGAAGACGCCGTCCGGATCCTGGGCGCGCACTTCGGAGGCCGGAGTCATGGCCGGCACCACCGTGACCGCGCAGCCCCGCTCGCGCAGCAGGCGCAGGATGTTTTGCTTGATCCCGTAGTCGTAGGCCACTACCCGGTATTGCACGGGCGGCAACTCGCCGGACTCCGTCTCCCAGGCTCCTTCGTCCCAGTCGTAGGCCGTCTCCGTGGTGACTTCCCGTGCCAGATCCATTCCCGCAAGCCCGGCAAACTCGCGGGCCTGCTCGACCGCCTGGTCCGAGTCGGAGACATCCGTCGTGAGGCAGCCCGACTGGGCACCCTGATCGCGCAGGATCCGGGTCAAACGGCGGGTGTCGATCCCGGCAATGCCGGGCAACCCGTGGCTTTCAAGAAAATCACCCAGAGGCCGTTCCCCGCGCCAGTTGCTCATGCGCGCGGGCACGTCGCGGACAATCAGTCCGGAGGCATGCACCTGGGGACTTGATTCGTTGTCCTCGTCATTGGTGCCGACATTCCCGATATGCGGGTGCGTCAGCGTAATCAGTTGCCGGCAATACGACGGGTCGGTCAGGATTTCCTGGTAGCCGGTGACGGCGGTGTTGAAAACGACTTCGCCGACGGCGGTGGCGTCCGCCCCAATAGAATCTCCGAAAAACAACGCGCCGTTTTCGAGAGCGAGCAACGCGCGTTTGGCCAAGAATGTCTCCTGAAAGTCCGGCTTTGGGCTTGGCGAGCCTTTAAATTATGCCGGGAAACCATTTTACAGCAGAGGGATCAAGCCTCGAAAAACCGCTGAAGAATTTATTCGGTCGAATCCACGATAACGAATTCTGCTTCTTCCCAAAAAGATTCATCCAATTCGGGAATATCACTGAAATCAATATCCTCGTCTTCAATCTCTGCGATCTGCTTGGGAGTAAGTGGTTTACTATATTTGGCCATGATTTTCTCCAATTCCGCCCGGCACCTTGGCGAGAAGATTACAGCATGCCGATGAAAAGTCCACCCCACCCGGGACAATCCGTGCGCCATGATTGTCTGGAGCCCTTGGGCCTTAGCGTAACGGAAGCAGCTCGCAAGCTTGGCATTAGCCGCAAGCAACTCTCGAATATTGTGAATTGCCGCTCGGGAATCTCCCCCGAGATGGCGATTCGTCTCGACAAGGTCTTTGGCGGCGGAGCTGAAACCTGGTATCGAATTCAGGCGTCCTACGACTTGGCCCAAGCTATGAAAAAAGCAAGCCAGCTCACCAAGCGACTCTCACCTGCAACCTGACGGTCCCTATCACACCCTATTCAACCGGTACCGGAGACGTAAACACGAACCGGGCGAGCCCGTTGCCGTAGTTGACCGCGCAACGTGGCGGCAGGGATTGCAGCATGTTGGTATCCACCAGGTAGCGCTCCGACTGGCGCAGGCTGCGAATGTCCCGCTCGCGCTCAGCGAGAACTGTGTTTGTCTCAAGGCTTTTCACCTCGTCGTCCACCAGGATATTCCCGCTCATGCGCGCCAGCCACAGTGCGGTGTCCGGATCATTGACCTGGTAGGAGAATTTCAGGGCGCAGTTCTCGGTTACCGAAGACACTACCTGCTCCGGGTCCAAGTCACCGGGGACATTTCGCAGATCGTTGACCGTCTGGTGTGCCAGCACCAGGTGCGCCCGCTTGTCCCGGATGGAAGCAAGTGCCTCCAGCACGGGTGCGCTGACCAGGTAGCGGAATTCATCCAGGAACAGGCAGACCTGACGGGCTTCCTCGCGAGCACGCCGCTCGCAGTGCTGGATCACCGACAACACGAATATCTTCTGCAGTTTGAGGATACGGGAGTGGCGTACGGAACCGCGCACGTAGATCACCGCACCCTCGGCAATCGCCCCGGCAATATCCAGCCCTTCCTCGGCTCGCGCCGAAGGGGTCGCAACGATTTCCTCCATGTCATCTATGAATTTCGTTGCCTTGCGCGCCACGGGCTGGCCGCGGAATGTCTCCAGCAGAATCGGCAAAGGTTCATCGTCGTACAGTTGCGCGAACTCCCGCGCGGCACGACGGTCGTTGAGGCGATAGAAATCCGCCTCGGTGCCCCGCTCCCCCAGGCCCAGGCTCGCCACCAGGAGTTCTTCAATCTCGTCCGCCGTCTTGCCTCGAAGAGGGTTCCACTGCGCTGACTCGGCCATAAGATCCAGGCGATAGAACGGCACGCCCGCCTCTCGGGCGGCGCGGGCCATCACCCGTGGTGCGTATTCGTCGTCCTTGGGATCGACCATCACCACCGCCTCACCCTGCCGCACGGCTTGGGTCAACAGGACTCCGGCCAGAACCCCCTTGCCGCTGCCGGTCATGCCGACGATGTCGACATGGGAGTTTCGCCACAAGGCTTGATCGACATGAACGGCACCGCCGTCCGGGTCCAGGCCCAAGAAGATTTGCTCCGGCGACCCGCAATGAGGCAGCGGGTCATAAGCATCACGAGCCTTGGGCAGCAAGTCTCCGACCGTGCGGATGTCGGTCCGCGCCTCGCGGGCCAGCGGGCTGCGCTGCATCCAGCGCCCGCGCCAACGTTCAAGCAGGCTGGTCGTCCCGCGTGCCGCGAAGGCGGCCACCGCCGCTCCGCCCAGGAACTCTCCGACGAACAGCAAGACATGCCAGTCCGGACGACCCGCCCCCGCCACGTGCGGGGCCAGGATGACCAGCACGGTCGCGGCGGACAGCATCAGCATCAATAGGCCGAGCACCCGCGGCGCCCGCAGCGAACCGAGAACAAAGAGGATTCCGCCTGGCAGGCCGAGCCAAGGCCAGCCCCATGCGTAGAACAGGTTTTCCGACAGGCCGCCGACGAGTTCCCAAAACCCCATGCGAGTTAGTCCATCAACGTCCGTGTGGCGGAGAGGGAGGGATTCGAACCCCCGGAACCTTTCGGTTCAACGGTTTTCAAGACCGCCGCATTCGACCACTCTGCCACCTCTCCGCATGACGTCCCGGCGGCTAGCAGCCGTAGCGGGCTAGTCTAACATCGCGAGTACATCCTGCATCGAATACAGCCCGGGTGATCGGCTAGAGACCCAGGCCGCCGCACGCAAGGCGCCACCGGCAAAAATCTCCCGGCTGCCCGCCCGGTGCACCAGTTCCAACCGTTCGTTGTTCCAGGCGAAAACCACCCGGTGCTCGCCGACAACGTTGGCCATCCGCATGATGTGATATTGGATCTTGTGCGCATCTCGTTCGTCGCCGGTCGACAGGGCTTTGAACGAAGCGCAGTCCGGGAATGCCTGTTCCCTTCCCTTCGCCGCCGCCTTGCCCAAGGCCAGCGCAGTGCCGGACGGGGCGTCGTGCTTCTTGCGGTGATGCAGTTCCACGATGTCCGTGTCCGTCTCGTCGCCAAGCGCCTTGGCGGCCTCGGTGACCAGGTTCAGCATCAGGTTGACGCCGATGCTCATGTTCGGCGCCATCACGATCGGGATTTTTTTCGCCGCCTCGGCAACGGCTTCCAACTGCTCTTTGTTGTGTGCGGTCGTGCCGACCACCATACCCTTTCCCTGTCCCACACAGAACCGGGCCAGTTCCACCGTGTATTCGGGACACGTGAAGTCGACCGCAACGTCGAAATCCCCGTGGCAGTACTCGAGCGACCCGGAAATCGCCACGCCCGACTCCTCCCCTCCCGAGAACAGTCCGGCGTCCTGCCCGACCACCAGTTCATCCTGGCTGTGCGAGCTGGCCGCGCCCAGCGCAATGCCGGGAGTCTCCAGCGCCACCCGCACCAGGGTGCTGCCCATCCGGCCGGTAGCGCCGGCGATCCCTACTCGAACTTTTTCCATTTGAAAACCTTTTTTTCTAGTGCAGCCAGGACTTCAGGTTGTCCACAAAATACCGCCCCCGCTTCAGCCAGGAATCGGCACGGGGGGAGTGTACCTCATTTCCGGTCAGGGACTCCTCCAGTTCATCCAAGAGTTGCCGTTGTTCCGCATTCAAGTTCACCGGGGTCTCGACGACCATGGTGCAGATCATGTCGCCCTGAGACGAGCTGCGGATCGAACGGACGCCCTTGCCGCGCAGGCGCAGCGACACGCCCGTCTGCGTCTCCGGAGGAATCTTCAGGTTCACGTGACCGTCCAGCGTCGGGATCTCGACGGTCCCGCCCAGCGCCGCCATGGCAAAACTGATCGGCACGTCGCAGTGCAGGTCGTCCCCCTTGCGGCGGAACAGGCGGTGCTTGCGCACCCTCACCTCCACGTACAGGTCGCCCGCCGCGCCGCCGCGCATGCCGGCCTCACCCTCTCCGGACAGGCGAATCCGGTCTCCCCGATCCACGCCCGCCGGGATCTTGACCCGCAGCGTGCGCGTCTTGCGCACGCGCCCCGAACCATGGCAATCGTGGCAGGGCACGCGAATGATACGGCCCTCGCCGTGGCATTTCGGGCAAGTCTGGCGCAAGGTGAAGAAGCCCTGCTGGACCACCACCTCGCCGCGGCCCTGGCAGGTCGGGCAGATTTCCGGCTGGGTGCCGGGCGCGCAACCGGAACCGTTGCAGGTCTCGCACTGCGCCGCCATTTCGACATCGAGTTCGCGGGTGACCCCGAACACGGCTTCTTCCAGGTCCAGTTCGATCCGGTAGGCCAGGTCCGCGCCGCGCGATTCCGTACGGCCCCGATTCGCCCGGCCGAACATGTCGCCGAACACGTCGCCGAATATATCCTCGAACCCGCCAGCCGCTCCGGCGAAGCCGGACGCGCCCGAGGCCCCGACCGCATCGTGCCCGAAGCGGTCGTACAGGGAACGTTTCTCAGGATCGGACAGGACGCCGTAGGCTTCCTGGATCTCCCGGAATTTGCTGTCCGCGTCGGAATCGTCCTTGTTGCGGTCCGGGTGGTGTTTCATGGCCAGCCGGCGGTAGGCCTTTTTCAGATCCGCCTCGCTGACCTGGCGGTCGACGCCTAGTACCTCATAGTAGTCACGCTTGGCCATCGGACGTTCGGCATCGAGCCATCCCCGTCAGGCGGACTTGCCGTTCCCCTTGTCCGGGTCGTCGACCTCGTCGAAATCGGCATCCACCACGCCATCATCGCTCCCGGAGCCAGGCGGGGGAGCCTGCTCGCCAGCACTCGCCTTCTGCTGCGCCTCCTGATAGGCACGCTGGGCAATGTCGCCGCTGGCATCGGACAGGGCCTTGGTCTTGGCCTCGATGGCGGCCAGGTCGTCACCCTTCAGCGCTTCCTTCAAGTCATTCGCGGCACTTTCCACCTGCGCACGCTCTTCGCCCGAGACCTTGTCGCCCAAGTCCTCCATCGCCTTGGTCGTGGCATGAATCAGGGCATCCGCAGCGTTGCGCGCCTGCACCAACTCCTGGAACTTGCGATCTTCCTCGGCATGCGCCTCGGCGTCCTTGACCATCTGATCGATCTCGTCGTCCGACAGGCCGCTGGAGGCCTTGATGACGATCGACTGCTCCTTGCCGGTGGCCTTGTCCTTGGCCGACACGCTGAGGATGCCGTTGGCGTCGATATCGAAGGACACCTCGATCTGCGGCACGCCGCGCGGCGCGGGCGGCAGGTCGGCCAGATCGAAACGGCCCAGCGACTTGTTGGCATCGGCACGATCCCGCTCGCCCTGCAGCACATGCACCGTGACCGCCGGCTGGTTGTCCGCCGCCGTCGAGAACACCTGGGTCTGGGTGGTCGGAATGGTGGTGTTCTTCTCGATCAGCTTGGTCATCACCCCACCCAGGGTTTCGATGCCGAGCGACAGCGGAGTCACGTCCAGCAGCAGGACATCCTTGACGTCGCCGCCCAGTACGCCGCCCTGGATGGCCGCACCGATCGCCACCGCCTCGTCGGGATTGACATCCTTGCGCGGCGCCTTGCCGAACAGGCCCTCGACCGCCTCCTGAACCTTCGGCATCCGGGTCTGGCCACCGACCAGAATCACTCCGGAAATGTCTCCGGCCGATACTCCGGCGTCCTTCATCGCGATCCGGCACGGTTCCAGGGTGCCCTCGATCAGGTCTTCGACCAGGGATTCGAACTTGGCGCGCGTGATCTTTGCATTCAAGTGCTTCGGCCCGCTGGAGTCCGCCGTGATGTACGGCAGGTTCACCTCGGTCTGCTGTGCACTGGACAACTCCACCTTGGCCTTCTCGGCAGCCTCTTTCAGGCGCTGGAGGGCAATCGGGTCGTTGTGCAGATCGACCCCGTATTCTTTCTGGAAGCCGTCCGACAGAAAATCGATCAGGCGCAGGTCGAAGTCTTCGCCGCCCAGGAAGGTGTTGCCGTTGGTCGCCAGCACTTCGAACTGGTGCTCGCCGTCAACCTCGGCGATCTCGATGATCGAGATGTCGAAGGTCCCGCCACCGAGATCGTATACCGCGATCTTGGTGTCGCCGTGCTTCTTGTCCATGCCATAGGCCAACGCCGCCGCGGTCGGCTCGTTGATGATGCGCCGGACCTCGAGCCCGGCGATGCGCCCGGCGTCCTTGGTCGCCTGGCGCTGCGAGTCGTTGAAATACGCCGGCACCGTGATGACCGCCTCGGTCACTTCCTCGCCCAGGTACTCCTCGGCCGTTTGCTTCATCTTGCCGAGCACCCGCGCGGAAATTTCCGGCGGAGCCATCTTCTTCTCGTGCGCCTCGACCCAGGCATCGCCGTTGTCGGCCTTGACGATGGAGAACGGCACCAGCTTGATGTCCTTCTGAACTTCGCCCTCGTCGAAGCGCCGTCCGATCAGCCGCTTGACCGCAAACACCGTGTGCCTCGGGTTGGTCACCGCCTGACGCTTGGCAGTCTGCCCGACCAGCACCTCGCCCCCGTCCTCGGTGAACGCCACGACCGACGGCGTGGTCCGGTCGCCTTCGCTGTTCTCGATAACACGCGCACCCGAACCCTCCATCACTGCGACGCAGGAATTCGTGGTTCCCAGATCAATACCGATTATCTTTCCCATGAGGTTCTGTTCTCCCAGGTCGGCCGACACGGCCGGTTAGTTCATAAATGTGGATTAATAGGTGAGAAATCAAGTTGGATCTGCGGTTTCGTCCGCGGACCCGGAGCCGGTCTCTTTGCTTTCTTCGCCCGGCTCCTCCGATGCCACCTCGGCCGCCACCACTACCCGGGCCGGGCGCAGCAGCCGGTCCTGCAGCCGGTAGCCCTTGCGGAACACCTCCATCACGCTCCCGGGGGCGAATTCCCCGGCGGGCTGCATCGCCACCGCTTCATGCAATTGCGGGTCGAATATTTCTCCTGATGGATCAATGATTTCTATTGAAAACTTGTCAAATATGTTAACCATGTGCCGCAGGGTCAATGCCTGCCCTTCCCGGACGGCTTCCGGGACGCCCTCGTCCCGCGTCATCGCCTCTTGGGCTTCCTCCATCGCGTCCAGGATTTCCAGCAGTTCGCGCGCCAGCGGTTCGACGCGATAGCGTGCCGCCGCCTCGCGTTCGCGCTCGTGGCGCTTCTGCAGGTTCACCAGTTCCGCCTGCGTCCGGGCCAGCGCGTCCTGGAGCTGCTGCACTTCTTCGCGCAGGCGCTCGACCGCCGACCCTTCTTCGGGCTGATCCGGGGGGGCTTCCCCGGACTTCGGCTCCTCGGGCTCGGCCGCCTTCTTGGGCGAAGGTTTTTTTGATTTGGATGGGGTCATGGATCGGAAGCGGCGAATTGCCGTTAATTATGGGCTCGGATTAAACACTTTCAAGTCGGGACATTTCTTTGGACAGGTTTGTGCATATCCGGGTGCCCAAAAATTCTCTGACCAATCAGCCAAATCGTGCCAATGGTATAATCTGCCAATCAGGTTTCAGAACTCGTTCATGCCTACTCGGAATGTTGTGCTGACCAACCATCAGTCAGATTTGATCATGCAACTCGTCTCCTCGGGGCGTTATCAAAATGCCAGCGAAGTCTTGCGCGAGGGCATCCGGCTGGTCGAGCTCCAAGAGGAGGAATGTCGGATTTATCTACAGGCCCTGCGCGAGGCTGCCGAGGCTGGCATTACCGATATTGAGGCAGGACGTTTTCAGGATTTTGGTACCCCTCAGTCACTGCGCCGCCACCTCTCCGCCTTAGCAAAAACGTTCCTTGCCGGAAAATTCCCTGACGAGAACAACGGCTGATGGCGAAAACCCGCCGTTGGGCAATTCGTTTGACGGCAATCGCTGAACGAGACTTTCAGAACATTCTCCGCTGGACACAAGAACATTTTGGGAAGAAGCAAGCAAGCGTATACGCTGAGACCTTGATTCGCGCCATCAACGCGTTGACAGAAGGTCCAAGTACGGCAGGAGCCAAGAAGCGCAACGAAATCGCCAAGGGACTCATGACGCTTCATGTGGCGCGGAAAGGGCGAAAGGGTCGGCATCTGGTGCTGTACCGGGCTAATTCCGGAGCCAGCACTCCCACCATTGAAGTGCTGCGCCTGCTGCATGATTCCATGGACTTGCCCCGTCATGTGGACCCAGACGAAGATGGCGATTAACGGATACAAACCTTCTTGACACCACCCCTGTAGAGCATCTCACCCCACCGGCCTTCCCTTTCTTCTCCCCCTCAAACATCCCTCCTTGCAGGGCTTACAATACAGTTCCGACCCAACACCGGACAAATTCTGATGGCCGAATTCAGGCGCATCGGCATCATCTCCCGCCCCAGCCGAAAAACCACCGCGGAATCCATCCGGCGGGTCGCCCGGCTGGTTAAGAAGAAAAAGTGCGAGTTGCTGGTGGACGAAGAGACCGCCCGCGTGCTCGAAATCTCGGAAGGACTGGAGTTGCCGGAACTGGCCGAACAGGCCGACCTCGGCGTGGTCGTCGGGGGGGACGGCACGTTGCTGCGGGCAGTCCGCCATCTGGCACCGCGCAATGTCCCGGTCTGTGGCGTCAACCGCGGCCGGCTGGGCTTCCTGGCGGACATCTATCCGGAACAGATCCCGAGCGTCCTGGGCGCGATCCTGGATGGCGAATACGAAATCGACCAGCGTTCGATGCTGGTCGGCGAGGTGCTGCGCGGCGAAGAACAATTGTGCATCTCGGACGCGCTCAACGACGTGGTGATCCACAGCTACCGGGATCTGCACATGATCGAACTGCAGACCCTGGTGAGCGGGCGTCCGTTGAGTGCGCTGCGCGCGGACGGGCTGATCATTTCCACACCGACCGGCTCCACCGCCTACGCCATGTCCGGCGGCGGCCCAATCCTGCACCCGTCGCTGCAAGTGCTGGTGATGGTGCCGATCTGCCCCCACATGCTGAGCAGCCGCCCGATCGTGGTCGATCTGGACAGCGAAATCGAACTGGAAGTGATCGGCCGCCCGGAAAGCCGCGGGGTGGTGTCGTTCGACGGCGCGGCCAACCAGGAATTGACGGTCGGCGACCGCATCCGAATCCGTCGGCAGGATTATCCGTTGAACCTGATCCAACCCAAGGGTCACGACTACTACGAAATTCTGCGGCGCAAGTTATCCTGGAACCTTTAACCGCCGATGCTGCGCGCCCTGACGATCCGCGGTCTGGCCGTCATCGAGAAGCTGGACCTGGAATTTCATCCGGGCTTGAGTGTCTTCAGCGGGGAAACCGGCGCCGGTAAATCCATCCTGGTCGGCGCCATCGGCCTCGTACTCGGCAACCGCGCGACCCAAAACCTGATCCGCCGCGATGCCGAACGGGCGGAAATCACCCTGGAATGCGACCCCACCGCGCGGCCCGAAGCCCGCGCATGGCTGGAACAACATGAATTCGACTTCGACGACGGGCTGCTGTTGCGGCGCGTCATTTCCCGAAGCGGTTCTTCTCGCGCCTACATCAACGATACGCCCGCCTCGGCCGGGACGTTGCGCGAGGTCGGCCAGCAACTGATCGAAATCCATGGCCAGCAGGAACACCAGCGCCTGTTGCGCCGGGATCAGCAGCGAATCATCCTGGATGCCGCCTGCGGACATGGCGAGACGCTGGCGGCGTTGGCCGATTGTTACCAGCGCTGGAGCGAGATGCGGACGCGGCTGGACGCGCTCAGCGGCGATGCCGAACGCCATGCCCAAGCCCTGTCCCTGCTGAAGTTTCAGGTCGACGAACTCAACGCTTTGGGGCTCGAAGACGGGACGTACGAAGATCTGGATGCACGGCAGCATACGCTTGCCGGCGCAGATGAATTGAAAGTGCTTTGCGAGGAATTAGTCGACACCCTGTACGAACACGACGAACATGCTGAATACGCACGGCTGGCAGCCGCTGCGGACCGGCTGGAACAAGCGGCGCAAATCGACCCGAATCTGGAGCCGGCCCGGGAATTGCTGCCGCAGGCAATGAACTGCGTGGAAGAAGCCGTCGGGCTGCTGCGCGCGGCGCTGGACCGGATAGACCTGGATCCCGAAAGCCTGGCCGAAGTCGAGCAGCGCCTGGGCGCCATCCACGATCTTGCCCGCAAGCACCAGGCCGCGCCGAAGGAATTGTGGCAGCACGCCCGGGATCTGAACGAAAAGCTGGAGCAATGGCAATCGCCGGAATACGATGCCGAAGCGCTGGCCGAAGAGGTCGGCCGACTGGAACAGGATTATCTCGGCTTGGCTCAAAAGGTGCACCAAGCCCGCGCAAAAACGGCCGAACGTGTCTCTGGACAGGTCACCGAGGTCCTGCAGCAACTCGGCATGCCGCACAGCGAATTCCAGATCGAAGTGAGCCATGACCCGCAGCGCGTTCTCGGGCCGAATGGGCTGGATGACATCGACTACCGCCTGGCTACCGGCCCTGGCCAGAACCCGGGCCCGATCAGCGCAATCGCCTCGGGCGGGGAACTGTCGCGCCTGTCGCTCGCCATCCAGCAATCGCTGACCAGCGGCGACGAACCGCCGGTCATGATCTTCGACGAAGTGGACGCAGGCATCGGCGGCGGAGCCGCAGAGATTGTTGGACAGTTGCTGGCTCAACTCGCCGAACGCCTGCAGGTGCTGTGCGTAACGCACTTGCCACAGGTTGCGGTGCAAGCCCATCACCAGTACTGCGTACGCAAGCACGACGGCGTGCGAACCGAAGTCGCGTTGCTCGACCGGGAAGGCCGAGTGGAAGAACTCGCCCGCATGCTTTCGGGGATTGAGAAGACCCGCACGGCGCGCGAACATGCCGAAGCATTGCTCCAGCACAGTCACGGCAGTGCCTGACTGTTAGAATTTGGCTATGGAAATCATTCCGGCCCGGACGGCCCTCGCCCGCCTGACACTGTTGTGCGGCTGCATGATGGCAGCAGGTTGCGAATACATGCTGCCGGAAGGCTTTGAGCTGGGCCAGCACCGGGTCGCCGTACAGCAGGGCAACACCCTAACGGAAGAATCCATCCGCAACCTGCGTATCGGCATGGACCTCAGACAGGTGCTGTTTCTGCTTGGAACTCCGCTGGTCAGGGACCCTTTCCATCCCAATCGCTGGGAATATCCGCTCTTCGTGGAAGCGACGGAGACCGGCAAGAGATCCCGGCTGGACGTGCTCAGCCTGTATTTCAAGGACGGCCGCCTGAAAGAAGTCCGCCGGTTGGTGCGGATCGACCCCGAGGTGGCAAGCATCGAGTCTGGCGGTGAGATTGACGTGGGGACCGAGTGGTTCGAACCCGGCGATGCCCTGGCCGTGGAAGAGACCTCCGAGACCGAAGTTCCGAGCCCTGACGCGCCAGCCCCCGAGATACTCGAAGACGAAGCGGTTGCGGAACCCGAGCAGACGCCTCGGAACTAGCGGTAGCTAGCACAAAGCAAAAGAACCCACGAGGAGGCTATGAATAAGTCGAAGACTCCAAATGCCGCCGAGCGGCTCCGGGAAGTGACCCGGCAGTTGGAAGAAATGATCAAATCGGGACGTACCAAGAGGCTTCCTCCCGAGAACAAGAAGAAATCTCGTTCGCGCTCAGCTTCTGCCAAACGCGATTAATTTCGTCGGGTAGCCTTTTACTTTTTCTCTGCTGCCGCCCGACGGCGGCGCGCCTCCTGCGGCGACATCTCCAGCGGCGGGCAAATCTCGAGCCGGTCACCCTCCTGCAGCACGTAGTCGGCAGAGACCTCGCGTCCGAACACGCCGAACCCCCACCCGCCCTCTTCCTCTTCCGGCTCCGTCCAACCGAAACGAACTAACGCCTCCGACACGCTAGCCCCTTCCGGCAGCGTCAGGGTTTGTGCCTCCGGACGCGACACGCTCGCATCAACGATTTCAATCTTCATCCCCGCTCCGCGCACGCCGGTGCGCTTCAGCGACAAACGACTGCACCAGCCGGTTGCACACCTCGGCGAAGACGACCGGCAGCAGCAGGAAGCGGAACGATCCCTTGACTTCGAACTCCATGTCCAACGCAACCCGGCAGCCATGCGGCTGCTCGGCAAACGTCCACACCCCGTGCAGGTGCTGGAACGGGCCGTCTTGCAAATGCATGTCGACACGTTCGTTCGGAATCAACGCGTTCCGCGTAGTGAACGACGTGTGCAGGCCGCTTCGGGCCAGGGTCAGCCGGGCCGTCACTTCGTCCTCTCCGCGGCTCAGCACATCCGCCTGGGGACACCACGGAAGGAATTTCGGGTAGGATTCGACGTCGTTGACCAGATCGTACATCCGGGACGCTGGATACGGCACCCGGGCCTCGCGGTGGATGTGCACGGGGTCAGCCGGTCAGACCCACCCGAAGCCGTGCAGCAGGATCAGGAAGACCGCAGTCGGGACGAGCAACCGCACCAGCCACAACCAGCTCTTGAACAGCAACCCGTTCCCCAGGTCCGCCTGTTCCTCGAGCACGGAGCGTTTGACCATCCAGCCCGCGTAGATCGCAATCAGGATGCCGCCGATCGGCAGCATGACATTCGAGGTCAGGTAGTCCATCCACTCGAAGAAGTTCCGCCCGTATACCGTCCAGTCGCTGCCGACGTTGAACGAAACCACCGTGCCCAATCCCACGATCCAGATCACCGCCGAACTGCCCAGGGTCGCGGTACGCCGACGCATCCCGCGCGAATCCACGAGCCAGGAAACGGTCGGTTCCAGAAGCGAAATTGCCGAGGTCCAGGCCGCGATCAGGGTGAGTGCGAAAAACAGGATGCCGACCAGCCAGCCGCCGGGCATCTGCCCGAACGCGATTACCAGGGTCTGGAAGATGAGCCCCGGCCCGGCACCCGGTTCCATGCTGCTCGCGAACACGATCGGGAACAGGGCGACCCCCATCAGGATCGCGACCACCACGTCCGCGGTCACGACGACGCCAGCCGCCTCCGGGATGGAGAACTGGCGCGGCAAGTAGGCGCCATAGACCATGATCGCGCCCATGCCGATGCTCAGAGAGAAAAACGCCTGACCCATCGCCTTGAGTGTGACCTCCGGCGAGATTTGCGTGGGGTCGAACGCGAACATGTAGGCGAGTCCCCTTCCGAAGTCCCCGTAAAGCGCCGCATAACCGACCAACAGCAACAGCAACGCGAAGAGCGAGGGAATGAGGACGGTCGTGGCCTGTTCGATGCCCCGGTTGACGCCGCGCAGGATGACCCAGGCGACCAGCACGACCATCAGGGTGTGCCAGGCAAGCAGCCGCCAAGGGCTGTCGACCAGCCGGTTAAAGTGGCTTTCGGCAGAAGCCTGGTCGAACCCCTGGAAGGTGTTGAACAGGCTGTCCATCAGGTAGGCCGCGGTCCAGCCCGAGATCACCACGTAGAACGACAGGATCATTATTCCGGCCAGCATGCCGAGCCAGCCGATGACCTGCCAGTTGGTCGAGTGGCCGTCCTGTTCCGCCAGGCGGCGCATGGTGTGGACCGGGCTGTGGCGGCCCCGCCGGCCCAATACGATCTCCGCCATCATGATCGGCAGGCCGATCAGGACCACGCAGCCGAGGTATACCAGGACGAATGCGGCTCCGCCGTTCTCCCCCGTCATGTAGGGGAACTTCCAGATGTTGCCCAATCCCACCGCCGAGCCGATGGCGGCGAACATGAACGCGGTGCGCTTCGACCAGAGCCCGTGTTGCGAAGCGTCGGAGGAAGACGAATTCATTGGAAGAAGAGAAAAGGATTACGCCCGGCCGAAGCCGGGCGCATCGAAACTACTGCCGTTCCCTCCGGGTCATGGCCATCCGCGTGTGCGGCGAATCCGGCCGGCCCTACAGACTCAATCGTCTCCGCCAAATGCGGCCAGCAGATGCAGCAGGCTGGTGAACAGGTTGTACAGCGACACGTACAGGGTCACGGTCGCCATGATGTAGTTGGTTTCGCCGCCGTGGATGATGGCGCTGGTCTGGTACAGGATCAGGCCGCACATCAGCAGGACGAACAGGGCCGAGATGCCGAGCATCGCGCCGGACACCTCCATGCCGAACATCGAGGCGACCACCAGGCCCAGGCCGGACAGGAACGCGACCAGGATGCCGACCATCAGCATGCCGCCCATGAAGCTGAAGTCGCGGCGCGTGGTCAGCACGTAGCCGGACAGCACCAGGAAGATGCCGCCGGTCATGCCGAGGGCCGTGGCCACCAGCTGCGCGCCATTGTGGACTGCGATCAGGTAGTAATTGATGATCGGGCCCAAGGTAATCCCCATGAAGCCGGTCAGGGCGAACACGCACAGCAGGCCCCAGCCGCTGTCGCGGAACCGGCTGGTCAGGAATAGCAGTCCGAAGTAGCCGACCAGGGTCAAGACCAGACCCGGATACGGCCAGTTGAAGACCATCGAGAGTCCCGCCGTGAACGCGCTGAACAGCAGCGTCATGGCAAGCAGCGCGTAGGTGTTGCGCAGGACCCGGTTCATGGCGAGGGTCGGCGCCGTAGCGGAAATCATGCGAGGCTGGCTCATTCGAATATCCTCCTGGAAAACATTAAGACTCAGTGATGGGATGGTTCGCCCCACTTCCTAAATCAGCCTTGGGCGGACACAATGAGGTTACCACTAACCATTGCGAAAGCAGGACGAACCCTATGAAAGCTACTATACCTGACTCCCGGATCGCTTATTTGGGCATTGATCTGGCCAAGCATGTCTTTTACGCGTGCGGCATGACCGAGGCGGGCCGGGTGGTGCTGGAGAAGCGATTTACGCGCGCCCGACTGGAAAGGTTTACGGAGCAGTTGCCGCCGTGCCGGGTCGGGCTGGAGGCCTGCGGCAGCGCGCACCACTGGGCGCGCCGGCTGATCGGGCAAGGGCACGATGCCCGGCTGATCTCGCCGCACTTCGTCGCGCCCTTCGTGAAGTCGAACAAGAATGATGCGCGGGACGCGGAGGCGATCTGCGAGGCGGTCAGCCGGCCGACGATGCGCTTCGTCCCGGTGCGGTCGGAGTCGGAACAGGCGATCCAGCACTGGCACCGGGCGCGGCAGCGGGTGGTGCGGAGCCGCACCCGCCTGGTCAACCAGTTGCGGGCGTTCCTGTACGAATACGGACAGGTACTCCCGCAGGGCGTCAAGGCGTTCCGGCGTCGGGTTCCGGAGCTTCTGGAAGACGGCGAGAACGGCCTGCTGCCGGAGGTTCGCGAGATGCTGGCGGACGGTTACGAGGAGTTGCTGGGGCTGGATGCGCGGGAGGAGCAATACCGCGCCCGGATCCAGGTGCATGCGGCTTCAGAGGAAGCCTGCGAGCGGCTGATGGCGATCCCGGGAGTCGGGGTGCTATGCGCCAGCGCTCTGGTCATGAAGTTCCGGGACGGGGGCGACTTCCGAAACGGTCGAGAGGCGGCGGCCAGTGTCGGCCTGGTGCCGCGGCAGCACAGTACGGGCGGACAGGTCCGGCTGGGCGGCATCAGCAAGCGGGGAGACCGGTATCTGCGCACTCTGATGATCCAAGGTGCCAGCTCGGTCGTGCGGCTGGCGGAACGGAAAGAGGACGGCCGCAGCCGTTGGGCCTCTGACGTGAAGCGGCGTCGCCATCGCAATATCGCGGTGGTGGCACTGGCCAACAAGAACATCCGCATCGCCTGGGCTCTGCTCAGGAGCGGCGAAGCTTATCGGGAGGAAGTCTCTATGGCCTGAGGCTTCCCCCTGAATCCCGGCGGCCACTGGCTGCCGATCGGTTGCAGGGAAGAAGCAGAACATGGCGAAACAGGTCGGACCGACGCGTCGGGAACCTGGTTGATAAACAGGCCTTCGAGGTCATCTCAGTGATGAGGCCGGCGCGTGCGGAACCCATGGGGGCCCGGGAGCTACGTTCTCCCGTCAAGAGGCCGGATATATGTTCGCACCCGATCGATCGTCAAGGATGCTTCCCACTTGCAGGGAGGGGGCGAACCATATATTTATCAAATTGGGCCTCTGCCGGGGTTTCTCAAGGTTGTCTTTGTCGGTCAAGTAGCCGGAATCGGAAGCAACCCGCGGATTGATCAAGGCAAATCCAACTCCCGACAGAATGCCTGGAACGGCAGGACACGCGTTTCGTTCGAAACATGGTCCCGCCGGCCTAAATGAACCTGGTAGAACGCGGGGATGTCGGTCCTCTGGCGAAAGTATTCGATCGCCTTGCTGGGTGATTTCTCTCCCGACTTGCACTCGACGGCGAACAATGGTTTTCGATCCTGAAGTACGACAAAATCAACTTCGCGCAGGTCGGTGTCACGCAGGAACCTGAGTTCCATCCGGTAGCCTTCCGTATCTTCCAGGTGATGGCAGTATTTAAGCAGGTGGCAGGCGACCAGATTCTCGAAACGTTCGCCCTTGTCCCGTGTCTGGGACCAGTCCCAGAAATAGAGCTTGGTTTCTTTCTTGACGGCGCGAATGCGAGGGGCACCAAAAGGCGGGATGCGGAAACAGACATACAGATTCTCCAGTATCCTCAACCAGCGGTCGACAGTCGCGTGTGCAACCTGCAGGTCCTCGCTCAGGTTTTTGATCGACAGGGGTGACCCGACCCGACCCGGCAACGCATCCAGCAGGAGCTCAATCAACGCGATCTGCCGGATATTTTCGAGACTGCGGATATCTTCATACACCACCCGCGACAATCTCTCTCTCTGCCATCGCCGCCATTTCCGTACCTCCCCGGAGAGGAGCGGCTCGGGAAATCCCCCGAACTGCATCAGTGCCTCCAGGTCGTCCTTCGACGCCGTGGCATTCAGTTCGCTCAGGGAAAGAGGATGGAGGCGGTAGTGGTGGTAGCGTCCCTGAAGGGAATCCCCGCCCTTGCGGTAGTGATCCAACCGCGCGGATCCGGTCACGAGGAAGGAGATCTGGTCTCCGCGGGTATCGTAGAGCCCCTTGACGAGGTTTCGCCACCGAGGGTACTTGTGGATCTCATCCAAGACCAGGAAGCTCTCGTTGGCGGGCAAATTGCCGCGCAGCAGTTCCGGCCGGACCCTCGGGTCGTCCCAATTCAGGTAGCCGGGGTGTCGCCTTTTGTCCGCCTTGAGAAGACTCAACGCCAAAGTCGTCTTGCCGACCTGCCTCGGCCCTCCCAGGAATACCATCTTGCTCTGCAGATCGGCCTTGATCGAGCCCGCAAGGTAGCGCAGAAGCGGTTTTGAATCGTCTGCCATGAAAGATAAACTCCGGCGCACTCACTTCATGAGTAAAATCATTATAACTGTAAAATACTCATGAGCAAAATAGAGTATATGTTAAATCGGTCATAGATGTTTCCGCATACGGGGCTTGCGGCGGAACGCCTGGCTGTGGCACAATCGGCATCCCGACCCGCCCGGCGGGTTTTCCAA